>NZ_BAAAPM010000003.1:1869251-1893977 GCF_039531145.1 Isoptericola hypogeus
CGAAGCCGCCGCGCCCGAAGCCGCCGAGGCCGACGAGCTACCCGGTCCGACCACGACTCAGGAGGACGCGTGAGCGCCCGCCCCGTGCGCCAGAGGCTCGTCGTCGGTGCGGTGGCCGCCCTCCTTGCGCTGCCCGCCGCGGCCCCGGCGTTCGCGGCGGACGACGTGCCGCCGTCGTCCGGCGACCCCGAGATCGACGTCACGGTCACGGTCCCCGAGCTCGCCGAGGGCGGAGGCGACGGCGGGCCCGCCGCCCTGACGAACGCGGAGCTCCGCTGGGGCCTCAACACCGAGGCGATCTCCGCGGCGTACTACGGCGGGTGCAACTTCCTCATGGCCGGGACCCCGGGCGACGGCGGCAACGCCGGCGAGGGCCGCCCGTGGGAGGGCGCGGCCGACGCCGACCTGTACCACGCGAAGGCCGGCGCCGTCCGGGTCCTGCGCACCGTCGGCACCGGGGGCTCCGCGACCCAGGAGCAGGCGACCTACGCGACCCGGTGCGACGCGCCGAACGGCGCGAAGGTGACCACCGGCAACGGCCTGACCACCGCGCAGGAGGTCGCGATCTCGGGCGGGCGCGGCGAGCGCGGGCCCGACGGCTCGCTCGTCGTCCGCTGGAAGGGCACCTTCACCGTCGTCTTCTACGGCGGCTACACCTACTGGTGGGCGGCCGACCCGGTGCTGCGGCTCGACGCGGACGGCGACGGCACGCTCACGGCCACCGGCGGCGGCTACGCCACCAGCCGGGACGACATGTCGAAGTGGGAGCGGGTGCGCCCCACCCCGATCACGCTGGCGACGTTCTCCGGCTGGAGCCGCACGTCCGCTCGCGGCGGGGTCCTGATGCCCGACTACTGCGGCGTCGCGGTCGAGGTCCCCACGGGCGGCGAGCCCCAGGACCGGGACCCCGGCACCGCGCCGTGCTGGGGCTCGTTCCCGCAGGACTTCGTCGACTTCCACCAGCGCACCGGCCAGTCGTCGTACTGGTACTCCTCCGGCGGCGCCGCCGACCGGCGGAAGGAGCCGACCGGCGTCTCGGTCAGCTACGACGCCACGCGGAGCGTCGGCAGCGCGGGCAGCCCCGGGCCGCCCGGCGGTGGGGGCGACGCGACCCCGACGACGGGCCCCGGCACCCCCGGGAACCCCGGGACCACGGGCGGCGGCACCGGCGGGGCCGGGACGACCGACGGCGACCTCGCCGGGACCGGCCTCGGCGCCGCGGCCCGCGGCCTCGGGCCGGCGCCGACCGCGGCCACGCCCGGCGCCGCGGCGGCGGCCTTCACCGCCGTCGCGGCCGAGACCTTCGGCCGCGGCGCGGACCCGCTGGTCCCCGACCTCCTGGATCGCCTCGGCGAGGACGGCGACACCGTCGCCCTCCTCGGCGCCGGGCTGGCGCTCACCGCGTCGGCAGCCGTCGTCGGCTTCCGCAAGCGCTGGCTCGTGCTGCCGTTCCGCGGCTAGCCGGCCACGGGCCGCGCCCCGGCGCCGCCCCACAGACCCCCACCCCTTCCTCTCCCACCGAACGATCGGAAGACAGCATGTCCACCACCATCAGCAGGGCCCGGCGCAGTCGCCTGGCGCCAGGGCTCGGGGTGCTCGCCCTGGTGACGAGCACCGCGCTCGGCGCCGGGATCGCCGCGGCCGCGACCGCGCAGGCCGCCGGGCCCCGCGACGTCGTCGCCGACTCCGGGAGCGTCTCCTGGGGCTACAAGGAGAGCTTCCGCCGCTATGTCGGCAACCAGACGGCGGCGCTCCCGCCCATCGGCGCCGTCCCCGTCGGGGAGCGCATCACCCTGATCGCACCGGGAGCGTTCGACGAGTCCGCCACCCCGGCGTCGACCACGAACACGTCGACGCCGAACGAGACGCTGCCGTGGGTGCTGCCCGTGACGGGGGGCGAGTTCACCTCGACGGACGACTTCACCGTCACCTCGGCCGGCGGGGCGGCCCTGCACTTCCCGTCGCACTACTTCGAGATCGTGATGGAGAACGTCGCGGTCGAGGTCTCGGGCGGGACCGCGACCGTCGTCGCGGACGTCACCGCTGAGGTGACCGGCGACTTCGGCGACTGGAAGGCCGGCACCTACGGCGGCGAGGACGTGGAGTTCGCCACCGGGTCCGGCGTCGACGCCACGCTCGACGGCGACACGCTGTCGGTGTCCCTCACCGGGCTGACCACCACCGCGGACGGCGCCGCCGCCCTGCCGCTGTACGCGGCCGGCGACCCGCTGGACGACCTGGTCCTCACGGCCGCCGTCGCCGAGGCCGCCCAGACGTGGACGCCCGCCGTCGGGCTGTCGCAGCAGGACGGCTTCGACCCGGCCGAGACCGGCACCGTGACGGTGACCGGCTCCGGCTTCGACCCGGCCGCCAACGTCTCGACCCGGCAGCCGGTCACGGCCGGCCAGCCGACCGGCATCTACGTCGTGTTCGGCAGGTTCGCCGAGGACTGGCGCCCGTCGGACGGCGTGGCGTCGTCGGCGCGCAAGGTCGTCAGCCAGAAGTGGGCCCTGCCCGAGCCGTCGTACACGCAGGTGAAGAACGAGTTCCCGAACGTCGCCGGCCAGCTCGTGCTGCTGAACCCGGACGGCACGTTCACGGCCGACCTCGACGTGCGGACCGACGACACCGCGGGCGGCGTCTACGGCGTCTACACCTACGCGGCCGGCGGCGCGGCCGCCAACGCGGCGCAGGAGCTCGCCGCGCCCGTCGGGTTCACCGCGGCCGGCGGCGACGGCGAGAACGTCGACGTCGAGGTCACCGTGCCGGAGGACGACGGCGGCCCGGTCGATCCGGAGCCGGGCGAGTTCACCTGGACCGTCGCCGGCGGCGGCGCGGTCAGCCTCGGCACCGCCACGCAGGGCGACGCCGCGTTCACCGCGGCCGGCGACCTGCACCGGGTCACCGTCACGGACACCCGCGCGGGCAGCCCGGCGTGGAACGTCACCGGCACGGTCACGGACTTCTTCGCGGGCGGCCGGTCGTTCTCGGGCTCGGCCCTCGGGTGGAGCCCCGCGGTGAGCGCGAACACCGGCGGCGCGGTCGCCGGTGCCGAGGTGGCGGCCGGCGTCGGCTCCGGGCTCAAGGGCGGCGCGACGCTCGCCTGGGCCCCCGCGGGCCACGCGGCCGGCTCCGTGGCCGTGGACGCGGGGCTCGACCTGAGCATCCCGCTGGACACCCCCGCGGGCGACTACACCGGCGTGCTGACCCTCACGGCGCTGGGCTGAGCCCGACGTGAGCAGCAAGCACCACCGCCCGTCGCCGCCGAGCGCGCTGCCGCGAGCAGCGCGCGCCGCGGCGGCGGCCGTCCTCACGGCCGGCGCGGCGGCCCTCGCCGTCGCCCCGGCGGAGACAGCCCTCGCCGCGCCCTCGCCCTCGGCCGTGCCCGCCTCCGCGGCACCCGCCGCGGCCGACGACCTCACCTGGTCCCTCGCCCCGAAGGATGGGAAGCAGGGGACCGGGCGCGCCAACTACGCGTACGCCGTCGAGCCCGGGGAGCGGGTCGAGGACGTGCTCGTCGTCACCAACCGCTCGACGACGCCCCTCGAGCTCGCCGTCTACGGCACGGATGCGCTGACCACCGCGAGCGGCCACCTCGACCTGCTGCCCGCGGACCAGCCGCCCGCCGACCTGGGCTCCTGGCTGAGCCTCGACACCGGCCGCGGTGGCGGCACCGTGTCGATCGACCCGGGCGGGTCGGTCGACGTCCCCTTCACGGTGCGCGTGCCCGACGACGCCGCGCCCGGCGACCACGCGGGCGGCGTCGTCACGTCGCTGCGCCAGCAGACGGGCGACGGCGCGCTGAGCGTGGACCGCCGCCTCGCGCTGCGCGTGCACGCCCGCGTCGGCGGCGCGCTCGCCCCCGGGCTGACCGTGTCGGACGTCGACGTGGCGGTGCACCCCACCGCCAACCCGGTCGGCGCGTCGAGCGCGACCGTGACGTACACCCTGACCAACACCGGCAACGCGCGGGTCGTGCCGACCGAGGCGGTGCGGCTCACCGGCCCTGCCGGCGCGGAGGCGCGCACGGTCGGCGAGGCCCAGGAGGAGCTGCTGCCGGGCGCCGTCGTACGGCGCACCGTCGAGGTGGACGGCGTGCGGCCCACGTTCCGGGTGGCCGCCGACGTGCGCGTCGACGGCCTCGTCGTCGGCGTCGGTGGCGGCGGGGCGACCACCGCGACCGGGGAGGCCGCCGGCTGGGCCGTGCCCTGGGCGCTGCTCGTCGTCGTCGCGGGAGTCGTCGGCGGCGCCGTGGCCTGGCCGCTGTGGCGCTCCCGCCGAGGGAGGACCCGATCCGCCGAGGTCGTGCCCGAGCCGGCGCGGTAGCGCCCGATCCGGCGAGGTCGTCCGGGCGGCCGTCAGCGCACCCGGGCGGCGAGCACGGCGACGTCGTCGTGCTGCTCGGTGCGCACGAGGCGGTCGACCAGCAGACGGGGGAGATCGGCCGTCGGGCAGCCCGCGAGGTCGGCCAGCGCCTCGCGCAGCTCGGTCAGGCGGGTGGCGTAGCTGACGGTCCGGGACTCGACCAGACCGTCGGTGTAGAGCAGCAGCGTGTCGCCCGGGCGCAGGGCGGCTGCGTGGTCCCGACGCGCCGTCGTCGGGTCGACGCCGAGGATGAGGTCCGGGCGCCCGGGCAGCTCCTCGACCCGGCCGTCGGCGCGGATCACGACGGGCCGCGGGTGCCCGGCGCTCGCCCAGCGCAGGCGGCAGCCGCCGTCGTCCGACCGGTCGAGCCGCGCGACGAGGGCCGTGCCGCTCGCCGCGAGCCCCAGGCCCCGGTTGGCCTGGTCGAGCTCGCGCAGGAGCCGGGCGGGCGGCGCGTCCTGGCGCCACACGAGGGTGCGCAGCATCGACCGCAGCTGTCCCATCCGGGCGGCGGCCTGCATGTCGTGCCCGGTGACGTCGCCGATCATCAGCACGCTGGAGCGGGCGTCGCGTACGACGGCGTCGTACCAGTCGCCGCCGACCTGGTCGGTCCGGGTCGCGGTGGCGTACGTGGTCGCCAGGTCGAGGTACGGCACCGACGGCAGGTCCGTGAGCATCGCCGCCTGGAGGGTGGCCGCCACCCGGTGCCGCTCGTCGAGCACGCGGACGCGGGCCAGCGCCTGGGTCACGCCCGTCCCGAGCGCGACGGCGGTGCGACGGCTCTCGTCGTCGTGGTCGTGCGGCCCGCGCCACAGCAGGGCGAGGAGGCCGAGCAGCCGGTCGTGGGACACGAGGGGCAGGAACGCCATCCCGCCCATCGACTCGTCGACCCACGGCGCGAACGCCGGCAGCTTGCGCAGCACCGCGGCCCCGTCGCGGAAGAACGTCGGGCGGCGGGCGCGGGTCACCGCTGCCACCGCCGGCTGGACGAGCGGCCAGTGCCGGGCGAGGTGCGGGTACGTGCCCTCCCGCTCGACCAGGGTCAGCGCGGTGCCCGAGGCGTCGGTGAGCGCCATCCCTGCCCACATGGTGCCGATGCCGGACGCGGACGCGCGGACCGCCTCGATGATCTCCTCGAGCGTGGTCGCGCCCGCGAACCGTTCCGTGAGGTCGAGGAGCAGCCGGGTGCGCCGGGTGGCGTTCACGGCGACCTGCTGGATGCGGTGGGCGCGCCGGCGCTCCAGCCGCAGCCGCAGCTCGGCGGTGCACGCCGCGGCGAGGTCGGCGAGGGTCGCGAGGTCGGACGCGCTCCAGCTCCGCGGCTGCTGGTCCAGGGCGCACACCGTGCCGACGGCGGTGCCGTGGCGGTCGAAGATCGGGTAGCCGGCGTACGCGGCCATCCCCAGCTCCGTGACGGTCGCGGTGCGCGAGAGGCGAGGGTCGGCGCGCAGGTCGGAGACGACCAGGCGGCGTCCCCGGCTGATGGTCTCCCCGCACAGCGGATCGGCCAGGGTGGTGCGCCGGGTCGCCTGGTAGGGCTCGGGCAGCCCGCGCGCGCCGGGGTAGACCTGGGAGTCGGGCAGGACGATCGTGACGAGCGCCGTCGGCACCCCGAGGTGACGCTGCACGAGCCGGGCGAACCGGTCGAACGACTCGTCGGCGACGGGTCGTGCCAGGCCCGCCTCCTCGAGGAGGTCGGCGGTGCTCGGCGAGATCACGGCGCGGTACCGGAGCGTCGGCGCTGCGCCCCCTGACCCGCGATCACTCGCGGATTCTCCCACGCGGCGAACCGATATCGTCACCTCACGATGAACATCACCCCCCGCAGGCCGGCGCCCTCCCCGACGTGGCGGACCGCGATGCGGCTCCTCGCGGCGGCGCTCGTGTCGGCGTCGGCGGTGCTGTTGTTCGCGGTGCACGTGCGCCCGCTCGCGTACGTCCCGCTGGTCGCGGGCGTCGCGCTGGGGCTCGCCGTCGACCGCCGGCTGGGCCGCGACCTGGCGCTGATCGCCGTGTCGCTGGGCATCATCTCGACCATCTCGCTCGAGGCGGACCTGTCCGACGCCGGGATGACACGGTTCGCCGTCGTGCTGTCCCTGGCGGTGCTGGTGCCGTGGGCAGCGTCGCGGTACCTGTTCCGGGACGACCCTTCGACAGGCTCAGGGGGGACCGGCGGCGCAGGGGTCGTGCAGTTCCCGGTGGGCACCGGACGGCGCTGGTCGGCCGGGCAGTGGGTGTACCTCGCGGTCGTCGTGGTCGTGGGCTACCTGGTGCTGCCGTGGTACTTCCTCGGGTCCGGCGCGTACCTCAACTGGCCGCCGCTGGAGGGCGGGAACGACATCGCGCGGCTGTTCGTCGGCGTCAACGCCGTGGGCATCTGGGACGAGCTGTTCTTCGTGTGCACCGTGTTCGCGCTGCTGCGCCGGCACTTCGGGGTGACGACGGCCAACCTGCTGCAGGCCGTCGTCTTCGTGTCGTTCCTGTGGGAGCTCGGCTACCGCGAGTGGGGACCGCTGCTCACCGTGCCGTTCGCGCTGGTGCAGGGCTGGATCTTCAGCCGGTACAAGAGCCTCAGCTACGTCGTGGCGGTGCACCTGCTCTTCGACCTGGTGGTCTTCGCCGTGCTGGTGCACGGCCACCACCCCGAGCTCTTCGACGTCTTCGTCACCGCCCCGTGACACCGTCGGTCGAGCTCGTCGAGACCACGGAGCGGGTTTCGACAAGCTCAACCATCAGGCCGGATCACAGCTCGTCGAGCAGCTGGGACATCCGGTCGATCTCCGCGATCTGGTCGGCCGCCACGTTCCCGGCGAACTCCTGGACCGTCTCGTCCCGCCCGGCGGAGCTGACCTCGTCGACCATCTCCAGGGCACCCCCGTGGTGCGTGATCATGCCCTCGAGGAACAGCCGGTCGAACTCGGTGCCGTCGGCGTCCGCCAGGGCCGCCATCTCGGCGTCGGTCAGCATGCCGGGCATGGAGTCGTGGTCGTGGGCCTCCGGAGCGCGCGGCCCGCTCCCGTCCGACGACGCCGCCTGCGACGGCGAGGCCACCGCGGGCACCGGGAGGCCCTGGTCGGTGAGCCAGCGGCTCATGTACTGGATCTCGCCCTCCTGCGTCAGGCGGATGCGCTCGGCGAACTTGGCGATCTGCTCGGACGTCGACCGGCCGGGGACCAGCTGCGCCATCTCCACGGCCTGGGCGTGGTGGCCGATCATCCGCGTCATGAAGTCGGCGTCGGCGTCGGTGACCACGTCGGCGCCGCCCATGCCCTCGTAGTCCTCGGGAGCGATCGTCCGGGCGGGCTCGCCGGGCTTCCCCGGCGCGAGGACGGCCGACGACGGCGTCGAGGTGGCCTCGGGCGCCTCGGCGGTGCACCCCGCGGTGAGCCCCACGGCGAGCACGAATGCCCAGGTCACGACGGTGCGATGACCGTTCGTGCGACGGCTGCCGGAGTCTGTGCTCACCTGAAGATCCTCTCCCGAGCTTGTTGCCACCGCGTAAAAAGATGCCTGGGCACCTGGCTAGGAGGATGCTTCCAGACGACACTCAGTGTGACCCAACAAGGAGGTGTGGCGCCTGTGCGTCGTCCAACCCTGAGTTCACGGATGAGAAGTTCACGGCTGAGGAGCGCCGCCGGCGTCGCTCTCTCGCTGACCCTGACGGCCGGAGTGCTGGGGCTCGCGGCCCCCGCTTCCGCTTCCGACGCTGCCGATCCCGACGTCCCGCCGGGCGAGGTGGCGTCGTCGAACATCACGCACCTGAGCAACAACCCGAAGAACGGTGCCCTGCAGGGCACCGGCTCCGACATCGCCTTCCAGGGCAAGTACGCCTTCGCGGGCAACTACGACGGCTTCACCGTCTACGACCTGTCCGACCCCGAGGAGCCGGTCCAGGCGCTGCAGGTGTACTGCCCCGGTTCGCAGAACGACATCTCCGTCTACGACGACGTCCTGGTGCTCTCCACCGACTCGTCGCGCAGCGACGACTCCTGTGCCTCGACGACCCGCCCCGCGACCCAGAAGGACGCCTGGGAGGGCATCAAGGTCTGGGACATCTCCGACCCGCTCGAGCCCCGGTACGTCAAGTCGGTCGAGACGGCGTGCGGCTCCCACACCCACTCGTTGGCGCCCACCAAGAACGGCAAGGACCTGTACGTCTACGTCTCGTCGTACAGCCCGAGCTCGTCGTTCCCCGACTGCCAGCCGCCGCACGACGTCATCTCGATCGTGAAGATCCCGGTGAAGGACCCGGCGGCCGCCGAGCTGGTCGCCACGCCGAACCTCTTCCCGAAGGACGGTGGCTACGGGGGTGACCCCTCCCGCAGCGCCTCGGCGACGTCCGGCTGCCACGACATCACCACCTACGCGAAGTACGACCTCGCCGCCGGTGCCTGCATGGGTGACGGCATCCTGATGGACATCAAGGACCGCGCCCACCCCAAGGTGATCAGCACGGTCCGCGACACCGAGAACTTCGCGTTCTGGCACTCGGCCACGTTCAACAACGACGCGTCCAAGGTCGTCTTCACCGACGAGCTCGGTGGCGGCGGCCTGGCGACCTGCACCGGCGAGTTCGCCCCGGAGCTCGGCGCCAACGGCATCTACGACATCGAGAAGGTCCGGAAGCACGGGGGGAAGAACACCAAGGAGCTCGTGTTCAAGAGCTACTACAAGATCCCGCGCATCAACGACAGCACGGAGAACTGCGTGGCCCACAACGGCTCGCTGATCCCCGTCAAGGGCAAGGACCTCATGGTCCAGTCCTGGTACCAGGGCGGCGTCTCGGTGTACGACTTCACCGACTCGTCCAACCCGACCGAGCTCGCCTGGTTCGACCGCGGCGCGGGCGTCTCCAGCGGTGGCACCTGGTCCACCTACTGGTACAACGGCTACGCCTACTCGAACGACCTGGGGATCGGTTTCGACACGTTCGACATCGACGACTCGATCGACGGGCGGGCCAAGACGAACCTCAAGTCGCTGAACCCGCAGATGCAGGAGAAGTTCTGAGCCGCTGAGCCCGGCCGGTAGCAGAGGCCGGTAGCAGCGGTACGACGGCGGCCGGTCACCCCTCGCGGGTGGCCGGCCGCCGTCGTCGTGGGTCGCCGGCCGGCCCGGGCGACCGTTCCGCGCGCGCTTCCCCGCGGGCGCGCTTACGTTGAGCCCAGCGGGTGCCGTGCGGTCACGAGCGGAGGGGTTCCGGGATGAGTACGCAGGTCGCAGGGCACACGAAAGGCACGACGGCGGCGCTGATCGCGCTCACCGCGGCCTCCTGCCTGCAGGTGGTCGACCCGACGGCGAACAACATCGCCATCGTCGGCGCGAGCGTCGACCTGGAGATGACCAGCTCCGGGCGCGCGTTCGCGGCCAGCGTCGGGACGCTCGCGCTCGCGGCGTTCATCCTCACGACCGGGGCGCTGGGCGACCGGCTGGGCCGGCGCCGCATCATGCTGCTGGGCCTGCTCACCGCGATCGCCGGCGGCGTGATCACCGCGATCGCGCCCACCACCGCGATCTTCATCCTCGGCCGCGGGATCACCGGGATCGGCATCGCCGCGAGCTTCGGACTGAGCTTCGCGCTGCTGCGCGAGGTGCTGCCCGACGCCATCCCCAAGGCGGTCGCGTTCTGGCTCGCCGGGCAGACGGCGGCCGCGCTGGTGCTGGGCGTGGTCGCGGGCTGGATGGCGGGCTTCGGCTGGCGGTTCGGCTACCTCACGATGCCCATCGTGGCCGTCCTCGCCTTCCTCATGTGCCTGCGCGGCCTGCCGGAGGCGAAGGCGGACAGCGTCGGCCCGTTCGACTACCTCGGGCTCGCCTCCATCGCCGTCGCGCTCATCGGCCTCATCTACGGCCTGTCGAACGCCTCCACCTACGGCTGGGGCTCGACACAGGTGCTCGTGCCCGTGCTGATCGGCCTCGTCTTCCTGGTCCTGTTCATCTGGTGGGAGGGGCGGATCTCCAGCCCCGCGTTCCCCGTCAAGCTGTTCAGGGACCCGGAGCTCGCCGGCTCGGTCGCGGTCGGCTTCTCGTTCAACATGTGGCAGGCCGTGGTGATGATCCAGCTGTCCATGCTGTGGCAGTACGTCTACCAGTACACGCCGCTGCAGGTCAGCCTCGGCCAGCTGCCGATGAGCCTCGCGATGGTGGTCGGCGCCGTCATCGCCGGGCGCCTGCTGTCGAAGGGCATCCCGGCGTCGGCGAACCTCATCGTCGGGCACGTGCTGCTCATCGGGACGATGGTGATGTTCGGCTTCTCGACGACGACGTCGCCCTACATCTTCTTCGCGATCCCCATGATCGTCGGCGGGTTCGCCCGCATGCTCAACGAGACCACGATGGGCCAGTTCTTCGTCGCCAAGCCGCCGCCCGCGCTGACGGGCGCGATGGCGTCGTCCAAGACCGCCATCGGGCAGACGAGCTTCGCGCTCGGCACGGCCCTGTCCTCGACGTTCCTGTTCGGCCAGTATGGGCGGGGCATCGCCGAGGCGTTCGCCGACGCCAACGTGGAGCCCGCCCAGCAGGGGCAGTACACCGGGATGATCCAGCAGTACATCTCCGGCGGTGACATGTCGGACTACGACCCGGCCGTCGTGCAGCGCGTCATCGACGAGGCGTCCGAGGTCTTCCTGAGCTCGTTCAACGGGACGATGTTCATCATCGCGGGCTTCCTCGCGTTCTTCGCCGTCATCAGCACGCTGCTCTTCGCCAAGGCGAACCGCGACCGCAAGGCGGGCCGCCTGGTCGACGGCCCGCTGACGCTCGACGGGCGGCCCGCCGCCCTCGCCGACGGCGACACCACCGCCCAGGGCTGAGCCGCCCGAGCCGACACCCCGAGCCGCAGGAGAACACGCATGAGCACGCCCGACCTGATCCTCACCAACGCCACCGTGATCACGGTGGACGACGCCGGCACCCTCGCCGAGGCGGTGGCCGTCACGGACGGCACCATCACGGCCGTCGGGTCGGCCGCCGAGATCGGCGCCCTCGCCGCGCCCGGCACCGAGGTGGTCGACCTCGGCGGGAAGACCGTCGTCCCCGGCTTCATCGACCCGCACAGCCACGTGTCCATGGGCGCGCCGTACGTGCGGCACGCCGCGCTGCACACGCCGCCCGTCGGCGGCACCCGCACGGTGGACGACGTCGTCCGCAAGCTGCACGAGAACCTGGAGAAGAACCGGACGCCGGCCGGCGGGCTGCTGCTCGGCTGGGGGTACTACCCCGACGAGATGGACGACGACGGCGCCGTGACGGCGGACCTCCTGGACCGGGAGTTCCCGGACCACCAGGTCTGCGTCGTGCACGTCTCCGGGCACGGGGGCGTGGCCAACACCCGCGTCCTCGAGGCGCACGGCTACGTGGACGGCTGCGACGACCCCGAGGGCGGCACGGTGGTGCGCTACCCGGGCACGCGCAAGCCCAACGGCGTGCTCTGGGAGAACGCCTGGATGCCGCTCATGTTCACGATGATGGACACCGACGACGAGGCGCTCCTGGCGATGATGCGCGAGTACGCACGCTGGGGCGTCACCACGGTGCAGGACGGCGCGGCGACGGTCGAGCAGATCCGGGCGATCCGGGCGTTGGCCGACGGGGCCGACCTCCCGGTGGACGTGCGCTCCCTCGTGCTGTTCAGCGAGCTCGACGAGGCGCTGGAGCAGGGCTGGTTCGCGCCCGACAAGGTCGACTCGAACGGGCACACCGTGCAGGGCGTCAAGCTCATCCTCGACGGCTCGCCGCAGGGCAAGACGGCGAACGTCACCGAGGAGTACCTCACCGGCGGCCCGGGCGGCGAGGCCCACTGGCACGGGATCCAGAACATCACGCAGGCCGACTCCGACGCGATCGTGACGACGGCCTACCGCCACGGTGTGCAGGTGTTCGCACACTGCAACGGTGACGCGGCCATCGACCAGCTCCTCGCGTCGCACCGGGCGGCGAAGGCGGCGGGCGCCACCCCGCCCGGGCGCACCGTCCCGATCCACTCGCAGGTGATGCGCCTCGACCAGCTCGACGAGTACGTCGCCGAGGGGTTCGAGCCCTCGATGTTCACCATCCACTGCCTGATCTTCGGCGACACGCACGTGCGCAACTTCGGTGAGGATCGGGCGTTCGGGATCTCGCCGATGCGGTCGGCGATCGACCGGGGCCTGCGGCCCACCAACCACTCGGACTACCCGATCACCCCGATCAACCCGCTCCAGCTCCTGTGGACGTCGGTGGTGCGCCGCTCGACGGGTGGTGTGGTGCTGGGCGAGGCCGAGCGCATCTCGCCGCTCGAGGGGCTGCGCTCCCTGACGATCGACGCCGCCTACGAGCACCGCACCGAGGGCGACCGCGGGTCGATCGAGGTGGGCAAGCTCGCCGACCTGGCCGTGCTCAGCGCCAACCCGCTGGACGTGCCGGTCGACGACATCCGCGACATCCAGGTGCTGCGCACGATCAAGCGCGGCGTCACGGTCCACGAGGCGTCGTGAGCCTCCCGTCCGGCCCGTCCGGAACCGGCGCTCCGGCGGGGAACGCGGGCGGGACGACGACCGGCGGGCTGCCCGACGGCGTCGCCCGGCGGCCGGGCCTGGCGATCCTGGCCCTGACGGTGGCGGGGGTCGCCCAGGCGGCCGACGTGTCGCTGCACAACACGGCGATCGCGTCCGCGGCGGCGGAGTTCGGCATGTCGGCGACGCAGCGGTCGATCGCCGCGTCGGCGGCCACGCTGGCCCTGGCGGCGTCCATCCTCACGATCGGGACGATCGGCGACCGGTACGGCCGCCGTCTGACGCTGATGTGGTGCGCGGTGGCGCTGGTGGTCGGCGGCGTCGTGACGGCGATGGCGCCCGGCTTCGGCGTGTACCTCACGGGCCGCGTGATCAGCGGCATCGGGCTGGCCGGGACGCTCGCGCTGTCGATGGCGCTCATCCGCACGGTGGCGCCGGACCACATCCCGAGCGCCATGTCCCTGTACTTCACCGGCCAGGTGGGGTTCACCCTGCCGCTGACCATCCTCGGCGGCTGGCTGATCGGCGTGGACTGGCGCCTCGGGTACCTCGTCGTGCCGGTCGTGGGCGCGCTGGCGTTCGTGCTGAACATGGTCTTCGTGCCGCGGTCCAGGGCGGTGCACCGGCGCAAGGCCGACCCGGTGGGGCTGCTGCTCGTCGCGGTCGCGCTCGTCGGGATCATCTGGGGGGTCAGCGACGCCTCCAACGGGTGGCTGACGGCGCGCGTCCTCGTGCCGGTGCTGCTCGGCGTGGCCGCCCTCGTGGCGTTCCTGTGGTGGGAGACCCACCACGACGAGCCCGCGCTGCCCGTGCACCTGTTCAAGGACCGCAACCTCGCGGGGGCGCTGACGGCCGACGTGTCGTTCAACATGTGGCAGGCCGTCATGGTGCTGCAGCTCTCGCTGCTGTGGCAGTACGTGTACCGGTACACCCCGCTGGACGTGACCCTCGGGCAGCTCCCGGCGTCGCTCGCGATGGTGCTCGGCGCGTTCGCCGCCGGGCGGCTCGCGGCGCGCGGGCGGCGGCCGCAGACCCTCGTGCTGCTGGGCCTGGCCGGCGTCGCGATCTCGATGTACCTGTTCGTGCTGGGCGGGTCGTCGACGCCGTACTGGGTGTTCGCCGTCTCGCTCGTGCTGGGCGGCTTCTCCCGGATGCTCACGGAGACCGCCGCGGGGGAGTTCTTCGTGGAGGTACCGCCGCCCGACCTGGTGGGCGCCACGGTCGCGAGCAAGCCCGCCATCGGGCAGGCGTCGTTCGCGCTCGCCTCCGCGCTCAGCTCCACGTTCCTCTACGCGGGCCTGGGGCGGGGGCTGTCCGACAGGCTCGCCGAGCTCGGCCTGACCCCCGCGCAGCAGAGCATGGTCGTCGGCTGGTTCTCGGACGACGAGGTCCCTGCCTGGGCGCGCGACAACGACCTGTTCGACCAGGTCGTCGCCGCCTCCCAGGAGGCCTACGTCGACGCCTACCGGCTCACGATGCTCGTCTTCGCCGTGCTCTTCACGCTGCTGTTCGGCCTCGCCTGGCGCTTCCTGCGCCGTCGTCCCGCCGCCTGACGAGGTAGTGCGGCTCGGTCCCGCCGGCGCCGTCCTGAGCCTGTCGAAGGGTCGAGCCTGCGCAAACGCCGGTCGAGCCTGTCGAGACCCGGTTGGGGTCTCGACAGGCTCGACCGGCGTGAGTGCTTCTCAGCAGGCGCGGGTCACTCGGACGCCGCGGCGCCCTTCTCCCAGCCCACGTTCTCCACCGGCTGCAGGCCGAAGAGGTCGAGACCGGTGTAGGTCTCCGGCGTGAGGTTGGCGAGGCCCTCCGCGGCCATCCCGATCCACGGACCGTTGTACAGCGGCAGGACGCCCCAGGTCTCGGCGATGATCTCCGCCTCGAGCTTCATGCCGGCCTCGTTCTGCTCCTCGGCCGTGGGCAGCGCCGACACCTCGTCGGCGATCCGCTTGTCGATCGCCTTGGTGCTGGTCCCGGACAGGTTCAGGCCGCTGTCCGAGCAGTACAGCTGGCACATGTACGCCACGCCGTACGGGTCGCTGGACGAGAAGCCCATGGTGATGAGGTCCCAGTCCTTCGTGGTGACCACGGTGGAGAAGTCGCTCTCGGGGCGCTTGTCGATCTCGAGCGCGAAGCCGATCTCGGCGAGCTGCGCCTGCAGCACCTTGGCGCGGGCCTCGACGATCGGGTCGTCGCCGAAGATCGGCATCCGGCCCTCGAGCTTCTGCCCGTCCTTCTCCCGCACGTCGCCGTTCAGGGCCCAGCCGGCCTCGTCGAGGAGCGCGTTGGCCGCCTCGACGTCGAACGACCAGCCGGCCTCGGCGAGCGCGTCGACGTAGCCCTCCTGGAACGGGTACAGGTTCAGCGAACCGACCTCAGGCTCGGTGTAGTTGAGGCCGTTCCACATGACCTCCTTGACCTGGTCGCGGTTGATCGCCTTGAAGATCGCCTCGCGCACGGTGAGGTCCGCGAACTGCGGGCGCTCCGCGTTGATCTGGATGAGGTTCGTCGCGGCACGCTGGGCGCGGTAGGTCGCGGCGCCCTCGACGTCGGCGAGCTGCTCCAGGTTGTCGGCGGTGAGGTTCTCGACGAGGTCGACCTCACCGTTCTGGAACGCGTTCACCGCGGCGACCGAGTCGAGGACCCGGTACGTGACCTTGTCGAGCAGCGGGGCGTCGCCCCACCACTTGTCGTTCGGCACGAACGTGATGACGCCGCCGTTGACGTCGAACTCGTCGATCTTGTACGGGCCGGCGCCCCACTCGGGGTGCGCCTCCTCGATGTAGCCCTCGTTGAAGACCTTGGGCGAGTCGACGGCCGGGTTGAGGATGTGCCAGAACAGGCCGTCGGTCCAGGGGTAGACCTGCTTGAACGTGACGACCGCCTGGCGCTCGTCCTCACCCTGCTTCACCGACTCGACCAGCGAGTAGCCGTCGGTCGAGTTCGGCACGTAGCCCTCGTCGACCGAGCGGTTGGAGATCCAGGTCTGCTCGTACGACTTCCAGGTGATCGGGCTGCCGTCGTTCCAGACCGCCTCCGGGTTGATCGTGTAGGTGACGACGGTCTTGTCGTCCACGACCTCGGTGGTCCAGTCGGTGAGGTAGTTGGGGTTGGCCTCGGCCTCGCCCTCCGGCGTCATGAGGATCGTCTGCGGGTTGTACCACTCCCAGATCCGGGCGGTGTCGACCGAGCCGTCGGAGTGGTTGACGTTCATCTGCGGGGTGATCTCACCGATGGGGAACGTCACCTCGCCGCCCTGCTCGAGGTTCTCGCGGGGCTGCGGGTTGTAGTC
This sequence comes from Isoptericola hypogeus, assembly GCF_039531145.1. Classification (NCBI taxonomy): domain Bacteria; kingdom Bacillati; phylum Actinomycetota; class Actinomycetes; order Micrococcales; family Promicromonosporaceae; genus Isoptericola; species Isoptericola hypogeus. The sequence continues at coordinate 1,885,395 of NZ_BAAAPM010000003.1, forward strand.
CGCGCCCTCGACGGTCTGGGCCTCGGCCGTCGGCTCGTTGCCCCCGTCCCCGTTGTCGCCGCTGCCGCAGGCGGTCAGGGCCAGGGCGAGCACGCCGGCGACGGCGACACTGCCCGTCAGTCGGTTGTGCAACCTCATGGATGCTCCTTTCGCGCCTCGTGGGCGCTTTCTCGTGGTTGGAGTTCGTCGTGGAAGGAAGGAAGTCAGCGGTAGTGGCACGCGTTCACGTGGACGCCCGTGCGGCCGGTGAGCTCCGGGACCTTCGTCTCGCAGCGCACCTTCTCGGCGTCGTCGAGCGTCTGGTACAGCGGGCACCGCGTGACGAACGCGCACCCCTGGATCGTGTCGGTCGGGCTGGGGAGGTCGCCCGTGAGCACGATGTGCTCGCGGGTGCGCTCCTTGACGGGATCCGGGATGGGGATCGCGGACAGCAGGGCCCGCGTGTAGGGGTGCTGGGGGTCGTCGAACACCGCGTCGACGTCGCCGTGCTCGACGAAGCTGCCGAGGTACATCACGGCCACGCGGTCGGCGATGTGCCGCACGACCGACAGGTCGTGCGCGACGAAGAGGTACGACAGCCCCAGGCGGACCTTGAGCTCGTCGAGCAGGTTGATGACGCCCGCCTGCACCGACACGTCGAGCGCGGACACGGGCTCGTCCAGCACCACCAGCTTCGGGTTGGTCGCCAGGGCCCGCGCGATGCCGATCCGCTGCCGCTGGCCGCCCGAGAAGGCCGCGGGGAAGCGGTCGCTGTGGGCGGGGTCGAGACCGACGAGATCCATCAGCTCGTCCACCCGGGGGCCGACCTCGGCCGACGCCATGCCCACGGTGCGCAGGGGCTCGGCGATGACGTCGAAGACGGTCATGCGCGGGTCGAGCGAGCCCACCGGGTCCTGGAAGACGATCTGGACGTCGCGGCGCACCTCACGCTCGGCGCGGCCACCCTTGATGTCCCCGACGCTGGTGCCCGAGATCCGGATGTCGCCATTCTCCTGCGGGGCGAAGTCCATGATCTGCAGCAGCGTGGTGGTCTTGCCCGACCCGGACTCGCCGACGATCGCCATCGTCTCGCCCTCGCGGATGTCGAAGCTCACGCCCTTGACGGCGTGCACCTCGCCGACCTTCTTCTTGCGGAACGAGCCCTTGGTCAGCGGGAACGACTTCGAGAGGTTGTCGACCTCGAGCGTGGGCTTGCGCAGGTCCCGCGGCACGGACTCGAGCGTCGAGGTGGGGATGACGGGCACCGGGTAGACCGGGCCGCCGTCGATGCGGCCCGCGCGGATCTCCTCGGCACGGATGCACGCGGCGCGGTGGTCGTCCTGCCCGTCGATCGCCACGAGCGCGGGCTCGGCGGTCCGGCACGCGTCGATCGCGATCGGGCACCGGGCCACGAACGGGCAGGCGTCCGGCAGGTCGACCAGCAGCGGCGGGTTGCCCTTGATCGGCACCAGCGGCTGCTTCTCCGCCTGGTCGACGCGGGGGATCGCGCCGAGCAGGCCGATGGAGTACGGCATGCGCGTGTCGGCGAACAGCTCGTCGACCGGGGCCTGCTCGATGGGCCGGCCCGCGTACATCACGATCACGTCGTCGGCGACGTTCGCGACGACCCCCATGTCGTGGGTGATCATCATGACCGCGGCGCCGGTCTCGGCCTGGGCGGTCTTGATGAGGTCGAGGATCTGCGCCTGGATGGTGACGTCGAGGGCGGTCGTCGGCTCGTCGGCGATGATGAGCTTCGGGTTGTTCGCCATCGCGATCGCGATGACCACGCGCTGGCGCATGCCACCCGAGAACTCGTGCGGGAACGACTTCACGCGCTCCTGCGGCCGGGGGATCCCGACGAGCCGGAGCAGCTCCACGGCCCGGTCCCACGCCTCACGGCGCGACATCCGCGAGTTGTGGACCGTGAGCGCCTCGACGATCTGGTCGCCGACGGTGAACACCGGCGTCAGGGACGTGAGGGGGTCCTGGAAGATCATCGCGATGCCGTTGCCGCGGATCTTGGACATCTGCGCGTCGCTCTTGCCGAGCAGCTCCTCGCCCTGGAAGAGGACCGAGCCGCCGATGCGGGCGTTCTCGTCGAGCAGGCCCATGACGGCGAGCGACGTGACGGACTTGCCGGAGCCGGACTCGCCCACGATGCCGAGGGTGCGCCCCTCGGTGAGGTCGAACGAGACCCCGCGCACGGCGTCGACCCGGCCCGCCTCGGACGGGAAGCTGACGGTGAGGTCGCGGACGGAGAGAACGGGGGTGGTCATGCGCGGCCTCCCGCTGCGGAGGTGGGATCGAGGGCGTCGCGCAGGCCGTCGGCGATGAGCGCCATGGAGACGGTCAGCAGCGTCAGGGCGGCGGCGGGGAAGTAGAACATCCACGGGGCGCTCGAGATGCTCGAGGCGCCGATGCCGATGAGGGAGCCGAGCGAGACGTCCGGCAGCTTGACGCCGAAGCCGAGGAACGACAGGCCGGTCTCGGCCATGACGGCACCCACGACGCCGAGCGTGAAGTTGATGACCAGCAGCGACCCGATGTTGGGGATCATGTGGCGCATCACGATGCGCAGGCCCGGCACGCCCATGTAGCGCGCGGCGTGGACGAACTCCCGCTCGCGCAGCGAGAGGGACAGCGTCCAGATGGTGCGGGCCTGGAAGAACCAGCTGACCAGGATGAGGACGAGGGCGATGACCTTCCAGTCACCGCCGGAGTCGTTGGACATCATCGCGAGCAGCAGGAACGTCGGGGCCACCATCAGGAAGTGGATGACGAACAGCGAGACCCGCTCGATGCGCCCGCCGAAGTAGGCGGCCGCGGTGCCGATGACGGCGGACAGGATCGTGGTGCCCGTGGCCACCACGACCGCGATCAGCAGCGAGCGCTGCAGCCCGACGACGACCATCGCGTAGAGGTCGTTGCCGGCGTTGTTGGTGCCGAACCAGTGCTCCGGGCTCGGCGGGTCCGACAGCGCGAGGAAGTCGAGCTCGACGTGGTCGTACTTGGCGAACAGCGAGCCGAGCAGCGCGAAGGCGACGAGCAGCACGAAGATGACGACCCCCGCGACGGCGGGGCGGTTGCGGGCGAACCGGCGGCTGTACAGCCGCCACTTCGAGAGGCGCTTGCGCTCCGCGGCCGCCACCTCGACGGGGGGCGGGTTGTCGCCGTTCTCCAGCGGGTCGACCATCGAGTCGGGCGTGGAAGAAGAATCGGTTGCCATGTCAGCTCACCCGCACTCGGGGATCGAGGACGACGACCGCGATGTCCGCCAGGATGGCGCCGACGGCGGTCATGACGGCGCCGAACGCCGCGACCGCGACGACGCCGTTGATGTCGTTCTTCGAGATCGTCTCGATGAAGTACTGCCCCATGCCCTTCCAGGCGAAGATCGACTCGGTCAGCACCGCGCCGGTGAAGATGGCGGGGATCGAGAAGGCGACCTGCGTCGTGACGGGGATCAGCGACGTGCGCAGCGCGTGCTTGCGGATCGCCTGCTGCTTGGTCAGGCCCTTGGCCCGGGCCATGCGCACGTAGTCGGACTTGATGTTGTCCAGGAGCAGCGACCGCTGCAGGAAGTGGTACTGCGCGTAGCCGACCAGGACGAGCGCGATGGTGGGCAGCGCGATGTGCTGGGCGGTGTCGACGAGCGTCGGGAAGAACCCGCTCACGCCGGGGCTCGACGACCCCGTGACGTAGAAGACCGTGGTGCCGACGGCGCCGTTGAAGGCGATGGCGAGCAGCACGAGCCCGAGCGCGGCCACCACGATCGGGATGTTCATCGTGATGATCGACGTGCCCTGGGCGATGCGGTCGCCGAGGCGGTACTGCCGCGACGCGCTGTAGACGCCCAGCGCGATGCCGATCACCGTCAGGAGGATCGTCGCGCCGAGCATCAGCTCGCCGGAGATCCACATGCGGTAGGCGACCTGCTCGTTGACCGACTGGCCGGTGGGGCTCACGCCCCAGTCCCAGTGGAAGAGGATCCCGCTGAACCAGTTCCACCACCGGACGAGCAGGGGGGTCCCGTCGTCGAGGTTGCGGGGCTCGAGGAGGTTGACGATCTGCTCTTCGCTCAACGGGGGCCGTCGGCCCACGTAGTTGCTGCGGGGATCGAGGAACGACCAGGCGAGGAAATACGTCAGATTCGTGACGGCCACGACCATGAGCAACCAGCCCATGGTGCGGCGCAGCAGATATCGGGTCAACGTCGTAGGGGCTCTCTGGTGGACGGTCGCGGTTCGGCGAGGCTATAGCCGCGCGATGCGTGCCCTGGACCACATCGACCCGGGGGCGGCCGATCGTTACCGATTCGTGCCCCGGGCGAACATACCGGCAACGCTGTGGTAGTCGCGCCGCAACACGCCGGGCCGTGGCTGTGACGCGCGCCCCGGCGCAGGCCGGGTGTCAGCGGTGGCGGCGCAGCGCCCCTTCGGCCAGCGGGATCGCAACGGCGACGAGCGTCAGGGCCGCGCCCACGTAGGTCGCGGTGCCGGGCGGTGCGACGCCGGGGTCCACGACGTCGAGCACGACCGCCCCGACGACCTGGCCGGCGATCATGCCGAGGCCGAGCAGCAGCACGCCGATGCGCTGCACCACCGCCGCCTGCAGGGCGATGAACGTGACGCCGAGCAGCCCGCCCGAGTACAGCAGGAGATCCGGCGGCAGGCCGTTCGCGGGGGCGCCGGAGGCGGCCAGCGAGATCCCCATGACGACCAGCAGGGCCGCCGTCCCCACGACGAAGCTCACGACGGTCGCGGCGATCACTCCGCCGTCCCCACCTACCGAAGTCCGGGCGCCGGCGGGCGTCCCGACCCGCACCGCCGACCGCACCCTGCCGTTGAGCGCCTGCTGGAACGACTGCAGCACTCCCGCGAGCAGGGGCAGGACGGCCAGCCACAGGGCCGTCGTCGTGCCCACCGCGCCCGAGACCACGAGCACCGCCGCCACCGTCAGCGCAGGCCCCAGCGCCCGCCCGAACGTCACGGGGCGCACGCCCCCGGGGGCGAGGCCGGAGCGGTCGATGGCGAGCGAGCTGATCGACTGCCCGGCCACGAGCGCCACCGTGAACACGGCGACGCCGAGCGTGTCGACGGTGAGGCCCTGGGACATCACGAAGAACGCGCCGCCGAGCCCGCCGAGGCACTCCCACCACCGCAGCCCGCCGTCGCGCAGGCCGGTCCGGACCCGCGCCACCGCGGCCCGGCCCGACCGCGAGACCGCGAGGGCACCCACCAGCAGCACCAGGCCGGAGCTGAACGACAGGAACGCGGCGACGAAGGCGCTGCCGATGTCCGTGGCGAGGGTGCCGTTGACGCGGCTCTGCAGCGCGGCGGCGAACCCCGCGACGATCGCCAGCCCCACGCCGAGGGCGCGTTGGCGCGCGGTCACGATGGTTGCCATACGCACCATTCTCCCGGCCGCTGGTTGAGCCTGTCGAAACCCGGTTCGTGGTCTCGACAGGCTCGACCGACGAGGCTGCTGGTCGACCCTGTCGAATTCCGGGACGTGGCTTCGACAGGCTCAACCAGCGATGGGTCACGTGAGGTGGTCGAAGTCCCCGCGCACCCAGGCGGCGTGCCGCTGGGCCGAGCGGAGGACGACGTCGCGGGCGTCCGCCGGGACGACGCCCTCGAAGTTGTTGTAGAGCCGCTCGAACGGACGCCGGGCGACGTGCTCCGCGACCCGCGTGACGACCGCGCCCGACAACGGGATCCGGTTGGGGTAGCTGCGCATGAAGCTCACGGAGGTGCGGTCGGGGTTGGCGAAGATCGTGTCGCCGGACAGCAGCACGCCGCGCCCGTCGGCGCCGTCGGTCCAGTGCGCCACCGCCGAGCCGGGGAAGTGGCCGCCCGGCTGGCTGAGCACGACGCCGGGCAGCACCTCGCGCTCGCCCGTCCAGGTCGCGATCACGGGGTCGGGGCGCGCCACCCAAGCGGCGTCGGCCTCGCTGACCAGCACGGGGACGTCCTTGCCCGTGGCCGCCGCGATCCGCCGGCTCCACTCGACCTGCACCCCGAACATGTGCGGATGGCTGGCCGCGATCACGACATTCCCGCCACCGGCCGCGTCCACGACGGCCGCGACCCCGGCGTCGTCCACGAAGCCCAGCGGGTCCCACAGCAGCGCGCCACCGGTCGTGCGCACCACCTTGGACTGCTGCCCGATGCCCACCCCCGGCGCGGTGTGCAGGGCGAGCAGCCCGGGCTCCAGCTCGGTGACCTCGACGGTGTGGCCCTCGGCGGCGAGCTCGTCGAGGGTCGCCCACGCCTGCCCGGAGGCCGGGACCCATTGGCGCTCGTCGGCGCAGATCGCGCAGACGTCGGGGCGGTCGGCGTGCTCGACGGCGCAGGTGCGGCAGATCCAGTAGGCCATGGGCCCACACTTCCACCTCCAGGCGGAGGCGCCCACCCCGGTGAGGTTCCTACGCTGGGCGGATGCCGCAACAGACCGTGCCCGAGCTCGTGCCGGCCAGCAAGGGATGGACCGCACGCCTGGCCGACTGGTGGGGGATCGACTCCGGCTGGGAGCGCGTGCCCGCCGACCCGCCGCGCGCCTACCGGAACGACCTGTGGCTCGGCGCCGCGTTCGTCGTCGTCGCGCTGGTGGGCACGGAGCTGGGGCGCAGCATCGGCTTCTTCGAGGACGAGCCCGCCCCGACCTGGCTCCTGTACGTGCTGGCGGCCGCGGGCGCCGCGCCGCTCGGCTGGCGCCGGCGGTTCCCCCTGGTGGTGCTGTCCGTGGTGTACCTGCACTTCTTGGTCGTGGGACTGACCGTCCCGATGGTGACGGTTCTCGCGCCGTTGCAGGTCGTCTACTTCGTGGCACTCTTCAGCGCCGTGGCGTGGGCCCGGGACAGGCAGGCGATGACGCTCGTCGTCGGCGGCGCCCTGCTCGCGATGTTCGGCTGGCTGGCGTGGCAGTTCGCCGTCGGTGCCGGGGTCGAGGGCATCGTCGAGCAGATGGGCCTGGGCGGCGAGCGCCCCGGACTGGTCAGTCCCGTCGTCGCGTACACGGCCTACAACTGGCTGGTCAACGTCGCGTACTTCTACGGCGCCGTCGTGGCCGGGCAGCTCATGTGGCACGCGGCCCGCCGGCGCGAGCAGCTCGCCGCGCAGGCGGAGACGATCGAGCGGCAGACGGCGGAGCTGCAGCGCCGCGCGGTGGTCAGCGAGCGGCTGCGCATCGCGCGCGAGCTGCACGACGTCGTCGCGCACCACGTCTCGGTCATCGGCATCCAGGCCGCCGCGGCGCGCCGGCTGCTGGCACGCGACCCGGACGCTGCGGCCGTGCCGCTCGCCACCATCGAGGGCGAGTCGCGCGAGGCCGTCACGCAGATGCGCGGGCTGCTCGGCACGCTGCGTGGCGTCGACGACGGCGGTGCGGGCGAGGGCGGGGCCGGCCGGCGGGGTGCCGGCGAGGGCGGCGCGGGCGAGGCCGGGGCCGGCCGGCAGGGTGCCGGCGAGGGCGGCGCGGGCGAGGCCGGGGCCGGCCGGCAGGGTGCCGGCGAGGGCGGCGCGGGCGAGGCCGGGGCCGGCCGGCAGGGTGCCGGCGAGGGCGGCGCGGGGGGCGACGCCGTGCCGCACCGCGCCCCGGAGCCCGGTCTGGCGGACATCCCGGCGCTCGCGGGCGCCGCCGGCGGCGGCCGGCCGGGCGTCGGCCTCGACGTCGGCCTGGACGTCGAGGTGCGGGTCGTCGAGGACCCGGACGGCGCGGCCGCGGGCGTCCCCGGGCCCGTGGGGCTCAGCCTCTACCGCACCGTGCAGGAGGCGCTGAGCAACGTGCGCAAGCACTCCACCGCGCGGCGGGCGAGCGTCGTGGTGCGCGTGGACCGGCGCCCGGCGCAGCCCGGCTCGCCCGACGCCGACCGGTTCCGGTACGGCTACGCCGAGGTCGAGGTGCTCGACGACGGACGGCCGCGCCCGGGGTCGTCGGGCACTGGCATGGGGCTGCTCGGCATCCGCGAGCGGGTGGCGACGCACGGCGGGGCGGCCGACGTCGGGCCGCGCGTGACCGGCGGCTACCGTGTGCGGGTGCGCCTGCCGCTGCCCGAGGAACGCCCATGACCGCCGACGGTCCGCGCCCGGCCGCCGACGGTCCGCGTCCGCCCGGCGCCGGTCCGCGTCCGGCCGCCGCCGGCTCGCCCCCGGCCGCCGTCGGGCCGACGCGGCTGCTGCTGGTCGACGACCAGCGGCTCGTGCGCTCCGGCTTCGCGATGATCTGCTCGGTGGAGCCCGACCTCGCGGTCGTCGGGGAGGCAGCGGACGGCGCCGCCGCCGTCGAGCAGGCGCGGGCGCTGCGGCCCGACGTCGTGCTCATGGACGTGCAGATGCCGGTGATGGACGGCATCGAGGCGACGCGCCGCATCGTCGCCGAGGACCTGGCCAAGGTGCTCGTCCTCACGACGTTCGACGACGACGCGTACGTGCACGACGCGCTGCACGCCGGGGCGTCCGGGTTCCTGCTGAAGAACTCCGACGCCGACCGGCTCGTCGACGCGATCCGCACCGTCGCGGCGGGGCACGCGCTGCTCGCCCCCGAGGTGACGCGGCGCGTCATCGAGCGGATGGTGGCCTCCGGCGGCACGGCCCGTCGGCC
>NZ_BAAAPM010000003.1:1894011-1943701 GCF_039531145.1 Isoptericola hypogeus
ACGGGCCGACGGCCGCGCCGCCGTCGGGGGGCGACGGGCCTGCGGGCGCGCCGTCGTCGGGGGGCGACGGGCCCGCGGCCGCGCCGTCGGACCCCCGGCTGGACCTGCTCACCCCGCGCGAGAGGGAGGTGCTGGAGCTGGTCGGCCGGGGGCTGTCGAACGCGGAGGTCGCCGCCGAGCTGTTCCTCGGCGAGGCCACGGTCAAGACGCACGTCTCCAACGTGCTGGCCAAGCTGCAGCTGCGCGACCGCGTCCAGGCGGTCGTCTTCTACTACCGATCGACCTCCGACTTCCCATCGACGTAGCACCCGGTGATGCTTCCCGCGCCTGAACCATCAACGGGCGCTACGTCGACCGCGGAGTCGGCAGGATCAGCGGCTCGCCGCTCGGCCACGGTCGCGGGGCCCAGCCCTCGGCGTCGAGCAGGCGGCTGACCTCGGGGACGACGGCGTCCGCGGCGACGTCGCGGCCGGTGAACCGCAGCATCCTGGCACCCCGGGCGACCAGCGCGTTCTGGCGCCGCCGGTCGCCGAACAGCGCCTCCGGCGTCGAGTGCGCTTCGTGCCCGTCGAGCTCGACGGGCACCACCCGGCCGTCGGGCAGGAACCAGGCCAGATCCGGGCGCGCGAGGAACCGTCCGTGCTCGTCGAGGATCTCGAGCTGGACGGCGTCCGGCGGGTAGCCGGCGTCCACGAAGGCGAGGCGTGCGTCGGACTCGACGGGTGACTCGGCACGAGGATCGGACGCGTCCCACCACGGCGCGGTGCGGGCGGCCCCGCGCCGGCCGCGTGCCAGGTCCCGGGCCAGGCGGAACCCGTCCTCCGTGATCAGCCTTCGCTGCCGGGCCGAGTCCATGAGGGCGACGGCGTGCCCCCGGTCGAGCTCCGGGACGGCCTGCGCCAGCGCCAGCTCCACGGGGACGCACGGGATCCGGTCGACCAGCATCCAGCGCCGCAGCCGTTCCCGGCGGACTCGCACAGGCTTCTCGCTCGTCCGGGGGGCGCCGTTCGGGAACGTCACCTCCGGCAGCACTCGTCGTGGGGCGCCCTGCACGCCGTGCAGGACGAGCGCGGGGACGCCGGTCACGACGGAACCGGGGAACGCGAGCGAACCGACGATCGCACCCCGGCGGCGCGCTCGGTCGAACGCGTCGTGCAGCCCCGTGGCTGGGACGCCGGGGTCGAGGACGCCGAGCATGACGCGCCGCCAGCGCTTCGTGCCCACGAGCGTGCCGACCTGCTGGTCGGTCATCCCGTGCTCGCGGCACTGGCCGATGGAGACCAAGCTCTCCTGGCGGCCGGCGAGGTGCTGCAGCGACGGTGGGACGACGATCCTTCGAGGCACGGGACCAGCAGACCCGACGCGGGCGTCGTCGAGCCGGCGTCGTCCACAGCCCTCGGGCACAACCCTCGGGCGCAACCCTCGGGCGCAACCCTCGGACGCAACCCTCGACGTAGCGCCCGTTGACTGTTCCTGCGCGGGAACCCGCAACGGGCACTACGTCGAGCGGGGGAGGAGCGATCTCCGCCGCACGACGGATCCGCTCGGCCGCCCCGATCCGTAGATTCGTGGTCATGACGAACGACTCACTCGAGGTGCGCGGGCTGACCCGCACGTTCGGCGACCTGACGGCCGTCGACGACGTCTCGTTCACCGCCCCCGCCGGCCTGCTCACGGGGTTCGTGGGCGGCAACGGCGCCGGCAAGACGACGACGATGCGCATGATCATGGGCGTCCTCGCCCCCACGCGCGGCGAGGTGCGCTTCGGCGGCGCACCCGTCACCCGGGTCGACCGGCGTGCCTTCGGGTACATGCCGGAGGAGCGCGGCCTGTACCCGAAGCAGCCGGTGCTCGACCAGCTCGTGTACCTCGCCCGCCTGCGGGGCATCCCGGCGGCGACGGCCCGCGCCGAGGTGCTGGACCATCTCGACCGGCTCGGCCTCGCCGGGAGGTCCAAGGAGCACGTCGAGAAGCTGTCGCTCGGCAACCAGCAGCGCGTGCAGATCATCGCCGCGCTCATGGGCTCGCCGCGGCTGCTCGTCCTCGACGAGCCGTTCAGCGGCCTCGACCCGGCCGCAGTCGACGGCATGGTCGACCTGCTCGCGGAGCACACCGCGCGCGGCGTCCCCGTGCTGTTCAGCTCCCACCAGCTCGACCTGGTGGAGCGGCTGTGCGAGCGGCTCGTCATCCTCAAGTCCGGCCGGGTGATGGCCGACGGCGCGCCCGCCGACCTGCAGCGGACCGGCCGCCTGCGCCACCGCCTCGTGACCGGCGGCGACGCCGGCTGGGTGCGCGGCGTCCCCGGCGTGCACGCGGTCGACGTCGACGGCCCGGTCGCCCTGCTCGAGCTCGCCGACGACGCGACCACCCAACGCCTGCTCGCCGCCGCACTCGAGCGCGGCGGCGTCCGCGAGCTCACCCCCCTGAAGCCCACGCTGGCCCAGATCTACCGCGAGGTGACCGCGTGACCACCACCACCGCTCCCGCTCCGACCGAGCCCCGGAACGACACCCCCACCGTCGACAGCACCCGCGGCACGTGGCGGATCGTCATGGCCCGCGAGGTCGTGGTGCAGGCACTGAACAAGACGTTCCTCGTGGGCCTGCTCGTCTCCGTCGTGATCATCGCGGCGCTCGCGGGGTTCATGGCCTGGCAGGGGAACAAGACCGACAGCTTCACCGTCGCCGTCCCCGCAGGAAGCCCCGCCGCGACGGCCGCGGTCGAGACGGCGGCCGGCATCCCCGAGGCACAGGGCGGCGGCGCCGAGCTCACCACCCTCGAGGTGGCGGACGACGACGCCGCGCGAGCCGCGCTCACCGACGGCGACGCGGACGCCTGGCTGCACCCCGCCGGCGACCCGGCCGACGGCTGGGTGCTCACCGGCGAGGCGGACCCCGACTCGACGCTGACGCGCCTCCTCACCGCTGGCGTCGCGGACCAGACGCTGACCGCCAACGCCGAGGCGGCCGGCACGACCGTCGCCGAGCTCACGGCCGGAGGCGGGCTGACCACCGACCGGCTCGACGGGGACGCCGTCGACTCGCAGACCCTGTTCTTCGCGTCGTTCGCCCTGGCCCTGCTGTTCTTCATCGGCGTCATCGGCTCGGGCGCGATGATCGCGGGCAGCGTCGTGGAGGAGAAGCAGTCCCGACTCGTGGAGATCATGGCCACCGCCGTGCCGCTGCGGCAGCTGTTGGTGGGCAAGATCCTCGGCAGCTCGGTGGTCGCGTTCGCGCAGAACCTCGTCTTCGCCGGCGTCGGGCTCGCGGCGCTGTCGTTCACGCCGACGGCGTCCATCCTCCCGGCGCTGTCGACCTCGCTCGTGTGGTTCGTGCTGTTCTTCGCCGTCGGCTTCCTCGGGCTGGCCGCCCTGTACGCCGTCGCGGGCGCGCTGGCGTCCCGCGCCGAGGACCTGCAGCACACCACCACCCCGATGACGATGGGAGTCATGGGGATCTACTTCCTGACGTTCTCCGCCAGCGGCACCTTCGAGACCGTGCTGTCGTACGTGCCGGTCGCGAACGTCGTCGCCATGCCGGTGCGCGTGCTGTCCGGCGACGCCGCGTGGTGGGAGCCGATCCTCTCGCTGCTGATCCTCGCGGCCTTCGCCGCCGTCGCCGTGCTGGTGAGCGAGCGGGCCTACCGCGGGGCGCTGCTGCAGACCGGCGGCCGGCTGAGCTGGAAGCGCGCCCTGGCCGTGTCGTCCTGACCCGGGACCGCCGGTCGAGCCCGCCGAGAACCAGGACCGGTCCTCGACGGGCTCGACCGGCAGCCGGGGGTAGGGGTGACCCCCGAATCGCCTCAGGGATGCCCCCCGAATGTTCTCGGAGCCGCAGAATTCCGCGGCTGGGCGGTCTAGCGTCGCCCCCATGACGACCGTCGACGCCGCCCGCCTGCAGTTCGCGCTGCTGGCCGGGACCCACTTCCTCTTCGTCCTCGTGACGCTGGGGCTCGGCCCGGTCGTGGCGGTCTTCCAGACGCGGTGGGCGCTCGCCCGCACTCCGGAGCGCCGGGAGGTCTTCGAGCGCGCCACTCGCTTCTGGGGCCAGCTCTACCTCGTCAACTACGCGCTGGGCATCGCGGCGGGCATCGTCATGGAGCTGCAGCTCGGGCTGAACTTCCCCGGCCTGCTCGACGTCGCGGGCGGCGTCTTCGGCGCGCCGCTGGTGATCGAGACGATGGCGGCCTTCTTCCTGGAGTCCACGTTCCTCGGCCTGTGGGTCTTCGGCTGGCACGTGCTGCCGCGCGCCCTGCACACCCTCGCGTTCTGGCTGGTCGTGGTCACCGGCTACGTGTCGGCGTTCACCGTGATGGTCGCGAACGGCTTCCTGCGCAACCCCGTCGGCTTCGCGATGGACGACGGCGTGGCCCGGGTGACCGACGTCGGCGCGCTCGTCACCAACCCCGCCGCGATCCTGTCCAGCCTGCACGTGGTGGGCGCGTGCCTCATGGCGGGCGGGTTCCTCCTGGTCGGGGTGGGTGCGTGGCACCTGCGGCGGGCCCCGTCGCGGCTGGCGGGGGTCGTGGACGCCGGGCTGCCGGGGGCGGTGATGTCGCCCGAGAACGAGCTGTGGCGACGCTCGATGCGCACCGGGGTCGTCACGGGGACCATCGGGGCGTTCCTCGCGATCGGCTTCGGGTTCGGGCAGTTCGCCTACCTGCAGGACGTGCCGTCGGGCGACGACCCGCCCGTGGTCGGCATCGCCTACGCGGTGATGCAGGGCGTCGCGTTCCTGACGTTCCTCGTGGGCTGCGTGCTGCTGCTCCTGTTCGCCGGCAACGCGCTGTTCCGGATGTGGCGGCCGCTGCGCCGCGGGCTCTACGGGACGCTGGTCGCGCTGCTGCCGGTCCCGTTCCTCACGGCGCTGCTGGGCTGGGTCGCCCGCGAGGTGGGTCGTCAGCCGTGGGCGATCGCGGGCGTGCTGCGCACCGAGGACGCCGTCACCGACGCACCGGCGGGTCAGGTGGTCGCGTCGCTCGTCGTGCTCGTCGGCGTCATGCTCGTCCTCGCCGTCGCGGACTGGACCGTCATGACGCGGCTCGCGCGCCGCGGCGCCGAGCGGCTGGCGCTCGGCAGCCCGCCCGGAGAGGCGCTCCGCGACCTCGACCCGCCGTCCGGCCCGCCGCCCGGCGCGCCCGGCGCGACCGCGGGCCGCGCCGAGGGCCACGACCTGGAGCTCCTCACCTTCGGGGGCACCCGATGAACGCCCTCGGCTGGGGCCTGCTGCTCGCCGTCCTGCTCGCGGGCTGGGCGCTGCTCGACGGCGCCGTCCAGGGCGGGGGGCAGCTCGTGCGCCCCGTCGCCGGCCGCGACGACGCGCGTCGCCGCGTGGTGCTCGCGACCGTCGCCCCGTTCCTGCTGCTCGGCGAGGTGTGGCTGGTGGCCGCCGCGGGGGTGCTGCTGGCCGCGTTCGGTCATGTGGAGGCGACGCTGTGGCGGGCGGGCTATCCGCTGGTGGTCGCACTGCTGGTGGCGTGGGTCGTTCGCGACGCCGGGCTGTGGCTGCGCAGCCGCCTGGCCTCGCCGCGGTGGCGGCGCGGCTGGGACGTCGCCGCGCAGGCGGCGAGCGTCGCGCTCCCGACGGCGTTCGGCGCGCTGGCCGGGGTGGCGTGGGTGCAGCTGTCGGCATCCGGCGGGTCCGGCGGCGCGGCGACGAACGCGGTCCTGGCGATCGGCCTGCCCGCGGTGCTGGCCGCCCTCGGCGCGGCGGCCGCGCGGGCGCACGCCGGCACCGTCGTCGCGCGGCGCGCGCCGGCCGACCTGGCGGCGGCCGCCCGTCGTCGGGTGCGCGCCGCCCTCGTTCCGGGTGCGGGGCTGGCCACCCTGGCCGCACTGGGCGCCCTCGGCCTCGCCGCCCGTGGCACGACGTCGGCCCTGGTCGGCGCCGTGGCGCTGATCGCCGCCGCCGCGGTGGCGCTCGCGGCCCGGTTCGACCTGGACCGCGGCCAGCACCGGGGGCCTGTGGTGCGCTGGGCCGGGCCGGCGCTGGTGCTCGCGCCCGTCGTCGCGACGGCGGCGGTGGTCGGGCCGCAGGCGCTGGCGATGGCCGCCCCGACCCAGGTGCTGCACGGGCTGACGTGGCCCGTGCTCGGGGCCTTCGCCGCCGTCCTCGTGGCCCAGGGGCTGAGCTGGCGGGTGCTCGTGCGACCGCTCGGGCCACGCACGGCCGTCTTCCTCTGATCGCCGCCCCGCGAGATGGAGACCCGACCATCACGAGATAGAGAGGCCTGTCCACAGATCCTGTGGACAGGCCTCTCCCTCTTGGCGTTCAGGGTGCTCTGTCTCGCGGTGCTGGTGGCCCCGACGCGGCATCGTCACGGCGGGGCAACGCGCGCGAAATCACGGCCGCGCACGATGGGCCGAGCGGCCACCCGGGCCGCGCGGAGGAGGCCCGACCATGCACGCGAACCCGTCGACAGTCGCCCGGACCGGCCGGGCGCCCCACACCGCGGTCAGCCGTCCGGGCGCCGCCGGCACGCGGGTGCCCGCGCCGCCGCGCGAGCTCTCGCCGGGCGCGGACCCGGCCCCGGGCGACGCGGCCGCCGCCGGTCGCCGCCCGACGCGCGGCGTCCGGCTCACCGTCGAGCCCGCGGACCGGCGTCGCCGCGCGCAGACGGCACTGCTGGAGCTGGTGGTGACGCGGTCGGCGGGACGCCGCCGCGCCTGAGGTCCTGGCCGGGTCGTTGCCGTCCCGAGGGGTCCGCAAGGGCTCCCGATGGCGGCTAGATTGCCGCCATGGCACGACGGCGGGACCCCATGCTCCGGTTCGACCTCGATCCGCACGAGCCGGACGAGCTCGAGGCGGGCGAGGCCCCGGACGCCGCGGCCGACGCAGACGCGCGTGAGTCGCGCGTCTCGCGGCTCCTCGCCCCCGTCGGCCGGCGCTGGCGTGCGCTGTCCCGCCGCGCCCGCGCGGTCGCCGTCGGCGCCACCGCGGGCACGGTGGTCGTCGTCCTCGTCGGGGCTGCGGTCGGCGATGCCTGGGCCGACCGCCGGCACGCCGAGGCGATGCGAGCGCTGCCCGGCGGGGTCGCCGACGTGTCGCTGCTGCCCCAGGAGACGTGGCAGGTCGAGACGGACGAGGGCGTCCTCGCCGTGCTGCCGGGCGGCGTCGTCGTCACCCGGGACGCGAACGCGGTGCTCGGCCTGGACGTGGGCACGGGTGACGAGCTGTGGCGCCACGAGCTCGGCGCGTACCCGGACTGCGGGCCCACGTCGTACTACGCGAGCGAGCTGACGCGACCCGTCGACCGGGTCGTCTGCCTCAGCGGCGACCCCGAGGCCCGCACCGCGACCGTGATCGACGCCGACGGCGTGGTGCTCGGCACGCGCGAGGTCGGCCCGGCCAACGTCGACGCCGCCGGCGAGTGGGACGACGACCTCCCGCAGGTGACGCCCGCCGCAGACGGCGCGATCGCGGTGGTCCGCGGCGTCTCCATGACCACGACAAGCCTCCCGACGGGCGGCGGCGCGCTCCCGCGCCTGGAGCGCCTGCGGGAGAAGGGCCGGTGGACCGACCCGTCGCTCCGGGTCGAGGACGCGCTGACCGGCGAGGTGCGCGGCGAGGCCGTGGCCCGGCTCCGCGACGAGGCGGACCTCGAGAGCTGCGGCACCTTAGAGGAGGACGGCAAGAAGCCGCGGCTGGCCCTGTGGACGATGGCGACGGCGTCTCCGACGGCCGCGGGGCTGGGGGTCTGCGGAGCGGGCGTCGTGATCCTGCCCGACGGTGCGGTGCTGGACGTCGACGGCCCGAACGGCGGCATGGTCCCGGTTCGCGCCTCCGACGGCGCCCTCCTGCTGAGCGGCCAGGCCACCGACGCCCTCGACGACGCGGGCGCGGTCGCCCGGACGGTCCCGGGCTACGTGCTCGACCCGTCGGCTGTCGACGAGGCGCAGGGCCCGTGGCTCGTCGCCGACGAACAGCTGCGGGTCGCGGCGTATGACGCGGACGGCACCCGTCGGTGGACCAGCGACGTCGAGTCGTACCAGGCCCTGGCCCGCGTGGCCGGGGTCGCGGTCATGGCGAGCACCGAGGGTGCCGTCGTGGGGCTCGACCTCGACTCGGGAGAGCGGCTCTGGACGCGCGACGACCTCGTCGGCAACGACGCCGGGTCTGGCCCGAACGACTCCGTGACCGGCGTGGTGACGGACGGTCGCCGCGTGCTCGTCGGGGTCGGCGGCGGCACGGACCTCCGCCTGGTCTCCCTCGACGCGCGGAGCGGCGAGACGCTCGGGGAGCAGGAGCTCGACGGCGGGCCGGGGCTGCTGCTGGCCGTCGACGGCCACGTGCTGGTCGCCGAGGACGGCGGGATCTCGGGCGTCGAGGAGGTCGACGGCGTCATGGTCGAGACGGGGAACGCGGCGCTGCGCGGGCTCGCGGTCGGCTGACGCAGGCCGGAGTCTGCCCGGACGAGCCGACCGGGCGAGCCGACCGGGCGAGCCGACCGGGCGAGCCGACCGGGCGAGCCGACCGGGCGAGCCGACCGGGCGAGCCGACCGGGGCGGACGAGGCGGCCGAGCGGGTGATCCGCCCGCGGCGCGCGCGAGAACGCGCCCCCGACGGGCCCCCCGCCCGCTACTCTCCGGCCATGTCCCGCCGCCGCGGCTCCATGGCCGTCTTCGACCTCGAGCCCGAAGAGCCTGCCGCGGGCGACCCCGGCGCCCCGCTGGGCGAGGGCGCCGGCCCGGACATCGACGACGAGCGGCCCAGCCGCACCGAGCGGACGCTGGCACGGCTGCGCCGCGTGCCGCGCCGGGCGTGGGCGATCACGGCCGGCGTCGTCGCCGCGGCGGTGGTGGCCACGGGTGCGGGCGTGGCCGCGGGGACGGCGTTCGCCGAGCGCCAGCGCGTCGAGCGGCTCGCCGCCGCCCCCGGCGGCGTCGTCGGCGTCGAGGCCGCGCTCGACGAGGCATGGACGGTGGACACCGACTCGTCCGTCCTCGCGGTGCTGCCGGACGGAGGCGTGGTCGTGCGGGACGGGGCCGACGTGCTCGCCGTCGACGTCGCGACCGGCGACGAGCGCTGGCGCCGCACGCTGGGCAGCATGGTGGACTGCGGCCCGACCCCCGTGGACCCGGCGGAGTGGACGATGCCGGTCGACCAGGTCGTCTGTCTCAGCGGCGAGGCGGACGACCGCACGGTGACCGTGCTCGCGGCGGACGGCGCGGTGGTGGGGGAGCGCTCGCTCGGCGACGTGACCGACCTGATGGTGGCGCCCGCGCCGGACGGCATGATCGTCGTCGTCGAGCCGGACGGGCCCGTGCCGGAGCCGCGGCGCTTCTCCAGCGACGAGAAGGCGTACCGGGTGCTCGACGAGGGGCGGCTCGACGGCCCGGGGGCCACGCTGCGGTACGAGGACGCGCTGACGGGAGGCGTCCACGCGTCGGTCGCGGCGCCGTTCGACCCGGAGGAGACCGACGACTGCCTGACGTGGATGAACGAGCGCGCCGAGATCGACCTCGCGGGCGGGTCGCTGCGGTCGAGCCCCGGCGTCGTGGAGCTCCGCCGGTGCGGGGTGCGCATCATCTGGGCGCCGCCCGGCGATGCGCGCGGCATGGACCCGGAGCTCGGCACTGCCGCCGACGGGTGGTGGCAGAGCGCCGTCCGCTCCGTCGACGGCGGGATCGCCGTCCAGCGCTCGGGGCAGCGCCACCTGCTGGCCGGGCTCGACGACGACCCCGAGGGCGTGCTGCTGTCCGGCCTGCTGCTCGACCCGAGGTCGACGGACGGCACCGGTGGCCCGCGCCTCGTCGCGACCACGACCGGCCTCGTCGCGCTGGAGCCGGACGACCTGGCCGGCGAGCCCCGGTGGGAGTGGTCGTGGGACCCGGAGGACCTGGCGATCGTGACGGACCCGATGGAGCTGGCCTGGAGCACGCAGGTCCTGGCGCGGACGGCGGACGTCGTCCTCGTCCAGCTCTTCGGCGGGGGGCTGGTCGGCCTCGACGCCGAGACGGGTCAGGAGCGGTGGAGCGTCGACGAACCGGTCGAGGGCTGGGTGGACGAGCTGTGGCCGTTCGGGGCGGTCACGGACGGGCACGAGGTGCTGCTGCTGCTCTCGGGGGCCGAGGACTCGTACACGCTCGCGCGCCTCGATCTCGACGACGGTCGGGTCGTCGCCCAGGAGTCCCGCGACGGTGTCCCCGGCTGGTACCCGGGGACGGTGGACGGCCACCTCGTGGTGCACACGTCCGACGGCACGTCGACGACGGTCACCGACGAGGGCGGCCACGTCGTCCACGAGGATCCCGGGGCGGCGCTGCACGGGTCCGCCGCGGGCTGAGCCCGTGCCGGGGCCGCGACGCGGGCCCGGCGAGCACCCGCCGCCCGGCGTAAATTCGGAAGGTGGCCCGACGACGCGGCGACGGCTCCGACCCCTACACGTTCGACCTCGAGCCGGACGGTGACGAGGAGGTGGCGCCTGCGCGGGCCGCGAGCGGGCCGCGCACGGTGCGGGCGCAGCCGCGCGGCGGCAGCGGGGACGGCGCCACGCCGTCGACCCTGCTCATCGACCTCGACGTCGAGGCGGACCTCGACGACCTCGACCCGGAGCCGAGCGGCCCCGGCGCGGCGGAGGACGACGACGGCTCGCTGCGGCGGGCCTGGGACCGCCTCCGCAGGTTCCTGCACGGGCGCCGTCTGGTCGCGGCGGTGGTGCTCGCGGCGCTGGCGCTGACCGCGGCGGTCGTCGACACCGTGGGCGACCGCAGCCGGATCGCGGCGCTGCGCGCCGCCCCGGGCGGCGTCCTCGACCTCACCGACCGGCCGCGCGAGACCTGGCGGGTCGAGGCGGAGGGCGGTCTGCCCGGCGGCCTGGTGGGCGTGGTGGACGGCGTGGTCGTGGTGCAGCAGCGGGACCTGCTGCTCGGCGTCGACGTCGCGACGGGCGACAGTCGCTGGCGGGCCCGCCTGCCGGACGGCACCAGCCGCTGCGGACCGGGACTCGACCTCTGGTCGGGCCGCTTCCACCTGGAGCCCGCCGACCTGATCGTGTGCGTGTCCGCGACGGCCGGCCAGGGTGCCGATCCGGACGTCGCCGGCGCGGACGGAGCCGGTGACGGGTCCGACACCCGCGAGCACAGCGCGGTGACCGTCGTGGACGCGGACGGCACGGTGCTCGCGACCCGCACGGTCGGGAAGTCGCACACGATGCTCTTCCCGGGGCCGGGCGGGGGGCTGGTCGTGGCCGAGTGGGTCGGCGACGCGCACCCGCCGGACGCCGCCGCCGTCGAGCGGCTCACGGTCGACGACCTGCTGGCCGGCGCGGGCGACGTCATCGACGACGGCTACGACCTGCGCGTGCGGCTCGAGGACGCGACGACGGGGGACCGCCGCTGGCAGCGCACCCTCCGGTTCGACGGCACCGTGGACCCGTCCCTGTGCGTGCGCTGGTCGGACGACGGGTCGGCCTCGGCGGTCGACCTGCGCGGCGGCGTGCAGACGCTGGTGCGCGACCAGGTGCTGTGGGTGGCCGGGTGCGGCATCGACGCGTGGCTGACGGCGGACGGCGCGCGACTGGACCGGGCGGGCGATCCGACGACGTTCGAGGGCTTCGCCGTCGAACCGTTGGCCGGCGGCGGCTACGTGACCCAGCAGGACGCGGGGCTGGACGCCGGGGGGCTCTTCGACACCGCGGACGAGGAGGCCTCGTCGCCGACCCGCCTGCTCGGGCCCGACGGTCAGACCCGGCGCACCCTCGAGGGGCGGTACCTGGCTCCCCTGGGCACGGACGGCGGCGGGGGCGACGTCCATCTCGTGCGCCGCGACGACGAGGTGGCCGCGTTCGACGACGACGGCGACGAGCGGTGGGCCGCCGCCGTGCCGGGCGCCGGGCTGGCGGTGCGCACGGGGCGGACGGCAGTCGTGGTCGACGAGGAACGCGGGGTGCACGGGCTGGACCTCGCCACCGGCGAGGAGGTGTGGGCGCGGGACGACGTGTTCGACGGGATCGAGGACCCCGCGGAGCTGGGGTACTCGCCCTCGGTCGTGGAGGCGGCTTTCACCGACGGCCGGTACGCGGCGTTCGTCGTGTCGGACTACGCGCGCGGCGACGTGCTGCAGTGGCTCGCCCTGGACGTGGCCACGGGGGAGGAGCTGTGGCGTCAGGAGATGCAGACCGACCAGTGGGGCGTGCACCTGGCGGTCGACGGCCACCTGGTGCGGTGGACGCCGACCGCCATCGTCGGCCTAGGCTGACGCATCAGCCGGCGGCGGGCGCGTCGTCGGGCGCGTCGTCGTCCGGCGCGTCGGACGCGGCCGGCGCAGGGCCCGCGAGCAGCAGGTAGATCTCCCGCCGCGCGTTCTCGAGCGCGGCCGCGGCGGCCGTGGCCTGGGCGGGGGTGCCGGTGCGCAGCACCTGCTCGACGGCGCCGCCGAGGCCGCGCATCGCCTGGTGCAGCTCGCGGCCCTGCCGGTGCGGCTCGGCGGCGACGGTGTCCCAGGGCGAGCCCAGCTCGTCGCGGTGCGCCTCGACGTGCGCGCGACCGGCGTCGGTGAGCGAGGCGAGGCGGCGGCCGCCCTCCTCCGTCAGCGTGACGAGGCCCTCGTCCTGGAGCTGCGCGATCGCGGGGTAGACGGCGCCGGGGCTGGGCCGCCAGCGGTCCTCGGTGCGGGCCGCGAGCTCGGTGATCACCTGGTAGCCGTGCATCGGCTGCTCGGCGAGCAGCAGGAGGATCGCGGCGCGGATCTCGCCGCGCCCGGCCCGGCGCCCGCGGCCACGAGGCCCGCCGGGACCGAAGCCCGGGCCGAAGCCGGGGCCCGGGCCGAAGCCCGGGCCGAAGCCCGGGCCGGCTCCCCAGCCGGCGCCGCGGCCGCCGCCGCGTCGGGGGTGCTCGCCGTGGCCCTCGTGCGGACCGCGACCGTCGTGCGGGCCGTCGCCCTCGTGCGGGCCGTGGCCCTCGGGCCGGCCCCGGCCCCGGCCGCCGCGGCTGCCCGGTCGGCCGGGCTCGCGGGGGCCGTCGTCGTCGGGGAAGTCGTCGCGACGGCGACGGGCGCCGCGCGGGTCGAAGAAGTCGTCGGGGAAGTCAGGGGTGTGTCGTCGGGAGTGCATGGTGATGCTCCTTGAAGGTCTGCGGGTCGGGCCGCGGACGTGACCCAACGCTGTCTAAGATATGTCAAAGATATATCGTTAGCAACCCGGCGTGCCGACGTGCCCCTGACCTCGGCTGATGGTTGGCTCGACCCGTGACCGGCTACGACCCCGCGTTCCTCGGGCCCGAGGACGACGTCCGCGTGCCGCTGCCCGCGCCGACCGACCCCGGCCGGGGGCTGCGCCGGTGCGACCACCCCCACTTCACGGTGCTGCTCGACCCGCGCCGTCGCCTGGCCGCCGCCACCGCGGTGGCGATCGACGGCGCGACCCTGCGAGCGCTGCCCCGCACCGGCTCGTGGCGGCTCGACCCCCAGGCCCCCGAGGGCGAGCAGGCCGGGCCGGAGCTCTACCACCGCAACGACCTCGACCGCGGCCACCTCGTGCGCCGCCGCGACCCGATGTGGGGCGCCGCCGACGAGGCGCGACGGGCAGGCGAGGCCACGTTCGTCTACACCAACGCGGCCCCGCAGGTCGGGCGGTTCAACCAGTCCCAGGAGCTGTGGAACGGGCTGGAGGACCACGTCCTCACCTACGCGCAGGCGCACGAGAGGCGCGTCGTCGTGCACACCGGGACCGTCCTGGCGGGCGACGACCCGGTCTACCGAGGCGTGGGCATCCCGCGGCAGTTCTGGAAGATCGCCGCCTGGGCGCGTCCGTCGTGGGACGTGCCGGAGACCGCGGCCCAGCGCGGCGCCCGCCCCGGGGCACCCGCCGGCGAGCCGGGCATCACCCTCGTGCGGACGCTCGAGGCGGCGGCGTTCGTGCTCGACCAGACGCCGCAGCTCGACGACGCGCAGCTGCGCGCGGCCACGGCGCTGGCGCTCGCGGAGGGCGAGGTGCCGCCGCTCGGGCCGTTCCGCACGTACCAGGTGCCCGTGGCGGACGTCGCCCGGCTGACGGGTCTCGACCTCGGGCCGCTGGTGGCCGCCGACGTCCTTCCCGCTGCGCGGCGGCCCGCCGGCGCGGAGGCGGGGCCGCCGGGGTGGCGGGAGCTCACCGGTCCCGGCGGCATCCTCGTCTGAGGCGGAGGTGCAGCGCAGGGTGGGGCCGAGGAACGAGGCACCCGCCCGCAGCGGAACCGCAGACTCGGACGACAACAAGCACCGTCTGAGGCGGAGGTGCAGCGGCGCCGTCGGCGGGCCGGCTGGCGGACCTGCGCCATGGCGGGCATCCGCCGCGCCGGGCGCTTCCGGCGGCGGTCGCGCGCGGCCAGAGTGGGCGCACCGGAAGGAGCTCCACCCATGTCGCACGTCGCACGACGCCTCCGGACCGCGAGCGCCACGCTCGCCGTCCTCGCCCTGACCACCACCGCCGCAGCCGCGGCCGACGCCCCCGAGGGGACGTCGTCGGCGCCGTCGTCGGAGTCGGCGGCGAGCACGAACCCTGGCCCGACGACGGCAACCTTCACGCTCGTCACCGGCGACCGGGTCACCGCACAGGCCGGGCCGGGCGGCGCGCTCGTCGCCCCGCGGCTGACGGGCCCGGACGGCGGGACCGACGCGCTGTGGACCACCTGGACCGACGGCGGCGACACGTACGTGCTCCCTGAGGGCGCGCAGCGGCTCCTGGACGCCGGCACGCTCGACGTCGAGCTGTTCAACGTCAGCAGGCTCTGGCGCAGCGGCTACGACGACGCGACGACGGCCACGCTGCCCGTCATCGTGCAGCGGTCGGGACCCGCCGCGGCCCGCGCGGCCGCCCTGCGCGGCGCCGAGGTGACCGCCGACCTGGCGACGATCGACGCCCAGGGCCTGGCGATCGACAAGGACCGGGCCGCGACGGTCTGGGCCCAGCTCACGGGTGGCGGCGCGAGCCGGTCCGCGGGCGGCGTGGAGAAGGTCTGGCTCGACCGGGTGGTGGAGGGGACGGCCGTCACGGACCTGCCGACCCCCACGGTCCCGCTCACGGGCGCGGGGACCGCCCACCACCTGGGCTTCGACGGCACGGGCACCACCGTCGCCGTGCTCGACACCGGCTACGACCTCGCCCACCCCGACCTCGCGGGGCGGGTGACCGCGAGCCGGACGTTCGTCGGCGGCGCGGTCCAGGACGCCAACGGGCACGGCACGCACACCGCCTCGACCGTGGCGGGTACGGGCGCGGCGTCCGACGGCCGGTTCGCCGGCGTCGCGCCGGGCGCGGACCTGCTGGTCGGCAAGGTCCTGGGCGACGACGGCTCGGGCCCGACCTCGGGGATCCTCGACGGCATGGAGTGGGCCGTCGAGCAGGGGGCCGACGTCGTGTCGATGTCGCTCGGCGACGCCAGCGCCACCTCCTGCACCGGCCCCGACGTCGAGATGATCGAGGCGCTGTCCGACGAGGCGCTGTTCGTGGTCGCGGCCGGGAACGAGGGCCTGCGCGGCCAGGTCTCGACGCCGGGCTGCACGCCGTCCGCGCTGACCGTCGGGGCGGTGGACCGCCAGGACGAGACGGCCTCGTTCTCCAGCCGCGGGCCCGTGGTGGGCGGCCCGGCGGCGAAGCCCGACATCGCGTCGCAGGGCGTGGACGTCGTCGCGGCGCGCACGGGCGGCGCCCCCGACTTCCCGTACGCGACGATGTCGGGCACGTCGATGGCGACGCCGCACGTCGCGGGCGCGGCCGCGCTCGTCGTGCAGGCGCACCCCGAGTGGACCCCGCGGCAGGTCAAGGCCGCGCTGACCTCGGCCGCGGCGGACACCGACGCCGCCGTCCTCGACCAGGGTGCGGGCCCGCTCGACGCCGGGCGGGCGGTCGTGCAGACCGTCACCGCCGAGCCGAACGTCGAGCTCGCCGCGCCCGGCGGCGCGACCGCCGGCGCCGACGTGTTCACCGACACCGTCACGCTGACGAACGACGCGGCGCACGACGTCCGCCTCGACCTCGACGTCGACGCGTTCGGCGACGACGGGGACCGGCTGCCCGGCGCCGCGCGGATCGACCTCCGGGGGCGGGACTCCGTCGTCGTGCCCGCGCACGGCACCGCGCAGGTGCCGGTGGCGGTGGACCTGCGTCGCGTGCGGGACGCCGACGACCTCGGCACCGTGACCGGCCGCGTCGTCGGCACCGCGCGCGGCGGCATCCGCGTCACCGCCCCGTTCTGGACGCCGGTCGAGCCGCCGAGCGCGCAGGTCACGGTCGTCACGACGAACCGCTTCGGCGAGGCGCCGGACTCCTTCTCGTCGTTCCAGGTGCTCGACGACCACCGGGACACTGCGAAGCGCTACGGCGTCGGCTCCGGCTCGGTGACCCTCGAGCTGCCGTACGGGAGCTACGACCTCGCCGCGCAGATCCTCACCCGCGACGCGGTCGGCAACCACGGCCAGGTCGCGTCGGTGTCGCAGGTGTACGCCGACGACGTGGAGGTGGACGGCGACACGACGGTCGTGCTCGACGCCCGCGACGCGAGCGAGCTGTCGTGGCGCACCGGCCGCCCGACGGAGCCGCAGGGCTTCGCGCTCGGGTACTCGTATGGGCTCGGCGACGACGGGGCCGTGACGACGGGCGTGCTCACGACGATCCCCGCCTACGTGAAGCACCTCTACACGACCCCGGCGAAGATCGGCGACCGGTTCACGTTCGTCGCGACCACGCGCGCCTTCGCGCCGCGCCTGGAGCTGACCTCCTCCGGCGGACGCACGGTCGACGACCTCGCGGTGGCCCTCGCCCCCGAGCTCGACGGGCGCGGCACGGCCCCGCTGGTGGACGTCGGTCCCGGGACCGACGCGAACCTGGCGGCCGCCGACGTCGCGGGCAAGGTCGTGCTGCTCGACGCGGCGTCCGCCGTCAAGGGCGGCAGCCCGCTGAGCTGGTCGCGCGCGCTGCGCGGCCGCGGCGCGGTCGCCGTCGTGGTGCACGTGTCCGGGTCGCAGGGCCGCCCCTACCTGTCGAGCAGCGGGGCGGAGCTGCCGATGGTGACCATCACGTCCGACGACGCCGCCGCGCTGCAGGCCGAGCTGGCCGCCGGCGAGGTGACGATGACCTGGGACGCGCAGCCCGTCGCGACCAGCCCGTACGTCTACAACCTCGCCAGCGTCGAGCAGGGGCGGATGCCCAGCGGCGTGCAGCGTGTCAAGGAGCGGGACCTCGCCGAGGTCGCCACCGAGTACCACACCCAGGGCGCCGACCAGCGGCAGTGGTACCTCGATCTGGCGCTCACGATGCCGGGCGCGGCCCCGGTCTACGCGAGCGGCTCGCTGCTGCCGGTCCGGGCGCCGCTGGAGCGCACGGAGCTGTACACGGCGTCGCCGGACGTGCGGTGGACCACGATCGCGCGCATGACGACGAACATGGCCAGCGCGGCGTCGTTCGACGGGCCCCGCACGTACGCCCGCGGCGCCGAGGGGTCCACCTCCTGGTTCGCCACGCCGCTCGGGCTGTCGTCCAACACCAACGGCAAGCCCCTGGTGACCCGCGACGTGAACGGCCTGTCGCTGTACCTCGGCTCCTGGGGCGACGCGGCGGGGCACGACTCGATCGGGCTGTTCAACGCCGACTCCGTGCTCCGCACGGTGTGGGTCGACGGCGAGCGGACGATCCCCGCGGCCGGCGGGTACGCCGTCCCCGCCGGGCCGGCGGAGGTGCACGTGCAGCAGGCGTTCACGCGTCGCACCTCGCTGTACCCCCTCGGCAGCGCGTACACCACCGACTGGTGGTTCACGACCCGCTCGGCCGACCAGGGGGCGCAGCACAGCCTCGTGCCGGTGGTGGACGTCGACGCCGGCCTGACCGACCGGGTCGCGGCCGGCGAGGACGTCGGGGTGCGGCTCGCGGCCCGCGACGACGCCACCGGCGGGCTCGCGGACCTCGACGGCGCCACCCTGGAGTTCGCCTACGGCTCCCAGACGCTGGTCGGCCAGGTCGCCGACTGGGCCGAGGTGCCGGTCGTGCGAGGCCGCGGTGGCTCCTGGACCGCCGTCGTGCCCGGGGCCGGGGCCGCCGGCGACCACCTGCACCTGCGGGTCGCGATGCGCGACGGCGACGGCAACCGGGTGGAGCAGTCGATGATCCGGGTGGCCGCCGTGCGCTGACGCGCCGACCCTCTAGGTTGGTCGGCATGGACGTGCTCCTCATCGCGGTGGCGTCCGCGGTCGTCGTCATCGGGGTCACGGCGCTCGCGCCCCGGGCGGGGGTCGCGGCGCCCCTGGTCCTGCTGCTGCTCGGCGTGGGCGTCAGCTTCCTGCCGTTCGTGGCCGCGATCGAGATCGACCCCGAGGTGATCCTCGCGGGGGTGCTGCCGGCGCTGCTCTACGGCTCCGCGGCCTCGTTCCCGTCGATGGACTTCCGGCGCGACTTCACGGCGATCAGCGGGATGTCCGTGCTGCTCGTGGTGATCTCCGCCGTGGTGATGGGGTTCGTCTTCTCCTGGGTGATCCCCGGCATCGACCTCGCGGCGGGGATCGCGCTCGGGGCGATCGTCAGCCCTACGGACGCGGTGGCCACGTCGATCATCAAGAAGCTCGGCGCGCCCCGGCGCGTGGTCGTGATGCTCGACGGCGAGGGGCTGCTCAACGACGCGACGTCGCTGGTGCTGCTCCGCTCGGCCATCGCGGCCATCGCGGCCACCGCGGCGAGCGTGAGCCTGTGGGGCGTGGTCGGGGACTTCTTCAAGGCGGTGCTGATCGCGGCCGTCGTCGGCATGATCGTGGGGCGGCTCGGGCTGTGGGCACGCACCCACGTCAAGCACGCGGCCCTGTCCACGGCGATCTCGTTCGTCGTGCCGTTCGCGGCGTACCTGCCGGCGGAGGAGCTCGACGCCTCGGGGATCGTCGCGTCGGTCGCCGCGGGGCTCGTGACGAGCACGCTGTCGGCCAAGCACCTGCGCCCCCAGGACCGGGTGGCGGAGCGGATGAACTGGCGCACCATCGAGACCCTGCTCGAGGGCGGTGTCTTCCTCGCGATGGGGCTCCAGGTCTTCGACCTGGTCGAGGACGTGCGCCTCGCGCACGGGTCGCTCTGGCTCGCCGTGGGCGTGGCGGCCCTGGGTGCCGCGGGGATCGTCGTCGTGCGGGCGCTCTTCGTGCTGCCGCTGCTGCGCTACCTCGCGCGCAAGCGGGAGCGGGCCGGGCAGATCCGCGAGACGCTGGACCAGAACTCCGAGCGGATCGCGGCGACGCTCGACGCGTTCGCCGACGCCAAGGGAATCCTCACGCCCGAGGCTTCGACCGCGATGATGGCGTCGATGCGCGGGGTGGGCCCGCAGGGGGTCGGAGACGCGCGCCGACGGGGACGGCACGAGGAGCGGTACCGCCGCAGGCTCGAGGCCGCGAAGCGGAGGAAGCAGCCGCCGTCGGAGGACCAGCGCGAACGGATGCACGAGCGCAGGACGGCGCGCGTCACGGACCTCCGGCGCCGGTTCGCGCGCCGGGTCGCCGACGTCGACTACCTGCTCGCCGCGCCGCTCGGGCCCAAGGAGGGGGTCGTGCTGGTCTGGGCGGGGATGCGCGGCGTCGTGACGCTCGCGGCGGCGCAGACCCTCCCGGCCAGCTTCCCGCAGCGGTCGCTGGTGGTCCTCGTGGCGTTCGGTGTCGCCGCCGGGTCGCTGCTCGTCCAGGGCGGCACGTTGCCGTGGGTGGTGCGGCGCCTCGGCCTGGCGGGGGTGACGTCGTCCCGGCTCGTCGAGGGGACCCAGGGGCTGCGCGAGATCGTCGACGGCACGGCGCGGGAGCTGCTCGACGACCCCGACCTGCGTCGCAGGAACGGGTTCCCCTACGCGCCGTACGTCGTCGAGCGCGTCCGGGAGGTCGTCGTGCGCGAGCAGAACGACATGGCGGAGGAGGAGGCGACCCCCGAGGAGCTCAGCCGCCAGTTCTTCGAGCTGCGGCTCGTCACGATCGCGGCGCAGCGCAAGGCGCTCCTCGATGCCCGCGCCGTCGGGACGTACGACTCCGAGCTGCTGAGCCGCGCGCTCGAGCAGCTCGACGCCGACCAGATCGCCGTCGAGATGCGTGGGCACCTCGACGGAAACTGACGTCATCCGTCGGTCGAGCCTGTCGAGACCACGGATCGGGTCTCGACCCTTCGACAGGCTCAGGACGGCGCAGGCTCGACCGGCGGTGCCGGTCTGAGGTCAGGACGACGTGATCTCGCTGCGGGCCACGCGCCACAGCCCGCCGGCGAGCGGGGCGACCACCCAGATCAGCGCGGCGGTGCCGAGGTGCGCCCAGGCCGCGCCGTCGAGCGCGGCGCCGAAGAGCAGCGGCTCGGTCGCGGTGCTGAGGTCCACCCAGGGCAGCACGTCGGCCATACCGGAGATGAGGCTCCCGACGATGCTGAACAGCGTGGGCAGGAGCAGCAGGGTCACGATGGCGGCGGGCGTGCTGCGCAGCAGCAGGCCGAAGCCGACGCCCTGCGCCATGAACAGCACGACGGTGAGCGCGAGGCCCCCGACGTCGGCTGCGGCGACGTCCCACGCCGGGGTCGCGTCGCGGAACGTGACGACCACCAGGTGCGCGAGGGCGGCGAGCCCGACGGCCACGACGAGGAGGGCAAGTCCGGACCCGATCGCGCCGACCACCTTCGCGAGGCCGACGCGGGTACGCCGCGGCTCCAGGGTGAACGTCACGAGGGCGGTGCGCTGCGACCATTCGGACGTCGCGGCGAGCACACCCACGATGGGCAGGAGCATCGCCATCGGCGTGGTCGTGGCGACCAGGAAGGCGCCGAACGAGTGGTCGCCCCCGTTCACGGCCGCCATCACCGCGAGCACGGCGGCGGTGATGATCGCGATGACGGCCAGCATCCACCGGCCGGCGCGGGTGTCGAGCTGCTTGCGCCACTCGACGAGCGTGAGCGTCGCGAAGGTGACGGGGCGGACAGGGAGGGTCTCGACAGGCTTGACCGGCGAGGTGGTCTCGACAGGCTCGACCGACGGGGCGAGGCCGGACGACGATGTCGCGGTCATGCCGCCACCTCCTCTCGGACGGTCTCGCGGGCGTCGTCCGCGGTGAGCTCGAGGAAGAGGTCCTCGAGTCCCCGGGAGTCGGCGGCGCGCAGCTCGGCGAGCACCACGCCCGCGGCGGCGGCGGCGCGCCCGACGTCGAGCGGCTCGGCCTCGATCGCGAGGCCGCCCGTGACGAGCTCCTGGACGCCGACGCCGCCCTGGCGCAGCGCGCGTGCCAGCGCGGCGTCGTCGGTGGACCGGGCGAAGGTGCCGGCCTGCCGCAGCAGCTCGTCCTGGTGACCCTGCGCGACGATCCGGCCGCGGCCGATGACGACGAGCCGGTCGGCGACCGCCTCCATCTCGCGCAGCAGGTGGCTGGAGAGCAGCACCGTGCCGCCACGGGAGGCGAAGTCGTGCAGGAGGTCGCGCATCCACCGGATGCCGGCCGGGTCGAGCCCGTTGGCCGGCTCGTCGAGGATCAGGACCTCCGGGTCGCCGAGGAGCGCGTTCGCGATGCCGAGCCGCTGGCGCATCCCCAGGGAGTACTGGCCGACGCGGCGGGCGGCCTCGCGCTCGGTGAGGCCCACGAGGTCGAGGGTGGCGTCGACGCGCGACCGGTCGACGCCGGTCATCAGCGCGGCGAGGGTGAGGACCTCGCGGCCGGTGCGGCCCGAGTGCTGGGCGCCGGCGTCGAGCAGGACCCCGACCCGTCGCCCGGGGTTGGTGAGCGCGGCGAACGGCTTGCCGAGCACGCGGGCGCTGCCCGACGTCGCGGGCGTCAGGCCGCACACCATGCGCATGGTCGTGGACTTCCCCGCGCCGTTGGGGCCGAGGAAGCCGGTGACGTGGCCGGGTTCGACGGTGAACGACACGTCGTCCACGGCCGCGGCGGGCCCGTATCTCTTGGTGAGGTGCTCCACGGTGATCATGGCTCCACGTTCCCGCGCGTGCGGTGGCGGGCGCGTCGGGCGAGGGGATGGTTCGGGTCCGTCCTTCGGATGACGCCGTGCAGACCCTCGGCGGATGCCCGGCGGCCCGCGGCTGCCTAGGCTCGGGCCGTGCCCGTGACCCCCGACCGACCCTCCCGTGCCCGCCGTGCGTGGGGCGAGACGTGGCGCATCCTCGCCGCGGCGGCGATCGGGTTCGTCGGCCTCGCGTTCGTCGCCTGGGAGGTCGACACCGGGCAGCGGACCGTCACGGACGCCCAGGCGGCGCTGGACCTGCTGGTGGGGGTGCTCGGGCTGCCGCTGCTCCTGCTGCGGCGTCGCGCGCCGCTGACCGTGGCCCTCGTGCTGGGGGCGGCGTCGTCGGTGTCGATCCTGGTCACCGGCGCCCAGGTGGTCGCGATCGTCTCGCTCGCCACGCATCGCCGCTGGTGGAAGATCGGCGTCGCCGTGGTGGTCTCCGTCGCGGCGTCGTGGGCCTTCGGCGTCCTGCACCCCTACGCCGACCCTGGTGCCTACGACTGGGTGGTGGACCTCGTCGCCGGCGCGCTCGGTTTCGCGCTGCTGGTGTGGATCGGGGCATACATCGGCCTGCGGCGCGAGCACCTCGTCTCCCTGCGCGAGCGGGCCGAGACGGCGGAGCGCGAGCAGGCGAGCCGCGTCGCGCAGGCGCGCTCCACGGAGCGGGCGCGGATCGCGCGGGAGATGCACGACGTCCTCGCCCACCGGATGTCGCTCGTCGCGATGCACGCCGGGGCGCTCGCGTACCGCACGGACCTGCCGCCCGAGAAGATCGCCGAGACGGCCGCCGTCGTGCAGACCAACGCGCACGCCGCGCTCGTCGAGCTGCGCGAGGTGCTGGGGGTGCTGCGGGAGACGGAGGTCTCGACCCTTCGGCAGGCTCAGGACGGCGCAGGCTCGGCCGCCGACGGCTCGACGGGCTCGGGAGGTTCGGACGGGGACGTGGCGGCCGGCGGGGCGCGGAGGCCGGAGCCGCCCCAGCCGACGCTCGGCGACCTCGACGAGCTGCTCGGCCAGGCGCGGGCAAGCGGCGTCGAGGTACGCCTGGACCGGCGAACGGACCGGCTGGACGAGCTCGCCGACTCGGTGAGCCGACACGCCTACCGCATCGTGCAGGAGGGCCTGACGAACGCGCGCAAGCACGCCCCGTGGGCGCCGGTGACGGTGGTCGTCGACGGGGCGCCGGGCGAGGGCCTCGCCCTGAGCGTGCGGAACCCCGTGCGGACCGTCGGCCCCGAGGTCGGTCCGGCCCCGCCGTCGTCCAGCCTCGGCCTGCTGGGGCTCACCGAGCGGGCGGAGCTGAGCGGCGGTCGCCTGGAGTACGGGCGGTCGGACGGCGAGTTCGTGCTGGAGGCCTGGCTACCGTGGGCGCCATGAGCGACAGCGGGGGCACGACCGGCCACGACGGCGCGACGAGGGTGGTGCTCGTCGACGACGACCCGCTGGTGCGCTCGGGCCTGCGGCTGATCCTCGGGGGCGGGCCGGGACTGGAGGTCGTCGCCGAGGCGGGGGACGGGCTCGAGGCCCTCGACGTCGTCGCGCGCGAGCGGCCCGACGTGGTGCTCATGGACATCCGCATGCCGCGCCTCGACGGCATCGAGGCGACCCGCCGCCTCGTCGCCGGGGGCGCGTCCCGGCCCGCCGGGTCCGCCGCGGTGCGCGTCATCGTGCTCACGACGTTCGACACCGACGACATGATCCTCGAGGCCCTGCGCGCCGGCGCGGCGGGGTTCCTGCTCAAGGACACACCGCCCGACCGGCTGGTCGCCGCGGTGCAGGCCGCCGCGGCCGGCGAGCCGACGCTCTCCCCGCGCGTCGCCCAGCAGCTCATCACCGCCGTCACCCGGGACTCCGCGCCGGACGGAAAGCGGCGCGCCGTGGCGCTGATCGCGACGCTCACCGACCGGGAGCGCGAGGTGGCGCTCGCCGTCGGGCGGGGCCTGTCCAACGCCGAGATCGCCGCCGAGCTGTTCATGAGCGTCCCGACGGTCAAGACCCACGTGTCGCGCATCCTCACCAAGCTCGACGCCGCCAACCGCGTGCAGGCGGCGATCGTCGTGCACGACGCCGGTCTCGCCGCCACCTGACACCGCGCTCTCGTGGCCCGGGGGTGCTTCCTGGGCGCGCCAGCGGTCGTGGTGAGCCTCCGCGCAATCGTGCCCGTGCCAGTGCCTCGCCGAAGACGTTGTCATTTCGGGCCCTGTCGGCCCGGCCGGAGTCCTGCGCCCTGGGCAGGCCCGAATCCCGCTCGGCCGGACAGATTCGCTCTGCGGGATTCCCTCCGCTTCAGGTGGCCTCGGTGCCGATACCCGATCACGTCCCGCCGACGCGAACTGGGACCCGCTCGTGCGACACGGTTCCTGCCTGGATGACAGGGCTCGAAAGGACAACGTCCTCGGCAAGGACGAGCGCGCGCCGCCGAGCGAACGAGGTGGCGCAGACCGAGCGAGGGGGAGAGCGTCGCGAGAGCTGGCGGAGGCCCGGTCGCTCACCAGGGGCTGGTGGACCGGGGAGCCTCGGCGAGCAGGTCGGCCACGCGGCAGCCGTAGAGCACCGCGATCTTCCCGATCTCGTCCAGCGACCAGGGAACCTGTCCCGTGAAACGGGCGGAGACGGCCGAGCGAGACCGTCCGAGCGCCATCGCGAGGTCCTGCTGCGACATGTCCCGGCGGGCGGACTCGTAGCGGACGGCGCCGGCGGCGACGAGGGCGAGCCCGTCCTCCGTCAGCCGCGGGGCCCGGCGTCGTCGGCGCCGCGGGGCCCCGAGCCCGCCCTCGGCGTCGTCGAGGTCAGGGTCGAGGTCCGGATCCCCAGGTGGAGTCCAGTGCGGGTCGATGCGGCGGTATCGGTCGGGGTCGGCAGCGGGCGGCCGCTCGGCGGCCGGTGCGGTGGTCATGCGGCCAGCCTGGCGGCCTGGCGCGCTCGGCGTCGGGCGTCGTCCACAGGCCAGCGTCGGGCGCGCTTGCGCCCGCAGCCTGTCGAGGGGACCCGTCAGGCCGCGAGGCGCTCCCGCAGCCAGGCGATGTCCGGGCCCATGTCGCCGTGCGTCTCGCAGACGACCGGGGCGCCGGCCGCGGCGATCACCCCGACGAGCAGCTCGGGCGGGATGTTCCCGTCGCCGAAGTGGGCGTGCCGGTCGGCACCGGAGCCCGCCGTGTCACGCGAGTCGTTGGCGTGCACGAGGTCGATGCGGCCGGTGATGGCGCGGATGTCCTCGACGGCGGTGGCGAGGTCGATGCCGCCCGCCCAGGCGTGGCACGTGTCGAGCGTGAAGCCGACGTTCTCGGCACCGTTCGCCTGCATCACCGCCGCCCAGAGCTGCTCGATGCGCTCGAGCCGTCGCGCCATCGAGAAGTCCCCGCCGGCGGTGTTCTCGATCAGCACCGGGACGTCCGACTCGAGCGCGTCGATCGCCTTGCGCCAGTTGTCGAAGCCGACCGCGGGGTCGTCGTTGGCCGTCACGTGCCCGCCGTGCACCACGACGCCCCTGGCGCCGATCGCCTCGGCGCCGGACATGATCTGCTGCAGCAGCTTGCGGCTCGGGATGCGGATGCGGTTGTTGGTCGAGGCCACGTTGATGACGTACGGCGCGTGCACGTACACGTGGAGGCCCGCCGACGCCGTCTCCTCGCGGAACGCCTCCGCGCCGCCGGCGTACTCGAGCGGTGGCACCTTCCACGCCTGCGGGTCGGACAGGAACACCTGCACGACCTCCGCCCCGATCTCCTTCGCCTCCGCTACCGCGTCCTGAAGCCCGACGTGCGCCCCGATCTTCACGCTCATGCCGCCCACCCTACGGGCCGGCACCGACGCGGCTCAGCCCAGCTGAGCCTCCTCGAGCACGGCTCGCGCCGTGTGGGTGAGCGGCGTGCCGGCGCGTACAGAGCGCTCCATCAGCACGTCGTACGCCCGCGCCACGTCGATCCCGAGCTGGTGCGCGAGAGCGCCCTTGGCCTGCTCGACCACGACCCGGGCGTCCAGGGCCCGGGCGAGACGACGGTCGACGTCCTCCGGGCGCAGCCGGTCCGGTTGGACGATGGCGAGAGTCAGCATGTCCGCGAGCCCCTGCGTCGTCCGGATGGTGCCCGCGTCCAGACCGCGGTCGCTGGCCGCGAAGACGTTCAGCCCGCCGAACGCTCCGCCCTGCCAGACGAGCGGGAACGCGTGCACGGACGCGAACCCTGCCTCGACGATGGCCGGCCCGACGGCCGGCCAGCGCGCCACGATCGCCTCGGGGCCGGACACCGCCACCAGCCGGTGCGTGTCGAGGACGTCGACGCACGGCCCTTCCTGTCGGTGCGTCTGGTAGAGCTCCAGGTGCGTCGCCGTGTGCGAGGTGGCGGACAGCACCTCGAAGGGGCCGGCTGCCAGGCGGACGAGGACTCCGGCGGCGTCGCCGCCGGCGAAGCGCATGGCGTCCTGCGTCAGCCGGAGGAGCAGGTCTGCGACGTCGTGATCGTGCAGGAGTGTTCCCGCTGCGTCGGCGAGCGAGTCTGCAGGCGTGCGGGTCATGAGTCCTCGGTTCGTTCGTTCTCGTCGACGGTGATGTCGTCGTGGGTGAAGGCCATCCGGCGTGCCAGGACCTCGTCGGCGACGTCCTGCAGCGTCGACGAACGGGCGAACGCGTGCGCCCGGAGGACCGCCAGCGCGTCGGGGGGCGGGATCTTCAGCTGCGCGGTCACCATCCCGGTGGCCTGGTGGATCCGGGCCCTGTCGGACCAGTCGAGGGACTCGAGGTCGCCCAGCAACGAGGTTCCGACGGCGTCGGCGAGGAACTGGAGGTCCTCCAGGTCACGGGCCAGCCCGTCCGTCGTGACGTACAGGCTGAGCACCCCCACGACGCGCTGCCCGACGCGCATCGGCACGGCGTAGACCGTGGCCGGGCCGCTGACGGACGAGACCATCTGGGAGAAGACCGGGAACGTGCTGGCGGTGTCGCCGTCGATCCGGGTGACCACGACCCGGGCCTCGTCCAGGGCGAGCTGACCCGGCCCCTCGCCGAGCACCTCCTGGAGGTCCTCGATCTGCTCCGACACGCCGCCCGAGGTGCTCACCACCATGCGCTCGCCCGACGGGGTGGTGACCGTCAGCGCGCCGCTCTGCGCCCCGACGATCTCGACGCAGGCCCGGCAGAGGCGGGACGCCAGCGGCATGTCTGCGTCGAGGTGCGCCAGGGTGCCGGCCAGCAGCCCAAGCAGCTTCGACGCGTCCACGTGCTCGCCACCCCCTCGTCCCGACCAGTCTTCCACCGATGGGCGAGCCCGCGAGGTGGGGCCGCCCCGCGGGTCAGCGCTCCGCGCTCGGGTCGTCGACGATGTCGCCGTCCATGCCCACGACGAGCGAGCGGAGGATGATCTCGGCGATCTCGCGGCCCCCCGGTGGATGCTCGACCGATGCCGAGTGGAGGAACTTCCTCGCCTCCTGCTCCGTGCAGCCGTTGGTCTGCATCACGGCGCCCACGGCACGCTCCAGGACGGTCGCGTCCGACATGTCGCGATAGAGCGCCGCGGCATAGTCGTCGAGGTCCGCGAACTGCAGCTGCAGACGGACGGCCGAGGCGATCAGACGGGCGTAGGACTCGGCGGCGTGCACGAGCTGCGCCTCCCACTCGCCGGTGGCGCTGGAGTAGAGGTTGAGCGCGATCATGATGTCCGGCGAGACCTGCGCGGGGAGTGCGATCGCCCTGGTGAACCCCTCACGCGACGTCTGCTCCTGCCACGTGGACCACCGGATCTCGTCGGCGACCGACGGCACGGTCCGGAGGGCACCGGTGATCATCGCCTCGACACAGGGTCCGTCGTCGGCCCAGGCCTCGGCCTGGTCGCACCGGGCGGCGTTCGGCGCGCTGCTCCCGGCGCGGAGCGTGACGCCGTGCTGGCGCATCGTGATGCTGGCCTCGATGTCGTCGCCGAGGACCCCGGCGGCACGCGACGCGCACTCGTGGAGGTATCTCGAGATCGCCATGAGAACCGTCTCCCGGCGTCCGTCGCCGTTCGCGAGCCCGCCGTGCTGGTCGCCCCACCACGGTCTCTCGGTGCCCGGCGCACCCGTCCCACGCGCCTCGCTCCTTCACGGTACGCCGGTTCCGGGTTGGCGGAGCGTCTCAGCGGCCCCGACGTCGGACCCGTGGTGGCTGCGACGGTCGTAGGCTGTGCCGTCATGAGCACCACGCCGCCGCTCGCGTACGTCATCGCCGGTTCCGAGGCCACGGGTGGGGCCGGGATCCAGGCCGACCTCAAGACCTTCCAGCAGCTCGGTGCCTACGGTGTCGGCACGCTGACCTGCATCGTCTCCTTCGACCCCAAGCGCGACTGGGGCCACCGGTTCGTCCCGGTCGACCCGCAGGTCATCGCGGACCAGGTCGAGGCCGCCACGGCGACGCACGCGCTGGACGTCGTGAAGGTCGGCATGCTCGGCACGCCCGCGACCATCGACGTCGTCGCCCGCTCGCTCGAGGCGCAGCCGTGGCGGCACGTCGTGCTCGACCCGGTGCTGATCTGCAAGGGGCAGGAGCCCGGCGCCGCCCTCGACACCGACACCGCGCTGCGCGAGCGTGTCCTGCCCCTCGCCACCGTCGTCACCCCGAACCTGTTCGAGGCGAAGACCCTCGCCGGCATGGACGACATCACCTCCGTGGAGGAGCTGGCGGAGGCGGCGCGCCGCATCCACGCCCGCCTCGACACCGGGCGCGGGCCGCGCTACGTCGTCGCGAAGGGTGGTGTCGAGCTGCCCGGCCCCGACGCCGTCGACGTGCTGTTCGACGGCGACGAGGTCACCGTCTTCGCCGCGCCCAAGGTCGGCGAGGAGCGCGTCTCGGGCGCCGGCTGCACGTTCGCCGCCGCGATCACGGCCGAGCTGGCCAAGGGCGCCACCGTGCCCGCCGCCGTCCAGGTCGCGAAGGACATGGTCACCCGCGGCATCGAGGCTCGCGTGGCCGCCAGCACGCCGTTCGACACGGTCTGGCAGGGCGCGTACTCCTGACCGGCGAGGAGCCCGGAGGGTCGATGACATGACCACCGACACCGTCGACGACGAGGGGCCGGTCACGCCTCGGGGTCACCGCACGCACGACGTGACCAACCAGCCCCCGGAGCGCGTGGACGTCAACGAGTACCTGGACTTCCCGGTGCTGCGCGACGCCGTGCACGCCTTCGGCGGAGCCTGGGGCGAGGAGCGGCTCGTCGAGACCGGGGCGCACGTCGGCAGCGCGGCGTTCCAGCGCGCCTCGGAGCTCGCGAACACTCATGAGCCCGAGCTGCGCACGCACGACCGGCGGGGCCGCCGCGTCGACGAGGTCGAGTACCACCCGGCCTACCACGAGGTGATCGCCGCCGCCGTCGCCCGTGGCGCGCACACGAGCGCCTGGGCCGACCCGCGCCCGGGCGCGAACGTCGTCCGCGGCGCGGTGTTCTCCCTCTTCGGGCAGGTGGAGCCCGGGCACGGGTGCCCGGTGTCGATGACGCACGCCGCCGTGCCGAGCCTCCGTCACGCGCCCCGCCTCGCGGCGCTCTGGGAGCCGCGCCTGCTGTCGACGGGGTACGACGGCGCCCTCGCGGCGCCCGGCTCCAAGCCCGGCGCGCTTGTCGGCATGGCGATGACCGAGAAGCAGGGCGGCAGCGACGTGCGGGCGAACACGACCCGCGCGGTGCCGGCCGGGGCGGGCGACGACGGGACGTACCTGCTCACGGGGCACAAGTGGTTCTGTTCGGCGCCGATGTCCGACGCGTTCCTCGTGCTCGCGCACGCCGAGCCGGGCGCGCCCGACGGGGCCGCGAGGACGCCGTCGTGCTTCCTCGTGCCGCGCGTGCTCGAGGACGGCACGCGCAACACGTTCCGGATCCAGCGGCTCAAGGACAAGCTGGGCAACCGCTCCAACGCGTCGGGCGAGATCGAGCTGGACGGCACCGTCGGGCACCTCGTCGGGGAGCCGGGGCGCGGCGTGCGCACCATCATCGAGATGGTGCAGCGCACCCGCCTCGACTGCGTGCACGGCAGCGCCGCCGGGATGCGGCAGGGCGTCGCCGAGGCGCTGTGGCACGCGCGGCACCGGTCGGCGTTCGGCGCCCGGCTGGTCGACCAGCCGGCGATGACGGCGGTGCTCGCCGACCTCGCGCTCGAGTCCGAGGCGGCGACGCTCACGTCGATGCGCCTCGCGGCCGCGCACGACAGCGGTGCCGAGCCCGAACGGGCGTTCCGGCGCCTCGCGACGGCGGCGGCGAAGTACTGGGTGTGCAAGCGCGGGCCGCAGCACGCGTACGAGGCGATGGAATGCCTGGGCGGCAACGGGTACACGGAGGCGTTCCCGCTGGCCCGGCGCTACCGGGAGCAGCCGGTGATGGCGATCTGGGAGGGGTCGGGCAACGTCATCGCGCTCGACGTGCTGCGGGCGATGACCCGGGAGCCGGACTCGTGGGCGGCCCTCGACGCCGAGCTCGCGACCACGGCCGGAGCCCACCCGGTGCTCGACGCGCACGTCGCCGCGACCCGCGGCTTGCTCGCCTCTGTGGCCGCGGCCGACGACGCCGAGCGGCAGGCGTCGGCGCGGCGGGTCGTCGAGTCGCTGGCCGTCGGCCTGCAGGCGTCGCTCATGGTGCGGCACGCGCCGTCCGCCAGCGCCGACGCGTTCGTCGCCGCTCGGCTCGGCGTCGGCCGCGGCCACGGGTACGGCGTGCTGCCGCGCGGCACCGACGCCGCCGCGATCCTGGCCCGGCACGCGGCCTGAGGGCCGTCTCCGGCCGGTCAGCCGGGCGGGGGCGCCGTCGAGTCGCGCACCACGAGCTCGGGCCGGAAGAGCAGCGAGGTCGCGCCGGGCAGGCGGTCGCCGTCCCCCGGGTCGTGCAGCGCCTGGAACGCGGCCGTCGCCATCTCCTTCATGGGCTGGCGGACGGTGGTGAGACGCGGCGAGTAGAGCTCGGCCAGCACGATGTCGTCGAAGCCCGCCACGGAGATGTCCGGACCGACCTCGAACCCGGCGTCCCGCACGGCACGACAGACGCCGATCGCCGTCATGTCGTTGACGGCGAAGATGGCCGACGGCGGGTTCGGGCCGGCGAGGAGCTCCGTCGCCGCCACGCGGCCGAGCTCCGCGGCCTCGACGTCGCCGAAGGTGCTGTCCGCGCTGCTGCCGGGCCACGTGACGACGTCCGGACGCGCGATGCCGGCGCGTTCGAGCGCGCGCAGGAAGCCCTGGAAGCGCTCCGTGCGGTTGACCGACCGGATCGCGCCCGACACGAACGCCACCCGGCGATGACCCAGCCCGACGAGGTGGTCGCCCATGAGCTCGCCGCCGATCGAGTTGTCGACGCTCACGTTGACGAGGCTGGACGGGTCGTCGGCCTGGGCCGTCCGGTCGAACGCGACGAGCCGCAGGCCGTCCTCGAGCGGCCCCGCGACGTGCTCGAGGGACGGGAGCGACGAGCACAGCACGATGCCGCGGATGCCGTCCGAGACCAGCTCGTCCACGTACTGGCGCTCACGGTCGGGGTCGCGCTCCGAGTTGCACAGCAGCACGTGGTAGCCCTCGGTGAGTGCGGCCGCCTCGAGGTGTCGCGCCAGCGCGCCCCAGTACGGGTTCCCGACGGACGGCACGACGAGGCCGATGACCTGCGGCTTGCCGGTGCGCAGCTGCCGTGCGGCGCGGTTGGGTCGGTACCCGAGCTCGCGGATGGTGGACTCCACGCGCTCGCGGGTCTCGGGCAGCATGCGGCCGGTCCGCCCGTTGAGGAGGTTCGAGACCGTGCTCGTTGACACGCCGGCAGCGCGGGCGACGTCCAGGATCGTGATTCCAGCCATGCGCTCGCGCGGCCTCCTCCAGCGTCCGGGTTCAGCCCATCCGTCCAGTGCATCGATGGACTGTATAGGGCCGATCATAGGGCATTCTCAGGCGCTTGACGCTGGCCACCCGCGCCTCTATGGTCGGTGCATCGTTACACCGGAGTCGTCGCAGACTGCCGGGCATCGCCTTCATGAGATCAGTGCCGATCGAAAGGGCAAGTCATGGAACTCAGCCGTCGCAGCTTTCTCACGGCCATGGGCCTCGGGACCGCGACCGTCGTGGCGGGATGCTCCACGACGAACGGGGCGACGTCACCCGCCGCCGACCCCACCGGCCCGGTCGCCGGCGACATCACCTTCCTGTGCGCCCTCTTCGAGGGAACGACGGGCAAGGAGACCCTCGAGGGCAACCTGCTGAAGCAGTTCAACGAGAAGTACCCGGACGTCAACGTGACGGTGGACTACACCGACTACGGGTCGCTCAACGAGAAGATCACCACCGGTCTCGCCAGCGGGCTCATGCCGGACGTCGTCACGCTCGGCGTCGGCTGGATCCCGCCGTTCGCCTACAAGAACGCGATCGCGCCGCTCCCGGAGTCGCTCGCCACCCGCTACACGTACGAGGAGCGGGTGCTGGAGCCGTCCCGGTTCGACGGCCAGCTCTACGCCCTGCCGATGGTGCTCGACACCCGCATCGTGGCGTACCGCAAGGACTTCTTCGAAGAGGCCGGCATCACCGACACGCCCAAGGACTGGGCCGAGCTGCGGGAGATCGCCAAGGAGCTCACGGTCCGCGACGGCGGCACGGTGACACGGGTCGGCTTCGACCCGTTCTCCATCGACCTGCGCCAGTGCTGGGAGACGTTCCTGTTCGGCAACTCCGGCGAGCTGTTCTCGGCGGACGGGCGCGAGGTCCTCTTCGACAGCCCCGAGGGCGTGGCCTCCCTGCAGCTCTTCCTCGACATGGTGGCCGACGGCTCGGCCGACTTCGCCCTCACCACCGAGGCCGGGCAGCCCACCACCCTCCAGCAGGGCACGTCGGCAATCATGATGACCAACAACTCGCTGTACGTGCAGCTGCAGCAGCAGAGCCCCGAGCTGGTCGACAAGATCGGCACGTTCGTGCTCGGCAACACCACGCCGGCGATGCTGCAGGGCGGCACGATGGTCTCCCAGTCGGCGACGTCCAAGAACCCCGCCGCCGCCCGTGCCCTGGTGGAGTTCATGGGCTCGCCCGACGCGGTCCTGGTGGCGAGCGAGCAGCGCGGCTCGGTCCCGGCGATCCTCGACCTCAAGGACAGCGACTACGTCAAGAGCAACCCGATGGTCGAGTTCGCCATCAACAACCTCGACAAGGCGCGGTCCGAGGGCGGCACCCCGGCCTGGATGGAGATCCGGGAGAAGATCAAGCCGACCCTCGAGACGGCGATCGTCGGGCAGCAGTCCGCCCAGCAGGCCATCGACCAGCTCGCCGGCATCGCGAACGACGCGATCGCCCGCCTGTGACCCGGCCCGTCCCATGACCGTGTCCGTCACACCGAGGAAGAGGGGGTCGTCGTGGCCGTCGTCTCTGCGCCGCGCGACGTGAGCGCACCACCCGCCACCCCGTCCCGCTCGCCCGCGCCCCGGCGCCGGCGGGCGGGGGCGGCCCGGCGCCGCGCCGGCATGCTCATGGTGGCGCCGGCGTTCCTGCACGCGCTGATCTGGATCGGCATCCCCGTGATCGCGGCGTTCGTGCTGTCGTTCACCGACTACGACGTGCTCACGCAGCCGCGGTTCAACGGGATCCAGAACTACGTGGACGCGCTGTCCGACCCGGTGTTCCGCCGCGGCATGGTCAACACGCTGGTCTACGCGTTCTTCACCGTGCCGGTCGCGATGGGGATCGCGCTGCTCATCGCGCTGATGCTCGACACGCAGCTGCGCGCCCGGGCGCTGTTCCGCACCGCCGTGTTCATCCCGCAGGTGACCGCGACCATCGCCGTCGCGCTGGTGTGGCTGTGGATCTACGACCCGCGCAGCGGCCTGCTGAACGCCGTGCTCGGCTTCTTCGGGATCCCGGCGCAGAACTGGTTGTCGTCGACGACGTGGGCGATGCCTTCGGTCATCGCCGTCGGCATCTGGCAGGGCATCGGCCTGAAGATGCTCATCTACCTGGCCGCGCTGCAGTCGCTGCCGAAGGACGTGTACGAGGCGGCGTCGGTGGACGGGGCCTCGAAGACGCGGCAGTTCTTCAGCATCACGCTGCCGCTGCTCAAGCCGGCCACGTTCTTCGTCTTCGTCACCTCGGTCATCTCCGCCTTCCAGGCGTTCGACCTCATCTACATCCTCACGGACGGCGGTCCGGCGAACACGACCACGATGATGACGTACGAGATCTACAAGTCGGCGTTCCGGGAGTTCCGCGTCGGCTACGCGTGCGCCCAGTCGATCATCCTGTTCGTCTTCCTGCTGCTCCTGACCCTCGCGAACCGACGGCTCAACGGAGGCGACAGTGGCCGGCATTGATCTCACCGCGACCTCGCCGCGCACGACGCTCGACGTCGTCGGCCGCTCGCCGGCCTCGCGCCGCCGGCTCTCCCGGGCCGCCCTCTACGTGATCCTGAGCGTCATCGCGGCGGTCATGGTGGTGCCGTTCGTGTGGATGGTGCTGACGTCGCTGAAGACGCCGACGGACATCGCCGCGAGCCCGCCCACGTTCCTGCCCACCGAGTGGGCCTGGAGCAACTACGCCGACGCGCTCGCTGCGGCACCGTTCCTCACCTACGCCCGCAACAGCCTGGTCATCGCGGTGAGCCACACGGCCATCAACCTCCTGATCGCCTCGATGGCGGGCTACGCGCTGGCCCGGCTGCGCTTCCGCGGCTCCGAGCTCGTGTTCCTCGGGTTCGTCGCGGCGCTGATGATCCCCACCTACACGAAGATCATCCCCGAGTTCCTCATCGTGCGGTTCATGCCGCTGTTCGGCGGCAACGACATCCTCGGGCAGGGCGGCACCGGCTGGCTGGACACCTGGTGGGCCCTCATCGTC
The DNA here is from genome assembly GCF_039531145.1 of Isoptericola hypogeus. Classification (NCBI taxonomy): domain Bacteria; kingdom Bacillati; phylum Actinomycetota; class Actinomycetes; order Micrococcales; family Promicromonosporaceae; genus Isoptericola; species Isoptericola hypogeus. The sequence goes on from NZ_BAAAPM010000003.1 coordinate 1,928,732, forward strand.
CCCGGCGCGGTGACGCCCTTCGCGGTGTTCCTGTTCCGGCAGTTCTACCTGGACCTTCCGGTGGAGCTGGAGGAGGCCGCGCGCCTCGACGGCGTGAGCGAGCTCGGCATCTGGGGCCGGATCATGACGCCGCTGGTCAAGCCGGCGTTCATCACGGTGGCGCTCCTGACGTTCGAGAGCTCCTGGAACAACTTCTTGTGGCCGCTGCTCGTGACGCGCACGGACTCGATGCGTGTCATCCAGGTCGGGCTCTCGGTCTTCCGCACCGAGAACGACACGCAATGGGCGTTCCTCATGGCCGGCACCACGCTGGCGACCTTGCCGATGGTGGCGCTCTTCCTCCTCGGGCAGAAGTACTTCGTCCGCGGCTTCGCGAACGCGGGCATCAAGTGACGGGCGGCAGCGCGCCGTCCGTCGGACAGAGAGGACAGCAGATGACGATGGACATGACGGACGCACGGGTGCTCGTCACGGGAGCGGGGCACGGCATCGGCCGCGGCGTCGCGCTGGGGCTGGCGGCCGCGGGGGCCGACGTCGTGGTCCACTACGGCAGCTCCGCCGACGCGGCCGCCCGGACCGTGGCCGACGTCGAGGCGCTCGGCCGCAAGGCGGTCGCGCTGCAGGCCGACATGACGTCGACCGCGGACGTCGACCGGCTGGTCGCCGACGCGGTCGCGTTCCTGGGCGGGCTCGACGCCGTGGTGTGCAACGCGGGGCACCTGGTGGGTCGCGTGCCGGTGGCCGAGATGAGCGACGACCACTACCAGGCGGTCGTGGACGTCAACCTCGGCGCCACCTTCCGCACCTGCCGGGCGGCGATCCCGCACCTGCTGGAGTCCGACCGGGCGCGGATCGTCGCCGTGTCCTCCCTCGCGGCCCACAACGGTGGCGGGCCGGGGTCCGTCGTCTACGCGGCGTCGAAGGCGGCCGTGCGCGGCTTCGTCAAGGGCCTCGCCAAGGAGCTCGGGCCGCAGGGCGTCACGGTGAACGCCGTCGCCCCGGGGTACATCGCGGACACGGCGTTCCACGGCACGTTCAGCACGGCCGAGGCGCAGCAGAAGATGGTGGCGGGCACGCCCGTCGGGCGTCCGGGCACGGTCGAGGACGTCGCCGCCGCGGTGCAGTACCTGGCCTCGCGCGAGGCGTCGTACATCACCGGGACCACCCTCGACATCGACGGGGGGACCTGGCCGCGATGACCTCCCTCGCCCCCGTGACCACGGACGCCCCCGCGGCCGGGCTGCCGCGCGAGCGCGGCGGCTGGTGGCACGACTTCGTCTGCCCGACGCACGGGACGGAGCTCCTGCACGACGGGATCCCCGGGCCGGTGCCGCCCGCGGGCGGCGTGCGCTGCCCACACGGCTGCGTCGTGGACACCGACCTCGTGCGCGGCGCGTGGCTGGTGCTCAGCCACCAGGCCTGGGCCCGCCGTGCCCGGGTGCTCGCCCACCGGGCGGCGCGCACGGGGGACGAGGCGGCGCGGGCCGAGGCGGTGTCCCTGCTCGTGGGGTACGCCGAGGTCTACGCCGAGGTCGCGGGCGGGGGCGAGCACGAGCGGGCGCAGGACTGGATGCTCCGCGGGCGGCTGTTCCACCAAGCGCTCACCGACGCGATCTGGTCGGTGTCGATCGGGCACGCGGTGTGGTCGCTGGCCGAGGCCGACCCGGAGCGCGCGGCGGACCTGCAGCCCGTCCTCGGGCTGCTCGACGCCACGGCGGAGGCCGCGCGGGCGGCTCGGGCGCGGTTGGTGGCCGACGGGCGCTTCACGTCGAACTACACCGCGTGGCTCAACGCCGCGGGCCGGGTGTGCAGCCGCGCCGCCGCGCTCGTGCGCCGGTCGCAGGGCGCGACCGCCGTCGGGGACGACGAGTGGCTCGCGGGGGAGCACGGGCAGCTCGCCCACGCGCTCGCCGCGAGCACCCCCGGCGGCTGGGAGTGGGAGGCGAGCACGTACTACCACGGCTTCGTCGTGCGGGCCTACCTGCTCTCCCTGCGGGGGACGGACCCGGCGGAGCTGCCCGCCGAGGCCCGCGGCCGGCTGGTCGCGATGATCGACGTGCTGGCCGGCCTGGCCACGGACGGCGGCATCCTGCCGTCGGTCCACGACGGACCGTCGGTACGCCCCGCCCTCGGGCTGGAGTGGACCGAGCTGGCCGCGCTCGCCGACGGCTTCGTCGCCGACGCCGGGCTGGACGCGGTCGCCGCGCGGGCGCGGGACGAGGCCGCGGCGGTCCACGGGCCCGGGTCCGGGCAGCACCCGGGGCCGGACGGCGGCCCCGACGGGCTCGAGGACGAGCTGCGCGCGATGCCGTGGGCGGGTCGGGGCGACGGGACGGGCGGCTGGTTCGCCGGGCCGCCGCTCGTCGTCGACCGGGCGCCCCGCGCCGCGGTGAGCGTGGACGAGGAGGTGGGGATCGTCGTCCTGCGCGGGGCGGGGATCCACGCCGTGCTGGACCACGGGCCGCACGGCGCGGGCCACGGCCACCACGACAAGCTCTCGCTCGCGCTGTACGGGCGGGAGACGCCGTGGCAGCCCGACCCCGGCCAGGTGCCGTACGGGCACTCGGCCTGGCGGGCGCACTACGCGTCCGCGGCCGCGCACCCGGTGGTGCGGGTGGACGACGAGGACCCGGCCGAGGCGACCGGGCGCCTGGTCGCCCGGGACGAGCGGTCGGTGACGGTCGAGGTCCGCGGCGACGAGGCGTCCTGGTTCGACGGCGCCCGCGCGGTGCGGCACGTCGTGCTCGGTGACGGCTACCTGCTCGACGTCGCGCACGCGTCCGCCGACCGCCCCCGCCGCCTGGCTCTCGGCCTGCGGCCGGACGTGCCGCTCGGGGTGCGCGTCGACGGGGACGTCGTGCGGACCACCTGGCGCGGGGCGGAGGCGCTCGACGGAGTGCACGCCGCGGTCGCCGTCGGCCCGGACGGCGCGGTGCCGGTGCGGGCCGCCGTCCGGCCGGGCCCCGGCCCCGCGGTCGACCCGCAGCGCGAGCGCGCGCACGTCGACTGGGCCGCCGAGGGGACCACGTCCGCGACGTGGGTGTCGGTGTTCCAGGCGGACGCCGCGGTGCGCGGCGGGGGTGCCGACGTGGCGCGCGTCGAGCTCGCGGACGACGGTGCCGAGGTGCGGGTGCACCGCGCCGACGGCGCCGTCGAGGCGCACCGGCTCCCGGCGGAGATGACGCCATGACCGACACGACCGCGACCGTCACGACCGCGGCGTCGGCCGACGACCCGCCCCGGATGCTGCTGCTCGACGCGGACTGCCTGGCGGACCTGCGCTCCCGGCTCGACGGCGACCTCGCCCCGCAGTGGCGGCGCCTGGCCGAGCAGTGCGACCTGTACCGGCGCACCGCGCCCCCGGCCGAGCACCCGCTCGCGAGCATCACGTACCTGGGGCCGGCGGCCGCGAACCTCGCGCTCGCGTACCGGCTCACGGGGCAGCGGCACTACCTCGACGAGGCGTGGCGGTGGATCTCCGCGGCGGTGTCGTTCGAGCACTGGGGGCGAGCGCACCTGCCCGACCACGACCTCGACGCCGGATGGCTGCTGCACGGGCTGTCGCTGGCGTACTCGTGGCTGGGCGACGACCTCGAGCCGGACCGGCGGGAGGAGCTGCGCGCCAAGCTCGAGCTGCAGGGCGGGCGGCTGTTCGACTTCGCGGTGGCCGGCGAGGGCTCCTGGTGGAGCAGCTCGTTCTGGCAGAACCACCACTGGATCTGCCACACCGGGCTCGCGACCGTCGGCTACGCCCTCGGGGTGCCGGCGTGGACCGAGCGCGCGAAGGCGGCGATGTCGACCGTCGTCGACGTGCTGCCCGCCGACGGCTCCGACATGGAGGGCGTCGTGTACTGGCGCTACGGGGTGCCGTGGCTCGCGACGTACCTCGACCTGCTGCAGGACGCCGAGGGCGTGGACTGGTGGGACCGGTGCCGGTTCCTGGCGCACACCTTCTCCTACCGGCTGCACCAGGCGGCGCCGGGCTACGAGGAGATCGTGGACCACGGCGACTGCCACGACCGCCGCAGCGGGCACAGCGTGGCGCTGTACCGGATCCTCGCGGCGCGCTACGGCCTCGGCGAGGCGCAGTGGCTGGCCGACACCGTGGCGGAGCGCTTCTTCTGGCGCGAGGCGTACGAGAGCGGCGTGAAGCCGGGCGTGCTGCCCGAGGCGTGGGCCGAGCTGCTCTGGTACGACGCGTCCGTGGCGCCCGTCGACCCGGCGGAATCGGTCGCGCCCCAGGCGGCGTTCCGCGACCTCGGGCTCCTGGTGCACCGCACGTCGTGGGACGACGACGCCACGCTCGTGTCGTTCAAGTCGTCGCCCGGCGGCGGGCACACCGCCTGGGACACCTCGCGGAGGATCGACGCCGAGCGCGGCTGGGACACGCTCAGCGCGGGGCACCACCACCCCGACGCGGGGTCGTTCGTGCTCGCGTCGCGCGGGGCGTGGCTGCTGGTGGACGAGGGGTACTCCAACACGAAGCGGGCCGGGCACCACAACCTCGTGCTCGTGGACGGGCACGGCTTCGCGGGGGAGGGGCGGTACCACGTCTACGCCGACGCCCCGCCGGATCGCACCGCCGACATGGTCGACGTGCTCGCCGAGGGCGGCTTCCTGCACGGCCGCGCGCGGACCGGCCGGATGTACCCGGCCGAGCTGGGCGTCGAGTCGCTGGAGCGCACGCTGGTCGTGCTGCCGTCGGGGCGGACGGTGGTCGTCGACCGCGGGCGCGCCGCCGAGGCGCGCGAGTGGACGGTGCTCCTCCACGCCGACCACCCCGCCGAGACGGTGCCCGGCGCGGGTGACGCCGCCGTCGACGGAGCCGACGACGGCGCGGTCCGGCGCGTGCTGCGCAACGGCCGCGCGGGCGCGTGGCTCACGACCCACACCCCGGGCGCCGCGGTCCGCGCCGAGCAGGTCGTCACCGACGTCGAGGCCAACCCGACGTCGAGCACGCCGTCGCTGGTCGTCACGCGGCGGCTGCACACGCTGCGCGTGACACCCTCCGCCTCCCGCGACCTGCTCGCCGTCACCACGATCGAGCCGTTCGACGCCTTCCGTCCGACGCCGTCGGCCGCCCGCCTGCTCCCCGGGGATCGCTGTGAGCATGATTTTGGCCCGGATTCGGCGCGAAATGGGGCCACAACCATGCTCACAGCAGGGGTGGGGGTGGACCTGGGCGGCGGGGAGCGCGCGTACCTCGCCGGGCCGGACGGCGTCGTCGAGGCCGACGGCGTGCGCGCCCGGGCCCGGGCGGTGCTCGTCGCGGGCGACCGGGTCGCCGTCGTCGGGGCACGGCGGGTCGAGCTCGACGGCCGCGTGCTGCTCGACGGCGAGGACGAGGTCACGGGCGTGCTCGGGGCCGACGCATGACCGTCGCGCCCGGCACCCGGGCCGCCGCCCGGCCAGGAGCCGCGCCCGACCGGTCGCGCCGCTGGTCACAGACCCTCATGGGCTGGCTGGAGTGGCTCGCGCACCCCGTGGCGGCGGGGGCGGCGTTCGCGATCCTGTGCCTCGGCGTCGTGACCTGGCTGCCCGCCCTGGCCGCGACCGGCCACGCCCTGCGCGCCTGGCGCACCGAGGGCGAGGGGCGCACGTTCACCGGCGTCTTCCGCGCCTTCGGCACGTACCTGCGCCCGCTCCTCGGGCACGGGGTCGCGTCGACCGCAGGGCTCGCCCTGCTGGCGGCCGACGTCGCGTTCCTCGTCGGGCGCACCGGGCCGGCGGCCGTCGTGCTCGTGATGCTCGCGATCGGGCTGCTGGTGGCGGCGGTGCCGTACCACCTGGCGCTCGCGGTGGTCGCGGCGGTCCGGCCCGGAGGGAGCCTCCGCACCTGGGCGCCCGGCGCGCTGTGGTTCGCCTTCGGCTCCGTGCCGCGCGGCACGGCCCTGCTGGGCGCCGCCGTCGCGACGCCGGTGTTCTCGCTCGTGGTCCCCGCGGGCCCCCTGCTGCTGTGCGCGAGCGTCCCCGTCCTGGTGGGGCTCGTGATCCTCGACCAGACGGAGGACGACGCATGACCGGCACCACGTACCCGACCGACCCCGCCACCAGCGCCGCACCCGCCGCCCGGGACCGCGCCGTCGACGCCCGGACCATGGGCCGCCGCTCGCTGCTCGCCGGCGCGCTCGCGACGACGGGAGCCCTGCTCCTCGCGCCGCGCGCCACCGCGCTCGCGGGGGCGGAGGCGCTCGCGGACACCGGGGCCGCGCGGGCCAGGACGACCACCTGGGTGCCGTCGTGGACCACCGCCCACACCCGCCCGACTGCCACCGACCCGCTGGTGCTGGGCGGTGTCACCGACCGCACCGTGCGCCACGTGCTGCGTCTCAGCGCCGGGTCGGCGGGCGGCCGCGGTCGCACGGGCACGCTGAGGGTGCGGCTGGCCGGCACGTTCTCGGCGGCGCCGGTGCGGGTGGGCGCGGTGACCGTCGCGCGGCGCGCGGCGGGGCTCACCGGGGCGGGCGCGGCGGTCGACCCTGCCACCGTCACGACCGTCACCTTCGGCGGCGAGCGCGGCGCGCTCCTGGCGGCGGGCGCGACGCTCGTCAGCGACCCGGCCGCGCTCGACGTGCCCGACGCCGGCGACCTCGTGGTCAGCGTCCATCTGCCCGGCCCTACCGGCTCCCTGAGCTTCCACCGCAATACGCACGCCACCGGCTACGTCGGGTCCGGCGACCTCACCGCCGACGCGGGCGCCGGCTTCGATGGCGCCGAGACGACGCGCTCCGCCGTGCTGCTGGTGGGCGTCGACGTCGAGCGGCCGGGCGTGCCTGGCGTCGCCGTGCTGGGCGACTCGATCACCGAGGGCGTGGGCACGCCCGACGACGCCGACCAGCGGTTCACCGACCACCTCGCCCGCCGCCTCGCGGAGCGCGGCGGACCGGTCGGAGTCGCGAACCTCGGCATCAGCGGCAACCGCGTGCTGCTCGACGACGAGCGGTTCGGCCCGAGCGGCCAGGCTCGCCTGGACCGCGACGCCCTCGCGCTGCCCGGCGTGGGCACCCTGCTCGTGGTGCTCGGCGTCAACGACCTGCAGCAGCCGCCCAGCCAGACGGACCCCGCCGTGCTCCTCGCGGGATACCGCCAGCTCGTGCTGCGCGCCCGCGACCAGGGGCTGCGCGTGGTCGGTACCACGATCACGCCGTTCGGCGGCTGGCAACGCTGGACGCCCGCGCTCGAGGAGGAGCGCCGCGTCGTCAACGCGACGCTGCTCGCGGAGGCGGGCCGGGGCACCGGCGCGTTCGACGCCGTCGCCGACGTGGCGTCCGCCCTCGCCGACCCGGCGGACCCGGCGCGCCTCGCGCCCGCCTTCGACAGCGGCGACGGCCTGCACCCCACGCCCGCCGGAGCGGCCGCGATGGCCGCGGCCGTCGCGCGTCGCGCCCTCCTGGGCTGATCCGGCAGGGCTGACGCCCTCCCGACGCACGGCCCGCACGACCGTTCCACCCACCTGCTCGACGACGAGAGGGATCGTGATGGAGAACGACACCATGAGCATGCCCGCACGCCCAGGCGGCCCGACCCGGCGCAGCGTGCTGCGCGGGTTCGGCGCCCTCGCCGGCGCGGCGGCGCTGGCCCCCGCCCTGCCGCTGCCCGCGCGGGCGGTGCCCGCCTCGACCACGGCGGAGCTGGTCGAGCGGTGGGCGGTGCTGCAGACCGGCGGCCCCGGGCTCGACCTGGGCGACGCGCACGTCGCGGCCGCCGTGCGCCGCGTCGACAGGGCGGCCACGACCGTCCTCGCCACGCTCGACCGGTCCGCCGGCCGCGCCGCGCTGTGGCCCGACCTGGCCGACTGGACCCGGTCCAACACCGTCACCACGACCTTCAAGCGGCTGCGGTCGATCGCCGTCGCCTGGGCGACGCCGGGCACGTCGGTGGCCGGCGACGCGGCGGTGGCGGGTGCCGTCGCGGACGGCGTCTCCTGGATGCACGACCACGTGTACGGGCCCGGCATCCCGAGGTTCGACAACGACTGGGACTGGGAGATCGGCTCCGCGTCGGCGCTGGCCGACACGCTCGTCGTGCTGCGCGAGCACCTGGGCGGCGCGCTCGCCCGCAGCACGGCCGCCATCGACCACTACACGCCCGACCCCAACCTGTGGCGGGCCGACCGGCAGATCGCCACCGGCGCCAACCGGGTATGGATCGCGACCGTCGTCGCCGTCCGCGCGTGCCTCGACGGCGACGAGGCCGCGCTGCTGCGCGTGCGTGACGCCCTCAGCGACGTCGACGGCGGGGGTGCGAACAGCGTGCTGGCCTTCGTCGACGGCGGCACCGCCGAGGGCGAGGGGACGGGAGAGGGCTTCTTCCGCGACGGCTCGTTCCTGCAGCACTGGAAGCACCCGTACAACGGCGGCTACGGCAAGGAGCTGCTGGGCACGCTGTCGTCGCTGCTGCACCTGCTGGGCGACTCGCCGTGGCAGGTCACCGACCCGGCACTGGCCAACGTCTACGCCTGGGTCACCGACGCCTTCGACCCGCTCATGGTGCGCGGCGACATGGTCGCGTCGGTGTGCGGGCGCGAGATCGCGCGGCCCAGCAAGCAGGGGCACGCGCCCACGCAGACGGTCATCGAGGGCACGCTGCGCCTCATCCCGTCGGCCCCCGCGGCGCAGGCCGCGACCCTCACCTCCCTCGTGGCCCAGTGGGTCGCCGAGGACACCTACCGCGACTTCCTCGCCGTCACGACGCCTGCGTCCGTCGTCGCCGCCACGGCGCTGCTCGCCGCGGGACCGACGCCGCGCGGCGCGCTCGTCGCGCACCGGCAGTTCCCGGCGATGGACAAGGCGGTGCACCACCGGCCGCGCTTCGCGGTGAGCGTCAGCGCGTACTCCAGCCGCGTCTACAACTACGAGTCGATCCAGAACGAGAACCTGCACGGCTGGCACCTGTCCGACGGCATGGTGCTGCTCTACACGGACGACCTCGGCCACTACAGCGAGGACTACTGGCCCACGGTCGACCCGTACCGGCTGCCCGGCACCACCGTCGACACCGCGCGCCTCGAGAACAGCGCGGACTTCCGCGCCACGAACGACGCGACCTGGGTGGGTGGCGCCGCGCTGCCCGGAGCCACCCTCGCCGCCTACGGCCAGGACCTGCGCGCCCGCGGCTCCGACCTGCGGGCGCTCAAGAGCTGGTTCCTGCTCGACGACGCCGTGGTCTGCGTGGGATCGGGCATCGCGGCCCCCGCGGCCGGCGGGGTGGAGACGGTCGTGGAGAACCGCAAGGTGCGCGAGGGCGCGGCGTTCGTCGTCGACGGCGTCGACCAGGGCGTCGCCGACGGGTGGTCGGCCGACCTCGACGACGTGCGGTGGTGCCACCTCGCGGGTACGGCGGGCTACGTCTTTCCCGGCGGTGCCCGGCTGCGCGCACTGCGCGAGGACCGCACGCACACGTGGCGCGAGATCAACGTCAAGTACGGCACGGACACGCCGGTGACCCGCCCGTACGTCACGGCCTGGATCGACCACGGCGCCGCGCCCGCCGCGGCGTCGTACGCCTACGTCATGCTCCCCGCCGCGGACGCCGAGGGCACACGTCGGTTCGCGGGGGCCTGCGGCACCGCGGCCGGGCTGCGGATCCTCGCGCAGGACGACGACGTCCACGCCGTCCAGCTCGGCGGCACGCTCGCGGCGAACTTCTGGGCGGCCGCCTCGGTGCCCCTCGGCGCCGCGGAGCCGGGGGAGGGCGGGGCGCTGCGCGCCGACGGCCCGGCGTCCGTCGTCGTGCACGCCTCCCGGGCCACCACCCGGTGGACCCGGCCCACCACCGTCGCGGTGAGCGACCCGACGCAGACCCGCGCCGAGGTGGTCGTCGACCTGTTCCGGCCCGGCCTGCGGTTCGTGGACGCCGCGCCCGGAGTCACCGTGACGCGGCGAGGGGCGGGCTGGCGGATCGCCGCCCGCACCACCGACCTGCGCGGCGCCACCGTCACCGCGTCGTTCGTCTGACCCGAAGACCCGGACCTCAGGAGGAGCACCATGAAGAAGCACCTCGCGCTGCCGCTGTCCCTGGCCCTCGGGCTGTCCCTGGGCGCGGCCGCGCCCGCCACCGCCACCGGGTCCGCCTCGGCCGCGGCACCCGGCGAGACGACGGCGTCCGGCTCGCCCCTCGCCCCCGCGGGGGAGAGCGCCGATCCCGCGCCGCTGCGCACGGTCCGCGTGAGCACCAGCGCCGAGCTGGCCGCGGCGTTCAAGGCGGCGGCGCCCGGCGACCGGATCGTGCTCGCCGACGGCGAGTACACGATGGTCAAGCTCGCCGACAAGGCGGGCACGGCCGAGCTGCCCGTCGTCGTCGAGGCGGCGACGCTCGGCGGCGCGGTCGTCACGGCCGGCCAGATGGAGGTCGCCCGGTCCAGCCACGTCGTCGTGCGCGGCCTCACCTGGCGCAACGCCACCACGCTGAAGATCACCGCGTCCACGCACGTACGGTTCACGCGCAACGACGTGGCCCTCCAGTTCGAGCCGCCCGCCGACCCGACGTCGTCGCGGCACTGGCTGCAGATCTCCGGCGAGGGCAGCGGGTACCACCGCATCGACCACAACGCGTTCCACGACAAGACGCTGATGGGCAACTACGTCACCGTCTACGGCGGGGCCACGCAGATCTCGCAGCACGACCGGATCGACCACAACTGGTTCGGCGACAGCGCGGCGCAACCGGTGAACGGCGGCGAGGCGATCCGGCTCGGTGTCTCGGCACTGTCGGACTCGAGCTCGTTCGCCGTCGTCGAGCACAACCTGTTCGAGAACACGGATTCCGACCCGGAGATCGTCTCGCTCAAGAGCGATGACAACACGGTGCGCTACAACACGGTCCGCCGGTCGGCCGGAGCGTTCGTCGCGCGGCGCGGGGACCGCAACGTCATCCAGGGGAACTACTTCCTCGGCGACGGCAAGCCCGGCACGGGCGGCGTGCGGCTGTACGGCGACGACCAGCTCGTCTACGACAACTACTTCGAGGGCCTCGCCGGCTCCGGCTACACGGCCGCCCTGCAGATCGACGGCGGCGACGTGGACGGCTCCGGCTCGACGTCGGCGCACTGGCGCGTGCACCGCGCCACGGTCGTGCACAACACGTTCGTGGACAACGCGTCGAACGTCGAGGTCGGCGCCAACTACCTGTACCCGCCGGTGGACTCCCTCGTGGCCGACAACCTCGTCGTCGGGTCCGCCGGCCCGCTGTTCGTGGAGCACAAGCAGCCCGCCGGCGTGACGTACGTGGGGAACGTCGCGCATCCGACGGGCGCCGCGACCCTCGGCATCGACGCCGCGCCCCGGGAGGTGCGCGTCGTCGACCCGCTGCTGGTGCGCTCGCGCGGGCTGTGGCGGCTGCGTCCGGGCCCGGCGATGAACACCGCGGTCGGCTCGTACCCGTTCCTCGCCGAGGACCTGGACGGCCAGCCCCGCGACGTCCGGCCCGACGTGGGCGCGGACGAGGTGTCCACGGCGCCCGTCGTGCGGCAGCCGCTCGAGCGGTCCGACGTCGGCCCCTCGGCGCCCTGACGGACCAGCCCCACCCTCACCCCCGCACGACACGACCCAGGAGCACCGCATGGCCTTCTTCGACAAGCCCCTCGACGACCTGCGCGCCTACCGGCCCCAGCCCGAGGAGCCCGCGGACTTCGACGCGTTCTGGAAGCAGACGCTCGACGCCGCGGCGGCCGCCGCGTCCGAGCCGGAGTCGGTGCCGTTCGACGCCGGGCTGGCGACCGTCGAGGTGCGCGACGTGACGTTCTCCGGGTGGGCCGGGCAGCCCATCAAGGCGTGGCTGCTGCTGCCGCGCGGGCGCAGCGGCCCGCTGCCCGCCGTCGTGCAGTACATCGGGTACAACGGCGGGCGCGGCGTGCCGTGGGAGTGGCTCACGTGGTCCGCGGCCGGGTACGCGCACCTGGTGGTGGACAACCGCGGCCAGGGCGGCGGCGGCAAGACCACCGCCGACACCCCGGACGTCGCGCCCGAGGGGCACGGGTCGTCGTCGCCCGGCTTCCTCACCCGCGGCATCGAGGACCCGGCCAAGCACTACTACCGGCGCCTCGTCACCGACGCCGTGCGCGCCGTCGACGCCGTCAAGGCGCTGCCCGAGGTCGACCCGACCCGGGTCGCCGTGCTCGGCGGCAGCCAGGGCGGCGGGCTCGCCCTCGCCGTCGCGGGCCTGCGCGACGACCTCGCCGGGGCGATCGCCGACGTCCCCTTCCTCAGCCACTACCGCCGCGCGTCGCAGATCACCGACGAGGGGCCGTACTCCGAGATCGCGCGCTACCTCAAGGGGCACCGGTTCGAGGTCGAGGACGTGATGCGGACGCTGTCGTACTTCGACGCCACGAACTTCGCGGCGCGCGCCCGCTGCCCCGGGTGGTTCTCCGTGGCGCTCATGGACAAGGTCTGCCCGCCGTCCACCGTGTTCGCGGCCTACCACCGCTACGGCGGGCCCGCGCAGATCGAGGTCTTCCCGTACAACGGGCACGAGGGCGGCGCGGCGTACGACACCCCCCGCAAGCTCGCGGCGCTCGCGGAGGTGCTCGGCCCCCGGTGACGCCCGACGACCGGGCCGCGGGGCATGTTCCGCCCCGCGGCGCGATGCCCGCCCTGTACGCCAACACGTTCGTCATGGCGACGGGCTTCTACGTGCTCGTGCCGTTGCTCGCCGTGCACCTGGCCGACGGGCTGGGTTTCGGGCTCGCGCTGGTGGGGCTGCTCGCCGGCATCCGCGCCGGGGCGCAGCAGGGGCTGCAGCTCCCGGCGGGCATCCTCGCCGACCGGTGGGGCGTGCGCCGCACCATCGTCGCGGGCGTGCTCGTGCGGGCCGGCGGATTCGCCGCGCTCGCCCTCGCGACGACGCCGGTCGCCGTGGGCGCCGCGGGCCTCGCCGTCGGGCTCGGGGGCGCGCTCTTCCACCCGGCGAGCTACGCCGCGTACGCGCGGCTCGGCGGCGCGCGGCCCGACGTCTTCGCCCGGCGCGAGGCGCTGAGCAACGCCGGGTTCGTCGTCGGGCCGCTGCTGGGCGGCCTGCTCGTCGCGACCGGGTTCGACGTCGTGTGCTGGGTCGCGGCGGGCCTCTTCCTCGCCGCCGCGCCGCTCACCTGGTGGGGCCTCGGGCGGGCGGCGGAGCCGGGGGCCGGGTCGACCGCGCCCGCCGCGCCCGTCGTCGACGAGCCCGGGCCGGCCGCGTCCGGCGGGATGCGGCGCGAGGCGCGGCGGGCCCTCGTGGTGCTGTGCCTGCTCAACGCGGGGGCGTGGGCGATCTTCACCCAGCTGCAGCTCGTCGTGCCGCTGCGGCTGGACGCCGTGCTCGGCAGCAGCGTCGGCGTCGGCGCCGTGTACGCCGCGGCCGCCGTCCTCGTCCTGGCGACGACGGTGCCCGCCACGCGGTGGCTGCAGGCGAGGCTGCGCCTGCCCGTGGTGCTCGCGCTCGGCGTCGCGGCGATGGGCGCCGGAGTCGCCGTCCTCGGTGGCGGCCCCGGCGTCGCGTCGCTCGTCGCCGGGATGGTGGTCTTCACGCTCGGCCAGATGGTGTTCCAGCCCGCGATGAGCGCCGTCGTCGCCGCGGGCGCGCCCGCCGCGTCCGTCGCCACCCGGTTCGGCATCAACGGCCTGGCGCTCGCCGTCGGCGGCGTCGTCGGGTCGTCCGTCGTCGGCGCCCTGCTCGCCGGCCCTCTCGCCGAGGGCGGCTGGGCATGGGCCGGGTTCGCGGTAGTCGGTGCCGGGATCGCCGTCGGGTACGCGCGTGCCCGGGTCGGGATGTGAGATTCGGGCGAGCGACGGAGGTGCCGACGATGCCGGGGTGGTCGTGGAGCTATAGGCCGGTCGGCGCTCGCTCGGGCCGCCGCGAGGCGCGTCGAAAATCGCTGCGGGGGAGCGGGCGGTGGCTGGGAGGCTAGCCGCATGGAGAACCCCGTCCCGATCGACCTCGACACGTGGCCCCGACGGCAGCACTTCGAGCACTATCGCCAGGCGGTGCCGTGCACGTACTCGATGACGGTCGAGCTCGACGTCACCGCGTTCGCCCGGGCGCTGGCCCGGTCCGCGCGCAAGACGTACGTCGCGCAGGTCTGGGCGCTCGCGACGGTCGTCAACCGGCACGAGGAGTTCCGGATGTGTCTGACCGGCGACGGCGCCCCCGCCGTCTGGCCGGCGGTGCACCCTGCCTTCACGGTGTTCAACGCGCAGCGCGAGACCTTCGCGTGCGTCTGGACCGCATACGACCGGGACTTCGGGAGCTTTCACGACGCGGCCGCCGCGCTCCTGGCCGAGCACGGCCGGGCGGTCGACTTCTTCCCGCAGGGCCCGCCGCCGCCGAACGCCTTCGACGTCTCCAGCCTGCCGTGGGCGTCGTTCACGGGCTTCACCCTCGACATCCGGGACGGCTGGGGCCACCTCGCGCCGATCTTCACGCTCGGGCGCTACGTCGAGCGGGACGACCGGGTGCTGCTCCCGCTGGCGGTGCAGGTCCACCACGCCGCCGCCGACGGGTTCCACACGGCCCGGCTCGTGAACGAGCTGCAGGCGCTTCTCGCCGACCCGGCCTGGGTGGGCTGACGCCGGGGGGGCGGGGTCACCTGCCGGACGCCACGACGCCCGGGAGGCGAGACGGCTTACGCTCTGGTCCCGTGAGCGAGAACCTGGGATCCACCGGCTCGATCGAACGCGTGAGCGCGCGGCACGAGATGCCCGAGCTGCTGCGCGAGGACATCCGCCTGCTGGGCGGCCTGCTCGGCACGGTGCTGCGCGAGGCCGGCGGGCAGGGCCTGCTCGACGACGTCGAGCGTCTGCGCGAGCTGACCATCCGCGCCTACGGGGCGGACGACGGCGGCGCCACGCTGACGGAGGCCGCGGATCTCGTCGCCGGGTTCCCGCTGGAGCGTGCCGAGCAGGTGGCGCGCGCCTTCACGTGCTACTTCCACCTGGCGAACCTCGCCGAGGAGTACCACCGTGTGCGGGTGCTGCGCGAGCGCGAGGCGTCGAC
>NZ_BAAAPM010000003.1:1943733-1967119 GCF_039531145.1 Isoptericola hypogeus
CCAGCTCGCGGAGGAGGTCGGCCGGGACGAGGCGCTGCGCCGCCTCGCCGAGATCGAGTTCCGGCCGGTCCTCACGGCGCACCCCACGGAGGCGCGCCGGCGTGCCGTGTCGGGCGCGGTGCGCCGCATCTCGGCGCTGCTCGCCGAGCGCGACGTGACCCGTCCCGGCGGCACCACCCTCGCGGAGAACGAGCGCCGGCTCGTCGCCGAGATCGACACCATGTGGCGCACGTCGCCCATCCGCGCGAAGAAGCCGTCCGTGATCGACGAGGTCAAGACGGCGATGGGCGTCTTCGACGCGACGATGTTCGACACCTTCCCCGAGGTGTACCGGCGCCTCGACGACTGGCTGCTCGACGGCGACGCGGGCCGCACCACGCCCGTCGCGCGGCCGTTCGTCTACCTCGGCTCCTGGATCGGGGGCGACCGCGACGGCAACCCGAACGTCACCGCGGAGGTGACCCGGCAGGCCGCGACCCTCGCCGCCGAGCACGCGCTCAGCGCGCTGGAGACCGCGACGCGCGAGACCGGCCGCAAGCTCACTCTCGACGAGGCCGGCACCCCGGCGTCGCCCGACCTCAGGGCGCTGTGGCAGCGGATGCGCCAGCTCTCCGACGAGCTGGTCGCGCAGGCCGCCGCCGACTCGCCGAACGAGCCCCACCGTGCCGCGGTGCTCGCGATCGCCGGCCGGGTGGCCGCGACCCGCCGCCGGGACGCCGACCTCGCCTACCGGGAGCCGGAGGAGCTCGTCGCGGACCTGGAGGTCGTGCAGGCCTCGCTCGTCGCCGCGGGCGCGCCTCGCGCCGCGTACGGCGACCTGCAGAAGCTCGTCTGGCAGGTGCAGACCTTCGGCTTCCACCTCGCCGAGCTCGAGGTGCGCCAGCACTCGCAGGTGCACGCCGCCGCCCTCACCGAGATCGACGAGAAGGGCGTCCACGGCGACCTGTCCGACCGGACCCGCGAGGTGCTCGACACCTACCGGGCCCTGGGGGCGGTGCAGAAGCGGTTCGGCATCCGTGCCGCGCGCCGCTACATCGTGTCGTTCACCCAGGCGCCCGAGCACCTGGCCGCCGTCTACCGGCTCGCAGAGCTCGCGTTCGACGGCACCCAGGACGCGCCGGTCATCGACGCCATCCCGCTGTTCGAGACCTTCGACGACCTGGAGAACTCGGTCGACATCCTCGAGGCGATGCTGGAGTTCCCCGAGGTGCAGCGCCGCCTCGCGGAGAACGACCGCCGCGTCGAGGTCATGCTCGGCTACTCCGACTCGTCCAAGGACGTCGGCCCGGTCGCCGCGACCCTCGCGCTGCACAAGGCGCAGTCGCGGATCGCCGAGTGGGCGCAGCGCCACGACATCACGCTCACCCAGTTCCACGGCCGCGGCGGCTCGCTCGGCCGCGGCGGCGGCCCGGCCAACCGCGCGGTGCTCGCGCAGCCGCCGCACTCCGTCGACGGCCGCTTCAAGCTGACCGAGCAGGGCGAGGTCATCCTCGCCCGCTACGGCGACCCGACGATCGCCGCCCGGCACATCGAGCAGGTCGCCGCGGCGACACTGCTCGCCTCCGCCCCGACGGTGGAGAAGCGCAACGCCGAGGCGCGGGAGCGGTTCGCGCCGCTGGCCGGCGCCCTCGACGAGACGTCGCGCGCCGCCTTCCACGGCCTGGTGAGGTCGGAGGGCTTCCCGCAGTGGTTCGCGCAGGTGACGCCGCTGGAGGAGGTCGGCCTGCTGCCGATCGGCTCCCGCCCGGCCAAGCGCGGCCTGTCGGTCAACTCGCTGGACGACCTGCGGGCCATCCCCTGGGTGTTCTCGTGGTCGCAGGCCCGCATCAACCTCGCCGGCTGGTTCGGGCTCGGCACGGCGCTGCGGTCGCGCGGCGAGGAGCCGGGCGGGCTCGAGGAGCTGCAGGCCGCCTACCGCGAGTGGCCGCTGTTCACCACGCTGCTCGACACCGTCGAGATGGGTCTTGCGAAGACGCAGGAGGACATCGCCGGCCAGTACCTGGCGCTCGGCGACCGCGACGACCTCGCGCAGCTCGTGCTCGGCGAGCTGCGGCTCACCCGCGAGTGGGTGCTCCGCGTGACCGGCAACGCGTGGCCGCTCGCGAACCGGCGCGTGCTCGGACGCGCGGTCCAGCTGCGCTCCCCGTACGTCGACGCGCTGTCCCTGCTGCAGGTGCGGGCGCTGCGCGCGCTGCGCAGCAAGGGCGTCAGCGAGGGCCTCACCGTCGACGACGGTGAGTGGGTGGACGGCGGCGACAAGGACCGCTGGCAGCACCTGCTGCTGCTCACCGTGAACGGCGTCTCCGCGGGCCTGCAGAACACGGGCTGACCCGTGGCGCGGACGACCCGCATGGTCGGGCCGTCGGCGCCGGTGCGTACGCTGCGGCCCATGAGTCTGGTGACCTTCAAGGACCTGTGCGTCGACGCCACGGACGCGGCGGCGCTGGGGGCGTTCTGGGCCCGCACGCTGGGGCTGCGGGCCGAGCCGCTGGACGGCGGCGACGTCGTGCTCCGCGACCCCGGCCCCGCGCCGGTGCGGGAGCGGACGATCTGGGTCAACACCGTGCCCGAGGCGAGGACGGTCAAGCACCGCGTGCACCCCGACGTGCGGGCACGGTCGCTCGACGAGTTCCCGGACCGGCCGCGCCTGACCGAGCCCGGTCGGTTCCACTACACGACGCTGGCCGACCCCGAGGGCGGCGAGCTCTGCGTCTTCACGACCGACGAACCGCAGTCGTACCGGCTCAAGGACGTCGTCGTCGACTGTGCGGACTACCGGAAGGTCGCCGCGTTCTGGCACGAGGCGCTGGGTGGCACGCTCACCCAGGACGACGCCGAGGGTTACGCCTACCTGGACGAGGGCGCGGGCGTCCCGTTCGAGTCGTTCGACTTCGTGCCCGTCCCGGAGCCGAAGACGGTCAAGAACCGCTGGCACTGGGACGTCACGCTCAACGACGGCGTCACGCTCGACGACCTCGTCGCCCGCGGGGCGCGGGTGCTGCGACCGCAGGACGACGAGATCGGCTGGACCGTCATGGCCGACCCCGAGGGCAACGAGTTCTGCGTCTTCCCGCTCGTTGAACCGCTCGTCGGTTGAGCTCGTCGAAACCACGAGAGGTTTCGACAGGCTCAACCAGCGAGGGCCGCCAGCACGCGGTCGACGCTCGACCGGATGCCCCAGCGCGCGGCGAGCGCGTCCAGCGCGTCCGGGGCGGCGGGCTCGCGGGGCAGCGCGTCGTCCAGCTCGGGAACCGGGGCGTCGCGTGCGACCTGCACGACGACGGGCGCGACGTCCAGGTAGTCCGCCGCCGCTTCCAGCTTGGTGCGCTGGGTCGGGCTGAGGCCGGGCGCGCCGGACCGGGCCGCCGCCCGGATCGCGTCGAGGTCGCCGAACGCGTCGATGAGCTTCGCCGCCGTCTTCTCGCCGATGCCGGCGACCCCGGGCAGCCCGTCGGACGGGTCGCCGCGCAGGATCGCCATGTCGGCGTAGGCCGCGCCGGTGGGCACGCCGTACTTCTCCGCGAGCCGCGCCTGGTCGACGACGTCGGGGTCGCGGATGCCGCGCGCCGGGTACAGCACGCGCACGCCGGCGGCGTCGTCGACGAGCTGGAAGAGGTCCCGGTCGCCCGTGACGATGTCGACCCCGGCTCCCGGGACGACCCCGGCGACACCCGCCAGCGGCATGCTCGCCGCTGCCGCGGCGGCCGAGCGCTCGACCTCGCGCGCCGTGAGCGTGCCGATGACGTCGTCGGCCTCGAAGCCCGGCGCGCCCACGCGCGCGATGCCGAGCGCGGCCAGGACGTCGACGATCACCGGGACTTGCGGCGTGAGCGCGTCGGGCACCTCCTCGACGTCGGGCTCGCCGGACGGCGTGGCCCGAGCGACACGATGCCCCTTGTAGCTCGCGATGGCCTCGACGCGGAACGCCGGCCGCCAGTCGTCGTCCCAGCAGGCGACGACCCGGTCGGGCCGGTGCTCCGTGACGAGGAACGCGATCATGTCGAGCAGCCCTCGCACCGCGTTGACGGGCCGGCCGTCGGGGGAGCGGAGCGAGTCGGGCAGGCCGTAGAAGGCGCGGAAGTACAGGCTCGCGGAGTCCAGCAGCATCAGGCTCACCGGGTCAGCGTGCCACAGCCCTCGGACGGTGTCAGAGCACGCGCGCCAGCCCGGCACCGGCCGCGATCCCCAGGGCGGCGGCCGCGACCGTGAGCGCCATCGTGCCCAGGGCGTTCGCGAGCGCGAGCCGCCACCGGTCCGAGCGGGCCAGGCGGACGGTCTCCACCATCGCCGTGGAGAACGTCGTGTAGCCGCCGCAGAACCCGGTCGCGATCCCCAGCCTCCACGGTTCCAGCGCCGGCGGGTCCCCCGCCGCGAGCAGGAGTCCCGTGACGAGCCCGACCAGCAGCGAGCCGGACACGTTCACGGTCACCGTGGCCCAGGGAAAGGCGCCGCCGGGCGCCCGGGCCCGTACCGCGCCGTCCAGGACGAAGCGGGCGCCGGCGCCGAGCCCGCCGGCGACGGCCACGACCAGCACCGCGACGAGGCCGGTCACCGATCCCCCCGGCGCCGGGCCCCCAGCAGGACGCCGACCACGCAGACGCCCGCGCCGAGCACGAGGGTTCCGGCCGCGTACGCCAGCGCCTGGGCCGCCGCACCGCCCGTGAGCAGCCGTTCGGTCTCCAGCGCGAGGGAGGAGAAGGTGGTGAAGCCTCCGAGCACGCCCGTCCCCACGGCGAGGCGGACCCGAAGGCCTGCCGGCGTCTCGGGCCCGCGCGACGCGAGCGCCTCGAGCAGCCAGCCCAGGAGGAAGGCGCCGAGCAGGTTGGCCGTGAACGTCGCGACGGGCCAGCCCGCCACCGGCGGCCACGCCTCGGACAGCCCGTACCGCCCGGCGGTGCCGACCGCGCCCCCCGCGGCGACGAGCGCGACCAGGCCGGGGCGTCGGTGGGCTGGCCTCCGCCGGGCCGCGGGACGCCGGTCGGTCGTCACGAGGTGGGGCCCGCGGGCGGACGCTCGGCGGGAAGGACGACGACGGGGCGGACGCACAGCAGGTCCGAGCCGAGCATGGCCGCCAGCTCGGCGGCGCGGCGCGGGACGCCGGGGCGGAAGCCGTGCGCGACCCCCACCAGCACCGGACCAGGCATGGCCACATCGTAGGCAGCCGTCATCCGGCGTGCCGTGCGCCGCGGTCGTGCGGTGCGCGAGGTCCTGGACGGGCGTCGCGCTCAGCTGGCGGGCAGGCGGTCGGGTAGCCCGAACCGCGGGAACCAGGACGCGGTGTCGAGAAACGTGGTGATGCCGGTGATCCTCCCGCGCCCGTCGTCCTCCAGGACGGCGAGGCCCCACGGGGACCAGCCGCCGGTGGGGTCGAGCCGGTACTGCGCGTACGCCATCGAGCCGTTGGCCCGCACCGGCACGCAGCGCGACCCGCGGCAGCCGGCGCCTGGGCCGACCATCCAGCGCACGACCTCGGACCGGCCGTGCACCCACATGGTGTACGGCGGCATGTTGAGCACCGCGTCCGCGTGCAGCAGCTTGACCAGGGCGTCCATGTCGTATCGCTCGAACGCGTCGAGGTAGCGCTCGAGCAGCTGCTCGTCGACGGGGTTCCAGGACCCGTCCTGAGCCCCGTCGGCCCCGTCGGCCCCGTCGCCCGGGCGCCGCAGCGACTTGCTGCCGAGCGTGGCCCGCGCGCGCTGCAGGGCGCTGTTGACCGACGCGACGGTGGTGCCGAGCAGGGCGGCGACCTCCGCCGCCTGCCAGCGCAGCACCTCGCGCAGCACCAGCACGGCCCGCTGGCGCGGCGGCAGGTGCTGCAGCGCCGCGACGAACGCCAGCCGGATCGACTCGTGCCCCACCGCCATGTCGGCGGGGTCGCCCGAGCGCGGCAGGACGGCGTCGTCGGGCACCGGCTCGACCCACCGCTCCTCGGACAGCACGTCGCCGAAGTACTGCTCCTCCGCCGGCTGCGGCCCGCCCAGCCCCATCGGTCGCTCACGCCGCTTGCTGGAGCCCAGATGGTCGAAGCACACGTTGGTCGCGATCCGGTACAGCCAGGAGCGCAGCGACGAGCGTCCTTCGAAGCGGTCGTACGCCCGCCAGGCGCGCAGCATCGTCTCCTGCACGGCGTCGTCGGCCTCGAACGCGCCGCCGAGCATCCGGTAGCAGTAGCCCGTGAGCTCGCTGCGGAAGGGCTCGAGCAGCGCGCCGACGTCGTCGGTCGTCGCCTCCGGGCGTCTGAGCGTCTCGGCCTGCGCGGAACGTGTCACGCATCACACCGTACGACGTACCGCCGACACGCGGCAGACCCCGGGCGCGATCCCACCCGCCCTCAGCGCGGTTCGTCGCGGGGCAGCACGCGCTCGACCAGCGGGACGGTCCCCGAGGCGGGGGTGGGCGGCCGCTGGCGCACGCGCGGCACGGCGCCGGTCAGGGGCCGCGAGCCGCGGTCGATCTCGAACCACACGGTCTTGCCCTCCACGGCGCCGGAGTGGCGGCCCACGGCGTCGGACCCGTCGTGCCGCCGGACGCCCCACCGTGACGCGAGCCGGTCCAGGAAGAGCACGCCGCGCCCCGACAGGTCGTGCGGCGTGGGGGACTGCAGCTCGGGCTCGGCGGTGCTGCCGTCGCGCACGCCGACGCGCAGGCGCCGGCCGTCGACCTCGACGGTGGCGGTGATCGGCCCCTCCCCGTGCTCGAGGGCGTTGGTGAGGATCTCGGAGGTGAGCAGCATCGCGGTGCGGCGCTGCTCGTCGTCCACCTCGCACGACTCCAGCACGTCGTCGACCCACCGCCGCGACGGCCCGAGGTCGCTCAGGTCGTCGGAGGCGACGCGCCGCTCGGCGCGCGCCGGGCCGGCCGGGGACGGCGGTCCCGAGGGGGCGGGCACGCGCACCCGCACGGCCAGCACGGCCACGTCGTCGCGCTGGTCGTCGCCCACGAGGCCGCGCACGAGGGCGCGCGGCACCGCCGACGTCGCCTCCCCGCCCGCGCAGGTCAGCACGCGCTCGAGGTCGGCGAGGCGCTCGTCGCTCGGTACGCCGCGGCGCTCGACCAGCCCGTCCGTGTAGAGCACGAGGGTGTCGCCGGGCAGCAGCCGGGCCGTGCGGTCGGTCCGCACGGTGGCGGGCACGACGCCGAGCAGCAGGTCCGGGGTGTCGGCCAGCCGCTCGACGGTGCCGTCGCGACGCAGCACCATCGGCGGCGGGTGCCCGGCCACCGTCCAGGTCAGTGTGTACGCCCGCTCGGGCCTCTTGATCGCCCCGTCGCCGGTCCCGTCGCCCGTCCCCTCGCGGTCGCGCGGACCCCGTGGGGTCCCGGGCGGGGGCGGCGGGTCGCGGTCCAGGCGGGCGACGACGGCGGTCGCCATCGCGCGGGGCCCGAGGCGGGCGTTGGCCTTGTCCAGGCGGGTGAGCAGTCCGGCGGGGGACTCGTCGTGGCTCCACGCCAGGGCCCGCAGCATGGACCGCAGCTGGCCCATCTGCGCGGCCGCGTGCACGTCGTGGCCGACGACGTCGCCGATCATCACGATCGCCGTGCCGTCGTCGCGCACCACCGCGTCGTACCAGTCGCCGCCCACCTGGTCGGTGCGCGCGGCCGGGGTGTAGGTGGTCGCGATGTCGAGGTGCGCGACCGTCGGCGGCGCGGTGAGCATCGACTCCTGCAGGGTCGTCGCGACCCGCCGCCGGGCCTCCAGCAGCGCGACCCGCTCCAGGGCGAGGGCCACGTACCGGCTGATCGTCGACTCCAGCGCGGCGGTCTCGGAGTCGTGCTCCCGCGCGGTGTCCCAGACGCAGGCGATCACTCCCACGACGGTGCCGTTCGACGACACCGGCAGGAACGAGCGCGCGCCCTCGGAGACCGAGCCGACCGGCCCCATCTGCGGGTACGCCGCGACCATCTCCGCGTGGTCGCGGAAGCGCAGGGGGGTGCGGCTGCGCACGACGTGCGTGTCCGGCCGGGTGGCGTCGAGCCGGGTGCTGCGCATCTGCGTCGTGCCGGGCTCCTGGTGCCCGACCGTGAAGAACGTCAGGTGCCGCCGGTCGGCGTCGACCAGCGCCAACGACACCCAGCGCGCGCCCGTGCCGGTGCCGATGACGTGCGCGATGGCGTCCTCGACCTCGTCGAGGGTGGTGACCCGGGCGAACCGTTCGCTCAGCCCCAGCAGGAAGCGCGACCGGCGGTGCGCCCGGAACGCGACCTGCTCGGCGAGGCGGGCGCGTTCCCGCTCGGCCCGCAGCCGCAGCTCGCTGGAGCACGCCGCCGACAGGTCGGCGAGCGTCGCCAGGTCGACCTCGGTCCACGTGCGCCGCTCGGACGCGACCGCCCACAGGGCGCCCACGACGTCGCCCCGGCCGTCCTCGATCGGGTACCCGGCGTACGCGGCCGCGAGCAGGTCGTCGATGTAGTGGTGACCCTCGACGCGCGGGTCGTCGTCCGCGTCGTGCACGACGAACGGCGCGCGCGTGCGCGCCACGACGGCGGTGAGGGTCTTCGGCAGGACGATGCGGCGGCTGCGCTGCGCCTCGTCGGGGAAGCCCACCGCGCCGGGGAGGGTCTGGCCCTCCGGCGCGAGCATCACGACGGCGGCCGCGGGCACGCCCAGGTGCCGGTGCACGAGCCGCGCGATGCGGTCGAACACCTCGTCGGCGACAGGCTCCCCGGCGGCGGGGCCCACCGTCGCTCCGGCTACGGGACCGGGCGCTGAGACGGGCGCGGGACCGGGCAGGGAGCCGACGACCTGGGCTTCCGGCACCTCGCCAGTATGGACCCTGCCGTCTCAGACGCCGAGCAGCCCGCGCCGGTGCGCGACCGCCACCGCCTCCGCGCGGCCGGAGGCCCCCAGCTTGGCGAGCAGGTTGGACACGTGCACGCTGACCGTCTTGGTGGAGATGTACAGCTGCTCGCCGATCTGCCGGTTGCTCAGCCCCTGCGCGACCAGCGTGAGCACCTCCTCCTCGCGCTCGGTGAGCACCGACGAGGTGCGCCGTCCGCCGGGCAGGGACACCCGGGCGCGGCGCGCCCACGCGCCGATCGCCTCGACGAGCGGGCTCGCGCCCATCGCCGCGGCGTCCGTCATCGCCTCGGCCGCCTCGACCTCGGCGGCGGTGCCGTCCCCGGCGGCCCGCAGCGCCTGCGCCCAGCGGAAGCGGGAGCGCGCCACCTCGTACCGGTAGCCGAAGCCGAACTCGCGCACGGTGCGCTCCCAGACGGCGGGGTCGGCGGGCGTCCCGGTGACGGCGGCGCGTAGCCGGGCGTGCTCCGCGTCGGCCCGCAGGAGCCAGGCCCGACCCTCCGGGCCCAGGCGCCCGCCGCGCGGTCGCCCGCGCTCCGCGGTCTCGTGCGCGACGGCGCGCAGCACCTCGCCGCGGGCGAGCGCGTCCGCCCCGGCCGCCTCCGACGGGCGCGGCCCGGACTCGACGCCGTCCGCGAGCGCGGCCAGGGCCAGCGCGCAGATCCAGATGCGGCCCAGGAAGAACTCCGTCCACGCCTCCCCGAGGTGGCGGGCGACCTCCTCGGCGGCCGCGACCGCGTCGTCGTGGCGCCCGGCCCACGTCAGCGCGTCGGCGAGGGTGCCGCCGGCGATGAGTGCGACCTGACCGTCGCGCTCCCAGTGGGGGCGCAGCGCCTCGGCGCGCTCGACGGCGTCCCCGCCCGCCCGCGCGACCGCCGCGTAGAGCCGGTCCGCCTCGAGGTAGGGCACCATCGACACCGGCACGCCTGCCGGCAGGTCCTGCTCGGTCAGGTCTCCGGTGAAGTACGGCAGGATCTGCGCGAGCTCCAGCATCTCGATTCCGTACGTGGACCAGGCCAGGCCGGTGCTGCGGGCGCGGGCGACCCCCTCGGCGATGATCCGCCCGGCCTCGTCGAGCTCGCCGGCGTAGAACCGGGTGGCGGCCAGGTTGTACCAGGAGCGCAGCTCGGTGAACAGGTCGCCCGCGTCGGCGGCCCGTTCGCGGGCGGCGACGAGGAGGGTCGACGCGGCGTCGGGGTCGCCCACCTCGAGGACCGCGAGCGTGGTGAGCGCGTCGGCCTCGGCGTCCGGCGCCGCCGCCTGCCGCGCCGCCGCAGCCGCGCGGTCGGCGAAGCGGCGCGCGGCCGCGTCCTCGTCCACGTTGAGCTCGACGCGGGCGCGGACGGCGAGGGTCCAGGCGAGCTCGCGCGACGGCGGCTCGGCGGGCAGCACCTCGAGCGCGCGGGCGGTCTGCTCCCCGGCATCCTCGACCCGCTCGACGTCGAGGAGGTACCGGGCGAGGTGGTAGCGCAGGAGCGCCTGGCTCGCCGGGTCCCGGTGGGCGGCGTCGACCGCGCGCTCGGCGAGCTGTACCGCCCGCGTGGGCTGCCCGCTGTCGCTCGCGGCGCGGGCAGCGGACAGCAGGACCGTGCCGAGCCGGACGCCGTGGTCGTCGCCGTCGTCCGGGCCGCACTCCTCCAGGGGCAGCAGCGCCGCCGCGTCCGGGACCGACTCCCACAGGGACAGCACCTGCTCCAGGTGGCGCAGGGCCTCGGCCGGCGCCGGCAGCGCGGTGGCCCGGCGCGCCGCCTCGTACGACGCGGCGAGGGCGGTGGGCAGGTCGTGCGCCTGCAGCGCGTGGTGCGCGCGCACGGCGGCCGAGCCCAGGCGCGGGTCGTCGGCGAGGACGTCGAGGTAGGCGCGGTGCAGGGCGGTGCGCTCGCCCGGCAGCAGGTCGAGGTACACCGCCTCGGCGACGAGCGCGTGCCGGAACGCGAGCCGCGGGCCGTCGGCCTGGGCGCCCTCGACGGCGAGCACCTGGTGGGCGACCGCCTCGCGCAACGCGTCGTCGACGCGCCCCGCGTCGAGTCCGGGGAGGCGGGTCGCGGCCGTGCGCAGCAGCTCCTCGTCGACCTGCCGGCCGGCGACCGAGGCGAGCCGCACGAGCTGCTGCACCGTCGCGTCGAGGCGCTGCAGGCGGTCGTGCAGGACGTCGGTGAGGGTCCAGGGCAGGCCGGCGGACGGCACGCCGGCGTCGAGCAGCTCCTCGGCGAAGAACGCGTTGCCCTCCGAGCGGCGGCGCACCTCGTCGAACTCCCCGGCCGGCAGCGGGTCCCCGTGCAGGGCGGTGGTGAACTCGCGCAGCTCGCCGCTCGTGAAGGGCGCCAGGTCGACGCGCTCGACGGCCGGCTGCCGGTGCAGCTCCGCGAGCACCGGCCGCAGCGGGTGCTGCCGGTCGACGTCGTCGCTGCGATACGTGACGACGAGCAGCAGGTGCTCCGAGCGCAGCCGCGCGACGAGGAAGCGCAGAACGTCGCGGGTGGAGGGATCGGCCCAGTGCGCGTCCTCCAGGACGAGCACGAGCGGCGCGCCGGGACGGCCCGCGGCGGCGAGGCTGCCCGCGACGCCGTCGAGGAGCTGCAGGCGCTCCGCGTGGTCGGTGCTGGACCCGCTCGCCGGGTCGAGCAGGCGCGTCAGGGCCGGCCGCTCGGCGACCACCGTGGCCACGTCGGCGTCCGCGCGGAGCTCGCCGAGCGCCTCGGTGAACGGCAGGTACGGGATCCCCACCTCGCCGAGGTCGACGCAGTGCGCGGTGACGACGCGCGCCCCGGCCCCGAGCGCGACCTGGCCGAGGTGGGTCACGAGGCGCGTCTTGCCGACCCCCGCGTCCCCGCCGACCAGCAGCACACCGGGCTCGCCGGCCGCGGCGCGCTCGAGCGCGCGGCGGAAGCTGTCGACCTGCTCGCCGCGGGCGATCAGCGGGATCTGTGAGGAACGGCGCACCCCGTGATGGTCCCACCGCCCACCGACACGCGCCGGGCCGTCCGCCGGGCGTGACGGCCCGGCGGACGGCCCGGTGGACGGCCCGGAGGTGTCCGGGCGGGGCGTCATGCTTCGTGCGCCCATCTCACGCGGCCCGGCGGCCCGCGCCGTCCTGCGGACGCAGCGCGGACATGGCGTCCGCGATCTCCGCCGTCCGGCGCGTCACCTGCGCGTCCCACGCGGTCCGGTCGGTCCGCGCGGAGAAGGCGTCGAGCGTCGCGCCGAGGCGCTCGGCCGCATGCCGGGCTCGGGAGGTCGTGTCGGCGTCGCGCGCCGCGACGTCCGCCGCCTTTGCGTACCGGCGGGCGGCGAAGCCGTCGCGGACCCGCCGCTGCGTGGCCCGGGCCCAGCGCCCGAGGGCGGTCACGACCCGGGGTGTGCCCCGCTGGTAGGCCCTGGCCAGACGCTCCCGGCGGTACTCGTGCTCCGCCAGGATCGCCAGGTCGAAAACCGACATCTGGTCCATCGTCGTCCCCTTGCCGGCCGGGCGGTCCCGGCCACTCGTGCCGGCCACCGCCGGCTGTGCTCCTGATCTCGTGGTGACAACGTTCGTCCTGAGGCCCCGCCCGGCGGATCGGGCAGATGCCCTGTCTTCTCGGGCGGGGGGTACCTCAGACGGCCCGCGACCAGGGGCGGGACCCGTCTGAGGTACCTGGTCGGCCGCCCTGAGGCGGTCCCGGACGGGCGCGGGCGCCGGCCCGCGGGCCCCGGAGGAGGGCGAAGGTCGCGGCTATCCGTTGCGACGTGGGTCACACCGGTCGCACACTGGGGTGACCGGACCGATACGGGGGTGGACTCGTGGCTGGAACTGTCCTGGGCGCATTCGACGCCCTGCCGATGCTCGGACGTGGAAAGCACCGCAACCCCAAGAAGGGCGCGTGCTTCATGGAGCTGGCGTCGTTCCTGGCCGGCGAACGGTGGAGCGACCACCCGCAGTGCACGCACCCGCTGCTGGCGATGCTCGCGCGTGCGGTGAACGACCTGACCTCCGACGGTGCGCGCCCGCAGCTCGCCCCGCTGATCCCATCGGTCATCGGGCTGACGGACGACGACCCGCGCTGGGACGTGCGGATCGCACTGCGCGCCGCGCAGACGGCGCTGCCCGTGGCGCCCGCGGACCGGCAGCAGACGCTCGCCGTCGCGATCATCGGCGCCGAGCGGATGCTGGACTCGCTGGACGACCGGCCGGAGGGCACGCTCGCGCCCGAGAGCGCCGACGCCCTCGCCGCCGCGCCCAAGACCGCCCAGTGGGCGTACCGGTTCTGCGAGGGCACGCACGTGCGGCCCAAGCGGTTCGTGCGCGACGCGGCGCCGTCCGTCGTCTCGACGGCGGTGCAGGGCATCAGCGAGGCGTTCGTGCCCGACGTCGACGCGCGGCTGCGTGACCTGCTGCGCGCCACGATCGAGGACGCGCGCCGCTGGGCCGGGCGTGACGAGGACCGTCCGCTGCTGCGCGCGGAGGAGTGGGCACCGGTGGTGAAGCCCGCCGCCTCGGTCTGACCGACCCTGACCGACCCCGACGGCCGGGCCGGCCGGGACCCGACGGTCCCGGCCGGCTCGGCCGTGCGCGGTCGAACTCTGGTAGACCGGTGCCGTGACCGCTACCGAGCGCGACGCCGTCGCCCCTCCCGTGCCCGCCGCCGTCGAGTGCCCGCTGGACGAGCCGACCCTCGACGACCTGCGTCGTCGCACGTCCGTGAAGTGGCGCGCGTACCCGCCCGACGTGCTGCCGCTGTTCGTCGCGGAGATGGACACCCCCACGGCGCCGTTCGTCGCCGACGCCGTCGCGCGCGCCCTCGCCATCGGCGACACCGGCTACGACCTGGGCACCACCTATGCGGAGGCGCTCGCGCCGTTCGCCGAGCGGCGCTGGGGCTGGACCCCGGACGTCGCGTCGAGCCGCACGCTGCCCGACGTCATGGTGGCGATCAGCGAGGTGCTGCGGGTGCTCACCGCGCCCGGCGACGCGGTCGTCGTCACGCCGCCGGTGTACCCGCCGTTCTTCGCATTCCCCCGCAACGAGGGGCGGCACGTGCTCGAGGCGCCGCTGACGGCCGACGCGCGCCTCGACCTCGTCACCCTCGCCGACGCGTTCCAGCGGGCGACGTGCGGGGGCCCCGGCGGGGGGCCGGGGAGCGGCCGGCGCGCGGTCCTGCTGCTGTGCAACCCCCACAACCCGACCGGGACGGTCCACACGCGGGCGGAGCTGGAGGCCGTCCTGGCGCTCGCGGACCGCTACGGCGTGCGGGTCGTGGCGGACGAGATCCACGCGCCGTTCACGTTCGAGCGGGTCGCGGACGGCTCCGCCGCGTTCGTGCCGCTGCTGAGCGTGGCCGGCTCGGAGCGCGCGGTCGTCGTGCACTCGGCGTCGAAGGCGTTCAACCTCGCCGGGCTGCGGGCCGCCGTGGCCCTCGGTGGGCCGGGGGCGGCCGAGGACCTCCGCCGCATCCCCGAGCTCGCCGGGCACGCCGTCAACCACCTCGCGGTCCTCGCGCACGCCGCGGCGTACACGGAGGGGGACGCCTGGCTGGACGCGTTGCTGGGCGGCGTCGCGCGCAACCGCGCGCTCGCTACGCGGCTCCTCGCCGAGCACGCGCCCGCTGTGCGGGTGCAGGCCGCCGAGGCCACCTACCTCGCCTGGCTCGACGTGCGGGACGCGCTGCCCGACGGCGTCGCGGACGCCCAGGCGCACGGGCTCGTGCTGGAGCGCGCCCGCGTCGCGCTCGGCGACGGGGTCCCGTTCGGCAGCGGCGGCACCGGCCGGCTGCGGCTCAACCTCGCGACGTCGCCCGCGATCCTCGCCGACGGCGTCCGGCGCCTCGGGGCCGCCCTCGCGGGCTGAGCCGGTCGAACCGCCGGTCGAACCGCCGGTCGAACCGGCGGTCGAGCCTGTCGAGCCGCCGGTCGAGCCTGTCGAGCCGCCGGTCGAGCCTGTCGAGCCGCCGGTCGAGCCTGTCGAGACCAGGTTTCGACGAGCTCAGCCGGCGGGCTTCGCGTAGTCGGGGGCCGGGCCGGCGCCGGAGGCCTCCTCGAGCGTGGTCACGCCGGCGAGGTGCAGGTGCGACGCGAGCCCGACGCCGACGTACCGCAGGTGCCAGGCCTCGGCCGCATAGCCGGTGACCTCGCGGGCGCCGCGCGGGTACCGCACGACGAACCCGTACCGCCAGGCGTTCGCCTCGACCCAGCGGCTGGTGGCGGTGCTTGCGAACCGTGTGTACGGGGTCCCGGACTCGGTGACGTCCGCGGCGAGGCCGGTCTGGTGCTCGGAGAAGCCGCCGCGGGCGGAGAACGTGTCGGCCTCCTGCCGGCCGTGCGCCTCGACGTAGCGCCGGTACAGCCGCTGCTGGTAGTCGGCCGAACGGTAGCCGGAGACGAGGACCAGCTCGCGGCCGGTGGCGCGCTCGGAGGCGCGCGCCAGCCGCACCAGGGCCCGCGCCGCCACGGGCCGCAAGAGGTCGTTCCCACCGCTCGTCGCGACGTCGGGCCGCACCAACCGGGGCGGCACCCAGTCGCGCGGCGTGACGGGGTGCTCCTTGTTGACCAGCACCTGCACGTCGCCGGGATCCCACGACGCGCCGCGCGAGCCGACGCGGTCGATCAGCGGGCCGGGCACGGGGATCGCGGCGTGGGCCGCCGTGGTCGCGGGAGCTGCCGCCGCGGGCGCGACGGCCCCTGCCGTCGCCAGGATCGCCGAGGCGGCGGCCGTCACACAGATTCTGCGCAGCACGAGCACACGACATACCGGGGACACGGGTACCAGACTGCCAGTCAGCGGCTACGCTCGCCAAGGTGCGCCGACGGACCCGCCCCGCTCTCATCCTCCTGGCTTGCGCGTCCGCGGCACTGTTGCTCGCGGCGTGCTCGGGCCCCGACCGCCCGCCCGCGGACGACGTCGCCGAGGCCTTCGCGGGCGCGCTGCAGTCGCGCGACCTGTCCGACGTCCCGCTCCAGGCGGGCGGGTCGGTCGATCCCCAGACGCAGCTCGACGAGATCCTCGAGCCGCTCGTCGGCGCCACCGGCAAGGGGGAGCGCGCGGTCACGGTGTCCGAGATCGGCGACGTGGTCGAGGCCGACGACGCCGTGACGGTCCCCGTCTCGCTGGACTGGCGCTGGGAGGTCGCCCAGGGCACCACCTGGGAGTACTCCACGACGGCCGACCTGGCGTACGCACCGCCCGCGGACGGCGGCGACGACGAGGGGTCGTGGGAGGTCGTGTGGCGGCCGGACGTCCTCGTGCCCGACCTGGCGCCGGGCGAGCGGGTGGAGGTCGAGCGCCTCGAGCCCGACCGTGCCGACGTGCTCGACGTCGACGACGAGCCGCTGGTCACCGAGCGCAAGGTGTGGCACCTCGGCGTCGACAAGACCGCGGTCGAGGGGCTGGGGATCGAGTCGGCGGCGCGCGAGCTCGCCCAGCTGGTGGGCCTGGAGCCGAACGAGTTCTTCGCCCACGTGGACGCGCAGGGCGAGAAGGCGTTCGTCGAGGCCATCACCGTCCGCGACGTGAACCCGGGCGTGGACTTCGCCCTGGAGGACGCCCTGGAGATCCCCGGGGTCCTGGCCGTCGAGGACACCCTCGAGCTGGCGCCCTACGGCGACTTCGCCGCGCCGATCCTGGGGCGGTCCGGCGACGCCACCGCGGAGGTGATCAAGGAGTCCGACGGGCGCGTGCGCGAGGGCGACGTCGCCGGCCTGTCGGGGCTGCAGCGCCAGTACGACGCGCAGCTCGCCGGCACCTCGGGCGTCGTCGTGCGCGTGGTGCCGCCGGGCGGGTCGAGCGAGTCGCTCGACGGGTCCGAGGAGGGCGGCGGCGAGGCCGACGAGCCGCGCGAGGTGTTCCGCGTGGACGCCGTGGACGGCACCCCCGTGCGCACCACCCTGGACGTCGACCTCCAGACCCGCGCGGAGGACGTGCTGGACGACGTCGACCCCGCGAGCGCGATCGTCGCGGTCCGCCCGTCGACTGGCGCGGTCCTCGCGGCAGCGAGCGGGCCGGGCAGCGGGGGATGGTCGACGGCGACGCTCGGCCAGTACCCGCCCGGCTCGACGTTCAAGATCGTGGACGCGCTCGCGTTCCAGCGCGCGGGCCTCACCCCCGACTCGACGGTGGAGTGCACGGACACGATCACGGTGGACGGGCGCGTGTTCTCCAACGTGCCCGGCTACCCGACCTCGGCCCTCGGGGACGTGCCGCTGAGCAGCGCGTTCGCGCACTCCTGCAACACGGCGATGATCGCGCAGCGCGACGCCGTGGCGCAGTCGGACCTGGCGTCCGCGGCCGCCGGCCTGGGGCTGGTCGACGACGAGGCGGCCACGACGTCGATGGGGGTGGCCGCGTTCCTCGGGAGCGTGCCGGCCGAGGCGGACGGGACCGAGCACGCGGCGTCGATGATCGGCCAGGGCAAGGTGCAGGCGTCGCCGCTCGGCATGGCGACCGTCGCGGCGAGCGTCGTCGCCGGGGAGCCGGTGGCGCCCGTGCTGGTGCGCTCGGACGAGGAGGCCGAGGCGTCCGAGGGCGCGAAGGGCGCCGTCACGGGCGACGAGGCGGCGGTGCTGCGCGACCTCATGCGCGGCGTCGTCACCGACGGCAGCGGCGACGTCCTGCAGGACGTCCCCGGCGTCGTCGGGGCCAAGACCGGCACCGCCCAGTACGGCGACGGGTCGAAGCAGCACGTGTGGATGGTGGCGATCAAGGACGACCTCGCCGTCGCGGTCTTCGTCGAGGACGGCCACCGCGGTTCCGACACCGCCGGCCCGCTGATGCACGACTTCCTCTCCGGCCTCTGAACGGCAGACCGAGCGAGACCGGCGGCGGTCAGCGCCCGCCGTGGCCTCTGCGGGACGGCACGCCCGCCACGAGGCCGCCGTCGATGACGAACTCGGAGCCGGTCGAGTCGCTCGACTCGTCGCGCACGCACCACGACTACGAGGTCGATGGTGCGCTGCGGTGGCGGTCGCGCATGACCTGGGCGAGGCTGGTGCCGCCCCACCGAGTTCGAAGCGGAAGATGCCCGACGCATATCGCTCGGCGGCGATTTCGTCCCGAAAGGACAAGTGCATGGTGACCAGGCCAGTCCATTTCGGGCCCTCGAGGCGATTTCAGGTCGCGGCGGCTGTCACGGCGATCACCCTTGCCGCTACGTCGTTCGCCGGCGCGCGGGTCGCGGCCGCACAGGCTGTCCCGCTGGTGGTGTCCGTGGCGCCCGGGGGAACGGGGTCGACGTGCGACCAGGCCCAGCCTTGTTCGCTGGCGACGGGGCAACAGAAGGTGCGCGACCAGGTTGCCGGAGGGCTCGATCGCGAGGTCGTGATCGAGCTCGCGGAGGGTACGTACGCGGTGAGCGAGGCGATCGTGCTCGATGACCGCGACAGTGGAACCCCCGAGTTCCCGGTCACCTGGCGGGCCGCGGCAGGCGCATCACCGGTGCTGGACGGCGGCGTGGCGGTGACGGGCTGGAGTCGGGTGGCCCCGGGCAGCGATCTCTGGCGGGGTCGGGCCGCCGACGGTGGCAAGGTGCGCCAGCTGTTCGTCGACGGGGCGCGCGCCCAACGTGCGTCGGGTGTGCGGTGCGAACCGGCCGCTTGCACCGTCACCGATATGGGCATCACCGGCCCGGGTGTCCAGGGGATGCTGAGCTGGGCGCGGCCGAGCGATCTCGAGGTGTCGATCAAGGTCAGGTGGCGCAACTTCAGGTGCGGCGTGGACCGGGTATCCGGAAGCACCCTGGTGATGGAGCAGCCGTGCTGGCTCAACAGCTCCTCCGACACGGGGCGGTTCGACCCGAGGTGGCACGTGGCGGCGGTCGACTCTGCCAACTACCGTGGCGTCTCTCTCTTCGAGAATGCCGTCGAGCTCATCGACGAGCCGGGCGAGTACGCGCACAACTCGGCCACCGGAGATGTGACCTACCTGGCCGAGCCCGGCCAGGACATGACCACCGTGGACGCGGTCACCCCGCGAACCGAGACGCTGCTGCGGCTGGCGGGGACCGTTGCCGAACCGGTGCACGACCTGGTGATCGACGGGATCGGATTCGAACATGCAGCGTTCCTCCAGCCCGACACCACGGACGGCTACGCGGGGACGCAGGCCGGGTTCACGCTGACCGGGGCCACCGGCCCCCTGTCGGACGTGGCCGGACGCTACTTCACGAAACCGGCGGCCGCCGTGCGGGTAGAGACGGGGCGCGACATCACAGTGACCAACGGCGAGTTCCGCCATCTGGGTGGTGCAGGAATACGCCTGGAGCAAGGCACCCAACGCTCGGCCGTCACGGGATCACGGTTCACCGACCTGTCCGGCGGAGCGATCTACACCGGAGACACCGAACCGAACCCGACGGCGTCCCTCGAGTCCCGGGACAACACCTACGAGCGGAACACGATCTCGAACATCGGGACGGAGTTCACCGACGCGGTCGCGATCTGGGGCGGCTACGAGTCCACGACATCCATCTCGCACAACACGATCGAGGAGGTTCCCTACAGCGGGATCTCGTTGGGGTGGGGCTGGAACGCACCCGGAGCCCGCAGCCCGTTCAGCCGCGACAACCGGATCGAGTCGAACCGCATCATCGACACGATGATGCCATGGGCGGAGCAGATCGATGGCGGCTCGATCTACACCCAGGCGCCTCAGCCGGGAACCATGATCGCTGAGAACTACATCCACAAGACGACCGGTAACGGCGTCTACCTCGACGAGCAAAGCTCCTACATCCGTGTCGAACGCAACGTCGTCACTGGCATGTCGGCTCCGACCTGGCTGTCGAACTGGGCGAGCTACGGCATCCAGAACGTCGCGACGGGGAACTGGAGCAGTGCCAACTACCGTGCGATGAACGGCACCGGCAGCGTCCAGTACGACAACCACGAGTCGCTGACTTCTCTGCCCGCCGAAGCCGTCACCGTGGCGGGCGCCGCGGGCGCGGCGCCGCCGGGGGTGGTCTATCCGATCCCGCAGAACGTTGCACTCGGCAAGCAGGCAACACAGTCCTCGACATACGCGCTCGCCAACGGCACCCCGTACCCGGCGGGCAACGCCGTCGACGGCAACACCACGAACTTCGCGCACACGGCCGCAGGCGATGCGCAGCCCTGGTGGCAGGTCGACCTGGGCTCGTCGGCCGACGTGGACGCGATCAGGCTGTGGAACCGCTCGGACTGCTGCCAGGACCGCTTGCAGGGCGTCTACGTGTTCGTGTCGGACCAGCCGTTCACCTCCGAGAACCCGACCCAGACAGCGAGCCAGCCGGGAGTGTGGTCGACGTTCCTCACGGGGCGTGCGGCCCGTCCGAGTGTCGTCGACGTCAGTGCTCACGGACGGTACGTCCGGGTTCAGCTGGCATCCACGACCGCGATGCTGAACGTCGCCGAGGTGCAGATTCTCGGAACGTGACGCTCCAGCCCCTCGTGACGTTCTCTCTCGGGGTGTACCGCCGCTTCTGCGACCTCTAGACCGGGCCTCAGGCCGTGAAGCGCTCCGCCCGCTCGCGCACGCGGCCGGCGCCGCGACCGCCGTCGGCGTCCGCGTCCCAGGTGTAGACCTCGGTGCCGGTGACGAAGACGTGCTCGGCGCGCGACGTGACGTCCAGCGGGTCGCCCGACCAGACGACGACGTCGCCGTCCAGCCCGGGGGCGAGCGCGCCGACGCGGTCGTCCAGGCCGAGGAACGACGCCGGGTTCACGGTGAGCGCCTCCAGCGCGACCTGCGGGTCCAGGCCCTCCTTCACCGCGAACGACGCCTGGTGCACGAGGAAGTTGATCGGCACCACGGGGTGGTCGGTCGTGATGGCGACGCGCACGCCCGCGTCGGCGAGCCGGGCGAGGTTCGCGATCGCGCGGTTCCGCAGCTCGACCTTGGAGCGCGACGTGAGTATCGGCCCGAAGATCACCGGCACGTCGCGCTCGGCGAGGACGTCCGCGATCGCGGCGCCGTCGGTGCCGTGGTTGACGACGAGCCGGTAGCCGAACTCGTCGGCCAGCCGGATCGCGGTGGCGATGTCGTCCGCGCGGTGCGTGTGCTGGTCCCAGGCGAGCTCGCCGTCGAGCACCCGCGCCAGGGTCTCCTTGGCGAGGTCGCGCGCGAACGGCTCGCCCTTCTCCCCGGCCGCCGCCCGCGCCGCCGCGTAGTGCTGCGCCTCGAGGAACGCCTGGCGGATGACGGCGGCGACGCCGAGCCGGGTGGACGGCGTCTTCTTCTGCTCGCCGTACACGCGCTTGGGGTTCTCGCCGAGGGCCGACTTCACGGACACCGCCTCGGCGATGACCTGCTCGTCGACCGTGCGCCCGCCCCACGTCTTGATTGCGACGGTCTGCCCGCCGATCGGGTTGGCGGAGCCCGGCTTCACGACGACCGACGTCACGCCGCCTGCCAGCGCGTCGCGGAACCCCTCGTCCTCGATGTTGATCGCGTCGAGCGCGCGCAGGTGCGCGCCGACCGGGTCGGTCTTCTCGTTGGTGTCGTCGCCGGCCCAGCCCTCGGCCTCCTCGTGGATGCCGACGTGGCCGTGCGACTCGACGAAGCCCGGCAGCACCCACCGCCCACCCGCGTCGACGGTGCGCACGCCGTCCGGCACGACGACGTCGGTGCCCACGGCGGTGATGACGCCGTCGACGACGAGGACGGTGCCGTCGTCGAGCGGGCGGCCGTCCACCGGGACGACGTAGCCGCCTCTGATCGCGACGGACGAGCGGGCGGTGCGGATCGAAGAGGTCATGGGACCCATCCTGGCCCCGTCGGGCCACGACCTGCGGATCATCGCGGCAGTTTCGGATCCGATCGGCAGTTCGAGCTGCCGGTCCGATCCGAAGCTGCCGCGCGGACGAACGGCTACCAGGTCACCATCCACGGCGTAGGCGCGCTCCCGCCCGCAGGGCCGTCTGGAGCAGCCGCCGCGGGGCGTCACTCGTGCGGGACGTTCGCCTCCAGCTCGGCGAGCCAGGCGGCCGCGGACGCGTCGGACGGCATTCGCCAGTCCCCGCGCGGCGACATCGTGCCGCCGGGGGAGACCTTGGGCCCGTTCGGCAGCGCGGACCGCTTGAACTGCGACGAGAAGAACCGGCGGAAGAACACGACCTCCCACCTCCGGATGGTCGCCAGGTCGTAGGCGGACCGCTCGTCGTGCGGGAAGTTCGGCGGCCAGTCGCCCGCCTCGGCGTCGCGCCACGCGTGCCACGCGAGGAACGCGATCTTGGACGGCCGCAGCCCGTGCCGCAGGGTCCAGAAGAGCGTGAAGTCCTGCAACGCGTACGGGCCCACCATGGCCTCGGTCGACTGCGGCGCCTCGCCCTCGCCGGCGGGCACGAGCTCGGGCGAGATCTCCTGCACGAGGATCTCGCGCAGCACGTCGTTGGTCGGCTCCTCGAACTGCCCGGAGTCCGCGACCCAGCGGATGAGGTGCTGGATCAGCGTCTTCGGCACACCCGTGTTCACGGCGTAGTGCGACATCTGGTCGCCCACGCCGTAGGTGCACCAGCCGAGCGCCAGCTCGGACAGGTCGCCGGTGCCGAGCACGATGCCGCCGCGGTGGTTCGCGAGCCGGAACAGGTAGTCCGTGCGCAGGCCCGCCTGCACGTTCTCGAACGTGACGTCGTAGACCTTCTCGCCCGCGCCGAACGGGTGGTCGAGGTCGCGCAGCATCTGCTCCGCGGCGGGGCGGATGTCGAGCTCCTCGAACCGTACGCCGAGCGACGTCGCGAGGCGGGTGGCGCGCTCCTTGGTCTCCGGCGACGTCGCGAAGCCGGGCATGGTGATCGCGTGGATGTCCGTGCGCGGCCGGCCGAGGCGGTCCATCGCGCGGGCCGCGACGATCAGCGCGTGCGTCGAGTCCAGCCCGCCCGAGACGCCGATGACGACCTTCGGCTGCCCGATGGCGCGCAGCCGCTGCTCCAGGCCGGAGACCTGGATGCTGTACGCCTCGTAGCAGTCCTGGGCCAGCCGCGCCGGGTCGTCCGGGACGAACGGGAACCGGTCCACCTTGCGCCGCAGGCCGACGTCGCCCGACGGCGGGTCGACGGTCCAGGGCACGGTGCGGAACGTCTCGGTCCGGGCGGCCAGGGTGCGGCGGTTGTCGTCGAAGGTGCCCTGCCGCAGCCGCTCCTGCCGGAGGCGGTCGAGGTCGACGTCGGCCACCGACCGCCGGGCGCCGTCGGGGAAGCGCTCGGTCTCGGCGAGCACGTCGCCGGCCTCGTAGATCATCGTCTGGCCGTCCCAGGACAGGTCCGTCGACGACTCGCCCTGCGCCGCCGCGTACGCGTAGGCGGCGAGGCAACGCGAGCTCGCCGAGCGCACCATGAGCCGGCGGTCCTCCGCGCGGGCCACCGTGATCGGGCTCGCGGACAGGTTGAGCAGCACCGTCGCACCCGCGAGCGCCGCCTCCGCCGACGGCGGCACGGGCACCCACATGTCCTCGCACACCTCGACGTGCACGGCCAGTCCCGCGACGTCGTCCGCGCGGAAGATCAGGTCCGGGCCGAACGGCACCGGCCCGTCGTCGCCGAACGGCAGCGTGACGACCTGCCCGCGGCGGTGGTCGCCCGGCGCGAACCAGCGCTTCTCGTAGAACTCCCGGTAGTTCGGCAGGTACGACTTGGGCGCGACGCCGAGCACCC
>NZ_BAAAPM010000003.1:1967194-2010215 GCF_039531145.1 Isoptericola hypogeus
CGCAGGTCCGCGCTCGCGTCGACGATCTCGGCGAGCGCGTCCGACGTCGCCTCGAGCAGCGTGTCCGCGAGGTGCAGGTCGTCGATCGCGTACCCCGACACGCACAGCTCCGGGAAGACGGCGACCGCCACGCCGTCGTCGTGGCAGGCGCGCGCCTCGGCGAGGATCGCGGCGGCGTTCGCGCGCGGGTCGGCGACGGTGACCGGGACGGTGCAGGCGGCCACGCGGGCGAAGCCGTGAGCGTAGGCGGAGGCGAACGCGGAGGTGGTCGCGGAGGTGAGCCCCGTGGTGGACGCGCTGGTGGCCGGCATGCCCCGAGTCTAGGAAGCGTGGGGGCGGCCCGCGACGACGCGGCCTTCGCCGGCCTCGCCGGGCGCGCCCTCGCGACCACGACGGACGCGCCCTCGCGACCTCGACGGACGCGCCCTCGCGGCCTCGACCACGGCCCGCCCGCCCCCGTAGGGTCGTTCCCGTGCCCCGACCCGTCTCTCGCCGCCGTCCCGCCCTGTCCGTCGCTGCGGCCTTCCTCGCGCTCGGCGCGTCCCTGCTGGGAGCGGCCGCACTCACCGTCGCCGCTGCTGGGCCGGCGGCGGCGCACGACCGGCTGATCTCGTCCGACCCGAAGGACGGGGCGCGGGTGAAGACGCCCCCGTCGCAGCTCACGCTGACCTTCAGCGCGGACGTGCTGGAGCAGGGCGCACAGGTGGTCGTGTCGACTCCCGACGGCTCGGTCGACGGCGACGTGAGCGTCGACGGCGAGGTCGTCACGGCGGAGCTGCCCGGCGAGCTGCCGGCGGGGGAGTACGACGTGCTGTGGCGCGTGGTCTCGTCCGACGGCCACCCGATCGAGGGCGAGCTCTCCTACGAGGCCACGGCCGCCGCGCAGCCGGCCGAGGAGCCCGAGCCCAGCCCGTCGCCGACGAGCGCGTCACCCACCGGCGACCCGACGGACGACCCGACCGGCGCGCCGTCCCCGGACGCCACGGGCGCGCCGTCCGACGACGCCGCGGGCCACGCCGGGCACGCGACCGGCACGCCGGGCGCTGAGCTCGACGGGGACGGCGAGGCGGGCTGGACCGCGGTATGGCTGTTCGGCGTGGCCGTGCTCGCGGCTGTCGGTGTCGCGGCAGCGATGGTGCTCCGGCGTCGGCGGCTGGGCGAGGGCCCTGACGACACGGCGGGCGACCGGACCCCGCACGACCCCGCGGACGACCAGGGCCCCGCGGACGGCCACGGCCCTGCGGACGGCCCCGACCGCTCCTGACCACCACCCACCGGCGCCGGGCGTCAGTCGCCCACGCGAGCCCGTCGCCGGGCCGCGGCGCCGAGCGCCACGAGCGCGGGCACCAGGATCACCGCCCCGACGACGTTCACCGCGCCGAACCCGCCCCACGCCAGCACGGGGCCGGCGACGGCGGCCGCGGCGGCCCCGGCGTAGTTCATCGCCGCGTCGGACACGCCCTGCAGGGGCAGCTTCACCTGCGGCTCGACGACCGACGCCAGCAGCGACGACGCCCCGATCAGGCTGGCCGACCAGCCCAGGCCGAGCACGAGCAGCGCGACGGCGGTGAGCGTCGGGCTGCCGCCGCCGGCGCCGTGGGCGGCGTGCGCGTCGGACGCCGTCGTCGCCGCCGCGGTGATCCCCAGCACGACGGCCACGGCGAGCAGCCCGATGCCGACCGCCGTCGTGCGGACGCCCCCGACGCGGTCGGCCAGCCAGCCGAAGACCGGGCTGAACGCGAACATCCCCACGATGTGCAGGCTGATGACGACGCCCACGATCTCCAGCGACATGCCCGCGTGCTGCATGTGCAGCGGCGTCATCACCATCACGACGATCATCACGGCGTGCGCGCACGCCGGCATGACCAGCCCGAACCGTGCCACCGGGTGCCGCCACGCCCAGGCGAGCGCGGCGCGGGAGCCGAGCGGCGGGGCCGCGGGCGTCGTCGGAGCGCCCTCGGCCCCCACGTGCCGGGCGGGCGGGCGGTAGAGCGCCGTGACGACGCATGCCGCCGCGACCAGCGCGACCAGGGCGAGCAGGTACGGGCCGGCGAGCGGGGGCAGCCCGAGGTGGGCGCCGAGGTCGTCGCCGGGGGCGCTGAGGTTCGGGCCGAGCACCGACCCGACCGTCGTGGCCCACACGACGAAGGACATGGTGCGGGCGCGCGTCGCGGCGGGCGCGTCGTCGGCGGCCGCGAAGCGGGACTGCAGGGTCACGGCGTTCGCGACGCCGAACAGCCCGATGCCGACGAGCTGCACCGCGAGCGAACCCGCGACGGCGGACAGCACGGTGATCAGCGCGCCCGTCGCGGCGAGCGAGTAGCCGAGCGCGAGCGCCACCCGCCGCCCGCGCCGGGCCGCGAGGTTCGCGAGCGGGATGGCGGCGACCGCCGCGGCCAGCACGCCGACGGCCTGGGCGAGCCCGGCCACCGCCGTGCCGCCGAGCCGCTCCGTGAGCAGCGCGCCCACGGACGCCCCGACGGCGACGCCCACGCCGCCCAGCGCGTTGCCGAGCACCAGGGCGGTGAGGTTGCGGGTGACCCGCGGTCGGGCGAGGTCGGGCGGCGCGTCGGTCACGTCGGGGCTCCGTGGCTGGTCGGGTGGCTGGTCGGGCGCGTGGTCCGGTGGCTGGTCCGGTGGCTGGTCCGGCGGCCGGCCGGGCGGTCCGGCGGGCGGCCGGGAGTGTTCTCGAGGCACGAGCGTAGGACCGCCCGGTGACACCGTCCTCACCGGTCCCGGGAGGGACTGCCGGGTGAGGCCTCGGTGACGTGTG
This sequence comes from Isoptericola hypogeus, assembly GCF_039531145.1. Classification (NCBI taxonomy): domain Bacteria; kingdom Bacillati; phylum Actinomycetota; class Actinomycetes; order Micrococcales; family Promicromonosporaceae; genus Isoptericola; species Isoptericola hypogeus. The sequence goes on from NZ_BAAAPM010000003.1 coordinate 1,969,971, forward strand.
TCGCGCCACGCGCGCAAAAGTCGCAGGAATCCGCGGATGTTCCCTAGTGTGTTCCCCGTCCACCCGGCTTGGCCGGGGAGGCGTGAACGTGACGACGCGCGGGCAGCGTGCGTCGTGATCCGGAGAAGGGATTCACATGTCGCTCAACAAGTCCGAGCTCGTCTCGGCCATCGCCGGCAAGGCGGAGAACGTCACCAAGGCACAGGCCGAGGAGTTCCTCAACGCCTTCCAGGAGGTGCTGGAGGAGTCGCTCGCCAAGGGCGAGGCCGTCAAGGTCACCGGCCTGCTGTCGGTCGAGCGCGTCGAGCGTGCCGCCCGCACCGGTCGTAACCCCCGCACGGGCGAGGAGATCCAGATCCCCGCCGGCTTCGGCGTCAAGATCAGCGCCGGCTCGGTCCTCAAGAAGGCCGTCGCCAAGTGATCGTCCGCTGACCGGCGCGGCTCGTCGCCGCCCCGCGTCAGCCACCGGAGGCCCGCCGCTCGCCTGTGCGAGCGGCGGGCCTCCGTCGTGCCCGGTGTGCCGCCGGGCACGCCGGGCCGCCGGGCCGTCGTGGCGTCTGGATCGATCGCGCTGGAGCCAGGGTCTGCTCCGGCGCCCTCGCAGGTTGTTGCGACCAGCATGACGACGAACCAGACCGGCACCATGACCACCGCCGCCGCCCCGCCGGGGCCGCGCGCGCCCCTGTCGCCCCGTCGCGCGTGGCTCGCGCTGGCGACGATGTTCCTCGGCAGCTTCTCGCTCGTGACGGCGGAGTTCCTGCCGCCCGGGGTGCTGACACCGGTGGCCCACGACCTCGGCGTCACGGAGGGCGTGGTGGGGCTGTCGGTCAGCGTCACCGCCCTCACGGCGCTGCTGACCGCCCTCGGACTGAGCTCCCTGTTCCCGCGCACCGACCGGCGGACGCTGCTGGTGGTGCTCGCGCTGGGCGCGGTGGCCTCCAACGTGCTCGTCGCCGTGGCGCCGAGCATCGGCGTCCTCATGGCGGCCCGGCTGCTGCTCGGCGCCGCGCTGGGCGGCTACTGGTCCATGTCGCTCGTCATCGCGACAAGGCTCGTCCCGGCCGACCGGGTGGGCCGGTCGATGATGGTCGTCAACGCGGGGACGACCGTCGCGACGGTCGCCGGCGTGCCGCTCGGGGTGCTGATCAGCGCGGCGGCGGGCTGGCGGGTCGTGTTCTGGGCCGCCGCCGTCCTGACCGTCGTCACGGCGGTCGCGATGCGCGTCGCGCTGCCGCGCATCGCGCCGACGCCGGGGATCGGCTGGTCCTCGATGGGGCGCGCCCTGCGGTCGCCGGGCGTCGCCGTCGGGCTGGTGAGCATCGTGGCGGTCATCGCCGGCCACTTCGTCGGCTTCACCTACGTCCGGCCTGCGCTCTCGCTGCTGCCCGGGTCCGACGTCGGGACGATCGCCGTCCTCCTCGCCCTCTTCGGCGCCGGCGGCCTGGTCGGGAACTTCGCCGTCGGCGCCGTCGTCGACCGGCACCTGGCCGTGCTGCTGGTCGCCGTGCCCGTGGCCATCGGCGCGAGCGTCGCCGCCCTCGGCCTGGCGGTCGCCCTGCCGGCGCTCGCCTACCCCGCGGTGATCGTGTGGGGCGCGGCGTTCGGCGGCGTGCTGAACGTCGTCCAGGTCTGGATCACGCGGGTCCTGCCGGGGCAGGTCGAGGCGGGCAGCGGGCTGGTCGTGGCGGGCTTCCAGACGGCGATCATCCTGGGCTCCGCGGTCGGCGGGCTGGGCGTCGACGCGATCGGGATCGGCTGGACCTACCTCGTCGCGGCTGTCGTCGCGGTCGCGGGCGGCCTCGCGGTGCGCGGCACGCTCAGGACGGCTCGGGCCGCTCGCCCCGCCGCCACTGCGACGGCGTGACGCCGGTGTGCCGCCGGAAGGCGCGGCCGAACGCCGTGTCCGACCCGTAGCCGAGCCGCCGCGCGACGGTCGCGACGGGGACGTCGCCCGCCGTCAGGAGGCAGCGCGCGTGCGCGACCCGCACCTGGGCCAGGTAGCGGCCGGGCGTCTGCCCGGTCGCCGCCCGGAACCGGGCCGCGAAGCCGGACCGCGACGCGAGCGCCACCCGGGCGAGGTCCTCGACCGTCCACTCCCGCCCGGGCTCGGCGTGGATCGCCGCGACAGCGGTCGCGAGCCCCGGGTCGTCGTGGTGCATGAGCCAGCGTGCCGGGGCGCACCCGCGCGCGTACCAGGCGGTGATCGCCACCGACGCGACCAGGGTGACCGCCCGGTCGCCCAGCACGCTGCGCGGGGCGGGGTAGTCCTCGACGACGGCGCGGAACATCGACGCGGCGATCGGCTCGTCCTGCGGGAACTCGGTCAGCAGGACCTGGGGCGGCAGGACGCCCGGCGCGTCGCCGGCACCGACGGCGGCGAGCAGGACGCACAGCACCGTCGCGTCGGACAGGGCGTGCAGCTCGGACCGCGTGCCGTGCGGCAGGAGGAGGAAGTCGCCCGGCGCCAGGTCCACGAGCTCGCCGAGGCCGCGTGCCCGCACCAGGCCGTCGGTCACGAGGAGCGCCGCCGGCTCGCCCGCGGGGAGCTCCACCCACGCGCCCGCCGCGAGGCGGTGCACGGCCCGCCGCTCGAACCGCCACTGGAGGCCCGCGAGCACGCGGTCGAGGTCCTGCGTGGCGACCTCGACCGCCGCTGCCACGCACGCGCGCGGCGACCCGGCGGCGTCCGTCGCCGGATGCCTCCTGCCGGTGTCGACCAGCGTCATCGTCGCCTCCGTCCCGGCGGCACGGCCGGTGTCGTCACAGGTCGCCCTTGCGCTCGAGGAACCGCATCGCGGCCCACCCGATCGGCACGCGGGCCCAGTAGGTCACGACGCGGTACAGCATCGTCACGGAGAACGCGAGGGAGGCGGGGATGCCGGCCGCCGTCAGGCCGGCGATGAGCGCGCCCTCGACGCCGCCCAGGCCGCCGGGCGTCGGGACCAGGGCGCCCAGCGCGTTGCCGACCAGGTAGATGACCGCGACGTCGACGAGGTTGAGCGACTGGCCGAACGCGGCGAGGGCGGCGTCGAACGCGAGCACGTAGCCCAGCGTCATCACGACGTTCCCGCCGAGGCCGAGCATGAGCCGGCCGGGCTGCCCCATCATCTGCGACAGGCGCGGCCACACCTGCTCGAGGATCGGGCGGGCCTTCTCCCAGGCCCAGCGCCGCGCGGCGGGGACGAGGAGGGTCGCGACGACGGCGAGCCCGACCCCGGAGATCGCGATGAGGACCGTGGTGGACGGCAGCTCGATGAGCCCGCCCGAGCCCGTGAAGATCGACAGCACCACGAGCAGCAGCACCGTGACCACGAACTGCGAGACCTGCACGAGGGCGACCGTCGCGACCGCCATCGGCGTCGCCACCCCGCGCCGCGTGAGCATGCGCAGGTTGAGCGCGGCCGGCCCGATGCCCGCCGGCGCGGCGAGCGACACGAACGACCCGGCCATCTGGGTGAGCGTCGCCCGCCACAGCGGCAGCTTCTCGGGCGAGAACGCGGAGAACGTCAGGGCGGCGCCGAACCACGTGATCGCCCCGAACGCGAACGAGGCCGCGACCCACCAGGGGTTGGCCTCGGCGATCGCCGAGGCGATCTCCTCGAAGTTGATCGTCGTGACGATCACCGTGACGGCGACGATCGTCAGGGTGAGCATGATGATCGTGCGCGCCCCGAACCGCGTGATGTTCTGCGGCTGGACGTCGGCCTGCGGCAGGCGCTCGACCAGTGCCTCCCGCAGCTCGTCGAGCAGGCCCTTCGCCCGGCGCACCTCGACGCGGGTGGCCGGCGGCAGCGCGATCGACTGCAGCAGCGGACCGATCGCGGCGATGTCCTCGTCCGGTAGCGCCCGCACGGCGGAGGCGAGCGCCCGGCCGGCCCCGACGCGCAGGGCCAGCAGGGCGAGCATCTGCGTGAGGTCGAGGCGCCGGGACAGCACGGACGACGCGATCTCGCCCTGCTCCCAGCCGGTGAGCCACACGTGCGGGTCGCCGGCCTCGTCGTGGTGCACGAGCAGGACGTCGGGGGTGAGCGTGTGGTGGGTGAGCCCGGCGTCGTGCGCCCGGCGCAGCTGCTCCCACGCCTCGGCGAGGATCGCGTCGCCGCGCGGCCCGTCGAGCCGGTCGTCGGGCAGGTCGCGCAGCGACACGGCGCCGCGCGCGTGCTCGTGCACGAGGACGACGGAGTCGTCGGCGACGCCGATGCCCTCCAGCCGGGGCGTGCGGACGCCCGCTGCCGACGCGGCGTAGGCCAGGAGGGCGGTGCGCTCCGCCACCGCCTTGAGGGAGATCGCCGCGCGGCCCTCGAGCCCGCGCAGGCGCAGCGCCCGCCACGCCCGCGTGAGGGTGCCGATGACCTGCCGGTCGCCGTCGAGCACGACCACGTCGCGGCGCCGGCCGTCGCCGGTGAACAGGGCGTACACCCGGTTGTCGCCGGCGCGGGTGAGCGCGACGGCGGCCGGGTCGGCGGGCGCGTCGTCGCCGTCCGCGGCGCCGTCCGCCTCGGCCGGCGCGCTGACGGAGCCGACGTGGATCCCGGCGACGTCGTCGTCCGCGGGGTCGACGGCGGTCACGACGTCGCCCGTGGTGTCGTACGAGACGACCGAGTCGGCCGGGACGTCGGGGGCGTCGGCGGCGGGCTCGGCGGCGTCCACCGCGTCGGCGTCGACGACCGTCTGGGAGTCGCGGACGCGGACCAGCACGGTCGGCCGGAAGCCCGCGCGCCGCACGGCGGTGACCAGGTCGGCGCCGTAGGCGCGCTCGCTGCGCACGCCGGAGACGTACTGCACGGCCTGGCCCGCGAGCCGCCCGAGCAGCAGCGCGACGAGGATGCCCGGCAGCGAGACCTGCCCGGTGATGAGCACGATGAACAGCGCGAGGTACAGCACGTTCCACGACCAGCGCACCGTGCGGCGCCGGGTGCGCGGGCCGGCGGTGGTGAGCAGGCCGGCGATGGCCGACACGTAGCCGGGGATGGTCAGGAGCCACTCGCCGTCGTCCCGCACCGACAGGCCGCGGATGAGCTCGTCGCTGCCGAAGCTGGAGATGGTCACGACCGTCACGACGCCGAGCAGCAGGCCGAGCGCGGCCCCGCAGATCGACTCGACGACCTGCCGGCCGAGGCGCCGCACGCCGAGCTCGATCAGCACGGCGGCGGGGACGAACAGGGTGACCAGGCCCTCGAGCACCTGCACCGGGATGAACAGGATGCGCGCGAGCAGGGTGTTGAAGGTCTGCACGTCCTGCGTGACGCCCTCGGTGGTGGCGTGCGCGACGACGGACAGCACCAGCACCAGCGCCACCCCGAGCGCGCTGGTGACCATGCCGAGCATGTCGGAGGGGTGCCGCACGCGCGGCTCGGGGGTGTCGACGACGCGCACGAGGGCCTGGTCGTCGTCGCCGCCCGCGGCCGGCTGGCCGAGCAGGGCCTGCAGCGGGCCGGTGGCGGGGGCCGGGTCGTGCGACGGATCCCGCGCGGGACCCGCTGCGCTCGCTCCGGACATGACGGCGAGTCTAGGTGTTCGGGGCTGTTCCGGCCTGTGACATGCGGTGCGCGCCGGTGGTAGGTTCCCGCATCACGATGCGATCACGGGTCCGGGTGTGACCGGCGACCGTGACCTGGGCGACACCGGGGTGTGCTAGAAACGCCCGCATCGTGACGAGGGCGGCGGCGTCGGTGCCGTGGCCCGTCTGCAGATAGGGGACCCCCGACATGAGCACGATCCGAGCCTCACGAAGGCTGCTCGCCGGCACCGCTGGTGCCGCGGCCGTGGCACTGGCGCTGACCGCCTGCGGCGGCGGCTCCGACGACGGCGGTGGCGGCGGCGACGGAGCCGCAGAGTCGCTGATCATCGGCACCACGGACAAGATCACGTCGCTCGACCCGGCAGGTTCGTACGACAACGGGTCGTTCGCGGTGATGAACCAGATCTACCCGTTCCTCATGAACACGCCGTACGGCAGCCCGGACGTCGAGCCGGACATCGCGGAGTCGGCGGAGTTCACGGCGCCCACGGAGTACACGGTCACGCTGAAGCCGGGCCTGAAGTGGGCCAACGGCAACGACCTGACGTCGTCCGACGTGAAGTTCACGTTCGACCGTCAGCTCGCGATCGCGGACGAGAACGGCCCGTCGTCGCTGCTGTACAACCTGGACTCGGTCGAGGCGCCCGACGACACCACGGTCGTCTTCCACCTCAAGAGCGAGAACGACCAGGTCTTCCCGCAGATCCTGTCGTCGCCGGCCGGCCCGATCGTCGACGAGGACGTCTTCGCCGCCGACGCGCTGACGCCCGACCAGGAGATCGTCGACGGCAAGGCGTTCGCCGGCCAGTACTCGATCACGAACTACACGGTGAACGAGCTCATCGCGTACGAGGCGTTGGACGGCTACCAGGGCGTCCTGGGCGCCGCGAAGACGCCGAAGGTCAACGTCAAGTACTTCGCCGACTCCTCCAACCTCAAGCTCGAGGTGCAGGAGGGCTCGGTCGACGTGGCGTTCCGCTCGCTGTCGCCCACCGACATCGAGGACCTCGGCGGCGACGACTCGGTGAAGGTCGTCAAGGGCCCGGGCGGCGAGATCCGCTACATCACCTTCAACTTCAACACGCAGCCGTACGGCGCCGAGCAGGCCGACGCCGACCCGGCGAAGGCGCTGGCCGTGCGCCAGGCGGCGGCCCACCTCATCGACCGCGCCGCGATCGCGGACCAGGTCTACAAGGGCACCTACTCGCCGCTGTACTCCTTCGTCCCGGACGGCCTGACAGGGGCCACCGAGCCGCTCAAGGAGCTGTACGGCGACGGCGAGGGCGGGCCGGACGCCGACGCGGCGAAGAAGGTGCTCGAGGACGCGGGCGTCCAGACCCCGGTCGAGCTCAACCTGCAGTACTCGAACGACCACTACGGCCCGTCCTCGGGCGACGAGTACGCGCTCATCAAGGACCAGCTCGAGGGGACCGGCCTGTTCACGGTCAACCTGCAGACCACCGAGTGGGTGCAGTACTCGAAGGACCGCACCGCCGACGTCTACCCGGCGTACCAGCTCGGCTGGTTCCCGGACTACTCCGACGCCGACAACTACCTCACGCCGTTCTTCCTCAAGGAGAACTTCCTGGGCAACCACTACGTGAACCAGGACGTGGAGGACATGATCCTCGAGCAGGCCGTGACGGCCGACCCCGACGCTCGCACCGGGATCATCGAGGAGATCCAGGCCGCGGAGGCCGAGGACCTGTCGACCCTGCCGTACCTGCAGGGCGACCAGGTCGCGGTGGTCGGCGCCGACGTCACGGGCGCCGAGGACACGCTCGACGCGTCGTTCAAGTTCCGCTACGCCGCGCTGGCCAAGGGCTGATCCTGCCCCGTGGCCTCGCGTAGCACGGCAGGAAGCGCACTGGGACGCTACATCCTGGTGCGCTTCCTGCTCATCATCCCCACCGTGTTCATCCTGGTCACCACCGTCTTCGTGCTCATGCGCGCGACGGGTGACCCGATCACCGCCGCCCTGGGCGGGCGCCTCACGCCCGACCAGCTCGCGGAGCGGATCCACGCCGCCGGCTACGACCGGCCGATCCTCGTGCAGTACCTGGAGTACCTGCGGGGCGTCTTCACCGGCGACTTCGGCATGACGATCAGCGACAACCGCCCCGTCATCGAGGTCATCGCCCAGTACGGCGCGGCGACCCTCGAGCTCGCCGCCTACGGCGTGCTGGTCGCGCTGGTGCTGGGCATCCCGTTCGGGATGGTCTCGGGCTACTTCCGCGACCGCCTGCCCGACGTCGTGCTGCGCGTGCTCGCGATCCTCGCCTACGCGACGCCGGTCTTCTTCGCCGGCCTGGTCCTCAAGCTGATCTTCTCCGTGTGGCTGGGCTGGTTCCCCGTCGCCGGTCGGGTCTCGACCGACGGCGAGATCGCGATGCAGATCGCGGGCGCCGACTCGGGCTTCATGCTGGTCGACGCGTTCCGCACCGGCGACCCCGCGGTCGTGCTCGACGTGCTCTCGCACTCCGTGCTGCCCGCAGCGACGCTAGGCCTGCTCACCGCGGGTGTGTTCCTGCGGCTCGTGCGCACCAACATGATCGGCACGCTCGGCGCCGACTACGTCGACGCGGCCCGCTCGCGCGGCGTGGCGGAGCGCCGGCTGGTCACCAAGCACGCGTGGCGTCCGGCGCTGATCCCGATCATCACGGTCGCCGGCATGCAGGTGGCGATGCTGCTCGTGGGCGCGGTGCTCACGGAGACCACGTTCGAGTGGCGCGGGCTGGGCTTCCAGCTCGCGGAGTACCTGCAGGCGCGCGACTTCGTGGCCGTGCAGGGGATCGTCGTGCTGATGGCCGTGGTCGTCGCGGTGACGAACTTCCTCGTCGACATCATCGCGGCGCTGATCGACCCGAGGGTGAGGTACTGATGAGCGCTCCTGATGCTCCTGAGGTCGTCCCCGTCGGCATCGAGGGCGTCGCCCCCGAGCACGTCGGCGGCCGGGGCGCCTGGTTCAAGAAGCTGCCCGTGGTGCACCAGGTGCGCCAGAGCGTCGGGCTCCAGCGCGGCATGCTGATCGCCGGCCTCGTGCTGACGGCGGTGTTCGTGCTGGTCGCCGTGTTCGCCCCGCTGCTGGCGCCCTTCGGCTGGTCGCAGCTGCGCGACCTTGACGGCGCGTTCGGCGCACAGATGCCGCCCAGCGCCGAACACTGGTTCGGCACCACCGTCGGCGGGTACGACGTGCTGTCCCGCGTCGTGTGGGGTGCGCGGACGGCGCTGCTGGTCGTGCTGGTCGCCATCCTGTCGTCCATCGTCGTGGGCGTGCTGCTGGGCCTGCTGTCCGGCTACTTCGGCGGCTGGCTCGACCGCGTGCTCGTCGTCGTGGCCGACGCGATCTACGCGTTCCCGTCCCTGCTGCTCGCCATCCTGCTCGCCATCGTCATCTCGGGCGGCCAGTCGAGCATGTGGGGCGGCATCTTCGCCGCCGCGCTGTCCATCACGGTGGTGTTCATCCCGCAGTACTTCCGCGTGGTGCGCGCCGAGGTGGTGCGGATCAAGGGCGAGGCGTTCGTCGACTCCGCGCGCGTGCTCGGCACGGGGCACTGGCGGATCATGACGCGGCACGTGCTGCGCAACTCCACCCGCACGCTGCCGCTCATCGTGACGCTCAACGCGTCGGAGGCGATCCTCACGCTCGCCGGCCTCGGCTTCCTGGGCTTCGGCATCGAGCCGACGGCCGCGGCGGAGTGGGGGTACGACCTGCAGCGGGCCATCGCCGACGTCACGTCCGGCATCTGGTGGACCGCGCTCTTCCCCGGCCTGGCCATCGTCGTCGCCGCCATGGGGATGACGCTCATGGGCGAGTCGCTCAACGACCTCGCCGACCCGCGCCTGCGGTCGCGCGCCCGGTCCCGGAACGTCTCCGGCGCGGTCGCCGCGACGTCGGTCGCCCTTCGACAGGCTCAGGGACCGGGGGACCCGTCGGTCGCCCTTCGACAGGCTCAGGGACCGGGGGACCCGTCGGTCGAGCCTGACGAGACCACGAACCCGAAGGGGGACGACGCATGAGCGCCGTCGCGTCCATCGCCGACCTGGCGGTCTCGTTCGCCACGGACGCGGGGCCCGTGCGCGCCGTCGACGGCGTGAGCCTCGACGTCCAGCCGGGCGAGGTGCTCGCCATCGTGGGCGAGTCGGGCTCGGGCAAGACCGTCACCGCCAAGACCCTGCTCGGGCTCCTGCCGGCCACCGCCACGACGCGCGGGGCCGTGGTGCTCACGGGCCGCGAGGGTCAGCAGACCGACGTCGTGCACGTGTCCGGTGCGCGGCTGCGCGAGGCGCGGGGCCGCGACGCGGCGATGGTCTTCCAGGAGCCGTCCAGCGTGCTCAACCCCGTGTACACGGTGGGCTGGCAGATCACCGAGGGCATCCGCGCCCACGGCGACGTGTCGATGAAGCAGGCGCGCGAGCGGGCCGTCGAGGTGCTGCGGCAGGTCGGGATCCCCGACCCCGAGCACCGGATCGACCACTACCCGCACCAGTTCTCCGGCGGGCAGAAGCAGCGCATCGTCATCGCGATGGCGCTGGTGCTGAACCCGAGCCTCATCGTGGCCGACGAGCCGACCACCGCCCTCGACGTCACGGTGCAGGCCGAGATCCTCGACCTGCTGCGCACCCTGCGCGACGAGACGGGCACGGCGATCGTCCTCATCACGCACAACATGGGCGTGGTGGCCGACCTGGCCGACCGGGTCGCGGTGATGTACCAGGGCAAGGTCGTGGAGCAGGCGCCCGTCGGCGCGCTGTTCGCCGACCCGCAGGCCGACTACACCAGGGCGCTGCTCAAGGCGGTGCCCCGCATCGGCGAGGGCACGGCGCGCGCCGCGGAGCGCGCGGCCGCCCGTCCCGAGGGCTGGGCGGCCGGCGAGCCGGTGGTGCGGGCGGAGGGCCTCACCATCACGTACCCGGGCCGGTTCCGGCAGCCCGCCTTCACCGCCGTCGACGGCGTGTCCCTGGAGATCCGGCCGGGCGAGGTGCTCGGGCTGGTGGGCGAGTCCGGGTCGGGCAAGACGACGATCGCACGGGCGATCGCGGGCCTCACGCCCGTGTCCGGCGGGTCGCTGCGGGTGCTCGGCACCGAGATGCACGGCGCGCGCGGGCGCGCCCTCAAGAGCATGCGCCCGCGGCTCGGGTTCGTCTTCCAGGACCCGGCCACGTCGTTCAACCCGCTGCTGACCATCGCCGAGTGCGTGGCCGAGCCGCTGGTGGTGCACGGGCGGGCACGGAACCCGGAGGCGGCCCGCAAGCGCGTGGACGAGCTGCTCGAGGCGGTCCAGCTCCCGCGGAGCTACGGCGACCGGTTCCCGCACGAGCTCTCGGGCGGGCAGCGGCAGCGCGCGTCGCTGGCCCGCGGCCTGGCGCTCGACCCGGAGCTGCTCGTCGCGGACGAGCCGACGTCGGCCCTCGACGTCTCGGTGCAGGCCCGCGTGCTGGAGCTGTTCGCCCAGCTGCAGCGCGAGCTCGGCTTCGCGTGCCTGTTCGTCTCGCACGACCTGGCCGTCGTCGACCTCCTGGCCGACCGGATCGCGGTGCTCTACCGCGGGCAGCTCGTGGAGGAGGGCACCGGCGAGCAGGTGCTGGGCGCACCGCACGAGGACTACACCCGCCGCCTGCTGGCGTCGCTGCCCGTGCCCGACCCCGTGGCCCAGGCCGAGCGCAGGGAGTCGCTGCGCGTGCTCCGGGACGCCTGAGGCGCGGAGCTCGTCACAGCGTCTGGAGGTCGATCCAGTCGCCGGAGGAACCGCGGGCCGCGCCCGTCACCAGGGCCTCGACCATGGGCAGGACGACGTTCCACTCGGCCCATTCCTCGAACCCAAGGACGTCGCCCATCGCGATGGCCTCCTCGTCGGGCCCGGTCAGCCGCGCGCGGCCCCGGTAGAGGCGTCGTCCTGCGTCACGACGATCGCTGAACCGGACCTCGATCACGTCTCCGTCGGCCGCGACGGAGCGGAGCTCGACGATCCCTGCGGTCGTCATCGAGGCGGTGCGGCGGCGGATCGCCGCGAGCGTCTCGTCCATGTCCGGAACCTGCACCGGTCCTCCTGCGTCGGCGGGGACGTGCCGTGTGACGTGAGCCTAGAGCCCCAGCGCGCCCTTCCATGCGTCGGGCAGGAGGGCGTAACCCACGAAGGCGACGACGTCGAGCAGGGTGTGCGCGACGACGAGCGGCAGCACGCGGTTCCGCCCCCACCGGCTGGTGTAGAACCACGAGAAGACCAGGCCCATCACGACGTTGCCGAGGAACGGGCCGATGCCCTGGTAGAGGTGGTACGAGCCGCGCAGCAGCGAGCTCCAGACCACGAACTGCAGGCGCGACCACCCGAGGTCGCGGGTGCGCTCGTACAGGTAGGCGACGGCGACGACCTCCTCCAGCAGCGCGTTCTGGGCGGCGGCGAGGATCAGCACCGGGACGGTCCACCAGGCGCTGTTCAGCGCGCTGGCCTGGACTTCCACCGTGATCCCCAGCAGCCGGCCGACGACGTAGAACGCCAGGCCGGGAATGCCGATCGCGGCCGCGAGGCCGAAGCCCCACGCGACGTCGCGCCCCGGGCGGGCGCCGTCGAGACCCCAGTCCAGACCGATCCGCCGCCGGGTCCCGGTCCACGTGGCCGACGCCCGTCCGCTCAGCAGGTACAGCGCGAGCGCGACGGGGACCAGCGCGAAGAAGATCCCCAGGAGCTGGTAGGTGAGGTCGAGCAGCGACCGGTCGGACTGGCTCGCGTTGAGGGTCGCCGTCTGCTCGGCGAGCGGGGTCTCGGCGGTCAGCCGCGCGACGATGTTGACGAGCGCGTAGACGCCGCTCTGCCCGAGGCTCAGGCCGAGCACGATCCAGATCTCGGCGGCGGTGCGATGTCGCGCGGCGGGCGTCGTGGCAGGGGCCACGGGGGAGCGGAGCGCAGGGGGCGGCACGGCGGTCACGGGCCCAGGGTAGGCCGCGCGGCCGCGGGGGACCGGCACGCTGCGCACCTTTCGTCCCGCGGGCGTCAGCCGTCCTCGCGGGGCGGGCGGCCGGGACGCCGGGCGGGGGCCGCGTCGCGCGGCAGCCGCCCGGCGTCCTTGAGCGCGCGTCGCAGCAAGAGGTCGATCTGCGCGTTGACGCTGCGCAGGTCGTCGGCGGCCCAGCGCGCGACGGCGTCGTGGATCGCCGGGTCGAGGCGCAGCAGCACCTGCTTGCGGGCGGGGCGGGCGGGACGCCCGGAGCCCGGGGACGACGCGTCGTCCCCGGGCTCGGTGCCGTCGGGCGTCACTGGTACAGGGATCCCGCATTGACGACCGGGGTGGCCCGGCTCTCGCCGCACAGCACGACGAGCAGGTTGGACACCATGGTGGCGCGGCGCTCGTCGTCGAGGCTGACGATCCCGTCCGCCTCGAGCCGGCCCAGGGCGTCCTCCACCATCGACACCGCGCCGTCGACGATGCGCGACCGGGCCGCGATGATCGCCCCGGCCTGCTGGCGCTGCAGCATCGCCTGCGCGATCTCGGGGGCGTACGCGAGGTTGGAGATGCGGGCCTCGATGACCTCGACGCCGGCCACGGCCACGCGCTCGGCGACCTCGGCCGCGATCTCGTCCGACACGAGCTCGGTGGCCCCGCGCAGCGACTCGACGCCGTCACCGCCGTCGTACGGGTGGGCCATGGCCACGTGCCGCAGCGCGGACTCGGACTGCACCACGACGAAGTCGTCGTAGTCCTCGACGGCGAAGCTCGCCTTGGCGGTGTCGGCCACCTGCCACACGACGATGGCGGCGATGTTGATCGGGTTGCCGTCGGCGTCGTTGACCTTGAGCTCGCTGGTCTCGAAGTTGCGCACGCGCACGGAGACGCGGCGGCGCGTGGTGAGCGGCACGGTGAGGACGAGGCCGGTGCGCCGGACGGTGCCCAGATACCGGCCGAACAGCTGCACGACGAGGGTCTGCCCGGGGCTGATGACCCCGATCCCGGTGAACAGCAGGATGCCGGCCACGACGGCGACGACGCCGAGGACCGTCGCCGCGGCGTTGTCCGACGCCGCCGCGAGGATGCCGCCGACGACGAGCGCCACGCTCACGACCACGGCGAGCACCGCACCGCCGGCGCCGAGCGACCAGGCCGCGCGCTCGGCGACGTCGACGCGGGTGCCGTCGTGCCCGACGGGCCGGCCGGCCGGGGCGCCGCCGGTGGTGGTCTGCGGCGGGGGAGAGGTGTCGGTCATCGGGTGCTCCTGGATCGGTCGACGGGGGGAGGCGGGCGGCCGAGGAGACGGCCGGCAGCGCGATAGCAAAGTGATATCACATTTTCTGGGGGTTGTGCGGCGGCCGGTCGCGTGCCATGCTCGACAAACAAGTTTGCACCACAAAGTTCTCTGCGAGGTATGGATGTCGCATCACCCCCACGACGACCAGCCCGGCGACGCCGCCGGGCTCGCCGCCGCCGACTCCCTGCGGATCGTCCGTGAGCAGCAGGACCGCGCGCGCTCCGGCCTCGAGCCGGACGGCCGGCTGTTGTGCCTGCTCTGGGGGGTCGCGTGGCTCGTCGGCTACCTCGTGCTGTGGGCCGGGGCCCGCAGCTCCGAGGGGATCCCGAGCGGCGGCGCGTTCATCGTCTTCGGCGGGCTGCTCGCGGCGGCGGTCGTCGTCACGATCGTGCACAGCGTCCGGCGCACCGCCGGTACCCGGGGAGCGAGCCGCCGCGCCGGGAACCTGTGGGGCGGCGCGTGGTGCATCGCCTTCGTCGCGTACCCGTTCATCATCGGCGGCCTCGGGCGCGCCGGGGCCTCGGACGAGGTCATCGGCCTGGCCTCCAACGCCCTGGCCTGCATGATCGTCGGGATCATGTACCTCACCGGTGCCGCCTGCTTCGGGGACGTCAGCCTGTATGTCCTCGGGACGTGGATCGTGCTCACCGGGGGCATCGCGACGGTGGTCGGCATGCCGACCACCTACCTCGTCATGGCGCTCCTCGGCGGGGGCGGCTTCCTCGTCATCACGGGCGTCTGGCAGGTGGTCGCCCTGAGGCGGGGGCGCCAGCAGCGCGCCCTGCGTGGGGCCCGTGCCGCCGTCGGGCAGGACCCGCGCGATGACTGAGCTCGACACCGTCATCCACGCTCCGGCCCGGCTGCGCGTCGTCGCGACGCTGGCCACGCTGGATGCGACCGACGAGATCACGTTCCCCCGGCTGCAGCAGCTGCTCGACATGACCGCCGGCAACCTGTCCACGCACCTGCGCAAGCTCGAGGACGCCGGCTACGTCCGGATGTCCAAGACGCACTCCGGGCGCAAGCCGGTCACCTATCTCGCGCTGACCACCCCGGGCCGGCGCGCCTTCGAGGACTACACGGCCACACTCACCGCACTGCTGAAGGGATCCGGAACATGACGGTCATCCAGGTCGACGGGGTGACGCGCCGTTTCGGCGACGTCATCGCGCTCGACGACGTGTCGCTCGACGTCGGGCCGGGCGAGCTCGTGGGGCTGCTCGGGCCGAACGGCGCCGGCAAGTCCACGCTGCTGTCGCTGGTCAGCGGCCAGCGTCGACCCGACACCGGCACGGTGCGCCTCCTCGGCGGCGACCCGCGCGACGCGGCCAGCCGCACCGGGCTCGGCATCACCCCGCAGGAGACGGGGCTCCCCGCGACGCTGCGCGTGCGGGAGGTCGTGGACTTCGTGGGCGGCCACTTCGCCGACCCGGTGCCCACCGGCGAGCTCCTGGAGCAGTTCGGGCTCACCGACCTGGGTCGCCGCCAGACCGGGGCGTTGTCGGGCGGGCAGAAGCGGCGCGTCGCCGTCGCGCTCGCGCTCGTCGGGCGTCCGCGCGTCGTGCTGCTGGACGAGCCGACCACCGGCCTCGACGTCGGCGCCCGACAGGCCCTGTGGGAGGCGATCCGTGCCTACCACGCAGGCGGCGGCACGGTGCTGCTGACCAGCCACTACCTGGAGGAGGTGCAGGCGCTCGCTCAGCGCGTCGTCGTCGTCGACCGCGGGGTGGTGCGGGCCGACGACACCCTCGACGCCATCCTGCGCCGGGTGGGCCTGCGGCGTGTCCTGGTGCGGTCGTCGACGGACCTCGCCGACCTGCCCGGCGTCGTCCGCGCCGAGCGGCTCCCCGACGGCCTGCAGGAGCTGTACACCGCGGACGCGGACGCGTTCGTGCGTGACCTGGTCCGGGCGGACGTCGAGTTCGCCGACCTGCAGATCCGGGGCGCGAGCCTCGAGGAAGCGTTCGAGGAGATGGTGGCGAAGGAGGCGGCCCGATGAGCGCGACGACGACGACCCCGGCCCGTGCGACCGCGGGCGCACCCGGCCCGCTGCGGCTGACCTGGCTGCACCTGAGGTACCAGTTCATCGAGACCGTGCGCATCCCGATCGCGGTGCTGGGCAACATGCTGTTCCCGGCGCTGGCGATGTTCTTCTTCGTCGTGCCGCAGCAGGACGTGGCGCAGAACCCGGTCTGGGCCACCATGTCCGTCGCGAGCCTCGGGCTCTTCGCCGTCTGCTCCGCGAGCCTGTTCACCTACGGGCTGGGCGTGGCGGAGGACCGCCAGCTGCCGTTCGACCCGTTCGTGCGCTCCTTGCCCGCCGGCCCGGGGCCGCGGATGGTGGCGCGGATCGTCAACGGCGCGATCTTCGCCCTGTTCGGGCTGGTGCCCCTCATCCTCATCGCCTGGCTGTTCACGGCCGCGTCGGTGACGTGGGCGCAGCTGTTGGCCGGGATCGGCACGACCCTCCTGGTGTCCGTGCCGTTCGTGCTGCTCGGGATGGCGGTGGGCTACTCGCTGTCGGCCAAGGCGGCGCTGCCGGTGGTGCAGGTGGTCCTGTTCCCGCTGGCGTTCGCGGGCGGGCTGTTCCTGCCACCGGAGGTCTTCCCGCCGTGGCTCGACGCGATCTCGCAGGCCACCCCCACCCGGGCGGGTCGTGACCTGCTGGTGCAGGCGCTCACCGACCAGCCGGCGTACGGGCTGGCGTGGCCCGTGCTGATCGGCTGGACCGTGCTGTTCGCCGCCCTCGCCGCGTGGGCGTACCGCCGCGACGAGGGCCGCCGCTTCCGCTGACCCCGGAGCGAACCGCTGTGAGCATGATTCTGGCCCACTCTCCTCCGGGAGAGTGGGCCAGAATCATGCTCACAGCGGGTCAGGTGGCGCGGCGGAGGCGCAGCGAGTTCCCGACCACGATGACGGACGACGCGGCCATGGCCGCCCCGGCGATCATCGGGTTGAGCAGCCCCGCCGCGGCGAGCGGGATCGCCGCCACGTTGTACGCGAACGCCCAGAACAGGTTCTGCTTGATCACGCGGAGTGTCGCCCGGGAGAGCCGGACGGCGGCGGGGGCCGACCGCAGGTCGCCGCGCACCAGCGTGATGTCGCTGGCCTCGATGGCGACGTCGGTGCCGGTGCCCATGGCGAGCCCCAGGTCCGCGGTGGCGAGGGCGGCAGCGTCGTTCACGCCGTCGCCGACCATCGCCACGACCCGGCCCTCGGACCGCAGCCGGGCCACGACCGCCGCCTTGTCCTGCGGCAGCACGCGGGCGACGACGTCCTCGTGCGCGATGCCGACCTCGCGCGCCGCGACCCGGGCCGCGCCCTCGCCGTCGCCGGTGAGCAGCACGGGCCGCAGGCCGAGCTCGCGCAGCTGCGCGACGGCCCGCGCGGAGGTCGCCTTGACGGGGTCGCGCAGCACGACGACGCCGCGGGCGGCGCCGTCCCAGGCGACGACGACGGCGCTGGCGCCGGTGGCCTCGGCGTCGTCGAACGCCGCGGCGAGCTCGCCGTCGAGCGTGACGCCTTGCCCGGCCAGCCACGACGGCTGCCCGACCAGCACGCGCCGGGCGTTGAGCCCGCCGTCGACGGCGAGGCCTGCGAGGCCGGAGTGCGCGCGCCGCACCACGGCCTCGACCCCGCCGCCCGGCGTCGAGCGGAAGTCGAACGCCTGCAGCGTGCCGATGCCGACGCCGTCGGCCCCCGTCCCCGGCGAGCCGTCGGGGCCAGGACCGTCAGAACCCATGTCTGGTCCTGACGACTCGCGGGCTGCCTCGGCGATCGCGCGGGCGATGGGGTGCTCGCTCAGCGCCTCGACCGCGCCGGCGTAGGCCAGCACCTCCCGCTCCCGCGAGATGTCAGGCTCCGCGCGCGGCATATCCGGCGTTGGTCCTGACAGCTCGGGGGCGACGACGCGCTCCACGCGCATGCGGCCCTCGGTGACGGTGCCGGTCTTGTCGAGCACGACGGTGTCGACGCGGCGGGTCGACTCCAGGATCTCCGGCCCCTTGATGAGGATGCCGAGCTGGGCGCCGCGGCCGGTGCCGACCAGCAGCGCGGTGGGCGTCGCGAGCCCGAGGGCGCACGGGCACGCGATGATCAGCACGGCCACGGCCGCGGTGAACGCGAGCTGCACGTCGGCGCCGGCGAGCAGCCAGCCCGCCAGCGTGAGCACGGACAGCCCGATGACGATCGGCACGAAGACGGCGGAGATGCGGTCGGCGAGCCGGGCCACCGGCGCCTTGCCGGTCTGCGCCTGGGTGACGAGCCGGCCGATCTGCGACAGCGTCGTCTCCTCGCCGACCCGCGTGGCGCGCACCAGCAGGTGGCCCGACGTGTTGACCGTCGCGCCGGTGACGGCGTCGCCGGGGCCGACGTCGACCGGCACCGGCTCGCCCGTGAGCAGCGACGTGTCGACGGCGCTCGTGCCCTCGACGACCTCGCCGTCCGTGGCGACCTTCTCGCCCGGCCGCACGACGAACACGTCGCCCACGGCCAGGTCCGCCACCGGCACGCGCTCGGTGACCCGGCCGCCGTCCGGCCCGACGGCGGGCGTGCCGTCGGCGGCGAGGCGGACGCGTTCGGCGTCCTTCGCGCCCAGCTCCAGCAGCGACCGCAGGGCGTCGCCCGCACGACGGCGCGATCGGTGCTCGGCGTACCGGCCGGCGAGGAGGAACGTCGTGACGACCGCCGCGACCTCGAAGTACAGCTCCGGGGCGCCCTCGGCAGCGGACGGCACCAGCGACGGCCGCATCCGCATCCCGACCTCGCCGGCGCCGCCCAGCGTGAGGGCCCACAGCGACCACAGGGTCGCGGCCGTGACGCCCAGCGAGACCAGCGTGTCCATCGTCGACGCGCCGTGCCGGGCCGCGCGCGCCGCCGCGGTGTGGAACGGCCACGCGCCCCACGTCACGACCGGCAGCGCGAGCGCCGCGACGATCCACTGCCAGCCCGTGACCTGCAGCGCCGGGATCATCGACAGCGCCACCACGGGCACGGTGAGGACGGCGGACGCGATCAACCGGCGACGCAGGTCGGCGTCGCGGGCGTCCCCGCCGGTGGCTGAGCCGGTCGAAACCTCGATGGTTGAACCCGTCGAAACCTCGCTGGTTGAGCCTGTCGAAACCTCGCTGGTTGAGCCTGTCGAAACCCGGGTCTCGACAGGCTCGACCGGCGGGGGAGGGGCGACCGGCGGGGGAGGGGCGACCGGCGGGGGAGGGGCGAGTGGCGATGTGGTCTCGACAGGCTCGACCGGCGGAGTGACCGGCCGAGCAACCGGCGCCGGGCCGACGGCACGGCGGGCAGTGACCCGCGCGGCGTAGCCGGCCCGCGCCACCGCCTCGACGAGCGCGGCGTCGTCGACGGCGGTGGTGAGCTCGACGTGCGCGCTCTCGAGCGGGAGATTGACGGTGGCGCGGACGCCGTCCACGCGGTGGAGGCGCTTCTCGACGCGGGCCACGCACGACGCGCAGGTCATCCCCTCGATCGCGAGGTCGACCTCGAGGATCGGGTGCGGCGCCTCGACGGGCGGCTCCTGGGCCTGTCGAAGGGTGGCCGGTGGGGTCCCGGTGGGGATGCTCATGGGGTGACTCCCTGAGGTGCCGGGTCGGAGGTCACCCGCGACGACCCGGGTGTCGGGGTCGCGGTGGGGGCGACGACCCGGGTGTCAGCGGCGCGGCGGGACGGACAGGTCGTACGTCTTGTGCTCGCGCGCGGCGTGCTCGTGCCCGCAGCCGCAGGCCCTATCGTGCGCGGACTGTCGCGCGGGTGCCTGGGCGGCCTGCTGAGCCGCGAGCGCGTCCGTCTGCACGACGACGGACGCGACGTCGTACCCGGCCTCGTCGACGGCCTCGCGCAGGGTGCCTTCGTCGACGGGCTCGTCGGAGAAGACGGCGACCTCGGACGTGCCGCCGACGTGCAGCTCGACGGTGACGTCGTCGACGCCGGGCACGGCGACGAGGTCCCTGGTGACGTGCGCGACGCAGTTGGTGCAGGTCATGCCGGTGACGCCCAGGGTCGTGACGGTGCTCATCGGTGCTCCTCTACGGTGGGGCGGGTGGTTCAGCTGCGCACGAGGCGGCCGATCGCGTCGGCGGCCTCCTTGACCTTGGCGGCGCCCTCCGCCTCGGACGCGCGGGCGGCGTCCACGACGCAGTGCCCGAGGTGGTCCTCGACGAGGCCGATCGAGACGGCCTGCAGGGCCTTGGTCACCGCGGACACCTGGGTGAGGATGTCGATGCAGTACACGTCCTCGTCGATCATCCGCGCGATGCCGCGGACCTGCCCCTCGATGCGGCGCATGCGCTTGAGGTAGGCCTCCTTGTCGGAGGCGTAGCCGTGCGGCCCGTCGTGGTCGTGCACGGCGGTCGCGGCGGGGGCGGTGGTCTCGGTCATGCCGTCCACAATACCCCTAGGGGGTAAGGTGTCAACCCTTCTCGAAGAGTTTCAGGAGATGCGGAAGGGCGCCACCAGCAGGTCGTCGCGGCGGGAGCTGGGGCCCACGAGCAGCTCGAAGTCGCCCGGCTCGACGACGCGCCCCCCGGCGGCGTCCACGATCGTGCAGTCCGCGGCGAGCACCTCGACGTCGACCACGACGCGCTCGCCCGGTGCCAGGGGTACGCGGCGGAAGGTCTTGAGCTCGCGGTCGGCCCAGGTGACGGAGGTGACCCTGTCGCCCACGTAGACCTGGACCGTCTCGATGGTCGGCCGGCCGCCGGTGTTCGCGACCGTCACGCGACCCCGCACGACGCCGTCGGCCGCGACGGCGTCGGAGTCGAGCACCAGGTCGGAGTAGGTGACCGTCGTGTACGAGCGGCCCTCGCCGAAGACGTACGGCGGGCGCTGCGTGAGGTCGGCGTACCGCGTGCCGTGCTGGCCGCGCACCTGGTGGTAGAACACCGGCTGCTGGCCGGCGTGCAGCGCGTAGGAGATCGGCAGGCGGCCCGTCGGCTCGACCAGCCCGAGCAGCAGCTCTGCCACCGCCCGGCCCCCGAGCATCCCCGGGTTCGCAGCGTGGACCAGGGCGGCCGCGCGGCGGGCCGCCTCCGGCAGGACGAGCGGCTTGGACGCGACCAGCACGACGACGACGGGCGTCCCGGTCGCGACGAGCCGCTCCAACAGCTCGACCTGCCCGCCCTGCAGCTCCAGCGTCGCCGTGGACCTGCCCTCGCCCGCCAGCGCGACCTCGTCGCCCAGGACGGCGACGACGACGTCGGCGGCGTGCGCGGCGTCCTCGGCCTCGGCGAGCAGCTCCGGGCTCGACGGCGCGGGCAGCGCGACGGGCGGGCGCGGTTGGCCGTCGGGGAAGTGCGTGCCGTCCGGGTCGGGGCCCAGCTCCACGACGTTCGCGCCGCGGGCGTACGTGACCTCCCACGACGGCGGCACGACCGTCCGCAGCCCGTCCAGCACCGTCTCGGTCAGCTCCCGCGGGTGACCGTCGCGGATCCAGCTCACCTGCCCCGACGCCCCGGCCCAGTCGCCGAGCTGCGCGTGCGGGTCGTCGGCGTTCGGCCCGACGACGGCGACGCGTCGGAACCCGCTGGTTGAGCCTGTCGAAACCCCGGACGTGGTCTCGACAGGCTCGACCGACGGCAGCAGCGGCAGCGTGCCGTCGTTCTCCAGCAGCACGAGGGATCCGCGGGCGACGTCGAGGGCGACGTCGCGGTGCGCGGCCGAGCCGACGACGGCCTCGATGCGCTCGGCGACCGGCGCGCGCGGGTCCTCGAACAGGCCGAGGTCCACCTTGAGCCGCAGGATGCGCCGCACCGCGTCGTCGAGTCGCTTCTCGTCGATGCGGCCGTCGGCGACGGCCTCCTGGGCGCCCTCGAAGAACTTCGGCGTCGCCATGACGACGTCGTTCCCGGCGCCCACCGCGGCCGCGGACGCGTGCGCGTGGTCGGGGCTGACGAACTGCTCCCACACCATGCGGCCCACGTTGTCCCAGTCGGTGACGAGGGTGCCGTCGAAGCCCCACTCGTCCTTGAGCACGCCCTGCAGCAGCCAGCGGCTGGTGGTGATGGGCACGCCGTCGATGGCCTGGTAGCCGATCATCACGGTGCGCACGCCCTCCCGGACGACGCGCTCGAACGGCGGCAGGAACCAGGAGCGCAGCTTGCGCGGCGACAGGTCGGCCTCGGTGGCGTCCCGCCCGCCCTGCGTCTCGGAGTAGCCGGCGAAGTGCTTGGCGGTGGCGAGCACCGCCGTCGGGTCGCTCAGCCCGTCGCCCTGGTAGCCGCGCACCATCGCGGCGCCGAGCTCGCCGATGAGGTACGGGTCCTCGCCGAACGTCTCGTTCACGCGGCCCCAGCGCAGGTCGCGCGTGGCGCACAGCACGGGGGAGAACGTCCAGTGCAGGCCGGTCGCGGCGGCCTCGACCGCCGTCGCGCGCGCCGCGCGCTCCACGAGGTCGAGGTCCCACGTCGCCGCCATCCCCAGCTGGCTGGGGAACACCGTCGCGCCGGGGAAGAACCCGTGGCCGTGGATGGCGTCGTCCGCCACCAGCAGCGGGATACCGAGCCGCGTGCCGCGGGCGAGCTCGATCGCCTCCACCACGCGCTCCGGCGACGCGTGCAGGATCGACCCCGCCAGCCGGTGGCTCACGATGTCCTCGAGGTCGTCCATCGCGTTGAGCTGCAGCATCTGCCCGACCTTCTCGGGCAGCGTCATCCGGCTCAGCAGGTCGTCCACCCGCTCGGCGGAGGGCAGTGAAGCGTCGCGGTACGGCAGGTCGGTCTGGGTCTCGTCGGTCGTCGCGGTCACGGGGCTCACGTCCTCGGTTGTCGCCGAACAGGTGGTCTCTTGCTGCCGAACATGCGGTTGCTCCCCAATTCAGGACTCGAATCGGGGAGCAACCACATGCTCGGCAGAGGAGCGGGCGGGGGTCAGCGGACGGTGAGGCCGTTCGCCTGGGCGACCGACCCGAGCCAGCCGAGGGACGGCTTCGGGCGACGCTCGAACGTCTCCTTGTCCCACTCGACCAGCCCGAACGTGGGGCGGAAGCCGGAGGCCCACTCGTAGTTGTCGAGCAGGCTCCAGTGCAGGTAGCCGCGCACGTCGACGCCGTCGGTGATCGCCGAGTGCAGGCCGGCGAGCGCCCCCTCGGTGTAGTCGACGCGGCGGGCGTCGTCGGCGGTCGCCATCCCGTTCTCGGTGACGAACACCGGCACGCCCTGCGTCTTCTCCCAGGCGGAGCGGACGCCGTGCTCCAGCGCGAGCGGGTAGAACTCCCAGCCGGTGAGGGTGGTCTCGACGCCGTCCGGCACCTGGCGGGGCCCGTCGGGGCCGATGATCGTGCGGGTGTACGCCTGGACGCCCACCCAGTCGTCCCCGCGGGCGGCCCCGAGGTACCAGTCGTCGCGCGGGTAGCCGTAGGAGTGCGCCACGTCCTCGCAGCCGGGCTCGGGCTGGAAGTCCTGGGTGGCGACGGTCCAGCCGGACCTGATGCCGCCCACGCCGGCGAGGATCTCGCGCGAGCGGGTGTGGCACTCGAGCAGGGTGTCCGCGACCTGCAGGTCGGGGTCGGGCAGGCCGTAGGCGACCAGGTTGGCCGGGTCCTCGCCGCCGGCGATCATCGCGGCGATGTTGGGCTCGTTGATGGTGCAGACGTAGTCGACGTCGTTCCCGAGGATCGGCAGCGCGAGCTCCGTGAAGCGGGCGAACCGGTCGGCCGCCTTGGGGGAGCGCCACATGCCCTCGTCCGCGAACCAGCGCGGCACGGTGAAGTGCATGAGCGTGACCATCGGGGTGATGCCGAGCTCGAGGCAGGTCTCCACCATGCGGCGGTAGTGCGCGATCTCGGCGCGGGAGACGAAGCCCTCCTCGGGCTCGATGCGGGCCCACTCGATGGAGAAGCGGTACGTGTCGAGGCCCGCGTCGCGCAGGAGCGTCATGTCCTCGCGGTAGCGGTGGTAGCTGTCGGCCGCGTCGCCGCTGGGCTCGACGATCGAGGTGCCGGCGGCGTGCTCGCGCGGCCACCAGTCGCTGTTGACGTTGTTGCCCTCGATCTGGTGGGCGGCGGTGGCGGCGCCCCAGCGGAAGCCCTCGGGGAAGTGCAGCACGGGTGGATCCTTACGTCGGTGGTGCGGTGTTCAGGGGGTTCGGTGGTGACGGCGGGGTGGCGGTGCGGGTCAGTGCGCCGCGGCGCTCGTCCAGAAGCCGGCGAGCAGGTCCGCCGTCGCGGCGGGGTTCTCCACGTTGGGCAGGTGCCCGGCGTCGTCGATCACCGCATGGCGGGCGCCGAGCCGCTCGGCCATGGCGCGCTGCCACGGCTGCGGCCACGCCGCGTCGTCGACCCCGTGGGCGACGAGCACGGGCAGCGCGGTGGCGGCGAGGTCGGGAGTCACGTCGTGGATGTCGGCGAGGACGTCGATGGCGCCGAGCAGGTTGTCGACGCTCGTCGCGATCGACCGGTCGCGGTGGAACCGCGCGTCGTCGTCCAGGGCGTCGAGGGCCGCCGGGTCGGCGGCCAGGCGGCGCGCCAGGTCCGGGTTGTCCAGCGACCACAGGTCGACCTGTCCGGCCGCAGCCAGCAGCCGGGCCCGCTCGGCGTCCTTGCGCCCGGGCCAGCCGTGCGGGCCGGAGCACAGCATCGTCAGGCTGGCGAAGGCGCCGGGCTCGCGCACGGCCGTGGCCGCCGCGACCGTGCCGCCGAAGCTGTGCCCGAGCAGGTGCAGCGCGCCCGGCGCGATCCCGGCGTCGGCGGCGACGACGGCGGCCACGTCCAGCGCGTCGTCCGTGAAGTCGTCGAGCCGGTAGGCGCCGACGCCGCGCGGGGCGGCCGAGTCGGCCTGCCCCCGCTGGGAGTACGTCCAGGCCTCGACCCCGCGGGCGGCGAGCAGCGGCAGCAGCAGCCGGTGGTCCTCCCGCGACCCGGTGAAGCCGGGCACCAGCAGCGCCACGGCCCGGCGCTCCACGCCGTCCGGCACGACGGCACGCAGGGCCGTGAGCGGCCCGACCGGCACGTCGAGCACGAGCGGGGTGACGCCGTCCGGCAGCGGCAGCACGGAGAACGCGACGCCCGGCCGGACCCTCGGGGCCTCGCTGGTTGAGCTTGTCGAAACCCGGGTCTCGACAGGCTCGACCGGCGGGGTGGTTTCGACAGGCTCAACCACCGGCGGACGGGGAGTCATGACGCCTCGCCGTCGGCGAACCGCCGCGCCGGCTGCGGGACGGCGTCCAGCAGCTGCGTCGTGTACGCGTCCTCGGGGAAGCGCAGCACCTGCGCGGTACCGCCGGACTCCACGACCCTGCCGTGGTGCAGCACCATGATCTGGTCGGTCACGACGCGCGCCGACAGCAGGTCGTGCGTGATGTACAGCAACGAGAGGCCGAGGTCCGCGCGCAGGTCCTCCAGCAGGCCGAGCACGCCGGCGCGAAGCGACACGTCGAGCATCGAGACCGGCTCGTCGGCGATGAGCACCTGCGGGTTGGACGCGAGGGCCCGCGCGATCACGACGCGCTGGCGCTGCCCGCCCGAGAGCTGGTGCGGCAGCTTGGCCGCGTACTGCTCGACGGGCGTGAGGCCCACGATCTCGAGCAGCTCCAGCACCCGCTCGCGCGCCGCCTCCCCCTTGAGCCCGGTGAAGTTCTCCACCGGCCGGGTGAGCGTGTACTCCACGGTGTGCAGCGGGTTGAGGGCCGAGTACGGGTCCTGGAAGACCATCTGTACGTCGGCGTGGAGCGTCTTGAGCCGGCGGCGGCGGAGCCGGTCGACCCGCAGGTCGTCGAACGTCACCGTGCCCGACGTGGGTCGCTCGACGCCCGTGACCATCTTCGCGATGGTCGACTTGCCCGACCCGGACTGGCCGACCAGCGCCATCGCGGCGCCCGGCTCCAGCCGGAACGAGACGTCGTCGACGGCCGTGACCGACTGCTCGCCGCGGCGCGGCGGCGGGTAGACCTTGGAGACGTGGTCGACGACGATCGCGTCGTGCGCGGCGGCTCGCGCGGGCCGCCCGTCGTCCGCCCCGGGCTCGCGCGCCCCGGCTGTGCCGGCTCGACCGGCCCTGCGCTCGAAGCCCGGCAGCTGGACGACCTCGGCGCGCGGGTCGGCGTAGTGGCTCAGCAGCATCTGCGTGTACGGGTGCGCCGGCGCCTCGAAGACCTGCCGCGACGTGCCGTCCTCGACGATTTCGCCGTCGTGCATGACGACGACGCGCTCGGCGGACTCCAGCACCACGCCGAGGTCGTGCGAGATGAGGACGGCGGTGAAGCCCTCCGCGGCCTGCAGCTCGCGGATGGTGTCCATGACGGCGTGCTGCACGAGCACGTCGAGCGCCGTCGTCGGCTCGTCGAACACCATGAGCCGCGGCTCGAGCGACAGCGCGAGCGCGATGGACACGCGCTGGCGCATGCCCCCGGACAGCTCGCCGGGGTAGCGGTCGAGCACCGTGGAGGGCAGCTGCACCTTGTCGAGCAGCTCGACCGCCCGCTGCCGGCGGCCGGTCTTGGCCACGTGCCCGTGCGCGGCGAAGATGTCGCCGAAGTGGTGCGCGACGGTGCGCACGGGGTTGAGCGCGTTCATGCCCGACTGGAGCACCATCGCGAACCCGCCGCGGCGCTGGACGCGCAGCTCCTCGGCGTCCAGGTGCGCGATGTCGGTGCCGTCGAAGACGATCCGGCCGCCGGAGATGCGCGCCGGCGCCTTGGCCAGGCGGGTGATCGCGAAGCCGAGGGTCGACTTGCCGGAGCCCGACTCGCCGACCAGCCCCACGAACTCGCCCTGCTCGAGCGAGAGGTTCGCGTTCTTGACGGCGTGCGTCGGGGTGGCCCCGCGGGGTTCGTAGACGACGGACAGATCCTGGATCTCGAGCAGGCTCATCGGCCGGTCCCTTCCCGCAGGCGCGGGTTGCTCAGCCCGTCGACGCCGAAGTTCACGAGGGTCATGGAGGTCGCCAGCAGCGCGATGCACAGGCCGGGCGCGAAGAGCAGGATCCACTGGCCGGTGAGGATGGCCATGGAGTTCTGCGCCCAGAAGATCATCGAGCCCCAGCTCACGGTGGCCATGTCGCCCAGACCGAGGAACGACAGGCCCGACTCGGCGAGCACCGCCGACGTCGCGGCGCCGAAGAACGACCCCGCGATCATCGAGGTCATGTTCGGCAGGATCTCGCGGAAGATGACGCGCGTGGAGCTCTCGCCGGAGAAGATCGCCGCGGTGACGAAGTCGCGCGAGCGCAGCGACTGCGTCTGCGAGCGCAGCACGCGTGCACCCCACGCCCACCCGGTGATGACGACGATCAGGATGATCATCGGCAGCCCGCCGTTCTGCAGGTACGCCGCGATGATGATCATCAGCGGCAGGCCCGGCATCACGAGGAACAGGTTGACGAGGAAGTTCACGACGTCGTTGCCCCAGCCCCGCAGGTAGCCCCACGACAGGCCGATGGCGACGGCGACCAGCGTCGACAGGCCGCCGGCGACGAAGCCGACGAGCAGGGAGATGCGGGCGCCGTA
The DNA here is from genome assembly GCF_039531145.1 of Isoptericola hypogeus. Lineage (NCBI taxonomy): Bacteria > Bacillati > Actinomycetota > Actinomycetes > Micrococcales > Promicromonosporaceae > Isoptericola > Isoptericola hypogeus. The sequence continues at coordinate 1,997,183 of NZ_BAAAPM010000003.1, forward strand.
GATCAGCTGGGACAGCACGTCCTCGCCGGCACCCGTGGTGCCGAGCCAGTGCGCCGCGCTGCCGGCCTCGTTGCGGCCGAACGAGTCGTCGTGCGGGTCGTACGGCGCCAGCAGCGGCGCGAAGATCGCCATGAGGATGAACGCCGCGAGCATGACGAGCCCCACGCGGGCCTTCGGGTTGGCCCAGACGGTCGCGAAGGCGCGGCCGAGAACCTGCCCGGTGCGGCCGAGGCGGGTGCGCGCCGGCCGTGAGGGGCCGTGCGCGGCCTCGGGGGCGAGGCCGGCGGGGTCCGTCGTCTCGTAGGAGACCGAGGTGGTCGGGTCAGCAGCTGTGTCAGCCATCGGGGTCACCGCCTCGTTCGGGGGTCGAGGACGCCGTACAGGATCTCCACCAGGAAGTTCGCGAGCAGCACGCTCACGGTGATCATGAGGAAGAGCGCCTGCATCAGCGGGAAGTCCTGGTTGGTCACGGCGTTGAAGAGCAGGTAGCCGACGCCCGGGTAGGCGAAGACCTGCTCGACGAGCAGGGAGCCGCCGACGACGCCGCCGAGGGCCATGCCGAAGCCGGTGAGGTTGGGCAGGATCGCGTTGCGGGCCGCGTACCGCACGGCGACGGTGCGCCCGCGGAGGCCGTTGGCCTCGGCGAACGTCACGTAGTCGTCGCCGAGCGTGTTGATCATCGTGTTGCGCATGCCGAGGATCCACCCGCCGAGGCTGGTGATGAGGATCGTGAAGGCCGGCAGAGCCGCGTGATAGAGCGCGTCGCCGACGAACTCCCACGACAGGTTCGGCACCGCGGTGGCGGAGTAGGCGCCCGACGTGGGGAACCAGCCGAGCACGTAGCCGAGGAAGAAGACGATCAGCAGCGCCGTCCAGAAGTACGGGAACGCCGACAGGAAGCTGCCTCCCACGGTGGGCAGGGAGTCCATCCAGGTGCCGCGCTTCCACGCGGCGCCGATGCCGATGAGCGTGCCGAGCACGAACGCGATCACGGTGACCGCGCCGACCATGATCAGCGTCCACGGCAGGGCGCTCGCGACGAGCTCGGACACCTGCTGCGGGAAGAAGGTGTACGACACCCCGAAGTCGAGGTGGATGACGTTGTTCAGGTACGCGACGTACTGGTCCCAGAGGCTGCCGCCGGGCATCCCGAGCTGCGCCTCGATCGCGGCCTGCACCGAGGGGGTGACGGGGCCGTTCTGGGCGAGCTTGGCGATCGCGGCGTCGGCGGGCGAGCCGGGCATGAGGCGCGGGATGACGAAGTTCAGCGTCACCGCCGCCCACAGCGTGAGGACCAGCAGGCCGAGCTTGCGGAGCGCGTAGCGCACGATGCCTCCGGTCTGCGGGGTGGTCGTTCGGTTCGCCGGTTGAGCCTGTCGAAACCTGGGTTTCGACAGGCTCAACCGACGAGGGAAGGTCAGCCCTGGGCGGGCTTCAGGCTGGTGAGGATGAGCAGCGGGGTGGAGTCCCACGTCTTCGGGGAGGCGTAGGGGTCGTCCGCGCTGGGCCAGCCGGTGAAGTTCTTGTTCGAGAACAGGCCCCAGGAGCCGCCGTAGAACAGGGCGATCATCGGCAGCTGCTCGTAGGTGATCTGCTCGAGCTCGTGCGCGATCTCGGTCTGCCGGGCCTCGTCGGTCGTCGTCTTGAGCTCGGCGAGCAGGTCGTCGGCCTCCGCGGACTCGAAGCGCCCGAAGTTGCCGGACGAGGTCTCGCCGATCGGCAGGCGGAACTCGGAGCCCATGAGGCCGTTGTAGTCCTGGAACGGCTGGCCCGTGCCGCCCACGGTGCCCATGATCATGTCGAAGTCGCCCGTACGGAGCTCCTTCTGGTACGCGGCCGCCTGCGGCTGCACGACGGTCACGTCGATGCCGATCGCGGTGAGCTGGCTCTTCACCTGCTCCACGCCCTGCAGCCAGTCGGACCAGCCGTTCGGCGTCGTGATGGTGATCGCGAGCTGCTTGCCGGAGGAGTCGACGAGCTTGTCGCCGGACTTCGTGTAGCCGGCCTTCTCGAAGGAGGCGAGGGCGGCGTCGGTGTCCTGGTCGATGTAGCCCTGGTTCGGGATCGACTCGTCGAGGATCGACTCCTGGTTCGGCAGCATGAGGCCGGTCTGGCTGGCGCGGTCGACGTAGCCCTGCTCGGCCTTGTCGGCGATGACCTGCTTGTCGAGTGCGTAGGCGATGCCGGCGCGGAAGTCGACGTCGTCGTACGGCGCCTTCGTCATGTTCGGGATCAGCGAGATCGAGGCGCCGGCCGGGAACCAGTAGGTGTTGCTGTCCGGGTCGGCGGCGACCCAGGTGTCCTCGACGTCGCTCATGAACGCGTACGCCCAGTCGTAGCCGTTGTTGACGATGTCCAGCTCGGAGTTCGCGGCGGGCTGCACGAGCTCGGTGACGGCGACCTTGTCCGCCTGCCAGTACGAGTCGTTCTTCTCCAGCGTGTACTGGTTCGGCGTGAACTGGCCGAGCGTGTACGGCCCGGAGCCGACGGGCTCCTCGTTGGTGAAGGTCACCGGGTCCTCGACGTCGGCCCAGACGTGCTCCGGGACGATGAGCTGCTGCGCGAGGATCTGCGCGGCCGGGACGTCCGCCTCCTGCAGGTGCGCGACTACCGTGTTCCCGTCGACCTCGACGGACTCGAGGTGGGTCCAGGCGCCCTTGAGGTCCATCTCGGGGTGCTTCTCGATGAGGTCGAAGGAGAACTTCACGTCCTCCGCGGTGAGGGGCTCGCCGTCCGACCAGGTGACGCCGTCGCGGATGGTGAAGACGACGGTCTTGGGGTCCGGCTGCTCGTAGCCCGTGGCGAGCCAGGGCGTCTCCTCGCCGCTCATCTCGTTGATGATGACCAGCGGCTCGTAGATGTACGTCGTCGTGTTGCGCTTGCCGGACGAGAACGGGTTGAAGTTCCGGTCGAACGTCGGGGACCCGTTGTCGGCTGCGATCAGCATCGAGGTCGCACCGCCCGCGGCGTCGTCGTCACCCTGGTTCTGCACCGGTGCCGAGCAGGCCGCCGTGGCCAGCACCGCTGCGGTGGCGGCGAGCGCCACCAGACGCCGCGCCGATCGCCCTGTGCGCGTCATGGACATCCACTCCTCTTCGTCGAGGCCTCTCCGGTGAGGGCCCGAGCACGCCATGGCGGCGTGCCGCGTCCGGCGAGTGTATGCGCATACATTTCGCAGGGGCAAACCTGCCGGTCGCGGCCGTCCGAGGTGCCCGGGGAGTGCCGGGCGGTGGACCGGGCGGGGGTCAGCGGCAGCCGCAGCTCTCCCGCAGGAGCACCCGCACGGGCAGGTTGACGGTCGCCGCCGGGGCGGACGGGTCGGCGAGGCGGGAGCGCAACAGCTCCACGGCCGCACGGCCGAGCTCGACCATCGGCTGGCGCACCGTGGTGATCCGCGGGGCCGAGGTCTGCGTGTCGTCGATGCCGTCGAAGCCGGTGAGCACCACGTCGCCGGGGACATCGACGCCCGCCTCGGTGAGGACGTCGAGGAAGCCCAGCGCCGTCTGGTCGTTCGAGCACACCAGGGCGCGGGGCAGGGCGCCGCCGGGCTGGCCGCGACGGCCCACCATCCGGTGCGCGAGGTCGCGCGCCCCGCCCCGGGTGAAGTCGGACCGGGCGACGGGCTCGTCCGGGGCCCGGATGCCCGCCGCCTGCAGCGCGTCGACGAACCCCGCGAAACGTTGGTGGTCGTCGGGGGAGTCGACGGGGCCGCCGACGAAGGCGAGGTCGCGGATCCCGTGGTCGGACACCAGGTGCTCGACCAGCGCGCGGGTGCCGGCGCGGTTGTCCACGAAGATGTGGTCGTGCTCGTCGTCCTGCGGGGGGCCCGCCATGACGACCACCGGCACGCGGCGGGCGATATGGCCCAGCAGGTCGTCGGGTACGGACCGGGACAGGACGGCGAGCCCGTCCACGCGGCCCGCGAGCTCGTTGACGGCCTCCGCGCGCCGCAGCCCGCGCGCGACGCCGATCATCACGGCGTGCCCGGTGCGCCAGGCCTCGAGCTCCGCGCCGCGCATCACCTCGCCGAGGTACAGGTTGCTCCAGCGCGCCGTCACGGGGCCCCCGACGTCGCGCACCACCTCGACGCTCTCGCCGATCCGCACAGGGTCGGGCAGGTCGTCGAGCTCGTCGATGCCGTCGACGTCGGGGAAGCACAGCCCGAGCACGCCGGTCTGGCGGGCGGCGAGGCCGCGGGCCGCACCCGAGGGGACGTACCCCAGCTCCTGGATGGCCGCGTGCACGACCGTGCGCGTGTGCTCGCGGACGTCGTCGGGCCGCCGCAGCACGCGGGAGACGGTGGCGATCGAGACCCCCGCGCGCTGCGCGACGTCGTACACCGTGGGGGCCTTGCGCACCGGAACTCCTCACCTCGTGGGCGCCCGCCGCTCGTCGGGCGGGCGGACCCACGATAGTGAGTGCGGGGGCGTTCGGACGTACCCGCAGGTCGGGCCTTTGCCCCGAACGGCGCCGCGGCTACTTCTTGCCTTTCTTGCCCTTCTTGCCCGACCGGGCCTTCGCGTCCTTGCCCTTCGCCGGCTTCGCCGGGGCCTTGCCGCCCGCCTTCGCGGCGGCCTTCTTGTCCGCCTTCTTGTCCGCCTTCTTGTCCGCCTTCTTGTCCGCCTTCTTGTCCGCCCTCTTGTCCGCCTTCGGGGCGGACTCCTTCGCGGCCTTCGTGCCCGGCTTCGCCGCCGGGGCGCCGGACTTCGCGCCCGACTTCGCCGCGGGAGCCGCCGCCGTCGCGGACGCCGGCGACCCGTTCTCCGCCACCCGCGACTTGAACCCGGCGCCGATGCGGAACCGGGGGACGACGGCGGCCGGGACGTCGATCGTCGCGCCGGTCTGCGGGTTCCGAGCGGTCCGCGCGGCGCGGGTCGCGCTGTCGAACGTGCCGAAGCCCACGAGTGAGACCCGGTCGCCGTCGGCGACCTGGGTGACGATCTCGTCGAGCACCGCCTCGACGTGCTTGCGCGCCTCGGCCGGGCTCGCGCCGGTCCGGGTCGCGACGGCCTGAACGAGCTCGGTCTTGTTCATGCGCACCTCCGGTGTCGTCGTCGGCACCGCCGGCGTGCGTCGCTCTCGCTCACGCGTTCGCGCGTCGCTGGTCGACCGTGCCCGTCCGCCGCCCATTCAAGCGGTTCCCGGCGGAGAACGGGACCCGAACCGCCGGGCGACGACGACCGGAGTGTCTCGCGCGCGCGTGGGACGAATCGCTCATACCGTATGACGCACCCGCCGCCGTCCCGGGCGGGCATCACACGCGACGAAGGAGTTGCAGTGCGCAGATCCACCAGGACCACCGCCGCCCTCACCCTCGCAGCGGGCCTGCTCGTGGGCTCGACCGCGACGGCGGTCGCGGTCGGAGAAGGACCGGACTACGGGGGTAACGAGGTCGTCACCACCTCGATCCTGTCCACCTACGACGAGGTCGCGGACTTCCTGACGGCCCAGGACGCCAAGCAGGACGCGATGGAGCTCGAGGTCATCGGCCAGAGCGTCAAGGGTCGCGACATCCACCTCGTGAAGTACCTGAGCGACCCCGACAAGCCGACCATCCTCTACCTCGCCCAGCAGCACGGGAACGAGCAGCTCACCACCGAGGCGATGCTGCACTTCATCAAGTCGCTCGGGTCCGGGCAGAACGCCCGGATGCTCCAGGACGTCAACATCCTGCTGCTCCCGATGTTCAACGCGGACGGCGCGATGGGCGACGTGAACTTCTCCCTCGACGACTACCTCGCCAAGGGCGAGCGCCACCTCACCCGCTACAACGCGAACGAGGTGGACCTCAACCGCGACCACGTCGCCAAGGAGCAGCCGGAGACCCGTGCGCTGCACGAGAACGTGCTGGGCGCCTACGACGTCGACTACATGATCGACCTGCACCACCAGGGCACGCAGTCGCGCGTGGACGGCGACCTGGTCTCGGGCTCGATCCTGTACCCGACCTCGCCCGACGCCGACCCGGCCGTCGTCGAGGGGTCCAAGCGGTTGGGCTCGGTCGTCTACGAGAACGTCGACTCGACCGGCTGGGGCCACATCGGCAAGTACGTCGGCGGTACCGCGAACACGATCGGCCGCAACGGCATCGCCGTGGAGTACGGCATCTCCACGCTGCTCTTCGAGATGCGGGGGATGTCGGACCACGAGTACGCGCCGTACGTGCTGGGACAGAAGAGCAACGGCTACCTCATCCGGCAGTCGGTCGTGACGCTGACGTCCACCGCGAAGGCCGTCGCCGACGGCTCGGTCGAGACCGCCGACACGTCGTTCTGGGACACCTTGCCCGAGCAGCAGGGCTGATCCGTCCCGTCGTCGAGCACCGGGCGGCGGCCGGGACCCGCGTGGATCCCGGTCGCCGCCCCCGGCGGCCGGTGTCAGGGTCCGCGAGGCCGAGCGGCGCGGCGAGCCACGTCCAGCAGCACGACGCCCGGTCGTCGGCAGGCGGACGGGCCGCCTCTCAGGCGGCCGCGGGCTCGCTGTCGACGGCGATGCGCAGCGCGGCGACCAGGTCGCGGTACAGCTCGTCGGAGGTGTGCAGCTCCTCGTGGGTGCCCGCGGCGCGGACCCGTCCGCCCTCCATGACGAGGATCCGGTCGGCGTCGAGCACCGTGGACAGCCGGTGCGCGACGGTCACGACGGCGCCGCGGCGCGCGTGGGCGCGGATCGCGTCGTGGATCGCGGCCTCCGTGAGCCCGTCGACCTGCGACGTCGCCTCGTCCAGGAGCAGCACCGACGGCTCCTTGAGCAGGGCTCGGGCGAGCGCGATGCGCTGGCGCTGCCCGCCCGAGACCGCGGAGGACACGAGCGAGGTGTCGAGCCCCTCGGGCAGGGCCTCGAGGTCGTCGGCGAGGCGCACCGCGGCCAGGACCTCGCGGACCCGCTCGTCCGTGGCGTCCGGCCGGCTGAACAGCAGGTTCTCCCGGATCGTGCCGGGCACCACCGGCGTCTCCTGCTCGACGTACGCGAAGCTCTCGCGCACCTGGGCGTGCGTGAGGTCGCGGTACGGCACGCCGTCCAGGCGCACCTCGCCCGCGTCGGGCTCGAGGAAGCGCAGCAGCAGGGACAGGAGCGTCGTCTTGCCCGCTCCCGAGGGTCCGACCAGCGCGACGTGCCCGTACCGGGGTACCACGAAGGAGACGTCGTGCACGACGGGGACGTCCGCGGTGTACCCGGCGGTGACGCCGTCGAGCACGAGGACGGGGCCGTCCGCGCCGTGCCCGCCGCCCGCCTCGCCCGGCGTGACCGCGCGGGCGGTGGACGCGGGGCGCACGCCGGCGGGGGCGTCGTCCTCCTCGACCGGGAGCTGCTCGACCTCGCGGATGCGCTCCGCGGCGGCCAGCCCGGACTGCAGGGTGGTGAACGCCTGCGTCAGCTCGGAGATCGGGCCCACGATGTTGAACGCGTAGAGCAGGAACGCCACGAGGCTGGAGACGGCCAGGAGGTCCTCCGAGACCCGCCACGCGCCCAGCCCGAGGATGACGATGATCGCGAGCTGGATGCCGCCCCACGACACGGTCCACGCGACGGCCTCGGTGCGGACGGCGGTGATCGCGTGCCGCCGGGCGTCGCCGGCGTCGGCGAGGATCTTTGTGCCCTGGCGCTCCTCCGCCCCGCTCGCCTTGACGGTGCGGACGGCGCGGACCGCGCCCTCGACGTTGCCGCCCAGGCGGCCGACCGCCTCCTGGGTCCGGTGCTGCGCCTTGCCGATGCCGGGCAGGAGCAGCGCCATCGCGATCCCCACGACGACGATCGCCACGACGGTCGAGGCGAGCAGCGTGAGGTCCAGGACCGCCATGAGCACGAGCGTGCCCACGAGCGAGATGAACCCGTTCACGAGGCTGACGAGGCTCTGCGAGGTGGCCTCGCGCAGCAGCAGCGTGTCGGAGGTGACGCGGGTGACGAGCTCGCCCGCGGGCTTGGACGTGATCGCGCCGACCCGCGCCCGCAGGTAGCGCCGCACGATCGACTGGCGGGCCTCGTAGACGACGTCCTCGGCGAGCGTGCCCAGGAGGATCCACTGGAACAGGCCGACGACCGAGCCGACGAGCATGAGGCCGACGAGCCAGGCGACGGGAGCGCCGATCGACGCGCTCGTGGACAGGGTGTCGAGCACCCACTTGGTGACCATCGGCGTGGCGAGGGCCATCGCGGTGGCGAGGAGCCCGAGCACCAGGCCGAGGGCCAGCGTGCGGCGGTGCGGGCGCACGAAGCCCAGCAGGATGCGCAGGCGCTCGCGGCCGGACTTCTGCGGGCCGTCCTTCTGGTCCGCGCCTGTCGCGCTGGTGGCGGCGGGGGCCGCGGGGGAGTCGGGGCGGGGTGGCTCGACGCTGGTGGACATGCTGTCAACCATGGTTGACGCTCCGTTCGTTGTCAACCGTGGTTGACGGCTCGGTGAAGGCGGTGCGACCCGGGTTCAAAGTGGAACACTGATGTTCCGTTTCGGTCAAGCCGTACGCCAGAACTCGGGTGTAGCGTTCCCGCCATGACGGAGGTGCAGGACGTCGAGAAGGGCGCGCGGGCCCGGACCCGGCGGGCGATCGTCGACGCCGCGGTGCGCGAGCTCGCGCGCGACGCGTCGGTGTCCCTGGGGCAGATCGCGGACGCCGCCAGCGTCGGGCGGACCACGCTGCACCGCTACTTCCCGGAGCGCTCCGACCTGCTCGAGGCGGTCCGCGCGGAGACCACCGCGCGGCTCGACGAGGCGCACGCGCGAGCACGCCTCGACGAGGGCACGGCCCGGGAGGCCCTGCGTCGGCTCTGCCCCGAGTACCTCCTGCTCGGCGACCTGCTGACGCTGCTGTTCACCGGCGTCCTGCCGGAGTCCGTGATCGACGAGGCCGCCGACGACCCGCTGCTCGCGCTCGTCGCCCGCGGGCGCGAGGACGGCAGCATCGACCCCGCGCTCGACGACGCGTGGGTGATCGGCACGCTCTGGGCGCAGCTCTACCTCGCGTGGGCGACCCTGTGCGAGGCCGGCACGGCACGGCACGACGTCGTGCAGATGCTGATGCGCACCGTCGACAAGGCCGTCGCCGCGCCCTGAACGGACCGCGCACCGCCGGCGGCGTTACCCGGCCAGCGTGACGCGGTCGTGCGGCGCGACGCCGTGTCGCCGACCGGGGTAGCGCAGGCCCGAGAAGTACATGGTCGTGTGCGCGACGATGTGCTCGGCGGGGATGACGACGCCGTCCCACTCTGCGTCCGTGGTCGTGTGGGCGTCGCTCACCAGCGTGACGTCGAAACCGTGGGCGGCGGCGGCCTGGGCGGTGGTCCGGATGCAGTAGTCGGACTGCGCCCCGGCGACGATGAGGCGCGTCGCGCCGAGGCTGCGCAGCACGCGCGGAAGATCCGTTCCCGCGAACGCGTCGCGGAACGCCTTGCGGATCAGCGGCTCGCCGGGCTTGCGCTCGAGGGGCGCCGCGAGCTGCCAGCCCGGCGATCCCTCGGGGATGTCGCCGTGGTCCTGCACCCAGACGACCGGCACCCCCTCGGACCGTGCACGCTCCACGAGGGCTGCAGCGCGGTGCACCACGCCGTCGGCGTCGAGGCACCCGTCCAGGACCCCGACCTGGAGGTCGATCACCAGCAGCACGGTCCGTCCGGTCACGGTGGCATCCTGCCTCGTCGGCCGGCACGTGTCGATCTGACCGCCGAACACGGGATCGTGACCGGAATGCGGGTCCATTCCGGTCACGATCCCGTGTTCGGCGGTCAGGCGTTCGCCGCCGCGGCCGCCTTCGCGCCCGCCGGCAGGGCGTCGAGGATCCGGTTCACGGCGGCGTCGTCGTGCGCGGCGGAGACGAACCACGCCTCGAAGACGGACGGCGGCAGGTTGACCCCGGCGTCGAGGAGGGCGTGGAACAGCGCCCGGTACCGGAAGACCTCCTGCGCCTGGGCCTGCGCGTAGTCGCGTACACCGTCGGCGGCGGCGAGCGGCCCGAAGAACGCCGAGAACAGCGAGCCAGCGCGCTGCACGCGGTGCTCGACGCCCTCGGCGGACAGGGCGTCGCTCAGGGCGGTCGCGAGGGTGTCCGCGACGGCGTCCACCCGCGCGTACACGGCGTCGTCGGCCAGACGCAGCGTGGTCAGCCCGGCGGCGACGGCCACCGGGTTCCCGGACAGCGTGCCCGCCTGGTACACCGGCCCGGTGGGGGCGAGCTGGTCCAGGATCGCGGCCGGCCCGCCGATCGCGGCGACCGGCATCCCGCCGCCCACGACCTTGCCGAACGTCAGCAGGTCGGGCGCGTAGCCCTCGCCGCCCGCGGCGCGGGTCGCGGCGTCCTCCAGCCCCCACCAGCCCGACGGGCCGACGCGGAAGCCGGTGAGCACCTCGTCCATGATCATCAGTGCGCCGTGGGCGCGGGTGATGCGGCGCAGGCCCGCGTTGAAGCCCTCGGCCGGCGGCACGACGCCCATGTTCGCCGGGCTGGCCTCGGTGATGACGGCCGCGATCTGCGACCCGCGCTCGGCGAACGCCGCCTCGACGGCGGCCAGGTCGTTGTACGGCAGCACGAGCGTCTCGGCGGCGGACGCCTCGGTGACGCCCGCGGTGCCGGGCATGGCGAGGGTCGCGACGCCGGAGCCGGCCTCGGCCAGCAGCGCGTCGACGTGCCCGTGGTAGCAGCCCGCGAACTTCACGACCAGCGGCCGGCCGGTGACGCCGCGGGCGAGGCGCACCGCCGTCATCGTCGCCTCCGTGCCCGTGGACACGAGCCGCACCCGCTCGGCGACCGGCACGCGGCGGCGGATCTCCTCCGCCAGCTCGACCTCCGCCACTGTGGGCGCGCCGAACGACAGGCCGCGCGCGGCGGCGTCCTGCACGGCCGCGACCACCTCGGGGTGCGCGTGCCCGAGCAGCGCGGGCCCCCACGAGCAGACGAGGTCCACGTACTCGCGGCCGGCGACGTCCGTGACGTACGGGCCGCGGGCGCTCGCGAGGAACCGCGGGTCGCCGCCCACCGACCCGTACGCGCGCACGGGTGAGTTCACGCCGCCGGGGATCGCCGCCTGGGCGCGCAGGAACGCCGCGTGGTTGCTCCGTGCTGAGCCTGTCGAAGTGTCGATGCTGATGCCGGTTCCGGTCACTTGATCCACTCCGCGATCTCCAGGGCCCAGTAGGTGAGGACGACGTCGGCGCCCGCGCGCCTGATGGCGAGCACCGACTCGAGGACGGCGGTGCGGCGGTCGATCCAGCCGTTCGCGGCGGCCGCCTCGATCATGGCGTACTCGCCCGACACCTGGTACGCCGCGACCGGCACGTCGGAGCGGTCGGCGACGCCGCGCAGCACGTCCAGCGACGTGCCCGCCGGCTTGACCATGACCAGGTCCGCGCCCTCGGCGAGGTCGAGGTCGGCCTCGCGCAGGCCCTCGCGCGAGTTGGCCGCGTCCATCTGGTACGTGCGGCGGTCGCCCTGCAGGGCGCTGTCGACGGCGTCGCGGAACGGGCCGTAGAACGCGCTCGCGTACTTCGCGCTGTACGCGAGGATGCTCACGTCGGTGAACCCGGCGTCGTCCAGCGCGTCGCGGATGACCGCGACCTGGCCGTCCATCATCCCGCTCGGGGCCACGACCTCCGCGCCGGCCCTGGCCTGCGCCACCGCCGTCGCCGCGTAGCGCTCCAGCGTCGCGTCGTTGTCCACCGTGCCGTCGGCGGCGAGGACGCCGCAGTGCCCGTGGTCGGTGAACTCGTCGAGGCAGGTGTCGGCCATGACGACCGGGCCGGGTCGGCCGGACTCGGCCTCCGCCGCCGCGATCGCCTCGCGCGCGACGCGGATGCCCCGCTGCAGGATGCCGTCGGGGTCGTCCCCGGCCGACCCGGTGGCGTCGCGCTCGGCGGGGACGCCGAACAGCATGACGCCGCCCAGGCCGGCGCGGGCGGCGGCGGTCACGGCGTCGCGCAGGCTCGCCTCGGAGTGCTGCACCTGGCCCGGCATGCTCGCGATGGGCGCCGGCTCGTCGAGGCCCTCCTTGACGAACAGCGGCAGGACCAGGTCGGCCGCGTGCAGCCGGTGCTCGGCGACGAGACGTCGCATGCGCGGCGTGGTGCGCAGGCGACGCGGGCGGTACACGATGCCGGACGTGGGGCCCGAGATGCTCACGGGTGCTCCTTCGACGAGGTGTCAGGCACACGGTTCGCTCCCGTGGGCCGGGGGTCTGACAAGGCGTGGACGACGGCGGCGGCGAGCCCGTCGTCGGTGGGTGCCGCGGCGACGGCGGCGACGGTGAGGCCGGCGGCGCGCGCGGCGTCGGCGGACGGGCGGCCGATCGCGACGGCGGGGGTGCCGGTCCCGGTCTGCCGTGCGATCTCGCGCGCGACGGACCCGGAGCTCACGACGACGAGGTCGAAGCCGCCGGACCGGGCGCGCGCGGCGACGTCGGCGGGCAGGTCGTGGCGCACCGTGCGGTAGGCGGTGACGACGTCCGGAGTCCAGCCGCGGTCGGTCAGCCCCTCGGAGAGCGTCGGGGACGCCAGGTCGCCGAGGGGGAGCAGGACCCGGCCGTCGCCCGCCCGCCGGGCGTCGCCCGGCGCGGCCTGCGGGAAGGCGGCGACGAGGCCGGCCGCGGTCGCGTCGCCGTCGGCGGGCAGCAGGTCGACGGCGAGGCCGGCGGCACCGAGGGCGCGGCGCGTCGCCGGCCCGACGGCAGCCCAGCGGGTCGCGGCCGCGACCAGGTCCGCGCCGGAGCGCGCGGCGGCGTCGGTGAGCGCGTCCACGGCGTTGACGCTGGTCACGACGGTCCACGCGTACCGCCCGGCGGCGAGGGCACGCGCGGCGTCGTCGAGGGCGGCGAGGTCCGTGGCGGGCGACCGCTCGATCACGGGGGCGACGACGGCGTCGACGCCCGCCGCACGCAGGCGTGCGGCGAGGCCGGCGGCCCGTTCCGGCGCCCGCGCGACCAGCACCGCAGGCACGCCGTGGTCGGTCGCGGGCGTCACGCGCCCTCCGGGTCGTCGGTGCCGGTGGGCGCGCGCAGCGGCGCGACGTCGGCGCGCGCGGCCGGGTCGGGCGGGGGCGACGCCGGGGCGGGGGGG
>NZ_BAAAPM010000003.1:2010233-2051874 GCF_039531145.1 Isoptericola hypogeus
GCGAGCCGGTCGGCGCCGTCGGCGAGCAGGGACTCCGCGACCCGGACACCGAGGGCGGTCGCGGCGTCGTCCCACGCGGCGGGGCCGTCGACGGCGGCGAGGGGTGTGGCGGCGGAGCAGGTGAGCTGCTCGGTGCCGTCCACGCGCGCGACCACGGCGGTGAGCTGCAGCTCGCCCGCCTCGACGCGGGCGTGCGCGCCGACCGGAGCGGCGCAGCCGGCTTCCAGGCGCGCGAGCACCGCGCGCTCGGCGAGCACCGCGAGGCGGGTGGGGCGGTGGTCGAGCGCGGCGAACGCCTCCGCCAGGGCAGATCCCCCGGCGAGGTCGGACGCGCGGGCCTCCACGGCGAGCGCCCCCTGGCCCGGCGCGGGGGCGACGACGTGCGTGTCGAGCACCTGTGTCACGACCGCCGTCCGGCCCAGCCGGGACAGGCCGGCGTAGGCGAGCACGACGGCGTCGAGGTCGGCCTCCGGGCCCTGGGCGCGGGCGAGCCGCGTCTCGACGTTGCCGCGGATGTCCACGAGCTCGACGTCGGGCCGCGCTGCCTGCACCAGCGCGGCGCGGCGCGGCGATCCGGTGCCGACCCGGGCGCCGCGGGGCAGCGTCTCCAGCGTGAGCCCGTCGCGGGCGCACAGGGCGTCGCGGGGGTCCTCGCGCTCGGGCGTCACGACCGTCAGCTCGGCCGGCTGCGCCGTGGGCAGGTCCTTGAGGGAGTGCACGGCGACGTCGCAGCGGCCGTCGAGCAGGGCCTCGCGCAGCGCGGTGACGAACACGCCGGTGCCGCCGAGCGACGCGAGCGAGCCGGTCTTCACGTCGCCCTCCGTGCGGATGCGCACCAGCTCGACGGGGCGGCCCAGCAGCTCCTCGAGCCGGCGCGCGACCATGCCGGACTGCGTGGTGGCGAGCGTGCTCCCGCGGGTACCGAGGCGCAGCGGTGCGGTGTCCGGGTTCGTGGGGCTCACCCGTCCAGTGTCGCGCAGCCGTCAGGGCTGTGGGCAACCGTGGCGGCGCCGGGAGGCCGATCTCACACGGTTGCTGTCACGTGGTCAGCACGCCGCGGGTTCCCGGGCGACCCGATCCACCCGGTAGAGCCTCCGGTGCTGCTGGAGGGCTCCCGGGGCGCTACCGGAGCACCGGAGGCTCTACCTCGCCGTCGGTTGGTCCTCGGAACAGCCTCAGAGGTCCTCGGTGGCCGCCTGGGCGTGGGCGACGACGGCGGCCAGCCCGGTCCCCGCGACCCAGCCGCCGGTGACGGCCAGCCCGGGCGTGCGACCGACGGCGTCCGCGAACGACGCGACCTGCGCGCGGTAGGCGGGGGTCGGCGGGGGGAGGGCGCCGTCCCAGCGCTGCAGCAGGTGGTCGCGCACTCGGTCGGTGAGGTCGACGCCGAGCAGCACGGAGGCGTCGCGCGCGGCCTCCTCGGCGGTGGGCGGCACCGTCGACGACCCGATCCGCCCGTACGACAGCCGCACGACGTGCGCCCCCGGCCCCGCAGCCGCGCGCACCCGCTCCGCCAGCCAGGGCCACTTCGCCGTCGCGTGCGTGAGGGCCTTGGCCCGGACGCCCTCCCCGCCCTGACCTGCGCCGTCGCCCGCAGCGGGCTCGTCGGGGGCGACGAGCATGCCCGAGCCGCGGGGGGCGTCGTCGAGCTCCGGGGCGTCGAGCAGGAGGGTCACGAGCCAGACGTCGGCGCCCCGCTCCGGGGCTGGCACGACCACGGCCGCGCCGTCGGCGGCGCCGTGGACCGCGTCGTCGCCCGGGTCGACCAGCCACGGCGCGAGCAGCGGCGCGACGGTCGGCGTCGTCACGACGAGCCTCGGCGCGGCGACCCGCGACCCCGCCGCCGTGCGCACCAGCCAGGTGCCGCCGGGCCCGGCGTCGAGGCGCTCGACCTCCGTCACCCGCTGGGCGACGCGCACCGCCGTGTGGATGGGGCCGGTCTGGTCGACCCGCGGGGAGTCGACCCACTCCTCGGCGCTCGCGGCGACCTCGCCGGTGAGCGCCTCGACGAGCGCGTGGATGCCCCCGTCGATGCCGCGGACGGCGGACCCGGCCGGTGCCGCGGCCCGCAGCGACGCGACCGCCCCGGACAGCGACGACTCGGCGGCGAACGCGTCCAGCAGCCCCGGCGCGACGGCCGCGACGTCGAGCCGGTCCAGCGGCGCGGAGTGCACGCCCGCCGCGACCGGGCCGACCAGCCGCTCGGTGACCCGCCGCCCCATCCGCGAGCGCACGAACGCTCCCAGGTCTGAGGTGTCGGCGACGAACCGGGGCAGCAGCCGGTCGAGCGCGGCCCGCGCGACGCCGGGCCACCCGATCGCGCGGCGCACGTCCGCCGCCCACGGCACCGACGGGATGCCGAGCAGGCCCGCGGCGGGCAGCGGGAAGGCGCGCCCGGCCGCGTACCCCCACGCGGACAGGGGCGCGGGGGCGACGACGTCGAGCCCCAGCTCGGCGACGAGCTCGGCGACCGCCGTCCCGCGCGCCGCGAACGACTCGGCCCCCAGGTCGAGCCGGAGCCGGGGCAGCGCACCGAACGCCCCACCTCGCACCGGGCCGCCCACGCGGTCGGCGGACTCGAGCACGACGACCCGCAGCCCACGGTGGGCCAGCGTGCGCGCGGCCACCAGCCCGCCGACGCCCCCGCCGACGACGACCGCGTCGACGATCTCGGGCGTCGAGGCGCCGGCCGCCGACGCCGACCGGGCAGGCGGGGGCACCTGGGCGGGAGGTGGGGTCACAGAGTGTGCACCAGCTCGACCACGCGCGTCAGGACGGCGGGGTCGGTCTCCGGCGGCACGCCGTGGCCGAGGTTGACGACGTGCCCGGGCGCGGCGGCGCCGCGGGCGACGACGTCCCGCACGTGCGCCTCCAGCACCGGCCAGGGGGCGCCGAGCAGCGCGGGGTCGAGGTTGCCCTGCACGGGCACGGCGCCGCCGGGGCCGCCGGCCAGCAGCGCGGCCGCCTCGTCGAGCGGGGTGCGGTAGTCGACCCCGACGACGGGGTGGGTGACGCCCGCGGCGGCGAGCACGTCGCGCATGGCGGGCAGCAGGTGGCCGGTGCCGGTGCCGAAGTGGATGCCGGGCACGCCGACGTCGGACGCCGCGCCGCCGGCGCCGGGCACCCGGATCCCCGCCACGTGGGCCAGCGCCCGCGTGGACGACGGCGCGACGTGGGCCGCGTAGTCGGCCAGCGACAGCGAGCCGGCCCAGGAGTCGAAGAGCTGCACGGCCGACGCGCCCGCGAGCACCTGTGCGCGCAGGAAGCGGCCGGTGAGGTCCGCGGTCCACGCGGTGAGGCGCGCCCAGGTCTCGGGGTCGGCGTGCATGAGGGTGCGCGCGGCGAGGTGGTCGCGCGACGGGCGGCCCTCCACGAGGTAGGCCGCGAGCGTGAACGGCGCGCCGCCGAACCCGATGAGCGGCACGACGGCGTCGCCGTCGACGCCGCGCGCGCCGGGCCGGTCGGCGTACCGGTGCCGGTCGGACAGCTCGGCGACGGTCCGGCCCACGGCCTCGGCGATCGGCTCCAGCGCCGCGTCGGTGAGCTCGCGCCCGACCAGCCGCTCCACGTCGTCGGCGGTGCGGTACGGCCGGTCCATGACGGGCCCGACGCCGGGCTTGATGTCCACGTCGACCCCGGCCAGGCGCAGCGGGACGACGATGTCGCTGAAGAAGATCGCGGCGTCCACCTGGTGCCGGCGCACGGGCTGGAGGGTGATCTCTGCCGCGAGGTGTGGCATGAGGCAGGACTCGAGCATCCCTATCCCCTGACGGACCTCGCGGTACTCCGGCAGCGACCGGCCGGCCTGCCGCATGAACCACACCGGGGTCGTGGACGGGCGGTCGCCCCGCAGCGCGCGCACGAGCGGAGCAGCGGACGTCCGGCCGTCGGCCAGCGGGTGGTCGGCGGGCAGGCGCGTCGGCAGGTCGTCGGGCGTCGCGGCCGGGAGCGTGGGGGATGTCACGGTCATCGATTCTGCCTCGCGCCGCCCACCCTCTTAAAGTTGGAGCACTGTGGCTCTCCTCTCCCTCACCGCATCCCACCGCGAGCTGGACCTCGACGCCCTCGAGCGACTGTCCACCGGCTCGGCGTCCGTGGGCCGCACGGTGGTGGGTTCCTGCGGGCCGGTGCAGGGGTCGGTCGTGATCTCCACGTGCAACCGGTTCGAGCTCTACCTGGACGTCGACGCGCCGCTCGACGGCGACGCCGTGCGGCACGCCACCCGGCACGTCGCCGAGCTGGTCGCCGCGAGCTCCGGGGTCTCCACCCGGGCGGCGGCCGAGTCGTTCACCGTGCGCAGCGGCCCGGAGGTGACCGAGCACCTGTTCGCCGTCTCGTCCGGCCTGGACTCGATGGTCGTGGGGGAGCGGGAGATCGCCGGGCAGGTGAAGCGCGCGCTGGCTGAGGCCCGCGCCGACGGCACGACTTCCAAGACCCTCGAGCTGCTGTTCCAGACGGCGTCCCGCACCTCCAAGCAGGTGGGCACCCGCACGGCCCTGGGCGCGGCCGGCCGGTCGGTCGTCTCGCTCGGGCTCGACCTCGCGGAGCGGGAGCTCGCCGTGGCGGCGGGGCCCGGCTGGCGCGGGGCGCGCGTCGTGCTCATCGGCACCGGCTCCTACGCGGGCGCCTCCGTCGCGGCGCTGCGGGCGCGCGGCTGCGGCGACGTCCGGGTCTACTCGCAGTCCGGCCGCGCCGAGCAGTTCGCCGCGTCGCACGACGTCGAGGCGGTAGGTCACGGCCCGGGCGGCCTGGTCGCCGCCCTCGCCGACGCCGACGTCGTGGTGTCCTGCTCCGGCGCCCGCGGACGCCGCACCGCCGCCGCGGTGGCGGAGGCCGGCGACGGGTCCCGCCCCGAGGCGTCCCTGGAGTACGTGCTCGACACCGCCGCGGTGGTGCGCGCCCGCGAGCGCGCGGCCGCCCTGGCGGGCGACCCTTCGACCGTTCGACGGGCTCACGGCGGCGCGGGCTCAGGGCACCGCGAGACCGGACGGCCGCTGGTCGTGCTGGACCTGGCGCTGCACCGCGACGTCGACCCGCGCGTGGCCGACGTCGAGGGCGTCCTGCTGTACGACCTGGGCACGCTCAAGGCGCACGCCCCCGCGGCCGCCGCCGGGGTCGCCGAGGCGCGGCGGATCGTCGACGACGCCGCGGCGGCGTTCGAGAAGACCCGGCTCGGCCGGGCCGCCGACGCCGCGGTCGTGGCCCTGCTCGACGAGGCCGAGGTCCGGATCCGCGCGGAGGTGGGCGCCGCCGCCGAGCGGCTCGCGGCCGAGCTCGCCCCGCGCGGCGAGGCTCCCGACGACTCCGACCTCGACGCCATCGCGCGCGACGTGCGCCGTCGGGTGCACTCCGCCCTGCACGGGCAGATCGTCGCCGTGCGCGCCGAGGCGCTCGGGCAGGCACGGGCGAGCGAGGCCGCCGTCGTCGCCGGCGCCGAGGCTCTCGTCCACGACGCGCAGCACAGCCGCACGCGCTGACTGCCTGACCTGCGCCGACGTGGCCGGCCGGCCGCCGCTCGGCCGAGCGTCAGCGGTGCCGAGAACGTCCCGGCCTGGCACGGTTCGACGGACGCGACCCAGATCACCCCGTTTCGACGCGCGCGTCCGGCATGCCGGCGATAGCGTGCGGACCGCGGAAACCCGGTCCGGGTGCCGGTTCCCGCCGAGAACCTGACCCGCAACGGAAGGACCCTGTTCGAGATGGACAGCTTCTGGGACTACATCCTCTTCCTCATCTGGATCTTCCTCTTCATCGCGTACCTGATGGTGCTGTTCCAGATCCTCTCGGACCTCTTCCGGGACCGGGACCTGAACGGCTGGCTGAAGGCGGTGTGGGTGGTCTTCCTGATCTTCATCCCGCTGCTCACTGCGCTCGTCTACCTCATCGCCCGCGGGCGTGGGATGGCGGAGCGTCAGGTCGCCGCGGTGAAGTCGGCGCGCGCGGACACCGAGGCCTACATCCAGTCGGTGGCGACCCAGTCGTCGCCGGCCGACCAGATCGCCTCGGCCAAGAAGCTCCTCGACGAGGGCTCGATCACGCCGCAGGAGTTCGAGCAGCTCAAGGCCAAGGCGTTGGCCTGATCGGAGGCTGAGCGGGCGGCCCCGGCCGCCCGCACCTCACCACGACGCCCGGTCCCGCATCCCGGGGGGCCGGGCGTCGTCGTGCCCGGGACCGGCTATATTGACGAACGTCGATGCGTAAGTTCGGCACCACCGCCCGCAGCCCGAGTCTGGAGCCCCGATGTCCGACAGTGCGCCGACCGATCCGTCGCCGTCCGCCCTGTTCGTCTGCGTGCACAACGCCGGTCGCTCCCAGATGGCCGCGGGCTTCTTGCGCGCCCTGTCGGGCGGCGCCGTCGAGGTCCGGTCCGCCGGCTCGATGCCCGCCGACCGCATCAATCCCGTCGCCGTCGAGGCGATGGCCGAGGCGGGGATCGACATCACCGCCGAGCAGCCCAAGGTGCTGACGACCGACGCCGTGCAGGCCTCGGACGTCGTCATCACCATGGGATGCGGCGACGCGTGCCCGATCTTCCCCGGCAAGCGGTACGAGGACTGGCAGCTCGACGACCCCGCGGGCCAGGGCCTGGACGCCGTGCGCCCGATCCGCGACGAGATCGAGCGCCGCGTGCGCGGGCTGCTCGCCTCCCTCGACGTGCCCGTCATCCCGCCCACCGCCTGACAGTGTGTGGTGAGCGCGAGCTTGGCCCACTTTCGCGACCGAAAGTGGGCATTCGCGCTCACAACGATGAGGGCTCGGCCGGCTCACCCCTCGCCATCGCCGGAGCGGCCGTGCGCGACGCCGGTGGCGAAGCCGACGCCCGCGCCCGCCGCGCCCGCCGCGCCGGGAGCGCCGATGCCCAGCGTGACGAGCTGCGGCTCGGCCGGGGCGCTGCCGCAGCACGACCCGGCCGCGGCCTCGCCGTCCGCCCCCAGCGCCAGGTCGGTGGAGCAGACGCCGGTGACCGGCAGGCTCAGCTCCACGGCGTCGGCCGCCCCGCGGTCGCCGGCGAGGGCCGCGGCGATCGAACGGACCTGCTCGTAGCCGGTGGCGAGCAGGAACGTCGGCGCGCGCCCGTACGACTTCATGCCGGCCAGGTAGAAGCCGTCGTCCGGGTGGGACAGCACGGCCTCGCCGTGCGGCGGGACGGTGCCGCACGAGTGCTGGTTGGGGTCGATGAGCGGCGCCAGCGCGCTCGGCGCCTCGACCACCGGGTCGAGGTCCAGGCGGACCTCGCGCAGCATGTCGAGGTCCGGCCGGAACCCGGTCGCGTTGACGATCGCGTGCACGTCGAGCGCCAGCGGCTCGTCCTTGGCGGTGCCGAGCACCCGCACCGTCCCGGGGCCGGGGACCAGCTGCTCGATCGACACCCGGGTCGACAGGCGGAGCCGGCCGGCGTCCACCGCCTCCCGGAGGCGGGTCCCCAGGAGGCCGCGGGCGGGGAGCTCGTCGTCGGTGCCGCCGCCGAACAGGCGCCGGGCGGAGCCGCCGCGGATCGCCCACGTGATCGTGGTGCCGGGTGCCTGCTCGGCGAGCTCGACCAGGCTCAGCAGCGTGTTCGCCGCCGAGTGGCCCATCCCGACGACCAGGGTGTGGTGGCCCGCGAAACGGTCGCGCTGCGTCCCCAGGACGTCGGGAAGCGGGCCCGTGACGAACGACGCGGCCGCGTCCTCGCCCGCGGCCGGCAGGCCGCTGACCCCGAGCGGGTTCGACGTCGAGAACGTCCCGGAGGCGTCGATCACCGCGCGGGCCGGCACGTCCGTGACCCGGCCCGCGGCGTCGACGGTCCGCACCCGGTAGCCCCGACGGTCGCGGCCGAGCGACCGCGTCTTGTCCGCGCCGTCGCGGGCGACGGCGAGCACCCGGGTGCCGGTGCGCAGCCGAGCGGCGATCGCGGGGGTGGCGGCCAGGGGCGCGAGGTAGCGCTCGACGAGCTCGGCGCCGGTCGGCAGGGCGTCCGGGTCGGGCTCGACCCAGCCGGAGCGCTCCAGGAGCCGGCGGGCCGCGGCGTCGACGTCGTAGCGCCACGGCGAGAAGAGCCGCACGTGCCCCCAGGAGGCGACGGCCGCGCCCGCCGCCGGGCCGGACTCCAGCACCAGCGGCTCCAGCCCGCGCTCCAGCAGGTGGGCGGCCGCCGCCAGCCCGACGGGGCCCGCCCCGATCACGACCACCGGAAGCTCGCCCCGCACCGTCTCGACCATCACGCACTCCTTCGTCGTCCCGACGCATCGACGAGCGTCGATGCCTGACGCGCCACAACGTATCCATGTTCTTCGATGCATGGCAAGATGGCGCCCATGACGACGATCGACCTGCCGGCGGTCCCTGCGGCCCCCGCCTCGGGCGACGCCGGGTGCTGCGGCCCGGCCGGGTCCCCGGTGGGCGCCGACGAGGCCGGCGACCTCGCCCGCACCTTCAAGGCGCTCGCGGACCCGGCCCGCGTACAGCTGCTGTCGATCGTGGCGACGGCGGACGGCGGCGAGGCGTGCGTCTGCGACCTCACCGAGCCCGTCGGGCTCGCGCAGCCCACGGTGAGCCACCACCTCAAGATCCTCGTCGACGCCGGACTGCTGAGCCGCGAGCAGCGCGGGCGGTGGGCGTACTACTCCCTCGTCCCCGCGGCGCTGGCCCAGATGGCCGACTCGCTCGTGGGGCTTGCCGACGCCGACGGTGCGCGCCGATAGCCTCGCCCGATGCGACTCGGCGTGATCGACATCGGCTCCAACACCGTGCACGTGCTCGTCATGGACGCGCGGCACGGCGCCCGGCCGGTGCCGCAGGTGTCGCAGAAGTCGACGGTGCGGCTCATGCGCTACCTCGAGCCGGACGGCTCGATCTCCGACGAGGGCGTCGCCGCGCTGACCGAGGCGGTCGGCCGCGCGGCCGAGGTGGGTCGCGAGCACGGGACGGGGGGCACGCTCGCGCTGGCCACGTCCGCGCTGCGGGAGGCCGCGAACGGCGCGCAGGTGCTCGCCGCGCTCACCGCGGAGGCCGGCGTCCCGATCGAGGTGCTGGCCGGCGACGACGAGGCGCGGCTGACGTTCCTCGCCGCGCGCCGCTGGTACGGCTGGGGCGCGGGCCGGCTGCTGCTGCTCGACATCGGCGGCGGCTCGCTCGAGATCGCCACGGGTGTGGACGAGGAGCCCGACGTCGCGCTGTCGCTCCCGCTCGGCGCCGGGCGCACCACGCGGGCGTTCCTCTTCGAGTCGGACCCGCCGGCGCCCCAGGACGTCGACCGGCTCCGCGAGCACGTGCGCGGCGTCCTCGCGGGCGCCGTCGCACCGGTGCGGGAGGCCCCCGCGCCGGACCACGTCGTCGCGACGTCCAAGACGTTCCGCTCCCTGGCCCGCCTCGCCGGGATGCCGCGCGACGTGCTCGGCCCCACGGGCCGGTGGCGCATGCGGCGCGAGCACCTCGAGGACTGGGTGCCGCGGCTGGCGCGGCTGTCGTCGGTGGACCGCACCGTGCTGCCCGGCATCGGGCCGGGCCGGGCACTGCAGATCGTCGCCGGGGGCGTCGTCGCCGAGGAGACCATGCGCGCGCTCGGCGTCGACGAGGTCGAGATCTGCCCGTGGGCCCTGCGCGAGGGAGCCATCCTCCGGCGCCTCGACCACCTGTAGAGGGCGGTCACCAGGTGGCGTGGTCCGTGCCCCAGGGGTGCGCGGGCGCGCGGTGGTCGTCGGCGCCGGGCAGCGCGGGCCGCGCGGTCGTGACGCGCGGCTGGTGCCCGTGGCTCACGACCGTGCCCGACGGCGGGACGGCGGGCGGCGGGTGCGCGCGGTCCCGCCCGTCGGCGTCCAGCAGCCACGCGGCGGTGCGGGCGAGGGCGGCGTCGACGTCGCGGCCCCGACCGTCCCGGGACCGCGCCCGGAGCGCGTCGACGACGCCGGCAGCGAGCAGGTAGCCGGTCGCGTGGTCGAGGGCCTGCGCGGGCAGCGCGCCGGGGGTGACGCCGTCCGCCGAGGAGACCAGCGCGATCCCCGACGCCGCCTGCACGATCGAGTCGAAGCCGCGCCGCCGCGCCCACGGTCCGGCGTCGCCCCACGCGGTCACGCGTGCCCGCACGACCCCGGGCGGCAGGCGCAGCCCGAAGGCCTCCAGCGCGCCGGGCCGGTACCCGGTGACGAGCACGTCGGCGTCGTCGAGCAGGGCCTGGGCGCGCTCCCGGTCGCCGGGGTCGTGCAGGTCGAGCAGGGTGCTGCGCTTGCCCTGCCCGGTGTCGAGGTGCTGCCAGCGGATCTCCGCCGGCACCGGCGGGTCGACGCGCAGCACGTCGGCGCCCAGCTGCGCGAGCGCGCGCGTGGCGACCGGCCCGGCGATGACCCGCGTGAGGTCGAGCACCCGCACGCCCGCGAGCGGGGCCGGGCCGCCGGGGAGCGGGCCGGCGCCGTCGGGCGGACCGGCGAGCGTGTCGGCGCGGCGCGCCGTCCGGACGAGCGGCCGGTCCCACGCGGCCGCGCCCGGCTCCGACCCCCGCCACTCCTCCTCCGCGCGGACCCGCACGACGATCGCGCCCGCGGCCGCGGCGTCATCCTCCAGCGCCGCGGCGGAGGCGGCCGCGAGCCGGTCCGCGACCTCGTCCCGGCCGGCGCCGTCGTGCACGCCCAGCAGGTGCAGCAGGCGGGCGCGATGGTGCGGGTAGTTGGCGTGCGTACGCACCCAGCCGTCGGCCGTGCGGAAGAACCCGGACAGCGGGGCGAAGCCGTCGACCGGGCGGCCGTCGAGGCGCAGCAGCCGGTCGGAGCCGAACGCGGCCGCGACGCGCGCCGGGTCGGGACCGGACGTCACGAGCGTGCCCGTGGCCCCCGCCCGCGCGGCCGCCGCGCCCAGCGCCGCGACCGCGCCGAGCGCCAGGTCCAGCACCGGGAGCGTGGCGGCGAGCCACGCGTCCCGCTCGCCCTGCGGCGGGGGCGGGCTGGACGGCTCGACGGCGTCGTCGCCCAGGCCCGACTCGTACTCCGCCACCAGGCGGCGCCACTGCTCCACCCCTCGACGCTACGGCGCGCGCCGCGAGCATGCCGCCCCGGGTCTTGCCGCGGCCCGGGGTCTGTGGGGGAATGGGCCGGTGACCGGGCCGGCAGACAGCGACGAGTGCATCCTCACCTTCGACGTCGGCAAGACCGGCTGCCGCGCGGCGACCTGGTCGGGCGGGGCCCGCTCGGTCGAGGCGGAGGGCCCCGGCCCGGTCGGGCTGGCCGGCGCCGACGGTACGCGCGCGGCGCTCGCGAGCATCGACGCCGTCGTGGCGCAGCCCGCCCTCGCGGGCGCCCTCGGCGCGCGGCAGGGCGGCGGGCCGGGCGGTGGGCCGGGTCCGGGTGCGGCACAGCACGCGACCCCCGCCGTCGTCGTCGCCGGGCTCGCCGGCCTGCTGAGCGCACCGGAGCAGGCCGGGGCCCTGCTGGACGGCCTGTCCGCGCGGTACCCGGGCGCGCGGGTCGTCGTCACCAGCGACGCGATCACGTCGCACGCGGGCGCCCTGTCCGGGGGCCCCGGCGTTGTCCTCGCGGCCGGGACGGGCACGAGCGCGGTGGGCGTCGGGGCCGACGGGGTGCTGCACCTCGTGGACGGCTGGGGCTACCTGCTCGGCGACGCCGGCAGCGGGTACGCGATCGGCCGCGCCGGGATCGACGCGGCGCTGCGCGAGGACGACGGCCGCGGGGGCAGCGCCGCGCTGCTGGCCCGGCTGGTGACGCGCTGGGGCGACCCGCGCGCGGCGGCGCGCGCCGTGCACGGCGCCGAGAACCCGGCCCGGGTGGTGGCGGGGTTCGCCCGCGACGTCTTCGACGCCGCCGGCGCCGGGGACCCGGTCGCGGCCAGGATCTGCGAGCGCGCGGCCGACGACCTGGCCGGCACCGCCGCCGTCGCCGGCGGGCGGCCCCGCCTGGGCGCCGCACCGGTCGTCGCGACGACGGGCGGGCTGCTGCGCGCCGACGCGCTCGCCGCGCCCTTCGACCGCAGGCTGGCGGATCGCCTGCCGGGGGCCCGGCGGCAGGCGCCCGACGGCGACGCGCTGGCGGGCGCGTACCTGCTGGCCGCGCGCGACGACCTGCCGCACCTGCGCGCGGGCGGCACCGCCGTACGCCCGGCGGGAGGCCCGGCCCCCGCGAGCGGCCCGGCCCCCGCGAGCCGATAGGATCCCCGCATGGTCTCCAGTACCCAGTCCGAGGTCGTGCTGCGTCCGTTCGAAGGTCTCCCGGGGGAGGCGGACTGGGTCGCGCTGCGCGAGATCGTCCCCTCCGCCACCGCCACGGCGCGCACCACGGCTGACCGCGGCGGTCGCGACGTCGTCGTCACGACCGTCCTGCCGGGCGGCTGGTGCGCGCTGCACCGCGAGGACGGCACGGTCCTGCTCGCGCTGCACGGGATGGGCAGCTCGGACGACCTGAGCCGGGACCTCGCCGCCGCGCTGCTCGCCGCGATCGCGGCCGAGCCGGGCACGGGCGTGCTGCCCGAGGAGCTGCCGGCCCGCGGCGCCGACGACCCCCGCCTGCAGGACGTGCTCGACCTGGAGGTGGCGTTCGACGTCACCGTGCACGACGGCTACGACTACTGGCTCGACTCGGCGTCGGAGATCACCGACGAGGTGCGCGAGTCGCTCGAGGAGGCCGCCGAGGCCTCGATCCCCACCGTGAAGCTGGCCGCCGTGCCGTCCGCCTACTGGTGCCGCATGTCGAAGGAGTTCCTGCGCTGGGCCCGCACGGAGGACGAGGACCGCGTGGTCGACGCCGTCGCGCGCCTGCACGCCCGCCGCGAGTCGGGGCTGGCCGGCGGCAAGTTCCTCGGCATGTTCCGCGCGTGCGGCCTCGTCGTCCCCGTGTGGGAGCTGCCGCGCGGCACCGAGGCGGCCGAGCTCGAGGAGCCGGTGGCGGACCTCGCGCGGCGCCTCGACGAGGCGCTCGCGACCGACGCGCCGCTGGATGCGAACGAACGGCGCGCCAGGGCCGGTATCGTCTCGCGACAGGTGACGCTCCGCTGACGTCGGCGGGCTCCCCGAGATCTTCACCCCGCGTCCCGCTTCACACCGTTTCTTGACCAGGTTCGGGGACGACGGGGGAGTACAGTCGTGCCGGGAAAACGTCGCACATGCGAACCCCGGTGATTCGGCCAAGAATCGTCGTCGAGCACCACGTCATCGAGGGCAACGGGCAGGGAGTCGTGAACACGGACCAGGGCGTCACCTCCACGGGCGCCGGCGTGGCGTCCACCGGCGAGCGCGGACCGGGGCCGACGGTCGCGACGCGCACGGGCGTGCTGCCGGTCGCGAAGACCCCCCGGCCCCCGGCGGGGCAGGGGCGGCGCAACACCCAGCGCGTCGCCGTCATCATCCCCGCCAAGGACGAGGCGCAGCGCATCGCGTCGACCGTGCGCGCCGCACGAGCCATCCCGCACGTCGACCTGGTGCTCGTGGTCGACGACGGGTCGACGGACGACACCCAGCACGTCGCCCGCGACGCCGGGGCCGTCGTCGTGCGGCACTCGCACAACCGCGGCAAGGCGGCCGCGATGGAGACGGGCGCGGCGGTGGTCGCCATGCGCGACGCCGACGGCCGCGCGCCGCGGCTGCTGCTCTTCGTCGACGGGGACCTCGGCGACACCGCCGTGAACACCGCCCCGCTCGTCGCCCCGGTGCGCGAGGGCGTGGCCGACCTGGCGATCGCGCTCCTGCCCCGGCAGACCGGGGCCGGCGGTCGCGGCATCGTCGTCGGCACCGCGCGCCGCGCCATCCAGCACCTCACCGGCTGGAGCCCCACCCAGCCGTTGTCCGGGATGCGCTGCCTCACGCGTGAGGCGTTCGAGGCCGCGACGCCGCTGGCGCACGGCTGGGGCGTCGAGACCGGCATGACGATCGACCTCCTGCGTGCGGGCTACGTGGCGGTCGAGGTGCCGTGCGACCTCAAGCACCGCGCGTCGACCAACGACCTCAAGGGGCAGGTGCACCGCGCCGCCCAGTACCGCGACGTCATCCTCGCCGTGAACGCGCGCCGCGTGCGCGGGGCCGTCGCCGCCGTGCGCGGCATCGGCCGCGACCACGCCCGCAGCTGAGCCGCCGCCGACCGTCGCCCCGGCCGACCGTCGTGCGTCGACATCCCACCCGGCCGTGGCTACGCTCCGGGTAGCCGACGAGGTCGCGACCCGCACCCACCGGCGACCCCTCGTCCTCACGCTCGACGGAGGCTTCATGGACACGTCACCCGCCGTACCCCCCGCGCCCGCCCCGACGACGGCGTCCGCCGGCACCGACCTCGTGCTCGGGCTGGGCGTGGAGGTGGCCCGGGACCGGGTCCGCGTCGCGCTGGTGGACTCAGGCGGCACGGTCCGGGCGCGCGCCGAGCGACGCGACGTGCCGGCGACCCCCGCCGTGCGGGCGCGTGCGGTGGCCGCGCTGGCGCACTCCGCGAGCGAGGACGTCGAGGCGCGGCTGGACGGGGGGCGGCGCGTCCGGATCGGGCAGGCCACCGCCGCCTTCCCCGCCGTCGTCGGCGCCGACCGCGCGAGCGTCTACCGGGTGCCGGGGTACGAGAAGGGCGGGACGGCGCTGCGCGACGCCCTGGTCGACGCGCTGGGCTGTCCCGTCACCCTGGAGAACGACGTCAACCTCGCCGCGCTCGCCGAGCTGCACCTGGGTGCGGGCCGCGGGGAGGGCACCTTCGTGGCGCTCGTCCTCGGCGACGGGTTCGGCGCCGGCATCGTGCTCGACGGGAAGCTGCACCGCGGCGTCACGGGCATCGCCGGCGAGGTCGCCTTCCTCCCGCAGCCGGGCCGCGCGCTCGGCGCGCAGGTGCTCGGGGACGTGGCGCTCGCCGGCCTCGCGAAGGAGCACGGGCTGCGCGAGGACGTCACGCTGCGCGACGTCCTCGACCGCGCCGAGGCGGGCGACGAGCTCGCCGACGAGGTCGTCGTGGAGGTCGCGCGCCGCCTCGCCGTCGTCCTCGCCTCCGTCGCGATCGTGGTCGACCCCGGCCTGTTCGTCCTCGGGGACCAGGCCGCACGACCGCCGGTGTACGACCGGGTGGCCTCCTTCCTGCGCGACCAGGTGGCGGTGCTCCCGGTGCGCGTGGTCCCGTCGCCGCTCGGGTCGGACGCCGTCGTGCTGGGCGCGGCGCGGGCCGCGAGCGAGGCCCTGCGGTGACGGCGGCCGACGCCCCGTCCGACCTCACCGTGCGGCTGGGCCTCGAACCCGGCGCCCGCGCGATCATCCTCAACGCCGACGACCTCGGCATGTGCCGGGCCGCGAACCGCGCGATCGTCCCGCTCCTCGCCGCCGGCCACCTGGACTCGACCACCGTCATGGTGCCGTGCCCGTGGGCGCCCGACGCGCTCGCGTCAGCCGCCGCGGACCCGACGCTCGACGTCGGCGTCCACCTCGTCCTCACCAGCGAGTGGACCCGCTACCGGTGGCGCCCGCTCACCGGGGTCGGCACGTCGCTGGTGGACGACGCGGGGTACTTCCCCGCGGACGTGCCGACCGTCGAGACGCGGGCCCGCGACGAGGACGTTGCGGCCGAGCTCGCGGCCCAGCTCGACGCGGCCCTGGCGGCCGGCGTCGACGTCAGCCACCTCGACAACCACATGGGCTCCGTCTACGGGCTGGCGACGGGCCGGTCGTTCCTGCCGCAGGTGCTCGAGCTCGCGGCCGCCCGCCGCCTGCCGTTCCGGCTGCCGCGCTCCGTCGAGGGGCTCGACGTCGTGGGGGGCGACGTCGGCGACCCCGCCGCCCAGCAGAAGCTGCTCGACGACGCGACGTCGGCGGCCGACGCCCTCGGCGTCGTCATCCTCGACCGCCTGTGGACGCACCCGTTCGAGCTGGCGGGGGAGGGCACGGCCGACGCCGAGGACTACGCGACCGTCAAGGCCGGGTTCCTCGACCTGCTGCGCTCCACGCGGCCCGGGGTGACCGAGATCTTCCTCCACCCGATGATCGACGACGCCGAGCTCGCCGACACGGTCGACTACGCAGCCCCCAAGCGCGGGTACGAGCGCCGGCTGCTGGCCGACCCGGACGTCGCGGCCACGATCGCCGCCGAGGGGATCGTGCGGGTCGGCTGGCGCGACCTGCGGGCCGTACAGCGAGGCGAGCGGTGAGCACCACGGCACCCCCGCAGGGTGCGCTGGCCCGGCTGCGCGGCCGCCGTCTGGTGGGCGCGCCGTCCCGCGCGCAGACGGTGGCGTACGGCGCGTCCGCGTTCCCCGCGAACCTGCTGCTGCAGACGTTCTCCGCCTTCGTCGTGTACTTCTACGTGGACCGCCTCGGCGTCCCCGCGGGCTGGGTGGCGGGCGCGATGGTCGCCCACGGCGTCCTCAACGCGCTGCTCAACCCGCTCGTCGGGGCGGCGTCCGACCGCCGGCGCACCCGGTGGGGCCGCCGGGTGCCGTGGATCGGCCTCGGGACCGTGCCGCTCGTGGTGGCGTTCGCGCTGGTGTGGATGCCGCCGCCGCTGGCACCCGCGGGGCTGGTCGTGTGGTTCCTCGTGGTCGTGGCCGTCTACGACGTCGCGTACGTCGCCGTGGTGCTCAACGTGTCGGCGCTCTTCCCGGAGATCTTCCGCACGACCGCGGAGCGGGCGCGGGGCAACTCCCCGCGCCAGCTGTTCGCCCTGGTGGGGATGATCCTGGGCACGGCGGGCGCGCCTCTGCTGTACGACTCCGTCGGCTGGGCCGCCATGGGCCTGGTGCTCGCCGCCGTGAGCCTCGGCTTCCTGTGCTGGTCGCTGGCCGGGATGGTGGAGCGGGACGCGGACGACGCCGTGCGCGCCCGGGAGGCGGCGGTCGGCCTGCGCGACCAGCTGCGGTACACGTTCGCGAACCGCGCGTTCGTCACGTACGTGCTGGGCTCGCTGCTGCTGCAGAGCACGACGGCGGTGCTGCTCGCGGGCGTCCCGTTCTACGTCGACTACACGCTGGGCGGCGACGAGGCGGACGCGACCCTGCTGCTCGCGCCGATCTTCGTGGCCGCGATCCCGTCGATCCTCGGCTGGTCGTGGGTGGTGCGCCGGGTGGGGCCGCGCTCGGCGATGCTCGCGGTGGTCGCGGTCTACGGGCTGGCGACCTGCCTCTACCTGATCCCCACGACCGTGCTCGGAGCCGCCGCGGCCGGGCTCGCGGTCGGCGTCGGCGTCGCCGGGCTGATGCAGGTCCTGGAGGTCACGCTCGGCCAGGTGATCGACGACGACGAGCGCCGCACCGGGCTGCGGCGCGAGGGCATGTACTTCGGCGCGAACGGGTTCGTGGTGCGCGGGTCGGTCGTCGTGCAGGCCGTCGTGCTGGCCGGGGTGCTCGCCGCGAGCGGGTACGTCGAGGGTGCCGATGCGCAGGTCCCGGCCGTCGCGACGGGCATCCGACTGCTCCTCGGCGGTGTGCCGGTGCTGCTGGCGGCGCTCGCGTTCGTCTGCTTCTGGCTCTACCCCCTGCGCGACCGGGCCTGACACCAGCCGGCCTGGGCGGCGGCCCGCCGGCGGGTACCGCGGCGGTGTGAGAGTCGCCACCCGGCAGCGTGCTGCCGTGACGCCGACCCCTCGTGCTCCGTATGGTGGAACGTCCTTTCCATACGTCCGAAGGAGCATCACCCATGTCGCAGACCGCCACGCGTGCGGGGGGCGGAGCCCGGCGGTCCGGGCTCCTGGTCGCGGGGGCGCTCGCCGCGGGTGTCGTGCTGACGGGCTGCGGAGTGCCCGACGGGCCGGACGACGTGGTCGTCACGCCGGCGCCGCCGTCGTCCGATCCCACGACGCAGGCACCGGCGACGCAGGCACCGGCGGCTCAGGACGAGGCTCGCGACCCGGGAGAGACCGCGCCCCTCACCGTCCGGTACTCCGACGGGTACAAGACCGTCGTGACCGTCGACCCCGGCCAGCTCGACGAGCTCACCGCGGTCACGGTGGACGGCGGGGGCGCCGGCGCGGTGGACGACGCCGCGACGGCGCTCGCGGACGCCGGCACCTGGTCGCCGTACCCGGAGACCGTCGATCACGCCGAGGTCATCGCCGAGGCGGCCCGCCGCGAGTCCGACCGCCTGCACGGCATCCTCACCGGGGCGTCGTACGGCGAGGATGTCGGGCTGCGCCTGGTCGTCGAGCATCACGAGCACGCGCACGTCGCGCACTTCACCGGCAACGACGGCTGATACCCGCGGACCCGCGCGTCGGTGATCTCGAGCAGCCATCTCCCGTAGAGTCGGCCCCGCCGCGGCCGCTCGGTGTCCTCGTCCGACCGCGGATTCCCACGACCTTCTCGCGCGACGCCGCGCGCCCTCGACCTCGACCGACGGCGGCCGTGTGCGCCGTCACGACGACGCGTGCACCGCCCCCTGGGCGTGCCACCGACCGCCCCCGGAACCGAACGGAGCCCTCCGCGTGCCGGACGACCTGCGTGCCTCCTTGCCCGACCCCGCCCCCGTGCCGGTGCCGGCGACGGGCGCCCCAGAGGCCGCGTCGTCCGGCTCGTTCCGGGCCGCGTTCTCGTCGGTGCGCCGGCTGCGCACCGAGGTCCTGGCGGGCCTCGTCGTCGCGCTGGCGCTCATCCCCGAGGCCATCGCGTTCTCGATCATCGCGGGCGTGGACCCGCGCATCGGTCTGTTCGCGGCGTTCACGATGGCGGTGACGATCTCGTTCGTCGGCGGACGACCGGCGATGATCTCGGCCGCCACGGGTGCCGTCGCGCTGGTCGTCGCGCCCGTCGTGCGCGACCACGGCCTCGACTACCTCGTCGCCACCGTGATCCTCGGCGGGATCCTCCAGGTCGTGCTCGGCCTGCTCGGCGTCGCCAGGCTCATGCGGTTCATCCCCCGCTCGGTGATGGTCGGCTTCGTCAACGCGCTGGCGATCCTCATCTTCACCTCGCAGCTGCCGCACCTGACGGGCGTGCCGTTCGCCGTCTACCCGATGGTCGTCGCGGGCATCGCGATCATCGTGCTCTTCCCGCGCCTGACGAAGGTCGTCCCGGCGCCGCTGGTGGCGATCGTGCTGCTCACTCTCGTCACGGTGACCGCCGCGATCGCCGTACCGACGGTGGGGGACGAGGGCGCGCTGCCGGAGTCGCTGCCCGCCCTCGGTCTCCCCGACGTGCCGTTGAGCCTCGAGACGCTGCAGATCATCGCCCCGTACGCGCTGGCGATGGCGCTCGTGGGTCTCATCGAGTCGCTGCTCACCGCCAAGCTGGTCGACGACATCACCGACACCCACTCGAACAAGACCCGCGAGTCCTGGGGCCAGGGCGTCGCGAACGTCGTCACCGGGTTCTTCGGCGGCATGGGCGGCTGCGCCATGATCGGCCAGACGATGATCAACGTGAAGTCCTCGGGCGCGCGCACCCGGCTGTCGACGTTCCTCGCCGGAGCCTTCCTGCTGGCGCTCGTGGTCGGACTGGGGGACGTCGTCGCGATCATGCCGATGGCCGCGCTGGTGGCCGTGATGGTCATGGTGTCGGTCGGGACGTTCGACTGGCACTCCGTGCGGCCGTCCACCCTCCGGCGCATGCCGAAGTCGGAGACGGCGGTCATGCTCGCCACGGTCGCCGTCACGGTGGCCACCCACAACCTCGCGTACGGCGTCGTCGTCGGCGTGCTCGCGGCGGCCGTGCTGTTCGTGCGCCGCGTCGCGCACCTCACCCGCGTGCGGCGGCTGGACGTGTCGGACGACGACGGCGAGCGGGTCTACGCCGTCGACGGCGAGCTGTTCTTCGCGTCCTCGAACGACCTGGTGTACCAGTTCGACTACGCGGGCGACCCGTCGCGCATCGTCGTCGACATGTCCGGCGCGCACGTGTGGGACGCGTCGACCGTGGCGGCGCTCGACGCCGTCCAGCACAAGTACGCCGCGCACGGCAAGACCGTCACGTTCCGGGGCCTCGACGCCGACAGCGCGGCGCGCCTGGAACGGCTCGGCGGCCGGCTGGGCGCCGGCCACTGACGTCCGCCGGTCGAACTCGTCGAGACCAAGTCCTCAGTTTCGACAGGCTCAACCGACGGCTTCGTCGGTCGAGCGGCGGCTTTCGTCGGTCGAGCTTGTCGAGACCACGTCCTTGGTCTCGACCGGCTCGGCCCGAGGGCCCCCCGGCCACACCGCGTGCAGCACGGCGACGGTGAGCAGCGGGACGGCGGGCACGAGCGCGATGACGGCGATGCGCGCGCCGAAGTCGTTCACGACGGAACCGGCGACGCACACGATCCACAGCGCGAGGACGGTGGGCCGCAGGAGCGGCCACGCGGCCTCCGTGCGCGTGAACCAGCGCGGCGTGAACCGCCCGGGCGCGAACAGCAGCAGGGCGCACGTGGCCAGCACCAGCAGGGTCAGCCAGACGGGAGCACCGCCGAGCACCGACCGGAGCGCGTACCCGGCCTTGCGGGCGAGCGTCTCCCACGCCTCGCCCTCGACCACCTGTCCGACGAACCGCCCCAGGTGCGAGCGCTGGTCGGCCGGCCGCAGCCAGTCCAGGACGCCGACCGCCGCGACCGCCGCCACGCCCGCGGCGGCCACCGCGAAGAACCGTCGCCACGTGAGGCGGGCGCCCGAGGCGGCCAGCCCGAGCACGGCGAACGCCGGCACGAGCACCAGCCCGCCGCCGAGGTCCGCGCCCAGGGTGGGCCAGACGTCGACCGCCATCGTCACCAGGCCGATCGCACCCACGGCCACGGCGGCCAGCACCCGCCGGCCCCGGTTCACCAGCGCCTGCGCGAGGGCGGCGGCCGCCACCAGGGCGGCGACGGCGTACACGGAGAAGGTCGGGTTGCCGAAGCCGTAGAAGCGCGCCCCGAACGTCGGTGCCGAGCCCAGCGGGCTCGCGCGGTTGAGCGGGGTCCCGATCAGGGCGTCCAGCGTGAGCACCCCGAACGTGATGCCGGCGACGATCCCCGGCCCGAGCCACACCGGCCGCCGGGGCGCCAGCGCGCCGAGCGCCGCGACGACGGCCGTCGCGCCGACGGTCGACGCCACGATGGCGAGGGTCGGCGCGTCGAAGCGCCACCAGCCCGTCAGGGACACGAGGAACGCCGAGGCCGGGAGCGCGGCGAGCACCAGCGCCGCGCCCCGCGCCCAGGCCCACGCGGCCCGCCGGCGTACCGGCCCGCCCGCCGCCCGGGCTCGCGCCGCCCGAGCCCCGAGCAGCAGGCAGGCCGCCGCCAGGGCGAGGCCCGCGTACAGGGGCAGGTCGACGAAGGCGGTGTACACGGTCCGGCGCACGTGGTCGAGCCCGGTCAGGTCCGCGAGCGACTCGGCCGACGACGCCGCGTCGGTCGGTCGTGGCGACCCCCACGCGAGCGGGGTGTCCTGCACGGGGGCCGCCGGGGTGAGCCCGGCCGCGCCGAGCACGGTCGCGGGGACGTCGAGGAGGCGGGCGACGCCGTCGGTGCGGGTCGCGGCGCTGGTGAGGTAGCGCGGCTGGTCCGGGCCGTCGTCCGCCGCCGGGCGTGCGAGCGCGACGCCGAGCACGGGACGCGCGCCCGGCTGGCCGGAGACGTCGACGACGAGCACCGTCGCCGTGGCCGGGGCGGCGTCCAGCACGCGGCGCACCGTGTCGTCGACGTCGGTCAGTCGGTCGGCGTGCACGGCCTCCCTGGCCGCCCGGGCCTCGGCGCCGGTCAGGTCGGTGTCGGCGGGGGGAGCCGTCGCGTCCCCGGCGTCCACGACCGTGACCGGGCACGCGTACGCGTCGGTGCCGAGGTCCAGCGCGGCGTCGAGGTCGCGGTACCGCTCGACCGCGCCCGCGGGGTCGGCGAGCGCCAGGGCCGCGCCGGGCCCGACGGCCGTCGCGCAGGTGGCCGGCGCGAGCTGGGCCCCGAGGGTGCCGAGGCGGGCCTGGTAGGTCGACCCCTGCTGGAGGCCGACCAGGGTCTGCCAGCCCTCGACGGTGGCGCCGTCGCCCGCGGGCACGGGCCGCGTCGTCGCGCAGACCCACGTCCCGTCGGGGGCCTGCTCGGTGGCGGACTCGGCGAGCGTGCCCGCGGAGAGCGCGAGCCAGCCCCCGGCGACGCACCGGCCGGCGGCGCCCGTCGGCTGGGAGATGCCGCCCGCGCCGGCGCCGTCTGACAGCAGCCCGTGCAGGGCGGGCGCGCGACCCTCGGCGACGTCGTCCCACCGCACCCCGGACGTGCCGACGACGACGAGGGGGGCGTCGGTCGACAGGGTGTCCGCCCGGGTGGGCGCGACCTGGGCCCCCGCCTGCGCGGCGTCCGACTCCGACCGCACCCCGGCCGCGTCGATCACGCTCGTCGCGAGCAGGAGCGCCAGGAGCAGCGCCCCGCTCACCGTCGCCAGCATCGTCGGGATGCGCCGGATCCCCGGCTCGTCGGACGGCGTACCGGCCGGGGCCACCGCCTCGGCGCCGGGGGCGATGCGCCCGGCGAGGACGACGGGCACGGACAGCGTGAGCACGAGGAACGCGATCGCGACCCCGGAGTCGTTGAGCAGCGTGCCGACCGCGGCGGTCACGACGAGCGCGACGACGAGGCGGCGCAGCAGCGGGTCGCGACGGTAGGCGTCGGCCACGGCGGGCAGGCGCGCCCGGTCGGGGTCGAGCACGGCCCACGCCGCGGCGACGCACGCCAGGAGCGCGGCGGCCCCGGCCGGGTTGGCGACGGTCGCCCACGCGCCCGCGGCCTTGCCCGCCACGACCCCGACGGCGCGCCCGTCCACCACCGACTGCACGAACCCGCCGAGGTGGCTGCTGCCGCCCCCGACCAGCCAGTCCGCGACGGCGACCACGGCGACGACGGCCACCGTCAGCCCGCCCACGAGCAGCGCCCGGCGCCAGGTCACGCGCACGCCGGCGATGCCGAGCGCCAGCACGGCGAAGCCGGGCAGCAGGGCGAGGATGCCGCCGAGGTCGGCGCCGAACGGGGGCAGGCCGTCGACGACCACGGTCACGGCACCCACCGCCCCGGCCGCCCACGCGGCGCGTGCCGGTCGGGCGCCGCGGGCCCGCAGCACGGCCGCGATGCCGGCGGCGAGCACGATCCCGGCCACGGCGTACACGGCGAAGACGGTGTTGGAGAAGCCGTAGAAGCGGGCGCCGAGCGACGGGGCCGGGCCCAGCAGCGACCCCTGCTGCAGGGTCGTGCCGGTGAGGCCGTCGACGGTCAGGACCAGCCAGGTGACGCCCGCGAGGCTGGTGGTCAGGCGCCACGGCGACGGGGGGAGCAGCCGGCGGGCCGCCCACGCCACGGTCGCGGCCACCCCGGCGGCCACTGCGAGGGACAGCACGAGCGTCGTCACGGGGGAGGGCCAGGCCCACCAGCGCGAGAGCGTCGCCAGCGACGCGGCGACGGGCAGGCTCGACGCGACCACGAGGACCGCCAGCGCGATGCGCCGCCCGTGCCGCGTCCGCTCGCCGCCGCCGTCGTCGTCGAGCACGCCGGAGCGGCGACGCCGCGCGAGCAGCAGGGCGCCGACCACGGCGAGGTCGGCCACCACGATCAGACCCAGGAGCAGCGGCGCCAGGCGCGGCACGGTGTCGGTGAGGACGCTCAGGTACTGGCGGTTCTCGACCGTGCGGGCCACGGAGATACGGCGGTCGTCGCCCCGCTCCAGCGGGGAGCCGGTGAACGGCGCGAGCGCCTCCGCCAGCGGGTCGTCGTCGGCCTCCGCCTCGGCGTCCTCCTCCGGCACGGGGGCGGTGCCGGAGAGCGCGCCGCCCGTCACGGCGTCCGCCACCGTGGCCGAGAGGTCGGCGAGCACGACGACGCCGACCCACCGCGACGAGGTCGACGTGAGCCAGGTCGCGCGGCCGCCGGGGGACGTCCAGTCGACGACCGCCTGCAGGTCCGACGGGCCGAGCGGGGTGTCCGAGATGCCCGCGACGACGAGCCGGCCGCCCGTCGGCAGGAGGCCCGCGAGGCGGCCCACCTGGTCGTCGAGCTCCTCGACGGCGTCGCTGCGGTCGCCGGCCGCGTCGGGCAGCACCCCCAGGTCGACGATGGTCGCCGGGCAGGCGGTCACCTGCTCGGCGGTGAGCTGCCCCACGTCCGACAGGTAGCGCGGGACGCTGCCGCCGGAGTCGGCGAGGGCGACGGCCGCGCCAGGGCC
This sequence comes from Isoptericola hypogeus, assembly GCF_039531145.1. Lineage (NCBI taxonomy): Bacteria > Bacillati > Actinomycetota > Actinomycetes > Micrococcales > Promicromonosporaceae > Isoptericola > Isoptericola hypogeus. The sequence continues at coordinate 2,034,248 of NZ_BAAAPM010000003.1, forward strand.
GACCGCCGTCGTGCACGTGCCGGCGACGCCGGTGAGGTCGCCCAGCGCGCCGGGCTCGGCGGTCGCGGGCAGCACCGGGTCGGTCGTGGTGAGGTCGGACCAGCCGGGCACCTGCACCGGCTCGGGACCGGCGTCGGTGCCCGGCGGCACCGGCAGGGGCGGGCACCCACGGCCCGACGTGCCCGCCGTGCCCTCGGTGACCTCCGACGCGGCATCGTCCCCGTCGATGTCGGTCGCCTGTTCCTGCGCGGCGTCGTCGGTCTGCGCGACGACCTTGCTGCCCGCGGAGATCGACAGCCACGCGTCGACCGGGCACGTCGGCGTGAGGGTCCGCACGGCGATCGACGCGACCGACCCGCCCCCGATGAGACGCCACAGGTTCGGTGTCCGGGCGGCGTCCACGTCGGACCACTGCAGCCCGGACACGCCCGCGAGGATCAGCGGGGTCTCGGGTGTCGCGGCCTCGTCCTCGGCGCCGGACGACAGCGGGGCCGCCGTTGCCCGGGTCGCCCCGGCGAGCGTCGTGACCAGCACCAGCAGCACGGCCGCGAGCACGGCCGCCGCGACCACCAGGGCGCGGGGGGCGCGGGCGGCCACGGGCGGACGGGCAGGGCTGATCACGCGGGCCAGCCTATGCGGGGCGGCCGGGCGGCCGGGCAGGGCCACCACCCACGCCGCGGACCGGCCCCGGACGTTCACGCGATCAGCGCGTCTCGTGCGGCTGACGTCTGCGGTTCCGCTGCGGGCGGGTGCCTCGTGCCTCGGCCCCCACCCTCCGCCGCACCTCCGGCGTCAGCCGGTCTCGTGCGGCTGACGTCTGCGGTTCCGCTGCGGGCGGGTGCCTCGTGCCTCGGCCCCCACCCTCCGCTGCCCCTCCGGCGTCAGCCGGTGCGCACGACGAGCGCGCCCGGCTCGACCCACGTCTCCAGCTCGACGGCGCGGCCCAGCGGGTCGCCGTCGGCCTGCGCCTGCTCGCCCTCGTCCACGCGGATCACCGCCCGCTTCGCGCGGATGTGGTCGATGCGGCCGATCTTGCCGGGCAGGTCGTTCTTCACGCCGAGCCCCTGCGCCACGACCTCGCCGAGCAGCTGTGCCCAGCCGGCGAGCCCGCCGCGGGTGTCGATCGCCGCCACGTCCAGCTCGCCGTCGTCGATGACGGCGTCCGGCAGCAGCGTGATGCCGCCGGGCAGGCGGCCGCAGTTGCCCACCATGACGCTGCGCAGCCGGGCCTCGACCGCCTCGCCGTCGTCGATCCGGATGGTGGCGTGCATGCGCTTCCCGTGCAGGTGCCGGGCCCCGGCCAGGAAGTACGCCACCCAGCCGACCCTCGCCTTGAGCTGGTCGTCGGCGTCGGCGACCATCGCGGCGTCGAAGCCGAGGCCTGCGATGACGAGGAAGATGTGCGCGGTGTCGGGGTCGTCCGGCAGCTCGGCGTCGGGCGCGTACTCGGAGACGCGGGCGCGCCCTACGTCGATCGTGCGGTCGTGGCCGCCCAGCACGATCGCGAGCGCCTCCGCGACCGAGGTCAGCGGGATGTCGAGGTTGCGCGCGAGCAGGTTTCCGGTGCCCACCGGCAGCAGCCCCATCGGCCGCCCCGTCCCGGCGAGCGCCGAGGCCACCGCGCGCACCGTCCCGTCGCCGCCGGCCACGGCCACGACGTCCGCTCCGTCCTCGAGCGCGGCGCGGGCCTGCCCCGTGCCCGGGTCGTCCACCGTGGTCTCGTAGAACCGGGGGGTCGGCATCGCCGCGTCGGCGCACACGCGCTCCGCGGTCTCGCGCACGTCCCCGGCGCCCTCCTTCGACGGGTTGATGACGACGGCGAGCCGCAGCCCGCCGGTCGTGCCCCGGTCGCCGGCGGGCACCGCCGCGGCGGCGCGACCGCGGGCACGTCGCAACAGCACCAGCGCCACGGTGAGCGCCACGAGAGCGACGACCAGCGCGACGATCCCGATCCACACTCCCCACGGCATGAGGGCAACCTACGGGGAACGCCTGCGCATCGCGAGGTCGCGTCGCGCGCCGAGGTCGTTCGGTCCGGTCGCGTGGTCCGGAATTCCCCGGGGGCTCCGGCTCGACGACCGTTAGGCTGACGGGCGTGATCGACCTCCGCCTCCTGCGCGACAACCCCGACGTCGTCCGCGCGAGCCAGCAGGCCCGCGGCGACAACCCCGACCTCGTCGACGCGGCGCTGGACGCCGACGCGCGCCGCCGCTCGTCCCTGGTGGACTTCGAGACGCTGCGCGCCGAGCAGAAGGCGCTGGGCAAGCAGGTGGCGAAGGCGTCCGGCGACGAGAAGGCCGAGCTGCTGGGCCGCACCAAGCACCTGGCCGAGCAGGTCAAGGCGCGCCAGGCCGACGCTCACGGAGCCGAGCGCGAGCTCGACGACCTGCTCTACCAGATCCCGAACGTCGTCGAGGGCGCGCCCGCCGGCGGCGAGGAGGACTTCGTGGTGCTGCGCCACGAGGGCAGGGTCCGCGACTTCGCCGCCGAGGGCTTCGCGCCCCGCGACCACCTGGCGCTCGGCGAGGGCCTCGGCGCGATCGACATGGCGCGCGGCGCGAAGGTGTCGGGCGCGCGGTTCTACTTCCTCACCGGGATCGGCGCGCGGCTCGAGCTCGCGCTGCTCAACGCGGCGATGGACCAGGCGGTCGCCGAGGGGTTCACCCCGATGATCACGCCGACGCTGGTCAACCCCGAGACCATGCGCGGCACGGGCTTCCTCGGCAAGCACGCGGACGAGGTGTACCACCTGGAGAAGGACGACCAGTACCTGGTCGGGACGTCGGAGGTGGCGCTCGCGGGCTACCACGCCGACGAGATCATCGACCTGTCGGGCGGCCCGAAGCGGTACGCGGGGTGGAGCGCCTGCTACCGGCGCGAGGCCGGCTCGGCGGGCCGGGACACCCGCGGCATCATCCGCGTCCACCAGTTCCACAAGGTGGAGATGTTCAGCTACTGCCCGCCCGAGGAGGCCGCGGCGGAGCACGAGCGCCTGCTCGGCTGGGAGGAGGCGATGCTGCGCAAGGTCGAGCTGCCGTACCGCGTCATCGACACCGCCGCGGGCGACCTGGGCTCGTCCGCCGCCCGGAAGTTCGACTGCGAGGCGTGGCTGCCCACCCAGGAGCGCTTCCTGGAGCTCACCTCGACGTCGAACTGCACCACGTTCCAGGCCCGCCGCCTCGCGGTGCGCGAGCGCACGGCCGAGGGCAGCACGCGCCCCGTCGCGACGCTCAACGGCACGCTCGGCACCACGCGCTGGATCGTCGCGATCCTGGAGAACCACCAGCAGGCGGACGGGTCGGTGCGCGTGCCCGAGGGCCTGCGGCCCTACCTCGGCGGGCTCGAGGTGCTCGAGCCGGTCGCATGACGCCCCACCTCGTCGCCCTCGACATCGACGGCACCCTGCTCGGGTACGACGGCGGGCTGTCGCCGGCCGTGGGCGAGGCGGTCGCAGCGGTGCGGGCGGCCGGGCATCACGTGGTGCTCTCGTCGGGCCGGTCGCTCGTCGCGATGACGCCGGTCGCCGCGCTGCTGGGCATCGACGCCGGGTGGATGGTGAGCTCCAACGGCGCGGTCACCGTGCGCCTCGACCCGGACGCCCCGAACGGGTGGGAGCTCGACCAGGTCCGCACGTTCGACCCGGGCCCGGCGCTGCGGCTGCTGCGCGAGGAACTGCCGGGCGCCCGGTACGCCGTCGAGGACATCGGCATCGGGTTCCGGATGAACGCGCTGTTCCCCGACGGCGAGCTCGACGGCGAGCACCGGGTGGTGGACTTCGAGCAGCTCTGGGCGCGCGAGGTGACGCGCGTCGTCATCCGCAGCCCCGAGCACACGCCGGAGCAGTTCGGTGAGATGGCGGCCCGGATCGGCCTGGACGACGTCACCTACGCGGTCGGCTGGACGGCGTGGATGGACCTCGCGCCCCGCGGCGTCACGAAGGCGTCGGCCCTGGAGCGCCTGCGCGGCGTGCTGGGCGTCGACCCGTCCGCGACCGTCGCCGTCGGCGACGGGCACAACGACGTCGACATGCTGCGGTGGGCGGCGCGCGGCGTCGCGATGGGGCACGCGGACGACCTGGTGCGCAGCGCCGCCGACGAGGTGACCGGGACCATCGACGACGACGGCGCCGCCGCCGTGCTGCGGTCCCTCGTCAGTCGCGGGCGGTGAGCACGACGGGGCCGTCGGCGGTGATCGCGATGGTGTGCTCGCTGTGCGCGCCGCGCGAGCCGTCGGTCGAGCGCAGCGTCCAGCCGTCGGGGTCGGTGTAGATCTCGTCGGTGGTCTCGAGGAACCACGGCTCGACGGCGATGACGAGGCCGGGCCGGAGCGGGAAGCCTCGGCCGGCGCGCCCGTCGTTCGGGACGTGCGGCTCGCCGTGCATGGTGCGCCCGACGCCGTGCCCGCCGAAGTCGGTGTTGATCGCGTACCCGGCCTCGCGCGCGACGGCGGCGATCGCGGCGGAGATGTCGCCGACCTTCTTCCCGGGCTGCGCCGCGGCGATGCCGGCCTCCAGCGCGACCTCGGTGGTGCGGATCAGCCTCGCGTCGCCGGCGGCCCGCTCGGGCGTCGGCGAGCCCCCGACGACGAAGGACACGGCGGAGTCCGAGACCCAGCCGTCCACCGCGGCGGCGAAGTCGATGCTCAGCAGGTCGCCGTCGCGCAGCGCGTAGTCGTGGGGGAGGCCGTGCAGCACCGCGTCGTTGACCGACGTGCAGATGACCTTGCCGAACGGCATCGCGCCGAACGACGGGTGATAGTCGATGTAGCACGACTCGGCGCCGCGCTCCTTGATCATCCGGTGGGCCACGGCGTCCAGCTCGAGCAGGTTCACCCCGACGGCCGCGGCGTCGCGCACGGCGGTGAGCACCTCGGCGACGAAGCGTCCCGCGGGGCGCATCTCCTCGATCTCGCGCGGGCTCCTCAGCTCGATCATCTGTCGTCCTTCGTCGTCGTTCCGTCGTCGTGGTGGTCGTCTCCGCCGCGCCACGCGCCGGGCAGGCGTCCGGGCGCGGGGTGGTCGACGAGGTCAAGGGTGGCACGGATCGTCATCGCATCGTGACCGGAGTTCGCCCTCATCCCGGTTGCGGCCCGCCCCGGTTCGCGGTCGACTCAGACATTGCAGGGGAAATCGGGCCGCCACGCGGGCACGACGACCCGCGCATCACGACGTTGCCCACCGACGCACGACGCAGTGAAGGGGATCGGCGATGACCACACGGACGACGACGGCGAGACGCCGCGGGCTCATGGGCGCGGCGGGTGCGGCGAGCCTCGCGCTCCTGGTGGCCGCGTGCGGCGGTGGCGGCGACGGAGGAGACGGGGGCGACGGGGGCGACGAAACGGCCCAGGCCTTCGAGATCGACTGCGCGCCCTACGAGGAGTTCGGCGACCTCGAGGGCACGGAGGTCACGGTCTACACCTCGATCGTCGACCCCGAGGCAGAGGCGCACCAGGCCTCCTACGAGCCCTTCGAGGAGTGCACGGGCGTCACGATCCAGTACGAGGGCTCGCGCGAGCAGGAGGCGCAGCTGCCGGTGCGCGTACAGGCGGGCAGCCCGCCCGACATCGCGATCGTCAACCAGCCGGGCCTGCTCAACACCCTGGTGACGCAGTACGACGCGGTCGTGCCGGCGCCGGAGCAGACCGAGGCCAACGTCGACGAGTTCTTCTCCGAGGACTGGAAGGCGTACGGCACGGTCGACGACGAGTTCTACGCGGCCCCGTACGACGCCAACGTGAAGTCCTTCGTCTGGTACTCGCCGGCCATGTTCTCCGACGCCGGGTACGAGGAGCCGCAGACCTGGGACGAGCTCATGACCCTCAGCCAGACGATCGCCGACTCGGGCGCGCTCCCGTGGTGCGCGGGCGTCGAGTCCGGCGACGCGACCGGCTGGCCGGGCACGGACTTCATCGAGGACATGGTGCTGCGCACCGCCGGCCCGGACGTGTACGACCAGTGGTACACGCACGAGATCCCGTTCAACGACCCGCAGATCGTCGAGGCGTGGGACGCTGCGGGCTCGATCCTCAAGGACCCGGCGTTCGTCAACGGCGGGCTCGGCGACGTCAGCTCGATCGCGACGACGACGTGGAGCGACGCGGGCTTCCCGATCCTGGACGGCACCTGCTACATGTCGCGCGCGGCGAACTTCTACCAGGCGCAGTGGCCGGAGGGCACCGAGGTCGCCGAGGACGGCGACGTGTGGGCCTTCTACCTGCCGGCGGAGACCACCGAGGAGAAGCCGACCCTCGTGGCCGGGCCCTTCATCGCGGCGTTCAACGACCGCCCGGAGGTGCAGGCCTTCCAGACCTACCTGGCGAGCTCGGACTGGGCGAACGCCAAGGCCGTCGCCACGCCGGCCGGCGGCTGGGTCAGCGCCAACAACGGCCTGGACCCGGAGCTGCTCGCCACGGACTTCGACCGCCTCGTGGCCGCGACCCTGACCGACGAGGCCACGGTCGCGCGGTACGACGCGTCCGACCTCATGCCCAGCGAGGTGGGGGCGGGCTCCTTCTGGACCGGCATCGTCGACTGGCTGACGGGTGCCGAGACGCAGGAGGTCGTCGACCAGATCGAGAGCTCCTGGCCGTCACGCTGAGCCGCAGGGCGGCGGACGGGCGGGGCGCGGCACGCGCTCCTGCCCGTCCGCCGCTCCGATGACGACGTCGTTCAGGTACCCCCACGGGGAGGGAGAGCATGGACTGGTTCCTCGGGACGGACACGGCCACCCAGAAGCTCGTCGGGATGGCCGTCGCGATCCTGCTGTTCGTGGCCGTCATGGCCGTGATCCTCCTGGCGGTCGACCGGCCACGGCGGGTGCCGAAGTGGCTGGTGGTCGCGGCGTTCGTCGGGCCGGCGCTCCTCGGCCTGGCCTTCGGGCTCGTCTACCCGGGCATCGTGACGATCCGCGCGTCGTTCTACGACCGCACCGGCTCGGAATTCGTGGGCCTCGACAACTTCGTCACCGCCTTCACCAACGAGCAGTTCCTCATCGTGCTGCGCAACACGGCCGTCTGGGTGCTGCTGGTGCCGGTCGTCGCGACCTTCCTCGGGCTCGTGTACGCCGTCGTCGTCGACAAGAGCCGGTTCGAGAAGTTCGCCAAGGCGCTGGTGTTCCTGCCCATGGCCATCTCCATGGTGGGCGCGAGCATCATCTGGAAGTTCGTCTACGAGTTCCGCCCCGACCAGCCGGGGGTGAACCAGATCGGGCTGCTCAACCAGGTCCTGGTCTGGCTGGGCATCCCGCCGCAGCAGTTCCTCATCACCCAGCCGCAGAACACGCTCTTCCTCATCGTCGTGCTCATCTGGATCCAGGTCGGCTTCGCGATGACGCTGCTGGCCGCCGCGATCCGCGCCATCCCGGACGACATCGTGGAGGCGGCCCGCCTGGACGGGCTCACCGGGCTCGGCATGTTCCGCTACATCACGGTGCCGTCGATCCGGCCGGCGCTCGTCGTCGTCCTCACGACCATCGCCATCACGACCCTCAAGGTCTTCGACATCGTGCGCACCATGACGGGCGGGCAGTTCGGCACGTCGGTCGTGGCGAACGAGTTCTACACGCAGTCGTTCCGGCAGAACAATGCCGGCCTGGGTGCGGCGCTCGCGGTGATCCTCTTCGTGCTGGTGATCCCGATCGTCTGGTACAACGTCCGCCAGATGCGGCTGTCGGAGGAGGTCCGATGAGCGCCACCCCGACGCCCCCCGTGACCGGCGACACCGACGCTGCGACGCCGGCCCCGCCCGCCCGCCGCACCGTGAACGACCGCGCGCGGATCGCGCGCAAGCGGCTGTCGAACCCGTGGGCGTCGGGGATCGCCCTCGTGCTGGCGATCCTGTGGACGATCCCCACGCTCGGCCTGCTCGTCACGTCGTTCCGCCCGGAGCTGGACATCCGCCGCAGCGGCTGGTGGACGGTCTTCGGCGGCATCTTCAGCGGCGAGGCGGAGTTCTCCCTGGAGAACTACGAGACGGCGCTGTTCGGGTCGTCGACCAACCTCGGCAGCTACTTCCTCAACTCGATCGTGATCACGCTGCCGGCCGTGATCATCCCGATCACGCTGGCCCTGCTCGCGGCGTACGCCTTCGCGTGGATCCCGTTCCGGGGTCGGGACGTCCTGTTCGTCGCGGTCTTCGCCCTGCAGATCATCCCCATCCAGATCACGATGATCCCGCTGCTCAAGGCCTACGTGTCGCTGGGGGTCAACGGCACGTTCTGGACGGTGTGGCTCTCGCACTCGATCTTCGCCCTGCCGCTGGCGATCTTCCTGCTGCACAACTTCATGAAGGACATCCCGGCGTCGCTGGTCGAGGCGGCGCGCGTGGACGGCGCCGGCCACGTCAAGATCTTCTTCCGCGTCATGCTGCCGCTCCTCGTGCCGGCGATCGCGGCGTTCGGGATCTTCCAGTTCCTGTGGGTGTGGAACGACCTGCTCGTGGCGCTGGTGTTCACGGGGGCGACGCCGGACGTCGCGCCGCTGACGGTGCGCGTCGCCGAGCTCGCCGGCTCCCGCGGCGGCGACTGGCCCGTGCTCTCGGCCGGGGCGTTCATCTCGATGATCGTGCCGCTGGTCGTGTTCATCGGCCTGCAGCGCTACTTCGTGCGAGGCCTGCTCGCGGGCTCGGTGAAGGGCTGAGCGGGCACCGACCGTTGCGGGGACGACGACGGCGGCCCGGGCGCGATGCCCAAGCCGCCGTCGTCGTGCACGAGCGGTACGTCAGGCGGGCACGGCGTACGACGCGGCGGGCGCCTGCGCGACCTTGGGGTCCGGACCGAAGCGGTTCGGCCCGGCTGTGCCCGGCAGCGCGTAGAGCACGATCATGATGATGCCGCCCACGAGCGGGATCAGGCTCAGGAACCAGAAGAAGCCGGACTTGTCCTGGTCGTGGAGGCGTCGCACCATGACGGCGAGCGTCGGCAGGACCAGCGCGAGCCAGACCAGGCTCACGAGGCTGCTCACCACGTACAGGCCGGCGCCGAACGTCTCGGTCGTCGCGTCGTACGACGACGCCGCGACGATACCGACGACGGTGCCCACGACGCCGCCGACGATGACCAGGAACAGGTACCAGAACCAGAACTCGGAGCGGCGGGCGCGGCCGGAGAACGTGGCGTACTGGCTGAAGACGGACTTGACGGAGTCCGGGAAGGACATGACGGCCTCACTGGGTCGATGACGGAGCGGGCGCGGAGCCAGACGGCGCGGCCCGCGTAGCGCTGGCGAGCGTAGAGGCAACCGTCACGCGCCGTCCAGAGTCTGCGCACATCTCGTCCACATCTCGGGCCGCCCGGGCCGGTCGACGAGGGCCTGCGCCGGGTGCCCTCCGGTGCTCCGCCCGTATGCTCCCGTGGTGCCGACCCTGAACCCCCGCCCCCGCGCCGGCCTGGACCGGGTCCCGGCACCGGCGCTCTTCGTGGTCTCGGGGCTGACGCTGTACCTCGGCGCGGCGGTCGCCGTCGGTCTGTTCGACCGTCTGGGCGCGCCGACGGTGAGCTGGTGGCGCATCGTGCTGGCCGCCGTCGTCCTCCTCGCGTGGCGTCGCCCGTGGCGCCGGGCCTGGACCCGGCGCAGCCTCGGCGTCGCGGCGCTCTTCGGCGTGGTCCTCGCCGCGATGAACGTCGCGTTCTACGTGGGTATCGACCACTTGCCGCTCGGCGTCGGCGTCGCGATCGAGTTCGTGGGCCCCGTGGCCGTGGCCGCGGTCACCGGGCGGGGATGGCGGGAACGCCTGGCGATCGTGGTCGCCGCCTCGGGCGTGCTCCTGCTCGCGGGGGTGACGCTCTCCTCGGGCCTGCCGCGCGAGGACGTGATCGTCGGGCTGGGCGCGCTGCTCGCGGCCGCGGCCTGCTGGGCGGGCTACATCGTGCTCGGCAAGCGCGTCGCGAGGGCGGGAGCGGGTTCGGGCATCGACGGCCTGGCGGTGGGCATGGCCGCCGGCGCGCTGGCGTTCGCGCCCTTCTTCGGGTCGTCGACGGCCGAGGTCGTCGGCGACCCAGGTCTCCTGGCCTTCCTGCTGGTCGTGGCGGTCTGCTCGTCCGTGGTGCCCTACGTGCTCGACCAGGTGGTGCTGCGTCGGGTCGGGACGGCGACGTTCGCCGTGCTGCTGGCGCTGCTGCCGGCGACAGCCGTCGTCGTCGGCGCCGTCGTGCTGCGCCAGCTGCCCACCTGGCCGGAGCTCGTCGGCCTGCTGCTGGTCTCGGGCGCCATCGCCATGACGGCGCGCAGCTGACCCCTACAGGTACTGGCCCGGCGACGGCCGGCCGTCCTCGCGGCCGTCCCGGCCGGGGCCGGGCGGTGGCCCGCCGGGCCCGGCCGGGCCGAAAGGCACCGGGTGCGCGCCGGGGGGCAGCGCGCGCCGCATCTGGGAGAGCTGGGCCTGCGCCGCCATCTGCTGGGCCACGAGCGCCGTCTGGATCCCGTGGAAGAGGCCCTCGAGCCATCCGACGAGCTGCGCCTGGGCGACCCGCAGCTCCGCGTCGGACGGCACCGCGTCGTCCGAGAACGGCAGCGTGATGCGGTGCAGCTCCTCCACGAGGTCGGGGGAGAGGCCGTCCTCGAGCTCGGTGAGCGAGCGCTCGTGGATCTCGGCCAGGCGCGTGCGCGCGGCGTCGTCGAGCGGGGCGTCCCGGACCTCGTCGAGAAGCCGCTTGATCATGCCGCCGATGCGCATGACCTTGGCGGGCTCCTCGATCCGTGAGGCGTCCGCGCCCTCCTCGTCGTCGGGCGCGGCCTCGTCGGAGGCGTGCTCGTGGTCCGTCACGGGGACCTCGCGTCCGTCGGGCATGACGACCCGCGCCGGGCCGGGCACGTCGCGGGGCTCGCCGGGCCCGGGCGTCGCGCCCGGCTCGTCGTCGCGGTCGCTGTCACGGAGGCTCGGGTCGCTGCCGGTCATGCGGCCCAGTCTGGCCCACGCCGCCGACACCGGCGACGGCGCAGCGCCGGTCGCCGGGTGCCGGTCGCCGGGTGCCGGTCGTCGGGTGCCGCAGGTCAGGGGACGAGCAGCACCTTGCCGAACACCTCGCCCGACTCGAGCAGCTCGTGCGCCCGCGCTGCCTCGTCGAGCGGGACCCGGGCGTGCACCACCGGGCGGACCTGGCCGTCGGCGACCATCGGCCACACGTGCTCGCGCACGGCCGCGACGAGCGCGGCCTTCTCCTCGGCCGGCCGGGGACGAAGCAGCGTCCCCGTCACCCAGGCGCCCTTGGCCATGAGCGCGCCGAGGTCGAGCTCGCCGCGGCGCCCCTTCTGCAGGCCGATGACGACGAGGCGCCCGCCCGGGGCGAGGACCCGCACGTTGTCGGCGAGCCCGCCGGCCCCGAGCACGTCGAGCACGACGTCGGCGCCGCGGCCCCCGGTGGCGTCACGTACGGCGGCGACCACGTCGTCGGCGCGATGGTCGACGACGACCTCGGCGCCGAGCGCGAGGCACCGGGCGACGCGCTCCGGGCCGCCGGCGGTCGTCACCACGCGCGCGCCGAGGGCGGTCGCGAGCTGCACGGCGATGCTCCCGACGCCGCCCGAGCCGCCGTGCACCAGGACCCACTCGCCGGCCTGCAGCCGCGCCGTGTCCACGAGGTTGGTCCACGCGGTGAGGACGGCCTCCGGCAGCGCGGCGGCGTCCACGAGGTCGACGCCGTGCGGCGCCGGCAGGACCTGCGTGGCGCGGACGACGGCCTGCTCGGCGTACCCCCCGCCCTCGAGCAGCGCCACGACCGCGTCACCGGCGCGCCAGGCGGACACGCCGGGGCCGAGGGCGCGGACCGTACCCGATATCTCGAGACCCGGCCACTCGGGAGCACCGGGCGGAGGCGTGTAGTGTCCGGACCGTTGCAGCAGGTCAGCACGGTTGACGCCGGCCGCTGCAATGTCGACCGACAGCTCTCCGGGGCCCGGTTCGCCCAGGTTCACGTGGGTTGAGGCGAGTTTCGCTGGACCGCCGGGTGCCGATATCGTGACCGCTCGCACACCGATGGAGCCTACCCGTGCGCCCCGAGACTGCCTCGTGGACGCGGAACGGTGCCGGACGTGAAGGCACTGATCCGGAAGGACGCGGCAACCGCCGACGTTCCTCCGACGAACTGGGATGGAGAGAGGTTCAGATGCTCCGCAGGTTGGGCGTTCGCGGGAAGATCCTTGCGACACTCGCCGTGCCGATCTTCGTCCTGGCTCTGGCGGCGAGCTGGATCACCTGGCAGTCGCTGCAGGAGAACCGCCAGGCGGAGCAGACGGCGGCCCTCATGGACTCGCTCGAGCTGCAGGACGCGGCCGGCTCGGCCGTCGCGGCCGAGCGCGGCCTCAGCCTCGCGGCGTCGATGGGCCTGCCGGACGCCCGGAAGGCGCTGGTCAGCGCGCAGGAGGAGACCGACCGTGCGCTCGACGCGCGCGACGAGGCGCTCGAGGCGCTCGACGTCACGGCCCTCACGACCAACGTCCAGGACGCGATCGCGCGCACGCTCGAGGACCGGACGGCGCTCGACGAGGTCCAGCGCGACGTCATCTCCGGGCAGATCACGGAGGAGCGGGCGACCGCCCGGTACACGGACCTGATCGAGCGGGCGCTCGACGTCCCGCGGTCGGTCTCGCAGAGCACCACCGACTCCGGCCTCGCGCAGCGCATCAACGCCTACGTGGCGATGGACCAGGCGATGCTGGCCAACACGCTGGAGCGGCCGATCGTCGGAGCAGCCCTGGTCGACGCCGCGGACGGGGACCCGAACCCCGACCTGATGAACCGCATGGTCACCTCCCTGCAGGCGACGAACGCGCTGCGCACCGAGGCGCAGGAGCGGCTCGACCTGCTGCCGGGCGACCTGCAGGTCCCGGCGTACTCCGAGGAGCTCGACCAGCTGCGGCTCCAGCTGCGCTACCTCAACTTCTCGGGCATCGACCCGGAGCTGGGCGCGCAGTGGTCGGAGCTGTCGCAGGCCTGGGTCGACGACACGCAGCCCGTCCGCGACGAGGTCCGGGCCATGACGGTGGACTACGCCGACGACGACGCGAGCGCGGCCCGCAGCGCGGCGCTGCTCACCGGTGCCGCCGCCTTCGGCGTCGTGCTCCTGTCGTTCCTGCTCGCGCTGTTCATCGCCCGTCGCATCGTCGAGCCGCTGCGGCGCCTCACCGTCGCGACCGCCGACGTCCGCGACCGCCTGCCCCGGATGGTCGAGCAGATGGCGGTGCCCGGCCAGGCACCGTCCATCGACCTGGTGCAGGTGCCCGTCGAGTCGACCGACGAGATCGGTCGCCTGGCGGCCTCGTTCAACGAGGTGAACGAGACCACGATGGCCGTGGCGCGCGAGCAGGCGGCGCTGCGCGGGTCGATCGCCGAGATGTTCGTCAACGTCGCCCGCCGCGACCAGGTGCTGCTCAACCGGCAGCTCGCCTTCCTCGACGAGCTGGAGCGGTCCGAGGAGGACCCGAGCACGCTGTCGAACCTCTTCCGGCTCGACCACCTGGCCACCCGGATGCGTCGCAACGCGGAGTCCCTGCTCGTGCTCGCGGGCATCGACTCGGGTCGCCGGGTGCGCAACCCCATGCCGGTCTCCGACGTGGTGCGTACCGCGTCGTCCGAGATCGAGCTGTACGACCGGGTGCGGCTGAACCTCGCCGTCGACCCGCACATGCTGGGGCACAACGCCCTCAACGCGGCCCACCTGCTGGCCGAGCTGCTCGAGAACGCGACGATGTTCTCCGAGCCGCACACGCCGGTCGAGGTCACGACGTCCCGCGACGACCGCGGCGTCGTCGTCATCGTGCGCGACCACGGCCTGGGCATGAGCCCGGAGGAGATCGCCGAGGCGAACGTCAAGGTGGCCAGCTCCGCCGCGTCGGACGCCGTGGGCGCCCAGCGGCTCGGCCTCTACGTGGTCGGGCGGCTCGCCGACCGGCTCGGGGCCTCCGTGGCCTTCGGGAAGGGCGCGTCGGGCACCGGGACCGAGGTGACGGTCGTCTTCCCGTCGGTGCTCTTCCTGCCCGACGACGCGTTGCCGCTGCCGCAGCCGACCGACCCGCTGGAGGCGGGCACGCAGGCCGCCGTCGCGGGCTTCGGCAGCCAGGCCCCGGTCCCCGCGGTCGACGCCGTCCCCGCGCCGTCCCCGGTCGTCGAGCCGGTGGCCCAGGAGCCGGCGACGAGGCCTACCCCCGCCGTCGCTCCGACGGGCGTCACGCCCGCCGCCCACGTGCCCGAGCCGCAGCCGGCGGCGTCCGCCTACGTGCCGACCGGCGCGATCCCCGGCGTCCTCGAGCCGGAGCCGCCGGCGGCGGTCCCCGTCGACCTCGACGCGCTCACCGACGGTACGACGTCGGTCGGCATGCCCCGTCGTCGGCGGCAGGCCGAGCCCGAGTCGGACCGGGTCGACACCGGCCCGATCGTGCTCCCGCCGCTCGAGACGCCCACGTTGCCCGACCTCGTGGACGACGCGACGACAGACGCCTGGCGTCCGCCGAGCGCGGCGGAGCGCCCCGCGGCCGCGCTGCCCAGCCGGCACCGTGCCCAGCCCGAGCCCGTGCCGGCACCGGTCGAGCCCGAGCCCGTCTCGGCGCCGCTCCTCGGTGTCGAGCAGCGCACCGGCCTGTTCTCCGGGTTCCGGTCGATGGAAACCCTCGACGTGTCCGACACCGAGAGCACGCTGCAGCTGGACGCGATCACCGAGGACCCGGCGGCCCTGCCGGACGCGCTCGCCCCGCTGGCTCCCGCCCCGCAGCCCGAGGCGTCGGCGGCACAGTCCCCGGTCCCCGGAGCCGTCGCGGAGCCCCGCGTCGAGCGTGCGCCCGAGCCTGCGGCGCTGCCCGTGCGGGACGTCCCGGCACCGGTGGCCGAGCCCGTGGCCGCGGTAGACCCCTGGGCGTCCCAGGCGCCGCAGGCGCCCGCTCCGGCCGCGCCGTCGGAGCCGGTCGTCCGGTCGGTTGCCGAGCCGATCGCGCGCGCGACCTGGCAGCCGACCACGCCGGCCCCCGTCGCCGAGCCGGCCCCGGCCGAGCCCGACCCGGTGGCCGAGCCGGCACAGTCCCAGTTCGAGAGCCTGCCCGCCTTCGAGGACCTCATCACCGACCTGCCGAGCCGGCGGGCCGCGCGGGAGACCGCGAGCCAGGGCCGCAAGCGGGGGCTGTTCGGACGCAAGCCCTCGACCGAGTCCGAGGGCACGGACCGGGGCGACGTGCAGGATCCCGCACCGAGCGCAGCACCGGCCCCCTGGTCGGGGTCCGGCGACGCCTCCCGGGCCACGTCCTACGCCGCCCCGTCCGCGCCGCGGCCCGCCGCACCGCCGGCCGCTCCGCAGCCCGCGGTGGACGACTACCGGTCGTCGACGTCGTACGGCGGCTCGGTGCTGCCGCTGCGCTCGACCGAGCCGTCGGGCGTCGACCCGCTCGACCCGCACTTCGTGCCCGACACCGTCGAGGCGCGCTCCGAGTGGATGGCGTCCGCCGTCCTGTACGAGGAGATGTCGACGCTGCTGCAGCGCGGCGTCTTCCAGGAAGGGAACGTGACTTCGACGAACGACGAGCAGACGTACCGGCCGGCCGCCGTCGCGCCGAGCGGCGGCTCCGGGCTCACCCGACGCACCCGCGCCGGGGACCAGTCGGCCTCCGCCGACCGGTTCACGGCGCGCATCGAGCGCGACCCCGAGCAGCTGCGGGCGCGGCTCTCGGCCTTCCAGTCGGCGACGAGCCGCGGGCGCACCGATGCCGGTGCCACCACGGCCTCGACGGCACCCGCCCCGACCGTGAATGATGTCCCTGGATCGTCTCCGCAGCAGCGGTGACCTGCGCCTTCGGCGTACCTGACGAGGAGGAAGCGTGACCCTCAGTACTGAAGCGACCAACTTCGGGTGGCTTCTCGACAACTTCGTGCGGACGGTGCCCGGCAGCCGCCACACGCTCGTGGTCTCGGCCGACGGTCTGCTCATGGCGATGTCGGACCAGCTCTCCCGGACCAGCGGCGACCAGCTCGCCGCCATAGTGTCCGGGATGTCGAGCCTGACCCGCGGAGCGGCACGCCAGCTGGACGGCGGTAACGTCCGGCAGGCCGTGATCGAGATGGACAACGGCTTCCTGTTCCTCATGAACGTCTCGAACGGTTCGGTCCTGGCCGTCGTCGCGGAGTCGTCGTGCGACATCGGGCTGATCGGCTACGAGATGGCCCTGCTCGTCTCGCGCACCGAGGCCACCCTCACGCCGCAGCTGATCTCCGAGATGCGCGGCAACCTCCCGGTGGACGGCTCGTCGCGCTCCGCGCGGGTGGGATGAGGCCACGACGATGACGCACGCACCGTTCGGTTCCCTGGGCGCGCACTCCGCGGACGGCTACGAGGCTTCCACGGTGCGTCCCTATGCGGTCACCGGTGGCCGCGTCCGCTCCGCGCTGTCCGACCTGCCGCTCGAGGCGCTGGTCGAGGTCATGCCCGGGGCGGTCAACAGCGTGGGTCTCACGCCCGAGAAGCGGGCGATCCTGCAGCACGCCGCGCACACGTACGTCTCGATCGCGGAGCTCTCCGCGCTTCTGCGCCTGCCCCTCGGCGTCGTCCGCATCCTGGTCGCGGACATGCAGGAGGAGGGGCACATCACCGTGCACACCTCGACCCCGGTCAACGTCCACACGGGGCACGGCAGTTCCCACTCGGGGCTGTCCCTGAGCGTCTTGGAGAGTGTTCTCAATGGCATTTCCGCCCTCTGACAGCGCGACGCGCGGTGCGTCCGGGGGCATGTCCCCCGCGTGGGCGCCGGTCTCGCAGACCGTCGGTGCCGTGGGCGCACCCGCGGCCGGCGCGTCGGCCCCGGCAGCGGGCGGAGCTCCGCCGCGGCAGAGCGTGCTCGGTGGTGCGCGCGACGGCGGCGCCGTGACGTCCGCGGCGCCGCAGGCCCCGGCCGCGTCGTCCGGTGCCGCGTCCTCCGGTCCCGTGACGTCCGTGCCGGGCCCAGGCGCCCCGGGCGTCCAGCAGGCCCGCCCGGTGGCCCAGCCCGTCCAGCCGCAGGCGGCGCCGTCGCCGAATCCGGCCGGCGGGGTCGCCCCGGCGTCCCAGTCGGCGGCCCCCACGGTCACCAAGATCGTCGTGGCGGGCGGCTTCGCCGTCGGCAAGACGACGTTCATCGGATCCATCTCCGACGTCGAGCCGCTGAACACCGAGGCCGCGATGACCGAGCACTCGGTCGGCGTCGACGACGCGGGCGGCGTGACCGACCGCAAGACGACCACCACGGTCGCGATGGACTTCGGCCGCGTGGCACTGCCCGGCAACCTGTGGCTGTACCTGTTCGGCACGCCGGGACAGGACCGCTTCCTGTTCATGTGGGACGACCTGGTGCGCGGCGCGATCGGCGCGGTCGTCCTCGTGGACACCGACCGGCTCGAGCAGTGCTTCCCCGCCATCGACTACTTCGAGTCGCGCGGCATCCCGTTCGTCGTCGGCGTGAACTGCTTCGACGGCGTCGCGAAGCACCGGCTCGAGGACGTGCGCGAGGCGCTGCAGATCCCGGCCCACGTGCCGATGCTCTACACGGACGCCCGGTCGCGGGCCGCGACCAAGCAGACCCTGATCGCCCTGGTGCAGCTGGCGATGCGTCAGCTGCGCAGCGGCGCCGCCTGACGGCGAGCACAACACGTCGAGCGTGACGACGACGGCCCCGGACGC
>NZ_BAAAPM010000003.1:2051905-2054760 GCF_039531145.1 Isoptericola hypogeus
CTGCGCAGGTTCGCGCGGGACGACGCCCTCGGCCCGCGGCACGAGCCGGCCGGTACACTCCTGTGCCGGGCGGCCGCGGGCGCGGCGGTCCGAGGAGGGCTGACAGAGCGGCCTAATGTGACGGTCTTGAAAACCGTTGTGCGGCGACGCACCGGGGGTTCGAATCCCTCGCCCTCCGCCACGCGGACGCCCCGACGGCCGGACCGTCGGGGCGTTCGGCGTCCCGCCGGACCATGCCGCGGCGTCCTCGGAGGGCGCCGCAGGGGTGCGGCTTTGCCCCGGGTGCCTGTCGGCGGTTACTCTGGGCGCCGCGGTATGGCAGCGCTGCTGCCTCTCGCGAGGAGACGTCGCATAGTCTGGTCTAGTGCGCCACCCTGCTAAGGTGGTAACGGGGCAACCCGTTCGCGGGTTCAAATCCCGCCGTCTCCGCCAGGAAGGCTCCGGTGCTCGACGCCCGGGGCCTTTTCTGTTGTCCCGGCCTTCCCGCGGCCTGAGCCCGCGGGGTCGGCGCGGGGCCTGTACGGCCCGCCGGTGTCGTGCGTCACGATGGGGCCCCTCGGTTTGGGGAACCGCCGCCGGGGCGGTAATGTTCTGGTCGGCCGGTACGAGAGTATCGACCGGGTCTGCGCCCGTAGCTCAACGGATAGAGCATCTGACTACGGATCAGAAGGTTGGGGGTTCGAATCCCTCCGGGCGCACAGAAGAACTCACGGCTCGATCCCCCAGGGATCGGGCCGTTGTTCTTTCCCGGACCCACGGGGTGGCACAGCAGCGAGGTCAACGCCGACCACGGCCTGACCTGGCCCCGGTCCGTCGTGCACGACGCGGCGGTCGGCGCGAGGCGCGCCAGACGCTGCACCACACGACCGAGAGGGTGATCGATCGCATGAGCGATCAGACCTGGCAGACGATCGCGATCGTCGCGTACCTCGCGGCGATGCTCGCCATCGGCTACGCCGCGTACCGCAGGACCGACGACCTGGACGACTACATGCTCGGAGGCCGCCGGCTGAGCCCCGGCGTCGCGGCGCTGAGCGCCGGTGCCTCCGACATGTCGGGCTGGCTGCTCATGGGTCTGCCCGGAGTCGTCTACACCACCGGCCTCGTCGAGGCCTGGATCGCGGTCGGCCTGACGATCGGGGCCTGGCTGAACTGGAAGTTCGTGGCGCCCCGGCTGCGCGCCTACACCGAGGTCGCGAACAACTCGATCACCGTGCCGAGCTTCTTCGACAACCGGCTGCGCGACCCGGCGCACCTCCTGCGCGTCGCCGCGGGCGCCATCGTCCTGGTGTTCTTCACGTTCTACGTCTCGTCGGGAATGGTGGCCGGCGGCACGTTCTTCGAGAGCTCGTTCGGGCTCGACTACCTCACCGGACTGCTCGTGGTGGGTGGCGTGACCCTCGCGTACACGCTCTTCGGCGGCTTCCTTGGCGCGACCTGGACCGACGTCGCGCAGGGCATCCTCATGCTCGCGGCGCTCGTCGCGGTGCCGGTCATCGCCGTCGTCGAGCTGGGTGGCTGGAGCGTGGTGCGCGAGGGGATCCTCGCCGCGGACGCCGGCGGGACCTCGAACCACCTGTCATTCCTCGCCGGCGCGTCCGCGACCGGCGTGATCTCCGCCCTCGCGTGGGGCCTCGGGTACTTCGGCCAGCCGCACATCATCGTGCGGTTCATGGCGCTCCGGAGCCCGAAGGACGCCACGGTCGGACGCCGGATCGGCATCGGCTGGATGATCCTCACCGCGCTCGGTGCGGTCATGACCGGCCTCATCGGCGTCGCCTACGCGAGCGTGGAGGGCCTGCAGCTCGAAAACCCCGAGACGGTCTTCCTGGTCCTCGCGCAGCTGCTGTTCCACCCGCTGGTGGCCGGCCTGGTACTCGCGGCTGTGCTCGCCGCGATCATGTCGACGATCTCGTCGCAGCTCATCGTGTCCTCCTCCGCGCTGGTCGAGGACCTGGTGAAGATGACGGGACGGACGATGAGCAGCCGGGCGGAGGTCATGCTCGGTCGTGCGGGGGTGCTCCTGGTCGCCGTGGTCGCCGGCGTGATCGCCCTCGACCGGACGTCGTCGATCCTGGACCTCGTGGGTTTCGCGTGGGCCGGGTTCGGCTCGGCGTTCGGCCCGGTCGTCATCCTGAGCCTGTACTGGCGACGCCTCACCCGTTGGGGCGCGCTGTCCGGGATGGTCGTGGGCGCCGTGGTCGCCTTCGTCTGGGGACGGTCGGGCCTCGCGGACACGCTGTACGAGATCGTGCCGGGCTTCGGTGCCGGCCTGCTCGTCGCCGTCGTCGTCAGCTGGCTGACCCCGAGGCCGGACGCCGCCGTGCTCGAGGAGTTCGACGCCGCCCGGCGACTCGCCGCGGGTGCGGAGCCTGAGCCGGCCACCGTCGCCTGACGATGCGAACCCGCGGTCCTGCCGCGGGGCGAGGGTGCCGCTCGAGGGCGGTCCCGGCCACGGCCGGGGCCGCCCTCGAGCGTTCCCGGGCCGCCGGGGGCCCGCTTGTCGGGCAGCCGGCTCGGCGCAGGTTGCGGGACGTGGCGCGCGCCACGTCCGCCCGCGTTGCGTTCTGGTGGGGTCGTGGGTAATGTTCTCCGAGTCAGCCCGACAGGCCGACGGACATCGAGGAGACAGCCGAGAGGCTGGGTACCGATGGCCGGGCCGGGACTGAAACCCACTTCCTGAGATCGAGGCAGTTTTGTGCGCTTCGTATCGGTGGGGCTCGTCGATTCCTTCTCGTCAAGGAGCTGCTGATCCTCGGATCGGAGCGAATTGAGAAGAAGAAGAGAGTCTGGTAAGTTTGAGGGGTTGCCCCGGGCGGGTTGGGACTGAGGTTCTGGCTTGTTGGGTGTGCGTC
>NZ_BAAAPM010000004.1:0-99450 GCF_039531145.1 Isoptericola hypogeus
CCCCGGACGACGGTCCGAGGCGGGCACTTCGCCCTGCCACTTGACAGAACAGGCCTACATATCAGCCGAGGAGCTCCAGCACCGCACGCTCGGCGCGGGAGCGCGTCCGCGTGCGGCCGATCGTCTCGCCCCGCTCCCACAGGTCGAACAGGCGCGGGTCGATGTACGACGACCGGGCCACTGCCGGCGTGTTCCCGAGCTCCTCGGCGACGTCGCCGACGATCGCGGAGATCGTGCGCCGCCGGGCCCGGGCGGAGCGCGGCGGGTCGCCGGCGTCGGCGAGCGCCCGGGCGGTCAGCACGGTCGCGTGCCAGGTCCGGAAGTCCTTGGGCGTCGCGTCCTCGCCGAGCCGGTCCTTGATGTCCGCCTGGACGTCGGCGCTGGTGACGTCGTGCCAGCGGGCCCGGCCGCCGGCGTCCGGTTCGCGCCAGGCGAGCAGGTCCTCGCCGCCGCTGCGGCGCTTGAGGGTCGTGACGGCCTCGGCGACGACCGGGTCCTCGACCAGCACGTCGCGGAGCTGGCCCGACTTGGCGGGGTAGTGGAAGTGGACGCTGCCGTCGCGGCGGACGGTGGCGTGCTCCTTGCGGATCGTGGCGAGCCCGTAGCTGCCGTGCTGCTTGGCGTACACCTCGCCGCCGGCCCGGAAGTACGCCTCGTCGAGCAGCCGGAACGCGAGCGCGAGCACCTTGCGGCGCTCCATCCCCGGCGCGGAGAGGTCGCGCGTGACGCCACCGCGGGCCGCCGGCAGGCGACGCCCGACCTCGAGCACGTGGTCGTGCTTGCGCCGCGCCCGGCGTTCCTCCCACTGCGGGTGGTACAGGTACTGCCCGCGCCCGGCGTCGTCCCGGCCGAAGGCCTGCAGGTGCCCGTCCGGGAAGCGGCAGATCCAGACGTCGCGCCAGGCGGGCGGGACGGCGAGGCGCTCGCAGCGCGCCACCTCGTGGGCGTCCTCGAGGGGCACCCCGTCCACGTCGAGGAACACCCAGCCCTCACCCTTGGCCCGCCGGGCGTAGCCCGGGGAGCTGACGGAGACGCGGCGCAGTCGCACGCGGACAGTGTGCGGCGTGCCCGTCGTCCGCGCAGCCGGGCGCGTCAGGCGGCGCGCATCACGCGGCGCGGGTCACGCGGGGAGCCGGATCATCCCCTCCTGGGCGATGGTCGCGACCAGCGCACCGGCGCGGTCGTAGACGCGGGCGAGGCCGAGCCCGCGGCCGCCCTGCGCACCCGGGGACTCCTGCACGAACAGCAGCCACTCGTCCGCGCGGGCGTCGCGGTGGAACCACATGGTGTGGTCGAGGCTCGCCATCGGCACGCTGGCACCGACGTCCAGCCACGACCGGCCGGCCTGGCGCAGCACCGGCTCGAGCATGACCTGGTCGCAGGCGAAGGCGAGCAGGGCGCGATGCAGCATCCGGTCGCCGGAGGCGATCTCGTGCCGCGCCCGCACCCACACCCGCTGCGCGGGCGTCGGGTCGGGGTCCGCCCCCAGGTAGAGCGACCCGCCGACGTGCCGCAGGTCGAAGGCCGACTCGTGCGACCAGAAGCGCGCCGCGGGGTGGTCGATGCTGCGGAGGGTCTCGATCGCGGACGGGACGTCCTCGGGCGCGGGCACGTCGGACGGCGCCGGTTCGGCGTGCTCGTACCCCGGCTGCTCCACCTGGAACGACGCCGTGAGGGTGAGGATCGGCCGCCCGTCCTGGATCGCGTGCGTGCGGCGCGCGCTGAACGACCTGCCGTCGCGCAGGCGCTCCACGGCGAAGTCGATGGGCGCCTCCAGCGACCCCTCCCGCAGGAAGTAGGCGTGCAGCGAGTGCGGCAGCCGGTCGTCCGTCACCGTGCGGCCGCAGGCCAGCAGCGCCTGCGCCAGGACCTGGCCCCCGTAGACGCGCCGGGCCGGGCCGGGGACGCTGTCGCCCCGCCACAGGTCGTCCTCGCCGCGCGGCCCCCAGCCGTCGACCTCGCGCAGCTCCAGGGCGGCCAGGAGCCGGTCGAGGGCGTCGGGGATGCCGGCGGCGGCCTGCGGTGTGGTGGTCGATTCGCTGGTCACGGCGCTCATTCCTCGAAACTGGTGGTCGGCTTGTCGCTGTGCTCCGCTGCGGGCGAGTGCCTCGTTCCTCGGCCCTCACCCTGCGCTGCGCGCCGCGTCATTCCTCGAAGGTGTTGATCATGGAGAACGCCGCGCGCTCCAGGTAGTCCCACAGCTGCGACTCGTGGATCGGGGCCAGGCCGAGCTGGTCGACGGCGACGCGCATGTGCCGCAGCCAGCGGTCGCGCGCGTCGGGGTTCACCTTGAACGGGGCGTGCCGCATGCGCAGGCGGGGATGTCCGCGCTGCTGGCTGTACGTCGTCGGGCCGCCCCAGTACTGCTCGAGGAACATCGTGAGGCGCTGCTTGGCGGGTCCCAGGTCGGCCTCGGGGTACATCGGGCGCAGGACCTCGTCGGTCGCGACGCCCTCGTAGAAAACCTCGACCAGGCGCTCGAACGTCGCGTGGCCGCCGACGGCCTCGTAGAACGACTCGGGACGGGCCGCCGCGCCGTCCGCCTGCGGGGCGGGGGTCTGATGGGTCACCGGGTCATCCTCCCAGAAAGCACCCGTGGCGATCGCCCCGCGCGGCGCGCGAGCCGCTAGGGTGGAGGAGGACCTGCAACGACGCACTCCACGGGGAGAACCTATGACCAGCCTGAACGACAAGGCGGACCACATCCTGGCGGCGCTCGGCGGCACCGGCAACGTCGTCGAGCTCGAGCCGTGCATCACCCGGTTGCGGGTCCAGGTCACCGATCCTGCGTTGATCGACGAGCCCGGGCTCAAGGAGTCCGGCGCGTTCGGGGTCGTCCGCTCGGGGCGGATCGTGCAGGTCATCGTGGGTCCTGAGGCCGACGACCTGGCCGCCCAGATGGACGGCCTGCTGACCCCCTCCTGACCGCTCCTGACGACGGCGCCGCGGGCGGCGACCGCCCGGCCGGCTCAGTGCTCCGCGCGCGGCTCGAGCGCCTCGGCACCCAGCACGCCGGCGGTGCGCAGCTCCTCCTGCGCGGTCTCGCGCAGCGCCCGGGAGATCTCCCACTGCTCGCCGGGCCGGACCTGCGCGTGGAGCGTGAACGTCATCGAGAAGTCGGTGCTGGCGTCGACCCCGCGGACGGACGGCGCCTCGAAGAACAGGTGCGCCAGCTCGGGGTCGGCGTGCACCCGGTCGACGGCGCGGCCCAGCGCGGCCCGCACGACCCCGAGGTCGGCGCCCACCGGCACCAGCACCTCGGCCACCGCGCGCGACCACTGCTGCGTCAGGTTGCCCGCGCGCAGGATCTCCCCGTTGCGCACGTACCAGAGGGTGCCGTCGAAGGCACGCACCTGCGTGACGCGCAGCTGCACCTCCTCGACGGTGCCGATCGCGCCGGAGCCGAGGTCGACGGTGTCGCCGACGCCGAACTGGTCCTCGACCAGGAGCAGGACGCCGGAGATGAAGTCCTTCACGAGGCTCTGGGCGCCGAAGCCGACCGCGACGCCGACGACCCCCGCGGAGGCGACGAGCGGGCCCACGTTGACCCCGACGTCCTGCAGGATCATCAGCAGCATGATGGTGCCGACCACGACGTTCGCCGTGGACCGCAGCACGGAGCCGACGGTGCGCGCCCGCTGCGCCCGGCGCTCGTGCGCGAGCGGGTTGGCCATCGTGAGGGCGTCCTCGACGAGCGGCGCCCGCCGCAGGTAGCTGCGCCACGCCCCGCGCGCCGGGGCGTCGGTCGTGGGGGTGCCCGCGCCGAGGGCGATGCGCTCCGTCACGTGCCCGATGACGCGGCGGAGCAGCACGAGGACGACGATCCCCACGACCAGGATGATCAGCACGTGCAGGGGCCAGCCGGTGAACCAGTCCCAGAAGGTCGCACCGGCCTCCTTGCCGCCCTCGATGAACTCCTCGGCGGGGTTGGTGCTGGTGCTCGTCGGGTCGGGGTCGGGGACAGACGTCGAGACGATCACCGGGCCACGGTAGCCGCCAGCCCTCAGGCCGAGGCAAACCGTCACGCGACGTCCACGGCACGGTCGCGAGCGGCTGCTTGCGGCACCGATCCCGCTCTCGGGCCGCGTGGGGCCCGGCCGGTGGTGCCGCGGGATGGCAGGATCGTCCCCGTGAGCAAGGACCAGCCGACCCCGGACGAGACGCCCGCCGACGCGCCCGACCAGGTGCCCGACAAGGCGACCGACCAGGTGA
The DNA here is from genome assembly GCF_039531145.1 of Isoptericola hypogeus. Lineage (NCBI taxonomy): Bacteria > Bacillati > Actinomycetota > Actinomycetes > Micrococcales > Promicromonosporaceae > Isoptericola > Isoptericola hypogeus. Next base: position 4,213 of record NZ_BAAAPM010000004.1, read on the forward strand.
CCGACGTCGTGACCGACGAAGGGCCCGACGACCCGCGGTTGCCGTCGGCGGAGCTCCGGGAGCTGGCGTCGGCGCACGGCGTGCTCACGGAGCACCACACGTTCGGCGGGGCCGCGGCCGCGGCGCCGGCGGCCACGCTCGTGGCCGTCCTCGAGGCGCTCGGCGTCCCGGCCGCTACCCCGCAGCAGGTCACGCACAGCCTGCAGCGCGCGCGGGACGACGAGTGGCGCGCCGTGCTGCCGCCCACCGTCGTCGTGCGGCAGGGCGACGACGCCTCCCTGCCCGTGCACGTGACCGACGGCGCGTCCGTGCACGTGTGGCTCGAGGTCGACGGCGCGGAGCCGGGGGTGCGCACGCACTCGCACCGGCCCCGCCGGGACCTGGAGCAGGTCGACGTCTTCACCGAGCCGCGCACGGTCGACGGGCGCAGCGTGGGCCGCGCGACCTTCGCGGTGCCCTCCGACCTGCCGCTCGGCTGGCACTCGCTGCACGCGCTGACCGAGGGGCACGAGACGCGGTCGGCCCTGGTCGTGACGCCGCGCCGCCTGGAGCTGCCCGCCGGCCTGGAGGGCGACCAGTGGTGGGGTGTTCTCGCGCAGCTGTACTCGGTGCGCTCGGGCGCGTCGTGGGGGATCGGCGACCTCGCCGACCTCGCCGACCTCGCGTGGCTCACCGCGCACCGCTCGGGCGCGGACTTCGTCGCCGTGAACCCGCTGTCGGCGACCGAGCCGGTCACGCCCGTCACGCCGTCGCCGTACCTGCCGACCAGCCGCCGGTTCCTCAGCCCGCTGTACGTGCGGGTCGAGGACATCCCGGAGACGGCGTACCTGGCGGCCGCCGACCGGTCGCTCGTCGAGTGGGCGGCCGACCCGGTGCGCGACCTCGTGACCGACCCGGGCCCGATCGACCGCGACGCGGTGTGGGATGCCAAGAAGGCGGCGCTCGAGGTGGTCTTCACCGCGCCGAGGCGGGCCGCCCGGCAGGCGGCCTACGAGGAGTTCACCTCCGAGCAGGGGAGCGGACTGCGCGACTTCGCGACCTGGTGCGCCATCGTCGAGCACCTCGGCCGTGCCCCGCGGCCCGACGAGCTCGGCGACCCGGCGTCGCCCGCCGTCGCCGCCCTGCGGGAGCAGCTCGCCGAGCGGGTCGAGTTCTACACGTGGCTGCAGTGGGTCGCCGACGAGCAGAAGCAGACCGCGCAGCGCGTCGCGCGCGAGGCCGGCATGCGGGTCGGCATCGTGCACGACCTCGCCGTCGGGGTGCACCCGCAGGGCGCCGACGCCTGGCTGCACCGCGACGTCCTCGCGCGCGGGGTCGGGGTCGGCGCTCCGCCGGACATGTACAACCAGCAGGGGCAGGACTGGTCGCAGCCGCCGTGGAGCCCCCGCGCGCTGGCCCGGGCCGGCTACGCGCCGTACCGGGACATGCTGCGCACCGCGCTGCGGCACGCCGGCGGGCTGCGGGTCGACCACGTGCTGGGTCTGTTCCGGCTGTGGTGGGTGCCGTCGGGGACGTCGCCCGCCGACGGCGCGTACGTGCGCTACGACCACGAGGCGCTCGTGGGCATCCTGTGCCTCGAGGCGCACCGCGCGGGGGCGATCGTCGTCGGTGAGGACCTCGGCGTCTTCGAGCCGTGGGTGCGCGAGTACCTGGCCGACCGCGGCGTCCTCGGCACGTCGGTGCTGTGGTTCGAGAAGGACGACGACGGGCGCCCGCTGCCGGCCGAGGACTACCGGCCCCTCACGCTCGCGACCGTGGGCACGCACGACATGCCGCCCGCCGCGGGGTTCCTCGCCGGTGAGCACGTCGACCTGCGGGAGCGCCTCGGACTCCTCACCGACGACGCCCAGGAGGTACGGCGGCAGGCGCGCGCCGAGCGGGACTCCGCGGTGCTGGCCCTGGCCATGCGCGGGCTGGTCTCCGACCATCCGTCCGAGCGGGAGATCGTCGAGGGCCTGCACCTCTTCCTGCGGCGCAGCCCGGCACTGCTCGTCGGCGTGCAGCTCGTCGACGCCGTGGGGGAGCGGCGGGCGCAGAACCAGCCGGGCACCGACACCGAGTACCCCAACTGGAAGGTGCCGCTCGGCGACGGCGCGGGGAACGTCGTCCTCGTCGACGACCTGTTCGACAACGCGCGCCTGCGTTCCCTCCTGCAGGCGGTCCGCGAGGCGCGGTGATCCCGGCCGCGGCCCTCAGTGTGGTCGCGGCACCGTGCGGACGCCGGTCGAGCGGGTGCACGCCGGTCGAGCCCGTCGGGACCGGGGTCTCGACGGGCTCGACCGGCGGGAGGTTCGCTCAGGCGTCGGCGGCCTGGGCGGCGAGGGCCCGCTCGGTGCCGGCCAGCTGCTCGGCGACCATCCGGCGCAGCGCGGCCGGGGCGTCGGCGTGGGCGTCGAGCCACGCCTGCACGGCGTCGCGCAGGGCGACCGAAGCGAGCGGCGCCGGGTAGAGGCCCTCGATGAGCTCCTCGGCGATGTGGTAGCTGCGCGTGGTCCAGATCGGCAGGAGCGCGTCGGTGTACCGGGCGGCGAACGGCTCGAGCACGGCGGGGTCGGTGACGTGCACGAACCCGGCGGCCGTGGCGCGGATGATCGCGTTCGGGACGTCGGTCGCGTCGACGACGGACGCGAACGCGGCCTCCTTGCCCTCGAGGGTCGGCGTGGCGGCGCGGGCGCGCGCCGCCGACTGGCGGCCCGTGGCGGTGTCGTCCTGGGCGAGCGCGGCGTCCACCTCGGACGGCTCCGCGGCGCCGAGCTGCACCAGGCCCTGCAGCAGCTCCCAGCGCAGGTCGGTGTCGACGGCGAGCCCGTCCAGCGTCGTCGTGCCCTGGACGAGGCCGCGCAGCGGCGTCACGTGGTCGGGGGTCGAGGCGAGCGCGGCGAAGAACTTCACCAGCTGCAGCTGCAGGTCGGAGCCGGCCGCGGCGTCCTGCGCCAGCGCCCACACACGGTCGCCGATCCGCGCGAGGGTCTCCGCGCGACGCTCGGGCGCGACGTACGACCGTGCCGCCAGCCCGAGCTGGTTCAGCGTCGTGCGCACCGTCGTCGACTCCGTCTCGGCGGCGATGTTGCCGAGCACGAGGTCGACGTACGACGACGCCGGCGTCTCGCCGTCGCGCACGGCGTCCCACACGGAGCCCCAGACCAGCGACCGCGCGAGCGGGTCGGAGATGTGCGACAGGTGCTCGAGCGCGGCGGCGAGGGACTCCTCGTCGAGCCGGATCTTCGCGTACGCGAGGTCCTCGTCGTTGAGCAGCAGCAGCGCCGGGCGCTCGTGGCCGACGAGCTCCGGCACCTCGGTGCGCTCGCCGTCGACGTCGATGACGACCTGGTGGGTGGCCACGAGCGCGACGGAGCCGTCGGTCTCCTCGACCAGGTCGTAGCAGCCGATGGCGAGGCGGTGCGGGCGGATGGTCGGGTAGTCGGCCGGCGCGGACTGCAGCACCGCGAGGGCGGTGATCCGGCCGTCGCCGTCGACCTCGATCTCCGGACGCAGCGTGTTCACACCCGCCGTCTCCAGCCATGCCTTCGACCAGGCCGTGAGGTCGCGGCCGCTGGTCGCCTCGAGCTCCACCAGCAGGTCGGGCAGCTCGGTGTTCGACCAGGCGTGCTTCTTGAAGTACGCCGAGACGCCGGACAGGAACTCGTCGCGGCCCACCCACGCGGCGAGCTGCTTGAGCACCGACGCGCCCTTGGCGTAGGTGATGCCGTCGAAGTTGACCTGCACGTCCTCGAGGTCACGGATCTCCGCGACGATCGGGTGCGTCGTGGGCAGCTGGTCCTGCCGGTAGGCCCAGGTCTTCTCCATCGCGGAGAAGGTGGTCCACGCGGCCTCCCACTCGGTGGCCTCGGCCGTGGCGAGCGTGGAGGCGTACTCGGCGAACGACTCGTTCAGCCACAGGTCGTTCCACCACTTCATGGTCACGAGGTCGCCGAACCACATGTGCGCCAGCTCGTGCAGGATCGTCACCACGCGACGCTCGCGCACGGCGTCCGTCACCTGGGAGCGGAAGACGTACGACTCGGTGAACGTCACGCAGCCGGGGTTCTCCATCGCGCCCATGTTGTACTCGGGCACGAAGAGCTGGTCGTACTTGTCGAACGGGTATGGCACGTCGAAGGTCTTCTCGTAGAACGCGAAGCCCTTGCGGGTGGTCTCCATGATGTAGTCCGCGTCGAGGTGCTCGGCCAGTGAGGCGCGGCAGAAGACGCCGAGCGGGACGGTCCGGCCGTCCGACGACGTGAGCTCCCCGCGCTGCACGGCGTACGGGCCGGCCACCAGCGCGACGAGGTAGCTCGAGATGCGCGGGGTGGGCTCGAAGCGCCACGTCGCGGCCTCCGTCCCCGGCTCGGCGGCGTGCCGCGCGGCCTCGGGCTCCGGGGTCGGCTGGTTCGAGACGACCTGCCAGGCGGCCGGGGCGGTGACCGTCACGGAGAACGGGGCCTTGAGGTCGGGCTGCTCGAACGTCGCGAAGACGCGGCGGGCGTCGGGCACCTCGAACTGCGTGTAGAGGTAGACCTCGCCGTCCACGGGGTCGACGAAGCGGTGCAGGCCCTCGCCCGTGTTCGTGTAGGCGCAGTCGGCGACGACGCGGAGCTCGTTCTCGGCGTCGAGGTCGGCGAGGGCGATGCGCGAGTCGGCGAACACCTCGGCGACGTCCAGGCTGCGGCCGTTGAGCACGACCTCGCGGACGGACGGCGCGACCAGGTCGACGAACGTGCCGGCGCCGGGGGTGGCGGAGAACCGGATGACGGTGGTGGACGCGAAGGTCGTCGGGCCGGTGGTGAGGTCGAGCTCGATCGAGTACGACTCGACTCCGGACACCACGCCGGCGCGCTCGATCGCCTCGGCGCGGGTCAGGTTCTCTGCGGGCACGGGTTCTCCCTGTGATCGACGGTGGCCGCGCGCGAAGGGCGCGCGGGTTTCGCCGTCGATGATGCCACCTCGGCGCGGCCCGTCGTACGGCTTTCCCCACACGCTCCGGGTGAGGTCCGCGGGGCGCGGGCGGCCCGCGGCCCGCAGGGTCCGGCGTCGGTCCGGCCTCGGTTCGGCTATGGGCACGGCCATGGGTTCGCCCACGGGTTCGACCGCCGATACCGGATCGTGACATCCTGCCCGGTGCGTCTCCGCGGCGAGGGTGCCCGGCACCCACCCACGGGGTCGCCACAGGAGTGACTGGAGGGAGTCCAGATGTCCGGCACCGTGCCGCCCCCGCCCCCGCCGGGGCCCGACGACCGGCCGACGGCCGCGCCCGGGGCCCCGACCGGCGTGCGGCGAGTGACGTCCGCCTACCACCGGCCGCCGTCGATCGACCCGACGACCGCCGACGCCCAGGTCCCGCTGCAGCAGGTGACGGCCCCGTCCGCCGCCGTGGGGCACGACGCCGCGCCGCCGGTGCCGCCCACCGTGCACGCGCCGGTGCCGCCGCCGCCCGACGCGGCGCCCGTCGCCGTGCCGCCGGCCGTGCACCAGCCGACGCAGCAGCTCCCCCCGGCGACCGCCGCCCCCTACGCCGCACAGCCCGGCTACGCCCCGCAGCCCGGGTACGCGCAGCAGCCGGCGTACGCGCAGCAGACGGGGTATGCGCAGCAGCCCGGTTACGCCCCGCAGCCCGGGTATGCGCAGCAGCCGGGGTACGCGCCGCAGCCCGGCTACGCGCCGCAGCCCGGGTACGCCCCGCAGGCCGCGTACGCGCCGACGCCCGGCCATGCCGGGGCCGGTCCGGCCGCTGAGCCCGTGCCGCGTCGGCGCAGGCTGAGCGCCGGGTGGATCGCCTTCATCGCCGTCGACGCCGTGCTGCTCGTGATGGCGGTGGCGTTCGCCGTGCAGATCTTCACGTCGTCGCCGCCCGACGCCACGGCCGGCGGGAACGGTGGGGCGACCACCCCCACGGCTGAGGCCTCCGAGGCCCCCGTCCAGCGGGAGCGGCTCGCACGGTTCGCGTCGCCGTCGGCGAACATCACCTGCACCATGTTCGCCGACGGCGTGACCTGCGGGATCGCCGAGCTCGACCAGCAGCCGGCGCCCATGGAGGGGTGCGACGGCACCACCGGTTACGTCGTCACGCTGGACGACTCCGGCGACGTCGCCCTGCCGTGCGTCCCGGGGTCCGACCAGCCGAAGAAGGCGGGCAAGAAGGTCGACGTCGTCGACTACGGGGAGTCGATCACCGAGGGCGACTTCACCTGCACGAGCGAGCAGACCGGCATGAGCTGCACCCACGACCCGACGGGCAAGGGTTTCTCGCTCGCACGCGCCGGCATCGGCACGCGCTGACCTGAACCGACCCGACCGGCCCGACCGGCCGGTCGGGTCAGCGGCGCGGTCCCGGCACGACGAACGGGTCGAGGAGCCCCGGTGCGGCGCGGAGGGCGAACGCGAGCGCATCGTCCGCGGAGACGTCGGGCGCCTCGTAGACCCCCCACCCGGCGGCCGTCATGACGGAGACCGTGCGCAGGCCGAGCCTGCGCTGCAGGACCGACTCGCGCAGCGCGACCGTGCTCACGGCGTCCCGGCGCAGGACCGTGGTCGCCCGGCTGACCAGACCGGACCGGACCACGAGGTACCGGCCCGTGATCGTGTGGCCCAGCGCACGGTAGGCGACGACCGCGGCGAGGAGGGCGCCGGCCCACAAGGCCGCGCCCCACCACACCGTCGCCGAGTCGACGACGCCGTTCCCCGCGAGCAGGCCGAGGACTGCCGTCATGAGGCCTGCGCCGGCCGTGGCCCACCACAGGCGCCGGCGCAGGGCGCCCCGCGGGTGCCGTGCCAAGGGTGCGGCGAGCGGATCGGGGTCGGCGCCGAGCACCGCGCTCGCGACGGTCCGGGCGACCCCGACCGGCCCGCGCGGCAGGACCGTCGCCGGCTCGGTCGTCGACCAGACGGACAGGCCGGTCGTCACGACCTGGGTGTCGGCGGTGCCCATCCACCGCCGCAGCACCGGCTCCGAGATCTGCACGCCGCGCAGGCGCGAGTCGTCCCGGACGACCTCGCGCGTGGTGAACAGCCCGCGCCGGGTGCGCAGCTGCGAGCCCTTGGCGCCCGGCACCCGCGCCAGCTCGAAGCCCCAGTACGTGGTGACGTAGGTCGCGGCCATCGAGACGGCGCCGAGCGCGCCCGTGAGCAGCAGGACGAGCACGATCGTCCGCGGCCAGCCCAGTCGTTCGGGGCCCATCCTCGCCTCGACCCAGGCGCCGGGGTCGAGGCCGATCGTCGTCGCGAGCCAGTAGCCGCCCCAGAGCAGCCCGGCCGCCGAGACGAACGCCCACACGCCGAGCACGTGGTGCACGACCCACCGCCACCGGAACCGAGCGAGCACCTGCCGGTCGTCGTCGGGCTCCTGCCGCCCGGCCCCTGTGGTCCCGTCGGCGGTCCCGGTGACCCTCGCGGCGCCAGGGGCGCCCGCGAGCAGCCCGCAGCGCAGCGCCTCGGCGTCGTGGAGGGCGAGGGCGTCGAGGGCGAGGGCCGACTCGCCGGCGGCCTTCTGCTGACCCGCCCCGACGAGGACGACGCGCAGGCCGGCGACGCGGTGGCGCAGCCGGGCCGAGGTGTCGACGCTGCGGATCCGGTCGCGCCGGACCGACCGGTAGCGCCGCACGACGATCCCCGAGCGGCGCTCCACGTACTCGTCGGTGACGCGGTACCGGGTGAACGCCCAGCGCAGCGCGTCGCCCAGCGCGCCGAGCGCGCCGAGCACGCCCGGCACGACCAGCGGCCACAGCGCCTCCCAGGTCGGCTCGAGGCCGAACACCACGACCGCCACGGCCGTCGGCGCCAGGGACACGACGGTCTGCACCAGGTCCACTGCCACCGTGCGCCCGGAGAGGCGGAGCCAGGGGGCGTCGTCGGGGGCGGGGGCGGGCGCGGGCGCGTCCCGGGCCTCCCCGCCGGAGGGCGCCGGCCGGTGGACCTCGGGCGCGGTCACGTCGCGTCCCCCGGGGTGCGCTCGCCGACGGCGGTGAGCGCCTCGGCGACCTCGTCGGCGAGGCGCTGGTCCAGGCCGACGATCCTGAGCGCCCCGTTCGACGACGCGGTCGTGACGCGCAGGGTCGCCAGCCCGAGCAGCTGCTCGAGCGGCCCGCGGACGGCGTCGACGGTCTGCACGCGCGACAGCGGTGCGACGCGCCACTCGCGCACGACCCAGCCCGTCAGGCCGTAGACGGCGTCGGGCGTCGTCTGCCACCGGTGGACGGCGTAGCGCCACCGCGGCTCCACCGTGGTGCGCACCACGGTCGCGAGCGCCGCCAGGACGACCGGCCCGACGAGCCAGGGCCGGGCGGGGACCCAGAGCCACCACGCGACCAGCAGCACCAGCAGCACCAGCCCCGCCGAGCAGAGGCCGCGCAGCACCCACCAGCGCACGACGCGGGGGTCGAGCGGGTGCTCCGGCGGCCGCAGCCGCAGCGCTGCGCCGTCGGGCCCGGCTCCGTCGGGGCGGCCGGCGCGTACGGGATCGGCCCCGTCGGGGCGGGCTCTGTCGGGCGCTCGCGGCGCCGGTCGCGTGTCCACCCTCCGACGGTGGCAGGTGCGGCCCGGCGCCGGGGAGTGCCATCAGTCATGGGTTCCCGGCGCCGGACCGCGGCGTCACCAGATGCGCACCCGCTCCTCGGGAGCGAGCCACAGCGCGTCGTCGGGGCCGACGCCGTACGTCGCGTAGAACTCGTCGACGTTGCGCACGACGCCGTTGCACCGGAACTCGTTGGGGGAGTGCGGGTCCGTGGCGATGCGGCGCACGATCTCCTCGTCGCGGCCCTTGGACTGCCAGACCTGCGCCCAGCCGAGGAACACCCGCTCGAGCCCGGTGAGCCCGTCGACCACCGGGGCCTCGTCGAGCGGCCGGCCGAGGGCGATGCGGTAGGCCTTGAGGGCGATCGAGAGCCCGCCGAGGTCGCCGATGTTCTCGCCGATGGTCAGCGCGCCGTTGACGCGCGGGCCGTCCGCCGGGAGCTGGGCGGGACGGAAGGCGTCGTACTGCGCGATGAGGGCCTTGGTCCGCTTCTCGAACTCCGACCGGTCGGACTCGGTCCACCAGTCCTCGAGGCGGCCGTCGCCGTCGTACTTGGACCCCTGGTCGTCGAAGCCGTGCCCGATCTCGTGCCCGATGACGCCGCCGATGCCGCCGTAGTTCACGGCGTCGTCTGCGTCGGGGTCGAAGAACGGCGGCTGCAGGATCGCGGCGGGGAAGACGATCTCGTTCATCCCCGGGTTGTAGTACGCGTTGACGGTCTGCGGCGTCATGAACCACTCGTCGCGGTCCAGGGGCCGGCCGATCTTGTTCAGCTCGTAGTCCTGGTCGAACGCGTTGGACCGGCGCACGTTGCCCACCAGGTCGGCGGCGTCGACCTCGAGGCCCGCGTAGTCGCGCCACCGGTCCGGGTAGCCGACCTTGGGCGTGAACCGCTCCAGCTTCGCCAGGGCCTTGAGCTTGGTGTCCTCCGTCATCCAGTCCAGGCCCTGGATGGACTCGCGGTAGGCCGCCACGAGGTTGCCGACCAGCTCGTCCATGCGGGCCTTGTGCGCGGGCGGGAAGTGCCGGGCCACGTACTCCTGGCCGACGGCCTCGCCGAGCGCTCCCTCGACGAGCGCGACGCCGCGCTTCCAGCGCTCCCGCACCTCCTGGGCCCCCGACAGCGTGCGGCCGTAGAAGTCGAAGTTGGCCTCGACGACCTCGTCGCTCAGGTAGGGCGCGCGGGCGGTGACCAGGTGGTAGGCCATCCACAGCTTCCAGTCCGCCAGGGGCAGCTCGGCCCACGACGCGGCGAACCCGGTCGCGAAGTCGGGCTCGCGCACGACGACGTCCTCCATCGCCCCGGCGGGGACGCCGAGCGCCTGCACCCAGGCGTGCCAGTCGAAGCCGGGCGCGCTCGCGGCGAGGTCGGCGAGCGACATCGGGTTGTACGTCAGGGTTGCGTCGCGGTCACGCACCACGTCCCAGTGGTGGCTCGCGAGCGCCGTCTCGAGCGCGACGACGCGCTCCGCGGCGGCCTCGGGCGTCGTGCCCCAGCCGGCCTCGTCGACGCCGGCGAGCGCCAGCATGCGGGCCACGTGCGGGGCGTACTTGGCCCGCAGGGGCGCGTACTGGTCCTCGCGGTAGTACGCCTCGTCGGGCAGGCCGAGCCCGGCCTGCACCAGGTAGACGACGTACCGCTCCGGGTCCTTCGCGTCGTTGTCGACCCAGAACCGCAGGGCCGCGGCGCCGCCCGTGCGCTGCAGGGTGCCGAGCGCCCGCGCGAGGTCGGCCCGGTCGCCCGCGGCCCGTACCGGTGCCAGGTCCTCGGCCAGGGGCGTCGTCCCGAGGGACTCGATCCGCTCGGTGTCCATGAAGCTCGCGAACACGGCGCCGACCTGCGCCTGCGTCCCCGTGGCCGTGCCCGCCTCGATCGCCGTCGCGGCATCGGTGATGATCTCCCGCACGTGGACCTCGGCGGCGTCGTGCAGGGCGCGGAAGGAGCCGTCCATGGCGCGGTCGGCAGGGATCTCGTGCCGGGCGACCCAGCGCCCGTTCACGTGGAGGTACAGGTCGTCCTGCGGGCGCACGCCCGGGTCGAGAGCGGACAGGTCGATGCCGGACCTCAGCCCGGTCGCGTCGGCAGTCATGGCGTCAGACTACGGCCGCCCGCCGACGCCGTGAGACGGGCACGGGACGAAGCCGCCGCGGCGGCCCGGGGTGGGGGAGAATGGCGACCATGCGTCTGCACATCGCCGCCGATCACGCCGGATACGAGCTCAAGACCCACCTCGTGGACCACCTGCGCGCCGCGGGCCACGACGTCGTCGACCACGGGGCGCACGACTTCGACCCGCAGGACGACTACCCCGCGTTCTGCGCGGCCGCCGGAGAGGCCGTCGTCGCCGACCCGGGCACGCTCGGGATCGTCATCGGGGGCTCGGGCAACGGCGAGCAGATCGCGGCCAACAAGGTCGTCGGGGTGCGCGCCGTGCTCGCCTGGTCGCTGGAGACGGCGACGCTGGGACGCCAGCACAACGACGCGAACGTCATCGCCGTCGGCGGCCGCATGCACTCGCTGGACGAGGCGACGAGCTTCGTCGAGGCGTTCGTCGCCGAGCCCTTCAGCGGCGACGCCCGCCACCAGCGCCGCATCGACAAGCTCGCCGCGTACGAGGCGTCGCACGACCTCTCCACCATCGCCTGACGTGCCCGAGGGGCACACCGTCCACCGCCTCGCGCGGACCCTCGACGCCCTGTTCGGGGGGCAGCGGCTGGGCGTGACCAGCCCGCAGGGCCGGTTCGCGGGCGGCGCCGCGCTGCTCGACGGGCTGGAGCTCGTCGCGTGCGAGGCGTGGGGCAAGCAGCTCTTCTGCGGCTTCGCGGACACCAGGGGCGCGGCGGAGCCCCGGTGGCTGCGCGTCCACCTCGGGCTCTACGGGGCGTGGACGTTCGCCGGCCAGGGCGCCGACGTCGTCCACGCCATCGGCGCCCCGCGCCGTCGGATCGGCGAGCGTGAGTCCGTCCCCGCAGGCCTCCCGGCCGTGGCCGCCGGGCCCGACGGCGGCTGGGTGCCGCCCGCGCCGCGCGGCGCGGTCCGCCTGCGGCTGCTCGCGGACCACGCCGTCGCCGACCTCACCGGGCCGACGGCGTGCGAGGTCCTGACCGGGGCCGAGAAGGCCGCCGCCGAGGCGCGCCTCGGTCCGGACCCGATCCGGCCGGACGGGGGCCGCGGCTCCCCGGAGGCGGCGCGCGCGGCGTTCGTCGAGCGCGTGCGCCGGTCCCGCGTGACGGTCGGGCAGCAGCTCATGGACCAGGCGGTCGTCGCCGGGGTGGGCAACATCTACCGCGCCGAGGTGCTGTTCCGGGCCGGCGTCGACCCGCTGCGGCCCGGTCGCGACGTGCCCGCCGAGACCCTGGCGGGGATCTGGGACGACCTGGTCGTGCTCATGCGCGAGGGTGCCGCGACCGGCGCCATCGTCACCACCCGGCCCGACGACCGGGTGCCGGACGGCGACTCGGGCCGGCCTACCAGGCAGAACACCGACGGGGAGCCGGGGGCGGTGCCGCGCGACGCGTCGTTCTACGTCTACCACCGCGACGGCCTGGGCTGTCGCGCGTGCGGCGCACCCGTGCTCACCAAGGAGCTCGCCGGCCGCAACCTCTTCTGGTGCGGGGTCTGCCAGGCCTGACCCCACGGGAGCGGCCCCGGTCGGCGCACGTGCGCCGACCGGGGCCGAACCGTCCTCAGCAGCCCAGCCGGTCCAGACCGAGCTCCACCTCCGTCACGGCTCCGGACACGATCGTCGCCCGCGCGGTGTCGATGGAGTACCCGTCCTTGGCGGCGGCGACGTCGATCTTGCGGTGCACCTTGCGGTCGAACCACCGCGCCCAGGTCCCGTCGGTGGGCGTGCTGAACGTCCAGCGGTCGGTCCCGGACGTGAGCTGGACGGTGGCGCCCGGCAGTGGCGCCGCGGTCGCCGCGCACGACGTCCCGGTCACCAGACCCGACAGCTTGCCCCACGACCGCGGCGGGTCGACGGTGAGCGTGACCGCGACGGGAGCCTGCGGGTACGGGGTGCTCTCGGCCACCGCGACGGCGCCCGTGAAGGTCCCGGGCTGGTCGACGTCGGGGGTCATCGTCGCCGTGACCTCGACCGACTCGCCCACGCCGAGCTCGGCGGAGACGGTGTCGGTCGAGAGCCAGGCCACGTCGGTCGAGCCCTCCGCGCAGTCGTCGTACCCGGGCAGCATCTCGGCCGCCGGGTCCGGGATGTAGTTCTGCACGGAGCCGCCGACCTTGTAGAAGCCGCAGGCGGCACCGCCGCGGTACCGCGCCGAGCCCGCGTTGGGCATCCGTTCCCACGTGTCGGCGCCCGCGTCGTAGGCGAAGGCCGCGTTCGTGATGGTCCCGGCCTGCACGCCCCCGACCACCAGCAGGCGGTCGTTCGCGACGGCGGCCGCCGCCCCCCACGCGTCGACCGGTGCGTCGGCGCGCCGGCTCCACTCGTCGGTCCCCGGGTCGTACTGGTACGTGCGGGCGGTCGACGCGCCGTTGTTCCCGCCGGCGCAGACGACCGTCCAGTCCAGCGCCCCGCACCCGGCGAACGCCACGCCCTGGGGGTAGTCCGCGGCCGCGGACCAGGCGTCGCCGGCGACGTCGTAGACGAGCACGTCGGCGGACATCGGCGCGCAGCTCGACGTCGTGCACCCGCCGACCACGTAGAGCTGACCGTTGACGACCGCTGCGCCCGCCGCGCTGCGACCCTGCGGCATCGGGGCCGCCGCCTCCCAGGAGTCCTGGGCCGGGTCGTAGACCCACGTCTCGGCGGCCACGCCGTCCGGGCCCCAGCCGCCGGTGGCGACGATCCGGCCGTCGACCACGGCCGCGGTCATCGCGTTGCGGGCCTCGGGCAGCGGAGCCGCCTCCCGCCAGCCGAGCGTCGCCGGGTCGTAGGCCCACACGGCGTCCGTCGCGCCCTCGCCGTCCGAGCCGCCGATCGAGTAGAGCGCGCCGGCGGCCCGCACCACGGCGTTGTCCATGATCGCGGTGGGGTAGTCCGCGACCGGGGTCCACGGCTCCGCGGCGGGGGCGACGTCGGGCACCCCGCTCCGGGTCGAGGTCGCTGCCCGCGGCGCGCCGAAGTCGCCCAGCGCGACCGGCGCGTCCAGCTCCTGGAGCGGGGCGCCGGCCGATCCGGCGATCGCGTCGGCGTCCGTCCGGGTCCCGTCCGCCCGGAGCAGGCTGAACGTGCCGTCCCGCTCGCCGAACCGGAGGTCGACGGGCGCGGTCCCGGTGTTGGTGACGGCGATCGTCGCGGTGGCCGCGCGGCCGCCCAGCGTCAGCGTCGGCGAGGTGCCCTGCGCGGTGACGTCGATCCGGCCGGCGGGGAGCGCGACGTCGGCCACGGCGACCGTGTCGGGGTCGACGTCGACCGTGGTGCCGGCCGTGGAGTACCGGGTCGCGGCCGCCTCGACCTCCAGCGACCCGGACCCGGGGGAGAAGAACCAGTAGAACCCGTCCCCGGTCGCGTCGTCGTCCTCGGTGGCCGCGGTCCGGACCTCGACGTCCCCGGCCGTGACGCTCGCCCCGGCGACGCCGGCAGCCGTGTTGGCGTCCGTCACCTGCCCGAGGACGAGCGCGCCCTCGTCGGGGACGCACGCCATCTCGTCGCCCGAGGTGTTGGCCCAGGCGACCGCGTCCCAGAACGCCTGCTTCGAGCCGTCGGTCCACTCGGGGGCATACCGCGCGCTCATGGACATGAGCACGTGCCGGTTGCCCGGCCGCTGCTGCACGCCGATGCCGGCGCCGCTCGGGGCGGCGCCGTCCGTGCCGGCCGTGGCGACGACCTCGCGGCCCTCGCCCGTCCAGCCGGTGAACCACGCCGTGCGGCCGGAGGGCCGCTCGTGCGTCACCCGGTCTCCGACGGCGAGCCCGTCCAGGACCGGGTGCTCGGCCGTGACCTCGTAGTAGGTTCCGGTGCCGCTGCCGTTGCGGCGCTGCACGGCGGTGGGCACGCCGGTCATCGCCGAGAGCGTCGACACGCCGTTCCAGGCGCCGAACGCGTAGTCCAGGAAGACGACGCCGGTCCCGCTCGCGTCGGTGGCGGCGAGGAACGCGTCGAACGCGCCACGCGTCGGCGCCACGGTGTTGTAGCCCCACAGCACCACGTCGTAGTCCTCGACCTGGTCCAGCTCGTCGGGCCCGAAGAGGTCGACGTCCAGGCCCTGGTCGGCGAAGAGCTCGGCGATCTCGCTGCCCGGGTCCCAGGTGATCGCCGCGATGCGCGGCTGCTGCTGGTGGTACCCCGGCGCCTCGCACGGCAGGGCGTCCACGCCGACCGCGACGTCCAGGGACACCCCGGCGCCCGGGTCGGTCGTGAGGTCGACCGTGCGGGTCGCAGCCTCGTAGCCGGGGTACACGGCCTCGACGCGCAGGTCGTAGGCGGCGCCCACCGGCAGCGCGAGGGACCAGGTGCCGTCGGACGGGTCCGTGTGCACCGGCGACAGAGTCGTCCCCTCGACGTCGATCGAGGCGTACAGGGGCCACCCGTGCCCGGAGCCGTCGGTCACCGTGCCCGACACGTCGACCCGCGGGGTGGCTGTCAGCCCGATCTTCCGACTGGTCGTCGCGTCCTCGGAGAGCCGGACCTGCACCGTGCGGTCGTCGTAGCCGAACGCGTGCACGGTGATGTCGTAGTCGCCGACGGGGAGCGTCAGGGTGCCGTGACCCCCGGGGTCGAGAACGACCTCGCGGTCCGTGCCGTCCCCCACGATCCGGGCGCCCGCGCCGGGGACGACGTCGCCGGTGGCGGCGTCGGTCACGTCGACCTCGAGCGTGCCCACCGGCCCGCGGTCGCCGGCCTCGACGAGACCGAGCGCGTCCAGGCGACCCTCGCCGTAGACGTTGTTGTCCGCGGCGGTGCCGCCGCACTGCAGGTCCTCTGCGTCCACGGCGGTCTCGTCGAGCAGCGCGCGGGTGGTCAGGAGGTCGCCGACGAGGGTCGGCTGGGCCGACCACAGCAGGGCGATCGCGCCGGAGACGTGCGGGGCGGCCATCGACGTGCCGTCGGACAGCCCGTACGAACCGCCCGGCACCGAGGAGCGGATGCCCGCGCCCGGCGCGGAGATGTCCGGCTTGATCTCGCCGTCCTGGCCGGTGCCCCGCGACGAGAACGACGCGACGACGCCGTTCGAGTCGTAGGCGCCGACGGAGTAGTTGATGATCCGCGAGCCGGGGGAGCCGGAGGTGCGGCACTCGGGGCCGTTGTTCCCGTTCGACCAGACGGCGAAGATCCCGGAGGCGGACCACGCCTCCTGGACGTCCTCCATGAACGGGTCGTCGGAGGCCACGAGGGTGCCCCAGGAGTTGTTGACGATCTGCGGCCGCCGGCTCGGGTCAGGCGCGCTCCCGTCGGTCCTGGTCGGGGCGAGCATCCACTGCCCGGCCTCGACGAGGTCGACGTCCGAGCACTCGTCGCAGCCGTTGGCCGTGATCCAGGTGGCGCCCGGCGCGACGCCGACGGCGTGCTCGGGGGCGGCCCCGACCATGGTGCCCATCGTGTGGGTGCCGTGGCCGTTCTCGTCGCACGGGGCGCCGTCGCACCGTCCGCTCGTGTCCAGCCAGTTGTAGTCGTGCGTGAAGGTCCCGTCGCCGTCGTTGCCGCGGTAGGAGCCGACGAGCGCGGGGTGGTCGAACTGGACCCCGGAGTCGATGCTCGCCACCGTGATCCCGTCGCCGTCGACCCCGGTCTCCCAGACGTCGTCGGCGCGGATCTGCTCCAGACCCCACTCGACGGCCGTCGCCGCTGCGTCGCGACCCGCCTGTGCGGTGACGGGCTCCACCTGGTCGTACGTGCGCGACGGCCACAGCCCGTCGACCGACGCCATCCCGGCCAGCGTCGCCGCCAGCTCCGTCGACCCGCCCTCCACGTACACCGCGTTCGTCGCCCAGAAGGACTCGTACGCCGCGCCCGCGGCGTCCAGGGTCGCGACGACGTCCCGCTGGCTCTCCCGTGCGGCCCCGCGCAGCGCGTCGACGACGGCGTCGCCGCGCGCGTCCCATTCGCCCACGCGGGCGGCGGCGTCGAGGGTGGCGGCCGGCTCGGCGTCGAACCGGACCCAGAAGTCAGCCGTCCCGCTCGAGTCGAGCGCGCGCACCAGCTCCGGGCGGATCTTGTCGCCCACCTGGGCCGCGCCGTCGCCGCCCGAGGCCGACGCCGGCGCGGCGACGGCGTCCGGCGTCGATGCGCCGGCGGTGCTCCCGGCCGAGGCGACGGTCGAGGCCCCGGTCGAGGCCCCGGCGGGCAGGGCGAGGCAGGTCGCGAGCCCCGCGGCCGCGACGAGCGCGGGCACGGTCCGTGCCGTACCCCTACGTCGTCGCGACCTGGCGGGACGCGTCCCGCTCCGGGCCGAGAGTCTGGACCACCGAGACGACATGTGACCTCCAGCAGTAGGGCGGGCGAGCCGCGGGGAGCTGGACCGCTCCGCGCTCACCCTGGAGGCCGGCGGGCGCGGTTGCCATGGGGGATTTCCCCCAGCCGTGGTGACGAGGTCCCGCCATGTCGGATTCTCGCCGCGTCCCGCGGCGGGGCCTGCGGCCGCCCGGGGCGCCGGATCGTCGACGATGAGCACGACGAGAGGAGCGCCGGTGCCTACGTGGTCGGGCCCGGACGGCGCGTCGGGGCCGGGCGGCCCGCGGGCGCCGTTCGTCGGGAGGGACGAGGAGATGTCCGTGCTCGTCGGCGCGCTGACCCGCCGGCCGGCACTCGTCGTGGTGTCCGGCGAGGCGGGGATCGGCAAGACCCGCCTGGTGCGTGCCGCGGTGACGACCCCCGGCGTGTGCCGGCACGCGGTCGTCGGGTCGAGCCGCTGGGCGCGGGTGCCGGTGCCGCTGGGGCCGCTGGTCGAAGGCCTGCGGCACCACGCCGCGACCCTCGCGACCCTCGCTCTGCCGGCGGTCGCGGGGGCGCTGCGCCCGTGGCTGCCCGAGCTCTGCGACGTCCTGCCGCCGGACGCCGGCCCGCCGGGCGACGTGGACACCGCGCGGCACCGGGTCCTGCGCGCGGTCCGGGAGGTCGTCGGCGCGCTCGGCGACGTGGTGGTGGTGCTCGAGGACGTCGACCGGGCCGACGACCTGACGCTCGAGCTCGTCGGCTACCTCGCCGCGGACCCGCCTCCCGGCCTGGGCCTCGTGGTCACGTTCCGCGACGACGAGCAGCGCACGCCCCTGCCGGACCTGATCGCGCACGCGCGCGCGGTGCACCGCGCGACCCTCCGGCTGGGCCCGCTCTCCGTGGACGGCACCCGTCAGCTGGCGGCGTCCCTGACGGACGCGGAGCTGCTCCCGGACGACGTCGCCGAAGGGCTGCACGAACGGTCCGGCGGCGTGCCGCTGGTCGTCGAGGAGCTGGTCGGCGCGCTCGCCGACCAGGGCCTGCTCGTCGGGGACGACGAGACCGTCGCCCTGCGCCCCGGCCCGTCGACCGTGCCCGAGGTGGTCCGCGAGGCGGTGCTTGCCCGGGCCCGGGCCCTGTCCCCCCAGGCCCGGAGGATCGTCGACGTCGCGGCGGTGTTGCACCGCCCGACCACGGTCGACGTCCTGGCCGCCTGCGCCTCGACGACGGAGGAGTCCGCGCTCGAGGCGATCGAGGAGGCGCTGCGGGCAGGCGTCCTCGTCGAGCACGGCGCGGAGCCGGGCTTCCGGCACCCGCTCGCCGCCGAGGCCGTGCACGACGCCGTCCCTCGGCTTCGTCGGATCCGCCTGCACGCCCGCGCGGCCGACGTGCTCGAACGCCTGGGCGCGGAGCCGGCCCGGGTCGCGCCGCACCGGTGGCACGCGGGCCAGCTCGACGCCTGGGCGGTCGCCGTCGAGCGCGCTGCGCAGGAGGCCGTGGAGCGCGGCGACGACGGGCGGGCGGCGCGCCTGCTCGAGGACCTGCTGCGGCACGGCCCGCTGCCGGACGACCGGTGGGCCGAGACCGCCGTCCGGCTCGGCCGCGCCGCGGTGCGGTCGATCCACACGGGGCCGGAGGTGCTCGACCTGCTCGAGCGGGCGACGGGCCTGGCAGGGGACCGGTCGGACCGTGGGGAGCTGCACCTGGCGATCGCCCTGCTGCGCTCCCAGGTGGACCGCGACCCGCAGTCGCGACGCGAGCACTATCTGCGGGCCGTCGACGACCTCGGCGACCGCCCCGACCTGCAGGCCTGGGCCATGGTGGGCCTCGGTGAGCCGACCTATCCGGGCCGTCGGCCCGACGAGACCAGGCGATGGCTGCACCGTTCGCTCGCGGCGGTGCCCGCCGTCGCCGCCGGCCCGGACCGTGTGTTCCTGTGGGGCAAGGCGGCGATGGTCCTCGTGGCGATGGGCGACCCGGCCTGGCGTGCACGGGTGGACGACATGGTCGGCACGACGGGCGGCGTCCCCGCGGGGCGTCGTGAGACGAGCGCGTTCGAGTCGGTCGCGGCCGACGCGGCGTACAGCGGGCACCACGACCTGGCGCGCGACCTGATCGGCGCCGTCCCGGACGCGGCGGCGAGCGAGGCCGGGCCGGGGATCGCCCTGCGGGTGCGCCGGACCGCGGCGGCGATCGACTACTGCACCGGCCGGTGGGACGGGCTCGACCGGCGGCTGCTGGTGCTGGCCCGCAACGCGGGGGCGTATCCGTCGGTCCGGGTGGCCACCGACGCGCTGCGCGGCTCGCTCGCCCTCGCGCGAGGCGACCTCGTGCGCGCCGAACGACTGCTCGAGCGGGCGGTGCGGGAACGCGACGCCGCCGACCTCCGGCCGATCCCCGCCGGCGCGCTGATCCGGCTCCTCGCGGCGCGCGACCGCCCGGCGGACGCGTTCGACCTGGGCCGGCGGGTGCTCGACCACGCCCGGGGCAGCGGGCTGCTGGCGCCGGCGGTGCGGGTCCTCCCGTTCTGGGTCGGGACCGCGCTCAGGGTCGGGGAGGCCGACGCGGCGGCCGCGGTCGTGGGGGACCTCGCGCGCGACCTGGTCGGCCTGGACGTGCCCCTGGCCCGCGCGGCCGAGCGGCACGCCACCGGGCTCGTCGAGCGCGGGGCACGCGAGTGGGAACGGGCCGCCGCGACCCTGCTCGAGGCGGCGACCGCGTACGACCGTCGGGGCTGCCGCTACGAGGCGGCCATGACCCGGGAGCTCGCCGGCGGTTGCCTCCTGGACGCCGGCGACCCCGGGGCGCCGGCGCTGCTGACCGCGGCCCTCGACACCTACCGCACGCTGGGCGCGACCTGGGACGAGGCCCGCGCCGCACGGACCGCGCGGTCCGCGGGGATCGCGGCACCGGCGAGGCACCGCGGCGGCCGTCGGGGCTACGGGGAGGAGCTCTCGCCCCGCGAGCAGGAGGTCGCCGCGCTCGCCGCGGTGGGGCGGACCGACCGGGAGATCGCCCGGGAGCTGCATCTCTCCCCGCGCACGGTGGAGAAGCACGTCGCGGCGGCGCGGCGCAAGCTCGGCGCCGCGACGCGGTCGGCACTGGCGCACCGGCTCGGTGTGCGCTGAGGTGACGCCCCGCGTCGAGCCCGGCTCAGAACACCCAGCTGCAGGCGGGTGCGACGGGCCACCCGAACGCGGCGCCCGCGTGCGCGAGCGCGCCGGGCGTGCGCTCGGTGACGAGGCCCGCCGCCGCCTGGGACGTGAGCGACGTCCCGCCGAGGTAGGCGGCGCCGAGCTCCCGGACGTCCAGCTCCAGGTCGGGCGCGGCGTCCGCGCGCTCGCACGTCGCCTCGCCGAACGCGGCGGCCCGCAGCCGCCACGCGCCGGCGTTGTCGGACAGCCGGTGGTCTGTGACGCCGAGCACCACGTCGACGTCGGCCTGGTACCGCCGTCCGGCGAGGGCCGCCGGCAGGTCGACGACGCGCACCCACACGTTGTCCGTCACCTTCGGTCCGGCCGTGCGCGGGTCGACGAGCAGCGTGGTGATCGGGTCGTCGACGGGCAGCAGCATCGGCTCGGTGGTGGCCATGAGGTCCAGGTCGAGGAGCACCCCCCACAGGGCGCGCGAGGCGGCCGCGTCGAGGGCGACCACCTCGCCCGTGGTGGCGCTGCCCCGCGGCCCGGACACCTGCCACTCGACCTTGCGCCGGAACGTGGCGTAACCGCGCGGCTCGCCGGCCCGCTCGACGACGACGATCCGGCGCGACTCGCGACCCTCGCGCCAGAACGCCGGGTCGTCCCAGAAGGCCGCCTGCAGCTCGGAGGTCTCGCGCGTCGCCCAGCCGGGGCGGTTGACGCCCGTCCCGCCCGCGTCGGCCCCCGCTGCGCGGTGCACCCGGTCGACGAGGTCGCCGTGGCGCGCCCGGTCGGCGTGCTCGATCCGGACCGTGTGGGCGTCGGCGCCCGGCACGTCGCGGAGCTCCGCCCCGCGCGGGACCTGCACGCGGAGGTCGTCGGCGGCCTTGCCGTAGCCGAAGCGCCCGTAGATCGCCGTCTCGGCGGCGAAGAGCGCGGACAAGGGCTCGCCGCGCTCGCGGCAGCGGGCCAGGTGCAGGTCCATCATCGCCGTCAGGAGCCCGCGGCGCCGGTGCTGCGGGTGCACGCCGACCCACGTGAGGCCCGCGACGGGCAGCTCGGCGCCCGGCACCGGGAACCGGCTGAAGGGGTAGGAGGCGTGCACACCCGCCAGCCCGTCGGCGTCGTCGGCCTCGACGCCGACCGCGCGCTCCCAGGTGATGGGCGAGGGGAGCTTCGCGAGCTCGTCGACCGGCTGCGACTCGGGGAACGCCCACGTGTCGAGCTCGAGCAGGGCGCGGAGGTCGTCGGAGGCGAGCTGGCGGAACCGGTAGCCGTCGGGCAGGGACGTGGTCATGGTCGCGATCCTCGCCGCCGCCGACCGCGGTCGCCAGGGGAAGAGCCCGGGAGCGGGGCGAGCTCCGGCTGGCGCGCGGGGCTCTTCGTGCCGACGACGGAGCCCGCGCGTAGGGTCGCCGTCGTGCCCGATCACGACGACACCGATCCCGCCGGCCCGGACGCCTCGCGGGCGCGCACGGCCCCCGACCCCGTCGAGGAGTATGCGGCCGCCGTGCTCGACCTCGCGCGCCGCATCCCGTCCGGGCGTGCCATGACCTACGGGCTGATCGCCGAGATCGTCGGAGAGCGGCTCGGGCGCGGCGGCCCGCGCCAGGTCGGCAACGTCATGGCCGGTTCGGGCGACCGGTACGCGCACCTCGTGCCCGAGGGGGCGGCGGTGGTCGGGCCGGTGCAGGACAACCACCCCGTCCCTTGGTGGCGGGTCGTCAACGCCGCCGGCTCCCCGCCGGCGCGCCATCTCACCGCGGCGCTCGACGCGCTGCGGGCCGAGGGATGCCCGCTGACCCGCGACGGCCGCCGGGTGGACCTGCGTCGCGCCGTCTGGTTCCCCGACGAGGACTGAGCGCGGGGGTCGACGGCGGTTCAGGCCTTCGTCGGCGCCACCTTCGCGGCCCAGGTGCCGGCCGTGGCCCGGACCCGCGCGCTCACCGGCGTGCCGCCGTCGGCGTCGCGCCGCGACCCCTGTGCCGCCGCGAGCACGGTGAGCACGGACGACGGGTCGCCCTGCAGCAGCGCGGTGGTCAGGGCGGTGCCGTCCCAACGGGCGAGGTCGCGGGCCACCTTCTCCGCCGGCCCCACCAGCGCGATCTCCTCGACCAGCTCGGTGGGCACGGCCCGCGCCGCGTCCTCCTTGCGGCCGGCGAGGTACAGGTCCTGCACCTCGTCGAGCGCCTCCGCGTAGCCGAGGCGGTCGAGCGAGGCCTTGTGGAAGTTCGCCTCCTTCGACCCCATGCCGCCCGCGTACAGGGCGATGTGCGGCCGGATCACGTCCGCAGCGGCCTCGACGTCGTCGCGCACCACGACGGGGACGGTCGCGAGCACCTCGAACCGAGACGACGGCGTGCGCTCGCCTGAGCGCTGCGCGAACCCGGCCGCCAGCAGCTCTCGGTGCTCGGCGTCGGCGCGCGGGGCGTAGAAGCCGGCCATCCACCCGTCGGCGATCTCGGCGGCGAGGGCGACGTTCTTGGGCCCCTGGGCCGCGAGCACGATCGGGATGTCCGCGCGGCGCGGGTGCACGGTGGGCTTGAGCGCCTTGCCGAGCCCGGTGGCACCCGGGGCGTCGGCGGGCAGCGGGAGGCGGTAGAAGTCGCCGTCCGCGGTGACCGGACGCTCGCGGGTGAACACCTGCCGCACGACGTCCACGTACTCGCGCGTGCGGGCCAGCGGCCGGCGGTAGGGCTGCCCGTACCAGCCCTCGACGACCTGCGGCCCCGACGCCCCGAGCCCCAGCACGAACCGCCCGCCGGAGAGGTGGTCCAGGGTGATCGCCTGCATCGCGGTGGCGGTCGGGGTGCGCGCCGCCATCTGCGCGATGCCGGTGCCGAGCCGCAGCCGGCGGGTGCGCGACCCCCACCATGCGAGCGGGGTGAAGGCGTCCGACCCGTACGCCTCCGCCGTCCAGACCGAGTCGAGCCCGAGCGCCTCGGCGGCGACCAGCGCGGGCACGATGCCCTTCGGGGGCTTGCGGGACCAGTAGCCGGTCTGGATGCCGATGCGCAGGGTGGTCAAGGCGGACGCTCCTCGTCGAGTCGGGACGTAGTACCCGAAACCCAGCGTCTCGGGTACTGCTGCGCCCACCCTAGCCCGAGCCCCGGTGGCGTCGTACCGTCGAGGGATGCCGACCTACGAGGACGTCGCCCGGCACGTGTCCCGGCTGCCCGAGGTAACCGAGGGCGAGCGTTACCGCGGCCAGCGCACGTGGGCCGTGCGTGGCGCCGTCTTCGCGTGGCAGCGGCAGTTCAGCAAGGCGGACGTCCGTCGCTACGGGGACGCCCCCGTCCCCGCCGGCCCGATCCTCGCCGTGACCACGGAGGACCTCCAGGACAAGGAGGCCGTGCTCGCCGCCCACCCGGTCGCCTGCTTCACGATCCCGCACTTCGACGGCTATGCGGCCGTCCTCGTCCGGCTCGATGGCGTGGACGAGCCGGAGCTGCGCGAGCTCCTCGTGGACGCGTGGTTCGCGAAGGCGCCGGCCGCCCTCGCGGACGCCCACCGCGACCTGTTGCGCTGAGCGGGACCGGCCCACCGTTCCGTCGAACGGTGGGCCGCGCGGGTCCCTCAGATCACGTACTCGAGCAGCTCGGAGGCGTCCTCCACGTGCTGCCCGTGGTCGGGGCGGTGGCCCGGCGTGCGGACCTGGGCCGGCACGCCGACGGCGACCATCCCCGCGGGGACGTCCCGGACGACCACCGCGTTGGCGCCGATCTGCGCGTCGTCGCCGATCCACAGCGGGCCCAGGACCTTCGCGCCCGCGCCCACCATCACCCGGTCGCCCAGGGTCGGGTGCCGCTTGCCGCGGGTCATGGACCGCCCGCCCAGGGTCGAGCCGTGGAACAGCACGCAGTCGTCGCCGACCACGGTCGTCTGCCCGATCACCACGCCCATGCCGTGGTCGATGAACAGCCGCCGCCCGATGCGTGCGCCGGGATGGATCTCGATCCCGGTCAGCCAGCGCGCGAGCTGGGAGACCAGCCGCGCCGGCAGGCGCAGCGCGGGCCGGTGCCACATCCGGTGGCTGATGCGGTGCACCCAGACCGCATGCACCCCCGGGTAGCCCAGCGCGACCTCGAAGCGCGAGCGCGCCGCGGGGTCGTGGGCGTGCGCGGCGTCGAGGTCCTCCAGGAGGATCTCGCACAGGTGCCGCAGGCCCGGGCGGTGCCCGTCGGGCATGGGGTGGTCGGCCTCGTCGTCGCCCGCGACGTGCCCGGACCCGCGTGCGGCGCTCGGTGCGGTCACGTCAGTCCAGCAGGTCGGCGTAGAGGATGGTCGAGAGGTACCGCTCGCCGAAGTCCGGGATCACGACGACGATCAGCTTGCCGGCGTTCTCCGGGCGGGCTGCGACCTGGAGCGCGCCGGAGATCGCGGCGCCGGACGAGATGCCGACCAGCAGGCCCTCCTCCTTCGCCGCGCGGCGCGCGAGGTCGACGGACGTCTCGGCGTCGACGTCGATCACCTCGTCGTACACGGAGGTGTCGAGGATCTCGGGGACGAAGTTCGCGCCGAGGCCCTGGATCTTGTGGGGCCCGGGGCTGCCGCCGGTGAGGATGGGCGACTCGGCCGGCTCGACCGCCACGATCTGCACCTCGGGCTTGCGCTCCTTGAGCACCTGCCCGACGCCGGTGATTGTCCCGCCGGTGCCGATGCCGGACACCACGATGTCCACGGCGCCGTCGGTGTCGGCCCAGATCTCCTCGGCGGTGGTCTCCCGGTGGATCTTCGGGTTGGCCTCGTTGGCGAACTGCCGGGCGAGGACGGCGCCGGGCCGCTCCGCCGCGATCTTCTCGGCCGCGGCGACGGCCCCCTTCATGCCCTCGGCGCCGGGCGTGAGCACGAGCTCCGCCCCGTACGCGCGCAGCAGGGCGCGGCGCTCCTTCGACATCGTCTCGGGCATGGCGAGCACGACCTTGTAGCCGCGGGCGGCGCCCACCCACGCGAGGGCGATGCCGGTGTTGCCCGACGTCCCCTCGACGATCGTGCCGCCGGGCTGCAGCTCGCCGGCGGCCTCCGCCGCGTCGATGATCGAGACGCCGATGCGGTCCTTGACGGAGTTGGCGGGGTTGTAGAACTCGAGCTTCGCGACGACGGTGGCGCCGAGGCCGTCGGAGAGGCGGTTGAGCTTCACGAGGGGGGTGCGGCCGATGAGCTGGGTGGCGTCGTCGTAGATGCGGGCCATGGTGGTGTCCTTGTCGTCTGGCGTGGGCCGGCGTCGGCCGGCGGGTGGACGTGCGCCTACGCACGTCACGATGACCTGGGGAGGACGACGCCGCCAGCGGTGGCGCCCCGGCGCTCGGGCCGGGGGGAGAGGAGTGCTGGTGCGCGTCGTGGGTGCTGAGCGTCGCGCGGTCGCCGCGGCCCGCCGTCGGGCGGGTCAGGCGTGACGCGGACGCTCTAGAGACAGGTGCAGCAGCAGGGGAGGCAGGGACGGGCGGCGACGACGGCGAGCGCGTGGCGCATCCCTGTGTCCCTTCCGTCCGGGCGGCCGGTGGCCGCGTGCGTCGTCACGGTCCGCGGCGACGCGGAGATGTGACGTGGGACCGAGCGTAACGGCCGATCCCCGCCGGCCACAACGGCCGGCGGGGATCGTCTCAGGGAGCGGGCGACGGGAATCGAACCCGCGTAGCCAGTTTGGAAGACTGGGGCTCTACCATTGAGCTACGCCCGCACGATGCTCGAAGGACGGCACGCCGTTGCCGGGCGTCCTTCGGAACGCGGGGCTCACCCTAGCAAAGGCGAGGGCCCCGTCGGGCCGACGTCGGCGTGGCGGCAGCGCCCCGCCCGCCGCCGCGTCGCACTACACTGACCTGGGCCTGCGCCGCACGCGCGGGCCCACGGGGTGTGGCGCAGCTTGGTAGCGCATCTGCTTTGGGAGCAGAGGGTCGCTGGTTCGAATCCAGTCACCCCGACCGAAGATCGTTGGGATTCCTTGGGTTGCCGAACCCGAGAGAGCCCGGAGATTTGAAGCACTGGACCAAAACTGGACCAGAACCCTCGTGGCGAGGGTGTCTGCGTAGCGCCGCTGGGCCCGTCCGACCGAACCGACGGCGACCGTCCTGGATCGGTTCGGATCGTCTGGCACACCTGGCGTGCATGGAGACCCACACCACCCCAGCTGAAGGCCTTGAGGTGCTGATCAACACCGAGGAGCTGTCCGAGTACCTCGGCGTGCCGATCGCCACCATCTACGACTGGCGAGTCGACGCGAAGGGCCCTCGCGGAATCCGTGTCGGGCGGCACCTCAAGTTCGCCGTCAGCGACGTTCGGGCCTGGCTCGAGCAGAACCGCGACGCTGACCGCACTCTCGAGGGGCGGTGACCGACGATGCCCCGTCCCCGCACCCCACTCGGCACCTTCGGCGAGATCTGGCACGAACAGACGGGAAGCGGCAAGACCCTGGCACGCGTGAAGCTCCGCGACGACGCCGGCAACCGGCGCAAGATGAGCGCCGTCGGTGAGAGCCCAGCCGCCGCAACACGGAACCTGAAGCGGAAGATCGCCGAGATGACCCGCCTGGTCGGCGAACGAGGCGAGATCACCGCCGACTCGACCTTCGAGAGGCTCGCCAAGGTCTGGCTGGAGACCATCGAGGACGACGCCGAGCTCTCGGCGAGCACCAAGTACCGGTACAAGAAGGACTTGGCCAGTCTCGTCTTGCCGGCATTCCGTGACTTTACGCTTCGTGAGATGAGTGTCCGACGCGTCGATCATTTCCTTCGATCGCAGGCGACGAAGAGCTACAGCCGGGCGAAGAAGGCGAAGGTGGTGCTCAACCTCGCGCTCGGGATGGCGGTTCGCTACGAGGCGCTCGAGCGCAACCCCGTCCGTGGAACCTCGCGTCTGCGCCGACCGAATCGCAAGCCGAAGTCGCTGGACATCGAGACGGTACAGACCGTGCGGGACGCCGTCTCGGGTTGGCGGACGGGCGGTGGCATTCCTGGCCCTAAGCCGGACGGTCAGCTCGAGGTGATCATCGAGGTCATGCTCGGAACGTCGGCCCGGATCGGGGAGGTGCTGGCGATCCGCAAGTGCGACGTCATCCTCGACATGGAGCCGGCAGCGGTCGTGATCACCGGCACGATCATCGCCCTGAGCGATCGGCCGACGTTCCGGCAGGACCACGCGAAGACATCCACATCCGAGCGGTTGGTCTTGCCCAAGTTTGCGGCCGATGCCCTTCGAGTGCGGATAGCAAAGATCGAGGCAAAGGACGACGAGCACCTGGTCTTCTTCTCGCGCAATGACACTCCGCTGACGCCGAACAACATTGCGGGGTGCGCGTGCGTGAGACCGGCTCGACGGGGTACCAGGCGATGCGACCCGACGCCTGCGAGGCCTGCTCCAGACGGCGAAACGCCTCGGCCTGCACGATCGCAGCCTTGTGCAGGGTCTCCGCGGCCGACAACCCGAACGCGCGCCCGGCGGTGCGGTGACCCTTGTCGTCGTGTGCGGAGCCGATGTGGTCACGGTGGGTGGCCGCGACCTGCTCGAGCACCTGGATGAAGCGGCTCGAGATCGCCAGGATGTTGCCCAGGGCCCAGTACGTGTCCGACGGGTCGTCGAACCCGCGGGTCGCATGAGCCAGTGCGCGCATCGCCTCGGCCGCATCCTCAGCAGAAGCGACCGGATCGTCGAAGTTCGGCATCGGGGCCTCCTGATGGCGGGACGGGTCACCAGGAGGTGTGCCAAGGCACAGCGAGATCGGCCGAGCCGATTTACCGGGTTCGAGCTGGCTCCGTGTGCGGGCCGACGCGTCCGCGCCGCCCGGTGGGCGAGTCGGTCCAGCGCGCGCGGGACGCTGTGATGCTCGTCCCTGCCGCCAGGGCCGGCAGGGACGTCCTCAGACGACGGCCCCGGCCGGCAGCAGCCTCGCCGTCCACTCCTCGATGCCGGTGGCGTCGATGGGCAGGGCATCGGAGAGCACCTCGTGGCCGGCGGCGGTGACGAGCAGGTCGTCCTCCAGCCGCACGCCGACGCCGCGCAGCTCCGGCGGCACGGTGAGGTCGTGGGCGTGAAAGTACAGGCCCGGCTCGACGGTCATCACGACGCCCGGCTCCAGGTCGGCGCCCATGTAGTCCTGCCAGTCGCTCGCGGCGCAGTCGTGCACGTCCAGGCCCAGGTGGTGCCCGATGCCGCACACCAGCCACCGGCGGTGGTGCTGGCCCTGCGGCGACAGCGCCTCGTCGACCGACACGGGCAGCAGGCCCCAGTCGTGCAGGCCCTGGGCGATCACCTCCATGGCCGCGTAGTGGAAGTCGAGGTAGTTCACGCCCGGCTTCACGTGCGCCATGCCCGCGCGGTGGGACTTCTCCACGAGGTCGTGCACGGCCCGCTGCTCCGCGGTGAACCGGCCCGACGGCGGCACGGTGCGCGTGACGTCGGCCGTGTACAGGGTGTTCGTCTCCACGCCCATGTCGAGCAGCAGGGCGGCGTCGGGCAGCACGGGCCCGTCGCAGCGCACCCAGTGCAGGGTCGGCGCGTGCGGCCCGCTGCCGACGATGCTCGCGTAGCCCGGGCCGTTGCCCGTGGTGCGGGCGTGCCGGTCGAACGTGCCCTGCAGCCAGCGCTCGCCGCCGGAACGGACGGCCGCCGGGATCTCGCGCGCCACGGCCTCGAAGCCGGTCACGGTGTGGTCGACGGCGGCACGCAGCTGCGCCACCTCCCAGGCGTCCTTGACCATGCGCAGGTCGGAGCACGCGCGGGCGAGCTCTGCCGACCGCTCCAGCCCGTGCCGCGTCACGACGTCGGACGGCACGGCGCGCCCGGCCCACCAGCCCGACCCGGCCGCGAGCGCCGCGTCCAGTTCCGAGAGCGGCCGCACGGGGATGCCCAGCGCCCGCTCCCACTCGCCGAGGCCCGGGGAGGCGCCCACCCACAGCTCGCCGTGCATCGCGTCGGAGAAGAACGCGGGGTCGCCCGGTCGGGCCGGCGGCGGCGCGTAGAGCACCGCCTCGGAGCCGTGCAGCACGACGACGGCGTCCTCGAGCTGGCAGCCCGTGAGCCACACGAAGTCGCTGTCGGCCCGGAAGTCGTACGACGTATCGTTGCTGCGCACGGGGGCGCGGCCGGCGCCGACGACGACCGTCCGGCCACCCAGGCGCTCGGCCAGCCTCGCCCGGTGCGCGGCGGCCGCCTCGGCCGCGCCGTCGGGCACCCGCGCCTCGACCACGTAGGTGCCCCAGCCCTGGGAGATCATCTCGGTGAAGGCCGGCACCTCGGTGAGGCGTGGCGTCCGGTTCCCCGAGTGGGGCGGCCGGTGCGCGTGCGAGTGGTCCTGCTGGTGGTCGTGGTGCGTCATCGCTGCTCTCCTCCTGCGTCGCGGACGAGCTCCCGCAGGCGCCGCAGCACCCGGGGGTCGCCGATGCCGTCGTGCTCGTACTCGTTGGTCACCCAGGCGCGCGCGTTCCCCAGCCGGGAGAGCGTGTCGAGCTGCAGCCCGGAGTCGACGAACATGTCGTCGAAGTACACGGCCGCCGCCACGGGCACCTCGTTCGCCGCCAGGCGGGCCGGGTCGTAGAGCGTGCTCCAGTCGGAGCGCGCCGCGAGCTCCTGGACGGCGGGCGCGAACGGCCGCAGCAGCCGCACCTCGTCGAACATCCAGGGAAACGCCATCTCGCCCGTGAACAGCAGCGGGCGCTCGTCGGGGCCGAACTGCGGGCGGGCGTCGCGCGCCCGCTGCGCCGCCCACGCCGTCGGCCCGTTCGCGCCGTCGCCGTAGATCGACTCCTGCAGCGTCCAGAACAGCGGGCCCGCCGCCGACGACGTGCGCGCCCGCACCTGCTCGAGGAATCCGTGCGACAGCCTGCCCGGGCGCACGAACGCCTCGTCCACCAGCCAGTGCAGGCGCTCCGGCCCCGGCTTCATCCCCAGGTCGATGCCGATCGACTGGAAGCGGTGGACGGTGAGTGCGTCGCCGTCGGGCAGCAGCACGTCGCCCTCGGCCAGCCGGTCGGCGATCGCCGCGACGGCGTCGACGTCCTGCGGGTACCGCGCGTAATACTCCGCCGTCTTGGCGGCCACGCGCTCGAACGTGCGGCGGTAGACCTCGTCGGCGCTCGCGGGCGTGCCGGGGATGCCGCCGGCGACGTAGCAGGCGGCCAGGCCCTCGGGCGCGGTCGACAGGTACGTGAGGGTGATCCAGCCGCCGAAGCTCTGCCCGAGGGTCGACCAGCGGCGCCCGCCGTAGACCGTGCGCCGCAGGTGCTCCAGGTCGGCGACGATCGAGTCCGCGCGGAAGCAGGACAGGTAGTCGGCCCCCGCGGCGGCATCCCCGCGGGCCGCGACGACCTCGCCGTCCACCGGCGTGCTGCGCCCGGTGCCGCGCTGGTCGGGCAGGATCACGCGGTAGGTCTTCAGCGCCTCGTCGAGCCAGCCGCTGCGGTCTGTCGGGCGCGGCGACGCTCCGCCAGGGCCGCCCTGCAGGTAGACGAGCTGGGGAAGGTCGTCGCCGCGCCGATCGGGGTCGACCACCTCGCGCCAGAAGATCGTGAGGCGCTCGCCCTCGGGCCGCGACCAGTCCAGCGGTACCTCGGCCGTGCGCTCCGTGACGTGCAGCCCGGGCAGCAGGTAGGTCGTCATCGCGCCGTCCCTTCTCCAGCCGGGCGGCGAGCGTCGGCCTCCGGCCGCTCCCGCTCCGGTCGGGTGCGGGCGGGAGTCAGGTTCGGCGCGACGGCCACGGGCTCTCCTCGGTGGTGATTCGCATGGCACAGGTGCCGGTGGGTCGCCTCGGAAGCTCCGGGACGTCGTCGGCCGGTTCCGCGCGGGCGACGTCGGCGTCGCAGCTCATCGGGTTTTTGCAGGTAGCGGGGGCGTGCCGGATCGCGGGTCCCAGCACCGTCGCGGGGCGGGTCGTCTTGACCCCACCGCCGAGGCGACCGGTAACATATCACGCACTACTGTTTCATCCGCCGTGACTGCCGTCCCTGAGGAAGTGCCCTTGTCGGAATCCCTGGCGTCGATCCGCCGTATCGAGGCACCGGTGAGCCTGCGTGAGAGCGTCTCGCGCGCCCTCATGGCCTCGATCGTCTCGGGCGACCTGGCCCCGGGGACGCTGGTGTCGGTGCCGTCGCTGACGGCGCGCTTCGCCGTCTCGGCGACGCCGGTGCGCGAGGCGATGCTGGACCTGGAGAAGCGCGGGTTCGTCACGGCCGTGCGGAACAAGGGCTTCCGCGTCACCGAGGTGTCGCCCGAGATGCTGGGCCACATCGCGGAGGTGCGTCAGCTCCTGGAGCCGCCCGCCATGGAGACGCTGGCCGGCCGCTTTCCGCAGGGCGCGCTGCCGCCGCTCCGCGAGCAGGCCGACGCCATCGTGACGGGCGCGCGCTCGGGGGACCTCGTGACCTACCTCGAGGCGGACCGCGCCTTCCATCTGCGGCTCACGACGCTGGCGGGCAACCCGCTGCTCGTGGACGTGGTCGCCGACCTGCGCAGCCGTGCCCGGCTGCTGGGCCTGTCGCAGATGGTCGCGACCGACCGACTCGAGCAGTCGGCGGCCGAGCACCACGAGCTGCTGGACCTGCTGTCGGCCGGCGACGCCGCCGGCGCGCGGGACCTCATGCACCGCCACATCGGCCACACGACCGGCTGGTGGGCGGGTCGTCCCGAGGAGGACTGAGCACTGACGGGTCGGTCGTCGCGGCCGGCCCGTCAAGGTTGTTGGTATGTGACATATTACTGAGGGGAGGGCCGTATGACCGTCGACGTCGTGGTTGTCGGGGCCGGTATCGTCGGCGCCGCGAGCGCCCGTGCGCTCGCGCGCCGGGGGCTGCGGGTGACCGTGCTCGACCGGCGCGCCGCCGCGTCCGGGACGACGGCGCACGGCGAGGGCAACTTGCTCGTCTCGGACAAGGGCCCCGGCCCCGAGCTCGTGCTCGCGCAGCACGCCGCCGCCCGCTGGCCGTCCCTCGTCGCGGAACTCGCGGACGAGCTCGGCGGGCCGGGCGGCGGGTTCCCCCCGATCGAGTACGACCCCAAGGGCGGCCTCGTCGCCGCGACCACGGTCGAGGGGGCCGGCCCGCTGCGGGAGTTCGCGGCCCGGCAGCGGGGCGCCGGCGTGGACGCGCGCGAGGTCGACGTAGCGGTCGCGCTGGACCTCGAGCCGGAGCTCAACCCCGGAATCACCGCCGCCGTCTGGTACCCCGAGGACGCGCAGGTGCAGCCCGTCGCGGCGGCGGAGGCGCTGCTCGCGTCCGCCCGCCGGGCGGGGGCGACCGTGCGCACCGGGGTCGACGTCGTCGGCGCCCTGCGGGACGGGGACCGGATCGTCGGCGTGCGCACCACCGCCGGCGACGTGCCCGCCGGGGCGGTGGTCCTCGCGGCCGGCCCGTGGTCCGGCGTCGTCGCCGAGCGGCTCGGCGTCGTGCTGCCCGTGCGCCCGCGCCGCGGCATGGTGCTGGTGACCACGCGCATGCCGCACGTGGTGCGGCACAAGGTGTACGACGGCGACTACGTGGGCGCTACCCAGTCCGGCGACGCGGCGCTGAGGACGTCGAGCGTCGTCGAGTCGACCGCCGCCGGCACGGTGCTCATCGGGTCCAGCCGCGAGCAGGTGGGCTTCGACGACCGGCTGCGCGCCGTCGTGCTGCGCGAGATGGCGGCGCGCGCGATCCGGCTCTTCCCGTTCCTCGCCGCGGCGAGCGCCATGCGCACCTACCTGGGGTTCCGGCCGTACGTGCCAGACCACCTGCCCATCGTCGGGCCCGACCCCCGGACGCCCGGGTTGTGGGTCGCGACCGGGCACGAGGGCGCCGGCATCGGCCTGGGGCCCGTGAGCGGCGAGCTCCTCGCCGACCTGTTCACCGGCGCGGCGCCCGCCGTCGACCCCGCGCCGTTCCGCGTCGACCGCCCGGCGGTCGTCGGCGCCGACCACGGCGCCCACCACGGCGCCGACCAGACCGAGACGATCGCGGAGGCCTCATGACCGCGCCGTCGCCGCACGACGCCGGCCCGCGCCCGCTGACCATCACCCTCGACGGCGAGCCGTTCGCCGGCACACAGGGGCAGACGATCGCCGGGATGCTGCTCGCCGCGCGCCGTCGCGCGTGGCGCACCACCAGCGTCGCCGCCGCGCCGCGCGGCGTGTTCTGCGGCATCGGGGTGTGCTTCGACTGCCTCGTCACCGTCAACGGCGCGCGCGACGTGCGCGCCTGCCTGCGCCGCGCCGCCGACGGCGACGTCGTCGAGACCCAGCACGACCCGCTGCCGGGAGCGTCGGCGTGAGCGCCCGGACGGTCGTCGTCGTGGGCGCCGGGCCGGCCGGCCTGTCCGCCGCGCGGGCGGCGGCGCGCGCCGGGGCCGAGGTGACGCTGCTCGACGCGTCGGACCAGGTGGGCGGCCAGTTCTGGCGCCACTCGGCCCGGCCGGCCCCCGACGAGCGCCGGTACCACCACGGCTGGGGCACCTTCACGGCGCTGCGGGACGTGGTCGCCACCCACCCGCGGGTCACGGTCCTGACGTCCGCGCAGGTGTGGGCGCTCGAGCGGCTCGACGACGGCGTGCGGCTGCGCGTGCTGGTCGGGCCCGCGGACGCCGCGGGCCGCGAGCACCTGACCCTCACGCCCGACGCGCTGGTGCTGGCCACGGGCGCGCACGACCGCACCCTGCCGTTTCCCGGCTGGCAGCTGCCCGGCGTCACGACGGCCGGGGCGGCCCAGGCGCTGGCCAAGGCGGAGCGCGTGGCCGTGGGCGACCGCGTCGTCGTGGCGGGGGCCGGCCCGTTCCTGCTGCCCGTGGCGACGTCCCTGCTGCGCACCGGCGCGCGCGTGCTGTCCGTGCACGAGGCCGCGACCCCGGCGTCGCTGGCCCGCGGCTGGGGCTCCCGGCCGGCGGGGCTGGTCGGCACTGCGCACAAGCTCGGCGAGCTGGCCGGGTACGTCGGCGCGCTGGCGCGGCACGGCGTGGCCTACCGCGTGGGCGAGGCGGTGGTCGCCGCCCGCGGCGATGGCCGCGTCGAGGAGGTGACGGTCGCCCGCGTCGACGCGCGCTGGTCGCCGGTCCCCGGCACGGAACGCACCGTCGCGGCCGACGCCGTCTGCGTCTCGCACTGCTTCACGCCGCGGCTCGAGCTCGCCGTCGCCGCGGGCTGCGCGATCTCGCCCGACCGGTTCGTCGTCGTCGACGCCGCGCAGCGCAGCACCGTTCCCGGCGTCTGGGCCGCGGGCGAGCTCACCGGCATCGGTGGCGCGGAGGCCGCGCTCGCCGAGGGCTGGGTCGCCGGGCACCACGCCGCGACCGGACCCGGAGGTCCGGATCCCGCCGACGGATCCGACGGTGCCGACGAATCCGACGGCGCCGACGAATCCGACGGCGCCGACGCAGGCCTCGCCCGGGCGGTGCGGCGCCGCGCCCGGTCCGTCGACTTCGCGCGGCGGCTCGAGGCCGCGCACGGCATCCGCGGCGGCTGGACCGCCTGGCTGCGCGACGACACGCTCGTCTGCCGCTGCGAGGAGGTCGACGCCGGCACGCTGCGCGCAGCCGCGTGCGCCACCGGCTCCACCGACCTGCGGTCCGTGCGCCTCACCAGCCGCGCCGGCCTCGGCCCGTGCCAGGCGCGGGTCTGCGGCCGCACGGTCGCGGAGCTGGTCGGCGCGCGCGACGACGCCCCCGGCGCGTGCGGCGCGTCGCCGCCCGCGACCCCCGACCGCCGGCCGCTCGTCGTGCCGGTCCGGCTCGGGGACCTGGCCACCCTGCCCGACGACCCTCCGCCCGGGGCACCGCAGCCGGGCGACCCGCTGCCCGGCGGCCCCGACGCCACCTCGACCCGTCCCGAAGACCCCCGCGTCCCGAGTCCGTGATGCGTGAACCGAAAGGAACCACCCATGACCGCTGAGACGACCCCGAAGACCGTCGACCTGGGCGGCGTCGTCGTCGCCACGACGCTCCCGTTCACCCCCGACGCCGCGGCGCCCGCCGGCCTGGCCGTCGACTACGAGGGCTACGCCGCCCACGTCGACCACCTCATGAACGCCGGCTGCCGCGGCGTCGGGCCCAACGGCTCGCTCGGCGAGTACTCGTCGCTCACCGACGACGAGCGCCGCACGGTCGTCCAGACCGCCGTCGAGGCCGTCGCCGGGCGCGGCATCGTCATCGCCGGCGTGCACGGCGTGGGCTGGCACCAGGCCAAGCACTGGGCCGAGCTCGCCGCCGAGGACGGCGCCGACGCCGTCCTGCTGCTGCCGCCCACGATCTACCGGGCCAACCGCCGCGAGATCGTCGAGCACTACTCCCGCGTGAACGAGGTGGGCCTGCCGATCATGGTCTACAACAACCCGTTCGACACCAAGGTCGACCTGGTGCCCGACCTCGTGGCCGAGCTCGCGCAGCTCGAGAACGTCGTCGCGATCAAGGAGTTCTCCGGCGACGTGCGGCGCATCGCCGAGCTGCGCGAGGTGGCGGACATCGACGTCATCGCCGGCGCCGACGACCTGCTGTTCGAGTCGCTCGTCATGGGCGCGACGGGCTGGTTCGCCGGGTACCCGAACGCGATCCCCGAGGTGGCCGTCGAGCTGTACGAGCTGGTGCGGGCCGGGAAGATCTCCGAGGCACGGGACCTGTACGAGAACGTCGTGGCCATGTTCCGCTGGGACTCGCGCACCGAGTTCGTGCAGGCCATCAAGCTGTCCACGCAGATCGCGGGGCGCCCGTTCGGGATCGAGACCCGCCCGCCGCGCGGCCCGCTCTCGCCGGAGCAGGAGGCCACCGTGCGCCGGGACACTGAGAAGGCCCTCGCGTACATCGCCAACCGCTGACCCCGCCGTCCCGCACGAGCCATCGAGGAGGCCGACCATGCGATCGTCCCGGATCTTCCACGCCGTCGACTCGCACACCGAGGGCATGCCCACGCGGGTCGTCACGTCGGGCCTGGGGGTGATCCCCGGGGCGACGATGAACGAGAAGCGACTGCACTTCATGGAGCACCTCGACGACGTGCGCCTGCTGCTCATGAACGAGCCGCGGGGGCACTCGGCGATGAGCGGCGCCATCCTGCAGCCGTCGACCCGCGCCGACTGCGACTGGGGCGTCGTGTACATCGAGGTCTCCGGGTGCCTGCCGATGTGCGGGCACGGCACGATCGGCGTCGCGACGGTGCTGGTCGAGACGGGCATGGTGGCCGTGACCGAGCCGACGACCACGATCCGGCTGGACACGCCGGCCGGCGTGGTCGTCGCCCGGGTCGAGGTGCGCGACGGCCACGCCGAGTCGGTGACGATCGAGAACGTGCCGAGCTTCGTCGTGCGGCTCGACGACGAGATCGACGTCCCCGGCCTCGGCACCGTGCCCTACTCGCTGGCGTTCGGCGGCAACTTCTACGCGCTCGTCGACCTCGACGACGTCTTGCTGCCGTTCGACCGCTCCCGGCAGCAGGACATCCTCGCCGCCGGGCTCGCGATCATGGACGCGATCAACACGACCGCGCCGCCGTCGCACCCCACCATCGCGGGCGTCGACCACTGCCACCACGTCGAGTTCATCGCGCCCGGCTCCACCGCGGAGCACTCCCGGCACGCGATGGCCATCCACCCCGGCTGGTTCGACCGGTCGCCCTGCGGCACCGGCACGTCCGCGCGGATGGCGGAGCTGTGGCGGCGCGGCGAGCTCGGCCTGCACACCGACTTCGTCAACGAGTCCTTCATCGGCTCGCGGTTCGTGGGCCGGCTCGTCGGGGAGACCGACGTGGCCGGCATCCCGGCCGTCGTGCCCACCATCACCGGCCGAGCCTGGGTCACCGGGCTCGGCCAGTACCTGCTCGACCCGAGCGACCCGTTCCCCACCGGCTTCCAGTTCTGAGGTGCCCACGATGACGCACACCCCCACCGTCGCGGCGACCGGGCTCTCCACCGCCCCCGCCGGGGTCGAGGCCGTCGCGCGCGCGGCCGCGGCCGCCGCGCCCGTCCTGGCCGACCTGCCCCCGGGCGTCCGCGCCGACGCCCTGCGGGCCGCGGCCGAGGCCCTCGGCGCGCACGAGGACGAGCTGGTCGCGCTCGCCGCCGCCGAGACCCGGCTCGGCGAGGCGCGGCTGCGCGGCGAGCTGAAGCGCACCCGGGTCCAGCTGCGGCTCTTCGCCCGCACGGTGGAGTCGGGGGCGTACCTGGACGTGCGCCTCGACGCCGCCGACCCCGGTTTCGTCCTCGGCCCGCGCCCCGACCTGCGCCGCACGCTGTGGCCGGTCGGGCCCGTGCTCGTCTTCGCGGCGAGCAACTTCCCGTTCGCGTTCTCCGTCCCGGGCGGCGACACGGCCGCCGCGCTGGCCGCCGGCTGCCCGGTGGTCGTCAAGGCGCACCCCGGCCACCCGGAGCTCTCCCGCCGGGTCGCCGATCTCGTCGGCGGGGCGCTGGCGGACGCCGGTCTCCCGGACGGGACGTTCGCCCTGGTCGAGGGCGACGACGCCGGCCGCGCCCTGCTGGTGCACCCGGCGGTCCGGGCGGCGGCCTTCACCGGCTCGACCCGCGTCGGGCGGCTGCTCGCCGACGCCGCCGCCGCGCGACCCGACCCGATCCCGTTCTACGGCGAGCTCGGGTCGGTGAATCCCGTGCTGGTGACGCCGGCGGCCCTGGCCGACCGGGGCTACGACATCGCGCGTGGGTGGGTGGGGTCGGTCGGCGGGTCGGCCGGCCAGCTGTGCACGAAGCCCGGCTTCCTGCTGGTGCCGGAGGGTCACGGGCTCGGGCCGATCGTCGCCGACGCCGCGGCCGCCGTCCCGGAGCACGCGCTGCTGAACGCGCGCGTGGGCGCGGGCTACGTCGAGCGGCGCGCGGCCGTCCTCGGCACCGGCGGCGTCCGCGTGCTGGCGGAGGGCACCGCGCGCACGGGGGAGGACGGCGTCGTGCGCACCACGCCGACTCTCGTCGAGACGGACCTCGCCACCCTGCGGGCGCACCGCGACACGGTGCTCTCCGAGACGTTCGGCCCGTTCGCCGTGCTGGTCACCTACCCCGAGGGCACCGACCTGGCTGCCGTCGTCGCCGAGCTCTTCCCCGGCGAGCTCACGGCGACCGTGCACCGCGGCCCTGACGAGGCGGCCCAGATCGCCGGCCTGCTGGCCGCGCTCGGGCGGCACGCGGGCCGGGTGCTCGTCGACGGCTGGCCGACCGGCGTCGCCGTCACGCCGGCGATGCAGCACGGCGGCCCCTGGCCCGCCACGACCAGCGACGCGACGTCGGTGGGCACCGCCGCGATCGGCCGGTTCCTGCGCGGCGTCACCTTCCAGGACGCCCCGCAGGACGCGCTGCCGGCGCCGTTACAGGACGGAAACCCGTGGGGTGTGCCGCAGGCGCGGTCGGCTGTGGGAGAGTCGGCGTCCTGGTAGGGGGCACCGGAGCCTCCCGCCCGGACATCGACGTGTGGAGGACATGACGTGCTCGTCGCCGAGGAACTCCTGCTGCTCGCCCACGACGCCGACCGGGCGGGTCCCTCGCTGTTCGACGACGCCCCTTACCGCCTCGCGGGCGCCCTGCTCGTCGAGCTGGTGCTCGCGCACCGCGTGACGCTCGGGCCGCGGCCCGGGACGTCGCGGCCGCAGGACCTCCTCGTGGTGGTGCTCGACCCGGCCCCCACCGGGCGGCCCGAGCTCGACCGCGCCCTGGCGCTGGCCGGGTCCCAGCCATTCCGGGCGTCCGACCTCGTCGAGCGGCTGGCGCGACAGGTCGAGCGCCCGCTGATCGACTCCCTCGAGGCCCGGGGCCTGCTGCGTCCCGAGCAGCGCACCACGTGGGGCGTGCTGCGCAGCACGCGGTGGCGCGCCGTCCCCGGGCCCGCCGTCGTGACGCTCCGCCGCCGGGTGGAGCGGGCGCTGCTCGACGGCGCGCCGCCGGAGGACCGCACGGCCGCGCTGCTCACCCTGGCCGACGGGGCCGGCTGGCTGCTGTCCCGCGTGCCGCGCGACCGTCGTCGCGAGGCCGAGGCGCGCACGCACGAGGTCGCGGAGTCGTGGTGGCGCGGCACCGCCGGGCGGGAGGCGGCGGGTGGCGTCGTGGCGGCCACTATGGCCGTCATCACCTCGGCGGCGCTGGTGCTGCCGGTCGCGGCCACCTGACCGCCCCGTCCCCCCGCCGAACATGCGCTCGCTCCGGCCCGCGGTGCCTCGTTCCTGAGGTTCTCCGCGAGTGCTCGCATGTGCGGGCTGCGGACCGTCCCGGTTGCTTGCCAGAGGGTGGTTATGACAGGAGTTACGAAAAGTCGTTCACAACGTGAGACGAATCGCGATTAGCCTTGTCGAAGCCTGTGAGCCACCTCACAGTGGTCCCCATGACTCACATGAGAACCACGCGCCGCAGGCCGGCGCAGTACCTCACCGCTGCCGGCCTCGCGGCCATCATCGGCCTCTCCACCATGGCCGCTCTGCCCAACGCGGCCGCTGCCCCGGCAGCGCCCACCACTGAGCAGACCTGCACGCTCGCTCCGCCAGCCAGCGCCAAGAGTGAGGCGCCGACCAGCTGCGTCGCCGCCGAGGTCGCCCTGGACCGGATCCCCGCCCTGGGCGAGACCGCGACCGCCACCGTGACCATCCGGTCGGAGGTGGCGATCGACCGGGCAAAGGTGACCCTGCGCGCGCCCGAGGGCCTGAGCTTCGCCAGCGAAGGGTTCTCCGCCGCCGTGCAGCGAGGGCTCGACGCGGAGTCGACGCGCGTGATGGCCCTTCCCCAGGGCTCGACCACGCTGAGCGTGACCGTGAAGGCGGACGAGACCGGCCGGGCTCAGCTGCAGGTCGACGCCGTCGATGCCGACCGGCCCGAGGCCGACAGGTCGGCGCACGCCACCACCGAGCTCACCGTCGGGAAGACGGCCGCCACCACCTTCGAGGGGGTCAAGGGCCGCAGGTCCGAGGCCCACAGCAAGGATGGCTCGGTCCAGCAGGACGCCACCGCCGATCGCACCCCGGCACGCACGAGCGGCAAGGTGCAGGCCACGGCCGGTGCCAGCGACGTCTGCGCCATCGGCAGCCTGAACTACGCCGACTACTACGGCACCTGGAAGCCCGGTCGTCAGGTGAAGGTCGAGGTGGTCGGCCAGACCGCTGTCAACGGGCCGGTCACGACGCTCGCGAGCGGACTGACCTCGGCGACGGGCGCCTACAACTTCTGCTTCCAGCCGACCACCCTCAACACCGCCACGATGTGGGTCAAGCTCACCACCAGCAACGACTGGTGGGAGGTCACCGAGATGACCGGCGCGTCGCCGTACGTCGTCGAGACCGCGCAGAAGCTCAACGTCCGCCGCGGCAGCGTCCAAGACTTCGGCCTGACGACCCCGGATGCGCTGCACATGCGGGCCTTCCACGCCTTCGACGTGATCAACAAGGTGTACGACGTCCGCGGCTCCGGCACCGACTGCTGGACCTACCAGGAGAGCGCCGACTGCGGCAAGCTGAAGGCCCGCTGGGCGCCCGGAAACACCAACGGTGGCTACTACCAGACCGCGGCCGCGGTCCGCGCCGTGTTCCTCACCGACGCCATGCCCGACGCGCCGACGACCGTCGTCCACGAGGCCGGGCACAACCTGCAGCACTTGCTGTACGACTGGTACTGGCCGAAGACCAACTGCCCTTCGCCGCACTTCCTGGACAAGTCGAGCAGCCAGGCGTGCGGCTGGACCGAGGGCTTCCCCAACGGTCTGGTGGCCTACCTGTTCGAGGACGGTCGCTACTACTACAACGTCAACGCCTGGATGGACCTGCGCCAGTCCGGCTTCTCCGACCCCTCGCTGCCGGCGTCGCGCACCAACCCTGACAACGGCGCGGACTGCGAGTGCCGCGTGGCCGGAGCCCTCTACGGGCTCTGGACCAAGATCGACGGCGGGCCGCAGAAGACGCTCGACAACATGGACCGCTACGCCTCGGAGAGCTTCGAGGAATGGTTCAACGTCGACCGGCCCAAGACCGGGCTGAACGTGAGCGCCAAGGCGCGCAACCAGCTGTTCAAGTACACGATCGACCTGCGCAAGGTCAACCGCACCGAGAACGTCACCAACCCGGGCCTCGAGGACCAGGGCGAGGGGTGGGAGTGGACCAACGGGGTGGTCGGCACCTATTCCCACTACCCCGCGCACGGCGGGAACTTCTACGCCTGGATGGGCGGCAACGGTGTCGAGAGCACTGACACGCTGTTCCAGGACGTGACCGTCCCGGAGACGGGGACCACGCTGCTGGACTTCTGGCTGCGGGTGAACTCCGCGGAGCCGACCACAACCGCCGCGGACTCCTTCGAGGCGCAGGTCACCGACGAGGCGGGCGAGACGTCGATCGTCTACTTCCGGACCAACGTCGACAAGACCACCGTCTACTCCCAGAGGGTGGTGGACCTGTCCGACTGGGCCGGTCAGACCGTCACGCTGAAGTTCGTCAGCACCGAGGACGCCGGCGAGCAGACCGACTTCCTCGTCGACGACGTCTCGGTCTACACGACCCGCTGATCCCACCCCACCCAACCTGACGACGCGGCCCTCACCCGAGACGGGTGGAGGGCCGCGTCCGTCGTGTCCACCGAAGTGGTCAGGAAGTGGACGTCAGGCCGTCAGACCAGCGGGTTGGTGGTCGGGGCGCCGAGGTCTGCCCGCTCCTCGAACGCCACGACCGGTCGGTCGCACCCGTCGAGCTCGAGCACGACGATCTCGTTCCGGCCCTCGACGACGACAGGGCCGGGAAGGTAGAGCGTGCGCTGGGGTCCGACGGACCAATACCGGCCGAGGCAGAACCCGTTGACCCAGACGTATCCCTTGCGCCAGTCGTCGAGTGCGAGGAAGCCGTCGGCGGGGCGCGCGACATCGAAGGATCCGCGGTAGAGGGTCGGGCGTCCCGGCCCCGCCTCACCGACGGGCTGCCATCCGCCGAGGTCGGTCGGGAGGCCGGGCAGTGGCATGGTCGCCACCTCCCAGCCGTGCAGGAACGGCTGCCCGTGCTGGACCCCGCCGACCAGGCCCTTGCGGTCGCCCTGTTGGGGCCCGTAGTTGACCCGCCCCATCGACTCCACCCAGATCTCCAGGTCGCAACCATCTGCCGGGACCTGGAGCTGGAGGGGCTCGCCAGGGAACGCACGGTCGACGATCCCGAGCAGCTCGCCGTCGGCGTACACGTGGGCGCGATCGCCGAGCCCGGGGAGCGAGAGCGGGAGGGGCTCGCGCGGGCCGCGCACGTGGGTGCGGTAGCGCACCAGGCCGTGCGTGAGGCCGAGCTCCTCGTAGGTCGGTGGGTTGGACCGGCTGATCGTCGCGACCGTGTCCAGGTGTGCCGCCAGGGACAGCTCCTCGGTCACGGCGACCTCCCCGGCGGGCAGCACGAGGCGTTCCGGCACGACCGGTGCTGCGGGCAGGTCGGTGTACCTGCCGATCACCTCGCGGTAGGCCCAGAACTTCGCCGTCGGACGGCCCGCCTCGTCGATCGGCGCGTCGTAGTCGTAGGACGTGATCGTCGGCAGGTACTGCCCGTGCGGGTGATCCGCGTCCGGCGCGGTCTGGTTGGCCCCGGCGGTGCACCCGAAGTTGGTGCCGCCGTGGGCCATGTAGAAGTTCACCGACGCGCCGGCACCGAGCATCTCGTCCAGCACTCGCGCCGCATCGGCGGCGTCGCGGGTGTGGTGCGCCTCGCCCCAGTGGTCGAACCAACCGTTCCAGAACTCCATGCAGAAGGGCTCGTCCTCGGGACGGTGTCGCGCCAGCGTCTCGAAGGCCTCTGCGGGCTTGCTGCCGAAGTTCACCGTGGCACGCACCTCTGGCAGGGTGCCGCCCGCCAGGAGGTAGTCCGCGGGGCCGTCGGAGGTGAAGAGCGGGACGTCGATCCCGCGCCGACGAAGCCCGTCGGCCAGGTGCTCGAGGTAGGCGGAATCGTCGCCGAAGGAGCCGTACTCGTTCTCGACCTGCACCATCGTGACGTTGCCGCCGCGCGTCACCTGCCGTTCGGCGACGAGCGGGACCAGCACGTCGAACCAGGCGTCGACCGCTGCGAGAAACGCGGGTTCCGCCGTTCGGATCCGCATGCCCGGGCGTCCGGTGAGCCAGGCGGGCAGCCCGCCGTTCTCCCACTCCGCGCAGATGTAGGGACCTGGCCGCACGATCGCCTTCAGCCCGGCCTCGGCGGTGAGGTCGAGGAAGTGCCCAAGGTCGGCGAGCCCGTCGAAGACGAACTCGCCCTCCCGGGGCTCGTGCAGGTTCCACGGCACGTAGGTCTCGACGGTGTCGCAGCCCATGGCGTGCACGAGCGCGAGGCGCTCGCGCCACTGGCCGGGGTGGACCCGCTGATAGTGGAAGGCGCCTGAGATCACGCGAGGTGAGGAAGTCATGGGGCGTTTCTACCACGCATGAATGGCTTTGCCCATGCGTCCTGTGCATGGTTCTATGAAGCCATGACCGATCACCCGAGCGTTCCGAGCGCGAGCCCGAACGCCCTCGCCAACGGGCTGCGCGTGCTGCAGCTCCTCGTCGACGCCGACGCGCCGCTGTCGGCGACCGAGATCGCGCGACGGGTCGGCCTGCACCAGAGCTCGGCCTCTCGGATCCTGGCGACGCTGGCCGACGCGGGGTTCGCCCGCAAGACCGGCCCCCGAAGCTTCGCGCCGGACTTCGGCGTCCTCTCCCTCGGAGCCGCGGCCGTCGACAAGTTCGACCTCGCGCACCGTCCTCGCGCGGCCATGCAGGCGGTGGCGGACCGGGCTGTCGGTCACACCGTGGCGTTGTCGATCCTGTGGCGGGACCAGGTCATCTACTTCCTGCGGTCGTCATCGAGGACCGAACCGCGGCTGTTCGACGCCGAAGGCTGGCCCCTGCACCTGTCCGCCCCCGGCATGCGCCTGTTGCTCGACCTGCCCGAGGGCGACGCGCTCACCCTCCTCGACAAGTCGCGCCAGCGCTTCGGCTGGGCCGAACCCGGTCCTGCCGCGCCGGGTTCGGCCCGCGAGGCCCTCGATCAGGCCCGTGCGGCGCTCGACCACGACTGCCTGCTGCTCGACGACTGGCAGGCCCCCGGGCAGCGCGCCGCCGCCATCACCGTCGACCTTCCCGGGCATGCCCCGGTGGCGCTCTCCGTCGCCGGTCGCAGCGACCTTCTCGACCCCGACACCGTCCGCCTCGTGCTGCACGCGGGGCGGCGCGACGTCGAGGCCGCCATGAACCAGCAGAGCCACTGACCGCCCCACCAGATCGAAGGAATCCCATGTCCCTTGCGACTCATGCCCTGTCCGCCGGCGTCCGCACCGGATCGGCGGTGGCGAGCGGCGTCTTCCCGCACCTCGCCGTGAAGGCCGACCACACCCCTCGTTCCGAGACCGGCATCGGTGCCCTGATGCCGTGGGCCGACAAGCTCTGGTTCGTCACGTACGTGGCGCACACCGGCAAGACGGGTGGCGGGACGGGCCTTTTCAGCATCGACGACGACATGTCGATCACCAAGCACGC
The DNA here is from genome assembly GCF_039531145.1 of Isoptericola hypogeus. Lineage (NCBI taxonomy): Bacteria > Bacillati > Actinomycetota > Actinomycetes > Micrococcales > Promicromonosporaceae > Isoptericola > Isoptericola hypogeus. Next base: position 48,582 of record NZ_BAAAPM010000004.1, read on the forward strand.
TGCCAGCGTGGTCGGCACCTATGCCAACCGCCTGGTGCACAAGGAAAGCGACCAGCTCTTCATCGGCCCCCACGTCATCTCCACCGACGGCGACGTGCGGACCATCGACGCGCTGGTCGACGTTCGTCTCACGGCCACTGCTCGGCACCTGACCGACCCGGCCGGCAAGGTGTACGTGCTCGGCATGGAGGGCGAGTTCTTCGAGGTCGACGTGCGCACGCTGGAGGTCACCCAGCTCTTCGACCTGCTCGAGGTGCTCGGCGTGCAGGGCTATCCCCACTTCAAGGACTGCTACACCCGCAACGGCCGGGTCGTGGTGGTCAACAACTCCTACTTCGACCACGACTTCCCCACCGGCGAGAGCGAAGGCCGGCTCGCGGAGTGGGACGGCACCGAGTGGACGATCCTGGCGAAGACCCAGTTCAACACGCTCGCCAGCGCCAACGGCATGGGCGAGGCGCTGTACGCCGTCGGCCAGGATCGCGCGTCCGCGCTCCTGCACGTCCACCTGCCCGCGACCGGCTGGAAGGTCTACCGGCTCCCGAAGTCCACGCACACCCAGGACCACGCGTTCACCACCGAGTGGCCGCGGATCCGCGAGGTGGAGTCCGAGCGGCTGCTGATGGACGCGTCCGGGATGTTCTACGAGCTGCCCTCGCTGACCTACGCCAACGCGGTGTGGGGGATCCGGCCGATCTCCTCGCACCTGCGGATCGTGGGCGACTTCTGCTCGTGGAACGGCATGCTGGTGCTCGCCGGGGACCAGACCACCCCGATCAACGACGCCAACCCGGTCGCGGGTCAGCCGCAGGCGAACCTCTGGTTCGGCAAGACCGACGACCTGTGGAGCTTCGGCAAGCCGCAGGGCTGGGGCGGACCGTGGTGGGACACCGAGGTCACCGCCGGTAACCCCTCGGACCCGTACCTGATGACCGGTTTCGAGCACAAGTGCCTGCACGTCACGGCGGATCGTCCGGTGCGCGTCGCCGTGGAGGTCGACTTCAAGGGCGTCGGTGAGTTCCACCGGTACACCACGGTCGAGGTCGACGACGGCGGCTACGCCCAGCACGTGTTTCCTACCGGGTTCAGCGCGCACTGGGTGCGTCTGGTGCCTGACACCGACGCCACCGTGACGGCCCAGCTCGCTTACACCTGAGACCCGTCTGGCGCCTGAGACTCGTCTGGACCGGGCCCCCGCCATGGCCGGCGGGGGCCGGGCCCTCGACGAGTCAGGGCCCGGCCTGCCGGCCGGCCCACGCTTACGCCACCGCGATCCGGCCGGCGGTGGCGCGGAGGGCGTCGACGAGCTCGGGCACCTCGTCGTCGGTGAAGTCGCCCGACATGCCGATCGCGGCCACCACCGGGTCACCGACCACGACACCGATGGTCCGGGTGGGATCTTCGGCGCCGTACACGCCGGTCAGGGCGTAGCCCCGCCGACGGGTGCCTTCGATCGCGGCCAGCAGTCCGTCCTCGCCGTCGAGCACCACTGCCTCGTTGTCAGGGCGCGTGGCGTGCAGCCGGTGCCCGTCGGAGTAGATCTCGCGGATCTCCTCGTCGGACAGCTCGGCGAGCAGGGCATGCCCCAGACCCGACTGCGCCGCCGGGAAGAGCGCCTCGCCGCCGATGCCACGCCCGTGCTCGGCCCCGGCGCCCGCGTGATAGAGGTAGCTCACCTGGTCCCACCACAGGACACCCATCGCGATCACGTGTCCTCGAGAGCGGAGCTCCTCCAGCGGGCCGAGCGCCCGGCCGATCAGGCCCGACCCGCGCAGGCTCTGTGCGGCGAGCACGTGGATCCCGGGGCCTGGGGCGTACCGCCGGGCCGCGTCTTGCTGCGCCAAACCCACGAGCGCGAGGGTCTTGAGCAGTCGGTTGGCCCGGGTGGGCTCCAGCCCCAGCATCCGCGCCAGCTCGCGCGATCCGATGGGCGTTCCGTGCGCCGCCAGGGCCTGGAGGACCGACAGTCCGTCGATGAGCGACTGGTTCGGCTGGGCTGGACGCATGTTGCTATCTTAGCAATTCCTCTCTATGGTGCTATCAGAGCACCAATGGTGGTGAGAGGAGTCGCAGCGTGGCAGCCGACCTGTCGATCGAGGACCCGATCAACCAGAAGGCGCCGTCATGGCGCACCGGCCGCGCCGGCGGTCGCCACGACCGCGAAGGCCGGCGAGGCCCGAACCTTCTGCAGCGACTGGTCCGTGACCGCGGCCTGCTGACGATGATCGCCCCCGCGGTCATCCTGCTGCTGCTCTTCACCTACATCCCGCTGCTGGGCAACTTCGTCGCGTTCCTGGACTACGTGCCCTACCTGCCCCTGTCGGAGTCGCCCTGGGTGGGCCTGCAGAACTTCCAGCTGATGTTCCAGGACCCTGCCTTCTGGAACGCCCTGTGGAACACGTTGGTGATCAGCGGTCTCCAGCTGGTCTTCTCGTTCCCGGTGCCGCTGCTGCTGGCCGTCCTGCTGAACAGCCTCATCTCTCCCGTGGTGCGGCGGTTCGTGCAGTCGGTGATCTACCTCCCCCACTTCCTGTCGTGGGTGGTGGTGGTCGCGCTGTTCCAGCAGATGCTCGGCGGCACGGGTGCGGTGACGCGGGCGCTGCGCGACCTCGGCGTCGATGCCACCAACCTGATGACGAACCCCGAGACGTTCAAGCTGCTGATCGTCTCCCAGGGAGTCTGGAAGGACGCGGGCTGGGGCACCATCCTCTTCCTCGCCGCACTCGTGGCGATCGACGTGGCGCTCTACGAGTCGGCGGTGGTCGACGGCGCCAACGGCCGCCAACGCTTCTGGCACATCACGCTGCCGGGCGTCCGTCCCATCATCGTGCTGCTGCTGATCCTCCAGCTCGGCAGCTCCCTGACCGTCGGGTTCGAGCAGATCCTGCTCCAGCGCGGCAACGTCGGCGCCGAGGCGGCTGAGGTGCTGGACACCTACGTCTACTTCAACGGTGTCATCGACGGCAACTGGAGCGTCGGCGTGGCCGCGGGCTTGCTCAAGGGCTTGGTCGGCCTGGTCCTGATTCTTGCCGCCAACAAGGCGGCGCACATGCTCGGCGAGCAGGGGGTCTACAGCCGTGAACAGTAAGGCGATCCTCGGCGAGCGGCCGATCTGGATGGAGAAGCCGTCACCGCTGGCGAGGACCCTCAAGGGCCTCGCGGTGCTCGTGATCCTCGCGGCGGTGGTCTTCCCCTTCGTCCTGGTCGTCTCCACCAGCCTGGCGTCACAGGACCAGATCAACTCGACCGGCGGCTACGTGCTCTGGCCGACCTCGCCGAGCCTCGACGCCTACCGTCAGGTGCTCGCCGGGGGCGCGGTGACCCGGGCCGTAGCAGTCAGCGTCGGCGTCACGCTGGTCGGTACTGCGATCTCGCTCGTCGCGACCGTGCTGGCGGCGTACGCACTGACCCGACGGGAGATGGTCGGGCAGCGGCCCCTGCTCACGCTGGTGCTGCTCACGATGCTGTTCACCCCCGGCATCATCCCGATGTACCTGACGGTCAAGCAGCTCGGCCTCCTCGACAGCTACGCCGCCCTGATCCTGCCTGCGGCCATCAGTGCCTTCAACATCGTCATCGTCCGCGGGTTCTTCCAGGGAATCCCGCGGGAGCTGCTCGACAGCGCCCGTATCGACGGCGCGGGGCACTGGCGCGTGCTCCGGAGCGTCATGGTGCCGCTGTCGAAGGCCGTCATCGCCGTGGTCGGCCTTTTCTATGCCGTCGGCTACTGGAACTCGTTCTTCAACGCCCTGCTGTACCTCAACGACTCCGCCAAGTGGCCGCTCCAGCTCGTGCTGCGCAGCTACGTCCTGCAGGACAGCCCGATGGCCGCCGAGGCCGCCGCCTCGGCCGGTGCGCTTCCGCCGCAGCAAGCCCTCCAGATGGCGGTCGTCGTGCTCGCCATCGTGCCCATCGTCTGCGTGTACCCGTTTCTCCAGAAGCACTTCCAGGCCGGTGTCCTCACCGGCGCCGTCAAAGGTTGATCCCCCGAAAGGATCGTCGCCATGGCCACACCCCACCTCTCCCGCCGTCGCTTCCTCGGCGGTGCGTCGCTCGGCTTGGCCGCCGCCGCGTTCGGAGGTCCCCTGCTCAGCGCGTGCAGCTCCTCGCCCTCCGCGGGCGGCGCGGCCGGACCTGCCGTGTCGCTTCCGACGTACGTGCCGTTCGAGGGCCCGACGCCCGATCTGGCCGGCGACGTCCTCAAGGGCATCAACCCCGGCTACTTCCAGTACCCGATCGACCGGCTGGTCAAGACCGTGGACGGCGAGGTGGGCTCCGGCGGGGAGCTCAGCGCGTTCGTCGTCTCGTTCTCCCCGCCACCACCCGGTGTCTCCCAGAATGCCTACTGGCAGGCGATCAACGAGTCGCTGAACGTCGACTTCAAGCCGACGCTGGTGCCCGAGGACTTCGCGACGAAGCTGGCCGCCATCCTGACCGGCGGTGACATCCCCGACCTGGTGACGATGTACAAGTCCGACGCCAACGGGCTGCGGCGCTTCGAGGATCTCGCGCGGGAGCGCTTCGCCGACCTGAGCGACCACCTTTCGGGCGACGCCGTCAAGGACTACCCGAACCTCGCTCGCCTTCCAGAAGACTCGTGGCCGCTGACGCTGATCGGCGGGCGGATCTACGCGACACCCACGCTCCGCATCCCCACCGGCTCCGTGGGCTTCTTCCAGCCCTCCGTGCTCGACAAGTACGGCGCCAACCCGAACCCGCGGACCCCGGACGAGTTCGAGGAGATGTGCAAGGCCTTCACCGACCCGGGTGCCAACAGGTACGCGCTCGCCGGGGCGCCCTCCGCTGGTGGAGCACCCGGCTGGATGGCGGGCTCGATCTTCCACCCGATGTTCGGCGTCCCCTACGACTGGCGGCTCGAGGACGACGGAGCCCTGACCAAGGACTTCGAGACAGAGGAATGGACGGAGGCGGTCGCCTACGTCAAGAAGCTGTGGGACGGCGGCTACTTCCACCCCGACAGCCCGAGCGAGGGCTTCGACGCGGATCCGTTGTTCACCAACGGCTCGGTGGCCCTGCGCCAGGACTCCATCGTCCGCTACGCCGTCCGCAACGACGACGGGCTCAAGCCCGACATCATGCCCGTCTACGGCCCCGACGGTACGCCGACCGCGTACGAGGGCGCGCGGACCGACTTCGTGACCTACATCAAGAAGGCCGACGACGAGCGGGTCCAGGAGTGCCTCCGTGTCCTCAACTGGCTCTCGGCGCCGTACGGCAGCGAAGAGAACTACCTCCGGAGCTACGGCGTGGAGGGCGTCGACCACACCGTCGAAGCCGGCCAACCGGTGATCACCGCGCGCGGCGAGGCCGAGGTCAACCCGCTGTGCCTGCGCTTCATCGCGGGCGGCCCGGACGTGCTGTCGTCGTCCAGCAACGACCGGCGCCTGGTCGAGCAGATGCACCAGTTCCAGAGCGAGGTCTCCGCAAGCCGGGTGAAGGATCCCACCGAGGGACTGTATTCCGAGGCGGCCATCGCCGGCGCGAGCGAGGCGCAGAAGGTCTACGACGTCCAGAACGACGTCATTCTCGGGCGCAAGGACCTGAGCGAGCTCGGCGACGTCGTCGCCTCCTGGCGCAAGTCCGTCGGCGACAAGATCCGCGACGAATACCTCAAGGGCATCGAAGAGCGGGAGATGGTCTCGTGAGCGCATTTACCCGGAACCGCGGCGCGGCGGCCGTCGCGACCACGCTCCTCACCGCATCCGCCCTGCTCGTCCCCGCGTCCACGGCAACTGCGCTGCCCACCGAAGGGGCGACGCTCAAGCTCACCTCTGGAGACCTGCAGGTCGAGGTCAGCGAGGACTTCCCGCAGGTGATCTCCTATACCGACAGGCGCACCGGCTCCTCGATCGCTGGTCGCACGGAGCCCCTGTCCACGATCATTCTCAACGGCACGGCCTACGACGTCGAGGCGGAGACGTCTCGCGTCGGCAGGTCGGCAGTGTCCTACGACCTGTCCTTCCCGCAGCTGGCGGGCGTGTCCATGGAGGCGTCCCTCCGCTTGAAGGGACGCGTGACCACCTTCAACATCGACGCGGTCGACGACACCGAGGCGTTCCGGGTCGGGACTATCGACATCCCGGGCCACGACCTGATCTCGGTCGGGTCCGACCAGCCCGGCGCCACGGTCACGACCGCGGCGATCTCCGCGGACCGCACCAAGGACGGCGACACCACCACCGCGGTGACGGCCGACACGCCGGCCGACGAGGCGCCGAGGGGATCGGCGTACGCGGTGGTGAACACCGACCGGCTCGCGGCGGCGATCGAGTCCAACTCGACCTACGACCAGCAGGAGGACGCAGGCTCTGACAACCGGCGGATCTGGCGACAGTCGACCAAGCAGGGCGGCGAGACGAAGGTCGGGCTCTGGAGCGGTCAGTGGACCTACCGGGCCGACGGCGCCCCGTTCACCGAGGAGCTGCCCTGGGCCAAGGTCGTGGTGACGCCCGACGCCAACGACGACCGGACTGTCGACTGGCAGGACGGCGCGGTCGCGCTGCGCGGCATCGTCGCCGCGCCGCGCGGCGCCGAGGCCACTCCAGACCGCGTGGTCCAGCGGATCCCCTACAACTTCGGCAGTATGGCCACCCACCCATTCCTGCGCACCCTCGACGACACCAAGCGGATCTCGCTCGCGACCGACGGGCTGGGTCAGCTGGCGATCCTCAAGGGCTACCAGTCCGAGGGCCACGACTCCGCGCACCCCGACTACGGCGGGAACTACAACAAGCGTGCGGGCGGGCTTGACGCGCTGAACACGCTGCTGAAGAAGGGCGAGAGGTACGGCGCCGACTTCGGGGTCCACGTCAACGCCACCGAGGCGTACCCGGTCGCGAACAGCTTCTCGGACGATCTCGTGGACCCGGACGCGAAGGGGTGGGACTGGCTCGACCAGTCGTACTACATCGACCAGCGGCGCGACCTGATCTCCGGCGACGTGGCCGAACGCTTTGCCCAGCTGCGTGAGGAGACCCACGACAACCTCGAGCTGCTCTACCTCGACGTGTACTACTCCTACGGATGGAAGCAGGAGCGCCTGGCACAGGAGCTCGACGACCAGGGCTGGCAGATCAGCACCGAGTGGTCCTATCACTTCGACCGGCAGTCGCTGTGGTCGCACTGGGCCAACGACGAGTCGTACGGAGGCCAGACCAACAAGGGGCTCAACTCCCAGCTGATCCGATTCGTCCGCAACACTCAGAAGGACACCTGGAACCCGGACCCGATCCTGGGCAACACCGAGCTGCGCGACTTCGAGGGCTGGACCGCCGAGGTCGACTGGAACTGGTTCTACGACAACATCTGGCAGCGCAACCTGCCCACGAAGTTCCTTCAGCAGGAGGAGATCCTCGACTGGGAGCCGCACGAGATTCGCTTCACGGGCGACGTGCGGGCGACCAACGACGGCTCCGACCTCGCGGGACGCAAGGTCTTCGTCGGCGACGCCAAGGTGCTCGACGGCGACACCTACCTGCTCCCGTGGAAGTCCGACCAGGCCGGGGTAAAGGGCCCCGAGAAGCTCTACCACTACAACGCCGACGGCGGCACCACCTCGTGGAAGCTGACGGACGACTGGGCCAAGACCAGGCGGCTCGCCCAGTACCGGCTGACCGACCAGGGCCGCGAGCTCGTGCGCACCATCGCCGTGACGGACGGAACGGTCAGCATCCCAGCGGACGCCGGCACGGCCTACGTGCTCGACCGCCAGCCCGGTTCGAGCCACGCGAAGCAGACCGACCCGACGTGGGGCGAGAGCTCCCACGTCGACGACCCGGGCTTCAACGCCGGCGACCTGCGCGCGTGGGAAACGACCGGAGACGCGTTCGTCGAACGCAACGCCAAGGGGCAGTACGAGGCGATCCTCCGTCCTGGGGGCACGTCCTCGATCGGCCAGAAGCTGACCGGCCTCACGCCGGGCACGTGGGCCGCCAACGTCCAGGTCGAGGTGGAGCCGGGCAAGACCCGCCGTACGACCCTGTCGGTCACCTCTGCCGGCCGCACCACCCACACCTACCTGGACCGGTCCACCGCCCCCAACTACCTCAACGCGGACGAGAAACTGACCACCTACGCGCAGACCGCAGAGGTCCGCTTCGAGGTCCCGCGGGGCACCCGATCCGCCACGCTGCGGATCGCCGCCGAGGCCGGTGATGCGCAGGTCCGGCTCGACAACCTGCGGGTTCTGAAGACCGACGGGCCTCGCTCGACAGGGCCCGGCGTGGTGATCCACGAGGACTTCGAGGACGTCACCCAGGGCTGGTACCCGTTCGTGAAGGGTGACACCGGAGGTGTGGCCGGACCGCGGACCCACATCGCGCAGAGGCACGCGCCCTACACGCAGGCCGGTTGGAACGGCAAGCTTGTCGACGACGTGATCGACGGTGAAGAGTCGCTGAAGTCGCACGAGGAACGGGTCGGCCTCGTATACCGCACCCTGCCGCAGTCGGTGCGGTTCGAGCAGGGTCACCGTTACCGCGTCTCCTTCGACCATCAGTCCGGCCGCAGCGGCCACTACCAGTGGGTCACCGGATACGACCGGATCGCTGACGGCCAGCCCGTGTCGACCGAGGTCACCCGTACCCCGCTCCCCGAGCAGCGCACCACGCTGCGCCACACGGAAGAATTCGTCGCCGGCAGCTGCGGCGACTACTGGGTGGGGCTACGCAACCTGGTCGGTGGCGGCGGCGACGAGTCCGACCTCGTGATCGACGACTTCACTGTCGAGGATCTCGGCGTGGTCGACGACGAACCCGCCTGCGGCAGCATGGACGTAGAACCCGCTTCCGATCAGTTCCCGGCCGGTCAGGCGACCACGGTCACCACGGCGTTCACCAGCACCGAGCAGCAGGCCGCGAACGACGTCGAGCTGGCGCTGTCCGTGCCGGAGGGTTGGCAGGTCGACGCGACGTCGCCGTCCAGTTTCGCCACGGTAGTCCCCGGAGCGACGGTCGAGACCACGTGGGCCGTCACACCTCCGGCTGACGCCACAGGCGACGGCCACGAGCTGGCCGGTACGGTGACGTACGACATCGGTGGCTCGCCCCGGTCGATCAGCGCCTCCACCCAAGTCGGTCTGGCGCCAGCAGGGCACATCCCGCAGTCGCAACTGCGCATCCACGACGTGAGCTCGGAGAACGCGGGAAGTGGTGCCGCTCGGGTGCTCGACGGCAACCCCACGACCGGGTGGCACACCAGGATCGACCCGCCGGCGTCCTTCCCGCACCACGTGACGCTCGACCTGGGTGGCACCTACGACGTCACCGGGCTGGACTACCAGATCCGCGTCGGCAACCGCGCCTTCAAGGACTACGAGGTCTACGTGAGCGCCGACGACACCGTGTGGGGCGAGCCAGCGGCCAGCGGCACGTTCGCAGGCGTCGCGACGGTCCAGCACGTCGAGATCCCCGCCGTGCGCGGACGCTACGTCAAGCTGGTGGGCCTGACGCCCATCAACAACAACATGTTCGGCGGCGCCGACGAGCTCAACGTGTGGGGGACGCCAACCCCCACCGCCTGAGCAGAGGCTGCCCCCGCTCTGGTAGCGGATGCCGGTGGACAGCCTGAGACGCCCTCCGGCGTCCAGGCTGTCCACCGACGTGTGCCCGAGGTGCGGCGAATGCACGGTCACGGCGCCGGCAGTGAACGGCCTCATCAGCCACTTGGGGGCGTGCCCGTCGGCCAGTCCCGCAGGTCAGGGCCATGTTCGTCGCAGGGAGGCTTTCACCACGGCGCTCTTGGTCGGCTCTGACCCGGTCGAACCCGTCGACCGTCGGTGAGGGCCGGTCGGTCACTTGCCAGTTACTCGCAACTGTCGACGCGCCGGCCGCGCCGGCCACCCCGCACCCTGGTGTCAGTACCGCTCGCGATGGGCCGTCGGCGCGGTGCCGTAGCGATCACTGAACGCCCGGCTGAAGTGGAACTGGCTGGCGAACCCGCTCGCGCGGGCCACCTGACCCACACTCAACCCGGTGCCGAGGAGCAGTCGGCTCGCGTGCTGGAGCCGGACGTCCCGCACGTGTGCCATCAGGGACACGCCGGTCTCGGCCCGGAACAGATGGCTGAGCCGGGACGGCGACAGTGCGACCAGGTTCGCCAGACGCGCCACGGTGTATGGCGCGGCCGGGTCGGCAGCAACGACGTTGATGATCCGGGCGATCCGGGGATCGGCACGGGCAGCCGGCGGGGCCTGGGAGAGCAGGACCAGCAGCGCCTCCACATGAGGAGCAGCCAGTCGCCAACCCGCGTCCGCGGCCGCCAGCGCTAGCGCCTCGCCCGCGCCGGTCGCAGGGACGGGTCCATGCCCCGGCCAGCGAGCTGCGGCGTGCAGCCTGACGAAGCCCGTCACCACGTCGGCCAGCACGTCGTCCCCGAGGCCATGGGTCACCTGGCCTTCCTCGTCGGCCGCCGGTGCCAACAGGAGCCGCCAGTCCGGGCGCAGCCGGAAGTGGACCCACCAGAACGTCCAGCTCCCCGCGGCCGGGTCCGTGCCGTAGCCGTGGGCGACGTGCGGCGGAAGCACCGCGGCCGACCCTCTCGCCAGTGCCACCTCTCGGCCGGCGAAGCTCGCCCACCCGGCGCCGCGCTCGGGGACGAGCAACAGCCAGCTGCGGGCTCCGGCCGGCCGGCGAACGGCGTACGACGCCCGCGCGCGAGCGCGCCCGACGATCAACCCGCTGGTTTCGGCCCGATCGGGCGTGGCCCCGGTCGCAGCAGTTCTAGGCATGGACCTGACACCTTTCGTCATGGTTCTGGAGCACACGACGACCATACGGTGCATGCATGAGCCACTACACCGAGCCACCCGTCCTCGACCTGGCACCCGATCGACCGGGGCCGCTGACCCGCGAAGCCGTCACCGCGTTCGACGACCAGGGGTTCCACATCCAGCGAGGCCTGATTTCGAGAGCCGAGGCCGAGTCGCTGGCCGAGGAGTTCATGCAGATCGCCTCCGGTGGACCGATCCCCGGGCATTTCGAGCCCCGGTCGAGCGACCCGGGAGCGGCCGATCCACTGCACACGTATCCGCGGATCATGCACCCGCACCTGGTGCATCGGCGCTCGATGGATTACCTGCTCGACATCCGGATCACCGATGTCGTGGCCCAGTTGCTCGGCGAGGAGCCGCTCGCCTGTCAGACGATGCTCTACTTCAAGCCCCCGGGCGCGCGCGGGCAGAGCCTGCACCAGGACAACTTCTACCTGCGGGTCGAGCCGTCCACGTGCATCGCCGCATGGGTCGCACTCGACATCGTCGACCGGGACAACGGAGGCCTCCAGGTGGTGCCTGGCACCCACCGGATGGAGATCTTCTGCCCGGAGGAGGCCGACGAGTCGACGTCCTTCACCCGTGAGCACGTGCCTCCGCCCCCGGGCTTGGAGGCAGTGCCCGCCGACATGGAGCCGGGGGACGTGCTGTTCTTCAACGGTCAGGTCGTGCATGGCTCGGGCCCTAACACGACCACGGACCGGTTCCGCCGCTCCTTCATCTGCCACTACGCCCCCGGGAGCACCCGGCGGATCCACGGTGGCTACCCCACGGCACGCCTCAGCGGTCAGCGCTTGCAGCTGCCCGAGGCAGAAGGCGGCGGCCCGTGCGGCACTGAGTTCGACGTCGCCCCGCACTGAGGTGAGCGGGAGGGCGGCCGTTCGACCTCAGGACTAGGACGTCGTGACGGCGGGTGAGGCGATCGCCCAGTAGCCGGTCGGTCCGTCCGTGACGAGCCGGAAGCCGATGCGGACCCGTGGCGCACCGGCCGTCGTAACGGTCAGGGTCACCGGCGTCGAGATCTCGAAGGACTCGCGCGTGGGGGCCGACCACACCACCTCGGGGGCGGAGCCCTCGCGCTCCAGCAGAACCTCGGCCACGTGGTGCCCATCGCCCGAGAACCGGCGGTGGTGGTGCACGAACGAGGCTTCCGCCCGGTCGCCGTCGACCAGCCCGAATGGCGACCAAAGCGTGGAGTCGAAGGCCGCCGAGCCGCCCGCGCCAGGGTCGGCGACCGCGATCGGGCCACGCGAACGGACGAACGATCCCCGTCCGCTGCCGAACCAGCGCGGGATGTCGGTGTCGCCGTCTGCCGTCGCCCAGAACTCTCCCGACATCAGCCGCCAGCCGCGGAACTCCTCGAAGCCTTCGCTGTCGTCGTCGACGGCCCAGGCCTCGGGGAGTTCGTGGGTCCAGCCGCCGCAATGATCCGCACGCGCGAACCCCTCGACGGGCTTGCGGTCGAGCGGCACGGCAGCGAACGGGTCGTCGCTCGGGGTGCCGATGGCGACCCCGTCCAGACCCCAGGCCGGGTCGATGGCCACGTCGAGGTGCCTTAGTACCGTCGGCACCAGGTCGACCTGCCGCCACTCACGGGCGGAGTCCGGGTCGACGGGGATACCGGGGCCGCTGGCCAGCACCCAGATCGTGCGTACGACGTGCTGGTCGGCGCCGTGGCCACGGCCGAACTGGCCGTGGTCGGTCGACGCCAGGATCAGCCAGTCCTCTTCGTCGTACGACGGCCGTGCCCGCACCGCCTCCACCAGTCGACCGATGCACGCGTCGACCCGCTCGATGGCTTCGATGTAGGCGGCGGACTCCGAGCCGTGGGCGTGCCCGGACCAGTCCGCGTCATGGAGGTAGACGAAGGTGAGGTCGGGGTCGTCAACCCCCAGCGCCTCGACGGCCGCATCGGTGCTCTGGCGATCGGTCGTCGCGGCGTCGGGGCCGTACTGCTGGAGGCGCACGTCGGCGTCGCCGAGCAGGAAGTCGTTGAGCGGAGCCCAGTCGAGTGTCGAGAAGATCGAGGTCTCAGGTCGGGTCCGGCGCAGCAAGGTGAAGAGGTCTGGATAGGTGGCGAGATCGTGGTCGAGGAAATCGTTGCCCAGCACACGGTGCTTGTCCGGCCACACCCCGCACAGCAGGTTCGAGTGCCCCGGTCCGGAGCTGGTACCGGCCAGCGCGGAGTCCTGGATGTACGAGGGGCCGAAGGTCCCTGACGCGCGTAGCTGGTCCAGGTGCGGAGTGCTGGCCTCGACGAGCTTGTCCAGGCGCAGTCCGTCGCAGTCGACGAACAGCACCTTGGCGCGACCGCTGCCGGGCCGCAGGCCGCGCCCGCCCGCGCGGTCGATCGTGAGAGGCGTCGTCTCGGTCGTGGGCTCAGATGGTTCGGACAACGAAGTTCTCCTGGTCGTGGTCGAAGTAGCGACGCATCTCCTCAGGCAGCGGAGGCACATCGACGGCGCCACCGCCGGCGCGCAAGGAATCCGTGGCCGCGACGCCCGCGGCGACCGACTGCCGGGCCGCCACCGGTGACGTCATCGTGGGCCCGCCCTCCTCGGCGAACCGTAGGAACTCCGCCACCAGCAACGGATCGGCTCCTCCGTGGCCACCCTCCGCCGGAGGTACATCGATGACCTCGTCCGGCTCGTCGCGGTAGGCGTCGGAGCGGGTGTTCCAGAGCTTGACGACGGCCCCGTCGGAGTCGCCGAAGTTCTCGAGCCGGCCGTGGGTGCCGATCACGGTGTAGTTGCGCCAGTAATCTGGGGTGAAGTGGCACTGCTGGTAGGACGCCAGCACCCCGTTGTCGAGCACCAGGTTGGCCATCGAGATGTCCTCGACGTCGAGCACGGGCGCGAGCTCGCACTGCTCGGTGGGCGGCCAGTTGTCGCGGGAGAACCAGTCGCGAACCGTACGGTCGGAGTTGTCGCGGCGGTCGGTGACGTCGCCGTACACGCTCAGTGAGCCGATGGCAGCCACGCGCTCGGAGTAGCCGCCGGCGAGCCAGTGGATCACGTCGATGTCGTGGGCGCCCTTCTGCAGCAGCAGGCCGGTGGTGTTGCGGCGGTCGGCGTGCCAGTCCTTGAAGTAGTAGTCGCCTCCTGCCGAGACGAAGTGCCGGCACCACACGGCCTTCACCTCGCCGATGCGCCCGGCCAGGACGGCGTCGCGCATCGCCCGGATCACAGGCATGTGCCGCATGTTGTGACCGACGTAGAGGCGGGTGCCGGTGCGGAGGGCGGTCTCGAGGATGCGGTCGGCGTCGGCGACCGTGGTCGCGATCGGCTTCTCGAGGAACGTGGCGACCCCCGCCTCAAGTGTCCGGACGGCGTGCTCCGCGTGCAGGTGGTCGGGAGTCAGGACGAGGACGGCGTCGAGCCCGACCGTGAGCAGCTGGTCGAGGTCGCCCACGAGCTTCACCTCGTCGCCCAGACGTTCACGCGCGGTGGTGAGCGCACGAGGGTCGGGGTCGGCGACGGCGACCAGTCGGCCACCCGCCTTCTCGACGCAGGAGGCGACGTTGGAGCGCAGGCCGAAACCCAGCACCCCCACACGGAGGTCAGGCATGGACGGACAGCTCCTCGGAGTCATGGATCAGGTTCTGGACCGGCGGGTCGACCGGGAGGCCATAGATCTCCGCCGCATGGAGGGCGAATGCCTGGTCGATGGCGCCGACGAGGATGCCGGCGCGACCGAGCTCGGCCCCCACGATGCGGGTATCGAGCACCGGGCCGCGGATGGACGCGTCGTGCAACGACTCGATCAGCTGCGGCACCAGCGCGTCGGCGAATCTGCCGAGACGGCCACCGAGCGCGATGACGTCGGGGTCGACCGCGAGCGTCATCGCGGCCAGGGGCTTGGCCATCGAGGCGACGAGCTCGTCGCGGAGCGAGAGGTGCGACGGGTCGGTCGAACCGTCGCGCAGTGCCAGCAGGGCGACCTCGAAACGAGCGAGATCGTCGAAGTAGGTCTCCAGCCGGTAGCCCTCGGCGTTGAACACCTTGAGGACGCCCAGCTCACCGGCGACCCGGCGACGACCGCGGACGACGTTCCCGTCGATGACGACTCGAACGGCCATGTTGTGGAAGGTCTCGGCATACAAGGCCGTGCCCGTGTCGCGGAGTGCTCCCATGCGGGACTCGGCGAAGGCGGCCAGGGTGAGGTCGTTGTCGACGGTCACGGGGACGCCGATCAGCGCGGTCAGCTCGTCGCGGATGTTGCGTTCGACCCACGGCCTGACGAAGGGCGAGGTCATCATCGTGCCGTCGGCGCGGACGACACCCGAGGTGCCGACGCCGACGGCCTTGAGCAGTCGTCCGTCGGCCCCGGCGTCGTCGAGCACGGCGTGCACGGCCGTGACGACCGGGTCGAGCGAGGGGTTCGCGCTCGTGGGGGTGGCGAGCTCGGCCGCCCCGGTGTGGATCCACGTGCCGCTCAGGTCCGCGAGCGCGACCTTCACGGTCGTGCCGACCAGGTCGACGCCGGCGACGTAGCCCGCGTCGGGTCGGAACCGGGAGACACGGGCCGGCCTCCCACCCGCTTGGTGCGGCTGCACCGAGTCGACCCGGTGCTCGACCAGGCCCACATCGGCGAGCTTCACCAGTGCGGACTCCAGGGTCGGACGGGACAGGCCGGCCGCCGTTGCGAGTTCCGACACGGTCCCAGAACCGAGCTCGCGCACCGCCGTCAGACAGGCGGCGGCCGAGGTTGGGTCACCGATCCATCGACCCGTCATGGACAACACCCCTTGACAAATACGAGAACCACTTACGTAACCTTATCCGTAACCTCGATGGGAGTCGAGGGATGTCCCGCTCGACTTTCCGCCCGCGCCCTGACATGCGGATTCTCCTCCATCAGACCACGGCAGACCAGCAGCGCCTCCGGCGCACGAAGGAAGTCATGACCGAAGCCGCGCGCCCCCCGGCCCTTGCCTCCACCCGAGCTCCGCAGCTGCTGCACCTGCGTTCCGCAGGGTGCTCCCTCCTGCTGGAGCTGGTCCATGACCGGCTGCCGCTGGTGCGCCACTGGGGTGCAGACCTGGGCACCCTCGACCGTGCGGGAGCCGCCGGCGCCCGGCTGGCCGCCGCATCGTTCAGCCAACGGTCCGGGGAACTGGGCGCCCGCCTCGCCTCCGTGGTCCCGGAACCGTGGGCCGGCTGGATGGGTCGTCCCGGACTGATCGGCTCCCGGCAGGGCCGCAGCTGGTCGACGGCCTGGACGATCGAGTCCGTGACCGTCGACGGTGTCGCCGTCACCGACTACCTCGAGCGCGGGGCCGCCACCGTCGAGGTGGTCGCCGTCGACCACGAGGCGCACCTGCGCCTGGCCCTCACGATCGAGATGCTGCCGTCCGGGCTGGTTCGCCTGCGTGGCAACCTCACCAATCACGGCGCCGACTACGACGTCACCGAGCTCTCGCTCTACCTGCCGGTCCCGACGCATGCGACGGAGCTCCTCGACTTCACCGGCCGCTGGGGCATGGAAAAGTCCGCTCAACGCCAGGCCTTCAACGTCGGGACCCACCTGCGCGAGAACCGACGAGGCCAGACCGGCCACGACACGGCGTACGTCGTGCACGCCACCGAAGCCGGCAGCGACTTCGAGCGCGGCGAGACGTGGGGCGTGCACACGGCATGGAGCGGCAACCATCGGCATGTCGCCGAGCACGACAGTACGGGGTCCCGCCTGCTGGGTGGCGGTGAGCTGCTCCTGCCCGGCGAGGTGCGCCTGGCCGCCGGCGAGTCCTACGAGACGCCTTGGTTGTTCGCGTCGTACGGCGAGGGTCTGGACGCCGTCGCGCAGCGCTTTCACGCCTACCTGCGAGCGCGCCCGCGCCACGTCGACACCGAACGCCCGGTCACCCTCAACGTGTGGGAGGCCGTCTACTTCGACCACGACGCGGACCGGCTCGTCGAGCTGGCCGGGCTGGCCGCAGAGGTCGGCATCGAGAGGTTCGTGCTCGACGACGGCTGGTTCGGTGACCGTCGGCACTCCCGGGCCGGACTCGGCGACTGGACGGTGTCCGCGGATGCGTGGCCGGACGGTCTCCACCCGCTGGTGGACGCCGTGACCCGCGCCGGGATGCAGTTCGGGCTCTGGTTCGAGCCCGAGATGGTCAACCTCGACTCCGACCTGGCGCGCGCCCACCCTGAGTGGATCATGGCGGCGCGTACAGAGCTGCCCATCGAGCAACGCAGTCAGCACGTCCTCAACCTGTCGATCCCGGAGTGCTACGACGCGATCCTGAAGCAGGTGCTGCGCATCCTCGACGAGTACGACATCGGCTACATCAAGTGGGACCACAACCGCAACCATGTCGAGGCCGGAGTGCAAGCCCTCGGCGGAGCGCCCGGAGAGCACGAGCAGATGCTCGCGGTCTACCGGATGATGGCTGCGATCAAGGCCCACCAGCCCGGTCTCGAGATCGAGTCGTGCGCCGGCGGCGGAGGCCGGGTCGACCTCGGGATCCTCGAGGTCACCGACCGGGTCTGGGTCTCAGACTGCAACGACCCCCTGGAGCGCCAGCGCCTGCACCGCTGGACCAGCCAGCTGATCCCGACGGAGCTGATGGGCTCCCACATCGCCTCTCCTCGGTCGCACACGACCGGGCGCCGGCACGACATGTCGTTCCGCGGCGCCACCGCTCTCTTCGGGCATCTCGGCGTGGAGTGGGACATCGCGTCGGCGACTCCCGAGGAGCGCGAGGAGCTGTCGGAGTGGATCGCGCTCTACAAGCGACACCGGCACCTGATCAACTCGGGCACGGTCTTCCGCGGCCCGGACCCCGACCCGTCGGTCTGGACGCACGGAGTCGTCGCCGCCGATCGCGCCGAGGCGCTCTTCGAGATCGCCGCGCTCTCCTGGCTCGAACCTGCTGCGGCTCCGCATGCCCGGCTGCGAGGCCTCGAGCCGGAACGGCGTTACGCGGTTCGGGCGTTGTCGGTCGGAGAGATTTCCGGGCTGCACGAACTACCCGCCTGGTGCACGACTGAAGGAGTCGCGATCAGTGGTTCGGCGCTCATGACCATCGGGCTCCAGGTGCCGTCGATGGACCCGGAGCACTCGATCCTCGCGCACGTCGTGGCGGTGTGACCCGCATCGTGCGCTCAGCCCGCATCAGCAGGCTTCGTCGGTCGCGATCCGTCGGCGTCGCGGTCGTGGATACGTAGTGCGTCGGTCTCGCGCGTGCGCAGATCGGTTGGCGTTCGCTGGTCCAGTCACGACGTCGACGAGGCGCCGCCATGCCCCGCACCGTAGGCGGGATCAACGAGTGGATCCCTCACATCAGTGCTGACGAACAGCCCCCCACGACGTCGCGGCGGGGGTCGTCAGCAGCGGCACTGGGCGAGGCAAGCAGGGATGGGACATCAGCTTTTCGTATGGGCGCGATCACGAGGTCAGGGGTATTGACAGGGGTTACGAAACCTGTAATAGAATCCGGCCGGACGTGAAGCACGTCACACCGCCGACCGCTCCGGGCGACGGTGACGCGACCAACAGGAAGGGGCAGGCCAGTGATCAAGTACCTCGCCCGCCGCATGCTCACCTGGGTATTGATGATCTTCCTGGCGACGAACTTGACCTACCTGCTGGCCTCGGCGTTCCTCAATCCACGAGCCAACTACCTGGCCCGCAACCCGCGTCCCCCGGAGGCTTCGATCAACGCCACCCTGGACCTCTACAACCTCAACGACCAGACGCCACTGTTCACCCGCTGGAAGGAGTGGATCACCGGAATCGTCACATCGTGGGACTGGGGATCCAGCCCTACCGGCGGTTCGGTCAACGCCGAGGTCGCGGGCCGGATCTGGGTGAGCGCAGAATTCGTGCTGCTGGCCACCGTCCTCTCGACGCTCATCGGCGTCGGTGTGGGTGTCTACGCCGCCTCACGGCAGTACCGTCCCGCCGATCGCATCTCCCAGCAGGTCTCGGTGGTCACGCTCAACATCCCGACACCCGTCATGGCGACGGTCGCTGTCGCAGCCGGGATCTGGTTCAACAAGCAGCTCGGAAAGACCGTGCTGTTCGTCTCGGGCTCGGAGAGCATCGGCGTGCAGGGCTTCTTTCCCACGCTGCTCGACGCGGCCCGACATCTGGCCCTGCCCACGGCCACGATCGTCATCTGCGGATATGCCGGCTATCACTTCCTCCAGCGCTCGCTGCTCCTCGACAACATCAAGGCCGACTACGTGCGCACCGCGCGGGCGAAGGGACTGAGCACGGCCACGGCGATCCGCCGGCATGCCCTGCCCATGTCCTTCATCCCGGTCGCGACCTCCGTGGCCTTCTCCATCCCGGGCATCTTCACCGGTGCCGTCATCGCCGAGACGATCTTCGGCTGGGAGGGGATGGGGCGCTATTTCGTCACCACGATCTCTCAGAGCGACATCCACGGCGTGGTCGCGGTCGCCGCCTTCGGCGCCCTCGTCACGGCCCTCGGCGCGGTGCTGTCCGACGTCGTCGTCGCGACTCTCGACCCCCGGGTGCGGGTGAGCTGACATGACCGACCGGATCCTCCCCCCCAGCACAGGCATGGCCGAGCTCGAGCGCGAGCTGGAGCACCAGGAGCCTGGCCATGTCGACCCCGGAACGGTCGCCGGCGCGGCCGGAGGCGTCGTGGGCGCCGGTGCAGCGCCGACAGCACGCGGCGCACGCAAGTGGCGCCTCTACCTGCGGCGGTTCGTGCGCAACCGGATGGCAGTTGTCGGCGTCGTCGTCTTCGTCGCGATCGCCCTGCTCGGCATCGTCGGACCGCTGATCTCCGACTACACCTATGACGAGGTGGACTTCCTCGCGATCAACGATCCGCCCGGCGGCGACCACTGGCTCGGCACCACCGGTGCCGGCAACGACCTGTTCGCCCAGCTCACGCACGGGATCCAGCGGTCCCTGCTCATCGGACTCGTGGTCTCCTTGGCCACCACCCTGATCGCCGCATTCGTCGGGGCGATCGCTGCCTACGTGGGCGGTTGGGTCGAACGGGCGATCCTCGAGGTCATCCATTTCCTGCTGATCGTGCCGAGCTTCCTGATCTTGGCGCTCGTCTCCAACGACGTGAACGGCGACTGGCGGATGCTGATCGTCGTCCTGGCGCTCTTCGGCTGGATGTACTACGCGCGAATCGTGTGGACCATGGCCCTGTCGGTCCGCGAACGCGAGTTCGTCGCCGCCGCGCGCTACATGGGTCTCGGTCCCTGGGCCGTCGTGCGACGCCACATCGTCCCCAACATCGGATCCATGCTGACGATCTACTTCACCCTCGGAGTCGTCACCACCATCCAGGCGGAGACCGGGCTGTCGTTCCTGGGCTTCGGAGTCAAGGAGCCCGACACCTCGCTGGGCGCCCTCATCGGCGAGGGCAGCTCGCTGGTCTACAGCGCCCCGTGGATGTTCTGGTTCCCCGCTATCACGCTCACCCTCCTCACCGTGTCGATGGCCTTCATCGCCGACGGGCTCCGAGATGCCCTCGACCCCACATCCCAGGCTGGAGGCCGGGCATGACCACCACCACAGCCACCGAGCCGGTCCCAGGCGCCCCCGCGCTCGAGGAACCCGTTCTTCGCGTGCGCGACCTGCGAGTTGCTTTCCCCTCCGAGGCAGGTCGCGTCGACGCGGTCCGCGGGCTCTCGCTGGACCTGTGGCGCGGACAGACCCTCGGCATCGTCGGCGAGTCCGGCTCCGGCAAGTCGGTGACGGCCCTGGCCATCATGGGACTCCTCGCCGACACGGCGACGGTGAGCGGCTCCATCGAGATCGAGGGCCGAGAGCTTGTCGGCCTGTCCGACAAGGAGATGTGCGGCATCCGCGGCAACGACATCGCGATGGTGTTCCAGGATCCATTGACCAGCCTCACTCCGGTGCACAGCATCGGCAAGCAGCTGGTCGAGGCAATCCAGGTCCACCGCGATCTCTCCGAGGACCAGGCCTGGCAGCGCGGCGTCGAGCTGCTCGATCTCGTGGGCATCCCCAACGCGCCGGTCCGGATGAGGTCCTACCCGCACGAGTTCTCGGGCGGCATGCGACAGCGAGTGGTGATCGCCCTGGCCATCGCCAACGACCCGAAGGTGATCATCGCCGACGAGCCGACGACCGCTCTCGACGTCACCATCCAGGCGCAGGTGCTGGAGTTGCTGAAGAAGGCGCAGCGGGAGACCGGCGCCGCAGTCATCCTGGTCACCCACGACCTGGGTGTCGTGGCGGGCATGGCCGACGAGGTCGTCGTGATGTACGCAGGGCGACCGGTCGAGCGAGCCGAGGTCGACAGCCTGTACGCCGCGCCGCGGATGCCCTACTCGCTGGGGCTGCTCGGCGCGATCCCCCGCGCGGACGACGGGTCGCACGAGGCGCTAGTGCCGATCCTCGGCAATCCCCCGATCCTGATCGACCTGCCGGACGCGTGTCCTTTCGCGCCCCGCTGCCCGGTCGCGATCACGGCGTGCACCCGGCAGGAGCCCGAGCTCCTAGAGGTCGTCCCCGGTCACCAGGCGGCCTGCATCCGCAGCCGCGAGATCGAGGACGGTGCCATCGACGGAGTGTCCGTCTTCAGCAAGCCCGAGATCCCGCCCGGCGAGCTCGAGGCGGTGCCACGCGAGAGGCGGCCGGCGGTTCTCACCGTCACCGACCTCACTCGGGAGTTCCCGCTGACCAAGGGGGTGCTTAAGCGGCGGGTCGGCACGGTGCGCGCGGTCAACGGCATCAGCTTCGACGTTCGCCAGGGCGAGACCCTGGCGATCGTCGGCGAGTCCGGCTGCGGCAAGAGCACCACGCTGCTCTCGATCATGGACTTCGGCAAGGGCGCCGCAGGAGGCATCGACCTCGAAGGGGTCGACCTGAGCGGCCTACGAGGTCGCGCCGAGCGAGAGCAGCGCCGCAAGGTGCAGATCGTCTTCCAGGACCCCATGGGGGCCCTGGACCCCCGGTTCACGGTCTCCGAGCTGATCGCGGAGCCGCTGCGGGCCTTCTCGCTGGTCCCCAGTGCCAAGGTGCACGACCGGGTCGCGGAGCTGATGGATCTCGTCGGCCTGGATCCCGCGCACGTCGACCGGTTCCCGGGAGCATTCTCCGGTGGCCAGCGACAGCGGATCGGCATCGCCCGTGCGCTGGCGTCCGAACCCATGCTCCTGGCGCTAGACGAGCCGGTCTCCGCCCTGGACGTGTCGATCCAGGCGGGCGTGATCAACCTCTTCCAGCGACTTCAGCGCGAGCTCGGCCTGTCCTACGTCTTCGTGTCCCACGACCTGTCGGTGGTTCGCCACCTCGCCGACCGGGTCGCCGTCATGTATCTCGGGCGATTCGTCGAGTACGGCGACGTGGACCCGATCTTCGCCGAGCCAACCCACCCCTACACCCAGGCGCTGTTCTCGGCGATCCCGATCCCCGACCCACAGGTCGAGCGCACTCGGCAACGCATCCTGCTCACGGGAGACCTGCCGGCCCCCACCGAGGAGCTCTCCGGCTGTCCGTTCGCCAGTCGCTGCCCGCTCAAGCCGACGTTGAGCCAGGAACAGCAGCGCGAGTGCATCAGTGTCCTCCCGCCGCTCACCCCGAAGGAGGGCGTCGACCACAGTCACGCATGTCTGCACCGATGAGAGCCGATGCCTTCTGCGGCGAGAAGCTACGACCAGGAAGAGGACCCCAACCATGAAGGTTCAGAGCAAGAGCATCGCGTTCGCGGCGTTGCTCGCCGTCGCGCTGACCGCCTGCAGCGGCGGTGACGACGGCGGGTCCGGTGAGTCGCTGAAGAGCGACGAGCTGGCCAGCCAGGCCCAGTACAACCCGCAGCCTCGCGACAACGTCGAGGACGGCGGCACGTTCACCCGCGCCGTCGGGGAGATCCCCGACAACCTCAACACGCTGCACGCCGACAAGAGCGCCGACACCGCCGCGCTGTCGATGATGTACAACCCTCAGCTCCAGCTCATCGCCGAGGACGGCGCGCTGTCGTGGAACAAGGACTACGTCACGGACGTCTCGGAGGAGCTCGTCGACGGCAACCGGGTGGTTACCTACACCATCAACGACGAGGCCGTGTTCAACGACGGGACACCGATCGACTGGCGCGCCTTCGAGGCCCTGTGGAAGGTCTCCAACGGCAAGAACGAGAAGTACGCGCCGGTCTCGACCGAGGGCTACTCCCTGATCACCTCGGTGGAGCCGGGCGAGAACGACAAGCAAGCGGTCGTGACGTACGACGGTCCGTGGCTCTGGTGGCAGTCGCAGTTCAAGGAGGTCATCCACCCGGATGCCGCCAAGGACCCCGAGACCTTCAACACCGCTTACACCATGGACGCCCACGACGAGTGGGGCGCCGGTCCATATCACGTCAAGGAGCTGGAGCCGGGCGGAACGACCGCCGTCTTCGAGCGCAACCCTCACTGGTGGGGCAATCC
Source organism: Isoptericola hypogeus (assembly GCF_039531145.1). NCBI lineage: Bacteria > Bacillati > Actinomycetota > Actinomycetes > Micrococcales > Promicromonosporaceae > Isoptericola > Isoptericola hypogeus. The sequence goes on from NZ_BAAAPM010000004.1 coordinate 71,763, forward strand.
CGGCAAGCTGGACGAGTTCGTCTTCCGAGCCATGGAGTCCACCGCTGCGATCAACGCGTTCCGCAACGGTGAGCTTGACGCCGTCTCGGCGACCAGCGCGGAGAACCTCGCCCAGATCGAGGGCATGGAGGGCATCGACGTCCGCAAGGCCGCGACGCTCGCCGTCACGTTCATGCACGTCAACGCATCCTCGCCCAAGCTGAAGGACGCCGACGTCCGCAAGGCGGTCCACCTGGGCATCGACCGCCAGACGCTGCAGGACGTGCGCTACGACGGGATGGGCTGGGACGCGGAGCTGCCCGGGATGGTCACGCTCTACCCGTTCCAGGAGGGCTACCGCGACACCTACTCCGAGATCGGCGGCGGCTACGACCCCGAGGAGGCCGGGAAGCTGCTCGACGGGGCCGGCTGGAGCGTGGGCGACGACGGCATCCGGGAGAAGGACGGCGAGAAGCTGCAGCTGCTGTTCCCGATCATCGGCGACGCGAGCTACAGCAAGAACGGCGCCGTGGCCCTGCAGGCGATGCTGAAGGAGATCGGCATCGACCTGAAGCTCGACTACCGCAGCGCCGACGAGTTCACCGACACCTACACGAAGAAGGACTACGACCTCTTCTCGCTCAACTGGGGAACGGCCGACCCGGACGAGAACTTCTTTTACTTCTGCTACTTCTACTGCTCCGACGCGGGCTACGTCGACCAGGAGACGATCGACACGTACGCCCCCGTGGTTCAGGAGATCGGCCAGGAGACCGACAAGGTGAAGGCCGTCGAGGCCTTCCTTCAGACCGAGAAGGACATCCTGTCCACCTGGCAGATCGACCCGTTGTACACCGGGCCGACCATCTTCGCGGTCAAGGAGGGCATGGCCAACTTCGGCGCCGACCTCTTCTTCTTTGGACCGATCGAGGACATCGGCTGGCAGAAGGGCTGAACCCAGGAGCTGCTGGCCACGGCAACGCAAGCCAGCGCGGAACGACGGTGCCGGCGCGATCCAGAGGTTCACGCCGGCACCGCCCGTCGTCCTGGCCGCGCGGCGCCGCCGACAGGTCACGAGTCTCGGGAGACGACGGCAGCCGATCTCCCCAGCTACGAAGGAGCACGACCCATGAGAACGACGCGAATCCTGGTCCTGGCTGCGGCCCTCGCCGTCGCCCTGACCGCCTGCTCCGGGGGTGACGGGGACAGCGACGTCCTGTCCGGCGAGAAGGTGTCGACGACCGCCGACTACAACCCGCAGCCACGGGAAGCGTTGGCCGACGGCGGGACGCTCACGACCGTGCTGTCCGGAGCCCTCTACGAACAGCTCAACCCGATGCACGCAGACATGAACAGCGGGGTGGTGGAGCTGGCCCGCTGGAACACCCCCCAGCTGCAGTCGATGAGTCCAGAGGGCGAGGTGACCTGGGACGAGGACTACGTCACTGAGGTCACCGACGAGCTGGTGGACGGAAACCGCGAGGTGACGTTCACGATCAACGACGAGGCAGCCTTCAACGACGGCACTCCCATCGACTGGCGCGCCTTCGAGGCCCGATGGGAGGTCTCGAACGGCCAGGACGAGGCCTACTCCGTCTACACGACCGAGGGTTACGCCGACATCACCTCGGTCGAGGCCGGTGAGGACGACAAGCAGGCCGTCGTCACCTACGACGGTCCGGGCATCTTCTGGAAGTCGCAGTTCGACACCGTGCTCCACCCGGACGTCGCCGACCCCGAGACCTTCAACATCGCGTTCGTGAAGGACCTGCACAACGAATGGGGTGCAGGCCCCTACCGCGTCAAGGACCTCAGCGACTCAGCCGTGGTCTACGAGCGCAACCCGGAGTGGTGGGGCGATCCCGGCAAGCTCGACGAGCGGATCTTCCGCTTCATGGAGGCCACCGCCGCCATCAACGCCTTCCGCAACGGCGAGATCGACGCCGTGCCGGCGAGCACGAAGGAGAGCCTCGCCCAGATCGAGTCCATGGACGGGATCGAGCTGCGGTCGGCGACCAAGACCTCGAGCAACATGCTGCAGATCAACCCGGAGGCACCGCTGCTGAAGGAGGTGCCGACCCGACAGGCGATCGCCCTGGGCTTCGACCGCGAGACCCTGGCGAAGGTGCAGTTCGACGGCTTGAACTCGGACACCGCCGTGTCGGGGTCGCTCACGCTGTACCCGTTCCAGGACGGCTACCGAGACGTCTATGCGGCAGCGGGCGGTGGCTACGACCCGGACCAGGCGAAGATCCTCCTCGATGAGGCGGGCTGGACCGTCGGCGAGGAGGGGATCCGCGAGAAGGACGGTGAGCGGCTCGAGCTGGTGTGGCCTATCACCACCGACACAGCCACCGCGAAGAACGTGTCCCTCGCTGCACAGCAGATGATGAAGCGGATCGGCGTCGACCTGGTGCTCGACTTCCGCGATTCCTCGGAGCTCGTCGCGACCTACGACGAGCGTGAGTACGACGTCTTGTTCGGCGGCTGGGGCACCTCGGCCCCCGACGAGGGCCTGGTCTACTTCTGCTCCCTCTTCTGCTCCGACAACGGTGGCACGAGCATGGAGAACTACGAGCAGCTCACACCCAGGGCTGCCGAGGCGGTCAGGCTCTCGGACCACGACGATGTGGTCGACACTTTCATGGATCTCGAGCAGCAGGCCTTCGAGCAGTTCGACATCGTGCCGCTCTGGAACGTCCCCGACATCGTCGCAGTCAAGGAAGGACTCGCCAACTACGGTGCCGGTCTGTTCTTCCGCGGCAGGGTCCAAGACATCGGCTGGCAGGAGAGCTGATCTCACGAACACGGGTGCGGCAACCCGGCGCCAAGTGCGAGCACGACGTCGTCACGGCCGCGCCGCTCACGACCACGCACCCGCTCCACCGACGACCGCGGCCACGCGCCTGCCGAGCCGGCCGCGGAAGTCCGGGTCCCCGACCGTACTCATCCTCAGGAGCACGACCCATGTACGACCATGACAGCCACCGGCTGTGGTACTCCACTCCCGCGCGCGAGTGCGCGATCATCGAGGAGGGCCTGCCAATCGGCAACGGGCGCCTCGGCGGTCTGGTAGGTGCCGGCCCAGGTGAGACGGTCACGTGCCTGACCGACGCCTCGATGTGGAGCGGAGTCCGCAATGAGGCCCTCGACGCATCGGGTCAGTTCCCCTACACCCGGGACGGCTTCGGCACCTTCCAGATGCTCTGCCGTACCAGGATCACGCTGGCCGGCCACGACTCCGACTCGGTGTCCGGCTACGAGCGGGCGCTCGACATCAGCAACGGCGTCCTCGTCACGACATACTCGATCGGCGGCGCGACGTTCCGTCACGAGTCGTTCATCAGTCACCCGCACGACGTCGTTGTCACCCGCATCACCCAGACCGGTGGCGGTCGGCTCACCGGCTCGGTCGAGCTGGAGCCGACCCGCGGCGAGAAGGTCGACACAGTCGACCGCGAGGACCGGATCGAGATGGTCGACGACCTGGGCAACGGCCTGCGCTTCGCCGTGACCGCCGGCGTCGCGACCCAGCACGGCGAGGTGGTCGCGGCCGGGGAGGCGGTCCGGTTCACCGAGGCGACCGAGGTCGTCGTCGTGGTGAGCGGCGGGACCAACTACCGTCCCGCCCCTGAGATCGCCTTCCGCGACCCCGATCTCGACATCTCCCGGGTCGCCCGCGCCAAGCTCGTGCATGCGCTGCGCGAGCCCGGGTCGCGGCTCCTCGCGACGCACGTGCGCGACTACCGCACGTCCTACGACACCTTCAGCCTCGACCTGGGGGCGTCCACCGCCGAGCAGCGGGAGCTCGACACGGCGAGCAGGCTCGCGGCACGTGGCGAGGAGGGCGCGATCGACCCCGAGTTCGACGTCCTCTACCTGCAGCTGGCCCGCTACCTGACGATCACGGGAAGCCGGGACGGCCTGCCCGCCAACCTCCAGGGCCTGTGGCTGGAGACGAACGCGCCGGACTGGATGTCCGACTACCACTCCGACATCAACATCCAGATGAACTACTGGCCGACCCACCGATTCGGCCTGGGCAAGCATGCGACCCCCCTGCTCGAGTACTGTCTCGCGCAGCTGCCTGACTGGACCCGCCAGACCAACGAGCACTTCAACGACCATCGCAACCGGTTCCGCAACAGCTCCGGCCGGATCGCGGGCTGGACCACGGCCTTCTCCACCAACATCTACGGCGGCAACGGCTGGTGGTGGCATCCGGGCAGCAGCGCGTGGCTGTGCCTGGAGCTGTGGCAGCACTATGAGTTCACCCTCGACCGACGGTTCCTCGAGCGGCTGATGCCGCTGCTGCGTGGCGCCGTGGAGTTCTGGGAGACCCGGCTGATCGAGAAGGAGGTGGGGGAGGGCGAGGACGCCCGCACCGTGCTCGTGGGCGACAAGAGCTGGTCCCCTGAGCACGGGCCGCAGGACGCCATCGGCCTCACCTACGAGCAGGAGCTCGTGCATGCTCTGTTCGGCAGCTTCGCCGAGGCGTCCCGGTTGCTGGATACCGACCACGAGCTCGCCGGACGTGCTCGTGAGATTCGAGACAGTCTCTACCTGCCCGCGGTCAGCCCGAAGACCGGATGGCTGCAGGAGTGGATGACCCCCGACAGCATGGGCGACCCGCAGCACCGTCACCTTTCCGGTCTCATCGGTCTCTACCCCGGTGACCGGATCCGCACGGACAACCAGCCGCAGGCGTACTTGGACGGCGTGCGCAAGCAGCTGGAGGTCCGCGGCTACGACAACTACGGCTGGGCCAACGCCTGGCGCGCGGCGTGCTGGGCGCGGCTCAAGGACTCGCACCGCGCCTACCGGTGCCTGTCAAGCATCCTGCGCCCAGCGGAGGGCCATCTCGGTGGGTCGGGCATCAACCTCTTCGACCTGTACCGGACCAGCCGCTACATCTTCCAGATCGATGCCAACTTCGGCGCCGCTGCGGCGATGCTCGAGATGTTGGTGCAGGCCAAGTCCGGGGTCATCGACCTGATGCCCGCCGTGCCTGCGGCGTGGAAGGACGGCAGCGTCAGCGGCATGGGAGTCCGTGGCGGCTTCGTGCTCGACATGACCTGGCGCGACGGTGCCCCGACCGTGGTGCGACTGCTCAGTGTCGGTGGTACGAGGACGGAGGTGCGTGTCGGTGACTGGCACAGGACCGTGAACTTGAGGCAGGGCGACGTCGTGACCCTGCGGCCGACAGGTACGGCATCCCCGCCGCCTCCGCCGTCGGGCGGTTGAGAAGGGCCGTGCCGCGGCCAGAGCCTGGTCGCGCTGGACACCCGGAACGGGCTGAAAATCAGGCGAGGCGGGTGAGCAGGCAGGGTCCACCCTCGTAGATGCCGCCGTCGATGGCCAGGACGAGGTCGTCGGCGTAGGACAGCGGTTCGGTGACGTCGACGTACGGCACTTCGGCCAGCTCCGCAGCGATCGAGTGGCCGTGGACGATGACCGACCCCCCGAGCGCGTCGAGCAGGCCGCGCGCGGCCGCCGGGCCTTCGTCGCTTCGAAAGGCGTGGCGCGAGGTCATCCGGCGCCACAGCTCCCACCAGCTGGCGATCTCGGTGCCGCGCATCATGCTCGCTGCGGTCTCGTTGATCTTCCCCGGGCTGTTGCCCCAATCGAGGTAGGCGAGCGTGTCGGAGTGCATGAGCAGGAAGTCGCCGTCGCGTGCCACGACCGGCAGGCTGCGCAGCCAGGCCAGGTGATCGTCGGTGAGCCCCTCCTGGTCAGCGCGCTGACCCCCACAGACGGTCCAGCTGCGCTGGAAGGAGCGCGCACGCCCCCCGTCATGGGGCACCACTTGGTGACCGAACAGCCACATACCCATGGCAAGGATCTCGTGGTTGCCCAGCAGGGCGCCGACTGCCCCGTCCGATTCGTCCACCAGCCGGCGCACCAGGTCGAGCACCGCCACCCCGTCGGGGCCCCGGTCGACGTAGTCCCCCAGGAACCACAACCGCGCGTCGCGCCCCGCCCAGTGACCCGCGGCGTCGACCAGTCCGGTCTCGACCAGGGTCTCGAGGAGGACGTCGACGTGCCCGTGGATGTCGCTCACGGCATAGACGGCCGTCACCGAACTCCCTCGATGCTGAGGGCTCGTGCGGCGACGAAGGCGTCCGCGCAGGCACGGACGTCGGCCTCGGAGTGGGCGGCCGAGAGCTGTACCCGGATCCGGGCGCGGCCGTGCGGGACGACAGGATAGGAGAATGCGATCACGTAGACGCCCTCGCGAAGCATGGCATCGGCGACCTCCGCTGCCCGACGTGCGCCGTCGGGGCCCGGGAACATGACGGCCGTGATGGGATGCTCGCCGGGCAGCACCTCGAAGCCCGCCTCCGCCATCAGCTCCCGGAACAGCGTGGTGTTGGTGCGAAGCTGCTCGCGTGCCTGCGTCGAGCCGACCGCGATCTCGAGGGCCTTGAGGGAGCCGCCGGCCACGGTCGGGGCCACGGCGTTGGAGAACAGGTATGGGCGCGAGCGCTGGCGCAACAGGTCGACCATCTCCTGGCGGCCGGCCACGTAGCCGCCCGATGCGCCACCGAGCGCCTTGCCGAGCGTGCCGGTGAGCAGATCCACGCGGTCCTGCACTCCGAAGTGCTCTGGAGTACCGCCGCCCCCGGGACCGACGAAGCCCACGGCATGGGAGTCGTCGACCAGCACCAGGGCGCCGAACTCCTCGCTGAGGTCGCAGATCTCGGCCAGCGGTGCCAGGTGCCCGTCCATGGAGAAGACGCCGTCCGTCACGATCATCACCCGCCGGGCGCCACCATCACGAGCCGACTCGAGCTGGGCGCGTAGGTCGGACATGTCGGCGTTGCGGTAGCGAAAGCGCCTCGCCTTACAGAGCCGGATGCCGTCGATCAGCGAGGCGTGGTTGAGCTCGTCGGAGACCACCGCATCCCGCTCGTCGAGGAGCACCTCGAAGACACCCCCGTTGGCATCGAAACAGCTGCCGTAGAGGATGCTGTCGTCCGTGCCGACGAAGTCCGCGATCGCGCGCTCGAGCCGCGTGTGGAGCTCCTGTGTGCCGCAGATGAACCGCACGCTCGCCATGCCGAAGCCCCACTCGTCCAAGGCGGCGGCCGCGGCCGCCTTGACGTCGGGATGGTCGGCGAGGCCGAGGTAGTTGTTGGCGCAGAAGTTGAGAGCCTCGGTCTGGCCGGTCGTGATATGGGCCGCCTGTGCCGAGCTGAGCTCACGCTCTCGCTTGTACAGCCCTGCTTCCTCGATCTCGGCAAGGGTGGCCCGCAGGTCCGCGCGTAAGGCTTCGTCGTACATGTGTCTCCTCAGCTCCAGTCCACGATGACCTTGCCGCAAGCGCCCGACCTCGCTGCGGCGAACGCATCGACCCATTTCTCAGCCGGGAAACGGTGCGTGATCACCGACGCGACGCGACTCCTGAGGAGGTCGGACTGCTCGAGCATGGAACTCATCGCGTACCAGGTGTCGTACATCTCGCGGCCGTAGATCCCCTTGATCGTGATCATGTGGGTGACCACCCGGCTCCAGTCGATCGGATAGCGGTCCTTGGGCAGGCCGAGCATGGCGACGCGACCCCCATGATTCATCGCCGCCAGCATCTCTTCGACGGCAGCCGGGACGCCGGACATCTCCAGGCCCAGGTCGAACCCCTCGCGCATGCCGAGCTCGGTCATGGCGGCGGTCAAGCCGGAGCGGCCTGCGTTGACGACGAGGTCGGCGCCCATCTCGCGCGCCAGGTCGAGCCTGTAGTCGCTGACGTCGCTGACCACCACATGGCGCGCCCCGACATGTCGGGCGATGGCCGCCGCCATGAGCCCGATGGGGCCAGCGCCGGTGATGACGACATCCTCGCCGGTCATGGGGAAGGACAGCGCCGTGTGGGTCGCATTGCCCAGCGGATCGAAGATCGCACCCAGGTCGGGGTCGAAGCCCTCGGGCTGGGGCCAGGCGTTGGAGGCCGGAATCACCACGTAGTCGGCGAAAGCACCGTCGCGATGGACACCCACGCCACGGGTGTTGATGCACAGGTGGCGACGCCCTGCCCTGCAGCTGCGGCACGTGCCGCAGACGATGTGGCCCTCACCGGAGACGCGGTCGCCGACGCGCAGGGAGGAGACGCCCGGTCCGACAGCGACTACGTCGCCACAGAACTCGTGTCCGAGCACCAGCGGAGCCGTCACGGTGGAGGCAGCCCAGTCGTCCCACGCCTCCAGATGCAGATCGGTGCCGCACAGCCCCGCACGGAGGACCCGAATCTTGATCTCTCCCGGGCCGGCCTCGGGCTCTGGCACGTCGATCAGCTCCAGGCCCGGCCCGGGCCTGAGCTTGGTCAGTGCCCGCATCAGGCGTCGGGCTGTCTGGTGTAGAACCACGCCCGGATGTCGTCGGAACGGGGTGTTTGGACCGGCACGGCGATGCTCCGCTCTACGAAAGCTGCAGTTGTGAAAGAGGTTTATAAATAGCCTGCGAAACCATGGTGGGGGTGAGCGGCAGTTGTGTCAACAGGCGCAATTCGGCATGTGAGATGCGACGTGGATGGACGAGATGAGGTGCGGGACCCTCACGGGGCGCCCGTCGCCGAGGTACCGGCCGCCATCTGGGTCCCCGCGCCCCGGTCCTGTACGCCTACGCACCCGACCGGACACCGTTATCGCCGACCGGGCCTACACAAGAGCAAGCGCTCCGACGAGGAAGGGCGCCTCGCGTCAGACACCGTGACCTACTGGTCGGCAACGTGGTCTAGTTGCTGCGCCTCCACCACCTTGTCGACGTCGAAGAGGTCGGTGTCCTGGGCCGGCTGTACCGCGGCGCTCGTGCAGGGGTCGATCCTGCCAGGACTCGGGGCGAGGGGGCAGGGCCTCACCCGCTACCGTGGGTGCGGCGCAGGCGCCGGGAAGGTCGTGACGACGAGATCATGGTGAGCCTCAACCAGCTCGAGGTGCTGGTCGCGGTCGTCGAGGCCGGCGGTTTCTCAGGCGCGGCGAAGGCCATGTACCTCAGCCAGCCATCGGTCTCCAACCACGTGCGCAACCTGGAGAGCTCGCTCGGCGTCCGGCTCGTGGAGCGCACGACGGCGGGCGCGCGGACCACGCCCGCGGGTGACGTCGTCGTCGACCACGCCCGCCGGATCTTCGGCCTGCTGGACTCGCTCGAGCAGGAGGTGGCGAGCTACCGCGGCCTCGGCGCCGGCCGGCTCCTCGTCGCCGGGACGACCACCCTCGGCACGTACCTCCTGCCGCGCCTGGTCGCGGACTTCTCCTCCCGCGCACCGAACGTCGACTGCCAGATCCGGGTCGGCAACGAGCAGGCGGTGGAGGAGTGGATCGTCCGGGGCGAGGCGACCCTGGGGCTCTGCATCGACGAGCCGCGCGAGCACCTGGAGTCGGAGCCGCTGCTCGAGGACGAGATCATGCTCGTGGCCGGCCCCGGCTCGCGGCTGGCCGGCCGGGTTCTGGAGCCCGGCGACCTCCGTGGCCAGCGGTTCCTCCTGCGGGAACGCGGCTCGGCGACCCGTCGCCTTCAGGAGGAGATCCTGCACGCCTGGGGGCTCGAGTCGGAGGCCCGGTGGGAGCTGTGGGGTCCGGAGACGCTGAAGGAGGCAGCCGCCGAAGGGCTGGGCGTCGCGCTGTTGTCGGAGCACGTGACGGTCCGCGAGCGCGCGGCCGGCCAGCTCGTCGCGTTGCGCGTGGAGCCGGCGCCCCCACGGCGCACGGTCTCGCTCGTGCGCCGGGGAGACCGCGTGCTCACCCCGCCCGAGGAGGCCTTCGTCGCGATGCTGCGGTCGCTGGGCTCCTGGCCGGGGTGAGCACGGGCGGGGTCAGTACCGGAGGCAGGCCGAGCGCAGGTCGGTGTAGAAGTTCCACACCGCCGGGGAGCACTCGGGAGCCCCCAGCTGCGACGCCTTGGCGCCCATGTGCGGCAGGTGCGAATAGGCGCCCACGCCCGGCCGGTTCACGTGCAGCATCCCGGCCTCGAAATCCTGCAGGGACTGGAAGATCAGCGCCGGGTCCTGGGTGAAGATCGTCCCGGACATCCCGTACCGCACCGAGTTCGCGATGCGCATCGCGTCGTCGTACCCGTCGCACGTCACGACCGACAGCACGGGACCGAACACCTCCTCCTGGGCGATCTCCGCGTCCCACGCGACACCGTCGAGCACCGTGGGCCGCACGAACCATCCCGGGGTGTCGAGTTGTGCCGCGCCGCCGCCGGCCACGACCGTCGCGCCGTCCGCGGTCGCCCGGGCGACCGCGTCGAGGCAGGCCCGGTACCGCTCGTCGTTCACCACCGGCCCGATGTCCGCGTCGGGGTCCCACCCCGGGCCGATCGTCATGGCGTCCACGCGGGCGACGAGCCGCCGCACCAGCTCGTCGTGCACCCGGCGGTCGACGACGACCCGGCTCGTGGCGGAGCAGCGTTGCCCGGACTGCCCGAACGCCCCGTGCACGACGGCGTCCACGGCCGCGTCCAGGTCGGCGTCGGCGAGCACGATCAGCGCGTTCTTGCCGCCGAGCTCCAGCTGGGTGCGCATCAGGCGCCCGGCGCCGGCCCGGTTGATCGCGGTGCCGACCGGCAGGGACCCGGTGAACGAGATCCCGGCGACGCGGGGATCGTCGACCAGCGCCTCCCCGGCCTCCCGGTCGCCCTGCACGAGGTTGAGGACGCCATCCGGCAGCCCGGCGTCCACGAATGCCTGGACCAGGAGCGCCGACGTCAGCGGGGTGAGCGGCGACGGCTTGAGCACCGCAGTGCAGCCGGCCAGGAGCGCGGGCGCCACCTTCCACATGGGGATCGCGACGGGGAAGTTCCACGGCGTGATCAGGCCGACCACCCCGATCGGCCGGCGGAACGTCATCGCGACCGTGCGCGGCTCCTCGGCCGGTGTGGTCTCGCCGTTGAGGCGCCGCGCCTCGCCGATCGTGAACTCGAGGATCGTCAGGGCGCGCGTCACCTCCCCGCGCGCCTCGGACAGGCGCTTGCCCTGCTCGCGTGTGATCGCCCGGGCCAGGTCCTCCGACCGCTCCTCGAGGAGCCGCGCGGCCCGAGTGAGGTATCTGGCGCGCTCGATCGGTCCTGTCGCGTCCCACGCATGCTGCGCCCGGGCCGCGGCGTCGACCGCGGCGGTCACGTCGGCGGTGACCGACTCGGCGAAGTCGCCGACGACGTCGGTGGTGTCGGCAGGGTTGACGTTCGGGCGGGTGCTCCCGCTGGCGCTCGGTACCCACACGCCGTCGACATGGTTGAGCAGGTGGTCGGGGGCGACCTTGAAGTCACGTAGCACGAAGGGCTCCTTACTGGGACGCGGGTTGGTCGAACGGTCCGGGAACGTCGGTCTGGGCAGTGCCGCCGAAGTCGATCGCGACACGGGGAGCGACACCGTTGCGGGCGAGATCGACGGCCGCGACGATCTCGGTCAGTGGCAGCGAATCGGGGATGAGATCGGCGAACAGCTGCTGCTTGTCGGTGCGTCGGAGGAAGTCGACGGCCTCGGTCAGATCATCGACCCGGTAGTTGTGGCTTCCGACGACGGTGGTGAGGTTCTTGACGTAACCGCTGGGCTCGAAGCTGACCTCCGGCGCGGGAGAGACAGAGCCGACGAGGGCGATCCGGCCGCCCATGTCGACAATCTCGAAGGCCGATTGCACGGCCCTGCTGTTGCCCGAGACCTCGAAGATGACGTCGGCACCGAGTTCTGTCGCCGCGTCCGCGAGCTGCTCGGGCGGAAGGGCCGCGGTGGCGCCGAACTGCCGGGCAAGGTCGCGGCGGGTGGGGTCGACGTCGCAGGCGATGACGCTCTCGACGCCGAGTTCGCGGGCGTATGCGACGGCGGTGAGTCCGAGCATTCCGCAGCCGATCACGACCACGGAGTCTGCGGCGGTGAGCTCGACTCGACGAGCGGCGCAGGTCACGGTGGCAGTGGCGCAGTTGGCAGGCGTCGCGACGGGAGCGGGCAAGTCTCTCGGGAGTCTCACCAGGCCGGTGCCGGCGACGAGATGCACGTGCGAGCCGAAGCCTCCGTTGAGCTTCCAGTGGTCGTCCATCGCCTCGTGGCCGTACTTGCGCACGGTGAGGCATTTCTGCGGTATGCCTCGCCGACACCGCCGACACGTTCCGCACGAGGTGCCGATGGTCCAGGTGATGCGATCGCCGATGCTCAGCGTCCCGCCGTCGGACGTCGCGGCCTGGCCGCCGATACCGACGATGTGTCCGATGGCCTCGTGACCGAGGACGGTCGGCAAGGGTGTGGGCCGGTCACCGCCGATGGTGTGGAGGTCACTGCCGCAGATGGTTGCGAGCTCGGTCTCGACCAGGACCTCACCGGGGAGAAGAGTGGGCAGCGGAACGGTGGTGATGGAGAAGCCCTTCTCGGGCCCTGACCAGACGGCGGCCGTGGCTCGATCCGTCGTGGTGCGGGTCGTGTCGGGCTGGGTGCTGAACATCGGATCGTCCTGTCGAATGAGGTGGGTACGAGTCATGGGCTCAGCGGCGGATGGTCGAGGTCACCACGGCGCTCGCACCGCAGCAGATGGCGACGACGAGGAAGATCAGCCCGGCGTCACCACCGTTCCGGTCCATGAGGTGGCCGATGATCGGCTCCGCCGCGCCGGCGAAGAGATATGCGAAGAAGTTGACCACCCCGACCGCCGTACCGGCCATGACCTTGCCGGCGAGGTCGGGGCACAGCGCCCAGAACGACGATTGTGGCCCGTACACGAAGAACCCACAGAGGAAGAGCAGGACGATGCCCAGGCCGGCGCCCGGGTCGGTGATCCACATGGTCAGCGAGCTCAATGCCCCGAGCGCCATGAAGAGCATGATCGGCCGATCGCGACGTGAGCCGAAGATCCGGTCGGAGAGCTGGCCGTTGACCAGTGCCCCGACTGCCATCCCGACGGGGAGAGCCACGGTGATCCAGACCGCGTTGGAGGTGTCCTTCCAGGAATCGCCGAGGAAGTACACCGGCACCCAGACGAGCAGGCCGTAACGGGCGGAGTTCTGGAGGCCGATCGCCACCCCGGTGATCCAGATCTTCGGGATACCGAGCACGGCCCTGTAGCGGTCACCCGAGCTCAGTCCCCTTGCCGCCTCCGGTTCGAGAGCGACGTCGTCCTCGTCGTGGGTGAAGGACCGCGGCGGAATGATGCCCGCATCCTTCGGGGTGTCCCGCGCGACGATGTAGAAGGTGATGCCTCCGACGAGCATCAAGAGCACCGGCAGGCGGAACAACCACTGCCAGGCAAGGTCGAAGGTCTCGATGGTCAGGGTCGAGGTGACGTAGACGAGCACCGACGATGATCCGGCTGCGAGGGTGTAGAACCCGAAGCTCTTGCCCCGCTCGTGGTGGCTCCACCAGTTCGAGATCACGCGGCCGCCCGCCGACCAGCCCATCGCCTGGACGAACCCGTTGGCGCCCAGGGCGAGGGCCATGCCCCAGAAGTTGTGCATGAAGCTGGCGAGGATGCAGAAGGTCGTCGACAAGATCGCGCCGAGGGCCATCAGCCGCCGTCCGCCGAACTTGTCGGCGAGGTTGCCGTTGACCATCTGACCGATCGCGTAGGACCAGAGGGCGATGCCGCTGATGGTGCCCACCGTGGCCTTGTTCCAGCCGAACTCCTCCTGGATTCCGGGGATCGCGAAGCCGAGAGCCTGGCGGCCGGTGTAGAAGAAGAGGTAGCAGAACATCGCTGCGAGGAGCATCCGCCAGGCGAGCCTACGGAACGTACGTTCGGAGACTGGCTCGCCGGTTGGAGCCGTGCTGGTGTCGAGAGTGCTGGACATCGTTGTCACAGGCCTTTCTCAGCAGGGGTCGAGGTGGTGCCCGCTTGTCGGGTGTGGTGGCGGGTCGGAGGCGGTCAGCGTGTGGCCGGCACGGCTACGGGCGCGTTCTCCTGGGAGACCACCGTTGTCGCCACCCAGAAGGCGTCGTAGTTGTGGACGTACGCCGGGAGCCCGTACGCCTCGTCGAGCTGCTCGGGACGGGGCAGGGTGCGGTTGACGACGAACGGGATCTGCAGCTCGCCAAGCGCGCCGTGCGAGCGCAGCGGGGCGTCGAGGCCGCCGAGGTCGTGCCAGGCCGTGTAGCGGCCGAGCGCCGTGCCCTTCTCCGCGAGGACCACGAGGTCCCCGATGCGGTCCGGCGGGAGCGAGAACGTCACCGCGGCCTCGTTCCGGAGGTACACGGCCTCGATGCCGTCGATCTCGCGCAGGGTGCTCGCCGCCGACCCGGCATCGGCGCCGACGGGCAGGTGCACGCTCGCGAACGATCCGAGCGCGCCGTGGTGCACGGTGTACGGGTCGGTGATCGGCAGGATGACGCGGAGCTCGTCGGCGCCCGGCTCGATGTCGGACGTCCCCAGGATCCGCCGGACCTCGTCCTCGACGTAGACGACCTTCGCGATCCCCTCGCCGTCCGTCTTGGCGCTCATCCCGTGGTCGGCGGTGAGCACGACGATCGCGCCGAGCGCGTCCAGGGCCGCGGCGTAGCGGTCGATCATCGCGTAGAAGTCGTTCGCCACGGGCGTGCCGGGGGCGTTCTTGTGCTGGATGTAGTCGGTCAGCGACAGGTACATGAGGTCGGCGCCGCGGGTCTTGAGGATCTCGACGCCGGCGGCGAGCGCGAACTCGCTGAGGTCGGACGAGTACACGCTCGGCAGCGGCCTGCCGACCAGGTCGAGGACCCCGTCGATGCCGTTGGCCTCGATGGTGGCCTGGTCGGCCTTCTCGGCGGAGAAGCAGATGCCCCGTCGACGCGGCTCGACGAACTCGCCGACGCCGTCGAGGTCCGGGCCGGGCTCGACCAGGCCGGCGCCGAGTAGCCGGCGGAGTTTGTCCTTCGCGGTCACGACGACGACGTCCAGACCGGCGTCGTTCGCGGCGCCGAAGATCGTCGGGACCCGCAGGAACCGCGAGTCGTTCATCAGCACCTCCTCGCCGGTCGTCGTGTCGAAGATGTAGTTGCCGCTGATCCCGTGCGCAGCCGGCGGGCGGCCGGTCGCGATGGAGACGTTGTTCGGGTTCGTGAGAGCCGGCATCGCGCAGTGCGCCTCCCACGACGAGGCCGTGGACTCCAGGGCTCCGGCGAGCCACGGCATCCGGCCGGCCTCGACTGCGCGGCGGTGATAGTCGGGCTCGCTGCCGTCGATGCAGATCACGACGACGGGTGCGTCCGGCATGGTGTAGGTGCGGTCGTTGACGGTGAAGGACGTTGCGCTCACGGGGTCTCCTTGGTCGGCCGGGGGTCGAGGTCCGAGGCTCACCACGTTCTCGGTAGCCCGCGGGGAAGGGAACTCCCGATCGCCCTATGCCTCCCATAGCCCGGACGGGACGGCGCCCAACCTGGCCCAGATGCCCGCCGACGCAGCCCGACGTCCCGACCCTCGACGTGCTCGACCTCGACCCCGCCGCACCGTTGCCCGAGGGTGCGACTCTGCTGGACGTGCGCGAGCAGGACGAGTGGGACGAGGGGCACGCGGCGGACGCCGTGCACATCCCGCTGGCGGAGGTCGCGTACGAGGGATCGGTGAGCCAGCCGGGTGGGTCCTGGACACCGACCGAGACCAGCATGGTGTTCAGCAGCCCCTCGTCGGCAAGCAGGGGCCTGCCGTTCACCGAGGCGACCACGGCGGACAGGATCACCGGAGTGAAGTGAACACCTCCCGGCACCGCCCTCAATCGGTTCAGGCCAACCGAGACAGCGGCAGCGCCGCCGCGGTGAACGGCTGGGCCTATTGTCCCAAGAGCGGGAGCGTGCCCACGGATCAGGCGGGCCGCCGCCCCTCAAGGATCCGAAGGAGGGTGCACGCCCATGCTGAACTTTCGGGTTCAGGTGATGCGCGGGGGTGTTCTTCTCGGCGCTGGCTGAGCGCGCGACCGGTGGACCCGTGCCGAGGCCCGGGTCCACCGGTCGTCACGTCATCTCGGCGCCGCGGTCACGCGTTGAGCGCCGCGGTCGGCGAGGTGCGCGCGGCGCGGGCGGCCGGCAGCGCCCCGGCGACCGCGCCGACCAGCACGGTCGTGCCGACGCCGGCGGCCAGGACCACGGCCGGCATCGCGACGAGCCATCCGTTCGACGCGGCGACCACCGCGGTGATGGCCCACCCGATCGCGGTGCCGGCGACGCCGCCGTAGAGGGCGAGCAGGATCGCCTCGACGAGGAACTGGGACCGCACGTGCCCGCGGGTGGCGCCGAGCGAGCGGCGCAGGCCGATCTCCTGGCGCCGTTCGAGCACGGTGATCACCATGGTGTTCGCGACGCCGATGCCTCCGACGAGCAGCGCGATCGACCCGATGCCGACGAGCAGGCCCGTGAACGCCTGGTCGATCGTGTGCTTCGCGGCGAGCGCGTCGGACGGCCGGCTCACCTTCACCTCGTGCGGCGACTCGGGGTTGATCGTCGCGGGCAGGAGCTCGCGCACCTGGGCGACCAGGGCGTCATCGCTGCGCTCATAGAGAATCGTCGGCGAACCGTCGAAGCCGAGGACCTCAGTGGCGACGGGCGTGCCGACGAGGGCGGTGGTGTCGAGCTCCGGCGCGAGCGGCGAGGGGTCGAGGATGCCGGCGACCGCGAACTGCTGGTCGCCCAGCCAGACCAGGCTGCCGACGGTAACGATGCCGAGACGTTCGGCGGCCGTCGCGCCTAGCACCACCGTGGGGTAGCGCTCGGTCGCGGTGTTCAGCCATGCCCCGGTCGCGAGGGCGGAGCCGGTGGTCGTGAGCAGGTCCTGGTCGGTCGCGGCGACCGTGAGACCCAGGGTTGCCCCGGGATCGACGCGGTCGTTGCGGTAGACGTGCGCGTCGAGCGTCGCCGTCCAGCTCGCCTGCTCGACCCCCGCGACCCGGCGGACCCGGTCGACGGCGTCGGGGGACAGCTTCGCGTCCTCGCCGAAGAGGTCGGTCCCGGCCGTGACGGTCAGCAGGTTCGTGCCGAGGGACGCGAGCCGCTCCTTCACGAGGGCCTGGCTCGAGGTGGAGATGCCGACCACGGCGATCATCGCGGCGATGCCGATGGCGATGCCGAGCGCCGAGAGGGCGGCGCGCAAGGGTCGCGCCCGCAGGCCGTGGAAGCCGAGCCCGAGGAGATCCCCAGGCCGGAGGCGGGAACGGAGGCCGGTCATGAAGGAGCTCCTGTCAGCAGGCCGGTGCGTCGCCTGTCGCTGACCAGCCGGCCGTCGCGGATGCCGACCTGTCGCGGCATCCGTTCGGCGACCTGATGGTCGTGGGTGATGACGACGACGGCTGTCCCCGAGGCGTTCAGGTCGGCGAGGATCGAGATGACCGTGTCGCCGGACCGGGTGTCGAGCGCACCCGTCGGTTCGTCGGCGAGCAGCAGCGCCGGCTCGCCTACCACGGCGCGGGCGATCGCCACGCGCTGGCGTTCTCCGCCCGACAGCTCGTGCGGACGATGGTGGGCGCGAGCGGAGAGCCCGACCCGGTCGAGCGCGGCGGCGGCGCGGGCGCGCCGCTCGGGGGCGGCCGTGCCGGTGTACAGCAACCCCGACGCGACGTTGTCGACCGCGCTCACGCCCTCGGCGAGGTGGTACTGCTGGAACACGAACCCGATGCGGTAGGCCCGCAGCGCCGAGAGCTCGGCGTCGCTCATCGTGCGCGTGTCGAGCCCGTCGACGTGGATGGTGCCCGAGGTCGGCCGGTCCAGGGTGCCGACCAGGTTCAGCAGGGTCGACTTGCCCGAACCGCTCGGGCCGACGACCGCGACCATCTCGCCGCGGGCGATCTCGAGGTCCACCCACGAGAGCGCGACCGTCGGCGGCGAGCCGTAGGAGCGCGAGACCCCGCGCAGCGAGACGAGTGGTGTGGTGGTCATCGTCCGACCACGACCTCGTCTCCGGCCTCGAGGTCGCCGCCGGTCACCTCGACCAGGTCGCCCGCGAAGATCCCGAGCTCGACCGGGACGCGGCGTGTCGTGTCGCCGACGACGACCTCGACCGCGTACCCGCCGTCGGAGGTGGCGAGCAGGGCAAGCACGGGCGCCAGCAGGACGTCCTCGCGCTTGACCACGCTGATCTCGCCGGACACGGTCACGTCGTCGAGCCCGTCGGCGGCGGACTCGTCGTCGAGCGTGATCGTCAGGGGCAGCATCAGCTTCTTCCCGCCGTCGCCGTCGTCCTGCTCGACCGGGGCGCCGACGGAGGTCACCGTGGCGTCGGCCACCTCGCTCCCCGGCAGCGTCACCCGTACCTTCGCGCCAGGCACGGCGACGTCCTTGAGGTTCGGGTCGACCGAGGCGCTCACGCGCTTGGTCGTGCCGGAGACGCTGACCACGCCTGGGCCGGCGGGGTCGCCGACGCGCGCCTGGTGCGCGGTGACGCGCTGGGGGCCCGGGGCGAAGACGATGCGTCCGGGCTCGATCGTGCCCGTCCGCTCGAGCCCCAGCGACTCCTGCCAGTCCTTGATCGCCTCGGCCGTCCACGAGGTGAACGACTCGTCGACCGTGCCGTCGAAGAACCCGAGCGCTGCCAGGTTCTTCTCGAGCTGCTGCACGTCGGGCCCGTCGTCCATCCCGGCCGCGACCACGCGCCACACCGGCAGCTTGCCGCGGAACATCACGACCGGCTGGTCGTCGACCCGGAACAGCACGCCGCCCGGCTTGACGACCGACCCCACGCGGGGCATCTCCGTCAGCGTGCCGCTGAGGCTCGTGCCGAGGTCGTGCGCGCCGCTGTAGCCGAGCCGGCCCGACAGCCGCACCCGGTCGGTGAGGTCGCCGCGTGCGATCAACTGCGACTCCGCGGTGACGCCCGCGGTGTCGGAGGCGGTCGCCTGCGGCCGGTTCACCGCGAACAGGGTCGCGGTGATGCCGACCGCGGCGACGCACGCGCCCGCGACGAGCCACGCCCGCCCGCGCCTCCGGCGCCTCCGGGGCACGTGCGCGGGCGCGGTGGCGGCCGGGTCCCGCTCGTCGGCGGTCACTGCCCGACCTCGGACAGCATCGAGACGCCGGCCTCCTCGCTGCACGCCGCCGCGACCTCGGGATCGACGTCGTCCGGCTGCTCGCCCAGCTCCATCGCGCCGTCGGCCGACATCTCGGGGTCGGGGAAGTCGTGGCCGGCCTCGCGCATGCACGCGGCGAAGTCGAGCATGGACTGGTTCAGCTCGTCGAAGTCGGGCTCGTCCGCCTGCACGGGCGACGGGCCGACCTTCTCCTCGCAGATCTTGCCGGCGGCGTTCACCTCGTCCATGTCGACCGAGGCGGAGTCGTCGTCGAACCCCTGCATCGACCCCTCCACGTCGGTTTCGGAGCCGGACCCGGACAGGTCGACGCCCTGGTCCTTCATGCAGTCGTTGTACGCGAGCTGCCAGTCGTCGAAGCTCTGCTCCTGGGAGTCGGCCACGGGGTCGGCGGTGGCCGGCTCGGGGTTCTGGGAGCAGGCGGCCAGCACGGTGGCCAGGCCGATGCCGGCCAGGGCGAGCGCTGCGCGGGGTCCGCGGCGGGTGAGATGCATCATGGGAGTTCCCTTCGGTGGGCTCGGAGTTCGAGGTGGCACCAGCACACCCGTCGGGCCGTGACGTCGGGGTAAGGGCGGATGCTTACGAGTTCGTTATCCGAGGACCTGTTCACTGGAGCCTTTCCGGCAGACTGGAGGACCCGTGCGCGTGCTGATCGTGGAGGACGAGCCGTACCTCGCCGAGGCCGTGAAGTCCGGGCTGGCGCTCGAGGCGATCGCCGCGGACGTGGCGGCCGACGGCGAGGCCGCGCTGTACAGCCTCGACGTGAACGAGTACGACGTCGTGGTCCTCGACCGCGACCTACCGGGCGTGCACGGCGACGAGGTCTGCCGGACGCTCGCCCAGCGCGAGGAGCGCCCAGCGATCCTCATGCTCACCGCGGCGCGCCGCGTGGGCGACAAGGTCAGCGGCCTCGAGCTCGGTGCCGACGACTACCTCTCCAAGCCGTTCGAGTTCCCCGAGCTCGTGGCGCGGGTGCGCGCCCTCGGCCGGCGGCGGTTCACCGCGCTGCCGCCGCAGCTCGAGGCGGCCGGCGTCGTCCTCGACCCGTTCCGTCGGGAGGTGTTCCGCGACGGGCGCTACGTGCGGCTCAGCCGCAAGGAGTTCGCGGTGCTCGAGGTGCTCATGCGAGCGTCCGGCGGCGTCGTCAGCGCCGAGACCCTGCTCGAGAAGGCCTGGGACGAGAACGTCAACCCGTTCACGAACTCCGTGAAGGTCACGATCTCGGCGCTCCGGCGCAAGCTCGGGGAGCCGTGGGTGATCCGCACCGCACCCGGCGCCGGCTACGCGATCGACGTGCCCCGTGACTGACGGCCCGGCGCCCCGCCCCCGCACGTTCCGCCTCACGGTGCGCGCGCGGCTCGCCCTGACCTACGCCGGACTCATCATGATCGCGGGCCTCGTGCTCCTGGCGATCCTCACGTACTTCCTCGTCATCGCGCCCACCTACGAGTTCCCCGGCACGGGCACGGACGGTGTGTCGCAGGTCCCGTCGGTCGACGTCGACGACGGCCGGTCGGACACGGGTGGCGGCGGCACGCCGGACGACGGGGTGACCTACCAGGACTCCGTCGAGCCGCTGGTCGTGAGCTCGCGGGACGACGTCATGCGCCTGTTCCTCTGGGCATCGGCCGGCGCGCTCGTCGTCCTCGCCGCCGGAGGAGCGTGGGCGGGTTGGCTCGTCGCCGGGCGGATGCTGCGCCCGCTGCAGGAGGTCAACCGCGCCGCGCACCGTGCCGCCCGCGGCCACCTCGACCACCGCATCGCCCTGCAGGGGCCGCGGGACGAGATCCGCGAGCTCGCCGACACCTTCGACGAGATGCTCGCCGAGCTCGAGCGCTCGGTCGGCGCGCACCGCCGCTTCGCGGCGAACGCCTCCCACGAGCTGCGCACGCCGCTCGCCACGAACCGCGCCATGCTGGACGTCGCGATCACGTCGCCGGAACCACCCGACCGGGCCGTCCTCGAACGCCTCCGCGAGACCAACGAACGCAGCATCGCCACGGTCGAGGCGCTGCTCGACCTCGCCGAGGCGGAGTCGGCCGAGGCCGCCGAGCCCCGGCGCGTCGAGCTCGGCGCACTCGTGGCGTCCGTCGTCGAAGAGACCCGCGCCGAGGCCGCGGGCGCGACCGTCCGGCTAGGGGCCGAGATCGCGCCCGTGGCCGTCGACGGTGACGAAGTGCTCCTGCGGCAGCTCGTCGGCAACCTGGTGCAGAACGCCGTCCGCCACAACCTGCCTGACGGCTCAGTCACGGTGTCCACGAGTACCGACGGGCCGGCGGTGGTCCTCGAGGTGTCGAATACCGGACCCGAGCTGGACGCCGCCACCGTCGGCACCCTCACCGCGCCTTTTGCCCGGGGAGGCGGGCGCACCCGGGCCGCCGCCGACCGCGGTCGCGGCCTCGGCCTGTCGATCGTCGCGGCGATCGCCGCCCGGCACGACGCCGAGCTCGACCTGGCCCCGCGCGACGGCGGCGGCCTGCGCGCCCTCGTGCGGTTCCCCCGCTGACCCACCCGGACACCACATCTAGCCCCATCGCGGCCATCCCCAGGACGTAGAACTTGGGTGCCTCGAGGGTCCGTCAGTGCCTCCCAGCTCGCGTGGCCCTGGGGCTGCTGGCGTGCGCCGACGGCTCCCGCGAGCCGACCTCAACCTGGTCTTCGCGCCGCTCGAGGACATCGAAGCGAAGCACTTCGCACAGAAGGCAGCGAGCCGTTTCGGGCCGTGGCACAGCATGACCAGGTCGGTGAACCGGCTCGTCATACTGCGCCGCTCCCGGCGCGACGGTCTCCAGTTCGTCGAAGCTCCGCGACATGATCGTGCGCACGTGCACGGTAACGTGCTCGGCGAG
The DNA here is from genome assembly GCF_039531145.1 of Isoptericola hypogeus. Taxonomy (NCBI): domain Bacteria; kingdom Bacillati; phylum Actinomycetota; class Actinomycetes; order Micrococcales; family Promicromonosporaceae; genus Isoptericola; species Isoptericola hypogeus. Next base: position 93,545 of record NZ_BAAAPM010000004.1, read on the forward strand.
CCAGTCCCACCTGGCCAGCGTGAACAGCTGCGGCAAGTCCCGCTCGTCGAACGGGGTGCGCCCCCGGCACCATGAGGAACGGATCGGGCGACGACCGACAAAACTGCGTTCGAGACAACTGTCCGCGACATAGAACCGCAAGTCCCCCTGCTTCGCGAACTGCGATGTCTCAGGACATGGATGGCAGTTCTGCATCAGGACATCGGCGTGTGCCGCTGCAGGTCCGGGCTCGGGTGGACCCGCGCCTGCGGGCATGATGACTGGGTGCCGACCATGACCGAAGCGCGCCTCATCTGTGAGGGCCGGGTCGAGGACCAGCTCGAGGCTCCGGCAACGGCAGAGTTCACGGACGGAACGGCGAGCGGGACGCCGTCGGGCTACACCATCACCGGCTCGGTCGACGCAGAGAACTCGTTCGGTGCGTTGGTCCGCAGCGAGTGGACGTGCTCGATCCGCTACGACGAATCGAGCGAGGAGTGGCGGGGCGGCGCCAGCCTCGCCGGTTCGTAGTCCGCGGACAGTTCGCAGGAGGTCCGATCGTGACCATTCTCGACCGTCGCCTACCAATGAAAGATCCGCATGATTCCAACGCTGCCAACACTGCCAACACTGCCCTTCGGTACCGCTTCTCGGCGAACCTCGCCCAGACTTGACCGTTGGCCCAGAACAGGTCCAAAACCAGCGCAACCGCTCCACACCAGCCCGAGGTGTCGCGCTATCTTAGAGTCTCCGCTTGATTGGTGACCCTGCAAAACCCGAGGTCACCCAGGGTTTCCCAGGTTCTTAGACGGCGCGCGTGGTCCGCGGAACCCGTGCCAGAGGGTCGCTGGTTCGAATCCAGTCACCCCGACCATCGCCCGCCTGCACGAACACGAACGGTGCAGGTGGGTGAACCCGTCGCCGCTCAGGCGGTGTCGTAGCAGGCCACGGTTCCGGCAAGGCGGCCGGCGGCCAGGTCCTCCCGGCGGATCACCCAGTGGATGGTGCCCAGAAGGCCGTCGTCGTCCGTCCCGAACTCCGCGAGCAGTACCCAGTCGCCCGGGCCGTGATCGGTCCCGCGGACGGCGTCGTTGTTCCAGACCCAGGGGTAGCCGCCGATCTGCACCGGACCGCCCTTCTGCACCTCGCCGGCGATGTCCCACCACACCTCGCCCAGCTCGTCACCGTGCTCAAAACCCTCGCTGTAGTGGTCGCCGCGGTTGGGCAACGAAGGATCGATCTCCAGATGAAGGTCATGGGCCTGGTGGACCTGCCGTGGTTGCTCGTCGCCCGGGCCTCGTTCGGAGACGGGCGTGCCGGCCGGGACGTGGACGAGCCGGGACCAGCCGCGTCGTCTCATCGGGGCCAGATCAGAGGTGTCCGCGAAGAAGAGCAGCGTGCCGTCGGTCGGCAGCGGGAGGTCCGTCGCGTCCGGTGGGACGGCCGCGAGGTCGATCGAGGCGAGGAACGGCAGATCCGGAACGGGCTCGTCCTCGGGCAGCCGCGGCAGCCCGCCGAACCGCCCGACCACCGGGCCGCCGGTCGGCAGCCCGCCCAGGCTCGCGCACGGGCGGACGTTCGTGTCGAGCCACCGCTCGACCTCGTCCTGCGGTATGCCGAGATCGCGGGCACAGTCACGGAACGGATCCAACGACCTCATCCGGGCAGGGTATCCAATGGTCAGGCTCCAGGCGCTGGCCGGTCACCGCGAGCTCAGCCGTCTGCGGGCGCGCAGCTCAGGCCAGCTCGCGCGGGTACGCGACGACGTCGACGAGGGCGCCGCGGCGCCACACCGTGACCTCGATGCGCCGTCCGATGGCGCCCTCGACCATGGCCCTCTGCACCGCAGTCACGGTGACCACCGGCTCGCCGTCGAGCTCGACGACGATGTCGCCGCGGAGCAGGCCGGCCTCCGCGGCGGGGCTGCCGGGCGTCACGTCGGCGATCTGCAGGCCCGTGGGGGTGCCGAGGCGCGCGGCCAGGCGCGGGGGCAGCGGGGCCTGCGCGCCCGCGATGCCGAGCCAGGCACGGCGGACGCGGCCGGTGGTCATGAGGCTCGTGACGATCTCGCACGTGGTGGTGTTGATCGGCACGGCGAGGCCGACGCCGATGCCCGCCACCGCTGTGTTCACGCCGACCATCCGCCCGGCGCTGTCGGCGAGCACCCCGCCGCTGTTGCCGGGGTTGAGGGCGGCGTCGGTCTGGATCACCTCGTCCACGACGCGGCCGGCCGCGGTGGGCAGGGAGCGGCTCAGGGCCGAGACGATGCCCGCCGTCACGCTCCCGGCGAGCCCGAGCGGGTTGCCCAGGGCCACGACGAGCTGGCCCACCCGCAGCCGGGCGGCGTCCCCGAGCGGCACGGGGGCGGGCACGTCGGCCCGCGTGTGGAGCACGGCGAGGTCGGACAGCGGGTCGCGGCCCACGACGTCGGCACGCGTGCGCGTGCCGTCGGCGAACGCCGCCTCGGCCGCCTCGGCGCCGGCGACGACGTGCGCGGAGGTGAGGAGGAACCCGTCGCCCGTGATGACGCTGGCGCTGCCCACGCCCTGACCTCTGCGGGTCGTGACGGTCAGGCTCGCGACGCTGGGCAGCACCCCGTCGGCGACGGCGACGACGGCTCGGGAGTACGCGTCGAGCGCGTCGGCATCGTCGGGGCGTGCCGGGTCGGCGTCGCCGGCGGGCGGGATGACGAGGGCCACACCGGTGCAGCGCCCCGGCGGGGGTGCGTTGTGCCCGTGTTCGCCGACGGCGGAGAGGGGGTGCTCACGGGCACCCGACCTTGTGGAAGTCGTCCGGGTCGTCGAGCGGGAACAGGTAGCAGACCTCGTCCGCGACCTGCCCGGTGGGCTGGCCGAAGAAGTCCGTCTCCGGCCGGGTGTAGCGGACCGTGACGGTGGCGTCGTCCTGGACGACGACCTCGCCGTCCTCGATGTCGTCCACGCCGCCGAGGTGGAGCTCGTTGCGGTCCAGGTCGGCCAGCTGCCAGGCCCACCGTGGCGAGGTCTGCCACACAGGCTGCAGCGCCACGAGCGCCAGAGCCGCGACCAGGGCTCCTGCCGTCACCACGACGACGACCGCCACGGTCCTCCTTCGCCTCGTCGTCATGGCGCAAGCGTGCCAGAGCGGGCCCCTCGCGTGGTGTGCCTCACGACTGTCGATCGGGGCGGCGCGGTGGCGTACCATGGACGGGTTGCCCGTACGCCCGTCGTATGGCCAGTGTCAAGCACTGGATCCCGCGCCGCAGCAACCAGACCGGCTCGCGCCGGCCAGACGCGCGCGCACGCACCCGACACGTTGGAGACCATCGAAGTGAAGAGCGCCGTCGAGACCCTGGACCCCACCAAGGTCAAGCTGACCGTCGAGGTGGAGTACGACGAGCTCAAGCCGAGCATCGACCACGCCTACAAGCACATCGCGGAGCAGGTGAACATCCCCGGCTTCCGCAAGGGCAAGGTGCCCCCGCGCATCATCGACCAGCGGGTCGGCTGGGGCGCCGTCGTCGAGCACGCGGTGAACGACGCGCTGTCGGGCTTCTACCGCGACGCCGTCACGGCCGAGTCGCTGCGCCCGCTGGGCCAGCCGGACGTCGAGGTGACCGAGGTCCCCGCCGCGGCCGGCGAGGGCCAGCTGGCGTTCACCGCCGAGGTCGAGGTGCGCCCCGAGATCACGCTGCCCGAGCTGTCGGCCATCGAGATCACGGTGGACTCCACCGAGGTGACCGACGCCGACGTCGACGAGCGCCTCGAGTCGCTGCGCGAGCGGTTCGGCACCCTGGTGGGCGTGGACCGCCCGGCCGTCGAGGGCGACTACGTCGTCATCGACCTCAAGGCCGTCATCGGCGACGAGGAGATCGACTCGGTCTCCGGCGTCTCCTACCAGATCGGCGCCGGCAACATGCTCGAGGGCCTCGACGAGGCGCTCACGGGCCTGTCCACCGACGAGACCACCACCTTCGCCACGAAGCTCGCCGGTGGCGAGCACGAGGGCGAGGAGGCGCAGGTCACCGTGACGGCCACGGCCGTCAAGGAGCGCGACCTGCCGACGCCGGACGACGACTTCGCCCAGCTCGCCTCGGAGTTCGACACCCTCGACGAGCTCAAGGCGGACCTGCGGGAGCAGGTCGTGTCGACCAAGACGTCGAACCAGGCCGTCGCCGCGCGCGACCTCCTGCTCGAGAAGCTGATCGAGGCCGTCGAGGTCCCCGTGCCGTCCGGCGCCGTCGAGGCCGAGGTGCACCGTCACCTCGAGAACGAGGACCGCCTCTCCGACGACGAGCACCGCGCCGAGGTCACCGTGGACGCCACGAAGGCCCTGAAGAACCAGATCCTCCTGGACACCCTCGCCGAGAAGCTCGAGGTGCAGGTCGGCCAGGGGGAGCTCGTCGAGTACCTGGTGCAGGCCTCGCAGCAGTACGGCATGGACCCGAACCAGTTCATCTCCTCGCTCGACCAGGGCGGCCAGATCCCCGCCATGGTGGGCGAGGTCGCGCGCTCCAAGGCCCTCGCGGTCGCGCTGCGCGAGATCGAGGTCAAGGACGCCGACGGCAACGTCGTCGACCTGACCGAGTTCATCGGCGACGAGGAGGCCGACGCCGCCGAGGCGGACGCCACCGAGACCGTGGCCGAGGACGCCGAGACCTCCGACGAGTCCACCGCGGCTCCGGACGAGGCCGCCAAGGCCTGAGGCCCCGGCGCGCCGCACGCGCCCGACGGGCCGCACCCCTCGCCGAGGGGTGCGGGCCGTCGTCGTCCGCGCCGCGGGGCGGGGCGCGAGGGTGCCCTGTGCGCCTGCAGCGAAAAGGCCCGCCGCCGGGACGTTTCGCCCGACCTCCGCACGTTAGGGTCGAGCGACGGCGAACAGAAGGAGACGGACGTGAACGACCTGCTGCAGATGGACGGTTCGACCCCGATGGCGCGCGCCGACGGCGCGAACCTCGGGCTGAACGACTCCATCTACAACCGGCTCCTCAAGGAGCGCATCATCTGGCTCGGCTCGGAGGTGCGCGACGAGAACGCGAACGCGATCTGCGCGCAGATGATGCTGCTCGCCGCCGAGGACCCGGACAAGGACATCTGGCTGTACATCAACAGCCCCGGCGGCTCGATCACCGCCGGCATGGCCATCTACGACACGATGCAGTACATCCAGCCCGACGTCGCGACCATCGCGATGGGCATGGCCGCCTCGATGGGGCAGTTCCTGCTCTCCTCGGGCGCCAAGGGCAAGCGCTACATCACCCCGCACGCCCGCGTGCTGATGCACCAGCCGTCCGGCGGCGTCGGCGGCACCGCGACCGACGTGCGGATCGGCGCGCAGCTCATCATGCACATGAAGAAGGTGCTCGCGGAGCTCACCGCCGAGCAGACCGGTCAGCCGCTCGAGAAGATCCTCAAGGACAACGACCGCGACAGCTGGTTCACCGCCCCCGAGGCGTTGGAGTACGGCTTCGTGGACCACGTCGTCACGACGGCCTCCTCGGTCTCCGGCGGTGGCGGCACCGCGGCGTCCTGACGCCGCGCCCGTCCCGCCACAGCGACGAACCCCAGACTTCCACCGAGGAGAGAACACCGTGAGCTACTCCGACGAGTACCAGTTCGCCATGCGGGCCCAGAACCTGGCCGGCGGCGCGGGCCGCCCCGGCGGCGTCGCGCTGCCGCACGGCGCCCCGTCGTCCCGCTACGTCCTGCCGCAGTTCGAGGAGCGCACCGCCTACGGCTTCAAGCGCCAGGACCCGTACACCAAGCTGTTCGAGGACCGCATCATCTTCCTGGGCGTGCAGGTCGACGACGCGTCCGCGGACGACGTCATGGCGCAGCTGCTGGTGCTGGAGTCCCAGGACCCGGACCGCGACATCATGATCTACATCAACTCGCCCGGCGGCTCGTTCACCGCGATGACGGCGCTGTACGACACGATGCAGTTCATCA
>NZ_BAAAPM010000004.1:99519-105020 GCF_039531145.1 Isoptericola hypogeus
CAGGGCAAGCGCCTCGCGCTGCCCAACGCGCGGGTGCTCATCCACCAGCCGGCGATGGAGGGTGGCGGGTACGCCCAGGCGTCCGACATCGAGATCCACGCGAACGAGCTGATCCGCATGCGGGAGTGGCTCGAGGAGACGCTGGCCCACCACTCGGGGAAGTCCGTCGAGGAGGTCCGCGACGACATCGAGCGCGACAAGATCCTCACCGCGGCCCAGGCCAAGGACTACGGTCTGGTGGACGAGGTGCTCGAGACTCGCAAGCCGGCGGCGCTCGCAGCGCGCTGACCTGCCCTGACGTGGGGCCCGGGCGCCGGATGGGCGGCGCGTCGGGCCCCACGTCGCGACGCACCGGGGATCGCGGCTGACAACGCGGCCCCGGTGGTGTGGAATGGTCGCAGGACCTGACCAGCGGCACAGGACCAGCTCTGAAGGACATGGAGGCTCCCGGTGGCTCGTATCGGCGACGGCGCAGACCTGCTGAAGTGCTCGTTCTGCGGTAAGTCCCAGAAGCAGGTCAAGAAGCTCATCGCGGGCCCCGGCGTGTACATCTGCGACGAGTGCATCGACCTGTGCAACGAGATCATCGAGGAGGAGCTGGGCGAGGCCGCGGAGCTGGGGCTCACCGAGCTGCCCAAGCCGCGGGAGATCTTCGACTTCCTCGAGCAGTACGTCATCGGGCAGGAGCCCGCGAAGCGGGCGCTCGCCGTGGCGGTCTACAACCACTACAAGCGGGTGCAGGCGGGCGAGAGCGCCAAGGACGGCGAGGACGCCGTCGAGATCGCCAAGTCGAACATCCTGCTCATCGGGCCCACGGGCACCGGCAAGACCTACCTGGCGCAGACGCTCGCCAAGATGCTCAACGTCCCGTTCGCGATCGCGGACGCCACGGCCCTCACCGAGGCGGGCTACGTGGGCGAGGACGTGGAGAACATCCTCCTCAAGCTCATCCAGGCCGCCGACTACGACGTCAAGAAGGCCGAGACCGGCATCATCTACATCGACGAGGTCGACAAGGTGGCCCGCAAGGCCGAGAACCCGTCGATCACGCGCGACGTCTCCGGCGAGGGCGTCCAGCAGGCGCTGCTGAAGATCATCGAGGGCACCACCGCGTCGGTGCCCCCGCAGGGCGGGCGCAAGCACCCGCACCAGGAGTTCATCCAGATCGACACGACGAACGTGCTGTTCATCGTGGCCGGCGCGTTCGCCGGGCTGGACGACCTCGTCGCCGCCCGGTCCCGCAAGCGCGGCATCGGGTTCGGCGCCCCCATGGAGTCCACCGCCGACGAGGACCTGTTCGCGGAGGTGCGGCCCGAGGACCTGCAGAAGTACGGGCTCATCCCGGAGTTCATCGGCCGGCTGCCCGTCATCGCGTCCGTCTCGCCCCTCGACCGGGACGCCCTCGTGCGCATCCTCACCGAGCCGCGCAACGCGCTGATCAAGCAGTTCCAGCGCATGTTCGAGATCGACGGGGTCGAGCTGGAGTTCGAGCCCGAGGCCGTCGAGGCGATCGCGGAGCAGGCGCTGCTGCGCGGCACCGGCGCGCGCGGGCTGCGCGCCATCATGGAGGAGGTCCTCCAGCAGGTGATGTTCGACGTGCCGAGCCGGGACGACGTGGAGCGGGTCGTCGTGAGCCGCGACGTGGTGATCGAGAACGTCAACCCGACGATCGTGCCGCGCACGTCCCCGGTGCGGCGGCGCACCCCGCGCGAGAAGAGCGCCTGAGCGCGCCGTCGGTCGAGCTCGTCGAGACCACGGTTTCGACCCTTCGACGGGCTCAGCACGGCGCAGGCTCGACCAGCGGCGCGCGTCAGCGCGCGTACAGCGCGTCGACCTCGTCCGCGAAGTCGAGCACGACGGCGTCCCGGCGCACCTTGAGCGACGGCGTGAGGTAGCCGTTGGCCTCGGAGAAGTCGCCCTCGAGGACGCGGACCGCACGGATCGACTCCGCCCGCGACACGGACGCGTTCGCCTCGGCGACGGCGGCGTCCAGCGCCGCCAACACCCGGGGGTCGGTGCGCGCGGCGGCCGCGGACAGCGCCGGCAGACCCTGGGAGGCGAGCCAGCCGGGGAGCATCTCCGCGTCGAGAGTCACCAACGCGCCGACGAACGGTCGCCCCTCGCCCACGACGACCACCTGGGACACGACCGGGTGCGCCCGCAGCCGGTCCTCGAGGGGAGCCGGCGCGACGTTCTTGCCGCCCGCGGTCACGATGATCTCCTTGGTGCGCCCCGTGATCCGCAGGTGCTGGCCGTCCAGGGAGCCCACGTCGCCCGTGCGGAACCAGCCGTCGACCACGGCCTCGGCCGTGAGGTCGGGACGCCCGCGGTAGCCGCGGAACAGGTGCGGGCCGCTCACGTGCACCTCGCCGCCTGGGTCCACGCGCACGGACGTGCCGGGGAACGGCGGGCCGACGGTGCCGATGCGCAGGTCGGACGGGAGGTTCACCGCCGTGGGCGCCGTCGTCTCGGTCAGCCCGTACCCCTCGAGGACGGTGAGCCCGGCGCCGCGGAAGAAGTGCCCGAGGCGCTCGCCGAGCGGCGCGCCGCCGGAGATCGCCCAGCGGAGGCGGCCGCCCATCGCCGCGCGCAGGGAGCGCAGCACCAGGCGGTCGGCGACGGCGTGCCGCGCGCGCAGGGCCGCCGGGACGTGGCCGGCGTCCAGTGCGCGGGAGTACTCGCCGGCGACGCGGGCGGCCCAACCGAACACCCGGCGCCGCGCGCCGGATCCCGCGCGCTGCTCGGCGGCGTTGTACACCTTCTCGAACACCCGCGGCACCGCCAGCAGGAACGTCGGGCGGAACGTGCCGAGGTCCGCCACCAGGGTCTTGACGTCGGGCAGGTGGCCGAGCACGGCGCTGCTGCCGATCACCGCCACCTGGATGAGCCGGGCGAAGACGTGCGCCAGCGGCAGGAACAGCACAGTGCGGGCGCCGGCCGACTCCAGCAGCTCGGGCAGGGCCAGCCGCGCGTTCATGGCCAGGTGGGCGAAGTTCCCATGGGTGAGCTCCGCGCCCTTGGGGCGGCCGGTCGACCCGGACGTGTACACGATCGTCGCCAGGTCGTCGCGGAGCACGGCCTCGCGGCGGGCGACCACCTCGCGGGTCGTGACGGCGTCGGCCCCGGACCGCAGCGCGTCGACGGCGCCGGCCGAGATCACGAGCACGTCCTCGAGCTCGGGCAGGTCGTCACGCACGTGCCGCACGGCGTCGGCGTGCGCGGCCGTCTCGACGACCGCGAGGCGGACGCCGGCGTCGGCGAGGATCCACCGCACCTGGTCCGGCGAGGAGGTCTCGTAGACGGGCACGGGCACGGCGCCGACCGCCCACAGGGCGAAGTCCAGCAGCGTCCACTCGTAGCGCGTGCGGGACATGATCGCGACGCGGTCGCCGACCTGCACGCCGCGGGCGACCAGGCCGCGGGCCACGGTGAGCACGTCCTGGTCGAACTCGGCGGCCGTCACCGGAAGCCACGGGCCGCCCGCCGTCACCTGCCGCTCGATCAGCGTGGCCTGCCCCGCCCGGGCGACGCGGCCGGTCAGCAGGGTGCTGATGCTCACGTTCTCGGGGACGTCCACGAGGCTGGGCGTCGTGGCGTGCATCATCCGCTCTTCTCCGTGCTGGCTGGGAGTCCGGGCCGGCCCCGACGGGCCGCCCGGGGCCCCGCGGGGAGGCCGAAGAGGGACCTTACACGCACCGTGGTCGCACGCCCCATCGGGATGCGCCTCGTAGGATCGGGGCATGCCCGAGAACCCTGCCGACGCCGTGCGCCCTGCGGACGCGGCCGACGCCCCCGCGAGGCCGATGCCGTCCGAGATCCTCGGGCTGCGGGCCAGCATCGACAACATCGACTCCGCGCTGGTCCACCTGCTCGCCGAGCGGTTCAAGATGACGCAGCGCGTCGGGGAGCTCAAGGCGGTCGGCGGCCTGCCGCCGGCCGACCCGTCCCGCGACCGCCAGCAGATCGACCGGCTCAAGGGCATCGCGTCGGGCGCCGGGCTGGACCCGGAGTTCGCGGAGCAGTTCCGCAACTTCATCGTCTCCGAGGTGATCCGGCACCACGAGCGCATCGCCGCCGAGCACGCCGCCGGGCGGCGCAAGGGCGAGCTGCCGCCCCTGGACACCTACTCTTGAAGGGGTGAGGTCTGAGGGGCCGCTACGGGGTGGCGCCCACCCGGGATCCGTCGCACGCTGGAGGGCACAGCCGACGCAGACCCCAGGGGGGACCACCGCATGAAGATCGACTGGCTCAAGCCCCTCGTCGGACGCCCCGGACCGTTCGCGACCGTCTACCTGGACGCGACGCCCTCGGCCGTGGCCGGCGACAAGGACGTCGCGAACCGCTGGCGGGCGGCGCGACGCGCACTCGAGCAGCAGGGCGCACCCGGCGGGGTGCTCGACGAGCTCGAGGACGCCGTACGACGCCCCACCCGGGAGGGCGGTGCGCACGGCCGCGTGCTCATCGCGGACGGCGAGGGCGTGCTCGTGGACCGGGTGCTCCGGAACCCGCCCGCCACGGCCTCCGCCGTCTGGCTGCCCGTCCCCGCGCTCCTGCAGGCGGCGCTCGCGGCCGACGAGGCCGTGGACGCGCTCTGTGTCGCCGTGGACCGCGGCGGGGCCGACTTCTGGTGCTGCGACTCCGGGGGGCGGGCCACCGGCGCGCGCGAGACGTACACGGCCCCCCACGACGAGGTCAGCAAGGCGTCGAGCACCGGCACGGGGCGCGCGACGATCGAGTCCCGCGCGGAGGACACCTGGGAGCGCAACGCGGCCGCCGTCGTCGCCGAGATCGACCGCCGGGTCGCCGGCTCGCGGCCCGAGATCCTGCTGCTGACCGGCGACGTGCGCACCGTGAAGGCCGTGCGGTCGGCGCTCGGCCAGGACGCCGCCCGTCGGGCCGTCGAGGTGCCCGGTGGCGGCCGGGGGGCCGGGGTGCACGCCGCCGCGTTCTCCGCCGCGGTCGAGGACGCCCTCGACTCCTACCGTGAGCGGCGGCGTGAGCTGGCGCTCGCCGAGTTCCGCCAGGACCAGGGGCGCGAGGAGGGCGCGGTGACCTCGGTCGACGACGTCGTCGCCGTCCTGGCCCGGGGGCAGGTCAAGGAGCTGGTCCTGTCGGAGCAGCTCGCGGCAGACGCGGGCGCCGCGCTGGCGCAGGCGTCCGCCGGGCCCGCGGACACGAGCCGGATCGACGGGATCCTCGGCGGCCGGCGGTTGTGGATCGGGCCCGACCCGATGCACGTCGCGACGTCCCGGGGGGACCTCGAGGACCTCGGCGTCGCGGCGGGCCTCGAGGAGCTGCCGGCGTCGTCGGCCCTGCTGCGCGCGGCGATCGCGCAGGACGCCGGCCTCACGTTCGCCCCCGAGGGCTCCGTCGAGCTCGTCGACGGCGTCGGGGCGACGCTCCGCTGGCACGACGGCTCGACGCCGCGTGAGGTCGCCGCGACCATGAGCGGCGACGGCGACCGCTTCACCACGCCGAGGTAGCGCGACGCCGGTCGAGCC
>NZ_BAAAPM010000004.1:105042-180742 GCF_039531145.1 Isoptericola hypogeus
GACCAGGGTCTCGACAGGCTCGACCGGCGTCGGCTACCGGCGTCGGCGGGCCGACCGGTCAGGCCTTGGGCTTCTTGACCGGGGGCTCACCGAGCTCGGACGCGGTGACGACGATGCCGCCCTGCACGTCCGGGTTGCCCTGGCCCTCGGCGGACTCGGACAGCTCCAGGGGCCCGGTGACCCGCCCGGCGCCGCGGACGTCGTCGAGGGCGCCGGCCACGCCCGCGAGCAGCGGGGCGGGGACGGCCATGGCACCGGCGACGATCGGGGTGCGCATCGACACCTTGGCCTCGGACTTGATCTTGCGCAGGGCGGCGAGCGCGTGCCCGGCGGCCGTGAGGTGCACGGGGTCGGCGTCGCCGGCCGCGGTGCGCAGGGGGGCCGACGTCGGCCACGGCGCGCGGTGCACCGAGCCGGCGCGCCACCACGACCAGACCTCCTCGGTGGCGAACGGGATGAACGGCGCGAGCAGCCGCAGCATCACGTCGAGGGCGAGCGCCAGGGCCGTGCGGGCGCTCACCGTCTCGGCGGTGAGGTCCGAGGCCGCGGCGCCGGCGCCGTACGCGCGGTCCTTGACCAGCTCGAGGTAGTCGTCGCAGAACGTCCAGAAGAACGTCTCGGTGACCTCGAGCGCGCGGGTGTGGTCGTAGGCCTCGAACGCCTCGGTGGCCTGCTCGACGACGGTCGCCAGCCCGGCGAGCATCGCCCGGTCGAGGCCGACTGTGACGCGCGCCGGGTCGAGCACGACCTCGCCGGCCCCGGTGTCGGGGTCGACGCCGAACGTCAGCGCGAACTTCGACGCGTTGAGGACCTTGATCGCCAGGCGACGGCCGATCTTCATCTGGCCGACCTCGAACGCGGCGTCGGTGCCGAGGCGCGCGGAGGCCGCCCAGTAGCGCACCGCGTCGGCGCCGTGCTCCTCCAGGAGGCCCATCGGCGTGACGACGTTGCCCTTGGACTTGGACATCTTCTTGCGGTCGGGGTCCAGGATCCAGCCGCTGACGGCCGCGTGCTTCCACGGCAGCACGTTCTTCTCGAGGTGCGAGCGCACCACCGTGGAGAACAGCCACGTGCGGATGATGTCCTGGCCCTGCGGGCGCAGGTCCATCGGGTACACGCGGGACATGAGGTCGGAGTCGCGCTCCCAGCCCGACACGATGAGCGGGCTCAGGGACGACGTCGCCCACGTGTCCATGACGTCGGCGTCGCCGACGAAGCCGCCGGGCGCGCCGCGCTGCGACTCGTCGTAGCCGGCCGGGGCCTGCGACGTCGGGTCGACGGGCAGCCCGGCCTCGGTCGGGACGATCGGGTGGTCGTGGTCGACCTCGCCGTCGGCCGTGAGCGGGTACCACAGCGGGATCGCCACGCCGAAGAACCGCTGCCGGCTGATGAGCCAGTCGCCGTTGAGGCCGTTCACCCAGTTCTCGTACCGCACCCGCATGAAGTCCGGGTGGAAGTCGAGCTCCTTGCCGCGCGCGAGCAGCTCGGCCTTGAGGTCTCGGGCCTCCCAGTCGCGCCCGCCGTTGCGGATGTACCACTGGCGCGAGGTGACGATCTCGAGGGGCTTGTCGCCCTTCTCGTAGAAGTTCGTCATGCGCTGGGTGGCGGTGGGCTCGCCGTCCAGGTCGCCGGACGCGCGCAGGGCGTCGACGACCGCGGTACGGGCCGAGAACGCCGTCTTGCCGGCGAGCTCGGTGGCGTAGAGCTCCGCGCCGGGGCCGGCGGCGACCCACTCCGGGGTCTCGCGGGCGAGGCGGCCGTCGCGCTGCACGACCGACCGGGTGGCGAGCTGCAGCTCGCGCCACCACTGCACGTCCGTGAGGTCGCCGAAGGTGCAGCACATGGCGATGCCGGCGCCCTTGTCCATGGCGGCGGCCGGGTGCGCGAGCACGGGCACCTCGACGCCGAAGAGGGGCGAGGTCACGGTGGTGCCGAACAGCCCCTGGTACCGCTCGTCGTCCGGGTGCGCGATCAGCGCGACGACGGCGGGGATGAGCTCCGGGCGGGTGGTCTCGATGTAGACCTTCTCGCCGTCCGGGCGGTGGAACGCCACCCGGTGGAAGAAGCCGGGGTACTCGCGGGCCTCGAGCTCGGCCTGCGCCACCGCCGTCTGGAAGGTCACGTCCCACAGGCCCGGCGCCTCGGCCTGGTACGCCTCGCCGCGCTCCAGGTTGCGCAGGAACGCCCGCTGGGACGCGGCGCGGGACGTGGCGTCGATGGTCTGGTACGTCTGCGCCCAGTCGACCGACAGGCCGAGGCGGCGCCAGAGCGCCTCGAACTGGCGCTCGTCGTCGGCGGTCAGGCGCTCGCAGAGCTCGATGAAGTTGCGGCGGCTGACGGGCACCTGGTCGGCGGGCTTGACCGCCTTGCCCTCGGTGCCCTGGTGCGGCGGCTCGAAGCCCTCGACGTACGGCAGGGACGGGTCGCAGCGCACGCCGAAGAAGTTCTGCACGCGGCGCTCGGTGGGCAGGCCGTTGTCGTCCCACCCCATCGGGTAGAAGACCTCCTTGCCGCGCATGCGCTGGAACCGGGCGACGGTGTCGGTGTGCGTGTAGCTGAACACGTGCCCCACGTGCAGCGAGCCGGAGACCGTGGGCGGCGGGGTGTCGATGGAGTAGACCTGCTCGCGCGTCGCGGTCCGGTCGAAGGCGAAGGTGCCGTCCGCCGACCAGCGCTCGTCGAAGCGCTCCTCGAGGCCGTCGAGGCTGACCTTGTCCGGTACCTCCCGGACCACCGCGCGCACCACGTCGCCGGCTACGGCACCGGTCGAGGGGGTCGCTGCGGAGGCCTGCGCGGGCGCGGTCGGCGCCTCGGGGGTCGGGAAGTCGCTCATGGTCGCCCATTCTCCCAGATGCCGGGCGGCCGTCGACAACGGGTTCCGGGGTGCAGACGGACCGCGACGCGGGGCAGCCATTTCTCTGACTACGATCAGAGGTATGACGAGACAGCGAGAGCCGGGCACGCTCGCCGAGCACGCCGACGTCGTGCGCCGGTTCAACCGCAGCTACACCCAGCGCGTGGGCGCGCTCGAGGAGTCGTTCCTCGGGCTGGGGATGCCGCTCGGCACCGCGCGCCTGCTGTTCGAGATCGGCACCGAGCCGGGCACCACGCGTGACCTGCGGGCCCGCCTCGGGCTCGACTCCGGGTACCTCAGCCGGCTGCTGCGCCGGCTGGAGTCCGACGGGCTGGTCGCCGTCGTGCCGGACCCGGACGACCGGCGCCGGCGCCGCGTCGACCTCACCGCCGCCGGCCGGCGCGCCTGGGACGAGCTCGAGCGCCGCTCGGCCGACCGTGCCCGGGCGCTCGTCGCCCCGCTGACGGAGCGTCAGCGGGCCCGGCTCGCCGCGGCGCTCGCCGAGGCCGACCTCCTCGTGCGCGCGGCGACCGTCACGCTCGAGACCGTCGACCCTGCCTCGCCGGCGGCGCTGGCAGCCGTCGGCGCGTACGTCGCCGAGCTGGACGAGCGGTTCCCCGGCGGGTTCGCCGCGGGGGACCTCGCCGAGGGCGCCGAGCGGCTGCGCCCGCCGTCCGGCGCCTTCGTCGTCGCCACGAGCGACGGCGAGCCCGTGGCGTGCGGGGGAGTGCAGGCGCTCGACGACGGCGCGGGGGAGATCAAGCGGATGTGGGTGCACCCCGCGTGGCGCGGGGCGGGCCTCGGCTCCCGGCTGCTGCGGCACCTGGAGGGGGTGTGCCGGGACCTCGGGCACGACGTCGTCCGCCTGGACACGAACGGCAGCCTCGGCGAGGCGCTGGCGATGTACGAGCGCGCCGGGTACCGGCCGGTCGAGCGGTACAACGACAACCCGTACGCCGAGCACTTCTTCGCCAAGCGTCTGGCGTGACGGGTTCGGCGCCGGTACCAGGTATCGCCGCGGCGCTCGGGGATAGGGTCGGACCATGCCTTCCGGTCTCACCATCGGCTATGCCGCGATGCTCGAGCAGTTCCACCCCACCGACGTGGTCGAGTTCTCGGCCTACGCCGAGGAGCACGGCTTCTCCGGCGTCATGGCGGCCGACCACTTCCAGCCCTGGGTGCCGCAGCAGGGGGAGGCCGCGTTCGTGTGGAACGTGCTCACCGCCCTGGGCGAGCGCACCCGCGGCGACCTCGGCCCCGGCGTCACCGCGCCGACGTTCCGCTGGCACCCGGCCATGGTCGCGCAGGCGTCGGCCACGCTCGCCGCCATGTACCCGGGGCGCCACTGGCTCGGCCTCGGCTCGGGCGAGGCGCTCAACGAGCACGTCGTGGCGGGCTACTGGCCCGAGGCGCCCGAGCGGATCAACCGGATGTTCGAGGCGATCGACATCATCAAGAAGCTGTTCCAGTCCGGGCTCGACGGCAAGGACGTCAAGCACTCCGGGCAGTACTACAAGATGGAGTCCACCCGGCTGTGGACCATGCCGGAGGTGGCCCCCGAGATCCTCGTCGCCACCGCCGGGCCCATCACCGCCAAGCGCGCGGGCAAGCACGCCGACGGGCTCATCACCGTGGGCGCGCCGCTGGAGAAGATCGAGATGCTGTTCGGCAAGTTCGACGACGGCGTGCGCGAGTCGGGTCGTGACCCCCACGGCATGCCCAAGGTGCTGCAGGTGCACATGTCGTGGGCTCCGACCGACGAGGAGGCGCTCGCGAACGCGATGACCGAGTGGCCCAACGGCGGGATGAAGTTCCCCAAGGCCGACATCCGGTCGCCGCACGACTTCGCGCAGATGGCCAAGCTGGTGCGCCCGGAGGACTTCGAGGGCCGCATGGTCATCTCCGCCGACCCGGACGCGCACCGCGAGGCCATCCAGAAGTACGTCGACCTCGGCTTCGACCGCATCTACCTGCACAACGTGGGGCGTAACCAGAAGGAGTGGATCGAGGTCTTCGGCCGCGAGGTGCTGCCGAAGCTGACCCGGTGAGCGCACGGCTGACCGTCTGGGCGCCCGGCGGCTTCCCCGAGGTGCGCCCGGGCGACGACCTCGCCACGCTCGTCGGCGACGTGCTGGCGGCCGACGCCGCGGCGTCCGGCGACGCGCCCGCCGAGGGCGACGTGGTCGTCGTGACGTCGAAGGTCGTCTCGAAGGCGGAGGGGCGCGTCGTGCTGGCGGCCGACCGCGAGCGGGCGATCACGGACGAGACCGTGCGCGTGGTCGCGACGCGGGAGCGTCCGGGCGGCCTGCCGCCGCTGCGGATCGTCGAGAACCGGCTCGGCCTGGTCATGGCGGCCGCCGGGGTGGACGCGTCCAACACGCCCGAGGGCACGGTGCTGCTGCTGCCCGAGGACCCGGACGCGTCGGCGCGCGCGCTGCGGGCGGCACTCCGGTCGCGCTTCGGCCTCGACCGGCTCGGCGTCGTCCTCACGGACACGGCGGGCCGCCCGTGGCGGGACGGCCTCGTCGACATCGCGATCGGGGCGGCCGGCGTCGCCGTCGTCGACGACCTTCGGGGCGGCTTCGACGCCCACGGCCGGCCGATCTCCGTGACCGTGACCGCCGTCGTCGACGAGGTCGCGGCCGCCTCCGAGCTGGTGCGCGGCAAGACCGCGGGGCGGCCCGTCGCGGTGGTGCGCGGCGTCGGGCGCTTCGTGCTCGCGGGCGACGGGCCGTCCGGCGACGGCCCCGGCGCGCGGACCCTGGTGCGGCCCAGCGCGGACGACCTGTTCCGCGAGGGCAGCGCCGAGGCGTACGCCCGCGGACTGGCGGACGCCCAGGGCCTGGCGGACGGCGCGGAATCCGGTCGCGGCTGACGGCGGCCGTCGCCTACCGTGGCGACCATGCCCGCCTCCGAGCTCCCCGCCGACTGGATCGAGCACCGTCGTCCCGACGACCGTGAGCCCATGGGCTGGATCCGGCCCGACGGCGACGGCTGGGTCGCGGTGTCGCTGCTCGGGCGCGACCTCACAGGCCCGGTCGACTGGCACGCCGCCGAGGAGGCCCTGGAGGACGCCGGCCTGAGGTGGATGGCCGACGTGTGGACGCTCGAACGGCCCGAGGGCGGGGCGCTGCGGGTGCGGCTCGTCGAGGTCACGCCCGCCCGCGTGGTGGTGCAGACCGACGACTTCGGCGCCATCGACGTGCCGGTGGAGCGGTTCGAGCTGCCGTGGCCCGCGCCGGACAGGCTGCGCCCCCGGCGCGACGGCGACCCGGACGGGACCGTCCTGCTCGCGCGCTGAGGCGCGCCCGCCGTCGGACGGGCGTCAGCCCGCGTCGGTCGTGCCCTCGTAGAGCCCGATCTCGTTGCCGTCCGCGTCCCGCAGGACGGCCCACCAGCTCGTCGGGCTGATCTCGGACCTCGGCTTGACGACCGTGCCGCCGAGCTCCGGCACCTTCGCGAGGACCTCGTCGATCGAGTCGACCTCCACGTAGCTGCGCGGGCTGGTGAAACCCTCCGAGCGAGGTGCGAGGCCGCCGCCGCTGATCTGGTTGGGCGCCCGCCACATCGGGTAGTCCTCGAACCCGGGCGGCGCCGCGATGTCCCAGCCGAACAGGCCGCCGTAGAAGCGCTTGGCGCGGTCGGCGTCGGTGACGGGGATGTCGATGTGGGTGATGTCTCCGTGTGCCACGGCGGTCTCCTGACGGACTGGACGGGGGCTCCCTCAACGCTAGGGCCGGGGCCTCGACCTCGCACCCGCCGTCAGGGCGCGGGTGCCTCGACCGCGGTCGGCGCACCGCCCGTGATGCGGACCAGCTCGTCGAACGTCGTCGGGAAGACGGTCCTCGCGTGCCCGGCGGCCGCCCACACGACGTCGTGCTCCGCGAGCGCCGTGTCCACGTAGGTGCGCACGGGGGCCGGGTGCCCGACGGGCGCGACCCCGCCGATCACCTGACCCGTGGCCTGGCGCACGGCATCCTTGCTCGCCCGCCCGAGCAGCCCCCCGAGCCGCGCACCCAGGTAGTCCTCCTCGACGCGGTGCGCGCCGCTGGTCAGCACGAGCACGGGCTCGTCGTCGAGCATGAAGACCAGCGAGTTCGCGATCGCGCCGACCGGGACGCCGAGCGCCGCGGCCGCGAGGGCCGCCGTCGTCACGGCGTCGTCGAGCCACCGGATCTCGCCGGTCGCGCCGCGCGCGTCCAGGGCGGCGCGGACCCTCTCGACGGCGGGGTGGGACGCGGCGGGGGAGCTCATGCGGTCGGCGTACGGTCGGCGTCGGCGTCGGCCTCGGCGGGCCGCGGGGCGTCCACGTGCGGTTCGTGGTGCTCGGAGGGGCCCGGTCCGGCGTCGGGCTCCCGGGCGGCGGGGCGACCGGCGTCGGCGGGCTCGGCCTCGGGGCTGACGTCGTCGCCCGACAGCCAGCGCAGCCAGACGGTGCGGTGGTCGCCCTCGAGCACGAGCGCCCGCACCAGCAGCGTCAGCGGGATGGCGAGGATCGCGCCGAGGGGGCCGATGACGAACGTCCAGAAGACCACGGACATGAAGCTCAGGGTGAGGCTCAGGCTCACGGCGTCGGACACGAACTTCGGCTGTACCAGCACCTGCAGCACGACGTTCACCACGCAGTAGATCGCGACGACGGCGAGGGCGAGCGGCCAGCCGCCCACGACGAACGCCATGATCGCCGGCGGGATCAGGCCGAGGATGAAGCCGATGTTCGGCACGAAGTTGGTGACGAACGCGAGGATCGCCCACACCACGGGCGCGGGGACGCCGATCAGGCCGAGCGCGACCCCGTCGATGACCGCCACGACGGCACCGAACGACGCGTTCACGACGAAGTAGCGCCGGACGCCCGAGCTGAACCGCGTCGCGCGGTCGATCTGCCCGGCATGGGTGGCACCGAACAGGCGCGACGCCGTCGAGTACCGGGCGGCGTCGGCCGCCATGAAGATCGCGTAGGCGAGCACGAAGAAGAACGCCGTCGCGATGCTCAGAACCATCCCGCTGACGCTGCCCGCCACGGAGATCAGCCGGCTCGGCTCCAGGGCCGAGGCCGTGGCGTCGGCGATCTGCGCGTCGAGGCCGAGCGCGGCGAGCTGGTCGGCGACCTCGTCGACCGACTGCTGCAGCTCGCCGAGGTAGTCGCGCACCAGGCCGGCGAACTGGAACCCGGCGAAGATCAGCATGGCCAGCAGGGCCGCGAGGATCAGGTACGCGACGACGATGACCGCCGTCGTCGCCGCCCAGCGGGGCCAGCCGCGGGCCTCGAGCGGGCGCCGCACCGGGTGGCAGATGATGACGATCACGGCGGCGAGGAACACGGGTGCGAGCACGTCGGCCGCGAGGTGCACCCCCGCGAGGACGAGCACGGCCGCGCCGAGCGTCAGCAGCGTGCGCGTCGCGGGCGTGAGGCCAGTCGGGGCGGGGGGCGCGGGCGCCGGTGCAGAGGTCACCCGGAGACCCTACTGGCCGCCCGCGCGCCGCCGCCCGTCAGATCCACCGCTTCCCGCGGAAGACGGCGAACAGCCCGACGCTGACCGCCAGCATGGCCAGCAGTGCCGCCGGGTACCCGAACGCCCAGTGCAGCTCGGGCATGACGTCGAAGTTCATGCCGTAGACCGTCCCGACCAGCGTCGGCGCGAAGAGGATCGCCGCCCAGCCGGAGATCTTCTTGACCTCCTCGCCCTGCCGGATGCTCACCTCCGACAGGTGCTTCATCTCCTCGTTCTGCCGCTGGGCGACGAGGGTCGCGTTGACGGTGAGCATGTCCCGCAGGGCGGCCCGGAACGTCTCGATCCGCTCGGCGACCTCGATGAGGTGGTCGGCGACGTCGCGCAGGTACGCCTGCAGGTCCTCGGACACGCCGTACTTCTCGGCGCCCTTCGCGAGGGACTGGCACACCCGCTGCAGCGGGACGACGGCGCGCTGGAACTCGACGACCTCGCGCGAGAGCTCGTAGATGCGCCGCGAGACCTGCTCGTCGCCGCCGAACACCTCCGACTCGATCTCGTCGATGTCGGCGTCGAGGCCTGCGACGACGGGCGCGTAGTCGTCCACGACCCGGTCCACGATCGCGTACAGCACGGACTCCGGTCCGCGGGCCAGCATGGCGGGGTGCGCCTCCAGGTGGGTGCGCACCGCGGCGAGGTCCGGGCCCGCGCCGTGCCGCACGGTGACGACGAAGTCGGGGCCGACGAAGACGTGCAGCTCGGAGAACTCGACCTCCTCGGTGGCGTCCACGTAGCGGGCTGCGTGCAGGACGACGAAGAGGGTGTCGCCGTACCGCTCGATCTTGGGACGCTGGTGCGCCACGATCGCGTCCTCGACGACCAGCGGGTGCAGGTCGAACTCGCGGGCGAGCGACGCGAGCTCGGTCTCGTCGGGCCGCTCCAGGCCGATCCACGCCATGCCGCCCGGGCGGGAGCGCAGCTCACGGAACGTGTCCGCGAGGCGGGTGAAGCTCGCGACGCGGCGCCCGTCGTCGTCGTACAGGGCGGACTCGACGATGGACGAACGGCGGGGTGCCGCGTCGTGGCGGGCGGAGTCGGCGGGGCGTCCTGTGCCGGGCGTCGCCGGCCGGCGGGGTCGCAGGGCGCCGAGCAGGGGGCGCGAGCGCAGGGAACGGGTCGTGGTCGTGACGGCCATGAGGGGACCTCCGGTGCATGAACCGGCGCACGGGGCGTGCGCGGCTGCAGGGTGGACGACTGCGTGCGTCGGTCCCGCGACTGCGGCTGGGCGCGCGCCCGGTGTCGGGCGGCGCGCGGGGAGGTGGCGTCAAGGGGTGGAGCGGAGGCACGAGGCGAGCGCTCGGGTGGACGCCGGGCCGCCCGGGCCGAGGCGCCGGGCGGGGAGCCGTCAGTCGCGGCTCGGACTACTGGGAGGCTCGCTGCGGGTCATGCGCGCACCTCCTGGGATCTCGCGGCGTCCGCCGCCGGGTATGGCCGGGTCGAGTGTACGCCGCCGGCCCGTGTCGGTCACCTGCGAGGCCGGCGCTCGGGCGGCCCGGTGCCGTCGCCCGGCTCGGCGTCGCGGCTCTCAGCGCCGCGGGTCGACGACGACCATGCCGGCGCGCGGGGTCACGTCCAGCCCCGGCAGCAGCCGCGCGCCCTCCTCCAGGCCGACCACCCGGTCGACCAGGTCCTGCGGCCGCAGCGTCCCGTCCGCGACGAGGGCGAGCATGGCGGGGTAGTCGGCCGCGGCCATGCCGTGGCTGCCGAGGACGTCGAGCTCCCAGCCGATGACGCAGGACATCGGGACGCGCGGGTGCCCGCCTGCGGGCGGGAGGAGCCCCACCTGCACGTGCCGTCCGCGACGCCGGAGGCTGAGGACCGCGTCGGCGCAGGTGCCCTCGCTGCCCACCGCGTCGACGCCGACGTGCGCCCCGCCCGTCAGCTGCTGCACGACCGCCGGGACGTCCACGCCGTCGCCGGCGAGGACGGTGTGCTCCGCGCCGGCGCGGCGCGCCGCGGCGATGGCGCCCTCGTGCCGGTCGACGGCGACGACCCGCGCGCCGAGCGCGGCCGCGACCATCACCGCGCTGAGCCCCACGCCGCCCGCCCCGACGACGACCACCCGTTCGCCGGGCCGCACGCGCGCCCGGCCGGCGACGGCCCGGTACGCCGTCGCGAACCGGCAGCCGAGGCTCGCCGCGGTCGCGTCGTCGACGCCGTCGGGCAGCGCCACGAGGTTGGTGTCGGCGGCGTGCAGCACGACGCGCTCGGCGAACGAGCCGGCGTGCGTGAACCCCGGCTGCGTCTGGTGCGGGCACACCTGCGCCTGCCCGGAGCGGCACCAGTCGCACCGCCCGCACCCGCACACGAACGGCGCGGTCACCCGGTCGCCCGGCCGCCAGCGCTCGACCCCGGCCCCCACCGCGGCGACGACGCCCGCCAGCTCGTGCCCGGGGACGTGCGGGAACGCCCGGATGTCGTCGTCGTGCCCGGCCCACGCGTGCCAGTCGCTGAGGCACAGGCCGCTGGCGTGGACCTCCACGACGACGCCGCCCGGCGGCGCGACGGCCTCGGGGACGTCGCGGACGGTCACCGGCCCGCCGAACTCGTCGAACGTCATCGCGCGCACGGGCCGATCCAACCACGGCCGGGCGGTGGGGCGGCGGTGGCCTTGCGGGCGGCGCACGGGGTTTGTGCCGGGTTCTTGCCGGAGAAATCTCCCTCTCGTTCGATGAAGGGCGAGCCCGGGAGACGGCGACGCCGGTCCCGGGCGCCGGCCGCGCGAGGGGTGCGGCCGCACCGACACCGAGGAGCTCACCGATGAGATGGCGAACAGCGAGCCGCGCAGGGGCGGTCGTCGTGACGGCGGCGGCGCTCGCCGCGAGCGTGCTCACCGCGCACGCGGCGCCGGCGCCTGCCCGGTCGCCCGCCCAGCCGCACGCGCAGCAGGTGGCCGACAGCCCGGGCGCGGCGTGGGCGGCCGACGCGGCGGACGAGGCACCGGCGACCTACAGCAACCCGGTCTCCGCCGGGGTCGTCGACACGTTCCCGGACCCCACGGTGATCCGCGGCAAGGACGGCGCCTGGTACGCGTACGGCACGCAGAACCCGATCTTCAACAGCGCGGGCGAGGCGGGCGAGCACATCCTGCCGATCCTGCGCTCGACGGACCTGGTGGACTGGGAGTACGTCGGCGACGTCATCGAGACCGACGCCGTTCCCGCGACCTGGCGGGACAGCTCCCGCGCCTGGGCCCCGGACGTCCGCTACGTGGCGGGGGAGTACCACCTCACGTACGGGCTCTCGACCGGCGGCCTCGCGCTCGCCACGGCACCCACACCGACCGGCCCGTGGACCCACCACGACGAGCTGCTCGTGCCGTCGGCGCCGATCGCTGGCTGCCCGACGGGCAACATCGACCAGGCGCTCTTCTCCGACGACGACGGCACCCTCTACCTGTACTGGGGCAGCTACGACGTCGTCTGCGTCTCGGAGCTGACCCCGGACGGGACGGAGCTCACCGGCCGGGTCACGCCGGTGGCGCAGGGGCGCCGGATGGAGGGGGCGTTCGTCGTCCACCGCGGGGACGCGTACTACCTCATGTACTCCGAGGCGGGCTGCTGCGAGGGCGAGTCGAGCGGCTACACGGTGAAGGTGGGGCGCGGCGAATCGCCCCGCGGCCCGTTCGTCGACGACGAGGGCACCGACCTCATGGCCGCGTCGAGCAAGGCCGGGTTCGTGCTCGCCGCGAACGGCAACCGGTTCGCCGGGCCGGGTCACCACACCGTCGTCACCGACCTGGCCGGCCAGGACTGGATGGTCTACCACGCGATCCCGCGCGACGACGCCGACTTCCCGCCCGTGGCGACGCGCAACGGCACCCTGAACCTGTCCAAGCGCCCCATGATGGTCGACCGCCTCGACTGGATCGACGGGTGGCCCGTGGTCAACGCCGGGGCGGGGCCGTCCGAGGGCGAGCAGGCGGCCCCGGTGACGTCGGGCGTCGTGACGTCGACCCTGGACGACCTGCGCGGCTGGCGCGCGCACGGACCGGTGCGTACGGCGGACGACTCCGACGCCGGAGGCCACGCCCGCCTGGGGGACGGCGCGTCCCTCGCCAGCACGGCCCGCGGGCGCGGCGACCTGCGCGCGCAGGCGGACCTGCGCGTCGGCGACGGCGGGGCGGCGGGCCTCACCCTGGGCGCCACCGGCAACGGGGGCGGCGCGACCGCGTGGATCGACCGCGACGCGGGCGAGCTGCGGCTCGAGGCCCGCCGCGGTGCGCGCACCGTGCGCGACGCCGTCCGGCTGCCGGACGGCTTCCGGTACGCCGACTGGCACGTGGTGACGCTCGACCGGCGCGGGGCGCGGGTGACGGCCGCGGTGTCGGCGGACAACGTGCTCGACCCCCTGGGCGCGGTCACCGTGGACGCGCCGAGGGGTGCGGGCGGCGGCGACCGGGTCGGGGTCCTCGCGCGGGGCGGGGACGCCGAGGCGGACAACGTCAGCCTCGTCCCCCTGGCGGAGCCCGTCACGGAGCGGGTGCCGGACCCGGAGCCGGGCGAGCTCCTGGCCGGCTACTCCGACGAGTTCGACGGCGACGCCGTCCCCGGCGAGCCCGGGTCCGGGTGGTCCTGGGTGCGGGGTCCGGCGGCCGGCGTCGGCCTGCAGGACGGCGCGTTCGCGTTCCCGACCCAGGCGGCGGAGCTGGCCGGGGGCACGAACACCGCGTCGGTGCTGCGGCGCGCCGCGCCGGAGGGCGACTACCTGGTCGAGACGAGGATGACCCTCGGTGGGCACCAGGTGAACCAGCAGGCGGGCCTCGTGCTGTACGGCGGCGACGACCGCTTCGTGAAGCTGGTGCACTCGCACCTGGGGCTCCAGCGGAAGCCGGGCCTCGTCGCGGAGCAGGTGGAGTTCACGCGCGAGGGCCCGCGTCCCACGGCGACCCCGCCGGCGGCCGCGTACGCGTCGCCGATGTGGGGCGCCGCTCCGGCCGAGACCACGTGGCTGCGCCTGCTGGTGCACCGGGACGTCGAGCACGGCGAGCACGACGTCCGCATGGCCTCCAGCACCGACGGCGAGTCGTGGCAGTGGGGTGGCACGTGGACCCTGCCCGCCGACGGCGACTTGGACCTGGGCCTGGTCGCGATGAACACCGCGGGCGCCGCCGCGGGGTTCGACTACGTGCGCACCTACGCGGTCGACTGAGTCTCCGGGACGGCGGCCGCCCGGTGGCCGCCGTCCCGGGACCTGTGGCGATTCTGTAGATATCCGATGGAATTCATCGGAAATTCGTCCGGCGTCTAGCCGGAGGAATTCCGGCCGCCTAGCGTCACGGCCATGTCGAGCACGAAGCTGCACGGTCCGGGCGGGGGTGCCGGTCGTCCGGGCGCCGCTCCGTCGGATTCTGCCAAGAACCGGGACGACGGGAGATTCGATTCTGCCGGGGCGTTGACGGAAAAATCGGGCCTTCGTAGCGTCGCCGGCATGTCGACGACGACAGGGGTGCACGCGCTGGTGCGGCGCACCCACGAGGAGCGGGTCCTCGCCGCGCTGCGCGCGGGTGGAGCGCTGAGCCGCTCCGAGCTCGCCACGCGCGTGGGCCTGTCCCGCACGACGCTCTCCGAGATCACGGCGAGCCTGCTGCGGCGCGGGGCCGCCGTCGTCGTCGACACCGACGCCGCCACCCGCAGCGGCAGCGGCCGGCCGGCGGAGCGGATCGCGCTCGACCCCGGGGCCGGGCAGTTCCTGGGCGTCGACTTCGGTCATCGCCGGGTGCACGTCGCGGTCGCGGACGCGTCGCACGAGATCATCGCCTCGGGGGTGCAGCCCTACGACGACGAGCCGTGGCCGGCGCGGGTCGAGCTCGCCCTCGGCCTCGTCGACCGGCTCGTCGCCGACCACGGGCTGCACTTCGGCGCGCTCCAGGCGGTGGGGATCGGGGTGCCCGGGCCGTTCACGGGCGGCGCCCCGGGCGGCACGCCCGTGGCGTGGAACCGGCACGCCACGCCCGACGGCGTCCAGGCGGCCTTCGCCGAGCGGTTCGGCACCCCCGTCGTCGTGGACAACAACACGCGCCTGGCCGCGCTGGCCGAGGCGGTCTCGCACCCGGGCGGGCCCGGCGACCTGGTCTACGTCCGGCTGTCCGACGGCGTCGGCGGCGGCCTGGTGGTCTCCGGCCGGCTGGTCCTGGGCGCCCGCGGGTACTCGGGCGAGCTCGGCCACGTCACCGCCGACCCGACCGGCGTCGCGTGCCGGTGCGGCAAGCGGGGCTGCCTCGAGACCGTCGCGTCCGTCCCGGCGATCCTCGCCGCCTGCCGCCGGCGGGGCGCAGCGGTCGACGACCTGGACGGCCTCGCGGCCGCGGTCGAGAAGGGCGACCCCGTCGTCGACGCCGTGCTGCGCGAGGCCGGGACGGCGCTCGGGCGCGTCCTCGGGGCCGCCGCGATGGTGCTCGACCCCGTGGAGGTCGTGGTCGGCGGCGAGGTGGCCCACGTGGCGCCGGTCATCGTCGAGCAGGCCGCCGCCACGCTGCGCTACGAGCTGTACTCCGTGCCCACCGACGTGCCGCGGGTCGTGCGCGCGAGCCAGCTCGGCGACCGCGGCGGCGCGCTCGGCGCGCTCGCCGCCCTCTTCCACCGGTCCCCCCTGCTCGCCGGCTACCCCGAGCCCGAGGCCGCCGGCCCGCACCACCTGCGAAGGAGCGCACAGTGACCGTCTCGATCCCGGGCCCGGCCCGGACCGGGCCCCCGGCCGACGCCGGCCCGGTCGCCTCGCCGCCGCCCGCCCGGCCCGCGCGGGGACGGCGCCGGATGTCGCGGCGCGCCACCCTGCGCCTGCTGAACGCCGTCTCGATCGTCAGCGGCATCGCGATCTGGTGGCTCCTCGCGCTCAACGGGTTCCAGTTCCCGACCCCGCCCGAGGTGGTGAGCAAGGCCGCCGAGCTCTGGTCGGACGGCGTGCTGCAGGAGGACGTCCTGGCGAGCCTCGGCCGGGTGCTCACCGGGTTCCTGCTCGGCTCGGCGCTCGCCGTCCCCGTCGGCTTCCTCATGGGCTGGTACACCGTGGCGCGGGGACTGCTCGAGCCGTGGATCCAGTTCTTCCGCACCATCCCGCCGCTGGCCCTGCTGCCGCTGGTGCTGGTGCTCATGGGGATCGGCGAGCTGCCGAAGGTGTTCGTCATCTTCCTCGCGGCGTTCCTCGCCTGCGTGATCTCCACCTACCAGGGCGTGGTCGGCGTCGACCGCACCCTGATCAACGCGGCCCGGGTGCTCGGGGCGAAGGACGGCACGATCTTCCTCAAGGTCGTGGTGCCGGCCTCGACGCCGTTCATCCTCGTCGGCATGCGCGTGGGCCTCGGTTCCGCCTGGGCGACGCTCGTCGCGGCCGAGCTGCTGGCGGCCCAGGCCGGCCTCGGCTACCGGATGCAGCAGGCGCAGCTCTACTACGACATCGCGACGATCTTCGTCGGCATCGTCGTGATCGGCGTCCTCGGGCTCGTGATGGACCGCCTGCTGCTGCTCGCGGAGACCAGGCTCACCGGATGGCAGGAGCGGCGATGACCACCACGACCCACCCCGCGGCAGGGTCCGGGCGCACCCGGGCCGCGAAGATCTCCGTCCAGGAGGTCCGCAAGACGTTCGCGCTCAGGAACGAGGAGTTCGTCGCGCTCGAGCGGGTCTCCCTCGACATCGCCGACAACGAGTTCGTCACCGTCGTCGGGCCGTCGGGCTGCGGCAAGTCGACGCTCATGAACATCCTCGCCGGTCTCGAGGAGCCGACGTCGGGCCACGCCCTGGTCGACGGCGCGGAGGTCTCCGGCCCCGGGCCCGAGCGTGGCGTGATCTTCCAGCAGTACGCGCTGTTCCCGTGGCTGACCGTGCGGAAGAACATCGAGTTCGGGCTCAAGGTCGCGGGCCTCGGCCGGGCCGAGCGCCGGGAACGGGCCGAGCACTTCATCCGGCTCGTCGGCCTGGAGCAGTTCGCCGGCGCGCTGCCGAAGATGCTGTCCGGCGGGATGAAGCAGCGGTGCGCCATCGCCCGTGCCTACGCCGTGAACCCGTCGATCCTGCTCATGGACGAGCCGTTCGGGGCGCTCGACGCCCTCACGCGCGTCAACCTCCAGGAGCAGCTCCTGGAGACCTGGAGCCGCGAGAAGCGCACCGTCCTCTTCATCACCCACGACGTCGACGAGGCGGTCTTCCTCGCGAACCGGGTGGTCGTCATGGCGGCCCGGCCGGGCCGCGTCTACGACGTCGTCGACGTCGACCTGCCCTACCCCCGCACCGAGGAGATGCGGCTCAGCGGTGAGTTCGCCGCGCTGCGCAACCGGGTGTGGCACTCCGTCTACCACCAGTCCCCGGCGTCCGAGCGCCCCTGACCCCCAAACCTCACACGAAGGAAACCCCATGCGACTGACCCGAACTTCCCGCCGTGCGGCCACCGCGTCGGCCCTCCTCGTCGCCACGCTCGCCGCGACCACCGCCTGCTCCGGGGGTGACGCCGCCGGCGGGTCCGCCGAGGACGAGACCATCGAGGTCAACTTCGGCTACATCCCGGACTTCAACGGCACGAGCCTGCTGGCCATCGCCGAGGACCAGGGGCTGTGGGCCGAGCACGGGGTCGACGTCACGACGTCGTCGTTCACCAACGGCCCGCTGCAGATCCAGGCGCTCGGCACCGGCGACCTCGACTTCGGCTACATCGGCCCCGGCGCGTTCTGGATGCCCGCATCGGGCCAGGCCAAGATCGTCGCGATGAACACCCTCGGCCAGGCCGACCGCGTGGTCGCCCAGCCCGGCATCGACTCCGTCGAGGAGCTGAAGGGCAAGAAGGTCGCGATCCCCGAGGGGACGTCCGGGGACATGATCCTCACGCTCGCGCTGCAGGACGCGGGCATGACCAAGGACGACGTCGAGATCGTGCCGATGGAGCCGGCGGCGATCGTCGCGGCCCTGTCGTCCGGCCAGATCGACGGCGCCGGGTTCTGGTACCCGGCCCTCGCGACGGTGAAGGAGCAGGTCCCCGACCTCGTGGAGCTCGCGACCAACAGCGACTTCGAGGACACCGTCGCGTTCCCCACCGCGTTCGTCGCGGGCAACGACGTGGTCGCGGACGAGCAGGAGAAGGTCGACCGCGTGCTCGCGGCGCTGCGCGACGCCATCGCCTACCGGGCCGACCACCTCGACGAGGCCATCGAGCTGACGGCCGAGTTCAACGACCTGGACGTGGCGGACGTGAAGGCCGACGCCGGCAACGTGCAGGTGCTCAGCCTCGAGGAGATCGACGGGTACACGCAGGACGGCACCTTCGACACCTGGCTGTCCGGGATGGAGGACTACTTCGTCGGGGCGGGACAGCTGCCGGAGGCGGTCGACCCGGCCGAGTTCTACACCGGCGACCTGTTCCTCGGGGCGGGCGAGTGACGGCCGTGCCGGACGCCCGTCGGACGCCGACCAACGTCCTGTTCCTCATGACCGACCAGCACCGGGTCGACACGCTCGGCGCGTACGGGAGCCCGCACGGCACGACCCCCGTGCTGGACGACCTCGCCCGCACGGGCACGCGTTTCGACCGCTGGTACACGCCGACGGCGATCTGCACGCCCGCGCGCGCGAGCCTGCTCACCGGGCAGGCGCCGTTCCGGCACCGGGTGCTGGCGAACCACGAGCGGAACGTGGGCTACCTGGAGGACCTGGACGACGGGACGTTCACCTTCGTCGAGGCGCTGCGCTCCGCCGGGTACAACACCGGGCTCGTGGGCAAGTGGCACGCGGGCACGGAGAAGAACGCCGCGGCGTTCGGCTTCGACGGCCCCGACCTGCCGGGCTGGCACAACCCGGTGGAGCACCCGGACTACCTGAAGTACCTGGCGGACCACGGCCTGCCGCCGTACGAGATCAGCGACCGCGTGCGCGGCACGCTGCCCAACGGCGGTCCCGGCAACCTGCTCGCGGCGCGGCTGCACCAGCCGGTGGAGGCGACCTTCGAGCACTACCTCGCGACGCGCACGATCGAGCTGCTGGAGCGGTACGCGGACGACTTCCGCACCGGGGCGCGGCCGTTCTTCCTCGAGCTCAGCTTCTTCGGCCCCCACCTGCCGTACATCGTCCCGGACGAGTACTTCGACCTGGTCGACCCGGCCGACGTCGAGCTGCCCCGGTCGATCGCCGAGACGTTCGCGGGCAAGCCGCCGGTGCAGGCGAACTACAGCGCGCACTGGACGTTCGACACGATGCCGATCGAGACCACGCGCAAGCTCATCGCCGTCTACCAGGGGTACGTGGCGCTGATCGACCGGGAGATCGGCCGGGTCATGGAGGCCATGGAGCGACTCGGGCTGACGGACAGCACGGCGGTGTTCTTCTCGAGCGACCACGGGGAGTTCACCGGCTCCCACCGGCTGCACGACAAGGGCCCGGCGATGTACGAGGACATCTACCGCACGGCGGGCCTCCTGCGCGTGCCGGGCGGCCCGGCGGGCCAGGTGCGCACGGAGTTCGTAGGCCTGCTCGACTGCACCGCGACCATCCTCGACCTGGCGGGCCTCGACCCGGACCCCGCCGCGGACTCGAGGTCCCTGCTGCCGCTGGCCCGCGGCGAGGCCCCCGACGGGCGCTCGGGCTGGGCCGAGGACATCGTGTGCGAGTTCCACGGCCACCACTTCCCCTACCCGCAGCGCATGCTGCGCACGGACCGGCACAAGCTCGTCGTCAACCCGGACTCCACGAACGAGCTGTACGACCTGGTCACCGACCCGGA
Organism: Isoptericola hypogeus; assembly: GCF_039531145.1. Classification (NCBI taxonomy): domain Bacteria; kingdom Bacillati; phylum Actinomycetota; class Actinomycetes; order Micrococcales; family Promicromonosporaceae; genus Isoptericola; species Isoptericola hypogeus. The sequence continues at coordinate 124,114 of NZ_BAAAPM010000004.1, forward strand.
CGAGCTCAGCAACGTCTACCAGCACCCGGAGATGGCCGACGTCCGACACCGGATGATGCGCCGGCTCTACGAGGTGCTGCGCCAGCGCGGCGACAACTTCTACCACTGGATGACCACGATGTACGACGTCGGCGAGGTGGACCACGACCCCACCCAGTCCGGCCTCGACGAGACCACCTACGCCGGGCGGACGGGAGCGAGCGCATGAAGCGACGGCAGCTCATGGGGGCCGCGGCGGGCGCGATGTCGGCGCGCTGCTGAGCGGGCAGGCGGCGGCGATGGCCGGCCGTGCGAGCGCGGCGGTCCCGGTCGACGGCCGCGGCCCAGGCACGCGCCGTGGCCGGCAGCCTGACGCCGGCCCGCCCGGCGTCGCGCGTCCGTCGTGCCGTCGTGGTCACGATTGGGCCACGGCGCCGGGCCGCCGCTAGCGTTCGCGCGTGAACCCGACCCGGTCGCGCGCGACGTCGCTCGCGTGCTCCCTGTTCCTCCTCGTCCTGGCGGCGCTCGCCGTGTGGTCGGTGCTGCCGCCGGCGCCGAGCGGCGGTGACGTCCCCGCCGACGAGTTCGACGCCTGGCGAGCGTTCGCCGTCGTCCAGACCGTCGGACAGGAGGTGCACCCGCACGGCACGTCGGCGAACGCCGACGTGCGCGACGAGATCGTGCGGGAGCTGACGGAAGATCTCGGCCTCGAGCCCGAGGAGGTCGAGGGCGTCGGGATGTCCGGCCGCCTGGGCGACCAGAGCCGCGTCGCGGCGACCACCAACGTCGTCGCGACGATCCCCGGCACCGACCCCACGGTGCCGATCGTCCTCATGGCGCACTACGACTCGGCCGAGGTGTCGTACGGCGCGAACGACGACGGCGCGGGCGTCGCGACCCTCGTGGAGACGGCGCGGGCGCTCGGGGAGGGCGAGCCGCTGCGCAACGACGTCGTCCTCGTCTTCACCGACGCCGAGGAGGCGTGCCTGTGCGGGGCGGAGGCGTTCGCGCACGCCGACCCCCGAGCCGCAGACGGCGCGGTGGTGGTCAACGTCGAGGCCCGCGGGTCGTCCGGCCCGGCGATCATGTTCGAGACGTCCGACGGCAACGCCGCCCTCGTGGACGCGTACGCCCGGGTGCCGTACCCCGTGGGCAGCTCGCTCGCCGTCGAGGTGTACCGGATCCTGCCGAACGACACCGACTTCTCCCCGTTCCTCGACGACCCCGAGGGCCGGTTCACCGGCCTGAACTCCGCGTACATCGACGGCTCGGCCACCTACCACGCGCCGCAGGACACGCCCGAGCGGATGTCGCTCGCGAGCCTCCAGCACCACGGGTCCAACGCCCTCGCGCTGGTGCGCGAGCTCGGGAACGCGGACGCCGCGGACCTGGCACGGCCGGCGGCGTACGACGCGACCTACTTTCCGTTGCCCGGCGGCGTGCTCGCCCGCTACCCCGGGTGGCTGGTGTGGCCGCTGGCGCTCGGCGCGGCCGTCGCGGTGGCGGCGCTGGGCGTCGTGCTCGCCCGGCGGCGAGAGGTGCTCGGCGAGGCGACGACGTCGGGCCGGCTGGCGCTCGGGTTCGTCGCGGGGCTCGTCCCCCTCGTGGGCGCAGTCCTCGGCTCGATGGGCCTGTGGTGGCTCATGGTGGCCGTGCGGCCCGGGTACGACGAGATGATCGACCCGTGGCGGCCGTGGGGCTTCCGCGTCGCGCTGCTGGGGATCGTCGCAACGGTGCTCCTGGGGTGGTTCGTCGGGCTCCGCCGCCGGCTCGGCGCGCCGGCGCTGGCGCTCGGGGCGCTGGGCTGGCTCGCGGTGCTGGGTGTGGTGCTCGCGGCCTTCACGCCCGGCGGGTCGTACCTCGCGGCGCTGCCGGCGCTCGCGGGCGCGCTGGCCGGGATCGTCGCGACGACGACGGCGCGCGGCGCCGTCGGCCGGCGCGTCGCCGTGACGCTCGGCGCCGCGGTCGGCGTGCTGGTGATCGCGCCCGTCGTGCTGCTGTTCTTCCCCGCCCTCGGCCTGGCGACGGGCGCGGCCCCCGCGGTGGTCGCCGCCCTGCTCGGCCTGGCGCTCGTGCCCGTGCTCGCGGTGATGCTGCCGCGCGACCGGCAGGCCGGCGGCTGGTCCGTGGGCGCGCTGGGCGCGGTGACCGTCGTGGCGCTCGTCGTCGCCTTCGCCGTCGACCGGTTCGACGCACACCACCCCGAGCCCACGAAGCTCGCGTACGCCCTCGACGCCGACACCGGCGAGGCGACGTGGGTGTCCGACGAGGCCGGCCCGAGCGGGTGGACGTCGCAGTACGTCGACGGCAGGGCCGACGTGTCCCGGGCGTTCCCCGAGTTCCACGACCGGGTCTGGACCGGGCCGGCGGAGGCGGCCGACCTGCCCGCCCCCGAGGTGGAGGTCGTCTCGGACGAGTCGACCGGCGACGAGCGGACGCTCGCCCTTCGGGTGACGCCCGGCGAGGGCGCGCCGATCGGCACCGCCGGCGCGCTGCGGTACGTCGAGCTGAACGGCGCGGCGAGCCCGAACGTGATCGAGGCGTCCGTGGCCGGCCGGGAGGTGCCGGTCGCCGACGACGGCGTGCTCGACACGCGGTTCTACACGCCGGCGGGCGGTTTCGACGTCGTCGTGACCGTGCCGGCGGGCGAGGAGCTGCAGCTGCGGGTGGTCGCCGCCGGCGGAGGCCTGGAGGGCCTGCCCGGGTTCGTCGAGCGGCCGGACGGCGTCGGCGTCGCCGGCTCGCACACCTCCGAGCTTGTCCTGGTGGGCACGACGGCCACCCTCTGATCCGGTCGCTCCGGAGCGACGACGTGTCAGAGCCCGGCGACGGCCTCGTGGGTGAGCAGCTGCATTCCGGCGCTCCGCGCGGCCCCCTTGTCGAACGTCATGACAGTGGTGCAGCCCGCCTCGGCTGCCGTCTGGGCGATCAGGGCGTCGGCGAGGTCGCCACCGTCGGACGTCCGCCGCAGGGCCGCGCGTACCGTGTCATTGCGTTCGACGCGGATCTCCTGGGTCGCGAGGAGGGCCTCGACGAACTCCCGCCGCCGGTCCGACGGGTGGGAGTACGAGCTGCCGAGGACCCACCAGCACTCGACGAGGACGATCAGGGTGACGAGGCCGGGTTCCTCGGTCGTGAACGCGTCGATCAGCTCGTCGGCGAGGGCGGTCTGTTCAGGATCGTCCCTGACGGCGTACCGCACGAGGACGTTGGTATCGATGGCGATCACCGGTTCGCCTCCGCGGCCGATTCGGCGATCGCGCGATTCATCTCCTCGACGCTGACGGGTCGCGCCGGCGGGGCGCCGAAGAATCCCTTGAGCGCGGTGACGGACCGGGTCGTGGGTACGAGCTCGTAGTTGCCGTCCGGGAGCTCCACGAACTCCACCCGGTCGCCGGCGCTCAACCCAAGCGCCTTGCGAACAGCGATCGGGATGGTGATCTGTCCCTTGGAGGTGATGGTCGCAGTGCTCATGGGGGCATCTTACCTCGGCTCACATTCCTTACATCGCGGTAAGGCGCGAGCTGTTCGGACAGAAGGTCCGGCGTCGTGACGGGCAGGTCGCAGACGAACCCGCGGCACACGTAGGCGGCCGGGCCGCCGTCGACGAGCGGGCGGTCTGCGAGCAGCGGGACGCCGGGCGCGTCCGGCGCGCCGGGCACGACGACGGCGCCCGCGGCGGGGGAGCGGCGGGCGGCACGCAGCAGCTCGGCGGCGCGCGGCCCGTCGCCGACGATGGCGACCTGGAGCGGCCCGGCGGCCAGGGCCTCGGCCGTGGCGAGCGCCCACCCGGCGAACCGCGGTGCCTGCCGCGCCAGCAGGCCCGCGGCCGCGACGGCCCGCTCCGCGGCGTCCCGGTGCCGGGACGACCCGGTGAGCGCGGCGTAGGTGACCAGGGCGCCGGCGAGCGCCGACTGCCCGGACGGCTCCGGGCCGTCGGTGGGATCGCGGGGCCGCACGACGAGGCGCTCGGCGTCGTCGGCGACGTCGAAGAACCCGCCGTCGTCGCCCGCCGGGCGGCCGGCGAAGCGCTCCAGCGCCACGTCGAGGACGTCGCCGGTCGCGGCCAGCCACCGCGCCTCGCCGGTGGCCTGGTGCAGTGCGAGCAGCCCCTCGGCGAGGTCGCCGTGGTCGGCGGCGACGGCGGGCGCGGCGCCCACGACGCCGGCGCGCGACGCCCGCCGCATCCGCCCGTCGGCGACGTGCCACCGCAGGAGGAAGTCCGCGCAGTCCCGGGCGGCCTCCACCCACGACGGTTCCTCCAGGATGGTGCCGGCATCGGCGAGCGCCGCGATCGCGAGCCCGTTCCAGGCCGTGACGACCTTGTCGTCGCGCGCGGGCTGGGGTCGCTCGTCCCGGGCCGCGAGCAGGCGCGCCCGCACGCCGCCCCACCAGGCCGGGTCCGGGTCCTCGGCTAGCTGCAGGGTGGAGGCCCCGTCCTCGAACGTCCCGGCGTCGGTGACGCCGAGGGCCTCCGCCGCGCGGGCCCCGTCGTCGTCCCCGAGCACGTCGCGCAGCTGCGCCGGCGTCCAGGCGTACGTGAGCCCCTCGACGCTCCGCCCGTCCGCCACGGTGTCGGCGTCGAGCGAGGCGGCGAAACCGCCCTCGGGCGTGCGCAGGTCGCGCAGCAGGAAGCCCGCCGTCGAGCGGGCGACGCGCGCGGCCAGAGGCGAGCGGGTGGCACGCCACAGGTGCGCGTACACACGCAGCAGCTGGGCGTTGTCGTACAGCATCTTCTCGAAGTGCGGCACCACCCAGGCGGCGTCGACGGAGTACCGCGCGAAGCCGCCGGCGAGCTGGTCGTGGATGCCGCCGCGCGCCATCGCCTCGCAGGTGCGCTCGACCATCGCGAGGGCCGCCGGGTCGCCGGTGCGGGCGTGGTGTCGCAGCAGGTGCTCGAGCGTCATCGAGGGCGGGAACTTCGGCGCCCCGCCGAACCCGCCGAGCTGCTGCGAGAAGTCCCTGCGCAGCGCCGCCACCGCCGCCGTCAGGGCCGCGTCGTCGATCGGGGCGCCGGGCAGCGGGCCGGCCGTGCGCGCGACCGCCTCCGTCACCGCGGCGCCCTGCGCGAGGACGGCGTCACGCCGGTCGGCCCAGGCCTCGCGCACGGCGTCGAGCACCGCGAGCAGGTGCTCGCGAGGGAAGTACGTGCCGCAGTGGAACGGCCGCCCGTCCGGCGTGAGGAACGCGGTCATGGGCCAGCCGCCCTGGCCGGTCATCGCCGTCGTGGCGGCCATGTAGACGGCGTCGACGTCGGGCCGCTCCTCGCGGTCCACCTTGACCGGCACGAACGAGGCGTTGATCGCCGCCGCGACGGCCTCGTCCTCGAACGACTCGTGCGCCATGACGTGGCACCAGTGGCACGCCGCGTACCCCACCGAGAGCAGCACCGGCACGTCCCGGCGCCGGGCCTCGTCGAACGCGTCGTCGCCCCACGGCCACCAGTCGACGGGGTTGTCGGCGTGCTGGCGCAGGTACGGCGAGGTCGCGTCGCGGAGGCGGTCGGCCATGGGCTCAGCCTGGCACCTGTCCCGGCCGGGCGACCCGGTCGGCGAGCCGCCGGGGCGCCTGGATGCAGTAGGAGTCCGTCAGCAGCTCGGCCAGCTCGGACCAGTCGGTGCCGTCGTCGAGCACGACGCCCACGACGTTCGGGCCCCAGCCGGCCCGGAAGTACGGCGGGCCCAGGTGCTCGAAGGCCGTCACCTCCTGCGGGTCCGCCCGGAACGTGATCCGGAACAGCTGGTCCTCCCCGCCGAACGCGTGCGCAACGGTGGCGGAGCGGACGCGCCAGCGCACGCCCGTCCAGGCGGCCTCCTCGACGCACTCGGGGAAGTCGAAGAGGACGCGCAGCCGGTCGACGAGCTCGCGCGGGACGTCGGGCCGATCGGGCATGACCCGAATCTGGCACGACCCACCGACACGCTCGCGGGGGCCGCGCCCGACCGGCGCGGCCCCCGGGCAGCTCAGCCGCGGCGCTGGTGGGAGGAGAAGAAGTCCCACATGAGCGCAGTGGCGTCGATGTCCTGCGTGGTGCGGCCGAGGGGCCCCATGTCGAGGTCGGAGCCGGGCCAGGTGTGTCCGGCGTCCGCCACCTCGTACAGCACGACGTCCGCGTGCTCGTCGCACTTCGTCCACGCGTACCGGGTGACCTCGTCGGAGACGGCGACGCTGCGCGGCCCGACCCGGCAGTCGTTGATGTCGGCCCACTCGTGCGCGGCGAGCTGCGTGGTGTAGCCCCAGCGCGGGTCGCCGTTGCCCTGGTACGGGTTCACCTGGTCGGCGGTGCCGTGGAAGGTCATCACGGCCACGGGGTTCTCCGGCTCGCACGTGCCCGCCTCGGGGCGGGAGAGGTCCGCCGGGTCGGGGCGCCCGGCCCGCAGCCCGGCCACGGGCGCGATCGCCGCGAAGACGTCGGAGGCCTCGCAGGCCAGCGCGGACGCCATCCGGCCGCCGCCCGAGAAGCCCGTCGCGTACACGCGGCGGTCGTCGACGCAGCCCGCGCCGTCGACCTGGTCGACCACGGCCCGCAGGAACGCGACGTCGTCGCGGGCGTCCGCCGGGGGGAAGGTGCCGCTGGTCAGCGGCACGTCGGGGACGTTCCACGCCCAGTTGCCGTCCGGGAGGGTGTGCTCGAAGGCCAGGTCGCCGGTGGGTGTCGCGACGATGACGTCCTCGGCGTCGGCGACCTGCTCGAGGCCCGAGATCTGTGCCTGCAGGGTCGCGTTGTTGTTCGAGCCGTGCAGGTCCAGCACGAGGGGCAGCGCGCGGTGGTCGGGGGCGTCGGGCACGTGCACCCGCACGTCGTAGGTCTCGCCCTCGAAGGCGACGCCGAGCGTGGACGTGCCCGCGTCGAGCGTGCGCACGCAGGCGCCGCCCTTCCCGGCGGGGTGGCCCGCGGGCGCCGCCGACGGCGCGGCCGCGACGGCGGGGACGGTGGCGGCGAGGATCGTCGCCAGGGCGCCGAGGCCCGCGACGGTGGAGCGGAGCGCGCGGCGCTGCACGGTAGATGGCATGAAGGAAACTCCCTTGTTCCGAGGACCGACCGAATGCCTCACATCCGGTCGGGATCGGACCTTAGGGGCGGGGCGCGTGCGCGGGCAAGTCCCGTCGTGCACCTGCCGGTCGGGCCGCGGCCGCGTCCCGACCGGGACGTCCCTGTGCGCGCGGGGAACAGACCCGTGCGCTGAGGACCATTGATCAGGCCACTGGTCCATGGTGTCGTGCCTCTCGCGGGCGGGAGGTCCGGCCCGCGCTCGACCCACCTTCGGAAAGGCAACGACGCAATGACCGAACCCCTCTCGTCCACGAACCGACCCGCCCCGCGAGGCGCGAGCGCTCCAGGGCTGTCCCGGCGCGGCATCCTCGCCGGGGGCGCCGTCCTCACGGGTGCCGCGGTGCTCGGGCAGGCAGGGGCCGCGGCGGCCGAGCCGCGGCTCGCCGCCTCCGGGCTCCGGCGCCCGCAGCACCTGCGTGACCTCGTCGGCGTGGACGCCCTGACGCTCTCCGGCCTGATCCGGCGCCGTCACGTCAGCTGCGTGGAGGTGATGGAGACCTACCTGGACCACGTGGAGGAGCACAACCCGAGCGTCAACGCGATCGTCGCGCTGCGGCGCCGCGCCGACCTGGTCGACGAGGCCCGCACCCGCGACCGGCAGCTGCGACGCGGTGAGTACCTGGGCTGGATGCACGGCTTCCCGCACGCGGTCAAGGACCTGGCCGCGGTGAAGGGGCTGCCCTTCACGTCGGGCTCGCCCCTCTACGCCGACCGGGTCGCCGACGCCGACGACCTGTTCGTGCGACGGATCAAGGACGCCGGCGCGATCATCATCGGCAAGACGAACACGCCGGAGTTCGGCCTCGGCTCGCAGACCTACAACCCGGTCTACGGCGCCACCGCCACGCCGTACGACACCACCAGGACGTCCGGCGGCAGCAGTGGTGGGGCGGCGTCGGCGCTGGCCCTGCGGATGGTGCCGGTCGCCGACGGCAGCGACTACATGGGCTCCCTGCGCAACCCTGCGGCCTTCTGCAACGTGGTCGGGTTCCGGCCCTCGTGGGGTCGCGTGCCCGGCCCGGGCTTCGTCGCCCAGGGTGGCGTGAGCGGGCCGATGGGCCGCACGGCGGCCGACGTGGCGATGCTGCTGTCCACCATGGCCGGCCCGGACGCGAGCGCGCCGCTGGCGATCGACGAGGACCCGGAGGTGTTCACCCGCAGCCTGCGGCGCGACTTTCGCGGGACGAGGATCGCGTACGTCGGGGACTGGGACGGCCACCTCGCCACGGAGCCGGGCGTGCTCGACCTCGTGGAGTCGTCCTTCGCCGCGTTCGAGGCGCTCGGCTGCCGGGTGGAACGGGTCGTTCCCGAGTTCGACCCCGCCGCCCTCTGGGACCTGTTCCTCAAGTGGCGCTGGTGGAGCATGCTCGGCTACGCGCCGCTCTACGACGACGCGAGCTCGCGGTCGCAGATGAAGCCCGAGCTGATCTGGGAGATCGAGCAGGGGCTGCGGCTGTCCGCCCGGGACATCGCCGAGGCGGTCGAGGCACGCACCGCGTGGTACCGGGTGGTGAGCGCCCTGTTCGCCGAGTACGACTTCGTCCTCGCGCCCAGCACCCAGGTCTTCCCGTTCGACAAGGAGACCCACTGGCCGCGGTCCGTCGGCGGGCGGGAGATGGACACGTACCACCGCTGGATGGAGACGGTGGCGCCCTGGACGATGTCGTCGCACCCCGTGGCCGGCGTCCCCGTCGGCTTCGACGGCCGCGGCCTTCCGACGGGTGTGCAGATCATCGGCCCCGACAACGGCGACCGGGCGGTGCTTCAGCTCGCGCACGCCTACGAGCAGCAGACCCGCTGGGTCGACCGCGTGCTCCCGCCCGCGCTCCGGGGCTGACCGCGTCACGGCCGACGGCGAGGGCGGCGGACCGCGCGGTCCGCCGCCCTCGCTGCCGGTCGGGTCGTGCGGCGGGCTCAGCCCAGCCGCGCGCTGAGCACCAGCTCGTCGCCGACGTCGAGCCGCACGTCGACGAGCCGGACGCCGGGCGGCAGGGCGGCGGCGAGGTCGATCCGGCGGTTCGCCGCGTCCTCCACGCGGCCGCGGACCGCGCCGAGCATGGCTGCGACGAGCGGGTTGCCGCTGGAGATCCGCACGTCCCCGACGGCGAGGACCATCGCGTCGTCGACGGAGGCGGACGCCGTGGCGGAGACCGCCGCGGACAGAAAGCCCTTGCGGATCTTTGCCTCGATGCGCAGGCCCACGGCACGCGGGCCGCGGGAGTCGAGCTGGACGTCGAGGTCGCTCACCGTGATGCCCTGCGACTGCAGCGACACCGCCAGCAGCCCGTGCACGGTCGCGACGAGCCCGGCGCGCGACACCGCGACGCGCGCGTGGCCCGTCACGGGGTGCGCGTCGTCGGGCTCGACCGGCTCGAACCCGACCTGCCCGTCGGCGCCCTCCACCCACGCGAACCGCAGGCCCGCGGCCTCGGCCGTGACGTCCACGGGCAGGTCGACGGCCGTGAGCGGGTGCGCGTCGAGGGTGAGGCGACGCACCGTTCCGGGCTCGCGGGAGGTCACCGACGCGGGCGACCAGTCGATCCCGGGCGCCTGCTGCGTCGCCCCGAACGCCACGCCGGTGAGGTCGAGGCCGAGCGCGGCGACGTCCGCGCCGTCGAGCTCCGCGTCGACGGCCGCCCGGTCGAGCCCGACGACGCCGGGGCCGGCGGCCCGTGCCGCGAGGTCGCGCAGGCGGGCGGCGAGGTCGGCGCCCGTCGTGGGGCGCGGAGCGGGGCCGAGGGGCAGCGGCTGCGAAGTCATGCGGTGGAGCCTAACGGGCCGCCCGGACGGGCTCGTCCGGCGTGCGGACGCCCGTGCCGGCGCGCCGCCGTCGCAGGTCCTGGAGGCCCGCGGCGGCGACCGTCGTCGTCGCGGCGAGGAACACGAGCTGCATGATCGTGCGCGGGACGAGGTGGTCCCACCAGTCCAGGTCGGTGCCCGTCAGGGCGAGGTGGACGTTCGCGGGGAACATCGCGACGAGCAGCAGCGACAGCCCCGCCGCGGCCCAGGGGGCGAGCCGCCGCGAGGCCATGGCCAGCGCGCCGGCGATCTCGAGGAGCCCGGTGGCGGTCACCAGGAGCTCGGGTGCGGGAAGCCCGTCGGGGACCATCGCGACCAGCTCCGCGCGCATCCCGACGAAGTGCGCGACGCCCGTCATGAGGAACATGACGGCCACGCCGGCGCGCAGCGCAGTGACGACGCCGGACCGGGCGGGACGGCGTCGTCCGGCGACGAGGACCGCGGTGGTGACGAGCACGAGGCCGATCAGAGGTTCCATGACACGCTCCACACATCTAGACGGTGACAAGATGAGTGTGGCACGCGAACTTGGCGTCGACAAGATGCGGTGCGGTGCTCGCCTCCGGTCAGCCGAAGTACTGCTGCAGCATGGCCCTGGCGGCGTCGCTCGCGGTCTGGCCGTCGCGCCCCATGGCGCCGGCGTTCCACAGCGCGGCGAACCCGTGCGCGAACGACCAGGCGGCCCGGGCGGTCAGGAGGTCGCCCCCGGTCCGCGCCTCGGCCGGCAGTGCCCGGACGCCCGCGAGGAGGGCGTCCCACGCCGCCTCCTGCGCGGCGCGCAGCCCGGGATCGTCGCCGTCGAGGAGGTCCGGCCGGAACATCACGGCGAAGTCCGCCCGCCGCGTCGTCGCCACCTCGACGTAGGCGAGGCCGAGGTCGACCATGGCGTCGGGGGAGACCTCCGCGAGCCGCCCGGCCAGCACGCCGAAACCGTCGGTGGCCAGCGCGGTCATGAGCCCGCGCTTGTCGCCGAAGTGGTGCGTGGGGGCGGCGTGCGACACCCCGACGCGGCGGGCGAGGTCGCGCAGGCTCACCGCGGCCGGCCCGTCATCGTCGATGACGGCCCGGGCCGCGTCGAGCAGCGCGCCCCGGAGGTTCCCGTGGTGGTACGGGCGGGCGTCGTCCCGGTCGATGCTGCTGGTGCTCACGGAGCCCATCCTGCCCGCCGCGACCTCAGACCAGCATGACCACGGCCGTGGTCACGCCGGCGACGACGATGAGCACGCGGAACAGCGTGGGCGGCAGCCGCCGGCCGACCCGCGCGCCGACGTACCCCCCGACGACCGACCCGGCCGCGAGCAGCAGGATCGCCGTCCAGTCGAGGTCGGCGACGACGAGGAAGATCACGGTGGCGACGAGGTTCGACGCCAGCACCGCCAGCGTCTTGAGCGCGTTGACGAACCGCAGCTCCAGGTCGGTGCCCAGCCCGAGGACGGCCACCATCATCACGCCGGACCCGGCCCCGAAGTAGCCGCCGTACACACCGGTGAGCACCGAGAACGCGGTCGTGACGGGGGACATGCCGTGCCGCTCGGGCGCGGGGCCCCGCCGCCGGGCGGCCAGCCATCGCGAGATGGTGGGCTGCGCGCCGACGAGCAGGCAGGTGAACAGGATCAGCCACGGCACGACGCTCTCGAACACCCCCGGCGGGAGCGTGAGCAGCAGCGTCGCGCCCGCGATCGAGCCTAGGGCGCAGGTGACGATGACGGCGGCGGCGATGCGCGGGTGCGCGCGCAGCTCGGCCCGGTAGCCCCACGACCCCGACAGGCCCGCCGGGACGAGGCCGACGGTGTTGGACGCGTTGGCGACGACGGGCGGGATGCCGACCGCGAGCAGCACCGGGAAGCTCAGCAGCGACGCGACGCCCACGGTCGAGGTCAGCACGCCGGCGCCCAGCCCGGCCGCGAGGACCGCCAGGTGCTCGAGCCCGGTCACGCCCGGCCGTCCTCGGCCGGACCGTCGGCATGCTCGTCGGCGAGCACGGCGACGTCGGAGACCAGCTCGACGTGCGCGTGCATGGCCGCGGCGGCGGCCTCCGCGTCGCCGGCCCGGATGGCGTCGGCGATGGCGCGGTGCCCGGCGAGGGAGTTCCTGGGCCGTCCCGGCTGGGAGAGCGACTCGATGCGCGTCTCGCGGACGAGCTCGCCGATCTCGCCCATGAGCTGCGACAGCAGCGCCGAGTGGGCGGCGGCCGTCACGGCGGCGTGGAACTCCTCGTCGCCCTCGACCCCGCGGTCGCCGTCCTCCACGGCCCGGGCCATCGACGCGAGCGCCGCGTCGATGCGCCGGAGGTCCTCGGGGGTGCGCCGGACGGCAGCGAGCGACGCGATCTTGGTCTCCAGCGCGTCGCGGGTGTCGATGATCTCGGGCAGCCGGTCGGCGTGCGCGCGGACCGCCTCGACGATCCGGCTGCCGAGGGGTGCCCCCGTGACGAGCGTGCCGTCGCCGTGCCGGACCGCGACGGCGCCGACGACCTCGAGCGCGACGAGCGCCTGGGCGAGGGTCGCGCGGGACACCCCGAGCTGGGCGGCGAGCTCGCGCTCGGGCGGCAGCCGGTCGCCCTCGGCCAGGCCGTTCGTCTCGATCCAGGCGGTGATCTGCTCGGCGACCTGCTCGTAGAGGCGCGCCCGCGGCGGGCGGGGCGGGAATCCGGCGGGCGAGGGGGGCGACATCCTTGGCACGGACCACACCGTACTTGACACATCCCGGGCCGGACTATTGGCTAGGCCACTGTTCCGCGGAGTGACGACGGTCATAGGCGACCGCATCCGCGGTGTCGTAGTGGGGAAAGGCTGGTCATGGGACCCGAACTGATCGCGATCATCGCCCTCGTGGCGTTGTTCGTCGTCGGCACGCTGTTGCCGATCAACATGGGCGCGCTCGCGTACGTCGCGGCATGGTTCGTGGGCGTGTACGCGCTGGGGATGGACGACAAGGAGATCCTCGGAGGGATCAGCGGCGACCTCGTCCTGACGCTCATCGGCGTCACCTACCTCTTCGCGATCGCCAAGAACAACGGCACGGTCGACCTCATCGTGCGCAAGGCGGTGCAGGCCGTCGGCGGGCGCGTCGCACTGATCCCGTGGGTCATGTTCGCGGTCACCGCGCTGCTCACCGCCATCGGCGCCGCGAGCCCGGCCGCCTGCGCCATCATCGGCCCGATCGCCCTCGGGTTCGCCGGCCGCTACAAGATCAACGCGCTGATGATGGGCATGTTCGTGGTGCACGGCGCCCAGGCCGGCGGCTTCTCGCCCATCAGCATCTACGGCACGATCACCAACTCCGTGATGAGCGACGCCGGCTACGGCGACACCGCGATCCCCGTGTTCGTCTCGAGCATCGCGGTCAACCTGGCCCTGGCGGTCGTGCTCTTCCTCGTGCTCGGCGGCCGCAAGCTGATGAGCCAGCGCATCGACGCGCTCGACGGCGCCGAGGTCACCGCGTCCCTGCACTCCGGCGGGGAGACCGTCTCCGGCCGTGGGCTCGGCGCGAGCATCACGAACGTCACCCAGGCCACCGGCGTCAAGCGCGACCAGGTGATCACGCTCGTCGCCTTCGCCGCCGTCGCGGTGACGGCCCTCGCGTTCGACCAGAACATCGGCTTCGCCGCGATCACGGCCGCGGTCCTGCTGGCCATGCTCGCCCCCAAGGAGCACAAGGACGCCGTGCGGCAGATCGCCTGGCCCACCGTGCTCCTGGTCGCGGGCGTCACGACCTACGCGTCCGTCCTGACGTCGGCGGGTTCGCCCGAGTACGTGGGCAACTGGGCCGCGGGCCTCGGCGTCGCCGCCATCGGCGCGCTCATCCTGTGCTACGTGGGCGGGATCACCTCGGCCTTCGCCTCGTCCACGGCGCTGCTGCCGGTGCTCATCCCGATCGCCCTGCCGCTCGTCGCGACCGGTCACATCGCCCCGGCGATGCTCGCCGCGGCGCTCGCGGTGTCCTCGACCATCGTGGACGTGAGCCCCTTCTCCACGAACGGCGCCCTCATGGTCGCGAACCGGCCCGACACGATCAGCGAGCAGGCCTTCTACAAGCAGGTCCTGACCTACTCCGTCATCGTCACCCTCGTCGGCCCGCTGCTCGTGTGGGCCATCCTCATCCTCCCTGGCTGGTGAACCGCTCATGAACCCGTCCCCGCACGCCGCCGCTCCCGGCCCGCTGCACGACGTCGTCGTCGTCGACCTCTCGCGTGCCCTCGCCGGGCCGCACGCCACGATGATGCTGGGCGACCTCGGCGCCCGGGTCATCAAGGTGGAGTCGCCCGGGCGCGGCGACGACACGCGGGGCTGGGGTCCGCCGTTCGTGGGGGAGGGCGACGACGTGCAGTCGACCTACTTCCTCTCCGCGAACCGCAACAAGGAGTCCATCACCCTGGACCTCAAGGCCGCCGCGGACAAGGACACGCTGCTGCGCCTCGTCGACCGCGCGGACGTGCTCGTCGAGAACTTCCGTCCCGGCGTGCTCGAGCGGCTCGGGCTGGGTGTCGAGTCCCTCCAGGAGCGCAACCCGCGGCTGATCATCCTGTCGATCACCGGCTTCGGCCACGACGGGCCCGAGGGCGGCCGCGCCGGGTACGACCAGATCGCGCAGGGCGAGGCCGGCCTCATGTCCCTCACCGGGTCCGGACCCGACGACCCGCAGCGGGTCGGGGTGCCGATCGGCGACCTGCTCGCCGGGATGTACGGGTCGTACGGCGTGCTCGCCGCGCTGCACGAGCGCGACCGCACCGGCGTCGGGCAGGTCGTGCGCACGTCCCTGCTCGCGGCCGTCGTCGGGGTGCACGCGTTCCAGGGCACCCGCTGGACGGTGGCCGGCGAGGTCGGGCGGGCGCAGGGCAACCACCACCCGTCGATCGCCCCGTACGGACTGTTCCGCTGCCGGGACGGCGCCGTGCAGATCGCGGTCGGGTCCGAGAGCCTGTGGCAGCGGTTCTGCGCCGCGTTCGGGCTCGATCCCCAGGCCGACGGGATGGCGTCCAACGGCGAGCGGGTGGCGCACCGCACCGAGGTGATCGAGGCGGTCGAGAAGGCGTTCGCGACGACCGACGCCGCCGACCTGCTCGCGCAGCTGGGGGACGCCGGCATCCCGGCCGGGAAGGTCCGCACCCTCGACGAGGTCTACGACTGGGAGCAGACCCGCAGCCAGGGCCTGCTGGTCGACGTCGAGCACCCGACGCTCGGCAACGTCACCCTCCCCGGTCCGCCGCTGCGCTTCTTCGATGCCGACGGCGCCGAACAGACCCGCCGCGACCACACGGCGCCGCCGACGCTCGACGAGGACGGCGAGGCGATCCGCCGCTGGCTCGAGGACGGCGCGTGAGCACGGGCACCGGACCGGCCGCCGGGACGGCGGGCGGGTCGGCCGGCGAGGCCGGCGCCGCCCCGAGGCCCCGGCGCTGGAGCGCGCGGGAGATCCTGGACCTCGTGCTCGACGAGGGGTCGTTCGAGTCGTGGGACGCCCCGCTCGACATCTCGTCCCACGCCCCGGCCTACCGCGAGGCGCTGGAGGCGGCCGCGGCCAAGGCCGGCACGGACGAGGCCGTGATCACGGGGCGCGGCCTGGTGCGCGGCCGGCCCGTGGTCGTCGTGGTCAACGAGTTTCGGTTCCTCGGCGGGTCGATCGGCGTCGCCGCGGCGGGCCGCATCGCGGCCGCGGTGCGGCGCGCGACCGAGCTCGGCCTGCCGCTGCTGGCGACGACCGCGTCGGGCGGCACCCGCATGCAGGAGGGCACGCCCGCCTTCCTGCGGATGGTGGAGATCGGCAGGGCCGTCATGGCGCACCGCGCCGCCGGGCTGCCGTACCTCGTCTACCTGCGGCACCCGACGACGGGCGGCGTCTTCGCGTCGTGGGGCTCGCTCGCGCACCTCACCGTCGCCGAGCCCGGCGCGCTGGTCGGGTTCCTCGGGCCCAAGGTCATCGAGGCGCTCACCGGCAGCCCGCTGCCCGCCGGGGTGCAGCAGTCCGACAACCTCGCGGCCAAGGGCGTCATCGACGGCGTCGTGGCCCCCGAGAATCTGTCGGGATTCCTCGAGCGCGCGCTCGCCGTGCTGGTCGACCCGCCGACGCCGCCGCGGCTGCCGCGCCGCGACGGCGACGTGCCGCAGGACTCGTCCGCCTGGGACTCCATCACCCGCACCCGGCAGGAGGGCCGCGCCGGCGTGCGCGACCTGCTGCGCTACGGGGCGTCGGGCACCGTGCGGATCAGCGGCACGGACGAGGGCGAGCGCGACGAGTCGATGCTCGTGGCGCTCACCCGGCTGGACGGTCAGCCGTGCGTCGTGGTGGGCCAGGACCGCTCCCGCCAGAGCGCGACGTCGCCGATGGGGCCGGCCGCCCTGCGCGTCGCGCGCCGCGCCATGGTGCTCGCCGAGGAGCTGAGGCTCCCCCTCGTGGCGGTGATCGACACCCCCGGCGCCGAGCTCTCGAAGGAGGCGGAGGAGGGCGCCATCGCCGGCGAGATCGCCCGCTGCATGGCCCACCTGACCCGCCTCACCGTGCCGACGCTGTCCGTCATCCTCGGCGAGGGCTGCGGCGGCGGCGCGCTCGCGCTGCTGCCCGCGCAGCGGGTGATCGCCACGCAGCACGCCTGGCTCTCGCCGCTGCCGCCCGAGGGCGCGAGCGTCATCGTGCACGGCGACACCACCCGCGCGGCCGAGGTCGCCGAGGCCCAGAACGTGCGCGCCGTCGACCTGCGCGCCGAGGGCGCCGTGCACCACGTCGTCCCCGAGCGGGACGACGACGGCCCGCGCGAGCTCGCGGTCGCCGTCGCCGCGGAGTGCGCGCGTCAGCTGCGGGAGCTGGCGGACGCCTCGGCCTGAGCCGGCGGTCCTGCGTCCCGGACCTGCGGGGTATTCCGCCCGAGACCCGCAGGACCGGGACGTCAGACCGCGAGCCCCAGCAGGTCGCCGTCGATCGACGCGGCCGCCAGCTGACCGGCCGCCATCGCCGCGGTTACCGAGGCGAGCGGCATCGGGAAGTCGCCGGTGTGCGCGAGGTCCCCGGCGGCGAAGACGCCCGGGAGGCTGGTCCGACCGAACGCGTCGACCGCGACGCAGCCCGACTCGCGCACCTCCAGGCCGAGCTGCGCGGCGAACGGCGCCGCCTGGTGCAGCGTCGGCGCGACCATGAGCCCGCCCAGCGGGAGCGTCTCGCCGCCGTCGAGCGTGGCGACCAGGCCGGGGCGGCCGCCGTCGAGCACGTGCCGCTCGACCCTCGTCACCCGCCCGCCGCGCACCTCCACCCCGCGGGCGTCGAGGGCCGCGCGCACCGGCGGGTCGAGCTGGTCGCCGTCGGCCAGCACGACGAGGCGGCTCGCGATGCGCTCCATGAGGCCCGCGACCCGCGCGACGTGCGGCGCCGCGCCGAGGATGCCTACCGGCGTGCCCGCGAACTCGTGCCCGTGGCAATACGGGCAGTGCGCCGCCACCGTGCCGAACAGGTCCGCGAGGCCGGGCGTCGCCGGCAGCTCGTCGCGCACCCCCGTGGCGAGCAGCAGCCGGCGCGCGGTGACCTCGCCCGCGTCGGTCCGCACGACGAAGCCGCCGTCGGGCCGGGCGGCGGCCTCGTGCGCCGTCGTGCGACGGACCGTCACCGTGTCGTACGCGGCGAGGGTGCGGTGCGCGGCGGCGCGGAGCTCTGCGGGCGGCGTGCCGTCGAAGCCGAGCACGTTGTGCACGGCGTCGGTCGGGTCGTTGCGGTAGACGCCGGAGTCCAGCAGGACGACGTCGCGGTGCGTGCGGCCGAGCGTGAGCGCGGCCTGCAGGCCGGCCGGGCCGCCGCCGACGACGATCGCGTCGTGCATGGTCGGGTCGCTCAGGGTCATGTCGGTCATGGGGGGCTCCTCACGGTGGGGTTGCGTGCTGAGACCACCCTGTGACTTCATGTTGACATGAAGTCAAGCGGAACGCCGCAGGCGACGGCGCGGACGTGGAGCGTCGGCGAGCTCGCCGACCGGTTCGGCCTCGAGACGCACGTGCTGCGGTACTGGGAGGAGGTCGGCCTGCTCGCGCCGGAGCGCGACGGCGCCGGCCGCCGCCGCTACGGGCCCGACGACGTGGTGCGGGTCGCGACGATCCTCAGCTCGAAGGTCGCGGGCATGAGCCTCGAGCAGATCCAGGTGCTGCTCGAGGCGGGGGCGTCGGGGCGCGGCGCGCGAGACAGGCACGAGGTGCTCACCGCCCACCTGGCCGAGCTCGACCGCCGGCAGGAGGAGATCGACCGCTCCCGGCACATGACCGAGCACGCCCTGTCGTGCCGCGCCCACGACATCGCCACCTGCCCCCGCTTCCGCGAGCACGTGGCCGACCTCGTCGACGGCACCCGCACCTGGCGCGACATCCACCCGGCGAAGATGCTGCGCGATTCGCGCAACTAGATGCTTGATCTGCGCAGAAAACTGGAGCATGCTGGCCGGGTCCGATCACACGGTCGGCGTCGACGGGGACGCCGCCATCGGTCCAAGGAAGGACTGTCGTGGATCTCCAACTGTTGCTCGCACTGCTGCTCGGCATCGCCACGATCATCGTGGTGGTGCTCCGCACCCGGCTGGACGCCTTCGTCGCCCTGATCCTCGCCTCCGTCGTGACGGGGGCGGTGGCGGGCCAGCCGCTGCTCGACACCGTCACGTCCATCACCACCGGCTTCGGCGACACGCTCGCCTCGATCGGCATCGTCATCGGCCTGGGCGTCGGGATCGGCAAGGTTCTCGAGGTGTCCGGCGCCGCCGACGCCCTGGCGCGCGCGTTCCTGCGCGTGTTCGGCAAGGGTCGCGAGGAGTGGGCCATGGCCAGCGTCGGCAGCCTGGTCTCCATCCCGGTGTTCTGCGACTCCGGCTACGTCATCATGAACCCGCTCGCGCGGTCGATCGCCCGGGTGAAGCGCGGTGGCTACGTCGCCCTGGCCCTCGCCCTCGGCTGCGGGATGACGCTCACCCACCACATGGTCCCGCCGACGCCCGGCCCTCTCGCCGTCTCCGGGTTGCTCGGCGCCGACCTCGGGCTGGTCATCCTCACCGGGCTCGTCTTCAGCGTCATCCTGCTGCCCGTCGTGGTCGTCTACGCGAAGTGGGTCGGGCCGCAGCTCGAGGACCGGGTCGTCCCCGCGGTCCGCGAGGCCGTCTACGGGCGCACGGCAGTCCTCGCCGGCAGCGGCGGGCCCGGCCGCAGCGCCGGCGCGGGCTCCGACCTGGCGGCGACCGACCTCGACGAGGGGCCCCGGGCCGACGAGCCCGCCCGAGTCCCGGAGCCGGGGAGCGCCCTCGGCGAGCCGCCGGCGGGCCAGCCGCCGCACAAGGTCGGCGCCCTCCTGGGGTCCCTGCCCCTGCTCGTCCCCCTGCTGCTCATCATCGCGAACACCGTCACCGCCGCGATCGACCGCAACCAGCAGGGCGTGCTCAGCGGCGACTACGAGGTCTCCTCGTGGACCGTCCCCATGGCGTTCCTCGGCAACCCGGTGATCGCCCTGGTCATCGGCATGCTGCTCGCGGTCTACGTGCTGCTCCCGCGGTGGACGCCGCGCAACACCGTCCACACGTGGCTCGCCGACGCGGCGTCCTCGGCGGGTCTCATCCTGCTCATCACCGGTGCGGGCGGCGGGTTCGGCCTGGTGCTGCGCGACTCCGGGGTGGGCGACGCCCTCGCCGCGGCCATCGCGTCCATCAACCTCCCGGCGTTCCTGGTGCCGTTCCTCATCGCCACGCTGGTGCGCATCGCGCAGGGTTCCGGCACGGTCGCGATGATCACGGCCGCCTCGGTCACCGTCCCGCTGCTGGAGCCGCTGGGCCTCGACCCGCTCCTGGCCGCCATGGCCTGCACCGCCGGGTCGATGGTGTTCAGCTACTTCAACGACTCCTACTTCTGGGTCGTCACGCGGTTCACCGGGCTGGAGGGCACGTCGGCGCTGCGGGCGTGGTCGGGGATCACCACCGCCGTGTGGCTGGGCTCCCTGCCGCTGCTGTTCATCCTGAGCCTGGTCGTCGGCTGACGGTGGCCGACATCCTCGTCGTCGCCGACGACCTGACCGGAGCCAACGCGAGCGCGGCGGGGTTCGCCCGCGCCGGCTGGCGGGCCGTGACGGTCAGCCGCTCCGAGCACTGGGAGGCCGTCGCCGAGTTCCACGGCCGCTTCGACGCGCTCGTGGCCACGACCGACACGCGGCACGCGCCCGCGGCCGAGGCGGCCGACGTCGCGGCGCGCGTGGTGCGAGCCGGGTGGCCGGTGCGGCTGGTGAGCTCGCGCATCGACACGACGCTGCGCGGCAACGTCGGGCCGGCCACCGAGGCCGTGCTGGCGACCGCGGGCGAGCTGTCCGGGCGACGCGTCGTCGGCCTGTGCCTGCCCGCCCACCCGGAGGCGGGCCGGCACACGGTCGAGGGCAACCAGCTGCTCGACGGCGTGCGCCTCGAGGAGACGGAGCTCGCGCGCGACGTCCGCTCGCCGGTGCGCTCGTCGTCCGTCGCCGAGGTGCTGACCCGCGGGACGGGCCTCACGACGACGCTGGTGCCGCTCTCGGTGGTCACGGGCGACGCCCTCGCCCTCGAGGCCGCCGTGCGAGCCGCCGTCGCCTCCGGTGCCGACGTCGTCATCGGGGACGCGCTCACCACGGACCACCTGACCCGGGTGGCGCGGGCCGCCGCGGCGGTGGCCGCGTCCGAGCCCGACCTCGTGTGGGCCGGGATCGACCCCGGTCCCGGCTCGCTCGCCCTCGCGAGGGCGCTGCTGCCCCGGCCGGGCGCGGCGGTCGCGCCGCTGCTCGCCGTCAGCGGTTCGGCCACGGACCTGACCCGCACGCAGCTGCAGCGGCTGCAGCACGAGCGCGACGTCGCCGTGGTCCGTCCCGCCGGGGGGCGCGTGCCGGACGTCGACGCCACCGCCGGCCGCCTCGTCGACGCGATCCGGTCGGCGGCGTCGGGCAGCACCGTGCTGCTGGCGACCGTGCTCACGGCGCAGGACGTCCACGCCCTGAGCCCCGAGGAGTCGGCGGGGCTGTCCGACGCGCTGGGGCGGATCGTCCGCCGCGCGCTCGAGGCGTGCGCCGTCGACGGCCTGTACACCACGGGCGGCGACGTCACGGCGGCCGTCCTGGCGGCGCTCGGCGGGCGCGGGATCGCCGTCGAGGACGAGGTGGTGCCGCTCGCCGTCGCCGGCGAGGTGGTGGGCGGCCCGTGGGACGGGCTGCCCATCACCACCAAGGGAGGTCTCGTCGGCGGTCCGGCGGCGGCCGTCCAGTGCCTCGACCATCTCGCGGCTGCCGCGGCGCAGCGTGCCCGCTGGGTTCGGACCGCGATGCCGCGAGAGAAGATCTGACGACCATGCAAGGAGAGAACCCATGACCCGTCCCGTGCTCGCGCTCACCGTCGGCGACCCCGTCGGCATCGGCCCCGAGATCACCCTCGCGACGCTCGCCGACCAGGCGGGCGCCGCGGACCACCACGGCATCGCCGTCGGCGACCTCGCCGCGCTCGAGCGCGCGCGCACCGCGCTCGGGGTCGACGTCGAGCTCCGGGCGGTGAGCTCCTGGGACGTCCCGCCGGCGGGAGCGGGCGTGGTCGACGTCTTCGACATCGGCGTGCTCGGCGGCGACGTCCCCGACTGGGGCGCGGTCGACGCGCGCGCCGGGCGCGCGGCCGTCGTCGCTATCGAGACCGCGACGCAGGCCGCGCTCGACGGCGCGGTCAGCGGCATCGTGACGGGCCCCGTCAACAAGGAGGCCATCTGGGCCGCCGGCAGCGAGCACCTCGGGCACACGGAGATGCTGGGCGCGCTCACGGGCGTCACGAAGCAGGACACCATGTTCGTGGTCCGCAACACCCACCAGCCGGGGCACCACCTGCGGATCTTCTTCGCCACCCGGCACCTGTCGCTGCGCAAGGCCCTCGACAAGATCACCCGCGAGACGCAGCTCGACTCCATCCGGCGCGCCGCCGAGGCGCTCGAGGTGTTCGGAGTGTCGGCGGCCCGGCTCGCGGTCGCGGCGATCAACCCGCACGGCGGGGAGAACGGCGCCTTCGGCGACGAGGAGATCGAGCACCTCGCGCCCGCCGTCGAGGACGCCCGGAGGCTCGGGCTCGACGTCTCCGGGCCGATCCCGGCCGACTCGGTGTTCCACCATGGCCTGACCGGCCGCTACGACGGGATCCTGTCCCAGTACCACGACCAGGGGCACATCGCGGCCAAGACGTTCGACTTCGACGGCACGATCTCCGTGACGGTCGGCCTGCCGATCCTGCGCACCTCGGTCGACCACGGGACGGCGTTCGACATCGCAGGTCAGGGCAAGGCCGACCCCGGCACGATGCGCTCTGCCTACCTCGCGGCCGTCGAGTACTCTCCGTTCGTCGACGGGATCCGTGCCGCCTACCGGCCGGGGACGGGCAAGGCCTGACCGTCGGTGAGCTGTCGTCGGAGGGGGCGTCGGTGACGGAGCCGGGATCGTTGAGGCGCAGCACGCTGGCACGGCACGACGAGCTCCTCTCGCTCGTGCGAGCCGGCGTCACACGGGTCGACGCGCTCGCCGGCGCGCTGGACGTCTCCGAGTCAACGGTGCGGCGCGACCTGGCGCGCCTCGGGCACGAGGGCCTGCTCACCCGCACCTACGGCGGGGCGGTCACGGAGTCCGCCTTCCACGAGCCGGCGCTGGCCGAGCGGATGCACGTGCACCTGGCGGCGAAGCGGACCATCGGCCGCTTCGCCGCGGAGCTCGTCCCCGACGCCGGGACGATCTTCCTCGACGCCGGCTCGACGACGGCCCAGCTCGCGGAGCAGCTCCACGGCCGGTCCGGCCGTGGTCCTCTGACGGTGCTGACCCGGGGCCTGGAGACCGCCCTGGCGCTGGCCGGATCGCCCGGGCTCGACGTGGTGACGATCGGCGGCAGCGTCACCACCAAGAGCCACGGGCTCGTCGGGCCGCTGGCGACGACGGCCCTCGAGCGTTTCATGGCCGACGTCGCGTTCCTCGGGGTCGACGCCGTCGACCCCGTGGACGGCGTCGGGGAGGCCACGGCGCTCGAGGCGCAGGTCAAGGAGGTCGCCTCCCGGCGCGCCCGGCGGACGGTCGTGCTGGCCGACGCCACGAAGCTCGACCGCGGCGCCGTGCCGGCATGGGCGCCGCTGCCCCCGGGGTGGACGCTCGTCACGGACGAGCAGGACGAGGCCGTCCTGCGGCGCTACCGCCGGGCCGGGGTCGACGTGGTGGTGGCCCGATGAGCCGCGAAGAGCACGGTGCCCCGATGAGCACGGTGCCCCGATGAGCAGCGCTGAGGTCGGTGGCCCGACGAGGACGCCGCGCGAGCTGGGCATCGTCGTCGGCGACCTGCCGACGGGCCGGTGGAACGCGCTCACCGACGTCCAGGGGGTCCGGGTCGGCCACACGACGCTGCACGACGGCACCCGCGTCCACACGGGGGTGACCGCCGTGGTGCCGGACCAGCTCGGCCGCGACGCCGGCCGGCGCCCCGCCCTCCCGTGCGGTCTGTGCGTCGGCAACGGGTTCGGCAAGCTCGTCGGTGCCACGCAGCTCGCCGAGCTGGGCGCGATCGAGACGCCGATCGTGCTCACGGCGACCCTGTCGGCCTTCCGAGCCGCGGACGCCCTGGTCACGCACGTGCTCGCCCGGCCCGGGTACGAGGCCGTGCGCACGCTCAACCCGGTCGTGGGGGAGACCAACGACGGCTTCCTGTCCGACGTGCGGGCGCGCCCCGTCACCGAGGCGCACGTGCTCACCGCGCTCGAGGCCGCCGCGAGCGGGCCGGTCGAGCAGGGCAGCGTCGGGGCGGGCACCGGCACGTCGGCGCTGGGGTTCAAGGGCGGGATCGGCACGTCGTCGCGGGTGGTGGAGGTCGCGGGGGTCGCGCGCACCGTCGGCGCGCTGGTGCAGTCGAACTTCTCCGGGACGCTCACGGTGCGGGGCGTGCCGATGCCCGCGGACGAGCTCCGGCCGGGCGTCCCGGAGGCCGCCCCGGTCGAGACCGACGACGGCAACTCCTGCATGATCGTCGTCGCCACGGACGCGCCGCTGGACGCGCGTCGCCTGGAACGCGTGGCGCGGCGCGCGGTGTTCGCGATGGGGCGCGTCGGCGCGGGCTACACGCACGGCAGCGGGGACTACGCGCTCGCGTTCACGACGGCCGACCCGGGCGCCGGGCTCGTCGAGGACGCCGGCCTCGACCCGCTGTTCGCGGCGACCATGGACGCCGTCGAGGAGGCGCTGCTGGCCTCGGTCCTGACGGCCACGACGACGGTCGGGCACCGCGGCACCCGCCACGCCGTGCCCACCGGAGTCCTCCTCGACCGCCTGCGGAGCGCCCGCCCCCGTTGACCGGCGGGCCCGGGTCCGGGAACATCACCGCCAGCACCGGCGACGACCGCCGGCCCGGCGAGAGGACCACCATGACCGACGACGCCCGCGCCCCGCAGGAGGGCGCGCCCGCCGCGCCCGAGACCGGGCCTCGTCGGCCGACCCCCTACGAGCTGGCCGACACGCGGTCGGGGAAGCGGCTCGGCTACGGGTTCGCCGGGCTGGTCGTCGGCATCGTCCTGGTCGTGATCGGCCTGGCGATGCCGGCCGAGAACGAGTACGGGGAAGAGTCGGCGTGGCTCGGATTCCTGATCGGCGGGGGCTTCGTGGGGGTTCTCGGCGCGGCGTCGTTCGGGATGGGCATGTACTACCTCGGCACGCGCGTGGATGCGCTCTACGAGCGGATGGTCGCCGGCGACGACGGCGAGCGCTCCTAGCCCTCCACCGCGGTGGTGCCGTGCGGCAGGCCGACGGGCTTGGACTCCGGCGACCCGCGCTCGCGCAGGTAGATCGCCAGCACGACCATCGCGAGGACGGCGAGCAGCTCGGACTGCCAGTTCTGCAGCGTGCGGTCCCAGAAGTCGGGCATCCCCAGGTACTCGGTCCAGGTCACGGGGTCGTGCCGCTCGCGCAGCTGCTCCTCGTTGTAGGCGACGACGCCGCCGGCCGACTGCGCGAGCCACGAGCCGACGAAGATCGCGCCCATCACCAGGGACAGCGACCGCGAGTACACGCCGAGGCGCCAGCCGCCGGCGCGCGCCCAGGAGGGGGAGTCCGGTCGGGCGTGCTCGCCGACGAGCTGCTCCTCGTCGGACTCGCGCCCCCGCTGCCCGACCTTCTTCGACTCCGGCGACCCGCGCTGCACGAACCAGACGGTGAGCGTGATGAACAGCAGGAACTGCAGGAACTCCGACTGCCAGTTCTCCGTGACGTCCACCCAGAACACGGACGACGTGACGTAGCCGCCCACGCCCAGCGGCTCGAGGCCGGCCGACGCCAGGTCCTCGTCGTGCATCGCCGCGCCCACGAACGCCTGGCCGACGAGGGACGCGAGGAAGAGCACCCCGAAGACCAGGCTGAGGGAGCTCTCGCGCAGCGCCCGGGACGCGCCGCCGCTCACCGGTGCAGTCCCGCGATGACGAAGGTCGTCGCCAGCCCGGCGGCGATCACGGCCAGCGTCACGAGGAAGATCACGAGCGGCGCCCTCACGACTCCACCTCGCAGTCGTAGGGGCGCTCGCCGCGCTCGTCGCACCCGACGGCGGTCACGACCCACGTCGCGCCGGACCGGGCGAGGAACACCGTGTCCGACTCCGTGACGACCTGTGCCTGCCCGCCGGCGCGGTGCACGGCGTCGACGGCGGCACCGGTGGCCCGCTCGGCGAGGACGCCCCCGACGTCGGCGGGGTCGAGCACCGCCTCGGCGCACGGCGCCCCGGCCTCGTGCGCCAGGTCGTCCGCGGCGCCCGGCAGGAGCAGGGCGCACGCGGCCTCGCCGTCGCCGGACTCGACGGCCGCGTAGAACCGCGACACGACGTCGGCGGCCTCGCCGTCGCCGGGCCCGGAGCATCCCGCGGCGGCGACCGCGACGAGCGCCGCGGCCACCGCGGCCCGGTGTGAGCGCCTTCGGAGCACGTCCATGCAGGTCATGCTGCCCGTGCGGAGCGAGCGCGCAACCCGGACGCCCCGGCCCCCGACCGGGTGAACCCGTGGGTGAAGTCCTGGACACGGGTACGCAAGGACCTCGCGGCGGCTCCCTGCCGTGGGGATGCCCGGGGCAACGCGGAAGTCACCCGCCTGGCACCCCATCGGACCGGCGCCGGCGGGCGTCACGAAGGGTGAGGACGCGCCGCGCGCGGCGGCGCGTCGGGGGAAGGAGAGACTGATGCGCGATCGTGGAGCACGGGCCCGGGCCTCCGGGCCGCGACGGGCCGCAGGAGGCGCCGTCGGAACCCTGAGCGCGGTGGCCCTCGTGGCGGCGCTCGCCGCACCGCCGGGAGCGGCGGCACCGGCCGCGGACGTCGCGCCGGCCGCGGAGACCGAGCGTGCGCGGCAGGCGAGCGCCACCCTGGTCACTCTCGTCACCGGCGACCGGGTGCGCGTCACGACGCGCGCCGACGGGTCGCAGGGGCCGGTGCAGATCCTGCCGGCCGAGCGCCCGCACGGCGCGCCCGTCGCGTTCCGCCAGGTCGCCGTCGGCGACTCGCACTACGTGATCCCGACGGACGTGCAGGCCCTCGTGCCGGAGCGGCTCGACCGCGACCTGTTCGACGTCCGGCTCCTGGCCGACGAGGGCCGCACCGGGGCGCTGCCCGTCATCGTGCAGCCCGCGCCTCGGGGCGACGGCGCGACGACCATGCGGGCGCCCGACTGGGCGTCGCTCGGCGTCGACGCGGAGCGCACGCTCGAGTCCATCGGCGCGGTCGCCGGCGACGTCGACGTGTCGACGACGGCCGACGGGCCGGCACCGTCGTGGGCGCTGCTCGACGCGCTCGGCGCGGACGCCGCGGCGCGGCCGCGCGCGTCGTCCGCCGGCGCGCCGATCGCGAAGGTCTGGCTCGACCGGCGGGTGGAGCCGCTCGACGCGGACTCGATGCCGCAGATCGGCGCCCCGCGCGCGTGGGAGGCGGGGCACACGGGCCAGGGCGTGACGGTCGGCGTCGTCGACACGGGCATCGACGCCGCGCACCCGGACCTCGACGAGGGCGTCGTCGCCGCGACGCGTGACTTCACGGGCTCCGGGGCCGGCGACCAGGTGGGGCACGGCACGCACGTCGCGTCGATCGTCGCGGGCTCCGGCGAGGCGTCGGACGGTGCGAACCGGGGGGTCGCGCCCGGCGCACGGCTGCTGGACGCCAAGGTCCTGACGCCCGAGGGGGGCGACACGTCGTGGGTGATCGACGGCATGGAGTGGGCCGCCGAGCAGGGCGCCGACGTGCTCAACCTCTCCCTGGGCGAGCCGGGCCACTACACCGACGGCAGCGACCCGGCGTCGCTCGCCGTCGATGCACTGAGCGAGGAGTACGGGCTGCTCGCGGTCGCCGCCGCGGGCAACGAAGGGCCGGAGCCGGGCACGATCCCCACGCTGGGTACCGCCTCGAGCGCACTCACGGTCGCGGCCGTGGACGACGCCGACCGGGTCGCCGACTTCTCCAGCGTGGGGCCGCGGACGGACGGCGCGCTCAAGCCGGACATCGCCGCGCCCGGCGTCGGGATCGTCGCCGCGCGCGCGGCGGGCACGACCCTCGACGAGCCGGTCGACGACCTGCACGTCGCGGCCAGCGGCACCTCGATGGCGGCGCCGCACGTCGCCGGCGCAGCCGCGGTCGTGGCCTCCGCGCGCCCGGACCTGACCGGGCAGGAGCTCAAGAGCGTGCTCATGGCGTCCGCGCAGCACCCCCGGCCGAACTCGGTCTGGCAGGAGGGCGCCGGGCGGGCGTGGATCCCGGGCGCGCTGGCCCAGACGGTGACGTCGGACCCGCCGTCGCTCTCGTTCGGCATCACGGCCTACCCGCAGGACGAGGCAGAACCGGTGACCGAGACCGTGACCTACCGCAACCCGGGCGACGTCGACCTGGGGCTCGACCTGACCCTCGCGGTGCGGGGCCCGGGGAACGCCGCCGTGCCGGCCGGCACCATGACGGCGTCGGCCACGCACCTGGTGGTGCCGGCCGGCGGCACCGCGAGCGTCGACCTCACGCTCGACGCCGCCCGCGTGCCCCCGGGCGCGTACGGCGGCGCGCTGGTCGCGCGGTCGGCCGAGGGCGACCGGGTGCGCACCGCCGTCGGGTTCGTCAACGAGAGCGAGAAGTACGACCTGACGATCCGCGCCACGGACGTCGACGGGTCCCCGGCGACGTCCGACGACCGGCTGGTGCTCCAGAACGCCGCCGACCCGTTCGACGACCTGTGGCTCGAGCCCGAGTTCTCGGGCGGGGTCGCGACCGTGCGCGTCGACCCGGGCGAGTACTACCTGGCGGGCTTCTTCGAGGCGCGGGACCGCGGCGCGTCCTGGCCGCACTCGGTCACCGCGGTCGCGGACCCGACGATCGAGGTGGCCGGCGACACGACGGTCCGGCTCGACGTCGCGCGCCGGGCCCGGCCGCTGGATGTCACGACCCACCGGGAGACCCACGACGCGGGCAAGGACCTCAGCTTCTACCGGCTCGTCGACGGCGAGTACAACGGCACGGTGGGGGTCACGTACAGCGGCTACTCCGACGACCTCGTGGCCCCGAGCTTCTACGCCCTGCCCACGGAGAAGGTCCGCGGGAACGTGGAGTTCGAGCTGGTCTCCCTCACCCAGCTGCGCCAGCCGGTGCTCGACGTCGAGGTGCGCGACGGGACCGGCAACGTCCCCGCGACCACGGTGCCCGGGTCGGTCCCGGTGGTGGGGAGAGACCGCGTCCGGCTCGTGGACGGGCGGTCGCTGGGCGACGGCGGCACGCCCGACGCCCGGGCACGGGGCCGCTACGTCCTCGTGACGCAGGGGAGCGTGCAGGCGAAGGCCGAGGCGGCCGAGGCGGCCGGCGCGGCGGGGGTGATCGTCCGCAGCAACGGGTTCGGCACGATCCCCGGGTCGGTGTCCGGCGTCGGGATCCCCGTGCTCGCCACCGACCGGGACACCGGCGACGGGATGATCTCCGTCCTGGAGTCCGGCGATCCCGTGCGGCTGTCGGTCCGCGGGCGGGACCAGGCGCGGTACGTCTACGACACGGTGGTCGAGCACGTGGGCCAGGTGCCCGACCGGGACCTGCACACGCACGCCGGGCCGCGGAACCTGGCGCGGCTCGACATGGACTACCGCGCCATGAGCGACGGCGGCCAGGTCCAGGTCACGCCGATCATCGTCCGCGACGGGAGGCAAGGGGTCTTCGGGATCGCCAGCGACCTGGTCGCGCCGACGAATCGCGCCGAGTACGTGACGGCGACCGAGGGCGTCCGCTGGTACCACCAGGTCATGCCGCGGCACACCGGACCGTTCCTGGCCAGCGCCTTCGAGTCCGTGATCCGCGGCTACGAGCCTGGCGACCGGGCGAGCGACGTCTGGCTCGCCCAGGCCCACCACGGCGGGTTCTCGTCGCCGCGCCTCGGCACGTACGACGGCGCGGGGGGAGCCTCGGCCGTGCGGGACTTCGACTCGTTCGCGTTCGAGCTGCCCCTCTGGGTGGACGACGCGGGCCACGCGGTACCGATCGCCCTGCCCAGCGAGGAGCAGGCCCGGGTGCGCATGCGGCTGTGGCAGGACGGGACGAAGGTCCTCGACCGGCCCGACACGTTCGGCTGGCTGTTCGGGCTCCCCGAGGAGCCGACCCGGTACCGGCTGCGGGCCGACGTCGCGCGGTCCACGCCCTGGTGGCAGCTCTCGACACGCGTGGCGACCGAGTGGGCGTTCACGTCGGCGTTCGCGGACGACCGGGTGGTGCTGCCGCTGCTCCAGGTCGACTACGGGCTGTCGCTCGACCGTCGCAACCAGGGTGGTCGCACCGAGAGGCTGAGGCTGTCGGTGTCGCACCAGGAGGGGTCCGCACGGTCGGAGGTGCGCGGCCTGCGGCTGTGGTCGTCGCCCGACGACGGCGCGACCTGGACGCCGGTCGACGTGCGGGAGCGCGTGGGCGGCTTCGCCGCCACCGTGCGCGTGCCGCGCGGCACCGAGCACGTGTCCCTGCGCGCCGAGGCCTGGGACGCGGCGGGCTCGCGCATCAAGGAGACGGTGGTCCGGGCGTACGCCGTGCGCTGACCGCGGCATCCGCGTCGGGCGACGTCGCGGAGGCGGCGGGGGGTACTCAGCCCTTCGCCGCCTTCGCCTCCTTGGCGGCGGCCTTCTGCTCCTTCTTGAACGCCCGCACCTCGGCCAGTGACTCGGCGCTGGTGACGTCGGCGATCGACCGGCGTGAGCCGTCGTCGCCGTAGTGCCCGGCGGCCTCGCGCCACCCGGCCGGCTGCACGCCGCGCTGCTTGCCGAGCAGGGCGAGGAAGATCGACGCCTTCTGCGCGCCGAAGCCCGGCAGGGCGCGCAGCCGCTCCAGCACCTCCGCGCCGGTGGCTGGCCCCTCGGCGCCGGGCATGGTCCACAGGTGGGTGGCGTCGCCGTCGTAGTCGTCGACGATCGCCCGGGCCAGCGCCTGCACCCGGCCCGCCATCGACCGCCCGTACCGGTGGATCGCCGGGGGAGTGGTCGCCAGCGTCACGAACTCGTCCGGGTCGGCGTCGGCGACCGCGCCCGGGTCGATGCTGCCGAGCCGGTCGCGGATCTTGCGGGGCCCCGCGAACGCGTGCTCCATCGGGTACTGCTGGTCGAGCAGCATTCCCACGAGCAGGGCGAACGCGTCGTCGCTGAGGAGCTTGTCCGTCTCGGGGTCGCCGGTGATCCACAGGTCGGTAGCCATGGCCCCATCCTGCACGACGCCCGGCGGGCCCACCGGACCGACGTGGCCGGATAGGTTCGGCACATGGCCCGGACCCCGCACCTCCTCGCTGCCGGTCTCGCCGCGACGCTCACGGCGACCGGCGTGCTGCACCTCGTCCGCCCACGAGTCTTCGAGGGGTTGATCCCCGCCGTCCTCGGCTCCCCGCGTGCCTGGGTCCTCGGCAGCGGGGTCGCGGAGCTCGCGTGCGCGGCGGCGGTCGCGGTGCCCGCCACGCGGCGGGTCGGCGGCGTCGCGACGGCGGCGCTGTTCGTCGCCGTGTTCCCCGGCAACGTGAAGATGGCGCTCGACTCGCACCCGGGTGCCCGTTCGTGGGCGCGGAAGCCGGCCGTCGCGTGGGGCCGGCTCCCGGTGCAGATACCGCTCGTGGCCTGGGCGTGGCAGGTGGCGCGCCGGGCATGAGCCCGTGGGCCGGTCGTCGACGACGCGGCCGCCTTCGTCACGCGCGTCCTGACGCGGGAGCTCGGGTCACCAGGTCGCGCAGCTCCGCGACGACGTCGGGCCAGAGGGGCTCCGGCACCGTGTGGCCCATGCCGGCGTAGGTGCGGAACACGGCGCCGGGGATCTGTCGCGCGGTGTCGCGCCCGCCGGAGACCTTGACGATGGGGTCGTCCTCCCCGGAGATCACCAGGGTCGGGACGCGCACGGTGGACAACGCGGGCAGCCGCACGCCGGAGAACGCCGCGAGCTGTCGCTGGGTGGTGCGGGGGTCGCGGGGAGCCCGGTCGTGACTGACGGCCGCGACCTGGCGTGCCCACTCCTCGGGGAACGGGTGGGCCGGCGACGAGAGCGCCCGCCAGATCGCCACCAGGACGTCGATCGCCTCGTCGCGCGTGGTCGGCTCGCCCAGACGGGACATCTCGCGGAAGATGCCGAACCGTACGTAGGTCAGCTTGCGCAGCGCGCTCGCCGTGCACGGGAGGCCGGTGCAGCTCGTGAGGGAGCGGACCCTGGAAGGGCGCAGCAGGGCCATCGCCTGCGCGAGGCCGGCGCCCATCGAGGTCCCGAGGAGGTGGGCCGAGGTCCAGCCCACGGCGTCCAGCACCGCCTCGACGTCGTCGAGCATGTCCGCGCCCGTGTAGACCGGGGTGGTCCCGCCGAGCAGCGCCCGCCACGGGCTCTGCGTCGAGGGCGACTCGAAGTGAGTGGACAGCCCGGTGTCGCGGTTGTCGAACCGGACGACGGCGAACCCCGCGTCGACCAGCAGCTCGCAGAAGGCGTCCGGGAACCAGACCATCTGGAAGTCCAGCCCCATGATCAGCAGCAGCGGCTCGCCGGACGCGAGGTCGCCGAACGTCTCGTAGGCGATCGTGACGTCGTCGTGGGTGGCGTGGTGGGTCGTCGTGGTCATCGGGAGCGCCTCAGATCTTCTGTGAACGGTGTTCGCTGTGCGACAGCCTACTAGACTGCGAACGGTGTACACAGACAGCGGGCGACCTCGCAGCATCTGGCTGCGCCCCGAACGGGCCGGCCGGGGGCCCGCGCCCGGGCACGACCGCGCCAGGATCGCGGCTGCCGCGGTCGGCCTGGCCGACGGCGGCGGGCTCGACGACGTCACGATGCGCAGGGTGGCGGCCGCGATCGGCGCCGGGGCCACGGCGCTGTACCGCTACGTCGACGACCGGGACGAGCTGCTCCAGCTCATGGCCGACACGGCCCTCGCCGAGCTCCGGTTCCCGCCGGTCACGGGCGACGCGCACGCCGACCTCCTCGCGCTCGCCCGCGAGCTGGGCACGGTCTGCCGGCGGCACCCCTGGCTGGTCGACCTGCTCCAGGCGCGGTCTCCGATGACGCCGCGAGGCGTGGACTACCTGGAGCACGCCCTCGCGGCGATGCAGCAGGTCGACGCGCCGGGCCGGGCCAAGCTCGAGGCGGTCGCGCTGGTCACGGGCCTGGTCGCGATGGTGTCCCGCACGGAGCTCGCGAACGGAGGATCGAACGGGGAGCGGGAGGCCGCACAGGCGGAGTACCTGCGCGCCGTCGTCGAGAACGGGGAGCACCCGCACCTGGCGGGCGTCGTCGCGTCCTCGGCCCCGGCCGGCGACGGCGAGGACCTGCTCGGCCGGCTCCTGCCGCGGATCCTTTCGGGACTGCTCACGCCGGGCCGGGAGCCCGGCGCAGCCTCCCGACGAGAAAGTCCTCGATCCCGATGAGCTGCGAGCTCGCGCCGACGAACCCGCCGAGCATCCCGCGCGCCTCGTCGGCGTCGACCACGCGGAGCTGGTCCACGCGGTAGTCGACGCCCTTGCGGGTGAGCGTGTAGGAGCCGGCCGCGCGGACGTTCCGGCACCAGTCGACGTCAGCCGCCCAGGGGAGCGGGTGCAGCACGAGCACGTCGCGGTGCTCGGCGATCGCCACGGGCGCGCCGGGCCTCGTGACGGTGGCCGGGTCGATGGGGGCGCGCGCGGCGAACGCGACCACGGGCGTGCGGTACTCGCGCCCGCTCTTGCGGCCGACGTGGTGGAGCGTCGCCCAGGGCGGGACCCGCGACGACAGCTTCAGGGCGTACGGGTTGAAGCGCTTGACGGCCTTCGTGACCGCGGGGGACGTCGCCATGGGTCCATCGTGCGACGTCCGGCCGCCTCGCGCCCCGCGAGGCCGCGACCTGGTTGACTGGCCCGATGGCCGCCTACACCGTCCTGGTCGTCCTGAGCGCGCTGGTCACCGGCCTCGCGGGCGGGGTGTTCTACGCCTTCTCGACGTTCGTGACGGCGGGGCTGCGCCGGTTGGACCCGGGGGACGCCGCGGCCGCGATGGCCGCGATCAACTCCGACGCCGTGCGCCCGCCGTTCATGACGCTGTTCGGCGCGGCGGTGGTGGTGCCCGCGGCGGCGGCGGTCGTCGGGCTCGTCGGCGGGCACGACGGCGCGTGGTTCCTCGCGGCGTCCGCCGCGGTGTCCCTCGCGGGGATGCTCGTCGTCACGGTGGCCGGCAACGTGCCGCTCAACAACGGGTTGATGGCGCACCGTGATGCTGCCGGATGGGCGGCGTTCGACCGTCCGTGGAGCCGGTGGAACCACGTCCGCACGGTCGCCTGCGCGGCGGCGTGCCTGCTCGCGGTCCTGGGGCTGGTGGTCGCGTGAGGATCCGGGACCCGCGCCGGAACAGCCTGCGGGGGTCCGCGGTTGCACGGGGCATGACCACCGACGCGATCTACGGCGACGCCGCCACCATCGACCGGGTCCTCAACGACACGTCCACGTGGGCCGTCGTCGGGCTGTCCACCAACACCGAGCGTGCCGCGTACGGCGTGGCACAGGTGCTGCAGCGCGCCGGCAAGCGGATCGTCCCCGTGCACCCCAGCGCGCCGACCGTGCTCGGCGAGCCCGGCTACGCGACCCTCGCGGAAATCCCGTTCCCCGTCGACGTCGTCGACCTGTTCGTGCGCTCCGAGCTGGCGGGCGACGTCGCCGACCAGGCGATCGCCATCGGCGCGAAAGCGGTGTGGCTCCAGCTCGACGTGATCGACGAGGCCGCCGCCGAACGAGCACGCGCGGCCGGGCTGGACGTGGTGATGGACCGCTGCCCGGCCATCGAGCTGCGGCGACGTGGCGACGAGGAGCAGGACGCATGACCGCGATCGTGGACACGGAGACGACGTTCGGCGCGCGCGCCGCGGACCGTCTGGGGAAGGAGGACGTCGTCTGGCTCGTGACCGTCGACCCGCGCGGCGTCCCGCAGCCGACCCCGGTGTGGTTCTGGTGGGACGGCGACGGCGAGCTGGTGATCAAGTCCCAGCCGGCGACGGCGAAGCTGCGCAACCTGCGGGCCAACCCGGGCGTCGCCGTGCACCTCAACAGCACCCCCTCGGGCGGGGACGTCGTGGTGCTCACAGGGGAGGGGCTGGTCGACGAGACCGGGCTCTCCGCCCCGGAGCGTGCCGGCTACGACGCGAAGTACGCCCGCGGCATCCGGGGCCTCGGCATGACGCCCGACGAGTTCCACGCCGATTACTCCGTCACGGTGCGCGTGCGCCCGAGGCGGCTGCGGGGGTTCTGACGGCGGTCAGCCCCGAGGGGAGAACGTGAGGACGGGGCGACCGGTGCGGGGGTGCGTGAGCACCTCGGTGCGGACGCCGTAGACGGGGTCGAGGACGTCGGGGACGAGCACCTCCCGCACGTCGCCGGCTGCGACGACCCGACCGCCCGCGAGCAGGACGACGTGGTCGCAGTGCTGGGCGGCGAGGTTGAGGTCGTGCAGGGCGGCCAGCACGGTGACGCCGTCGTCCGCCAGCGTTCGCAGCACGCGCAGCGCGTCGAGCTGGGCGGCGACGTCCAGGTGGTTTGTGGGCTCGTCCAGCAGGACGAGCGCGGGCTCCTGCGCGAGGGCGCGGGCCATGTGCACGCGCTGGCGCTCCCCGCCGGAGAGCGTCGTGACCTCGCGGCCCGCGAACTCCGTCAGGCCCACGGCCGCCAGCACCCGGTGCGCGACCTCGCGGTCGGCGTCCGTGTCGCCGGCGAGCATCGACCGGTGCGGGATGCGTCCCAGCAGCACGGCGTCGAGCACCGTGATCGGCAGGTCCGTCGACGCCTCCTGCTCCACCAACGCCAGCACGCGGGCCCGGCGCCGTCGGGGCAGCGCGAGCAGGTCGGTGCCCGCGAAGGTCACGCCGGCCCCGCCGTCGTCGGCGCCCGAGGCGGCGCCGTCGGTCGGCGGCTGCACGCCCGCCAGCACACGCAGCAGGGTCGACTTGCCGGACCCGTTCGGCCCGAGCAGCCCGCTCACCGCGCCGGCGGGAGCCGTGCAGTCCACACCGTCGAGGACCAGCCGGCCCCCGACGGCCCACGACACGCGGGCGGCGTCGAGGCCCTCGGCGACGGCCGAGGCGGCGGCGGTCGACGCGCGGTGCGCGTCCGTCGTCGTGCTCACCCGATCCTCCGCCCTCGCCACAACAACATGGCGAACACCGGCGCGCCGATGGCGGCGGTGACGATGCCGACCGGCACCTCGCGCGGCGCGAAGACGGTCCGCGCCAGGGTGTCGGCCCACACGAGGAACGACGCGCCGCACAGCGCGGACAGCGGCAGCAGCAGCCGGTGCCGGGCGCCGGTGAGCATCCGCACGGCGTGCGGCAGGATCAGCCCGACGAACCCGATCGACCCCGACTGCGACACCAGCGCACCGGTGAGCAGCGCGACGCCGATCAGCAGCAGCCAGCGCACCCGCGCCACCGGCACGCCGAGCGTCGCGGCGGCGGTGTCGCCAAAGGTGAACGCGTCCAGGACCGAGCCGGTCGACGCGAGCAGCGTGCCGAGCACCAGGACGGCGACGCCGGTGATCGCCACCGACGTCCACGTCGCCCCGGCCACGGAGCCCATCAGCCAGGACAGGATCTCGCGGTACGAGTCGCCGGTCGCCGACCAGAAGATGACGAAGCTGGTCGCGGCCGCCGCGAGCTGGCTCACCGCCAGCCCCGCGAGCACGGTGCGGGTCGGCGTGATCGTGCCGATCGCCCCGGCGAGCGCGAGCGCGGCGACGAGCGCCGCGACCGCCCCGCCGAACGCGGCGACCGGGAGCAGCAGCGTCCAGCCCGCCACCAGCACCAGCACCGCGCCCAGCGACGCCCCGGAGGAGAGGCCCAGCAGGTACGGGTCGGCGAGCGGGTTGCGCGTGAGGGACTGCATGACGACGCCGCAGATCGCGAGACCGGCGCCGACGGCCACCGCGGTGAGCACGCGCGGCAGCCGCAGCTGCCAGACCATGCCGTCCTGCAGGGGCCCGAGCGGTTCGGTGCCGAGCAGCCCGCCCAGGCCGAGGTGCCCGGCGATCGACCGCGCGACGTCGGCCACCGACAGCTCCGCCGGCCCGATCGTCACCGCGACCAGCACCGTCGCCACCAGCACCACGGCGGCCGCGGGCAGCCACCACGCGGCCCCGCGCCGTCGGGCCGGCGTGGCGGGCGACGTGAGGGTCTCGACAGGCTCGACCGCCGTGGTCACCGGCCCAGACCCTCCAGGTCTGCCAGCTGGCCCGCGAGGTCGACGACGGCGTCGACGTTGCGCACGCCGGCCTCCGAGGCGGGGAACGGGACGGTGAGGTAGCGCCCCTCGCGGACGGCGGTCATCCGCGCCGTCGCCGCGTTCGACTCCAGCCGCTCGATCTTGGCCTCCGCGGTGTTCCACGTCGCGTCGACGAGGACGATGACGTCGGGGTCGGCGGCGATCGCCTCCTCCCACGCGAACGACGTCCACGTGTCGTCGACGTCGCCCGCGACGTTCTCGAGCCCGACGGCGTCCATGATCATCTGCGGCGCGCCGATGCCGGCGCCCACGTAGGGGATGTCGTCGCCGGAGGAGTACCAGAGCGCGCTGAGCCCGCGTTCGTCGGGGGTCACGGCCTCGAGCGTCGACCGCTGGTCGGCGACCAGCGCGTCGGCGGCGTCGGCGGCGCCGAAGATCTCGCCGACCTCGCCGATCTCCGCGAAGACGTCGTCGAACGTCAGCGGGTCAGGCTGGTAGCCCGGCTCCTTGCAGGCGGACGGCGAGACGTACGTCGCGACGCCGAGCTGCGCCAGGGTGTCGCGGTCGCCCGCCCCCTCGGCGGTGAGGTTCGACTCCCAGCCGGCGTAGACGAGGTCGGGCTCGAGGGAGAGCGTCGCCTCGCTGCCCGGCACCTGGTCCGCCATCGGCTCGGCGACCGCAGGGACCCGGGCCGCCGCGTCCGCGAGCGAGTCGGGCACGGGCCCGTCGAGGAACGCTGAGCCGACGATGCGGTCGCCCAGCCCGAGGGCGAGCAGCATCTCCGTCGTGGACGACTTGATCGTGACGACGCGCTGCGGCGGCGCGTCGAAGGTGACGTCGACGCCGCAGTTGTCGAGGGAGACCGCCGCGGTGCCGGCGGATGTGCCCCCCGTCGGGGCGGCGTCGGCGTCGGACCCGGTGCAGCCGGCGAGCGGCAGCGCGAGGGCAGTCAGGGCGAGGGGCAGCGCGAGGCGGGTGCGGCGAGGCACGCAGGGATCTCCCGTGGTCGTGGGCGGTCTGAGTCCGACGGCGCGCCATCTCGCGCCGGTGGAACCGCAGCCCAATGCCCGGGCCGCGCCGACGGGCCAGAGCGGGCCCGTGATCCGCCGTCGAGCCTAGTACGGCTCACGCCCGGGTCGCGCGCACCAGCAGGTACTCCCAGGTCATGGTGCCGTCGTCGCGCAGGTGCGTGTCGCCCAGCGCTGCGAGAGCGGCGTCGAGCTCGGCCACCCGGGCGGCGTCGTCGCCGAGGTGCCGGTACGTCGCGATCGTCGGTCCGTAGGTCGCCTTGAAGAAGTCCCGGAACTGCGCGCCCGACGAGAACCGGTCCACGACGAGCCCACGCTTCTCGGCCCGGACGCCGGTGACCCGGTCGCCGAAGAGCGCGCGCACGTGCGCCTCGTCGCCCCAGCGCGGCGGCGGCTGCGCACCGGGCGGCGGCGGGGGAGCGAACGGCTTCATGGTCGCGAACATCTGCCCGATGAAGCCGTCCGGCGTCCACGCGACGTTCCCGATCGTGCCGCCGGGCCGGACGACGCGGAGCAGCTCGCC
Organism: Isoptericola hypogeus; assembly: GCF_039531145.1. Taxonomy (NCBI): domain Bacteria; kingdom Bacillati; phylum Actinomycetota; class Actinomycetes; order Micrococcales; family Promicromonosporaceae; genus Isoptericola; species Isoptericola hypogeus. The sequence goes on from NZ_BAAAPM010000004.1 coordinate 162,179, forward strand.
GGCCGCGAGCTGGTGGAACGGCGCGAACATCACGCCCACGCACGACAGCACGACGTCGAACGCGGCGTCGTCGAACGGCAGCGCGTGCGCGTCGGCGACCTCCCAGCGCAGGACGGCGCCGCGCTCCTCGGCGCGCCTCCGCCCGACCTCGAGGAGCTCGGGGGCCAGGTCGGACGCGACCACGTCCGCCCCGGCGAGCGCGGCCGGGATCGCCGCGTTCCCGGTACCGGCGGCGACGTCGAGCACCCGGTCGCCCGGTCCGACGTCGCACGCGGAGACCAGGACGGCGCCGAGCGACGGGATGACCTGGTCCGCGACCGCCGGGTAGTCGCCCGACGCCCAGAGGGCACGGTGCTTGGCGCGGACGCCTTCCAGCAGGTCGGCGGGCGGACCGGCGGGCGGATCGGCCGGCATCGTGCCGGCGTCGGTGAGACTCATGTCAGGCTCCTTCGTCGTGGTACCCCCAGCGGACTCCACGATCCGTTGGGCCGGGCCGTCACCTCCAGTGCCGGATCTGGACCGGATGAAGTCCTGGATCTGTACTGGTCACCGCGGGCGCCCGGGCGTTCACTGGGGGGATGGCGGGCTACGGCCAGTTCTGCCCCGTCGCCAAGGCGATGGAGGTGCTCGACGAGCGCTGGACGCTGCTCGTCGTGCGCGAGCTGCTCGCGGGCAGCACCCGGTTCAACGAGCTGCGCCGCGGGAACCCGAAGATGTCGCCGACGCTGCTGTCCAAGCGGCTGCACACCCTCGAGCGCGCCGGCATCGTGCGGCGCGCCGGGGACGAGGGCCACACCCGCTACCTCCTGACGCCCGCCGGCGAGGAGCTGCGCCCCGTCGTCGAGGCGCTCGGGGCCTGGGGCACGCGGTGGGTCGGCGGGCTGGGCGAGGCCGACCTCGACCCGCACCTGCTGCTGTGGGACATGCGCCGCACCATCCGGGTGGAGGCCTGGCCGCGCGAGCGCACCGTCGTGGCGTTCACGCTGACCGACGTCGCACCCCGCGTCGCGCGGTGGTGGATCGTCGTGCGGGACGGCCAGGTGGAGGTCTGTGACTACGACCCCGGCTTCGACGTCCGCGTGGTCGTGACTACGCCCCTGCGCACGCTCACCCGCCTGTGGCGCGGCGACGTCTCCTGGCCGCGCGCGCTGCGCACCGGGGAGGTGCGGCTCGACGGCGCCGTCGACGCGCGGCGCCAGGTGCCGCGGTGGCTGGGCCAGTCCGTGTTCGCCGGTGTGCGGCGACCCGGCGATGGTGAGGTTCTGGTCGGGTTGTGACGTCGAGGCGGCGCGAGCACTATTGTCCGCGCCATGGCACGACGGCCGCTGGTGGAGGACGTGATCGCGTGGCGGCGTCCGTCGGGGCGCCGAAGGAACGCCCGGTGGGGTGCCGAGACAGCCCTGCTCGGCGCGATGGTGGCCGTCGACTTCGCACTCTCGATCGCCACCTCGGGTGTTCCCGCCTCCGACGCTTCCGGGTTCAGCAGCCGCCGCCCCCGAGTGCCAGCAGACCCGTCGGCGCTGTTGCCCGACCTCCAGTGTCTTGTCGTCGCCGGTACCGCACCCTGGATGCCCGCGACGTGGGCGGACCGGCCGGTGCTTCGCGTGACGCGGGTAAGAACGTGGCTGGCGATGCCCGGGGTGCGCGCCGACGTCGATCTCGACCTCGCCACGCTGGTCCTCGTGTCGCTCGCAGTCGCTCCCGGGGAGCGCAGTCGGCTCAGCCTCGACACGCGCTGCGACGCCACGGTCTCGGGGCCAGGAGCAGAGTTCGTCGTCCAGGGTTCGTGGCTCGCGATCGCCTGGCTCGGCCACGTGGCGGGCTGGCCAGACCCGGGCCTCGTCTGAGTTTCGGCTTCTTACGGAGGTGTGACGGGACGCCGCGGGGCGGACCTGGGCGGCGCCCGCGGCACCGGGTCGGTGGGACGCTGAGGACCATGAGCACGACGACGGAGCGGATCGCGGCCGGGCCGGGCACCGGCCGGCGGCGTGGCGGGTGGTGGGCGGCGCTCGCGGGCGTCGTCGCGGCGGGCGCGGGGCTGGCGCTGGCCGAGCTGCTGGCGGCGTTCGTCGACCCGGCGTCGAGCCCCGTGCTCGCGGCGGGGGCCGCGGTGGTCGACGCCGTCCCGCCCGGTCTGAAGGACCTCGCGATCGCGTGGTTCGGCACCGCGGACAAGGTGGTCCTGCTGGTCTCGATCGGCGTGGTCCTCGCGGCCGGGGCCGCGCTGGCGGGGGTGCTCGAGCAGCGCCGCCCGCCCGCGGGCGTCGTCCTGCTCGGCGCGGTCGGCGTCGTCGCTGGGGTCGTCGCCGCGCTCCGCCCGGGCGCGACGGTGGTCTGGGCCGTGCCGAGCCTGGTCGGCGTCGGCGCCGCGGTGCCGTTGCTCCGGGCCCTGGTCGCCCGCGTGCCGGGCGCGACCGGCAGCGCGGTCGGGGCGGTTCCGGGTGCGCAGGGTGTGGCCCGCAGGGAGTTCCTCGTCTGGACGGGGCTCTCCGCGGCGGCAGGTCTGGTCGCGCTGGGGGCGTCCCGGGCGGTGTCGGCCGGCGGCCGCGCGGTGCAGGCGGTCCGGGAGGCGATCCGGTTGCCCGCGCCCGCGACCACCGCCCCGCCCGTGCCGGCGGGGGCCGAGCTCGACGTCGACGGCCTCGCCACGTACCTCACGCCCAACGAGACCTTCTATCGCATCGACACCGCCCTGCGGGTGCCGCAGGTGAACCCCGAGGACTGGTCGCTCACCGTGACGGGGCTCGTCGACGAGCCGTTCACGATCACGTGGGACGACCTGCTCGCCCTGCCGCTGACGGAGCACCACGTGACGCTCGCCTGCGTCTCCAACCAGGTCGGCGGGGACCTCATCGGCAACGCGCTGTGGCTGGGGTACCCGGTCCGCGAGCTGTTGTCCCGCGCCCGGCCCCAGGCCGGCGCCGACATGGTGCTGTCGCGCTCCGTCGACGGGTTCACCGCCGGCACGCCGCTCGAGGTGCTGCTGGAGGACGACCGCGACTGCCTGCTCGCGGTCGGCATGAACGGCGAGCCGTTGCCGCCCGAGCACGGCTTCCCGGCGCGGCTCGTGGTGCCGGGGCTGTACGGGTACGTGTCGGCGACCAAGTGGGTCACAGAGCTCAAGGTCACGCGGTTCGCCGACGACGAGGCGTACTGGACGCCCCGCGGCTGGTCGGCTCTGGGGCCGATCAAGCTGTCGTCGCGCATCGACGTCCCGCGACCGGGCGACAACCTGGCCGCCGGCACGGTGACCGTCGCGGGCGTGGCGTGGGCGCAGCACACCGGCATCGGGCGCGTCGAGGTACGGGTGGACGACGGCGACTGGGTCGCGGCCGAGGTGGCCGACACGGTCGGGCCGGACACCTGGCGGCAGTGGCGCTACGACTGGGACGCCGCGCCGGGAGACCATCTCGTGGCGGTCCGGGCGACGGACGCCGGCGGCGTCGTGCAGACCGACGCCCAGGCACCGCCCGCGCCCGACGGCGCCACCGGCTGGCACACCATCCCGCTCACGATCATGTGACCCGTGCCCGACTGATCAGGAGGGCGACGACGACGGTCAGCCGCGGGCGGACGCGGCGAGGCGCGCGCCGAACGCGACCAGGACCCCGCCCGTGACCCGGTCGAGCCAGCGCACGGCGTCCGACCGGCGCAGGCGCGGCCCGAGGTAGCCGGCGCCGAGCACCACCGCCGACAGCCAGGCCGTCCCGAGCACGCAGTGCATGAGCGCGAGCAGCACGCCCATCGCGAGCGGGTTCACGCCGTCGGGCACGAACTGCGGGATGGCGGCGACGTAGAACACCCCGACCTTGGGATTCATGAGGTTGGTGCCAAGACCCGTCCCGAAGTCCTTCCAGCGGCTGCCGGCCGGTGGCAGGACACCGGTCTCGGCAGCGTCCGCGCGGGGGCGCCGGAACGACGACCAGATCATGGAGGCGCCGAGCCACACCATGTACGCGGCGCCGGCCACGGTCAGGACGCGGTAGGCCGTCTGGCTCGCGGCGAGGAGCGCGGCGGCGCCCCCGGCCGCGGCTGCGCCCCAGACGAGAGTGCCCAGCTGGATCCCCGCCAGCGCGGCGAAGCCGTGCGCGCGGGAGCGCGCCACCGTGCTGCGCAGCACCAGCGCGGTGTCCAGGCCGGGGACGATCGTCAGCAGCCCGGCGACGAGCGCGAAGGCCAGGACGGCAGAGGTCACGGTCACGTGACGACGATAGCGAGGCCCCGGCTCTCCGGGACCCCGCTTCCGGTCAGCGCACCAGACGGACCTCCGCGAGCCCGCCGAACCGGTCGTCGACGACGCTCGCGCCGTCCGGCGTCGCCGGGCGGACCTGGAAGGGCATGCGCCGGAGCGTACTGGTGGTGGGCACCAGCGTGGGTCTGGAGGACGCGGTCATGTCGTCAGTCGGCCGTGTCGTCAGAAGGGCGGCGGTCCTGGGTCGTCGCCCAGGGGGTCTGCCGGAAGCGAGGTGCCGGCGGCGCCCTCCGCGTCGTCGCCGACGCCTTCGTCGGATGGCAGGAACGGGCGCGGGAGGGTGCGGTGCGTGGAGGTGACCGGGCGGGTGGGAGACGTGCGGTGGACCCTGCCGGTCGGCGAGGTCCACTCGAGCTCGCCGCCGAACGGAGCGTCCGGGGTGCGAACCTGGCGCACCTGCCAGGTCGTCTGATGCTTGGCCGTGTGGTGTCGACGACAGAGATGGGCCAGGTTGTCGGCCGCGGTCGTGCCGCCGTCGGCCCACGCGGTGGTGTGGTCGAGGTCGGTGCGGTAGGCGGCGCGGGTGCAGCCGGGGAAGCGGCAGGTGCGGTCGCGTTCGGCGAGGAGGGCCCTGAGGTCCGCGGGCACGGCGTAGGTGCTGCGGCCCACGGACAGCGGCGTGCCGGTCTCGGGGTGGGTGAGGATGCGCCGGAACGACGGGGCGTGCGCACACAGCGCGCGGGCGGCGTCGGCGTCGATCGGGATGTGCCCGTCGAGCGTGGCGGGGGTCTGCGAGACACCGAGGAGCGTCAGGACGGGCACGGTGACGGTGACCCGGGGGCGGATCGACCTGGCCAGGGGCGCGAGGCTCCCGACGCGCGGGCGTACCTCGTCGTCGAGGGGATCGGCGGGAACGGACGCGGCGGGCGTGCTGGGCGGGTCTTGCGTGCTCCTCGACACGGTTCCGCCGTGCTCACGGTGCGGCCGACGGCCGGCGGCGGAGCCGGCCACGGCCGGCGCGGGCGCGGTGGCGAAGGTCGCGGTGGACAGGTCGAGGGTGCCGTCGTCCAGGAGCAGGTCGGTCAGGACGTCGGCACGCAGCTCGGAGGTCTGACGACCGTCGCCGTCGGCTCGCAGGCGTGCGGCGGTCGCGGCCAGGCGGTCGTCGATGGCGTGGGCGACCACGACGGGCAGGAGCGCCGTGAGCAGGCCATGCCGTCCGAGGCGGGGTCGAGCCATGCACCGCGCTTGGTGCACGCGTCGGCGTGCCGCACGTCCAGCGGGACGGGGTGCACGAGGTCGCGGGCGTCCTGCACGGCGTCGGTGAACTGGGTGGGGGTCATGGTGGCCGCGTCGCTCAGGACCATGGACTCGATCGCGCGCGCCTGGCCCGGGGTCAGCTCCTCGATGTGCCGGGCGAGGATCCCGGCGTGCCGCCACGAGGTGCGGCCGTGCCACAGCGAGGCGAACATCCGGGGCGCGAGGGTGATCAGGGCGTGCGCGTGGTCGACCAGGGTGCCTGCGGCGGTCTCCCCGACCCGCAGGGTCGTGGCCAGGTCCGCGACCACGGCGCGACGCGCGAGCTCCCGACGACGGCCCCTGTCAGCGGCCCGCGCGTGCGGGTCGGAGACATCGATCAGCGCGTCCTCGCCGGCAATGGTCTGCCGTCGTAGCCGCTCGACGAGCGTCGCCTTGACGGCCTCGAGCCGCCCGAGGTCGGCCTGGACCCGCGTGAGCATCGACAACGTCCCGTCAATGTCCGCGGCGGACGCCGGCTGGTGCTCGCGGGGCAGCAGCGCGGCCAGCTCGCCATGCAGAGCGGGGGAGGGGGTCACCCGCCCTGCAGGGCTTCGGGGCCGGGGCGAACCAGGACGGGTCACCCTGGTCGTCTTGTTCGTCATCCAGACCCAGTGCGACGGTCTGCCCCGCGTACCGCTCCGCGGCCACCGTGAAGGCCGGCGTCCCCGTCTCCAGCGCGAGCAGCCGCGCGAGCTCGTCGTCCCAGGAGCGAGTGTCTCGCGTCGGCGCCGCCGGGCCGGGCATCCCGGCACGCCCGGAGGGTTCGCCGGGGCCCTCGGGATACGTCGTCGACATGCCCACAGCCTACCAGGATTCGAACGTGTGTGCTAATGATTTGTCATGCAATACCGCCGAATGTGCCAACGCCTGTCGAACCGCCCAGCCGTCCGTCCGGCGTGGCCGCGGCAGCTCTACCCGGCTGCGCACGAGCTCTACCCGGCTGCGCACGCCGGAGGCCGTGATGCCGCTCGGGCGGAGTTGCACTCCCGGCTACCATGGGATCACAGGCGTCGACCCGGCCATCACCGGCGAGCCTCCGGAAGAACGGAGCGGCCACCGCTCCCAGTAGAACCGGACGGGTAGGCCCGTCACAGCCGTGAACGAGCGGTGGACCTCATGATCGGCCCGAGGTCCGCAAGCGGGGTGGTACCGCGGCACCTGCGTCCTTCGGGGCGGGGGCGTCGTCCTCGCACAGCAGTCCGACGTACCACCGACCGCCAGCTCGTCCGCACAGGAGCCCACCCATGGCCTACCCCCTGCACCGCTCGTCCGACCAGCGCACCGGCGCGGCGTTCGGCATCACCGGCGTCCCCGCGTCGCCGGACCTGCCCGCCATCGAGCGCGAGGTGCTGGAGTTCTGGGCGGCGGACGACACGTTCCGCGCCTCCGTCGCCAAGAACCCGGCGGGCGCCGACGGCAGCAACGAGTTCGTCTTCTACGACGGCCCGCCGTTCGCCAACGGCCTGCCCCACTACGGCCACCTGCTCACCGGGTACGCCAAGGACGTCGTCCCGCGCTACCAGACCATGCGCGGCAAGCACGTCGAGCGCCGCTTCGGCTGGGACACGCACGGCCTGCCCGCCGAGCTCGAGGCCATGAGCCAGCTCGGCATCAAGACCAAGGACGAGATCCTCGAGCTCGGCATCGAGAAGTTCAACGCCGCCTGCCGCGCGTCCGTGCTCAAGTACACCTCCGAGTGGCGCGACTACGTCACCCGGCAGGCACGCTGGGTCGACTTCGACCACGACTACAAGACGCTCAACGTCACCTACATGGAGTCGGTGCTCTGGGGCTTCAAGAAGCTCTACGACAACGGCCTCGTGTACGAGGACTTCCGCGTGCTGCCGTACTGCTGGAACGACCAGACGCCGCTGTCCAACCATGAGCTGCGCATGGACGACGACGTCTACCAGACCCGTCAGGACCCGGCCGTCACCGTCGGCTTCGACGTGGTCTCGACAGGCTCGACCAGCATGGACGGCGACGTCGTGCGCCCCGGGGACAAGCTGCTCGTCTGGACGACGACGCCGTGGACGCTGCCGTCCAACCTGCTGGTCATGGTCGGCGAGGACATCGACTACGTCGTCGTCGAGTCGTCGTTCACCGGCACCCCGCAGCGCTACGTGCTCGCCGAGGCGCGCGTCGACGCGTACGCCCGCGAGCTGACCGACGACGGCGAGGACGCGCCCCGCGTCGTCGGGCGCCTCACCGGCCGCGACCTGCTCCAGACCTCCTACACCCCGCCGTTCTCGTACTACTCCGGGCGCGAGCGCGCGCACCGCGTGGTCGAGGCCGACTTCGTCACGACGACGGACGGCACCGGCCTGGTGCACTCCGCCGGCGCGTTCGGCGAGGACGACAAGATCGTCTGCGACCGCGAGGGCGTCGCGTCGGTGATGCCGGTGGGTGCGGACGGGAAGTTCACGCACCCCGTCGACGAGTACGCGGGCCTGCAGGTCTTCGACGCGAACCTGCCGATCATCGACCACCTCAAGGCGCGCACCCGCGGGGAGGCCGACGCCGGCTCCACGACCGCGGGCACCGTGCTGCTGCGCCGCGAGTCGTACGCGCACTCCTACCCGCACTGCTGGCGCTGCCGGCAGCCCCTGATGTACATGGGCGTGTCCTCGTGGTTCGTCGAGGTCACGAAGATCAAGGAGCGCATGCTCGAGCTCAACCAGGAGATCTCCTGGACGCCGGAGCACATCAAGGACGGCCAGTTCGGCAAGTGGCTCGCGAACGCCCGCGACTGGTCGATCACCCGCAACCGGTTCTGGGGCTCGCCGGTGCCGGTGTGGAAGTCCGACGACCCGGCCTTCCCGCGCATCGACGTCTACGGCTCGCTCGAGGAGATCGAGCGCGACTTCGGCCGCCTGCCCCGGAACGCCGACGGCGAGCCCGACCTGCACCGCCCGTTCGTCGACGACCTGGTGCGCCCCAACCCCGACGACCCCACCGGCAGGTCCACGATGCGCCGCGTGGAGGACGTCATGGACGTGTGGGTCGACTCCGGCTCGATGCCGTACGCCCAGGTGCACTACCCGTTCGAGAACACGGAGTGGTTCGAGAACCACTACCCGGGCGACTTCATCGTCGAGTACATCGGCCAGACGCGCGGCTGGTTCTACACGCTGCACGTGCTCGCCACCGCGTTGTTCGACCGGCCGGCGTTCCGCAGCGCCGTCTCGCACGGCATCGTGCTGGGCTCCGACGGCCGCAAGATGAGCAAGTCGCTGCGCAACTACCCGGACGTGCGGGAGGTGTTCGACCGCGACGGCTCGGACGCGATGCGCTGGTTCCTCATGGCCAGCCCGATCCTGCGCGGCGGAAACCTCGTCGTCACGGAGGAGGGCATCCGCGACGCCGTGCGCCAGGTGCTGCTGCCGCTGTGGAGCACCTACTACTTCTTCACCCTGTACGCGAACAGCGCCGACGACGGACGCGGGTACACGGCGAAGCCGGTGACGGCCGAGCGGGTCGCCGGGCTGCCGGCGCTCGACCGCTACCTGCTGGCCCGCACGCACGACCTCGTCGCGACGGTCACCGCCCAGCTCGACGCGTACGACATCGCCGGCGCGTGCGAGTCCGTGCGTGAGCACCTCGACGTGCTCACCAACTGGTACGTGCGCACCCAGCGCGACCGGTTCTGGGGCGAGGACGCCGACGCCTTCGACACCCTGTACACGGCGCTCGAGGCGCTCACCCGCGTCATGGCGCCGCTCGCGCCGCTGCTGGCGGAGGAGGTCTGGCGCGGCCTCACCGGCGGGCGGTCCGTGCACCTGGCGGACTGGCCCGTGCCCCCGTCGGTCGAGCTTGCCGAGACCACCGGGGTTTCGACGAGCTCAACCACCGACGCCGCGCTGGTGCGCGACGACGAGCTGGTCGCGGCCATGGACGAGGTGCGGGCGGTCGTGTCCAGCGCGCTCGCGCTGCGCAAGGCGAACCAGCTGCGCGTGCGCCAGCCGCTCGCGCGGCTCACCGTCGCCGTCCCAGACCCGGAGGCGCTCGAGGACTACGTCGGCCTGCTGACGAGCGAGCTCAACGTCAAGGCGGTGGACCTGGTCGAGGCGGACGCCGACGCGTCCGCGCGGTTCGGCATCACCGAGCAGCTCGCGGTCAACGCGCGCGCGGCCGGGCCGCGGCTCGGGCGCGGGGTCCAGGCGGTCATCAAGGCCGCCAAGGCGGGCGCGTGGTCGCGGGACGAGAGCGGTGTCGTGGTCGTGACCACCGACGACGGCCCGGTCGAGATGCTGGCGGCCGAGTACGAGCTGACGACCGTCGTCGGCGACGAGGCGGGCGAGAACGTCGCGGCGAGCGTGCTGCCCGGCGGCGGGTTCGTCGTCCTGGACCTGGCGCTCGACGACGCGCTGCGCGCCGAGGGCTACGCCCGCGACGTCATCCGCGACGTGCAGGATGCCCGCAAGGCCGCTGGCCTGGAGGTGAGCGACCGGATCGACCTGGTGCTCGACGTCCCGGCCGAGCACGTGGCCGCCGTCGAGGCGCACCGTGAGCTCATCGCGAGCGAGACGCTCGCCGTCTCGCTCGCCGTGACCGGCGTCGACGGCGCCGAGCGCGCGGTCCAGGTGGCCAAGGCCGGCTGACCCGCCGAACCACCCGTCGCCGAACAGGCGGTTGGCACCGCAATGAGCCCGCCCGGGGCGTCATTGCGTGGCAACCGCCTGTTCGGCGTCAGGAGGGGGTGGCGTTCCGTCCCTCGGCCGCGCGCCGGCGTTCGAGCCCGTCGAGCACGAGGTCGAGCGCGAAGACGAACTCCGCGTCGTCGTCGCACCCCCCGAGCGCGCCGTCGTGCGTCACGGCGACGGCGAGCTCCGCCAGTCGCGGGTGCGTGCGCGCCAGGACCGCCGCGGTCGCCGCCGCCTCCTCGGGCGTCGCGTCCCCGCCGTCGTCGTAGAGGTCCTGGCTGAAGCCCAGCACCCGGCTGCCGAGCGCGTGGATCGCGTGGTGGGTGAGGTCGACGCCGAGCCCGCCGTCGCGCAGGATGCCGAGCAGCGTGTCCAGGTGCCGCAGCTCCGCGGGGGTGGGCTCCGTGCGCGCCTTGCGCACCGCCGCGGTCCACGGGTGCCGCAGCATCGTCGCGCGGGCGGCGAGCATCGTCGCCCGCGCGGACGCCTGCCACCCGCCGGCGTCGGTCACCGGCTCGATCTGCGCGACCACCGCGTCGGTCATGGCATCGAGCAGCGCGTCCTTGCCGTCGACGTGCCGGTAGATCGACATCGGGTCGACGCCCAGCTCCTGGCCGAGCCGGCGCATGCTCACGGCGTCCAGGCCCTCCGCGTCGGCGAGGTCGACCGCGGCGGCGACGACGCGCTCCCTGGTGAGGCGTGCGGGCCGCGTCGGGGCCGTCGGGGCAGTGCTCCTGTTCGTTCTGGCCATCCGCGAACCTTAACCCTGGCGGTGTCTACACCGTAGGTCTACAGTGTAGGTCTACGGCGTAGACATCCGCAGTTCCCCGTCGATGCACCTGGAGGCCGCCATGGACACCACCCGACCCGTCGAGGACCGCCCGCCGTGGGTGCCGCCGCGCTGGTTCGTCCGCTCCGCGTGGGCGTTCCAGCGCGGGGCCTACCGCCTCACGGGCGGGCGGTACCCGCTGAAGAGGCCCGGACGGGGGAAGGCCGGCCTGCTTCGGGTGCGCACCGTGGGGCGCAGGTCCGGGCAGGAGCGGGCCGTGATCGTCGCGTACGTCGAGGACGGCCCGCGGTATGTCACGCTCGCCATGAACGGCTGGGGCGACCCGCCGCCCGCGTGGTGGCTCAACCTGCGGGCCGCGCCGGAGGCCGAGATCGACACGGTCGACGGCCCGCGCAGCGTCCGCGCGCACGACGCCGCGGGCGAGGAGCGCGAGCGGCTCTGGACGCTCGTCGGGCGGCACCGGGGCTGGGGCGAGATCGACCGGTTCGCCGCGCACCGCGCGCGCGAGACCCCGGTCGTCGTGCTCGAGACGCGCTGACTCACGCACCGCCTATCCTCGGAGCGTGAGCCCCGACCCCCAGAAGAAGCCCTCGTCCGACGCGCGCAAGACCCGGGCCGACGAGCGCAGGAGCGCCCGGCAGGCCGCGGACGACGCCGTCGCCGCCGAGTCGTTGCGCGAGGTGTACGCGGAGATCATGTCGCGGGCGCCGGAGCACGACATCGATCCGACGCTCGACCGGGTGCAACGCGTCCTCGAGCTGCTGGGCGACCCGCAGCGCGCGTTCCGCACGATCCACCTGACGGGGACGAACGGCAAGTCGTCGACGGCCCGCATGGCCGAGCGGCTCGTGCGCGAGCACGGCCTGCGCACCGGCCTGTTCACCTCCCCCCACCTGACGAGCGTCACCGAGCGCATCCAGATCGACGGCGAGGCGCTCGACGCCGCCCGCTTCGTGGAGGTGTTCCAGGACGTCGCCCCGTACGTCGGCGTGGCCGACCGGGAGTCGCAGGAGGCCGGCGGGCCGCGGCTGAGCTTCTTCGAGGTGCTCACCGTGATGGCGGTCGCCGCCTTCGCGGACGCGCCCGTCGACGTCGCCGTGATCGAGGTCGGCATGGGCGGGCGCTGGGACTCGACGAACGTCGTGGACGGCGAGGTCGCCGTCCTCACGCCGGTGGGGATCGACCACGAGCGGTGGCTCGGCTCGACCCTCGCCGAGATCGCCGGCGAGAAGGTCGGGATCGTCAAGCAGGGCGCGACGGTCGTCAGCGCCGCGCAGCAGGTGGTGGTGGACGAGATCCTCCGGGAGCGCGCGACCGAGACGTCCGCGCACCTGCTGCGCGAGGGCGTCGAGCTCGAGGTCGCGGGCCGCCGGGTGGCGGTCGGCGGGCAGCTCGTCGACCTGCGCACGACCGCGGGTCTCTACACCGAGGTCTTCGTGCCCCTGCACGGCGAGCACCAGGCGCACAACGCGCTGCTGGCCCTGTCCGCCGTCGAACAGTTCCTGGGCGGCCGGGCGCTGGACGGGGGGCTGGTGGAGGCGGCGTTCGCGGACGTCGCCGTCCCCGGCCGCCTCGAGCTGGTGCGCTCCAGCCCGACGGTGCTCGTCGACGCGGCGCACAACCCGCACGGTGCGCAGGCTCTCGTCGACGCGCTCGAGGAGGCCTTCGACCTGCGCGCGGTCGTGGGCGTCGTCGGCGTGATGGCGGACAAGGACGTCGAGGGGCTGCTCGCCACGCTGGAGCCCGCGTTCGCGCACGTGGTCCTGACCCGGAACTCGTCCGACCGCTCCGCCGACCCGGAGGACCTGGCCACCGTGGCGCGGGAGATCTTCGGCGCCGACCGCGTCCACACGTCGGAGCGTCTCGACGAGGCGCTCCAGGTCGCCACCGACCTCGCGGAGCGCGACGACCGGGTGGGCGTGGGCACCGGGCGCGGCGTCGTCGTCACCGGCTCGGTGATCACGGTGGCCGACGCGCGGCTGCTCCTCGGGCGGGGGTGAACACCCCGCCCGGCTCGTGCGTGCGCCCGCGCCGCGGTGTTGGATGGTGCCTGGTCACGGCTCCCGTCCGTGACGACGAGGTCACGGACGGGCCTGCCGCGCCGCGGACGAGGAGGAGGCATCTCATGAAGAAGCTGCTCGACGACCCGGCGGACGCGGTCGTCGACTCGTTGACGGGGTTCGGGCTCGCGCATGCCGACGTGGTCGAGGTGCACGCCGACCCCGTCCACGTCACCCGCGCGGGGGGTCCCGTGGCGGGCAAGGTCGGGCTGGTCAGCGGCGGAGGTTCGGGGCACGAGCCGCTGCACGCCGGGTTCGTGGGCGACGGCATGCTCGACGCCGCCGTGCCGGGCGCCGTGTTCACCTCGCCGACCCCGGACCAGATCCTGCCGGCGATCCAGGCGGCGGACGCCGGCGCCGGCGTCCTGACGATCGTCAAGAACTACACGGGCGACGTGCTCAACTTCGAGACCGCCGTCGAGCTGGCCGAGGCCGAGGGGGTCGAGGTCGCGAGCGTCCTCGTCAACGACGACGTCGCGGTCGAGGACTCCCTGTACACGGCCGGGCGCCGGGGCGTCGCGGGCACGGTCCTCGTGGAGAAGATCGCCGGTGCCGCCGCGGTGCGCGGCGACGACCTCGCGGGGGTCGCGGCGGTGGCGGAGCGCGTCGTGGCGAACGTCCGGTCGATGGGCGTGGCGCTGACCGCCTGCACCGTGCCGCACGTGGGCCGGCCCAGCTTCGACCTCGGCGAGGACGAGGTCGAGATCGGCATCGGCATCCACGGCGAGCCGGGCCGGCACCGGGTGGCCATGGCGCCCGCGGCCGAGATCGCCCGCAGCCTGCTCGACCCGGTCGCCGACGACCTGGGCCTCGCCGACGGCGAGCGCGTGCTGCTGCTCGTCAACGGGATGGGCGGCACGCCGCTGTCCGAGCTCTACGTCGTCTATGGTCGGGCGCGCAGGCTGCTGACCGAGCGCGGGGTCACCGTCTCCCGCTCGCTCGTCGGCAACTACGTGACGTCCCTGGAGATGCAGGGCGCGTCGGTGACCGTGCTGCGGCTGGACGACGAGCTGCAGGAGCTGTGGGACGCGCCCGTGCGGACCGCGGCGCTGCACTGGTGACGGGCGTCCGACCCGGCGTACGACGACGGTGACTCGGAGAGGGAGGCAGGCGGTCATGGGGCTCGACGTGGTGTGGGCGGAGCGCTGGGTGCGACGCACGGCCGAGGCCGTGGCCGGCGCGAAGGACGAGCTCACGGAGCTCGACCGGCAGATCGGGGACGGCGACCACGGGGAGAACCTCCACCGCGGCTTCCAGGCGGTGATCGCGAAGCTCGACGAGCCGGACGCCCCCGAGCGCACCGAGGTCGGGGACGTGCTCAAGCTCGTGGCCACCACCCTCATGTCCAAGGTCGGCGGCGCCTCCGGCCCGCTGTACGGCACGGCGTTCCTGCGGGCGGCCAAGCGCTCGGCCCGGCCCGAGGTCGACACGTCGGGAGTCGTGGTGCTGCTGGAGGCGGCGCTGGAGGGCGTGACGTCGCGCGGCAAGGCCACCCCGGGCGAGAAGACGATGGTCGACGCGCTCACGCCGGCCGTGGAGGCCGCGAACGCGGCGGTCGAGGCCGGGCAGGGGCCGGTCGAGGCGCTGCGGGCGGCCGCCGAGGCGGCGGACGCGGGAGCCCTGGCGACCGTGCCGATGGTCGCGACCAAGGGCCGCGCGTCCTACCTGGGGGAGCGCAGCGCGGGCCACGAGGACCCCGGCGCGCGCTCGACGGCGCTCATCCTCGCGGCCGCGCTCGACGCGGCGCTCGCGGGGGCGGACGGGGAGTGAGCGTCGCCCTGCTGCTCGTCTCGCACTCCGTCCGGCTCGCGCAGGGGGCGGCCGAGCTGGCGCGCGAGATGGCGCCCGACGTCGTCGTGGAGTGCGCGGCCGGCGACGTCGACGGCGGGCTCGGCACGTCGCTGGAGAAGGTGGAGTCGATGCTCGCTCGGATCCTGGCCGACGGTGCCCCGGGGGTCGTCGTGCTGGCCGACCTCGGCTCGGCGGTGCTGACCGTCGAGTCGGCGCTCGAGATGGTGGAGGAGCTGGCCGACCGGGTCCGGCTCGCGTCGGCACCCTTCGTCGAGGGGGCCGTGGCGGCCGCGGTCACGGCCCAGCAGGGCGGCGGGCTGGCGGCGGTCCTCGAGGCCGCCGAGGGTGCCGTCCGGTCGATCGGGCCGCGGCCGGTGGTGGAGCTCGTCGAGACGGGGCCGACGCCGGACGACGGTCCCGCAGGCACGAGCGTCGCGGGCGAGGTCGTCGGCGTCGTCGGGGCGCCGTTGCACGGCGAGGGCGTCGCGACGGCGCACGCGGTCGTGCGCAACCCGCTGGGGCTGCACGCGCGGCCGGCGGCGCTGGTGGCGCGCACCGCGGCGTCGTTCGGGATCCCCGTGCGGATCCAGGGGGTGGACGCGACGAGCGTGCTGCAGCTCATGGCCCTGGGCACCGAGGCGGGCACGAGGCTGGAGGTCGCGGCGCAGGGCGCGCGCGCCGAGACGGCCGTCGCCAGCCTGGTCGGGCTCATCGAGGGCGGGTTCGGCGAGGCCTGAGCCGGAACGCAGCGGAGGGTGAGGGCCGAGGAACGAGGCACTCGCCCGCAGCGGAGTGCAGGCACAGGCCGACCGGCAGCACGAGGGCATAGCGGCCCGTGTGACCGCTCTCACGCCGGATTGCAGTTGGTGCAATATTGCAGAGGGTGCATCATTGTCCGGTGACCGCACCCCCTGCCCCCGGCGACGTCGGGCTCCGTGAGCGCAAGAAGCGCGCGCGGGCCGACGCCATCGTCGACGCCGCGCAGCGTCTCGTGCTGGCGCGCGGCCTCGACGCGGTCACGGTCGAGGAGATCGCGGAGGCCGCGCAGATCTCGCCGCGCACGTTCTTCAACTATTTCGAGACGAAGGACGATGCGGTGCTCGGCCAGGGCTCGTTCGAGCTCGACGCCGAGGTGCGTGAGGCGTTCGCGGCCGGCGGCCCCACGGGGCGCCTGTCCGCCGACGTCGAGGTCCTCGTGCGCTCGATGCTCGGGGCGTTCGCCGGCACCGGGCATCACCAGGCCGAGCAGGTCCTGGAGATCCTGCAGCTCGAGCCGCGGCTGCTCGGCCGGCACTTCGCCTGGTTCGAGCGACACAAGTCCCAGGTCGTGGCGCTCTTCGACCGGCGCCACACCTCGGCGCCGCTGCCCGCCGACGCCGAGGTGTGCGCCATGGTCGTCTTCGTCCTCGCGCGGGCCGCGATGGACGACTGGGGCCGCACCGGGCACACGGGCGACGTCGTCGACCACGTGCCGCACGTCACCCGCCAGCTCGCCGCCATCCTCACGGCGTGACCCGCCCGGTGCCCCGGCACCGTGACGCGCCGTCCCTCCCAGCCCCCCGTTCAGACCCCGCGCCCCGCGCGCACCGATCCGAGGTGTCCCCATGAGTCACGCCGCCCCCGCCGGGCCGGACAAGCCGCTCGTCGTCCTGACGCAGCGCACCATCTGGCTGATCTTCGGCGCCCTGATGGCGTCGATGTTCCTGTCCTCCCTCGACCAGACGATCGTCGGCACCGCGATGCCCACGATCGTCGGCGACCTGCACGGCGTCGAGCACCAGGGGTGGGTCATCACGGCCTACATCCTTGCCGTCGCCATCGGCATGCCCCTGTACGGCAAGTTCGGCGACCTGTACGGGCGTCGCTGGCCGTTCCTCGTCGCCATCGGCCTGTTCACCGTCGCGTCCGTGGGCGCCGGCTTCGCCGACTCGATGCTGTCCCTCGTGCTGTGGCGCGCGGTGCAGGGCCTCGGCGGCGGCGGGCTGATGATCCTGTCGCAGTCGATCATCGCCGACATCGTGCCCGCCTCCGAGCGCGGCAAGTACATGGGCCCGCTCGGCGCGCTCTTCGGTATCTCCGCCGTCCTCGGCCCGCTCCTGGGCGGCTGGCTCACCGAGGGCCCGGGCTGGCGCTGGGCGTTCTGGCTCAACATCCCCGTCGGCATCGCGGCGTTCGCCATCGCGTGGTTCGCGCTGAAGCTCCCGTCGCACCGCTCGGACCGTCCGGTCGACTGGGCCGGCATCGTCTCGATGGCCGTCGCCACCACCGGCATCGTGCTCGTCACGAGCTGGGAGTCGCTGTCCTCCCAGGGCTACGACTGGTCCGACTGGCGCCTGTCCGGCCTGGCCGTCATCACGCTCGCCGCGGTCGCCGCGTTCATCGTGGCCGAGCTGCTCGCCAAGGAGCCGCTGATCCCGCTGCGGCTGTTCAAGAACCGCACCTTCACCATCACGACGCTCATCGGCCTGGTGCTCGGTATGGGCATGTTCTCGGCGATGGCGATGATCCCGACGTTCCTGCAGATGTCGACCGGCGCCGGCGTGACCGAGTCCGGCTGGCTGATGCTCCCGATGATGGCCGGCATGATGCTGACCTCCATCGTCTCGGGTGTCGCGATCTCGAAGACCGGCCGGTACAAGGTGTACCCGGTCGTGGGGCTGGCCGTCGTCGCGCTGACCATGGCCTGGATGACGACCCTCTCGGGCGACATGTCGATGTGGACCTTCGGGGCCATGATCTTCACGCTCGGCGCCGGAATGGGCCTGGTGATGCAGACCGTCGTGCTCGCCGTCCAGAACGCCGTCGACCCGCACGAGCTCGGCACCGCGACCAGCGCGAACAACTTCTTCCGCGAGATCGGCGCGGCCGTGGGCACCGCGCTGTTCACGACGATCTTCACGACGCGCCTCACGGAGAACCTCACGCAGGTGTTCACGGGCGTGCCCGCCGGGGCCGGCGGGGCGGAGTCGAGCCTCACCCCGGGTGCGGTCCAGGACCTGCCCGAGCCGCTGAAGTCGGGCGTCATCGACGCCTACGCCGACGCCCTCGCGCCGTCGTTCTGGTACCTGCTGCCGCTCGTCCTGGTCGGGCTCGTCCTCGCGTTCTTCCTGCCGGTGATCAAGCTCTCCGACGTCGCCGGCATGGTGGCGCGCGGCGAGGCGGTCACCGACCCCGCCAAGGCCCACCCCGGCGACGAGGTGCTCCTCACCGAGGGGACCGACGCCGCCCGGGCGGACGACGACGACCCCTCGGCACGCGAACGCGCGGATATCGTGGGGTCGTGAGCAAGGACGACCGCCCCCGCCCGGGGGACACGATCAAGCCCCGCAAGCCGGCCAAGGTGCAGTTCACCGCGATGATGCTGCAACTGGAGGCGTTCGTGGTGCTGTTCGCGGGGTTCGCCCTGTACGGCCTGCGCAACGACCCCGGCTACGAGCGGGGGCCGTTCGTGATCGAGTCGACCGCGGCGATGTGGTCGGTCGTCGGGGTGCTGTTCGTGGTGCTGTGGGTCCTGTCGCGCATGATGGGCACGGCCGTCGGGTACGTCGCCGCGACGGCCGTGCAGGTGCCCGTCCTCGCGATGGGCCTGCTGCTGCCGATGATGTTCGTCGTCGGTGCGGTCTTCGTCGTCATGTGGGTGGTGTCGCTGAGCCTCGGCGGCCGGATCGACCGGGAGCGCGCGGCGTACGACGCCGAGCACCCCGAGACCGCGCCGAACGTCTGACCGGAGCACCGTCGAAACCGGCGCGTGACCTCGAAGGTCGCCCACCGCCGACCTGACCTTCCAGA
>NZ_BAAAPM010000004.1:180778-278501 GCF_039531145.1 Isoptericola hypogeus
TCCCCGTCATTCGTCCGCGAGGGCGTTCTCGAAGGACGGACGTTCTCAAGGGGACTTCGACGGCGAAGGGAGCGGTCCGGGGAGCCACCGAGCCCGGTTAGGCTTCGGGGCATGACCGACGTCGCAGAGACCACCCTGCCCGCCGCGCCCTCCACCCCCGCCCAGCCCGTCGAGCGCACGCTCGTGCTCGTCAAGCCCGACGGCGTCCGCCGCGGGCTCTCCGGCGAGGTGCTGCGGCGCATCGAGACCAAGGGGTACACCCTGGCCGCGGTGGAGCTGAAGCACGCGACCCCGGAGCTGCTCGCCGCGCACTACGCGGAGCACGAGGGCAAGCCGTTCTACGCCCCGCTGGTGGAGTTCATGCTCTCCGGCCCCACGCTGGCGGTCGTGGCCGAGGGACAGGGCGTGATCCCCGGGTTCCGCTCCCTCGCCGGCGCGACCAACCCGACCGAGGCCGCGCCCGGCACCATCCGCGGCGACCTCGGGCGCGACTGGGGCCTGAAGGTCCAGCAGAACCTGGTGCACGGCTCTGACTCGCCCGAGTCCGCGGCGCGCGAGATCGCGCTCTGGTTCCCGGGCCTCTGAGCGACCGGGGTCGACACCCCACCCAGTCCGACCGACCGGCCGGCGTCCCGACGAGGGCGCCGGCCGTCGTCGTCACCGGGCCTCGTCCCCGTACGACCCTTCCCGGGCAGGCCGCCGCAGTTCCGCGGAAAAGCGACGCCCGGCGGTTAGGCTCGCCGCGTGCACCTCAAGACGCTCACGCTCCGGGGCTTCAAGTCGTTCGCCTCGGCGACGACGCTGAGCCTCGAGCCGGGCATCACGTGCGTGGTCGGCCCCAACGGCTCCGGCAAGTCGAACGTCGTCGACGCGCTGTCGTGGGTCATGGGGGAGCAGGGGGTCAAGTCGCTGCGCGGCGGCAAGATGGAGGACGTCATCTTCGCCGGCACGTCGGGCCGCCCGCCGCTGGGGCGGGCCGAGGTGTCCCTGACGATCGACAACTCCGACGGCGCGCTGCCGATCGACTACACCGAGGTGACGATCTCCCGCACGCTGTTCCGCAGCGGCGGGTCGGAGTACGCGATCAACGGCAGCTCGTGCCGGCTGCTGGACATCCAGGAGCTGCTGAGCGACTCGGGCATCGGGCGCGAGATGCACGTCGTGGTGGGGCAGGGACAGCTGGATCAGGTCCTGCGCGCCACCCCGGAGGACCGGCGCGGGTTCGTCGAGGAGGCCGCGGGTGTCCTCAAGCACCGCAAGCGCAAGGAGAAGGCGCTGCGCAAGCTGGAGGCGATGGCGGGCAACCTCGCCCGGCTCACCGACCTCACGGCCGAGCTGCGCCGCCAGCTCGGACCGCTCGGGCGCCAGGCGGCAGCCGCGCGCAAGGCGCGCACCGTCCAGGCCGAGCTCCGCGACGCCAGGTCGCGGCTGCTGGCCGACGACCTCGCCCAGCTCACGGCGCAGCTCGCCGCGGAGCGCGCCGACGAGGCCGCGCTGCGCGAGCGGCAGCGCGAGACCGAGCAGGAGCTCGGCGGGGCGCGCGAGCAGCTCGCTCGGCTGGAGGTCGCGGCGGCCGCCGCCACGACCACCGCGAGCCGGGCGGCCGACGCCTTCCACGCGCTGGGTGCCCTGCGCGAGCGGACCCAGGGGCTCGCGCGGCTGGCCGACGAGCGGGTCCGGCTGCTCGGCACCGCCGAGCCCGAGCAGCGCGGCCAGGACCCGGAGCAGCTCGAGGCGCAGGCCGAGCGGGCTCGGGCGTCGGAGGCGGAGCTCACCCACGAGGTCGAGCTCGCGCGGACGGCGCTCGCGGACGCCGTCTCGGCCCGGGGCGACGCGGAGGAGGCGGCGGAGGCCGCCGAGAAGGAGCTCGCCACGCTGCACCGCGGCGCGGCCGACCGCCGGGAGGGCCTGGCCCGGCTGTCCGGCCAGGTCGCCGCCCGGCGCAGCCGGGTCGAGGCCGCCGACGCCGAGCTGGAACGGCTGCGGGCGGCCGTCGACGAGGCCGAGCGCCGGGCCGAGCGGGCGTCCCGCGAGTTCAGCGCCCTCGAGGTGCAGGTCGTCGGCGCCGAGGAGGGCGAGGAGGACCTCGACGCCCGCCACGAGGCGGCCACCGGTGAGCTCGAGGACGCGCGCGCCGCCGTGGACCGGCTCACCGGGCTGGCCGCCGAGGCGGAGCGCGACCGCGCCACCTGGAGCGCGCGCGTCGAAGCCTTGGAGCTCAGCCTGGACCGCAAGGACGGCGCGGGCGCGCTGCTCGCCGAGGACACCGCCGGCGTGCTGGGGTCCGTGGCTGCGCTGCTCGGCGTCGAGGCGGGGTTCGAGGACGCGGTCGCGGCGGCGCTGGGCCCCGTGGCCGACGCCGTCGCGGTGGCCGACCTCGACGCCGCCGTCGACGCGCTGCGGCGCCTGCGCGACGACGACGCCGGACGCGCGGGGCTCGTCGTCGGCTCGGCATCGTCGGTCGAGCCTGACGAGACCAGCTTTCGACGAGCTCAACCGGCGGGAGTGCTGCCCGAGGGCGCCAGGTGGGCGCTCGACGTCGTCACCGTCTCCGGGCCTGCGGCGGGCGCGCTGCGCACCCTGCTGGCGGACGTCGTCGTGGTCGAGGACCTGGCCGGGGCGCGGGCGCTCGTGCAGCGCGCTCCCGGCGTCGTGGCGGTGACGCGGGCCGGGGACCTGCTGGGCGCGGCTCGGGCGTGGGGCGGGTCCGCCGCGGCGCCGAGCGTGCTGCACCTCACCTCCGCCCTCGACGAGGCGCGCGCCGGCCTGGACGACGCCGCGGGCCGGCAGGAGCGTTGCCGCTTCGAGCTCGTGGGGGCCCGGGAGCGACTGGAAGCAGCGGACGCCGCCCACGACGAGACGCTCGCCCTGCTGCACGAGTCCGACGCCGCGCTGTCCGCCGTCGCCGAGCAGCTGGGCACGCTGGGCGCCGCGCACCGCGCGGCCTCGGCCGAGGCCGAGCGGCACCGGGCGGCGCTCGCCCAGGCGGCCGAGAGGCGCGACGCCGACCAGGCGGAGCTGGCGGACCTGTCCCGCCGGCTCGAGGTGGCCGAGGCTTCGCCGACGCTGTCGGAGGAGCAGGTCACGGCCGCCCAGGCCGCTCGCGAGGAGGCGCAGGCCGCCGCGACGCAGGCACGCGCACGAGAGACGGAGGCTCGGCTCGAGCTGCGTACCGGCGAGGAGCGGGCGCGTGCGGTGTCGGGTCGGGCGCAGGGGCTCGCCCGGGCGGCGGCGCAGGAGCGCGCGGCGCGCCAGAAGGCGGAGCGGCGCGCCCTGGAGCGGGCCGCCGAGGCACGGGCCGCCGCGTCCGTCCGAGACGACGCGGGACGCGCGCTTGCGGCGCTCGCGCGCTCCGTCGAGCGGGCACAGGCGGAACGCGCCGCCGCGGACTCGGAGCGCACGGCGCGGCAGGCCGAGGTCGACGAGGTCCGCGCCCGCGCCGAGCGGCTCACCGGCGAGCTGCGCGACCTCACCGACGTGGCGCACCGGGACGAGGTGGCGCGCGCCCAGCAGGAGACGCGGCTCGAGCAGCTGCGCGCCCGCGCCGTCGACGAGCTCGGCACCGACCCCGACGCGCTCGTGGAGGAGTTCGGCCCGCACCGGATGATTCCGGTGGTTGAGCCTGTCGAAACCACCGCGATCGACGCCGGCGGGGTTTCGACAGGCTCAGCCGGCGCGGCGGAGAAGCCGTACGTGCGGGACGAGCAGGCGCGGCGGCTGCAGACCGCGGAGCGGGCCCTCGCCCGCATCGGCACCGTCAACCCGCTGGCGCTCGAGGAGTTCGCCGCGCTCGAGGAGCGCCACCAGTTCCTCACGACCCAGCTCGCGGACCTGAGGTCCTCGCGCGAGGACCTGCTGCAGATCGTCGCGGAGATCGACGACCGCGTGCAGCAGGTGTTCGCCGAGGCGTACCGCGACACCGCCGCGCAGTTCGAGCGGGTGTTCGCCCGGCTCTTCCCCGGCGGGGAGGGCAGGCTCGTGCTCACGGACCCCGGCGACCTGCTCACCACCGGCATCGAGGTCGAGGCGCGGCCCGCGGGCAAGAAGGTCAAGCGGCTGTCGCTGCTGTCCGGCGGGGAGCGGTCGCTGACGGCGGTGGCGTTCCTCGTGTCGATCTTCAAGGCGCGGCCGAGCCCATTCTACGTCATGGACGAGGTCGAGGCCGCGCTGGACGACGTGAACCTCGGCCGGCTGCTCGAGATCTTCCGCGAGCTGCAGGAAGACTCCCAGCTCATCGTCATCACGCACCAGAAGCGCACCATGGAGGTCGCCGACGCCCTGTACGGCGTGACGATGCGTGGCGACGGTGTGACCACCGTCATCTCCCAACGAATGCGCGAGAGCGCCGAAGCCTTGTGAGAATAGCGCCATGATCACGTTCGTCGTCTGGGTCCTCGGGTCCCTCGTGCTGGCCGCGGTGGTCTTCCTGGTGGCCAACGTGATGGAGCGCCGGGACCCCAGCACCGACGAGGCCCCCGGCCTGCGCCGCTTCGTCCGCGACTTCGTCTCCGGGCTCCGTCGGCGCGACCGGCGGAGCGGGCCGGCCGCGCCCGTGGACACCGACATGGACGACTTCTTCGCGGCCACGATCGAGTCCGCGCCCGCGTACGTCGACGCGGAGGAGCTCTCCGACGTGCTGCAGCGGGCCAGGGCCCAGGCCCGCACCACGCTGCACGTCGGGACGGTGCACAAGCCCGAGTGACGCGCCGGCCGTCGACACGCCCGTGGCGGCCGCCGTCGACGCCGTGACGCGTGCGCTCTCTGGGAGACTGTGCGCGTGACTGATCTGCTCTGGCTCTGGATCCTGCTCGGTGTCCTCGTCGTCGTGGGCGGTGGCGCCGCCCTGCTCGTCCCGCGCGCGCGCAGGCGCCGTGGCTCGACGACGGAGGCGCCCGCCCCGGTCGTCGAGGCGCCGCCCGCTGCGCCGGCGGCCGACGCCGCCGTCGCGGAGCCGCCCGTCGTCGAACCTGCCGCCCCCGCCGTCGAGACGCCCGAGCCCGTGGCCGGGCGCATGGTCCGCCTGCGCGACCGGCTCGCGCGGTCGGGCTCGCCCCTGGGCGCCCGCCTGCTGAGCGTCCTCTCGCGCGACCATCTCACCGAGGACGACTGGGACGAGCTCGAGGAGACCCTGCTCCTGGCCGACATCGGCGCCGGCCCGGCGGGGGAGCTGCTCGACGCGCTGCGCACCCGCGTGCGGGTGCTGGGCGTGCGCGACGCGGCGTCCGTCCGCGCGCTGCTGCGCGAGGAGCTGCTCAAGGTCGTGGACCCGACGATGGACCGCGCCCTCGCCACCCGGCCCGCGACAGGCGACGACGGTGCGCACGTGCCCGCCGTCGTGCTCGTCGTCGGCGTCAACGGCACGGGCAAGACGACGACCGTCGGCAAGCTCGCACGCGTGCTCGTCGCCGAGGACCGCTCGGTCGTCCTGGGTGCCGCGGACACCTTCCGGGCCGCCGCCGCCGACCAGCTCCAGACCTGGGGCGCGCGTGTCGGGGTCGAGACGGTCCGGGCGGACCGCGACGGCGCCGACCCGGCCGCGGTCGCGTTCGACGCGGTGCGCAAGGGGCGCGCCGACGACACCGACGTCGTCCTGGTCGACACGGCCGGCCGGCTGCAGAACAAGGCCGGGCTCATGGACGAGCTGGGCAAGATCACGCGCGTCATCACGCGCGAGGCCCCGCTGTCCGAGGTGCTGCTCGTGCTCGACGCCACGACCGGGCAGAACGGCCTCAACCAGGCGCGCGTCTTCGGCGAGGTCGCGGGCGTCACCGGCATCGTGCTCACCAAGCTCGACGGCACCGCCAAGGGCGGCATCGTCGTGGCCGTGCAGCGCGAGCTCGGCGTCCCGGTCAAGCTCGTCGGCCTCGGCGAGGGGCCCGACGACCTCGCACCTTTCGACGCCGGGCAGTTCGTCGACGGCCTGCTCGGGTAGGCCTACCCGGCAGCCGACCCCGCACCCCGGCGGGCGCCGCGTCACGCAACGTTTACGCCGGCGCGGCGCTTGTCACACCGGCGTAACAGGACTCACGTCCAGTGGAAACGCCGCTCGCCCACGGTTGTCACCGACCGGTCATCGGTGGCCGGACGGGCGATAAGGGGATCGGGATGGAATTCGAGCTGGACAGTGGTAACACTGCCTGGATGATCATGGCGTCGTCGCTCGTGCTGCTGATGACGCCGGGCCTGGCGTTCTTCTACGGCGGCATGGTGCGGGGCAAGAGCGTCCTGAACATGATGATGATGAGCTTCAGCGCCATCGGCGTGGCGGGCCTCATCTGGGTGCTCTACGGATACTCGATGACGTTCGGCACGGACATCGGCGGCATCATCGGCAACCCGGCCGACTACTTCGGCCTCGCGATCCCCGACTCCGAGTCGCTCATGGCGGCCGTCGGCGTCCCGGCGACCGTCGCGGCGGGATTCCAGGCCACCTTCGCCATCATCACGGTGGCGCTCATCTCCGGCGCGATCGCCGACCGCGCCAAGTTCGGGACGTGGCTCGTGTTCGCCGCGATCTGGGTGACGATCGTCTACATCCCGATGGCGCACATGGTCTGGGGCGGCGGGCTGCTCGGGGCCGACGGCATCACCTCGGCCCTGTCGGTGCCGATCGACTTCGCCGGCGGCACCGTCGTGCACATCAACGCCGGCGCCGCGGGCCTGGCGCTCGCGCTGCTGCTCGGCCGGCGCAAGGGCTTCGGTCGCGAGCCGATCCGCCCGCACAACCTGCCGTTCGTCATGCTGGGCGCGGCGCTGCTGTGGTTCGGCTGGTTCGGCTTCAACGCCGGCTCGGAGTTCGCCGCCGACGGCACGGCCGGGCGCGCCTGGATCAACACCCTCGTCGCCACCGGCGTCGCCATGCTGGCCTGGCTCGCGACGGAGAAGTTCCGCGACGGGCACGCCACGTCCCTCGGCGCCGCCTCCGGCGTCGTCGCGGGTCTGGTCGCCATCACCCCGGCCGCGGCCGCGGTCGACACCTACGGCTCCATCGCCATCGGCGCAGTCGCGGGCGTGCTGTGCGCCCTCGCCGTCGGGCTCAAGTACCGGTTCGGCTACGACGACTCGCTCGACGTCGTCGGCGTCCACCTGGTCGGCGGCCTCGTCGGCACGGTGCTGATCGGGTTCTTCGCCACCGACAACGCCGAGCAGTTCGGCGTCTGGTACCCCGAGGGTGCGCTCAACGGCCTCTTCTACGGCGGCGGCTTCACGCAGCTGCTCACGCAGATCATCGTCGCCGTGGTCGCCGTGGTCTTCAGCTTCGTGGTCACCTACCTCATCGGCCTCGCGCTGAAGGTCACCATGGGCTGGCGGGTCTCCGAGGACGTCGAGGTCGGGGGCATCGACTCCGCCGTCCACGGCGAGACCGCGTACGAGTCCATCCAGCAGGGTTCGGTCATCAAGGAGATCCGCGCATGAAGCTCGTCACCGGAGTCATCCAGCCCCACCGCCTGGACGACGTGAAGTCCGCCCTGGAGGCCGCCGGCATCCGCGGCATGACGGTCAGCGAGGCCAGCGGGTACGGCCGCCAGAAGGGCCACACCGAGGTCTACCGCGGCGCGGAGTACACCGTCGACCTGGTGCCGAAGGTCCGCGTCGAGGTCCTCGTCGCCGACGAGGACGCGCCGACCGTCGTGGACGTCGTGGTGAAGGCCGCCCAGACCGGCCGGATCGGCGACGGCAAGGTGTGGACCACCTCGCTCGACGACGTCGTGCGGGTACGCACCGGCGAGCACGGCGACGCGGCGCTCTGAGGTGCCGCACGACCACGAGCCCCGCACCCCGGTCACCGGGGGGCGGGGCTCGGTCGGTGGGCTGCGCAAGGACCTGCTCGCGACGGCCGACGACCTGACCGGCCCGGGGCGCTCGGGCGTGGCGCGGCGCTCCGCCCTGCAGCAGCTCGTCACCGATCGGCTGTCCGCCCTGTACGCCGACGCGACCGACGGCGTCGACCCGGCGGGCCTCGCGCTCGCCGCCGTCGGCAGCCTGGGCCGCGGCGAGCTCGGGCCCGCCTCCGACCTCGACCTCGTCCTCGTGCACGACGGACGCACCCACCGGCCCGAGGAGGTCGCCCGCGTCGCCGAGCGGCTCTGGTACCCGCTGTGGGACTCGGGCGTGCACCTCGACCACGCGGTCCGCTCGCTGAGCCAGACCCGCCAGCTCGCCTCCACGGACCTGCCGGCCGCGGTCGGGTGGCTCGACGTCCGCCCCGTCGCGGGCGACGCCGTCGTCGTGCACCGCGCGGCGTCGGCCATCCTCACCGACTGGCGCTCGGCGTCGCGGCGCCGGCTGCCCGAGCTGCTCGGCTCGGCCCGCGAGCGCGCCGAGCGGGCGGGGGAGCTGGCGTACCTCATCGAGCCGGACCTCAAGGAGGCGCGCGGCGGGATCCGCGACGCGGTGCTGCTCACCGCGCTCGCGGCGACCTGGCTCACCGACCGCCCGCACGGCCGGGTCGACCAGGCGTACGCCCACCTCCTCGACGTGCGCGACACCCTGCAGGTCGTGACGCGACGCCGCACCACCCGGCTGCTGCTGGCCGACCTGGACGACGTCGCCGCCCGGTGCGGCCACGACGACCCTGACGAGCTCCTCGCCAGCCTGGCGGAGGCCGGCCGCGAGATCTCCTACGCGCTGGACTCCACCGTGCGACGGGCCCGCCAGGCGCTGCAGCGCCCCGCCCTGCGCCGCCCGGTCCTGGTGCGCGGCCGGCGCTCCGCGCCGCGGTTGCGGTCCGTGGGCGAGGGGCTCGTCGAGCACGACGGCGAGCTGGTGCTCGCCGTCGGGGCCGACCCCGCCGCCGACCCGCTGCTGGCGCTGCGCGCGGCGTCCACGGCCGCCCGGACCGGGCTGGCGCTCTCCCCGGTGACGGTCCACTCCCTCGCGCTGTGCCCGCCGCCGCCCGTCCCGTGGCCGGCGCCTGCGCGCGCCGCGCTGCTGACGCTCCTCGGTGCCGGGCAGGCCCAGGTGCCGGTGTGGGAGGCCCTCGACCTCGCGGGCGTGGTGACCACCTGGATCCCGCAGTGGGCCGGGGTCCGCAACAAGCCCCAGCGGGCGGCCATCCACCGGCACACCGTGGACCGCCACCTCGTCGAGACGGCGGCGCGTGCGTCTCGCGTGCGCCGGCAGGTGGCGTCGTCGTCGGGCGTGACGGCGGCGCCCCCCGAGCTGGTGCTGCTCGGTGCCCTGCTGCACGACATCGGCAAGCGGCGCGGGGCCCACGGCCCCGACCACTCCACCGAGGGTGCCCGCGTGGCGCCGGAGGTGGTGCACCGGCTCGGCTTCGACGACGCGGTCGGACACGACGTCGGGCTCCTGGTGCGCCACCACCTCACGCTGGCGCGGCTCGCCACGACGGCCGACCCCGAGGACCCGGCGACCCTCGCCGAGCTGCTCGACGCCGTCGCGGGCCGGGCGGACCTCCTCGAGGCGCTGCGGGTGATCACCGAGGCGGACGCGTCGTCGCTGGGCCCGGCCGGGTGGACCGCCTGGCGGGCCGGGCTGGTCGACGAGCTCACGACGCGGGCCCGCGCGGCGCTCGCTGGCGCGAAGGGTGCCGGGCCGGGCGGCCGGTAGGCTGGGTGACCGCACATCGTCACGCACCACGTCTTTGCGGACATCGACCTGAAGGACCTGCCTGGTGTTCAACTCCCTGTCGGACCGGCTCACCTCGACGTTCAAGAACCTGCGCGGCAGGGGACGGCTCTCCGAGGCGGACATCGACGCGACGGTGCGGGAGATCCGCCGCGCCCTCCTCGACGCCGACGTCGCCGTCCCCGTCGTGCGCGAGTTCACCGCCGCGGTGCGCGAGCGCGCTCTCTCGGCGGAGGTCTCGGGGGCGCTCAACCCCGCCCAGCAGGTCGTCAAGATCGTCAACGACGAGCTCGTCGGCATCCTCGGCGGGCAGACGCGCGCGCTGCAGCTCGCCAAGACGCCGCCCACCGTGATCATGCTCGCGGGTCTGCAGGGCGCCGGAAAGACGACGCTCGCCGGCAAGCTCGGCCTCGCGCTCAAGGAGCAGGGGCACACCCCGCTGCTCGTCGCCGCCGACCTGCAGCGCCCCAACGCCGTCACCCAGCTGTCCGTCGTCGCCGAGCGGGCAGGCGTCCCGGTCTTCGCGCCGCACCCGGGGAACCAGGGCGCCGAGACGGACGCCGTCATCGGCGACCCGGTCGGCGTCGCCCGCGACGGTGTCGCCGAGGCGAGGGCCAAGCAGCACGACGTCGTCATCGTCGACACCGCGGGCCGCCTGGGCGTCGACCGCCTGCTGATGCAGCAGGCCGCGGACATCCGCGACGCCGTGACGCCCGACGAGGTCCTGTTCGTCATCGACGCGATGATCGGCCAGGACGCCGTGGCGACGGCGAAGGCGTTCGAGGACGCCGTCGACTTCACCGGCGTCGTGCTGTCCAAGCTCGACGGCGACGCGCGCGGCGGTGCCGCGCTGTCGGTCGCGACCGTCACCGGCCGGCCGATCATGTTCGCCTCCACGGGCGAGAAGCTCACCGACTTCGAGGTCTTCCACCCCGACCGGATGGCTTCGCGCATCCTCGACATGGGTGACGTGCTCACCCTCATCGAGCAGGCCGAGCGCGCCTTCGACGCCGACGAGGCCGAGAAGATGGCGGCCAAGGTCAGCGCGGGCGAGGACTTCACCCTGTCCGACTTCCTGGTGCAGATGCAGCAGAT
Source organism: Isoptericola hypogeus (assembly GCF_039531145.1). NCBI lineage: Bacteria > Bacillati > Actinomycetota > Actinomycetes > Micrococcales > Promicromonosporaceae > Isoptericola > Isoptericola hypogeus. The sequence continues at coordinate 191,462 of NZ_BAAAPM010000004.1, forward strand.
GAAGAAGATGGGCTCGATGAAGAAGATGCTCGGCATGCTGCCGGGCATGGCGCAGATGCGCGAGCAGCTCGAGGCCTTCGACGAGCGCGAGGTCGACCGCGTGCAGGCCATCATCCAGTCGATGACGCCGGGCGAGCGCGAGAACCCGAAGATCATCAACGGCTCGCGCCGCGCCCGCATCGCCCGCGGCTCGGGCCAGACCACCACCGCCGTCAACGGCCTGCTCGACCGGTTCACCCAGGCGCAGAAGATGATGCGCCAGATGAGCAAGGGCGGTGGGATGCCCGGGATGCCGGGCGGGATGCCCGGGGGCATGCCGGGCGTGCCCGGGATGCCGGGGGGCGGCAAGAAGGCGCGCGGCAAGCAGGCCCCGTCGAAGAAGGTCAAGGGCAAGTCGGGCAACCCGGCGAAGCGCGCCCAGCAGGAGCGCGAGGCCATGCAGCGCGCGCTGGGAGGCGGAACCACCAAGCCGGCCGCCCCGGGCTCGGCGTTCGGGGTCGGCGGGGGGCAGGACCAGCCCTCCGAGGAGGACCTCGCGAACCTGCAGCTCCCCGGCGGGCTCGACAAGCTGCTCGGCGGCCGCTGACCGATCGCCGTCCGTCCGGCTCGGCGCCGGGTCCGCGCCGGGTCCCGCCCGGGCGACCCGGCGGTACCCTCGGACCCATGTCCGTCCCGCACGTTCCCCTGCACGTCACCGGCCACGTCCTGCTCGGCGACGACCGCGAGGTGGGGGAGCTCTGGGTGCGCGACGGCCGGGTGAGCCTCACCCGGCCCGCGCCGCAGGGCAGCGCCACGCGCCAGCTCACCGGCTGGATGCTGCCCGGGCTCGTCGACGTGCACTGCCACGTGGGCCTCGGCTCCGGCGGCGCCGTCGACCCGGAGGTCGCCGTCACGCAGGCGCTCGCCGACCGCGACGCCGGAGCGCTGCTGCTGCGCGACGCGGGATCGCCGCTCGACACCGCCTGGGTGCACGAGCGCCCCGACCTGCCGCGGCTCGTGCGCGCGGGGCGCCACCTGGCCCGCCCCAAGCGCTACCTGCGGGACTTCGGCCTGGAGCTGGACGACGTCGCCGACCTGCCCGAGGCCGTCCGTGCCCAGGCCCGGGCCGGGGACGGCTGGGTCAAGCTCGTCGGCGACTGGATCGACCGGGACCTGCCGTCCGGCGGCGACCTGCGGCCGTTGTGGCCGGGCGACGTGCTGGCCGAGGCGGTCGCCGCGGCGCACGGCGAGGCGGCGCGGGTCACCGTGCACGCCTTCAGCGAGGAGGTCGTCGGCGACCTCCTCGCGGCCGGGGTCGACGGCATCGAGCACGGCACGGGCATCCCGGCCGACCTGATGGACGAGGTCGCGGCCCGGGGGGTCGCGGTGACGCCCACCCTGCTGCAGGTGGCGCAGTTCGAGGCCATCGCGCAGCGGGCCGACGGCAGGTACCCCGCGTACGCCGCGCGGATGCGCCGCATGCACGCCCGTCGCTACGAGCAGGTCCGCGCCCTGTACGACGCGGGGGTGCCCCTGCTGGTGGGCACCGACGCGGGCGGCACCATCGGGCACGGGCGCATCGCCGACGAGTGCGCCGAGCTGGTGGCCGCCGGCATCCCGGCCGCCGACGTCGTCGCGATGGCGAGCTGGCGGGCCCGGCAGTTCCTCGGTGTCGGCAGCATGGTCGAGGGCTCCAGCGCCGACCTGGTCGTCTACCCGGCCGACCCGCGCGAGGACGTCGAGGTGCTGCGGCACCCGACGGCGGTCGTGCTGCGCGGCCAGGTGGTCGTCGGTTGAGAGCCGACGTCGAGACATGACGTCGAGGTGTGAGGTCGTGCGTCGGAGGTTGGAGCGGGCGGCCGTCGTCTGGCACAATGGCCCGGTACTCGGCGTGCCCAGGCCCCTCTCTCCTGCGCAGGCCGTGTCCTGACCACCCGGCCCGCCAGGACCCCACCCGGCGGAGCGCGTGCGTCGACCCCACCAGAACCAGGAGACACCACCCAAGTGGCCGTCAAGATTCGTCTGAAGCGTCTCGGCAAGATCCGGGCACCGTACTACCGCGTCGTCGTGGCCGACTCGCGCGCCAAGCGCGATGGTCGCGTCATCGAGGAGATCGGGAAGTACCACCCGACCGAGGAGCCGTCGTTCATCGAGATCAAGTCCGACCGGGCGCAGTACTGGCTCGGCGTCGGCGCGCAGCCCACCGAGCAGGTGGCCGTGCTGCTGAAGATCACCGGTGACTGGCAGAAGTTCAAGGGTCTCGAGGGCGCCGAGGGCACCCTTCGGACCAAGGTCGCCAAGACCGACAGCGCCGCTGCGGTCGAGGCCGTCGCCGCCGAGGCCGAGAAGGCCAAGGCGAAGGCTGCCGAGAAGAAGACCGAGAAGCCGGCCGCCGAGGCCGACGAGGCCGAGGCCGGGGCCTGATGCTTCCCGAGGCCCTCGAGCACCTGGTGCGCGGCATCGTGGACCACCCGGACGACGTCCAGGTGGCCGCGCGAACGCAGCGCCGGGGCGACCTGCTCGAGGTGCGGGTGCACCCGGACGACCTGGGCCGTGTCATCGGCCGGGGCGGACGGACGGCGAAGGCGTTGCGCACCGTGGTCGGTGCGCTCGCGACGGACGGCCCGGTGCGGGTCGACGTCGTCGACGTCGACCGGCGCTGACCGGTCGCCGGCACCCCGCCGCAGGCTTGCCACGAGGCCCGGTGCCCACCGTCGTCATGACGGTGGGGCCGGGCCTCGTCGCGTCCGGCGGCACACTTGACCTGAGGTAGTTCGATCAAGGAGACGACATGCAGCTGGTGGTGGCGCGCGTGGGCCGTGCGCACGGGCTCAAGGGCGAGGTCGCCCTCGACCTGCGCACCGACGTGCCCGAGGAGCGTTTCGCGGTAGGCGCCGCGCTGGACACCGAACCGGCGTCGGCGGGGCCGCTGACGATCACGGGCGTGCGGGTCCACCAGGAGCGGTGGCTGGTGTCGTTCGCCCAGGTGGCCGACCGGACTGCGGCGGAGGCGCTGCGCGGGGTCGAGCTCGTGGTCGAGGAGGATGCCTCGGACGAGGAGGACGCCTGGTACCCGCACGAGCTGCAGGGCCTGCGCGCCGAGCTGGAGGACGGCACCGTCGTCGGCGAGGTCGTGGCGCTCGAGCACCTGCCCGCCCACGATGTGCTCGTCGTCCGCGAGCCGCTCGACGCGGGCGCGGTGCGGACGCTCGTGCCGTTCGTGCGCGCCATCGTCCCGGTCGTCGACGTCGCCGGAGGGCGTGTGGTGCTGACGCCGCCGGGCGGCCTGCTCGCGCGCGACGCCGCCGCCGTCGTGGTCGACGAGCCGTCGGTCGATCCTGTCGAGACCAGGGACGAGGGGCGCTGACGTGCGCGTCGACGTCGTGACGATCTTTCCCGACTACCTCGCCGCGCTGGACCTGTCCCTGGTGGGCAAGGCGCGCAAGGCCGGGCTGCTCGACCTGCGCGTGCACGACCTGCGCGACTGGACCACCGACCGGCATCGGACCGTCGACGACACGCCGTTCGGCGGAGGCGCGGGGATGGTCATGCGCCCCGACGTGTGGGGTCGGGCGCTCGACGACGTGCTCGGGTCGGCCGACGACGATGCGCCCGGGCACCTCGTCGTCCCGACGCCGTCGGGCGAGGTCTTCACGCAGCGGCACGCGGAGGCCCTCGCCGGCGAGGAGCACGTCGTCGTCGCCTGCGGGCGCTACGAGGGCATCGACGCCCGGGTCGTCGACCGCGCCCGGGCCGCCGGGCACCGGGTAAGCGAGTTCTCGATCGGCGACTACGTGCTCAACGGCGGGGAGGTGGCCGCCCTCGTGATGATCGAGGCGTTCGGCCGGCTGCTGCCGGGCGTCGTGGGGAACCCGCACTCGCTCGTCGAGGAGTCGCACGGGGCCGCCGGGCTGCTCGAGTACCCCGTGTATACGAAGCCGCCGGCGTGGGAGGGGCTCGACGTCCCGGACGTGCTGCTGTCGGGGCACCACGCACGCATCGAGCGCTGGCGGCGCGACCAGGCGCTCGCCCGGACGGCGGCTCGGCGGCCGGACATGATCGCGGCGCTGGACGTGGCGGGCCTCGACAAGGCCGACCTCACGGTGCTCGCCGAGCAGGGGTGGACGGTGGACAGCGGCCGGTTGCGGCCTGTGGCAGAATAGATCCTCGGTGTGTCGCCGGCCGGGCGTCACCATCCAGGTCTCTGCCACAGGGGAGCCCTGGCATCGTGCCCGGCCGAGATTCCGACGCACCACCTCGACAGAAACGAACCGGACCCGCGGCTGCGCGGGCCACGAGCTTGCTCCTGACCTGTGGCAAGGGCGGGGAGACAACCATGCACACGCTCGACTCCGTCGACGCAGCCTCGCTGCGCTCCGACGTCCCGGACTTCCGCGCCGGCGACACCGTCAAGGTCAACGTCAAGGTCGTCGAGGGCAACCGCTCGCGCGTCCAGGCGTTCCAGGGCATCGTCATCGCGCGCCAGGGCGGCGGCGTCCGCGAGACGTTCACCGTCCGCAAGATCAGCTTCGGCGTCGGCGTGGAGCGCACGTTCCCCCTGCACGCCCCGACCATCGAGACGATCGAGGTCGTGTCGCGCGGTGTCGTCCGCCGCGCCAAGCTGTACTACCTGCGCAACCTGCGCGGCAAGAAGGCGAAGATCCGCGAGAAGCGGGAGACGCCGGCCGCCAAGTGAGGCCGGGCCGGGTCCGGCTCGCGCCGAGGCTCGGCACCACGTTCCGCACCACGACGGGCGGTCCCTGCATTGCAGGGGCCGCCCGTCGTCGTTGCGGCGCCTGTAGTCCCGCGGCCTCGGGTTTCGCGGTGGACACCGCCGGGTGACAGAGTGGGCTCGTGGCAGACTCCGACCCCGTGACCGACCGACCCAGCGCGCGCGAGCCCCGTCCACCGCACCACGACGCCCCCGCGCTCGCGGGCGTCCCGGAGGCGGTCGCGGACGCCGGGAACGACGGCGGCGCGGGCACGGCGGCGGAGCCGGCGCCGCGCCGGCGGGGCCTCGGGCTGCTGCGGGAGACGGCGATCATCGTCGCCAGCGCCCTCGTCCTGTCGTGGCTCATCAAGACTCTCCTCGTGCAGGCGTTCTACATCCCCAGCGGGTCGATGGAGGACACCCTCGAGATCGGCGACCGCGTCATGGTCTCCCGCCTCGTGCCGGACGTCCTCGACGTGCACCGCGGCGACATCGTGGTGTTCACCGACCCCGGCGGCTGGCTGCCGCCGTACGAGCCGCCGGAGCGCACCCCGGTGGGGGAGGCCGTCGCCGACGTGCTCACCTTCGTCGGCCTGATGCCCGCCGAGACGGGGGACCACCTGATCAAGCGCGTCATCGGCACGCCGGGCGACCACGTGACGTGCTGCAACGCCGACGGGCTCGTCGAGGTGAACGGCGTCGCGATCGACGAGGAGTCGTACATCCGGCCGGGCTCGGTGCCCAGCCAGGACCCGTTCGACAAGGTCGTGCCCGAGGGCATGCTGTTCGTCATGGGCGACAACCGGCAGAACTCGAAGGACTCCCGGTACAACGAGGGCAACCCCGGGGGCGGGTTCGTGCCGGTCGACAACGTCGTCGGCTCGGCGTTCGCGACGGTGTGGCCGCTGACCGACGCGACCCTGCTGCGCAACCCCGGCGACGTGTTCGCGGAGGTCCCGGAGCCGTGACGTCGCTGCCCGAGTCCGTCCGCCGTCCGACGCCGCCGCGGCGGCGTAGCGGTGCGCCCGGCACGACGGCGACGGCCGGCGCGACCGACCCCGCCGTGCCCGCCCGTGCGACCCGCGGGGCCGGGAAGGCGCGGCGCAGCCCGACGCTGCGCCAGGAGCGTTCCCTGCTCGCGGGCGGCGCCCGGCTGGTGGCCGGGATGGACGAGGTCGGCCGGGGGTCGCTGGCCGGCCCGGTGAGCGTCGGCGTCGTAGTGGTGGACGCCGCGACGCGCACCGCGCCGCAGGGACTCGCGGACTCCAAGCTGCTCACCCCCGCGGCGCGCACGGCCCTGGTGCCGCACGTGCAAAGGTGGGCCGTGGCGTGGGCCGTCGGGCACGCCGGGCCGGCGGAGATCGACGCGCACGGCATCGTCGCGGCCCTGCGCCTGGCCGGGCGGAGGGCGCTCGCTCAGGTGCGGCGCGCCTGCGGGGACGTCGACGTGGTGCTGCTCGACGGGTCGCACGACTGGCTGAGCCGCGGCGACATCGACCTGTTCGAGGCCGCGGCGTCCGACCCGGTCCTCGGGCCCGACGTGCCGGAGCCGGCCGTGCGGACCCTGGTGAAGGCCGACCTGCAGTGCTCCTCGGTCGCCGGCGCGAGCGTCCTCGCCAAGGTGGAGCGCGACGAGCTGCTGGTCCGCCTCGCGCGGCAGTACCCCGTCTACGCCTGGGACCAGAACAAGGGCTACTCGGCGCCCGCGCACCTCGAGGCGCTGCGGCGACACGGCGCGACGCCCCAGCATCGGCGGTCGTGGAACCTGCGGGCGCTCGCGGACGACCCGTCGGCCGGCGAAGGCGCCGCGGCTTCTCTCGACGCCGCCTCTGCCCTGGCCGCGGGCGAGGCGACGACGCTCGTGGCGCTCGATGGGATGATGGCCCGGTGAGCGCCGAAGACCTCGAGAACTACGAGACCGAGATGGAGCTCGCGCTCTACCGCGAGTACCGGGACGTGGTGGGGCTGTTCTCGTACGTCGTGGAGACCGAGCGCCGGTTCTACCTGGCGAACCAGGTCGACCTGCAGGTCCGGTCGGCCGCGGGCGAGGTGTACTTCGAGCTGCGGCTCGCGGACGCGTGGGTGTGGGACGTGTACCGGTCCGCGCGCTTCGTGAAGTCGGTGCGGGTCGTGACGTTCAAGGACGTCAACGTCGAGGAGCTGGCGAAGGCGGAGCTCGCGCTCTGACGGCGTCGTGACGCTGTCCGAGCGCGTCCACAGCCCCCGCGGCGACTCCCTCCTCCACAGCCTCGACCGAGGCACGGCCGCCGCCGTCGGCGCCGCGGCAGGCTCGCTCGCGGAGGTGGTTCCGTGCGAGCGAAGGACGCCGTCGGGCGATACGGGGAACGGGTGGCGGCACGCCACCTGGAGCAGCAGGGGATCGAGGTGCTGGACCGCAACTGGCGCGGGGCCGGCGGAGAGCTCGACATCCTCGCGCGGGACGGCGACGTGCTGGTCGCGGTCGAGGTCAAGACGCGGCGGGGCACGGCCTTCGGCCACCCGGCGGAGGCGGTCACCGAGGCCAAGCTCGGCCGGATCCGCAGGCTGACCGGACAGTGGCTCGCCGAGCACCGCGCTGAGCACCGTGCCGTGGACGGCCCCGGGCCGGGGGTCGGGTCGAGATCCGGGCCGCCGGTCCCGCGGTTCGCCGAGGTGCGGGTGGATGTGATCGCCGTGGTGCTGCCGCGCGCGGGCGCTGCCCAGGTCGAGCATCTGGTGGGGGTGCTCTGATGGGCCTCGGCACGACCGCAGCGGTCGCGCTCACCGGTCTCGCCGGGCAGGTGGTCGAGGTGCAGGCGCAGCTCGCCGCGTCGGTGCCCGGCTTCACGCTCGTCGGGCTGCCCGACGCCGCCCTGCACGAGTCGCGCGAGCGCGTGCGCGCGGCGGTGCTGTCCACGGGCATCAGGTGGCCCCACCGCAAGATCACGGTGAACCTGTCGCCCGCGTCCCTGCGCAAGGGCGGCTCGTCGTTCGACCTGTCGGTCGCGGTCGCGGTGCTCGCCGGCGACGGGGTGGTGCCGGCCGCAGGTCTCGAACGGGTCGTGCACCTCGGGGAGCTCGGGCTCGACGGGCGGCTGCAGCCCGTGCGCGGGGTGCTCCCCGCGGTCGCGGCCGCCGTGGCGGCCGGGTACCGCGACGTCGTCGTCGCGGCGGGGGACGCCGACGAGGCTCGGCTCGTCCCCGGCGCCCGGGTGTGCGGCGCCGCGAGCCTCGCCGAGGTCGTGCTGCTGCACGGCGGCGAGCTGGAGCACGTGCCCGACGTGGACCCGGTGCAGCCCGCCCGGCAGCCGGCGCTGCGCCGCGCCGCGGGCGACCTCGCGGACGTCGTCGGTCAGGCGCAGGCTCGCCTGGCCCTGGAGGTCGCGGCCGCGGGCGGCCACCACCTGCTGCTCGTCGGCCCGCCCGGCGCGGGCAAGACGATGCTCGCGTCGAGGCTGCCGGGGATCCTGCCGGACCTCACGCCCGCCGAGGCGGTGGAGGTCACGGCGGTGCACTCCGTGGCGGGCACGTTCGACCCCGGGGGTGGGTTGATCACCCGGCCCCCGTTCGAGGACCCGCACCACACGGCGACCCCGGCCGCCATCGTCGGCGGCGGGAGCCAGATCGCCCGTCCCGGTGCCGTCTCCCGCGCGCACCGCGGCGTGCTGCTGCTCGACGAGGCGCCGGAGTTCCCGTCCCGGGTGCTGGAGACGCTCCGGCAGCCGCTCGAGGCGGGCGAGCTCGTGCTGCACCGGTCGGGCGGCGCGGCGCGCTATCCCGCGAGGTTCCAGCTGGTGCTGGCCGCCAACCCGTGCCCCTGCGGGATGGCGTCGCTCAACAAGGGCCTGGACTGCACCTGCACCCCGACGGCGAAGCGGCGGTACTTCGGGCGGCTGTCCGGCCCGCTCCTCGACCGCGTGGACCTTCAGGTCGACGTGCACCCGGTGACCCGGGCGGACCGCCTGACGCGCGCGTCCGGCGAGGCGTCGGACGAGGTCGCCCGGCGGGTCGCGGTGGCGCGCGGAGCCGCGCGCGAGCGACTGTCGGGTACGCCATGGACGACGAACGCCGAGGTGCCGGGCTCGTGGCTGCGTGAACGGCTCGGTCCCGGCCGGCCGGTCCTCGGCCCGGTCGAGCAGATGATCGACCGCGGTGCGCTGACTCTGCGCGGCGCGGACCGCGTGCTGCGCGTCTCCTGGACCCTGGCCGACCTCGACGGGCGGGCCGTCCCTGATGCGACGGACGTCGCCACCGCCCTCACGCTGCGCACCCGGGGCAACCATGGCTGAGCCGCCGTTCGACGTGCCGGACGTGCGCGCCGGGCGGACGCCCGCACGCCCGGCGCCGGGGCTCCGCGACGTCGGACCCGATGCCCGCGGCGTCGACCTGCCCTTCGACGTCGACGAGCCCCGCCTGGCGGCCGCGGCCTGGAGCCGTGTGGCCGAGCCCGGTGACGAGGTCGCCGGTGCGCTCGTCGCGCACCTCGGGGCGGCAGGGGCCCTGGCGTGGCTGGCCGAGGCGGCCCGCGACCCGGCGCGCACGTTGCGCGGTGGGGCGCTCGCCGACCTCGGTTCGAGCGTCGCGACGGCGCGGTTGCTCGACGCCGTCGCGCGGTGGCTGCCCCGGCTCGACCGGCTGGACCCGCGTCGCGAGCTGCGCGTGCTCGACCGCCTCGGAGGCACGCTCCTGTGCCCGGGGGACGCGGACTGGCCGGCGGGGCTGGCAGACCTCGGCACCGCTGCGCCGTTCGCGCTCTGGGTGCGGGGGCGCACGGAGCTGGCCGGGTTGACGGCGAGGTCGGTCGCGGTCGTCGGCGCCCGGGCGTCGAGCAGCTACGGCGAGCACGTCGCGGCAGACCTGTCCGCGGGCCTGACGGACCGCGGTTTCACGGTCGTGTCCGGCGGCGCGTACGGCATCGACGCGGCAGCGCACCGGGGCGCGGTCGCGGCCGGCGGTCCCACGGTGGCGTTCCTGGCCGGCGGGGTCGACCGGTTCTACCCGCCGGGCAACCAGGACCTGTTGCGCCGCATCGCCGACGGCGCGGGCGCGGTGGTGAGCGAGGTCCCGCCCGGGTCGGCGCCGTTCAAGCAGCGGTTCCTCGCCCGGAACCGGCTCATCGCCGCGGTCTCGCGCGCGACCGTCGTGGTCGAGGCCGCGTGGCGGTCGGGCGCCCTGTCGACCGCACGCCATGCGACCGAGCTGTTCCGGCCGCTCGGCGCGGTGCCGGGCCCGGTGACCTCGGCGACGTCGACCGGGTGCCACGTGCTGCTCCGCGACGGGCGCGCGACCTGCGTGACCGACGCCGACGAGGTGGTCGAGCTCGCCACGGCGATCGGGGAAGCTCCGGCCGGCGGTGCCTCGGACCCAGGCGCCTCGAGCGGCGGCGTAGCGGCCGGCGACGGGCGGGAGGGGCGGGCCTCCCGCGAACGTCGGGCGGCGGCGGACCGGGCCGCGGAGCTCGGCGACCCCGCTCGGCTGGTGTGGGACGCGCTCCCGGTGCGCGCGTCGGCGTCGCCCGAGTCGATCTGCCGCACCGCGGGGCTGTCCGTGCGGGAGACGCTCGCCGGGCTCGGCCTGCTCGAGCAGCACGGCCTCGCCGAGCCCGACGGGGCGCGGTGGCGCCGGCACAGGCCGCGGCGAGGGGGATGAGCCACCGGGCGCAGGTGGCCGTTGGGGCCGGCCCCGGCCGCGGCGAGGGGGGTGAGTTGCCGGCGCAGGGGGCTGGCGTCGCCGGCCTCGGGCCGGGCCGGGCCGGGTTCTTTACCGGGCATCTCGCCGGGCTCGCACCACGCCGAGGTGCTTGACCGCCGAGCAGTGCGGGCAGCGCCAGACTGCCGACATGGACCCCGACCTCCCGCCGCTGCCCGCGGACCTCGCCACGGCCGTGGCGAGGTTCGACGAGCACCTCGCCGTCCAGCGGGGACACTCGGCGCACACGCGCCGCGCCTATCGCGCGGACGTCACGTCGCTGCTGCGGTACGCCGTCCGGCACGGGGTGAACACGCTGCCCGCGATCGACGTCGGCACCCTGCGCGGGTGGCTCGCCGCCCAGGCCGACCGGGGCCTCGCCCGGTCCACGGTCGCCCGCCGGGGCGCCTCGGCGCGTGCGTTCCTGCGCTGGGCGCAGCGGGCCGGGCTCGTGGAGGGCGACCCGTCGGTCCGGCTGGCGAGCCCCAAGCTGCCGCGCACGCTGCCCACGGTGCTGAGCCCGGAGGCGGCCGCCCGGATGCTCGACACGGCCCGGGACGACGCCGCAGCCGCGGAGCCCGACGCGCGGCCGGCGGCCCTGCGGGCCTGGGCGGCCGCCGAGCTGCTGTACGGGTCCGGGATCCGCGTGGGGGAGCTGGCACAGGTCGACGTCGGCGACGTCGACCTCGGCGGACGGCTCGTCCGCGTGCTGGGCAAGGGCGGCAAGGAACGGGTCGTCCCGTTCGGCGTCCCGGCGGGCCGCGCGGTGACCGCGTGGATCGAGGGCGGCCGACCGGCGTTCGTCCGGGCGGGCACCGACCGGGCGCTGCTGCTCGGCAACCGCGGCGGGCGGTGGGGACAGCGGCAGGTGCGGGACGCGGTGCACCGCCTCGCCAGGCGCGCCGGGGTGGACGACGTCGCGCCGCACGCGTTGCGGCACTCGGCGGCGACCCACCTGCTGCAGGGCGGATCGGACCTGCGGTCCGTCCAGGAGGTGCTCGGGCACGCCGACCTCGGTACCACCCAGCGGTACACCCACGTCGACGGCGAGCGGCTGCGGAAGGTCTTCGTCCAGGCGTTCCCGCGCGCGTGACGGCCCCAGGCCGTGTGGCGGCCGCGGCCCGCAGGACCGCCCCGAGCCGGGGGCGTCCCTCGTCGGGCTCCTTCGAGCCGCCGGGTGTGCTCAGCCAGCTCGTGGTCGTGGGCGCTGACCCGGTCGGCAGCTCAGCCAGCTCGCGGTCGTGGGCGCTCAGCCGGTCGGCAGCAGGACGATCGGCGCCTCGACGCCCAGGAGGAGCAGCGGGTCGAGGTACGTCTGACCGCGCAGGACGCCCCAGTGCAGGCAGACCCCGGGGGCGCAATGACCGGCAGGCCCGCTCTCGCTCGCCCCCGGGGACGCAGTCCGGGCGACCACCTGCCCGGCGGTGACGAGGGACCCGCGCGGGACGGCGGCCACGGCGGGCTCGAACGTCGAGCGCAGGCCGCCCGCGTGAGCGACCACGACGACCGGTTTCCCCGCCACCGTGCCGGCGAACGTCAGGGTCCCGTTGGCGGGGGAGCGGACCGCCGCGTCGGCGCCCGCCGCCAGGTCGACTCCGCGGTGCCCTGCCGACCATTCCTGAGCGGGCGGGTCGAACGGCCGCGCGACCTCGCCGGGCACGGGCCGCACCCAGCCCGCCGTGACCGCGCCGGAGGGGGCGGGGACGCCGTCCCCGTCCGCGAGCGCCCGGCTCGTGCCGAGCGCGAGCATCGCGACGACGGCGAGCACGACCGCGACGCGCGCAACCAGACGGTCGCCGGTGCGGCCGGGTCCTCGAGCGCCGGCGCCGTCGGGAACCGGGCCCGGGGAGCTCCGGTCAGGAGCCCGGCCGCGGGTGCGGTCGTCGGTTCCCGCGTCGCGGGTGCGGTCTCGGTCGGTGTCGCTGCACGTCGTAGCGGTCATGGCGGGCACCGTCGCACGGCTGGCGGGGTGGCCGGGGCGCCATGACGCTCGCCTGTGGACGACGCGCTCCGAGCGGCGTCGGGGGGCAGCGTCCGCGGTGCGCGGGCCTGTCGTCCCGGGATGAGGGGGACCTTCCGTGAGCGCGCACGGCCGCCGCCGCGGCGCCGGCCGAGCGACGTCGTCGGCACCCTCCCAAGGGGTCTGTGGGGGGCGAGCCCGACGTGGCCGACGGCACGTCGCCGCGCCGCCGTGCGACACCCGGCGGTCGGGTAGACTGGCTGATGCGACCGGCTCGTGCCGTCCCGCTCCCGTACCGACCCGCCCCGGCGGAGACGTGTGTCCGGGCGTGACGCGCGACAGGTCGACATCGCGCGTCACGTACGCGCCGTGCGTGCCGGGGCTCCGGCGCGCGGGCGTGGCCGCGTCGGCAGCGGTCCGCTCCTGGTCGACAGGGGCGGTGCCGGCCCGGCGTGACGCCAGGGGTGCCGGGCCCGATGCCCGCCACCGACAACCGAGCACTGCGACCGGGCCCCGCCAGACCAGGCGGCCGGTCGCCTGACGCGCGTGCACGCGGGATGATCCCGGGCACGCGGCGAAAGGACCAGTCATGGCCGTCGTGACCATGCGCCAGCTCCTCGAGAGCGGTGTCCACTTCGGGCACCAGACCCGCCGTTGGAACCCGAAGATGAAGCGGTTCATCTTCACGGAGCGCAACGGCATCTACATCGTCGACCTCCAGCAGTCGCTGTCGTACATCGACCGCGCCTACGAGTTCGTCAAGGAGACCGTCGCCCACGGCGGCTCCGTCCTGTTCGTCGGGACCAAGAAGCAGGCGCAGGAGCCCGTGGCCGAGCAGGCCGGCCGCGTCGGCATGCCGTACGTGAACCACCGCTGGCTCGGTGGCATGCTCACCAACTTCACCACCGTGCACAAGCGCCTCCAGCGCCTCAAGGAGCTCGAGGAGATCGACTTCGACGACGTCGCCGGCTCCTCGCTGACGAAGAAGGAGCTCCTCGTCCTGCGTCGCGAGAAGGACAAGCTCGCCCGCACGCTCGGCGGCATCCGCGACATGGCCAAGACGCCGTCCGCGGTCTGGATCGTCGACACCAACAAGGAGCACCTGGCCGTCAACGAGGCGAAGAAGCTGGGCATCCCGGTCGTCGCCATCCTCGACACCAACTGCGACCCCGACGACGTCGACTACGCGATCCCGGGCAACGACGACGCGATCCGCTCCGTCACGCTGCTCACCCGCGTGATCGCCGACGCCGCGGCCGAGGGCCTGCTGCAGCGCCACTCGGGCAAGAAGGGCGAGGCCGAGCAGGCCGAGGCCGAGCCGCTGGCCGAGTGGGAGCGCGAGCTCCTGGCCGGCGCGGAGGGCGAGGCCGCTCCGGCCGCCGAGGCTGCTGCTCCCGCCGAGGAGGCCGTCGAGGCCGCTCCCGCCGAGGCCGCCCCCGAGGCCGCCCCCGAGGCCGCCCCGGTCGAGGAGGCCCCCGCGGAGCAGGCCGAGCAGGCCGCCGAGAAGTCCGAGTGAGGTCCCGCGGGCCGGTCGCCTGTGGCGGCCGGCCCGCGCCCTCGCGGCACACCTTCCTCCCGTCGGCCCGACCCGGGGCCCGGTGGGACCGAACGAGCACCTAAGGACATCCCATGGCGAACTACACCGCCGCTGACATCAAGGCGCTGCGCGAGCGCACCGGTGCCGGCATGCTCGACGTCAAGAAGGCCCTCGACGAGGCCGCCGGCGACGCCGAGAAGGCCGTCGAGCTCATCCGCAAGAAGGGCCTCGCCCGCGCGGCCAAGCGCGAGGGCAACGCGACCTCCGAGGGCCTCGTCGCCGTCAAGGTCTCCGACTCCGCCGCCGGCCAGGTCGCCACGATGATCGAGCTGAACGCCGAGACGGACTTCGTCGTCAAGAACGAGAAGTTCCTCGCGCTGTCCGAGGCCGTCCTGGAGGCCGTCGCGGCCGCCGGCGCCTCCGACACCGAGTCCGCGCTGGCGGCCCCGGCCGCCGAGGGCACCGTGGCCGACACGATCGCCGCGCATGGCGCCACGATGGGCGAGAAGGTCGTCCTGCGTCGCGTCGCGCGCGTCGAGGGCCCGAAGGTCACGACCTACCTGCACAAGACGGCCAAGGACCTGCCGCCGTCGATCGGCGTGCTCGTCGTCACCGACGAGGCCGGCGAGGCCGCCGCCAAGGACGTCGCGCAGCACGTCGCGGCCCTGGCGCCGAAGTACCTCACGCGCGAGGACGTCCCCGCCGACGTCGTCGCGAAGGAGCGGGAGATCGCCCGCGAGGTCTCGATCGCCGAGGGCAAGCCCGAGGCCGCGCTGCCGAAGATCGTCGAGGGTCGCCTCAACGGCTTCTTCAAGGACGCGGTCCTCGTGGACCAGCCGCTGGCGAAGGACACCAAGACGACGGTCGGCAAGCACGTCGCCGCGACGGGTGGGGCCCTGCAGGGCTTCGTCCGCTTCCGCGTCGGCAGCTGACGACCTCGTAGCGCACAGGCCCGGCCGCACCCCGCGCGGTGCGGCCGGGCCTTGTGCGTATCCGCCCCGCCCGCAGGTTCGTTCCTCCGGCGGGAACCGCCGTCCGGTGCCAGGATGCGCGGGGAGCACTTCGACGACCGACCGGGTGGGTGGCACGGCCCGGTCAGACGAGACGGACGGTGGCGCACGTGACCGACACGAACCTGACCCAGACGACCGGAGCCGCCGGCACCCTCGAGCCCGGGACGCGGCGCGTCCTGCTCAAGCTCTCCGGCGAGACGTTCGGGGGCGGCAGCGTCGGCCTCGCCACCGACGTCGTGCGCCGGATCGCGCAGGAGATCGGCGACGCGGTGCGGCAGGGCGTGCAGGTCGCGATCGTGTCCGGCGGCGGCAACTTCTTCCGCGGCGCCGAGCTCTCGCGGGCCGGCCTCGACCGGGCGCGCGCCGACTACATGGGCATGCTCGGCACCGTGATGAACTGCCTCGCCCTGCAGGACTTCCTCGAGCAGGACGGCGTCAAGACCCGCGTGCAGACCGCCATCACGATGGGTCAGGTCGCGGAGCCGTACATCCCGCTGCGCGCCATCCGGCACCTGGAGAAGGGCCGCGTGGTGATCTTCGGCGCGGGCGCGGGCATGCCGTACTTCTCGACCGACACGGTCTCGGTGCAGCGCGCCCTGGAGACGCACTGCGACGAGGTCCTCATGGGCAAGAACGGCGTCGACGCGGTGTACAGCGCCGACCCGCGCACGGACCCCGACGCCGAGCGGCTCGAGCACCTGACGTACACGGACGCCCTGGTGCGCGGCCTCAACGTCATGGACGCCACCGCGCTCTCGCTGTGCCGGGACAACGACGTGCGCATGCGCGTCTTCGGCCTGGAGGAGACCGGTAACGTGACCCGCGCCCTGCTGGGCGAGAAGATTGGCACACTGGTCACGACCAGCTGACGGCGACGGGCCGACCGCCGCAGCACGCGGCCGCAGGACACCGGCGCCACCACACGGCGTCACCACACGACGGCAGACCATGACAAGGAGCACCGGGTGATCGACGACACCCTCCTCGAGGCCGAGGAGAAGATGGACAGGGCGATCGACGTCGCCAAGGAAGAGTTCGCGGGGATCCGCACGGGTCGGGCGAGCTCGGGCATGTTCTCGAAGATCACCGTGGACTACTACGGCGCGCCCACGCCGCTGCAGCAGCTCGCGTCGTTCAACATCCCGGACGCCCGCACGGTGCTCATCTCCCCGTTCGACAAGGGCTCGATGACGACCATCGAGAAGGCGCTGCGGGAGTCCGACCTCGGGGTCAACCCCTCCAACGACGGCAACGCGATCCGCATCGTCATGCCGGCGCTCACGGAGGAGCGGCGCCGGGACTACGTGAAGCTGGCCAAGACGAAGGCCGAGGACGCGCGCATCTCCGTGCGCAACGTGCGTCGCAAGGCCAAGGAGGAGCTCGACCGCATCGTCAAGGACGGCGAGGCCGGCGAGGACGAGGTCACCCGGGCGGAGAAGGAGCTCGAGGTGCTGACGAAGAAGCGCGTCGAGACCATCGACCAGCTGCTCGCCGGCAAGGAGAGCGAGCTGCTCGAGGTCTGATGGCCGACCAGTCGCTCGATCCGGCCGGGGGCCCGGGGCCGCTCGACCCCGCGGGTGGCGCGCCCGTCGGCCCGTCCGAGGCCCGGTCGCGCGCCGGCCGCAACCTTCCCGCCGCGATCGCCGTGGGCGTGCTCCTGCTGGTCGCGGTCGCCGCGTCGCTGTGGTTCCGTCCCGAGCCGTTCGTGGCCCTCGCGGTCGTGGCGGTCGGCGCCGCGCTGTGGGAGCTGCGCCAGGCGTTCGCGCGGCGGGACATCCGGATCCCGCTGCTGCCCCTCCTGGTGGGCACCGCGGGGATGCTGGTCTCGGCGTACGCCGCCGGCCCGGAGGCCCTGCTCGTCGCCTTCGTGCTCACCGTGGGGGCCGTCGTCGTCTGGCGCGTGCTCGACGGCTCCGGCCCGCAGGCGCTGCGGGACGCGGCGGCCGGCGTGTTCGCGGCCACGTACCTGCCGTTCCTCGCGGGGTTCGTGCTGCTGCTGCTCGCCGAGCCGCAGGGCGAGCTGCGGGTTGCGCTGTTCATCCTGCTGGCGGTCGCGAACGACACCGGCGGCTACATCGCCGGCGTGACGTTCGGACGACACCCGCTGGCGCCGACCGTGAGCCCCAAGAAGACGTGGGAGGGGCTCGCCGGGTCCGTCGCGCTCACCACCGCCGTGGGCGTCGCGGGAGCGGTGCTCGTGCTCGACGCGGGCCCCCTGCTCGGCGTCGTGCTCGGCGTGCTCACCGCGGTGACGGCCACCGTGGGCGACCTCGCCGAGTCCCTCATCAAGCGCGACCTAGAATTGAAGGACATGGGTTCGCTGCTCCCGGGCCACGGGGGTGTGCTGGACCGCCTCGACTCCTTGGTCGTCACCGCGCCGTTCGTGTACCTCGTGCTCACGATGGCGACATCGAGCGCCTAGAACGATCACCTGAAGGATTTCCCCCATGACTGCACCCTCCGCGTCCCCGACGGACCTCGGCGTCCCCGCCGTCCGCCCGTCGGACGAGACCGCGCCCATGGCGCTGCAGATGGCGCCACGCCGGCGCGGCAAGCCGCCGAAGCACTTCGCCGACCTCACGCCCGCCGAGCGCGCGGCGTCGGTCGAGGCGATGGGGGAGAAGCCGTTCCGGGCCAAGCAGCTCGCGACGCACTACTTCCAGCACTACACGTCGGACCCCGAGCAGATGACGGACCTGCCGAAGGCGACGCGCGAGGCGCTGGCCACCACGATGTTCCCGCCGCTGATCCGGGCGACGCGCAAGCTCGAGGCGGACGGCGGCACCACGGTCAAGACGCTGTGGCACCTGTTCGACGACGCCAAGGTCGAGTCGGTGCTGATGCGCTACCCGCACCGCACCACGCTGTGCGTCTCGTCGCAGGCGGGCTGCGGGATGGCCTGCCCGTTCTGCGCCACCGGGCAGCTCGGCCTCACGCGCAACCTCACGACGGCGGAGATCCTCGAGCAGGTGCGGGCGGCCTTCAGGTCGCTGGACGCCGGCGAGATCCCGGGCGGCCCCACCCGCCTGAACAACCTCGTCTTCATGGGCATGGGCGAGCCGCTCGCGAACCCCCGGGCCGTGATCGAGACGGTCCGCACCCTCGTCGCGCCGCAGCCCGAGGGCTTCGGCATGTCGGCGCGCAACATCACCGTGTCCACGGTGGGGCTGGTCCCGGCCATGCTCAAGCTCGCGGACCTGGGCATCCCCGTGACGCTCGCGCTGAGCCTGCACGCGCCGGACGACGACCTGCGCAGCGAGCTGGTGCCGATCAACACCCGGTGGAGCGTCGACGAGGCGCTCGACGCCGCGCGGCACTACTTCGAGGTGACCGGGCGGCGCGTGTCCATCGAGTACGCGCTCATCAAGGACATGAACGACCACGGCTGGCGCGCCGACCTGCTCGGGGAGAAGCTCAACGCCCGCGGCCGCGGCTGGGTGCACGTCAACCCCATCCCGCTCAACCCGACCCCCGGATCGATCTGGACCGCGAGCGAGCGTGCCGTCGAGGACGAGTTTGTGGCACGCTTGCGCGGGCACGGCATCCCCACCACGATCCGTGACACCCGCGGGAGCGACATCGACGGCGCCTGCGGGCAGCTGGCCGCCGAGGAGGACGACGAGTGAGCTCCCTGTTCAGCACGGTCACCGCGCTGCGTACCGGGTACGACAAGGACGAGGTCGACGAGTTCTTCGACCACGCCCGCCAGGCCTACGAGGGCCGCACCCCCGAGCCGCTGTCCCACGCGGCGATCCAGGCCTCGACCTTCGACCTGGTGCGCGGCGGGTACAACACGCACGAGGTCGACTCCGCCCTGGACCGCCTCGAGGCGGCGTTCATCGCGCGGCAGCGCGCGGAGTACGTGTCGGCCCACGGCCAGGACGCGTGGATGGCGGCGCTGGCCGACCGCGCGCGCACGCTCTACGGGCGCCTCGGGCGGCCCGACGGCGAGAAGTTCGCGTCGGCCGAGCGCGGCAAGCAGGGGTACGACAAGGACGACGTCGACGCGATCTGCGACCGGCTCGTGGCGTACTTCGACCGCCAGGAGCCCCTGACGTCCGCGGAGATCCGTTCGGCGACGTTCGGCCGGGCGAAGGGCACGGACGGGTACGCCGAGGCGCCGGTCGACCGGTTCCTCGCCCGCGCGACCGAGGTGCTGCTCGGCGTGGAGTGACGCCCGAGGGCGACAGGATAACCGCGGGAGGGGCGCCGACGAGAAGTCGGCGGCCCTCCCGTCGTCTGCGCCGTCAGCGCGCCCCGGCCTCCGAGACCAGCGCCGCGTGCTCGGTGCGGGCGAGGACGTCGCGGATCGTGTCCCGGCTGCGGGTGAGGCAGGCGATGCGCTCCTCGATGCCCTCGAGCTCGGACGCGAGCATCTCGGCGACGGTGCGGGGGCACGTGGGGAAGTCGGCCGCCTGCGCCTCCTCCATGTCGAGGAGCACCTTGATGAGCCGGGTGGGGATGCCGGCGCGGACCATGCTCGCGACCCGCGACACGCGCTCCACGTCGTCGTCGGAGTACGTGCGGTAGCCGTTGGCCGCGCGGTCCGTCGTGAGCAGGCCCTGCTGCTCGTAGTAGCGCACCAGGCGCGGGGCCACGCCCGTGCGCCGGGCGACCTCGCCGATCTTCATCCGGCACCTCCGGTCATGATCCGAGTCACACTTGACATTGACATCAATGTCAAACTCTAGCGTCGTCGGCATGACGACGAAAGCCTCGACCGATGCCCTCCCGTGGCCGTCCCTGCTCGTGCTCGGGGCCGCCACGTTCGCCATGGTCACGGCGGAGATGCTGCCCACCGCCGTGCTGCCGCAGATGAGCGCGGGGCTCGGGGTGGACGAGTCCCGCACAGGCCTGCTCGTCTCCGTCTGGGCCGCCGTCGTGGTGGTCGCGAGCTTCCCGCTGGTGCGACTTGTCGCGGGGCGGGACCGGCGGACCGTGATCGCGGTCGCGCTCGTCGTCCTGGCTGCCTCTGCGGCGGGGACCGCGCTCGCGCCGGCGTACGGCGTCGCGGTGGGCGCGCGCCTCGTGGGCGCGGCGGCCGTCGGCCTGCTGTGGGCCACCGCCAACGCGCACGTCGCGGACCTCGTGCCGGACCGGCTGCTGGCCCGCTCGGTGGCCGTCGTGCTCGGGGGCGCGACGCTCGGCATGGTCGTCGGCACCCCGCTGGCGAGCCTCGTGACGCGCGCCGTGGGCTGGCGCGCCGCGTTCGCCGGCCTCGCCGTGCTCACCCTCGTCGTCGCGGTGCTGGTCCGGGCGATCGTCGCCGGGGCCGAGCAGACTGCCGGGGCCTCGGCCGGAGGACGCGCCGTCGAGCCTGGCGCCGGGCCGTGGTCCGGCGCGGGGCCGATGGTCGCGGTCACGGCGGTCGTGGGGGTGCTGCTGGTGGGGCACTACGGCGCGTACACCTACGTCACGCGGATGGTCGAGACCCCGGCGTCCGCGCTTCCCGGCGGGGTGAGCACGCTGCTCCTGGTGTTCGGGCTCGCGTCCGCGCTGGGCGTCGTCCTGGCGGGCCGGTTCGGGGCGCGCACCGCCCCAGCGCTCGTCGTGGGCGCCGCGGGCACGGCCCTCGGGCTGCTCGGGCTCGTGACGGTGGACGCGCACCCGGCGCTCGGGGTGGCGGTCGTCGTGCTGTGGGGCGTGTCGTCGGGCGCGCTGCCCCCGCTGGCGCAGACGCTCGTCCTGCAGCTGGGCGGGCCCGGCCGGCGGGCGACCGCCGGGGCGCTCATCCCCGTGGTGTTCAACGGGGGGATCGCGGTCGGCGCGGCGCTCGCGTCCCTGGTCGTGGCCCGGGGCGGCGTCGGCGCCCTGCCGGTGCCGGCCGCCGTCGTGGTGGGGGTGACCGTGGTCGCGCTCGCCGCCGGGGCGCGGGCGTGGTCGCGCCCCGGCGAGGTCCGCGCCGGGGACGGTGTGGCGGCCCCGGAGGCCGCCGGGGTCTGAGCGGCGGCGGCCGGCGTCAGCAGCGGGGAGCGATCGCGGCGCCGGTGCCGGTGTTCAGATAGGCGTCCGACACCCAGTTCCTGGCTCCGACCCGGTACCAGAGGTTGGTCGTGCCGCGGGTGCCGGAGACCCACTGGCCGCGGGCGTGGCACAGGAGGGGGACCCGGGCGGTGTTCGCGGCGAGCCCTCTCCGCGCGTACGACGTGCTGGGGCCGGTGCGCACGTTCAGCGGGCTGCCGTCGGTGACGACGATCCCCGTGCGCGCGGAACCCTGCCACAGGTAGGTCACGTCGATCCAGGCGTTCGCGTGCAGGCGCAGGCCGTGCCAGAAGGTGCCGTTCGCCAGGTCGATGCCGGCCGGGTTGGTGACCTTCCGCCCGAACAGGTCCCGGCCCCCGTTGTGCCCGAGCCGGTACGCGGCCGAGGCCTGCGGCGTGCCCTTCGGCAGGTCCCGTGCGACGTGCCGGGTGGCGCTCCAGTAGTCGTCCTTCGTGTTCCACGGGCCCACGTCCCACACCGGCGCGTACTCGCAGCGCGTGCTGTCGGCCCGGCAGACGCGCACGCTGTACGCGCCGGACCCCTTCGCGGAGAGGGCCCGGCGCGAGGGCAGCGCGACGAAGTGGTCCAGCTTCCTGATCTTGTGGCCGTTCGCGGTGCGCTTTCCCACCAGGCCCTCACGGGTCGCGAAGATGCGGTGCGTCTCTCCGTCCCGGTCGGCGGCGGCCGGTGCGGCCGGTGCGACGACCGCGCCGGTCACGAGGACGACGAGCCCGGCGAGGGCCGCCACGGGACGCCTGCCGACTATCGCGCCATAAGTACGCATGTTTGCGAACGTAACCGGCCTCACAGCCGGGCGCGAGCGGAGCGGGAGGCCGTCGTCCAGAAGTCAAGCACCGACGCGGGTGATTTCCCGCGAACTCGGAGGCGCGTCGCGGAGAGCGCCGGGAGTGCTCGGGCGGCACGGCGGGCCTGGGATGATGGGCCGCATGCCTGCCGCCACGACCCCCCGCACCGTGACCCTCCTCGGCTCCACCGGCTCCATCGGCACCCAGGCGATCGATGTCGTCCTGGCGCACCCGGAGCGGTTCCGGGTGACGGCGCTCAGCGCCGGCGGCTCGGACGTCGGCCTCCTGGCGGAGCAGGCCGCGCAGCTGGGCGTGGGCGCCGTCGCGGTGGCGGACGCCGGCCGGGCCGAGGCCCTGCGCGACGCCCTCGTCGCGCGCCTCGGCGCGGACGCGGCGCGCGTCGAGGTGCTCGCCGGCCCGGGCGCCGCCGCCGAGCTCGCCGGGCGGGGGGACGACGTCGTCCTCAACGGCATCACGGGCTCGGTGGGCCTGCGGCCCACGCTCGCCGCCCTCGAGGCGGGCTCCACGCTGGCGCTCGCGAACAAGGAGTCCCTCGTCGTGGGCGGATCGCTGGTGAAGGCCGCGGCGCGACCCGGGCAGATCGTCCCGGTGGACTCCGAGCACTCGGCGATCGCGCAGGCGCTGCGCTCGGGATCCCACGGCGAGGTGCGCCGCCTGGTCGTCACGGCGTCGGGCGGGCCGTTCCGCGGGCGCGGGCGCGCCGAGATGCGCGACGTCACGCCCGCCGAGGCGCTGAAGCACCCCAACTTCTCGATGGGCCGGGTCGTGACCACCAACTCGGCGACCCTGGTGAACAAGGGCCTGGAGGTCATCGAGGCGCACCTGTTGTTCGACGTCCCGTTCTCGGCGATCGACGTGGTGGTGCACCCGCAGCAGTGGATCCATTCGATGGTCGAGTTCCAGGACGGCTCCACGATCGCGCAGGCGGGCCCGCCACGGATGCTCGTGCCGATCGCGCTCGGCCTGTCCTGGCCGGACCGGCTCGCGGACGTGGACGCGCCGATGGACTGGACACAGGCGGCGTCCTGGGACTTCGCGCCTCTCGACGACGAAGCGTTCCCCGCGGTGCGGCTCGCGCGGCAGGTCGGCGCGGCGGGCGGCACCTTCCCGGCCGTGTACAACGCGGCGAACGAGGTCGGTGTCGATGCCTTCCACTCCGGTGCGATCGGCTTCCTCGGCATCGTGGACACGGTCCAGCGGGTCGTCGAGGAGCACGACGGCGGTGACGCATCGAGCGTCGAGGGCGTCCTGTCCGCCGACGCGTGGGCGCGTGCACGCGCCGACGAGATCCTCGCGCGCTCCTGACGGTTCCTGCACGCGGGCGGCCCGACGCGGGTACGGCGGGCGGGCCGGGGTGACCTAGGCTCGTGGCCGTGGACGTTCTCTCCGTCGTCGTCGGCATCGCCGTGGTCCTGCTCGGGATCGTGGTCTCGATCGCGCTGCACGAGGTGGGTCACATGGTGCCCGCCAAGAAGTTCGGCGTGCGGGTCAGCGAGTACATGGTCGGCTTCGGGCCCACGCTGTGGTCGCGCCGCAAGGGCGAGACCGAGTACGGCGTGAAGGCGATCCCGCTCGGCGGCTACGTGCGGATGGTCGGCATGATGCCGCCCGCGCCGGCCGGCACCCGGCCCTCGCGCGGCTTCTTCGGCCAGGTGATCGCCGACGCGCGCGACGCGTCGGTGAGCGAGATCCGCCCGGGCGAGGAACCCCGCGCCTTCTACCACCTGTCGACGCCGAAGAAGCTCGTGGTCATGCTCGGCGGGCCGGTGATGAACCTGCTCATCGCGCTCGTCCTCACGTTCGTCGTGCTGGTGGCCATCGGCGTGCCGACGGTCACGACCACGGTCGGCGCCGTGAGCGCGTGCACCCCGACCTCGACGACGGCGCAGGGCGAGCCCGTGTGCGGGGCGGACGCCGCCCCCTCGCCCGCCGCCGCGGCGGGGCTGCAGCCCGGCGACGAGATCGTCGTGTGGGACGGCGAGGCCGTCACGTCCTGGGACCAGCTCTCCGGCCTGATCGCTGGCTCCCCGGACCAGCAGGTGCCGGTGGTGGTCGAGCGCGACGGCGCGCAGGTGCCGCTCACCGTGACGACCGCCGAGCGCGAGGTCGCCGTCGTCGACGCGGAGGGCGAGGCCGAGGTCGACGCGGCCGGGGAGCCCGTGACCCAGACCGCCGGCTTCCTCGGCGTGACCCCCACCCAGGAGTACGAGCCGCTGCCGCTGTCGAGCGTGCCCGCGGAGACCTGGCGGATGGTCTCGGGGACGGCGGCGATCATCGTGACCCTGCCGGTGCAGGTCGCGCAGACGGCGGTCCAGGCCTTCACCGACGAGGAGCGGTCGGCGGACGGCGTCGTGAGCATCGTCGGGGTGGGACGGCTCGCGGTCGACGTGGTCGCGGCCGACGCGCCTGTCGTCGCGACGCTGCAGATCCTGCTGAGCCTGCTCGCGTCCCTGAACGTGGCGCTCTTCGTGTTCAACCTCATCCCGCTGCTGCCGCTGGACGGCGGGCACGTGGTGAACGCCCTGTACGAGGGCGCCAAGCGCACCGTCGCGCGGCTGCGGGGGCTGCCGCGCCCCGCGCCGGCCGACGTCGCGCGGATGATGCCCGTCGCCTACGTGATGTTCGTCGTGCTCATCGGCACCGGCGCGCTGCTCATGATCGCGGACGTCGTGGATCCTGTGCAGCTGTCGTGACGACCGGGCGACGGGCTCCGGTGGCCCGGCGCTCGTGTGGGTAGCACCCGGTGAGACGCGCGATACTGGCACGGTGACCGCACTGAACCTCGGCATGCCCGCCTCGCCCGCACCCACGCTGGCCCCGCGCCGCAAGACCCGCCAGATCCAGGTGGGCAAGGTCGCGGTGGGCGGCGACGCACCGATCAGCATCCAGTCGATGACGACCACCCCCACCACCGACATCAACGCGACGCTGCAGCAGATCGCGGAGCTCACCGCCGCGGGCTGTGACATCGTGCGGGTCGCGGTGCCGACGTCCGACGACGCGGACGCGCTGCCCGCCATCGCGAAGAAGTCGCAGATCCCGGTGATCGCCGACATCCACTTCCAGCCCAAGTACGTCTTCGCGGCCATCGACGCCGGCTGCGCCGCGGTCCGGGTGAACCCGGGCAACATCCGCAAGTTCGACGACCAGGTCAAGGAGATCGCCCAGGCGGCCTCTGCCGCCGGGGTGTCGCTGCGCATCGGCGTCAACGCCGGCTCGCTCGACAAGCGCCTGCTGGAGAAGTACGGCAAGCCCACCGCCGAGGCGCTGGTCGAGTCGGCCGTGTGGGAGGCGAGCCTCTTCGAGGAGCACGACTTCCACGACTTCAAGATCTCGGTCAAGCACAACGACCCGGTCGTCATGGTGCGCGCCTACGAGCTGCTGTCCCAGCGCGGCGACTGGCCGCTGCACCTGGGCGTCACCGAGGCCGGGCCGGCGTTCCAGGGCACCATCAAGTCCGCGACCGCCTTCGGCGCTCTGCTCAGCCAGGGCATCGGCGACACCATCCGCGTCTCGCTCTCGGCCCCGCCGGTCGAGGAGGTCAAGGTCGGCACGCAGATCCTGCAGGCGCTGAACCTGCGTCCCCGCAAGCTCGAGATCGTGTCGTGCCCGTCGTGCGGCCGCGCCCAGGTGGACGTCTACACGCTCGCGGAGAAGGTCACCGCGGGCCTCGAGGGCATGACGGTGCCGCTGCGCGTCGCGGTCATGGGCTGCGTCGTCAACGGGCCGGGCGAGGCGCGCGAGGCCGACCTCGGCGTCGCGTCCGGCAACGGCAAGGGGCAGATCTTCGTCAAGGGCGAGGTCGTCAAGACCGTCCCGGAGGCGATGATCGTCGAGACGCTCATCGAGGAGGCCATGCGGATCGCCGAGTCGATGCCCGCGCCGGAGAACGACGCGCAGGCCGGGGCGCCCGTCGTCTCGGTGGGCTGAGGCGGAGAGCCACCACCCCTGCGGGAGGAGACTGGGCGCATGACGGCGATGGGGGCGTGATGAGCGGCTGGCGGTCGGCGGTGCGCGCGCGAGGGCGCCCCGAGGAGCTGCCGCGCCGCGGCACGCCCCGGGGTCGCCTGCTCACGGCCGACGACCTCGACGAGGCACGGCGTGTGTGCGCGCTCGACCCGGTGACGGGCGTGCTGGCCGCCGCGCGGCTCGACGTGGCCGCCCTCGTCGGCCTCGAGGCCGCGGGCGGGCAGGCGTGGGGCTTCCCCGCCACCGGACCTCTCGCGGCCGTGTGCTGGTCCGGGGCCAACCTCGTGCCCGTCGTCCCGCCGGCGGTGACGGGCCAGGACGCCGTCGACGCCGTGGACGCCTTCGCGGCGCTGGCGCGGCTGCAGGGCCGCCGGTCGTCGTCGATCGTGGGAGAGCGGACCGTGGCGCTCGCGCTCTGGGAACGCCTGGCCGCGGTGTGGCCGCCCGCCCGCGAGGTGCGGCCCGACCAGCCGTCGCTCGCCATCGACGGCGATCCCCTGGTGGAGCCGGACCCGCTGGTGCGCCGCGCCACCCTCGCCGACGTGGACGTCGTGCTGCCCGCGTGCGTGCGCATGTTCGCCGAGGAGGTCGGCTACGCGCCCGTGGCGACCCCGGGTAGCGCGTACGCGCTGCGCGTGCGGTCCCTGGTGGCGGAGGGGCGCGCGTTCGTGCACCTCGAGCCCGGCGCTGGTGCCGCGGCCCGTTCCCCGGTGGTGTTCAAGGCCGAGCTCGGCGCCGTGGCCGGCGGCGTGGCCCAGGTGCAGGGCGTGTGGGTCGACCCGGTGCTCCGCGGCCGCGGCCTCGCCGCGCCCGGCATGGCCGCCGTCGTCGTCGCGGCGCGACGCGACGTCGCGCCCGTGGTGTCCCTGTACGTCAACGCGTACAACGCTCCCGCTCTGGCCACGTACCGGCGCGTGGGTTTCGAGCAGGTCGGAACCTTCGCGACCGTCCTGTTCTGAGGCGTCGGCGGCGGGCGCCCCGCACGGGGCGCTAGCCGGCGCGCAGGATCCGTGCCTCGCGCGGGGCCGAGACGGAGTCGCGCAGGACGAGGTGGGTGCCGACGATGGAGTCGGCGTCGGGGGCGTCGGACTCGGTGATGCAGAGCTCGGCCGCTCGGCGGCCGAGCTCCTCGAGCGGGACGGAGACGGTGCTGAGCCGGGGGCGGAGCTGGGTGGCGACGGGGACGTCGTCGTAGCCGACCACGGAGAGGTCGTGCGGGACGGAGATCCCCGCGTCCTCGGCGGCCTCGTACACGCCGACGGCGACGGCGTCGTTGGCGGCGAAGACCGCCGTCGCGTCGAGCCCTCGGCGCAGCAGCTCGGTGAGGGTGGTGCGTCCGAAGGCGGCGCTGAACTGCCCGACGTGGACGAGGTCGTCGTCCCACGCGACCCCGTGCTGCTCCAGGGCTCGGCGGTGCCCGGCGAGGCGGAACGTGTGGGTGGACAGCCGGTGCGGGCCGCCGACGTACGCGATCCTGCGATGACCCCGGGCGAGCAGGTGACTGGTGATGGCGAACGCGCCGCCCTCGTTGTCGTAGCTGACGCTCCGGGTGGGGAGGCCCTCGCCCAGGGGCGGCCGCCCGCACAGCACCAGGTTCCCGCCCTCGTCGGCGAGGGCGCGGGCACGCTGGGCCATCTTGGTGCGGTACCCACGGTCGTCCGCGGAGCCGCCCACCAGGATCACGCCGCCGGCCCGGTGGGCGCGCAGCAGGTCCACGAGCTCGAGCTCACGCTCTTTGGAGCCCTGGGAGGCCATGATCAGGCAGGCGAGACCGAGCTCAGCGGCACGACGCTCCACGCCGCGGGCGATGTAGCCGAAGAAGGGGTCGACGACGTCCTGCACGACGATGCCGATCGTCGCGGCACGGGAGCGCGCGAGCGCCCGCGCGTTCGCGTTCATGACGTAACCGAGCTCCGCCACGGCTTCCGTCACACGCGCCTTGGTGCGGGTCGCCACCGGGTAGTTGCCCGACAGGACACGGGAGACGGTGGCCGTCGAGACGCCCGAGGCCGCGGCGACGTCGGCGAGGGTGATCCCGGAGCCCCGGCTGGACGGCATCAGGCGATCCTCGCGAGGTCGGCCGCCTGGATCTGGTGCCGCAACGGCCTCCCGTCGAGGTAACGGCGGAGCTCGGCCATCGCCTGGTCCCCCAGGCGCGAGACCTCGTTGCCGAGCGCGCCCGCGAGGTGTGGCGTGAGGGCGACGTTCGGCAGGTCCCAGAGCGGCGAGTCGTCAGGCAGGGGCTCGGGATCGGTGACGTCGAGCCAGGCGTCCAGACGCCCCGAGACCACGTGCGGGGTCAGCGCCGCGTGATCCACGATGCCCCCCCGTGCCGTGTTCACCAGGACGGCGCCGTCGCGCATCAGGGCCAGCTGTCGTTCTCCCACGAGCCCGATCGTGCTGGGTGTGAGCGGTGCGTGCAAGGTCACCACGTCGCTGCGGGCGCACAGCTCGTCGAGCGGCACCGGCTCGGCGCCGAGCTCGCGGGCCTCGGACGCCTCGACGTACGGGTCGGCGAGGAGCACGCGCGCGTCGATGGTGTGCAGCCGCTCGACGACCTTCCGGCCCACCCGTGACGCCCCGACGACGCCCACCGTGACCCCGTGGGTCCCGAGGACCGGCATGCCGCTGAGGTCGCGGGGCCGGCGCTGGGTGCGGTACCGGTCCGCGAGCCGCCCCACGCGCTTGAGGGCGAGGATGATCTGGGCGAAGGTGAACTCCGCCACCGGGCCGGCGTTCGCGTCGGCCGCGGCGCACACGGTGACCCCGGACTCGAGCGCACCCGGGGACAGGAAGGGCCGGATGGTCCCCGCCGCGTGGAAGATCGCCCGGAGCTTCGGCATGCGGGCGAGCGCCTCGTCGTCGAGGCGGGGGACGCCCCAGCTCGTCACCAGGATCTCCACGCGCTCGACGACGTCGTCGGGAAGGTCGAGGTGGGTCACGGGGAGGGGCACACGGAGGTCGAGCAGGGTCTCCAGCTCCGTGCGGGCGTCGTCCCGGAACGCCTCGTCGTACGTTGCGGCGTTCATCAGCAGCAGCGCCGATGGCCGGTGGTCGCCCATGTGTCTCCTTTGCGCGGTGGAGCCTGAAGGATAGCAACCGCTTGCTAGTTTTCGGGCTTGTTTCGCCCGTTGACACCCAGAAATCCATCCCCTACGGTGCTCAACCATAGCAAGCGGTTACCATGATGGTCCGCGGCGCGACAGAGAGGACGTGCGATGGCGACGGTGCCAGTGGAGCCGACGACGGTCGGCAGCTCGAGCCGACCACGGTCGGTCGGGAAGCCGCCCCAGGCGCACAAGGTGCCGCTCCTCACGCGGATCCGCCGCGACAAGGTCCTGCTCGCGATGATCGTCCCGGGCTTCCTGTACTTCACCGTGTTCCAGTGGCTGCCGCTGTTCGGCAACGTCATCGCGTTCCTTGACTACCAGCCCTACATCGGGTTCATCAACAGCGTCTGGGTGGGCTTCGAGAACTTCGCGACGGTCTTCAGCGACCCGACCTTCTACGCCGCGCTGCGCAACACCATCGTCATCACGGTGCTGCAGCTGGTGCTCTTCTTCCCGGTGCCGATCGCGCTCGCGCTGCTGCTCAACAGCATCATGAGCCCGAAGGTGCGGAGCTTCGTCCAGAGCGTCGTGTACCTGCCGCACTTCATCGGCTGGGTCCTGCTGGTCTCGATCTTCACCCAGCTCCTCGGCCCGATGGGCGTGGTGCCGAACCTGCTCGAGGCCCTGGGCCTCCCGCCCTTCTCGGCGATGACCTCGCCGGCGTTCTTCCCGTTCCTCATGGTCATCGAGACCATCTGGAAGGACGCCGGCTGGGGGACGATCATCTTTCTCGCGGCGCTGGGCAACATCAACAGCGAGCTCTACGAGGCGGCTGCCATGGACGGCGCCAGCAAGTGGCGTCGCACGTGGCACGTGACCCTCCCGGGCATCATGCCCGTCATCATCCTCCTGCTCATCCTCCAGATCGGGACGATCCTCTCGGTCGGGTTCGAGCAGATCATCCTGCAGCGCGACGCCGTCGGCCCCGAGGCCGCCGAGGTTCTCGACACGTGGGTCTACTACCACGGCATCCAGGACGGCGAGTGGGGTCCGGCCACCGCCGTCGGCCTGGTCAAGGGCATCATCGGGTTCGCCCTCGTCCTCGGGTCCAACAAGCTCGCGCACCTCTTCGGACAGGACGGGATCTACCGCAAATGACCATCACGACCCGCGACCCCCGCACCGAGAGCGCGCCGGGCCCCGTCGCCGAGCCGCGACGGCCTCGCCCGCGGGCGCGCAGGAACAGCCGCCGCCCGGTCTGGGACGAAGAGCCCAGCCTCCCCGCGACCGCCCTCAAGGGGCTCGCGCTCACGGCGATCAGCTTCCTCGCGATCTATCCCATGTTCGCGGTGCTCGCCACGAGCCTGGCGTCGCAGGAGGAGATCGTCGAGAAGAACGGGCTCGTCCTGTGGCCGGACAGCCCCACGTTCGCCGCGTACGAGCAGATCCTCAGCGGCGGCGTCGTCACCGACGCGCTGCTGCGCAGCATCGGCATCACCGTCATCGGCACGCTCTGCTCCGTCACCTTCACGGTGCTGATGGCCTACGGACTCTCCCGTCCGCGCGTGGTCGGCGGACGCTTCTGGTTGATGTCCGTGCTCTTCACGATGTTCTTCTCGGCCGGCATCATCCCGAACTTCCTCGTGGTCAGTGAGCTCGGGCTGCTCGACAGCTATGCCGCGCTGGTCCTTCCCGTGCTGATCTCGGCGTTCAACCTCGTCGTGGTCCGCAGCTTCTTCATGGGGCTGCCGCAGGAGCTCTTCGAAGCCGCGCGGATCGACGGCGCGGGCGACTTCCGCATCCTCCTGACGATGGTCCTGCCCCTCTCGAAGGGGGTCCTCGCCGTCGTCTCGCTGTTCTACGGCGTCGCCTACTGGAACGCCTTCTTCAACGCCATGCTCTACCTCGACATGGACAAGTGGCCGCTGTCGATGATCCTGCGGCAGTACGTCCTCCTGGGGCAGCCCGTCGCGGACAACGCGGCCATGGCTTCCGAGATGGCCGCACCGACGCAGGCGATCCAGATGGCGGTCGTCGTCGTCAGCCTCGTCCCGATCGTCGTCGTCTACCCCTTCCTCCAGCGCTACTTCACCAAGGGCGTCATCACGGGCGCGGTCAAGGGCTGACCGGCCGTACCGCTGCGCCGCCGCCACGATCCTCACTACGAACGGAGCACCACAGATGTCTGCCGCGATCTCCGCCTCGGCCCTGTCGCGCCGAAACTTCCTCGGGCTGGCCGGTGCCGGGGCCCTCGCCGTGACCCTGGCCTCCTGCGGGACCCGCTCCGAGGGCACCGGCCAGGTCTCCAACGCCGAGGACGCCCTCCTCCCGAAGCACGTGCCGCTCCAGGGGCTGACCCCCGACCTCCCGGGGACCGCCGACGGCGTCCCGCCCGGCTTCTTCTCCTACCCGGAGCCGTTCCGGTCGGTCAGCGACGTCCCGCTGACCGGGGAGACGATCAGCGCCATCTCGATGTTCTTCGCGACGGTGCCCAACGGCCGCGCCGACAACCCCGCGTGGCAGGAGGTCGAGAAGCGGCTCGGCGGCACGCTCGACATCAACGCCGTCTCCGACGCCGACTACGAGTCGCGGTTCTCGACCACCGTCGCCGGCGGGGACCTTCCGGACATGATGCTGTACGCGACCACGATGCAGGACCACGCGGGCTTCCTGGACAAGGCGTGCGAGGACCTCACCCCGCACCTGGGCGGCGACGCGATCGAGGCGTACCCCAACCTCGCGGCGATCCCCGAGCTGTTCTGGGAGCAGTGCGTCATGGCCGGGAAGCTCTACTACCTCCCCATCCCGCGCGCCGTGACGGGCGGTTCCGGCTTCTTCAACGCGAAGCGGCTCGAGGAGGTCGGCGTGACCGACACCGCCGAGATCGCGGACGCCGACACGTTCTTCGACCTGCTCGGCGAGCTGACCGACCCGTCGCGCAACCGGTGGGCGCTCGGGTCCACCAGCTTCGGGCTGACGCCCTTCCGCCACGTCTTCCGCGTGCCCTACGAGTGGCGGGTCGACGGCGGCAAGCTCGTCAAGGACTTCGAGACCGACGAGTACCTCGCGATGATCGAGTACGTCGCGGGCGTGCGCGAGGCGGGGTACTTCGTCCCGGGCTCGGAGGCCTGGGAGAAGAACCAGATGGTCAACAAGTTCGTCGGCGGCCAGACCGCGATCATCTACGACGGCCTCCCCGGGTACGCCACCTACGCGCCCTCGGCGAGCGACACGTTCGCGCCGGCCCCGTTCGTCCCGTTCGGCCACGACGGCGGCGCCGCCCAGACCCACCAGGACAACGTCCTGTTCAGCCCGGTCATGCTCAAGAAGGGTGAGCCCGAGCAGATCGAGCGGGTCCTGCGGGTCGCGAACTTCCTCGCCGCTCCGTTCGGTTCCGAGGAGTACCTCCTGCTCAACTACGGCGTCGAGGGCGTCGACTACGACATGGACGCGGGCAACAACCCGATCCCGACGGACCGCGGGCTGTCCGACGTGGCCGTGCCGTGGAAGTACCTCGCCGCGCCGCAGCAGGCCGTCTACTTCCCCGGCCACGAGGACCAGACCCGGGCCGTGCACGGCGGGTACTCCGCCCTGATCCCGATCTCGGTGCCCAACCCCGTCGCGAGCATCTACAGCCCCACCAACACCGACAAGGGCGGAACGCTGTCGCAGCCAGTCTCCGACACCGCCCAGGAGGTCATCGCCGGCCGGAAGACGATGAAAGACCTCGAGAAGGCGATCGCGACCTGGGCGTCCAAGGGCGGCGACACCATCCGCGGCGAGTACGAGCAGGGCCTCGCGGCGTGACCCGCTCCCTCCGGCTGCCAGGAGCCGACGCCCTCGCCGCCCCGGTCACGGGCTGGACCCGGGACCACTGGTCGGGCGTCGCGGACCACTGGCTCGGGTGGGTCCGGGACCACGCCTCGCCAGGTCGCGCGCTCCCGCGACTGCCGGGCCGGGTCACCCGCGACGGCGAGCGCCGGGAGAGCATGGAGACGGTCTGCCGCAGCATGGTCCTGGCCGCCGCCCGCATCGCGGGTGCGGCACCGGACGACGCCGCGGCCGCCGCCATCGCCGCCTGGTACCGCGACGCCCTCGTCGCCGGGACCACGCCGGGCGGGCCGGAGGAGTGGCCGCTCGCCGTCACGTGCCGTCCGCCCCTGGTCGGCCTGACCCAGCCGCTGGTCGAGACGGCCAACGCGGCGTTCGCGCTGCATCTCGCCCGGGCGCGCCTGTGGGACCCGCTGGCGCCGGCGGAGAAGGATCAGGTCGCCCGGTGGCTGCGCCACCACGCGCGCCTCGACGCCTGGGAGAACAACTGGCAGCTCTTCCCCGCGATGGCGGAGGGGTTCCTCCGCTCCGTCGGGGAGGAGACGCCCGGGCACGGCGCGCGCCGCGTGGCGCGCGTCGAGGGCTGGTACGTGGGCGACGGCTGGTACACCGACGGCCCCGAGCACCGGTTCGACTACTACAGCGCCTGGGCCATCCACCCGTATCTGTGGGCCTGGTACCGGATGAACGACGCGACGGGCACCGCCGAGGGCGAGCGGCACCTCGAGCGGCTCGCCGCGTTCACCGCGTCGTTCGAGCGGTTCGTCGCGCCGGACGGGGCGCTGCTGCACGTGGGGCGGTCCCTCACCTACCGCACGGCCGCGCTGGCGGCCGGCTGGTGCGCCGAGATCTCCGGCGTGTCCCCGCTGGCCCCGGGCCGGTGGCGGCGCCTCGCGTCGGGCGTGCTCAAGGACTTCGTCGACCACGGGGTCGGCACCCACGGCCCGCCCTCGCTCGGCTGGTACGGGCCGCACGACGGCACCACCCAGTCGTACAGCGGCTTCGGGTCGCCGTACTACGCAGGCGTCGGGTTCCTCGGGCTGGCGCTGCCGCCCGAGGCCGAGGTGTGGACCGCCGTCGAGCAGGACGGCGAGGTGGCCGACGACGTCATGCCCCTCCGTGACCTCGGGTGGACGGTCGTGCGCGCCGGCGGCGTGAGCCGGCTCGTGAACCACGGGTCGGACCACGGCACGATGGCGTTCGACCCGACCCCCGACGTGGACGACCCGCACTACGCCAAGCTGTCCTACTCCACGCACACCGCGCCCGGCACGGGGGAGGCGTTCGCCGCGAACGTGGACGGCCACCTCGCGATCCTCGACGCGGACGGGACGGCCTCACGCCGCACCCACCTGCGCGGGATCCGGGTCGACGGCCCCGTCAGCGGCTCCGTGCACCTGCCGCACCTCGACCGCCGGCCGGTCCCCGGCGCCGCCGTCCGCACGGTCAGCGTGGTCCACGGGCCGTGGGAGGTGCGCTGCCACCTCGTCCGCACGGCCCAGGAGCGGACCGTGCGCGAGGGCGCGCACGCCGTCGCGGCCGACGCGCCGCCGGAGTCGGGCACCTGGGCCGGCGGGGGTCGCTGGGCGCGGGGCGCCCGTGGCGTGCTCTCCGCCGTCGCTCCGCTGCACGGGTACGCGGGCTCCGGCCTGCGCCGCGACGAGGGCACCAACGCCCTCGGCACCTGCTCCGCCACGCCGTACGTCACCGGCACGCAGCCGGCCGGCGACCACGTCCACGTCGCGCTCCACCTGCTCCGGCTCGATCCCGGCTCGACGGCGGAGGACCTCGCGTCCGCGGACCTGGACGACGTCGTCGACGTCGCCGTCGAGGGCACCGCCGTGCGGGTGCGCTGGGCCGACGACGGCGCCGAGACCACCACCGACCTCGCCTCGTTCGTCCCCTGGGACGGCGCGACCGCACCAGAAGGGCCCCGATGACCGCCCCCACGACCGACACGACCGGCCTGGCGGTGCCCGTGGTGCTCCGCGTCGCCCCGCACGAGTCGCTCCCGGAGACCGCCGACCGGCTCGCCTCGGCGCTCGCGGAGCAACCCGACCGGGACGTCGAGGTCCGCCTGGCCGCCGGGACCTACCGGCTCGCCGAGCCGGTGCGCCTCGGCCCCGAGCACTCTGGCGACGAGCGCCGGACCGTGACGTGGTCCGGGCCCGGTGCGCTGCTCTGCGGAGGCGTTCCGCTCCGGTGGCGCCCCGGCGACGACGGGCGCTGGCTGGCGACCGTCCCGGACGGCATCACCCCGACCGACCTGTTCGTCGACGGCCGCCGCAGCCCCCGCGCCCGCAGCGCCCCGCAGCCGGCGCACGTCAGCTTCGCGGTGGAGGCGGGCCTCACCGGCGCGCGGGCGTTCGGCATCGACCGGTGGACGCGCCCGGAGGCCGTCACGTGCGTCGTCAAGGTCCGGTGGCGCACGTTCCACCTCCCTGTCGCCGGGGTCGAGGGGGACGTCATGACGTTCCCCGAGCCGTGCTGGACCAACGCCACGGGAGGCACCGGGCGGGTCGGTCCGTACTGGGACACCACCGCCGTCGACGGGCGCCAGTTCGCCGGGGGCATCGTCGTGGAGAATGCGATCGAGCTCCTGACCGAGCCCGGCGACCACGTCTGGGACCCCGTCGCGCGGACCGTCACCTACCTGCCGCTCCCCGGTCAGGACCTGGAGGGGTCCGACGCCGTCGTGCCGGTGACCGAGAACCTGCTCGTGCTCGACGGGGCGGCCCACGTCCGGCTCGAGGGCCTGGCGTTCGCCCACGCCGCCTACGCGCAGAGCGTGACCGACGAGGGGTACATCGGCGCGCAGGCCGGCCTCACCCTGACCGGCCCCGAGGGCCCGGAGGACATGGCGGGCCGCTTCTACACCAAGCCCGCCGCGGCGCTGGTGGTCCGGCGCGGTCGCCACGTCACGGTCGAGGGCTGCACGTTCACCAGGCTGGCAGGCGCGGGGGCCGTCCTGGAGCACGGCACCCGGGACAGTGCCATCACCCGGTCGCGGTTCGAGGACGTCGGGTCGGGCGCGCTCTACGTCGGAGACACCGAGCCGCGCCCGGGCGCCGACCTGCAGTCGGTGGGCAACACGGTGAGCCGCTGCGTCGTGCGCCGCGCCGGCGAGCGGTACACGGACGCGGTCGGCATCTGGGCCGGCTACGTGGCCGGGCTCACCCTCGACCACAACACCCTCGAGGACCTGCCGTACTCCGGGATCTCGCTGGGCTGGGGCTGGAACCAGCCCGAGGTGCGCGAGAGCGTGCTCCGGGACAACCGGGTCACGGCGAACCGCATCACCGGCGTGATGCGCGCGGCCTCCGGCATGCACGACGGCGGCGCGATCTACACGCAGGGCGCGCAGCCCGGGACGGTCGTGGCCCGCAACCACATCGACCGGTCGGGCTACGGCGGGACGCAGCGCGACGGGAACGGGATCTATCTCGACGAGCAGTCCTCGCACCTTCGGGTCGAGGAGAACGTCGTCACGCGCGTCGGCTACAAGTGGCTCTCGAACTGGGCGTCGTACGGCGTCCGTAACCGGTCGCGCGGCAACTGGACCGACACGGACGCGCCCGCGCTCGGCGGCGAGGGCTCGGGCTCGGACGGCGACCACCTCCGGCTCGACGCCCTCCCGCCCGAGGCGCTCGCGGTCGCGGTCGCCGCCGGTGCGGAGGCCGACGAGACCGTCTGGCCAGGCGCCGTCGACCTCGCGCGCGGGTGCGCGGCGACGCAGTCGTCGGTGGCCGCGAGCACCGCCCGCACCACGGAGGACCTCTCGCGCCTCGCCGAGGGCCAGTCCGACGGCGCGCCGGAGGTCGCGTCCCGCCAGGACGCCGCCGCCGTCGCCCTGGACCGGGACACCAGCACGGACACGGCGACGGCCGACGAGCGCGGCTCGTGGTGGCGCGTCGACCTCGGCGCAGAGCGCGCCGTCGGCGCGGTCGAGCTGTGGAACGCCGAGTCGATGGCCACGCGGGAGGTGGTCGTGGAGCTCGCGGACGAGGCCGGCGACGTCACCGCCAGCGTCGCCGTCGACGGCCTCGTGCGGCGTCCGACCGTCGTGGAGGTGGGCGCCACGGGCCGGTACGTGACGGTCCGCCGCGCGCACGGCGCGGTCGCGCTCTCGTCCGTCGCCGTCCGACCGGGTGACCACCCGATCCCTCGCCGGTGAGCGTGCCGGCTCCGAGAGGCTCGGCAGCACCCGACCCGCGTACCCCAGCCCGCGAACGACTCCCCATCCGCAGAACGAAAGGACGCACCACGATGTCGAGCACCCCGCAGTCCCGTTCCCTCTCGCGCCGGAGCGTGCTCGCCGGCGCCGCCGGGCTGGGCGCCACCGCCCTGCTGGCGACCCAGGCTCCCCGGGCCGAGGCGATGTCGGCGGCGACCGCCGGTCGCACCCAGTTCGTGGCCGCCGAGGTCTCGGCCCGCGACGTGGAGATCCTGCGCACGTACCAGTCGCTGTCCGCCAGCGACCTGCACCCCACCGGCTACTACCTCCCGCCGAACGTCGAGCTGACGGTCACCGTCGCCGCGAACAGCGCCGCGGAGGGCGCCAGCATCGTCGTCGGGGCTCCGGACGCCGAGGTCGACGTCGAGAAGCGCGCCTCGCGCACGTACCCGATCACCGGTCGGCGGGTCACGATCGCCGACCCGTACGGCGGCCCGGTCTACTGGAAGGTGCTCGGCAGCAAGGGATACCTCAAGGCCACCCTGGGCCCGACGGCGCAGCCGATGCCGTTCTTCATCTACGGGCAGACCACCGAGGACGAGTTCCAGAACCAGCTCGACCGGCGCGAGACGCCGTACGTGCAGCTGGTCAGCGCGCACGCGATGCTCAGCATCCAGCGCGAGGCGGCCCTGCGGTGGCGCGGCGAGAACCACGCCCAGCTGATGGAGACCTGGGAGGAGATCGTCCGGATCGAGGACAACGTCGCCGGCCTCGACGACAAGACGCCTACTCACGCCCGGCTGACCCACCGCTACCACTTCGTCACGCGCGCGGAGAGCATCGCGAACGTGGGTGCGTTCGCCACCCACGGCCACATGCTGTTCCCGGCCCCGATCCAGGACCGGCTGCTGACGGTCGAGGCGTTGCGGCTGCGCGGCTGGGGGCCGTACCACGAGCTCGGCCACCAGCACCAGCAGACCGTGTACAAGCCGACCGACCTCACCGAGGTGACGGTCAACCTCTACTCGCTGGCGGTGAACGCGGCCTTCGCCAAGTACGGGCAGGCACCGCGGCTGCACGTGCCGGAGAACGACGGCGTGCCCGTCTGGGAGTCCGCGCCGCCCAAGATCGGCACCCCCGACGTCGACTTCCTCACCACGTTCACCGTGATGGAGAAGCTCGTGATGTTCGAGCAGCTGCGCCTGGCGTTCGGGGACCAGTTCCAACCGGCCGTGCACAAGCTGGTCCGGGAGGAGCAGCCCGACTCCGGGGACTACTCGGACAACGACTACCGGCTCGGGATGCTGGCGTTGTACTACTCCAAGGCCGCGGGGCGCGACCTGCGCACGTTCTTCGCCCGGTGGGGCCTGAGGTACGACCCGTCGTTCGACGACCGGATCGCCGCGCTCGCGCTGCCGGAGCCGGAGGTGGACCCGACGACCTTGCGCGACGACGACGGCGCCGCCCTCGCCGCACAGGTGCTGGCCTCGCCGCGCCTGCGGCGCGCGAACGGCCTGGTCTGATGGGGACGACCCCGGGGGCACCGACGGACCTGAGGATCGCCGTCGTGGGCTACGGCCTGCGCGGGAGCGTGGCGCGCGAGGCGCACCGGCCCGGCGACGGCTCGGTGGTCGCGGCGGTGTGCGACCCGAGCGAGACGGCGCTGGCCAAGGCGGGCGCGGACTTCCCGGGCGCCCTGCTGACGACGGACCTCGACGAGGCCCTGGCCGGCGTCGACGCCGCGATGGTCCTGACCCCGGACGACCGGCACGTCGGGCCGACCCTGCGGGCGCTGGAGGCCGGCGTCGCGGTGTTCTGCGAGAAGCCGCTCGCCACGTCGCTCGAGGACACCGACGCCATGCTGGCCATGGCCCGCCGCACCGGGAGCAGGCTGTACGTGGGCCACAACATGCGGCACATGCCGGTCGTGGTCCTCATGCGCGAGCTCGTCGCGGCCGGGCGCATCGGCGAGGTGAAGGCGGTCTGGTGCCGGCACTTCGTGGGCCACGGCGGGGACTTCTACTTCAAGGACTGGCACGCGGACCGGTCCCGGTCGGTCGGCCTGCTGCTGCAGAAGGGCGCGCACGACCTGGACGTCATCCACTGGCTCGCGGGCGCCTACTCCGCGCGGGTGCAGGCCGTGGGGGCGGCGAGCCTGTACGCCGGCCTGACCGGGCGGCGGGACCGCTCCGGCGAGCGCATGCCCGACTGGTTCTCCCTCGACAACTGGCCCCCGACGGAGCAGGAGGTGCACCCGGTCGTCGACGTGGAGGACGTCTCGCAGGTGAACATGCTGCTGGGCAACGGGGTGCTCGCGTCGTACCAGCAGTGCCACTTCACGCCCGACTACTGGCGCAACTACACCGTGATCGGCACGCACGGGCGGATCGAGAACATGGGCGACACGTCGGGGGCCGAGGTGCACCTGTGGGACCGCCGGCACCGCGGTCGGGCCGAGCCGGACGAGGTGTTCGTGGTCCCCG
This sequence comes from Isoptericola hypogeus, assembly GCF_039531145.1. Taxonomy (NCBI): domain Bacteria; kingdom Bacillati; phylum Actinomycetota; class Actinomycetes; order Micrococcales; family Promicromonosporaceae; genus Isoptericola; species Isoptericola hypogeus. The sequence continues at coordinate 230,645 of NZ_BAAAPM010000004.1, forward strand.
AGGCGTCGGGCGGGCACGGCGGGGCGGACGTCGCGCTGGTGTCGGAGTTCGTGCGGTTCGTCGCCGAGGGCGGGACGACGTCGACCTCGCCGGTGGCCGCGCGCGAGGCGGTCGCCGCGGGGATCCGCGCGACGGAGTCGCTGCGCGGGTCGGGGTGCGCCCTCGACGTCCCGCTGCTCGACCCCGAGGCCGTGGCGTACTTCGACGCCGGGCAGCCGGGCGCGCGGGTCGCCTCGCGAGTTGCCGCCGCGGATCCGGATCGTGAGACAGTTCCCCCCGTGATGACGCAAGCGACGACGCGCGCGACGACGGGTGCCGGGGAGATTACTGCATGAGAGCACTGTTCAAGCCCGGCCCGGGTCCCGGGCTGGAGCTCGTGGAGCGGCCGGAGCCGACCGCGGGGATCGCCGACGTGAAGATCCGCGTGCTGCGCACCGGCATCTGCGGCACGGATCTGCACATCGAGCGCTGGGACGACTGGGCGGCCTCCACGATCGCCGCGCCCCTGGTGCCCGGGCACGAGTTCGTGGGCGAGGTCGTCGAGGTGGGCGAGCTGGTGCACGACGTCGCCGTGGGCGACCTCGTCTCCGGCGAGGGTCACATCGTCTGCGGGACGTGCCGCAACTGCCGCGCCGGGCGCCGCCAGATGTGCATCCGCACCCAGGGCCTCGGCCTGCATCGCGACGGCGCGTTCGCCGAGTACGTCGTCCTGCCGGCGACCAACGTGTGGGTGCACCACGCCGACGTCGACCTCGACGTGGCCGCGGTCTTCGACCCGCTGGGCAACGCCGTGCACACCGCGCTGGCGTTCCCGGTCATCGGGGAGGACGTCCTCGTGTCCGGGTGCGGTCCGATCGGCCTCATGGCGATCGCCGTGGCCCGGCACGCGGGCGCGCACCTCGTGGTCGGGACGGACGTCAGCCCGGCCCGGCTCGAGATGGCGAAGGCGATGGGCGCCGACGCGGCGCTCGACGTGCGCACCGCCCGGGTGGCCGACGCCCAGCGGGAGCTCGGCCTGCGCGAGGGCTTCGACGTGGGCTTCGAGATGAGCGGCGCGCCGGGGGCGCTGCCGGAGATGATCGCGAACATGAACCACGGCGGGCGCATCGCGATGCTGGGCCTGCCGTCGGAGCCCGTCGCGGTCGACTGGGGCACGGTCGTGACGCACATGCTCACCCTCAAGGGGATCTACGGCCGCGAGATGTTCGAGACCTGGCAGGCGATGGACTCGATGCTGCGCACGAGCGCCACGCTGCGCTCGGCGATCGCGTCGGTGGTGACGGACCGGCTGCCGGCGAGCCGCTGGGCCGACGGCTTCGCGGCCGCGGCGTCGGCGCACGGCGGCAAGGTGGTGCTCGACTGGACGGACTGGTCGGGCGACGGGAAGGCGGCGCGGTGATGTACGGGACGTTCCAGGAGCACGTGGCGAGCCAGCTCGCCGAGATCGACCGGGCGGGTCTGACCAAGCACGAGCGCGGCATCGCCGGGCCGCAGGGGGCTCGCATCCGGGCCGACGGCGCCGAGCTGCTCAACTTCTGCGCCAACAACTACCTCGGCCTCGCCGACGACCCGCGCATCCTCGCCGCCGCGCGCGACGCCCTCGACACCTGGGGCTACGGGCTGGCCAGCGTGCGGTTCATCTGCGGTACCCAGGACCAGCACACCGAGCTCGAACGGCGCCTGGCCGGCTTCCTCGAGACGGACGACGCGATCCTGTTCTCGTCCTGCTTCGACGCCAACGGAGGAGTCTTCGAGACGCTGTTCGGGCCGCAGGACGCGATCGTCTCCGACGAGCTCAACCACGCGTCGATCATCGACGGGATCCGGCTGTCCAAGGCGGCCCGCTTCCGCTACCGCAACCGGGACATGGCGGACCTCGAGGCGCAGCTGACCGCGGCCCGCGACGGCGGCGCCCGGCACGTCGTGATCGTCACCGACGGCGTGTTCTCGATGGACGGCTACCTCGCCCCGCTGCGCGAGATCTGCGACCTGGCCGACCGCTACGAGGCCCTGGTGCTGGTCGACGACTCGCACGCGGTGGGGTTCATGGGCCCCGGCGGGCGGGGCACGCCCGAGCTGTGCGGGGTGGCCGACCGGGTGGACATCCTCACCGGCACGTTCGGCAAGGCCCTGGGCGGGGCGTCCGGCGGGTACGTCGCGGCGCACTCCGAGATCGTCGACCTGCTGCGCCAGCGTGCGCGGCCGTACCTGTTCTCCAACACGCTCGCGCCCATGATCGTGGCCGGCACGCTCACGGCGCTCGACCTCGTCGAGCGCTCGGGCGACCTGCGGGCGCGGCTGACCGAGAACGCCGCCCTGTTCCGCCGGCTCATGACCGACGCGGGCTTCGACCTGCTGCCCGGCGAGCACCCGATCGTCCCGGTGATGTTCGGCGACGCCGTGCTCGCGGCGCGCACGGCCGACGCGATGCAGCAGCGCGGCGTGTACGTCACGGCGTTCAGCTACCCGGTGGTGCCGCGCGGCAAGGCCCGGATCCGGGTCCAGCTGTCCGCCGCGCACACGCCGGAGCAGGTGCGCGCCTGCGTGGACGCGTTCGTCGCGTCGCGCCAGGCGGTCGCGAGCGCCTGACCTGCGCGGACGGGCTACTTCAGCAGCCGCGACATCCGGCGGTCGGCGAGGACCTGGCCGCCCGTCTGGCAGGTGGCGCAGTACTGGAGCGACCGGTCGGCGAAGCTCACCTCGCGGACGGCGTCCCCGCACACGGGGCAGGGCAGGCCGGTGCGGCCGTGCACGCGCATGCCGGCGCGCTTGGCGTCCTTGAGCTCGGCGGCGGGCTTGCCCGACGACGTCGCGACCGCGTCGCGCAGGGTGGTCACGGTCGCGTCGTGCAGTGCCCGGACCTCGTCGTCGGTGAACGACCGGGAGAGCTTGAACGGCGAGAACCGCGCGACGTGGAGGATCTCGTCGGAGTAGGCGTTGCCGATGCCGGCGATCGCGCGCTGGTCGCGGAGCAGGCCCTTGACCTGCTGGTTCTTCGCCTCGAGGAGGGCCGCCACGGCGGCCGGGGTGAAGGCGTCCGACAGCGGGTCGACCCCGAGCGTGCGCACCTGCTCGATCTCCTGCGGGTCGCGCACGACGTGCACCGCCAGCCGCTTGCGGGTGCCGGCCTCCGTGAGGTCGAAGCCCGACCCGTCGTCGAGCCGCACGCGCAGCGCGAGCGCGGGACCGCGCGACGACCCGCCCATCCGCGGCCTGACGGGCGTCGTCGGCGCCGTCTCCTTCCAGCGCACCCACCCGCCGCGGGAGAGATGGAACATCAGGTGGATCCGGTCCCCGTCGCCGGCCGCGGCGCTCATGTCGAGCCACTTGCCGTGGCGCGTCCAGCCGGTGACGGTGCGCCCGACGAGCGCGGTGACGGGCGGGTCGAAGGTCTTGAGAGCGGCGATGGCGGCGACGTCGGCGGCGACGACGGCGTGCCCGGTCGTGCGCTCGGCGAGGAACTCGGCCAGCGCCTGGACCTCCGGCAGCTCGGGCATGGGCCCATGCTGCCCGCAGTCGCCGACACCGACAATCGCTGCGTCGGCGCGCCGTTAGGCTTGCCCCCATGTCGATCGCGTCCGCCCGCCAGCACAAGGGCGACCTGCTCCGCCTGTCCCGCCTCTTCGTCCGCACGCTGCGCGAGGACCCGGCCGACGCCGAGGTCGCCAGCCACCGGCTGCTCGTGCGTGCGGGCTACATCCGCCGCGCGGCGCCCGGGATCTACACGTGGCTCCCGCTCGGCCTGCGGGTGCTCGCCAAGGTCGAGGGGATCGTCCGCGAGGAGATGGACGCGATCGGCGCGCAGGAGGTGCACTTCCCTGCGCTGCTGCCGCGCGAGCCCTACGAGGCGTCCGGCCGCTGGACGGAGTACGGGCCCAACCTCTTCCGCCTGCAGGACCGCAAGCAGGCCGACTACCTCCTGGCGCCCACGCACGAGGAGATGTTCACCCTGCTCGTGAAGGACCTGTACTCGTCGTACAAGGACCTGCCCCTGGCGCTGTACCAGGTCCAGACCAAGTACCGCGACGAGGCCCGCCCGCGCGCCGGCCTGATCCGCGGGCGCGAGTTCATCATGAAGGACTCCTACTCCTTCGACGTCGACGACGCCGGGCTGGACGCCAGCTACGCGAACCACCGCGGCGCGTACCAGCGCATCTTCGACCGCCTGGGCTTCGAGTACGTCGTCGTCTCCGCCCACGCGGGTGCGATGGGCGGGTCGCGGTCGGAGGAGTTCCTCGCCAAGTCCGCGATCGGCGAGGACACGTACGTCGAGTGCCGCACGTGCGGGTACGCGGCCAACGTCGAGGCGGCGCGCCTCCCGGTGCCGGAGCCGGTGCCCTACGACGGCACGCCCGCGGCGCACGCCGAGGACACGCCCGGCACGCCCACCATCGACTCCCTGGTCGACCACCTGAACGAGCGTTTCGCGCGCGCCGACCGCCCGTGGACCGGCGCCGACACCCTGAAGAACGTGCTGTTCCGTCTGACGCACCCGGACGGCCAGGTCGACGCGATCGCCATCGGCGTCCCGGGCGACCGGGAGGTCGACGTCAAGCGCATGGAGGCGGCGTTCTACCCGGCGGAGTTCGCCCCGTTCGGCGACGAGGACTTCGCGGCGCACCCGGAGCTCGCGAAGGGCTACATCGGCCCCGGCGCGCTCGGCGAGGAGAGCGCCTCGAAGATCCGCTACCTCGTCGACCCGCGGGTCGTGTCCGGCTCCCGGTGGGTCACCGGCGCGGACGAGCCCGGCCGGCACGTGATCGACCTGGTCGCGGGCCGGGACTTCACCGCCGACGGCACCATCGAGGTGGCCGAGGTGTGGGCGGGAGACCCGTGCCCGAACGGCGACGGCGTCCTCGAGACCGCGCGCGGGATCGAGATGGGCCACGTGTTCCAGCTCGGCCGCAAGTTCGCCGAGGCGCTCGACCTCAAGGTGCTCGACGAGAACGGCAAGGCCGTGACGGTCACGATGGGCTCGTACGGCATCGGGGTCACCCGCGCGGTCGCCGCCATCGCCGAGGGCAACCACGACGAGAAGGGTCTGGCGTGGCCGGCGCACGTCGCGCCCGCGCACGTGCACGTCGTGGCGACAGGGAAGGGCTCGGACGTCTTCGAGGCCGCCGAGCGGATCGCGACGGGCCTGACCGACGCCGGCGTCGAGGTGATCTACGACGACCGGCCCAAGGTCTCGCCCGGGGTGAAGTTCGCGGACGCCGAGCTGCTGGGCGTGCCGCTGCTGGTCGTCGTCGGGCGCGGTCTCGCCGACGGCGTGGTCGAGGTGCGCCCGCGCGCGGGCCAGGCGGAGCAGGTGCCGGTGGCCGATGCCGTCGGCGTCGTCGCGCGGCGCGTCGAGGAGCTGCTCGGCGCCTGAGCCGCGGCCCCCTCGCGCTACTCCTGCTCGGGGAGGCCCGGGAACGGTTCGGGCTCGGCGCCCCAGTCGTCGAGCCCGACCGCCGCGTCCACGAGCAGGTCCACCAGCACGCCGCGGGTCCCGGCGGCGGTCGTGCCGACCAGCGTGGCGTAGTCGGTGGCGAGCCCGTCCTCGAGGGTGCGCACCAGCGCCTTGTCCCCCTGGTCGTCGACCCGCGGCACGGTGTACGCGGCGCGGCGCGGGTCCTGCGCGCTGTCCTGCGTGCCGGCCACGAGGGCCCAGCCGAGGGCGCGGTCGTCGTGGGCTCCCGCCCGCGCGAGGAGGCGTGCGCGCCGGGTGCCGTCCGCGATCGCGGCGCGCAGCCGCAGGGCGTAACCGGTGGCGTCCTCCGAGGCCACGAGCGTGCTCAGCTGCTCTGCGGTGAGCCCCTCGGGGACGGCCTCCGCGGTGTTCGTCGCGTCGGCGGACGGCATGGGCGACGCCTCGGCCGACGGCGTCCCGCCCGGCGTCGCCTCCTCGGCCGCCCGGCCCTCGCCGGTGGGCTCGGGGACCTGCGGGTCGAGCGGCTCCGGCCCGGCCACATCCGCGAGGTCCGCCAGCCGTCCGGCCGACACGGTCTGGGCGGCGCCGACCGACGCGAGCAGGCGGGCGAGGGGGCCGTCGGTGGTGGTACCCGCCGCGGTCCGGCTGCGGGCGGCGGCGTCCACGAGCGCCTGCACCACGTCGGGCACGTTGCCGGACTCCTGCGACGGCGAGCCCGCCGGGCTGCCCGTCGGCTCGTCGGTCGCGAGGCCCGAGTCGTAGACGCCGCCGAGCTCTGTCGCCTGGACGCGCGAGTCGGCCGCGATCCGGGTCAGCTCCGTGATCAACCGCTCCCGGCCGGAGGGGGTCGCCTCCAGCGCGGCCTCGGCACGCTCGGCGACGAGCAGCGCGTCGGAGACCGCGGTGCGCCGCACGATCTCGAGGGCGTCCGGCACGGGCTCGGCCACCGGCGGGGCCTCCAGCCGCACGCCGCACCCGGCGGTCAGCCCGGCGACCAGGAGCACGCCGAGCACCGCCGACGAGCGCCGGCGACGGTGCCGGCTCCGGCCGGCCGGTCCGGGGGAGTGGTGCGCGTCCATCGAGCCCGATGATGTCACGCCCGCGGCGGGCGGGTGGAGTGCCGCCACCGGCGGGTGTGACGTTCGTCCGGCGGGGCGCCGTCGGGTGCCCCAGGGGCCCGTTGCGGTTCGTGCGGTCCGCCAGGTTCGTTACGCTGGACGCTGCACAACGACACACCGGCCGCGGGACGTCCCGGCGCGGGGAGCACACGGCGTGAACCCACGGGAGGCAGCGATGGCAACGCAGCACGGCCGCACGACGGCGGAGGCGGTGCGGGCGGTCGTCGCACCGGTGGTCGACGGCGCGGGGCTCTTCCTCGAGGACGTCGCGGTGACCCGCGCGGGGAGCCGGTCCGTCGTGCGCGTCACCGTCGACCTGCCGGAGGACGCCGTCGGCAGCCTCGACTCCGACACCCTCGGCGACACCTCCCGCGCGCTGTCCGCGGCGCTCGACGAGCGGGACGTGGTGAACGGCGCCTACACGCTCGAGGTCTCGACGCCCGGCACCTCGCGACCGCTCACCGAGGTCCGCCACTTCAGGCGGGCCCGCACGCGGCTGGTCACGCTCCGGCTGCACGACGGCGCGACGGTCTCCGGCCGCCTGGTCGACGTCGCGGACGGTGCGGCAGACGGCGGGACCGACGCGGCGTCCGACGCCCTGCTGGTGCTCGACGACGGCTCGCGCGTCCGGGTCGCGGACGTGCGCAAGGGCAAGGTCGAGGTCGAGCTCAAGCGGCTCGACGCCGACGAGGGCGACGGCCCGGGCGGGGCGGACGACCCGACTGCGGGCGAGACTACTGACGACACCACGGGCTCCGCCCGTCACGAGGAAGGCTGACGATGGACATCGACATGGGCGCGCTGCGACTGCTGGAGCGGGAGCGGGACATCAGCCTTGACGTCCTCGTCGCCGCCATCGAGCAGGCGCTCCTCTCGGCGTACCACCGCACCCCCGACGCGTACTCGCACGCGCGGATCGAGCTCGACCGCCGGTCGGGCCACGTGACCGTGTGGTCGCGGGAGGAGATCCGCACCCCGGACCCCGAGGACCCCGAGGCCCGCCCCACGGTGGAGCTCGGCCCCGAGTTCGACGACACCCCGGCCGACTTCGGACGGATCGCCACGGCGACCGCCCGCCAGGTCATCGTCCAGCGGCTGCGCGACGCCGAGGACGACCAGGTCCTCGGTATGTTCCGGGGCAAGGAGGGCGAGGTCCTCGCCGGCACGATCCAGCAGGGCCGCGACCCTCGCGTGGTGCTCGTCGACGTGGGCGGCACCGAGGCCGTGCTGCCGCCGCACGAGCAGGTGCCGACCGAGGAGTACGTCCACGGCGAGCGGCTGCGCGCCTACGTGGTCGAGGTGTCCCGCGGCATGAAGGGCGCTCAGGTCACGCTGAGCCGCACCCACCCGGGCCTGGTCCGCAAGCTCTTCGAGCTCGAGGTCCCCGAGGTCGCGGACGGCTCGGTGGAGATCACGGCGATCGCGCGCGAGGCCGGGCACCGCTCGAAGGTCTCCGTCCGCTCCAAGGTGACCGGGCTCAACGCGAAGGGGGCGTGCATCGGCCCGATGGGCGCGCGCGTCCGCGCGGTGATGGCCGAGCTGCACGGCGAGAAGATCGACATCGTCGACCACAGCGACGACCCGGCGCGGTTCGTGGCGAACGCGCTGTCCCCGGCCCGTGTGAGCTCCGTCACCGTCGTCGACGCCGACGCCAAGGCCGCGCGGGCGGTCGTGCCCGACTACCAGCTGTCCCTCGCGATCGGCAAGGAGGGGCAGAATGCCCGACTTGCTGCAAAGCTCACCGGGTGGCGGATCGACATCCGGTCGGACGAGGCCGCGCCCGCCGACGGCCCGGAGGCGGCCGGCGACGCAGGTGACGCGGCGGTGTCCCGCGGGGACGTGGACTGAGGCCGGTCACGGCACGTGCCACGTCGCGCTAGACTGTCAGGGACCGGGCCACGCGCCCAGGATCCGACCTCCCCTCGTGCCACCCCGGGATCGACCGGGCCGGTGCGGACGTGTGTCGGGTGCCGGGAGCGTGACCTGCGGTCCGCTCTCCTGCGGCTGGTGCTCGAGCCGTCGGACGACGAGCGCCGGGGCGAGCCCCGCGTCGTCGCCGACGTGCGCGCGTCCCTGCCGGGGCGTGGCGCCTGGATCCACCCGACGTCCGCCTGCCTGGAGCTCGCCGTTCGACGGCGGGCGGTGCCGCGCGCGTTGCGCGTGGCCGGCCCCCTCGACCTGACGGGGATCCGGGATCATCTGGAGCAGCCGGGCCGTTGAGCCCTCCGGTCGGAGCCGCGCGCGGCCCCGGCCTTCGCGACCGAGCATGCTCGGCCGCAACCACACGAAGTCGACAAGGAAGCGGGTCAGAAGCCGATGGGCACCCGATGAGTCCCGTGCGATGAGTACTCAGTACTAACGACGGTCCTGCCTGTCTCGCAGGAGGGCCGAGACAGGAGAGACGTGCCGAAGATCCGCGTACACGAGCTGGCCAAGCAGCTCGGGGTGGAGAGCAAGACCCTGCTGGCCGAGCTGAAGACGTCCGGCGAGTTCGTCCGGTCGGCGTCCTCGACGCTCGAGGCACCGGTCGAGCGCATGATGCGCGACAAGTTCAAGGGCGCCGCGCCCGCGGCCGGCGAGTCCAAGGCCGCGCCGAAGGCGGCGACGCCCGCGAGCCCGGCGCGGACGGCTCCCAAGCCCGCGCCGCAGCAGACGCCCCAGCCCGTCGTCGAGCAGGCCCCGGCCCCCGCCGCGCCGGCCGTCGAGGCACCGGCCGCGTCGGCCGCGCCCGCCGAGGCCCCCGCGGCCCCGGCTCCCCAGCCTGCCGCCGGTGCGCGGCCGTCGGGCGCGAAGCCCGGTGGGCCCACGCCCGGCCCGCGTCCCGCAGGGCCCAAGCCCGGCGGCTCGGCGCGCGACGGTGGTCGTGACGGCGGCCGCGAGGGTGGCCGCGACGGCGCCCGCGACGGCAAGGGCCGTCAGGGCACCTCGCGCCCGGGCAACAACCCGTTCGCCTCCAGCCAGGGCATGCCGCGTCCGGGGCAGCGCTCCGGCGGCCCGCGTCCGGGCAACAACCCGTTCGCCTCGAGCCAGGGCATGCCGCGTCCGGGGCAGCGCCCCGACCGTGGCGGCGAGGCCACGCAGGAGCGCTCCGGCGGTCCGCGCCCCGGCGGCCCCCGTCCGGGCGGACCCCGCCCCGCGGCGCCGCGTCCGGGCGGTCCGCGCCCGAACCCGGGCATGATGCCGGGCAAGACCTCGATGCCGCGTCCCGGCGAGCGTCCGGCGCCCGCCGGCGGCGGCCGCGGCGGCCGTGGCGGTGGCCCCGGCGGCGCCCCCGGTGGCGGCGGCGGTTTCCGTCCCGGTGGTGGCGGCGGCTTCGCCGGCCGTCCGGGCGGCCGTGGTGGCGCGGGTCGTGGTTCCACGCAGGGCGCCTTCGGGCGCGCCGGTGGGCGTCCCGTCCGCGGGCGGAAGTCGAAGCGCGCGAAGCGCCAGGAGTTCGAGCAGATGCAGGCGCCGTCGCTCGGCGGCGTGCAGGTCCCGCGCGGCAACGGCGAGACCGTCATCCGCCTGCGGCACGGCTCCTCGCTCAACGACTTCGCCGACAAGATCGACGCCAACCCCGCGTCGCTCGTCACGGTGCTGTTCCACCTCGGTGAGATGGCGACCGCGACGCAGTCCCTCGACGAGGACACCTTCGCGACCCTGGGGGCCGAGCTCGGCTACCAGATCGAGATGGTCTCCGCGGAGGAGGAGGACCGGGAGCTGCTCGGGTCCTTCTCCATCGACCTGCAGGCCGAGGAGGCCGACGAGTCGGACGAGGACCTCATGGCGCGTCCGCCGGTCGTGACCGTGATGGGTCACGTCGACCACGGCAAGACCAAGCTCCTCGACGCGGTCCGCTCCACGGACGTCGTCGCGGGCGAGGCCGGTGGCATCACGCAGCACATCGGTGCCTACCAGGTGCACGCCGAGCACGAGGGCGTCGACCGCGCGATCACCTTCATCGACACCCCGGGTCACGAGGCGTTCACCGCCATGCGTGCGCGTGGTGCCAAGGTGACCGACATCGCGATCCTCGTGGTCGCCGCCGACGACGGCGTCATGCCGCAGACGATCGAGGCGCTGAACCACGCCCAGGCGGCGAACGTGCCGATCGTGGTCGCGGTGAACAAGGTGGACAAGGAGGGGGCCAACCCCGCCAAGATCCGCCAGCAGCTCACCGAGTACAACCTGGTGGCCGAGGAGTACGGCGGCGACACGATGTTCGTCGACGTCTCCGCCCTGCAGCGCAAGGGCATCGACGAGCTGCTCGAGGCCGTCCTGCTCACCGCGGACGCGGCGCTCGACCTGCGGGCGAACCCCGACAAGGACGCGCGCGGCGTGGCCATCGAGGCGAACCTCGACAAGGGCCGCGGCGCCGTGGCGACCGTGCTGGTCCAGTCCGGCACGCTCCAGGTCGGCGACGCGATCGTCGCGGGCACGGCCCACGGCCGCGTGCGCGCCATGTTCGACGAGCACGGCGAGTCCGTGACCGAGGCCGGGCCGGCGCGCCCGGTGCTCGTGCTGGGTCTCGCGTCGGTGCCGAGCGCCGGCGACACCTTCCTGGTGGCGCCGGACGAGCGCACCGCCCGTCAGATCGCGGAGAAGCGCGAGGCCGCCGAGCGTGCCGCCCTCCTGGCCAAGCGCCGCAAGCGCATCAGCCTCGAGGACTTCACGCAGGCGCTCCAGCAGGGCAAGGTCGAGACCCTCAACCTGGTCCTCAAGGGCGACGTCTCCGGTGCCGTGGAGGCGCTGGAGGACGCGCTGCTCAAGATCGACGTCGGCGAGGAGGTCCAGCTCCGCGTCATCCACCGCGGCGTCGGCGCCATCACGCAGAACGACGTCAACCTGGCCACGGTCGACAACGCCGTGATCATCGGCTTCAACGTGAAGTTCGGTGAGCGCGTCGAGGACCTCGCGGACCGCGAGGGCGTCGAGGTCAAGTTCTACTCGGTCATCTACAAGGCGATCGAGGACGTCGAGGCAGCGCTCAAGGGCATGCTCAAGCCGGAGTACGAGGAGGCCCAGCTGGGCACCGCGGAGATCCGTCAGGTCTTCCGTTCCTCGAAGTTCGGCAACATCGCGGGCTCGATCATCCGGTCGGGCACGATCAAGCGCAACACCAAGGCGCGCGTGCTGCGCGACGGCAAGATCGTCGGGGACGACCTCACGATCGAGTCGCTGCGTCGCGAGAAGGACGACGTCACCGAGGTCCGCGAGGGCTTCGAGTGCGGTATCGGTCTCGGGTCGTTCAACGACGTCACCGAGGGCGACATCATCGAGACCTTCGAGATGCGCGAGAAGCCGCGCGCCTGACGGTCCCACCGCCAGACCGAGATCGACGGCGCCCCGCCGCCCGCCGCGTGCGGAGGCGGGGCGCCGTCGTCGTCAACAGCCGGCACCGACCGCCGGTGCCGAAACGAGGGAGACATTCATGGCCGACCGGCCCGTAAGCCCGCGTGCCCGCAAGCTGGCGGACCGCATCAAGGAGATCGTCGCGCAGCTGCTCGACACCCGGATCAAGGACCCGCGCCTGGGCTTCCTGACGGTCACGGACGTCCGCGTCACCGGCGACCTGCAGAACGCCTCGGTGTTCTACACGGTCTACGGCTCGGACGAGGACCGGGCCGGGACGGCCGCTGCGCTGGAGAGCGCCAAGGGCCTGATCCGCTCCGAGGTCGGCAAGCAGACCGGCATCCGGCTGACGCCCACGATCGAGTTCCACCTCGACTCGGTGCCCGACACGGCGGCCCACCTCGACGCCGCGCTGCTCGAGGCGCGCCGCCGGGACGCCGAGCTCGCCGCGCTGCGCGAGGGCAAGGGCTTCGCCGGCGAGGCGGACCCGTACCGCAGGCCGGAGGACGACGAGGACGACGAGGCGGGCGACCGCTGAGCCACGCGCGCCGGGCCCGCGTCGGCGCCGCTCGCCGGTCTCGGCGTGGAGCCGCGACCGGTGCTCACCAAGGCACGGCTGGACGCCGCGCGGGCCTGACGCCGCGCGCAGGAGGGAACCCATGAGCACCCGCACGCCGGCGCCGCACCGCGAGCGCCGACCGACGGCACCCGACGGCCTGCTCGTCGTCGACAAGCCGGCGGGCTGGACGAGCCACGACGTCGTCGGCAGGTGCCGACGGCTGGCCGGCACGCGCAAGGTCGGCCACGCGGGCACGCTCGACCCGATGGCGACGGGCGTGCTCGTCGTCGGCGTCGGCCGGGCGACGAGGCTGCTCACCTACGTCGTGGGCGCCGACAAGGCGTACGACGCGACGTTGCGGCTCGGGGTGGGCACCACGACCGACGACGCCGAGGGCGAGGTCGTGGCCGCGCCCGGCGTCGGCGACGGCCTTGACGAGGAGGCCCTCGCCGCGCAGGTCGCCGCGCTCACGGGGGACATCCGGCAGGTGCCCACCACGGTCAGCGCGATCAAGGTCGACGGGAAGCGGGCGTACGCGCGCGCCCGTGCGGGCGAGGACGTCCAGCTGGCCGCCCGCCCGGTCACGGTGAGCTCGTTCGAGGTGCTCGCCACGCGCGCCGCCTCCAGTCCCGACGGGGTGCCCGTGCTCGACGTGGACGTGTCCGTCGTCGTCTCCTCCGGCACGTACGTGCGCGCGCTGGCCCGGGACCTGGGCGCGGCGCTCGGGGTGGCCGGGCATCTCACCGCGCTGCGGCGCACGCGCGTCGGCGGCTACCGGCTCGATGCCGCGCGGACGCTCGACGAGCTCGAGGCCCAGGCGGACGCCGACGGCGTCCTCGCGACGCTCCCGCTCGCCGACGCCGCCCGCGCCACGTTCCCCGTGCGCGACCTGTCGGCCGACGAGGCGCGCGCCCTCGGCTACGGGCAGTGGGTCGCCCCCAGCGGGACCGCCGGGACCGTCGCGGCGATCGGGCCCGACGGCGTGCTGGTCGCGCTCCTGGAGGACACCCGGCGCCGGGGCGAGGCGCTGGCGAAGCCCGTGCTCGTGCTCGCCCCGGCCGGCGGCTGACGCCGGCGGATCAGGGATGGGCGTGCTCCGCGCGGTGCGCGGCGTGCTCGAGCGCCTCGTCCTGCAGCGCCTCCGCGTCGGGCTCGGCGCCGCCGGCCGTGCGGAAGTGCCCGACCAGGGACAGCAACACCCCGGCGCCGGCCCACAGGCCGAGCGCCGTCCACGCGGCCGCGGCGCTCGCGTCCGGGAAGTAGGACAGGTCGCGCAGCAGCGTGCCGCCGGCGCCGGGCGGGAACCACTGGCCGATCGCGCCCCAGCTCCAGGGCAGGAACTCCGGCGGCATCGTCGCGCCGGAGATCGGGTTGGCCACGAGCATCATCGTCACGGCGCCGACGGCGATGCCCGCTCGGCCCAGGACTGCGACGAGTCCCGTGATCGGTGCGGCGATCGCCGCGAGAGCCAGCGCGATCGCCGCGGCGTTCCACCACCAGTCGCCCTGCAGCGAGCCGAACCAGCCCTGCATGATCGCGGTGAGCACCAGGCCGCCCACGACGGCGTACACGCCGACCGCGAGGATGCGGCGACCGGCGCCGATCACCGCCAGCGAGATGCCGATCCCGCCGGCCATCCCGCCGAGGACGAGCGGGAAGAGCGCGGCGGCCAGGCCGGTGCCTCGCGGGTCCTCGTCGGACAGTGGCACGACGTCGGTCACCGTGACGGCGGGCAGGGCGGCGTCGGACGGCGGTACCACCCCCTGGGCGGCCGCCTCCTGGAGGCCTGCCACGGCCTGTGCGGTGAGCTGCTGCTGCAGCTGCGCCGCGAGGCCGGTCATCAGCTGGTGCGTCGCGGTGCTGGCCGCGGACGCCGTCAGCACCTCGGGTGTGCCGTCGACGCCCAGGACGACGGCGCCGTAGACGTCGCGGGTGCGGATCGCCTCGACGGCCGCGTCGCGGTCGTCGACCTGGCGCAGGTCGACGGCGCCGGGCTGCTGCTCGTCGAGCGCGGCGCGGACGGACTCGACCGCGGGCTGCGGGCCGGCGACGGCGACCGGCAGGTCGTGCGGCTCGGCGGTCACCGAGGGCCAGGAGAAGGCGAGCACGACGACGGCGACGAGGGCGGCGACGGCCAGGCCGACCGCGACGACGCGACCCCACGGGGTGTGGGGGACGGGGGAGGGCGCGGCGCGGTCGGGCGACGACGCGGCGGGTGCGGTGACCATGGTGTTCCGTCCGGAGGCTCGGGGACAATAAAAAACGAATGTTCGTTCTCTGTCGAGAGAGTGCGCCCGAGGGCCTAGGCTTGTCAACCGTCCGCGACCGCCCGGGAGCCAAGGGGTCCGATGCCGCGAGTCACCGAGGAGCACCGCGAGGCGCGGCGCGCGCAGATCCGCGCCGCCGCCCTGCGGGCGTTCACCGCCAAGGGGTACCAGCGCGCCTCCATCTCCGACGTCGTCGCCGAGTCGGGGCTCTCCGCAGGCGCGATCTACGGCCACTACGACGGTAAGCAGGCGCTGTTCGCTGCCGTCGCCGAGGAGGTGCTCTCCCGGCGAGGCTCGGAGATCGAGGACGCCTCGCGCGACGGCAGCCCGCCGTCGCCCCTCGAGGTGCTCACCCTCCTCACCGGCGGGATGACGCGTGATCTCGAGGACGGCCGCGTGCTCGTCCAGCTGTGGGCGGAGGCGACCGTCGACCCCGTGATCCACGACGTCGTCCAGGAGGTCGTCGGGCAGCTGCGGGGCGTCCTGCTGGACGCGCTGCGCGCCTGGTTCGGAACGCGCCCCGACCTCGCGCCCGACGGACCGGACGCCGCCGCGCAGCTGCTGATACCCGCGATGCTGGGCCTCGGGCAGGGGTTCCTCATGCAGCGCGCGCTGCTCGACGACTTCGATCCGGACCAGTACCTGGCCGCTGCCGCGACGGTCTTGCCGGCATGACGCCGCCGGCGCGGCCGGCGTCGGTCTATCCTTGACGGTCGGCACCCGGCGCGGGTGCCGACCAGCCGATCCTCGACGAGACGGAGCGCGACGCGTGCAGGTGTTCACGGGCCTGGACCAGGTCCCGGGCGGCTTCGGACCGTCGATCGTGACGATCGGCAACTTCGACGGCGTCCACCGCGGGCACCAGGCCGTGCTGGAGCGCCTGGTGCGGCTCGCGCGGGCCGACGGCAGGCACGCCGTGGCACTGACCTTCGACCCGCACCCCGCGGTCGTGCACCGCCCCGACAGCGCGCCCGACCTGCTCACCGGCCTGACCGACCGGCTCTCCCTGCTCGGGCGCACCGGGCTCGACGCCGTCCTGGTCGTGCCCTACACGCTCGAGCTGGCCGCGCAGACGCCGGAGGAGTTCGTCACGCGCTACCTCGTCGAGGGGCTGGGCGCCCGCACGGTCGTCGTCGGGCACGACGTGCGGTTCGGCAAGGGCAACGTCGGCACGCTGGCCACCATGGTGGAGCTCGGCGGGCAGCACGGCTTCGAGGTCGTGGCCGTCGACGACGTCGGCGACTGCCTGCCCGCCGCCGACGGCGCCGGCCAGCGGTGGTCGTCGTCCGCCGCCCGTGCGCTCCTGGCCGAGGGCGACGTTGCACAGGCGGCCGAGATCCTGGGGCGCCCGCACCGTGTGCGGGGCGTCGTCGTGCACGGTGACGCCCGTGGCCGCGAGCTCGGCTTCCCGACGGCGAACCTCGGCGGCATCGAGGGGATGGTGCCGGCGGACGGCGTGTACGCCGGCCGCCTCCTGCGCCCGCTCCTCGCCGAGACCGCGCCCGGGCACGCCGACGCCGACCTTCCGGCCGCCATCTCCATCGGCACCAACCCGACGTTCGACGGCGTCGAGCGGCGCGTCGAGGCGTACGTGCTGGACCGCACCGACCTCGACCTGTACGACGAGCCGGTGGTGCTCGAGCTCGTGGAGCGGCTCCGTCCGACGCTCCGCTTCGACGGTGTCGGGCCTCTGGTCGCGCAGATGCGCGACGACGTCGACCGGGCGCGCGACATCCTGCGCTGACCGCCGCCGGGTGCGGGTGAATTCCCGCCCGCCGTGTCACAGGCCCGTCCGCGGGCGTTCTGTCCTGGTGAGGCCAGGTGGACCCTGGTCACAGATCGCGCGATCTGGTCGCGACGCGCCACGCCTCCTCTCCCTGCCCTTGCGGCGGCGTGCGAGCGCCGCACCGCATGTCCGGGCCGTCCCGTCGGCAACGCCGTCGGGACGGCCCGGACGTGCGGCACTGGCGTGCCCGGCGGTGTCCGGGCACCCGCCCTCGAGAGAGAGGCAGATCCATGGCGGCTCGACCGACCGATCTCAGCACCAACCCCGTCGGACGCACGGTGCGTAGCACCGGACACGGAAGCACCGTCGTCCCCGTCGTGCCCGACCTCGACGGCTCCGACCCGCGGCTGTCCAGCGCGACGCTGCTCCCGGGCACGGCCAAGGCCATGCGCGACGACTACGTCAACGGCACGTTCAAGGCGACGACTGCGTTCGACTACCTGTTCGGGGACCTGCGCGGCGACCCCGGCGCCCACTTCCCCTCCGGCGACGACGACATCCCGAGGATCCTGGCGGCGCTGAACAAGCTCGGCGACGGCATGGTGGAGATGTCGGGCCCCGACGGCTCCCGGGACTCGGTCGTCCCCGCCGTGTACACGTACTGGGGCCAGTTCATCGACCACGACATCACCCTGAACACCAACGGCCCCGACACGACGGGCGACCCGGGGACCGGCGACCTCGTGCTCGGGGACATCGTCGACGAGGACTTCCGCGTCGTCCCGCCCGACGAGGTCGTGACGTCCCTGCGCAACGGCCGGCACCCCGCGCTCAACCTGGACAGCCTGTACGGCAGCGGCCCCCGGTTCCCGGACGAGCCGCCGCGGCCTCCGACGCGCAGCGAGGCGGCCTACTCGTCCAGCGATCCGGCGAAGCTCGCGCTCGACCGGGTGTCCGGCGACCCGGTGGCCTTCGGGACCCTCGCGTTCTCTCTCGTCGAACCCGGCACGGACGCCCAGCGCGACCTGCCGAGGTACTCCCAGGAGGACGTCGACGCGTTCGACGGGCCGACGGCCGACCGCCCCACGGTCGGACAGCCGAAGATCCCCGACCAGCGCAACGACGAGAACCTCGTCGTCGGTCAGTTCCACCTCGGGATGATCCGGTTCCACAACGCGGTCGTGGACTGGGTCCGCGAGAACGAGCCCGAGGTCGTCGAGCCGCGCGCGGTCTTCGAGCGGGCGCAGGACCTGGTGCGGTTCCACTACCAGTGGCTCGTCGTCAACGACTACCTGCGCACGCTGACCAAGCCCGGCGTGCTCGACCAGGTGCTGCTGTCGGACACGCTGATGTTCGCGCCACCGCACCCGATCGCGATGCCGCTCGAGTTCGCCGTGGCCGCGTTCCGGTTCGGGCACTCGATGGTGCGCGGGGTCTACGACTTCAACGTCAACTTCACCGGTGATGGTCCCGGCGGGATCGCCACGCTCGACCAGCTCTTCCAGTTCACCGGCAACGGGGGCCTGGGAGCGCCCCCGCCGAACCGGGGACGGGTGCTGCCGTCGAACTGGCCGATCGAGTGGTCGCGGTTCGTCGTCAAGGGCGACGCCCTCGGGCTACGCGCGGCCCGCAAGATCGACACCTTCCTCGCGGGACCGCTGTCCGACATGCGCAACGAGGGGAACGGCCTCGCCGACCGGGTGAAGGAGATGCTCAAGCATCTCGCCCGGCGCAACCTCGTGCGCGGCTACTGGCTGTCGCTGCCGACCGGGGAGAAGGTCGCGGAGGCCCTGGGCGTCGAGCCGCTGACGGCCGGGCAGCTCCGGTCCAACACCTTTCCCCAGGTGGTGCAGGCGCTGGACGAGCTCGAGGCGACACCGCTCTGGTTCTACGTGCTCAAGGAGGCCGAGCTCCAGGGGAACGGCAACTTCCTCGGCGAGGTCGGGAGCCGGATCCTCGCGGAGACCTTCGTCTACCTCCTGCGGAAGGACGAGGGTTCCTTCCTCGAGGCGCCCGGTGGCTGGACGCCGGCGGACGGCGTACGGCTGGAGAGCGGCCGTCTCATCGTCACGCTGCCGGACCTCCTGATGTTCGCCGGGGTGCTCCCGCAGCCCGACGGGACGTTCCGCGAGGTCGGCGGGAGCCCGGCCGGGCACGACGGCGACGCGTGAGCGGTTCGCACGAGCGCCGCGTGAGCAACGTCGCGCCGCCCGCCGGATCCTGGCGGGCAGCGCGCTGGTAGCATGGTGGGGCCGTCAGATCGGCCGCGGATCCAGAGCGCCCCGGTGAATCAGTCCCGGAGCACCGCGCAACGACACCAAGGAGAGCCCATGCCGCTCGACTCTGCCACCAAGCAGTCCATCATGTCCGAGTACGCGACCCACGAGGGCGACACCGGCTCGCCCGAGGTGCAGATCGCGATGCTCTCGCAGCGCATCAAGGACCTCACCGCGCACCTCAAGGAGCACAAGCACGACCACCACAGCCGTCGTGGCCTGCTCCTCCTGGTCGGCCAGCGCCGCCGCCTGCTCGGCTACCTGCAGAAGATCGACATCGAGCGCTACCGCGCGCTGATCGAGCGCCTCGGTCTGCGCCGCTGACTCCGCCGCCAGCCCGGTCCCTGCCTCAGGGGCCGGGCTGTGGTGTGATGTCATTGTTCCCGTGACGGGCGACCCCGCCCGCACACCACCACCGCGCGGCCGGTATCTCGTCCGGTCCTCGGTAGTGGCCTCCCGAACCCACCGCGAGCTCCCTCGGAGCGCGGGCGGGGATCCGTGGGCCTCGATCGAAGACCGCCGAGCCGTGGCCGCGCCCTCGAGATCAAGGAGGGCACCCGTGGAGGGTCCCGAGATCCAGTTCGCCGAGGCCGTCATCGACAACGGCCGCTTCGGCACCCGCACCGTCCGCTTCGAGACGGGCCGCCTCGCCCGCCAGGCCGCCGGCTCCGTCGCCGCGTACCTGGACGGCGAGACGATGCTGCTGTCGGCCACGACGGCCGGCAAGCACCCCAAGGAGCAGTTCGACTTCTTCCCCCTCACGGTGGACGTCGAGGAGCGCATGTACGCCGCGGGCCGCATCCCCGGCTCGTTCTTCCGCCGCGAGGGCCGTCCCTCGACGGAGGCGATCCTCGCCTGCCGCCTCATCGACCGCCCGCTGCGCCCCCTGTTCGTCAAGGGCCTGCGCAACGAGGTCCAGGTCGTCATCTCCGTGATGGCGATCCACCCGGACGACGCCTACGACGTGCTGGCGATCAACGCCGCGTCCGCGTCGACGCAGATCTCCGGCCTGCCGTTCTCCGGCCCGGTCGCGGGTGTGCGCATCGCGCTCGTCGACGGCCAGTGGGTCGCGTTCCCGAAGTACTCCGACCTCGAGCGGGCCGTGTTCAACATGGTCGTCGCGGGCCGGATCGTCGGCGACGACGTCGCGATCGCCATGATCGAGGCCGAGGCCTCGGACAACGCCTGGAACCTCATCAAGTCCGAGGGCGCCTCCGCGCCGACGGAGGAGGTCGTCGCCGAGGGCATCGAGGCGTCCAAGCCGTTCCTCAAGGCCCTGTGCGAGGCGCAGGCCTCGCTCGCCGCCCAGGCCTCCAAGGAGGTCCGGGAGTTCCCGGTCTTCCCGGAGTACCAGCCCGACGCGTACGCCGCCGTCGAGTCCGCCGTGGCCGCGCCGCTGCGCGACGCCCTGGCCATCGCCGACAAGCAGGACCGCGAGAACCGCCTCGACGAGCTCAAGGCGCAGATGCTGGGTGAGCTCCAGGACGGCTTCGACGGCCGCGAGAAGGAGCTGTCGGCCGCGTACCGCTCGCTGCAGAAGCAGCTGGTGCGCCAGCGCGTCCTCACCGACGGCGTCCGCATCGACGGTCGTGGGCTCGCGGACATCCGCACCCTCTCGGCCGAGGTCGAGGTCCTCCCGCGCGTGCACGGCTCCGCCCTGTTCGAGCGCGGCGAGACGCAGATCCTCGGCGTCACCACGCTGAACATGCTGCGCATGGAGCAGCAGATCGACTCGCTCGGGCCGGTCACGCGCAAGCGCTACATGCACAACTACAACTTCCCGCCGTTCTCCACGGGCGAGACGGGCCGCGTCGGCTCGCCGAAGCGCCGCGAGATCGGGCACGGCGCCCTGGCCGAGCGTGCGCTCGTTCCGGTGCTGCCGAGCCGCGAGGAGTTCCCCTACGCGATCCGCCAGGTGTCCGAGGCCCTCGGCTCCAACGGCTCGACGTCGATGGGCTCGGTCTGCGCCTCGACGCTGTCGCTGCTCAACGCCGGCGTGCCGCTCAAGGCGCCGGTCGCGGGCATCGCGATGGGCCTCGTCTCCGACACGGTCGACGGCGAGACCCGGTACGCCGCGATGACCGACATCCTGGGCGCCGAGGACGCGTTCGGCGACATGGACTTCAAGGTCGCCGGCACGCGCGAGTTCGTCACCGCCATCCAGCTCGACACCAAGCTCGACGGCATCCCGGCGTCGGTCCTCGCGGCCGCGCTGGGCCAGGCGCGCGACGCGCGCCTGACGATCCTCGACGTCATCGCCGAGGCCATCGACGTGCCGGACGAGATGTCCCCGAACGCCCCGCGCGTCATCTCCGTGAAGGTGCCGGTCGACAAGATCGGCGAGGTCATCGGGCCCAAGGGCAAGATGATCAACCAGATCCAGGAGGAGACGGGCGCGGACATCTCCATCGAGGACGACGGCACCGTCTACATCGGCGCCACCGACGGCCCCTCGGCCGAGGCCGCCCGCGCGGCGATCAACGCGATCGCAAACCCGCACGTCCCCGAGGTGGGCGAGCGGTTCGTCGGCACCGTCGTCAAGACGACGTCGTTCGGCGCGTTCATCTCGCTGTCGCCGGGCAAGGACGGTCTGCTGCACATCAGCCAGATCCGCAAGCTCGTGGGCGGCAAGCGCGTGGAGAACGTCGACGACGTGCTCTCGATCGGCCAGAAGGTCCAGGTCGAGATCGGCGAGATCGACCCGCGCGGCAAGCTCTCGCTCGTCGCCGTCACGGAGGACGAGAAGGCCGCCGACGAGGCGCCCGAGGCGCCGGCCGACGCACCCGCGGAGGCCTGACGCTCCGATGACCTGGCACCTTCCGCTCGTCCCCGCGGGCGAGCCCGGTGCCGACCTCACCGCCGGGCAGGACGGCGCGACGATCCGTCGCACCGTCCTGCCCGGCGGCGTCCGTGTGCTCACCGAGCAGATGCCGGGCCTGCGCTCGGCGACGGTGGGCGCCTGGGTGGGGGTCGGCTCGCGGGACGAGTCCGACGGGCACTTCGGCTCCACGCACTTCCTCGAGCACCTGCTGTTCAAGGGCACCGCGCGCCGGTCCGCCATGGACATCGCCGAGGCGTTCGACGCCGTCGGCGGCGAGGCCAACGCGGCCACGGGCAAGGAGCACACCTGCTACTACGCCCGCGTGCTCGACACCGACCTGCCGATGGCGGTCGACGTCATCGGCGACATGGTGACCTCGGCGCGCCTCGACGACGACGAGCTCGAGACCGAGCGCGGCGTCATCCTCGAAGAGCTCGCGATGAACGACGACGACCCGGGCGACGTCGTGCACGAGGAGTTCTCCGCCGCCGTGCTCGGCAGCCACCCCCTCGGGCGGCCGATCGGCGGCACCCCGGACACCATCCGCGCCGTCCCGCGCGACGCGGTCTGGGAGCACTACCGCTGGCACTACCGGCCGGAGACGCTCGTCGTCGCGGCCGCCGGCGGGGTCGACCACGACACGCTGGTCGGGCAGGTCACCGACGTGCTCACCGCCGGAGGGTGGGAGCTGGACGCCGCCGGCCTGCCGCGCGAGCGCCGTCCCGTCGCCGCCCAGACGCAGGGCGTCCCGACCGAGGGTGTCGAGCTGACCGTCCGCCGCCAGGTGGAGCAGGCCAACGTCATCGTCGGGTCCACCGGCCTGGCGTCCACCGACGACCGGCGCTTCACGCTGTCGGTGCTCAACGCGGTGCTCGGCGGCGGCATGTCGTCGCGGCTCTTCCAGGAGATCCGGGAGCGCCGGGGCCTGGCCTACACCACGTACTCGTTCGCGTCCGGCCACGGAGGGCTCGGAACGTTCGGCCTGTACGCGGGCTGCTCGCCGGCCAAGGTCGACCAGGTGACCGAGCTGCTCGTCGAGGAGCTCGAGCGGCTCGCCGCCGACGGCATCACGGATGCCGAGCTGGAGCGCAGCGTCGGCCAGCTCTCGGGCGGCCTCGTGCTCGGCCTGGAGGACTCCGGGTCGCGGATGAGCCGCCTCGGCAAGGCGGAGCTCGTCTACGGCGAGCTGCTGAGCGTCGAGGAGTCGCTGGAGCGCGTGCGCGCCGTGACCTCGGCCGACGTGCGCGAGCTGGCGGCCGACCTGGCGGCACGGCCCCGGTCCGTCGTCCGCGTCGGGCCGTTCGGCGACTGAGGATTGGCCGGTCGAGCCTGTCGGGACCACGGACGGGTCCCGGCACGCTCGACCGGCGAGGCGAAGAACGAGATCGGAGAATCCATGAGCACGATCCGCGTGGCCGTCCTGGGGGCGTCCGGGCGCATGGGCGCCCAGACCTGCGCCGCGGTCGAGGCGACCGACGGGCTGGAGCTCGTGGCCCGCGTCGGGCGGGGCGACGACGTCGCCGCGGCCGTGCGCGAGTCCGGCGCCGACGTGGCGGTGGACTTCACCGTCCCGGGCGCGACCGAGGCCAACGTGCACGCGCTGCTCGACGCCGGCGTGCACGTCGTCGTCGGGGCGACGGGGTGGGACGACGCGTCCCGGGGTCGCGTCGTCGAGCACCTGGAGCGCGTGAACGCCGGGCGGCCGCACGGCCTGGGCGTGCTCATCGCCCCGAACTTCGGGCTCAGCGCGGTGCTCGCGATGACGTTCGCCGCGAAGGCGGCGCGCTACTTCGAGTCCGCCGAGGTGGTGGAGCTGCACCACCCCGACAAGGTCGACGCGCCGTCGGGCACGGCGCGGCACACGGCCGCGGCGATCGCGCGGGCCCGCGCGGAGGCCGGGCTGGGCGCGATGCCGGACGCCACCGAGACCGGGCACGAGGCCCGGGGCGCGGACGTCGACGGCGTGCGGGTGCACGCGGTGCGGCTCCGCGGGCTGGTGGCGCACGAGGAGATCCTCCTCGGCAACGCGGGGGAGCAGCTCGTCATCCGGCAGGACTCTTTCGACCGGGCGTCGTTCATGCCCGGCGTGCTGCTCGCCGTGCGCGAGGTCGGGTCCCGCCCCGGTCTGACGGTGGGGCTCGAGCACGTGCTGGACCTGTCGTGAGCGCCGCACCGCGGCGCCGGCTCCCGCGCGGGCTGGCCGGGGCCGTCGCGGTCACGGCGCTGCTCGCGCTGTACGTCGTAGCGATCGCGGGCCGCGGGCTGGCGATGATCCGCGACGGCCAGCCCGCGCTGGTGGCGATCGGCGTCGCCGTGCTGGTCATCCCGCTGCTCGTCATCGGGCTGATCGTGCGCGAGTTCCTGCTCGCCGCCCGCGTCCAGCGGATGGCGGACACGCTCGCCGCAGCCGGTGAGCTGCCCGTGGACGACCTGCCGCGCTCGCCCGGCGGGCGCGTCGACCGCGCCGCCGCCGACGCGGCGTTCGACGAGCGGCGCGCCGGCGTCGAGGCGGACCCCGAGAGCTGGCAGGCCTGGTACCACCTGGCGTTCGCCTACGACGCCGCGGGCGACCGCCGCCGGGCGCGTGAGGCGCTCCGCAAGGCCGCGGCGCTGTTCACGACCGCGCCCGCGGCCTGACGGGAGCCCCGACGGGCGGCCCGATCGGCGCGGCGTCGGGCAGGCGCGTCCAGCAGTACAGGGCGTGCCGGGCGTCGGCCGCGCGGGCGGCGAGCGCGCCGAGCGCGAGCACGGCGGTGGCGACGGCCCCCGCCGGCGCCCAGGCCAGCTCGGGCGCGCCGGACCAGCGCCTCGCGACGTCGGCGAGGCGGCTCGGGGAGGCGGCCGCGAGCGCGGCGGTCAGGTGGTCGGAGACGGTGACCACCCACGGGCCCTCGTCGCCGGCCGCGACGACGAGCGATCCATGGCGCGGGTGCGCCGTCACCTCGGGGTACGGCAGCCCGCACACCACCTCGGCGAGCGTGCCGATCATGACGAACGGCTCGATCGACGGCAGCCGGACGGTGTCGAACAGCGGCTGACCCGATCCCCGGGCGGTCGTCGACGGCCCCTCGTCCTCGCGGACGACCGTCGCGGCCAGCGCATCGGTGGGTGCCGCGAAGTAGTCGGTCAGGATCCTCATGCCACCCACGGTGGCAGCGCGGTGCTACGGGGGTGTCACCCCGGGGTTACCGTCCCGGACCTGTTCGGCCCGCACGCTCCTCAGGGCTCGCGCGGGAACGCCGCCGGCGCGAGGAGCACGACGACGAGCGCGACGGCGACGATCGCTGCGCCGGTGAGCGCGAGGGTCTGCGAGCCGGGGCCCGCGATGACGGCGGCGCCGACGGCGGCACCGACGCCGATGCCGAGGTTGGAGGAGCCGTTGACGAACGCGCCGACGAGGTCCGGGCTCGCGCCCCGGGTGCGCAGGGCTGCGGCCTGGGTGGTGGCGGGCACCGCGCCGAACGCGGCGAGCCACACCCCGCCCGCGACCAGGATCCCGGCGACGGACGAGAGCGTGAACGCGATCACCACCAGGGTGGCGGCGATGGTCCCGATCGCGGCGACGGCGACGGCGCGCGGCGCACGGTCCAGGTAGCGGGCGGCGGCCCACAGCCCGACGAGCCCGACGGCCCCGAACGCGAGCAGCACCGGCCCGACCGCCTCGGGCGCCAGCCCGGCCGCCAGGAGCAGGGGCGAGACGTACGTGTACACGGTGTAGTGGCCGGCGAACAGCACCGTGATGGCGAGCACGACGAGCGCGAGCCGGCCCCGTCCCGGGCGCGGGCCGGAGCCCGCGGCGCGGGCCGGCTCGACCGTCACGGCGGGCAGGAGCCGGGCGACGAGCAGCGACGACACGAGGCACAGCGCGGCGAGGATCCCGAACGACCACCGCCAGCCGACGGCCGTGCCGAGGGACGTGGACAGGGGCACGCCGAGGACGAACCCGATCGTCCCGCCCGCGGTGACCAGGGTGAGGGCCCGCCCCGTGTAGAGCGGCGCGACGAGGCGCGACGCGTACGCGATCGACACGGAGAAGAACACGGCGTGCGCCAGCCCGCCGAACGTGCGGCCCACGGCGAGCACGGCGTACGAGGGCGCGAGCGCGACGACCAGGTTGCTCCCGGCGTAGGCGACCAGCGTGCCGAGCAGCAGCGGCTTGCGGGCGAACCCCCGCGTGGCCACGGTGAGCGGCACCGCGGCCGCCGCGACGACGAAGGCGTAGACCGTCACCAGGAGCCCCGCCGCGGACTCCGAGACGCCGACGCCGGCGGAGATCTGCGGCAGCAGGCCGACGGGCAGCATCTCGGTGGTGATGGCGACGAAGTTCGTGACCGCCAGGACGGCGATCCCGGCCGCGGCGTCCCGGATCGTACGGGCAGGGACGGGGGAGTGGGCCACCGCGCCATCCTCCCATCTGCGCCGAACAGGCGGTTGACACCGCGATCGGCCCGCGGAGCGTGCGATCAGGTGTCAACCGCCTGTTCGGCGTGAGTCGGAGGGCTCAGATGTCGAGGCCGTGGCCGAACCGGAACAGCGGGTCCGCGGTGTCGAAGGGGACGTCCTCGCGGGACGCCTCGACGGCTGCGGTGGACCGCGGCAGGTCGAACGGCAGGCGGCCCTCCGGCGGCACGACGCCGGCGAGGGCGTCGAGCAGCGCGGGGGTGGACGCCCCGAAGTTCACGACCAGGGTGCCGGTCTCGCCGAGCGCGTCGAGCACCGGGGCGAGGATCGCCGGACGGTCCAGGTAGACGTCGACCACGGTCGGCACCTGTGCTGCGACGTCGGCGACGTGCGCCACGACGTCCGCGCCGAACTCGAGCGAACCGGCGTGGAAGAACCCCTCGAAGCCCGGTCCGCGGTCGTCGTACGGGGCCTTGAGGCGCAGCAGCGCCACGTCCGCCTCGGCGGGGGTGGCGACGAGCGTCGCGCCGCCCGGCACTGAGCCGTGGGCCGGGCCGTCGGTCGGGACGTCGCCCAGGCCGGCGGCGCCCTCCACGTAGACGCGGGTCCCGCGCGCCAGCGGCAGGCGCGCGGCGCCGGACGCCGCGGACGCCAGCACAGTGACGGACCGGGACTGGGCGCGGCGCCCGGCGGCGACCAGGTCCGGGTGCCCGACGACGGCCTCGGCCGCGTCGGCGTCGACGTACCGGGCGTCGTCGAACAGCCCGAGCTCGAGCTTCTCCCGCAGCAGGCGGGCGACGGACTCGTCGACCCGCGCCTCGGAGAGGCGCCCGGACCGGACGAGCTCGACGACGAGCTCGGGGCACGCCTCGCCGCCGAGCTGGTCGGCGCCCGCCGCGAGGATCTTCTCGAGACGGTCGATCGGCGCGAGGTGCTCCACTCCCCACGCGCGGGCCGGGAAGGGCTGGCCCATGATCTCCGCGTCGGACACCAGACCCCAATCGGTGCAGACCACGCCGTCGAAGCCGAGCTGCTCGCGCAGCAGGCGCGTGAGGATCTGCTTGCTGAAGCCGAAGCCCACCGGCTCGACCGCCTCGGTGCCGTGGCCCAGGTCGGCCTCGAGGCCCACCGGCATGCCGTAGTACGGCATCATCTGCCGCGTGCCGGCGGCCAGCAGCTCCTTGAACGGCTCGAGGTGCTCGGCGAAGCGCCCGCCGGGGTAGACCTGCTCGCGCCCGTAGGCGAAGTGCGGGTCCTCGCCGTCCTTCTGCGGGCCGCCGCCGGGAAAGTGCTTCGTCATCGTCGAGACGGAGTCGGCGCCGAACTCGGCCGGCAGGCCCGCCTCGCGGGCGACCTCGCCCGTCGCCTGGAAGCCGCGCACGTACGCTGCGCCCAGGCGACCCGTCAGCCCGGCGTCCTCCCCGAACGTGCCGTTGGCGCGGGCCCAGCGCGGCTCGGTCGCGAGGTCGACCTGCGGGTGCAGCGCCGTCCGGATGCCCACGGCGAGGTACTCGCGGCGCGCGGCGTCGGCGTGCTCCTCGGTCAGGCGCTCGTCGCGGGTCGCGGCCAGGCCGAGGGTCTCGGGCCACTGCGAGAACGGCCCGGACAGCAGCGCGGTGCCCGGGTTGTCGGTGAACGCGTGCCGCGGGTCGGTGGACACCGTCACGGGGATCCCGAGCCGGGTCGACGCCGCGAGCTCCTGCAGGCGGTTGTGCCAGAGGGCGAACTCCCGTGCCGTGGCCGGGGCGGCGAGCACGTTGAAGTGCGTCATCTGCCGCTTGACCAGCATGTCCGTGGTGGCGGGCACGCCCATCGCGGACGGGCCCTCGGACAGCGTGCCGCCCTCGCCCACCTCGATCATGGTCTGGAAGAGCTGGCCGGCCTTCTCCTCGAGCGTCATGCGTCCCAGCAGGTCCGCGACGCGCTCGGCGACGGGGCGCGACGCGTCCCGGTACGGCGCGTCGGCGGGGGCGGTCTCGGTGGTCGCGCGGTCGGCGGTCATCAGCGGGCTCCTCGGATGAACATGGTGGCCACGGCGCCGAGGGCGACGATGACCGCGGAGATCGAGAACAGGGCGGTGTAGTTCTCGCCCACGCCGCCGATGGCGAGGAACGCGGGGGCGAGGGCCGGCGCGACGGACTGGGGCAGGGCGTTGGCGATGTTGAACACGCCCATGTTCTTGGCGGCCTCGGTGTCCGCGTTCGGCAGCACGTCGGTGACGAGGGCGAGGTCGACGGCGAAGTAGGCGCCCAGGCCGGCGCCGAACAGCGACGCGCCCAGGTAGAGCATCTCCGGGGCCTGCGCGACGGCGAAGACCAGGAGTCCCGCACCGGCCAGCAGGGTGGCGACGACGACGAAGACCTTGCGGCGGCCCGTGCGGTCGGACAGCACGCCGCCCAGGAGCGACGCCACGACCATCACGGCCGCCTGCACGACCATGAGGCGCAGCTGCCAGCTCAGCGCGGTGGCGTTGTCGTACCCGAACCGGTCGGTGAGGAAGTACAGCTGGTAGGTGTTGTAGAGCGCGAAGCCGAACAGCATGAGGAAGCGGCCGAGGAAGGTCCACGCGAAGTCAGGGTGCTTGCGCGGCGATACCCAGAAGCCCTTGAGGAAGGCGCCGAGCTTGAAGGTGTCGACGTCCGCAGGGTCGAGGTGGCGGTCCTTGAGCACCGCGACAAGGGCGAGCATGCCGATCACGGCGAGGAATGTCGGGACCAGGAAGATCCAGATCTCGTCGGTGCCGGCCGCCGTGAACGCGAACGCGAGCCCGATGCCGACCAGCGGCGCGAGGTTCTGGCCCATGCCGAGCAGGCTGGAGACGCGGGCGCGCTGCGCCTCGGCCACCTGGTCCGGCAGGATCGCCTGGAGGGCGGCCTGCGCGCCGTTGAAGGCCGTCTGCGCCACGGCCCAGCCGATCACGACCACCCAGATCGACGGGGCGAATGCGATGAGCAGCAGCCCGACCGCGCCGAGCAGGACGCCCCAGAGCAGCCACGGGCGCCGCATGCCCAGCCGGGAGGTGGTGCGGTCGGACAGCGCGCCCGCGAGCGGGTTCGCGACGAAGGCGAAGAACGCGCCCACGCCGGTGACGAGGGCGAGGTTGGTGGCGCGCGTCTCCGGCGTGGACAGGGCGTCGACCTTGAGCGCCAGCGTGCTCACGACGGGCGTGAGCACCGCGATGTACATCGCGAAGAACGCCACGACGTAGGCCACCACGACGCCCGTGCGGGCGGCGCGGGCGACGCCGGGGGAACCGGGAGCGGGCGCCCCCGCGGTGACGGCCGCCGCGCCGGGCGGGGTCGAGGCCTGAACGTCTGCCATGGACGACTCCTGTGTCTCGGGGCGGGCCCGTCGGCGGGCCCGCACCTTCCATCAATGCCTACCAAGTGGTCGGTGTCCATAAGCTACCGCATGGTAGGCATTGGCTGCAAAGCTCCTGCTGGCCGGGTCGCGGGTGGCGCGGAGAGGGCACAATGGCGGGCGTGAGCGAGACGACGACGGAGAGCGGGACGGCGCCCCGGCGCGGGTACGCCAAGGGCCGGGCCAAGCGCGAGGAGATCCTGCAGGCGGCGATCGTCATGTTCGGCGAGGTCGGGTACCACGGGGCGTCGCTGCGGGAGATCGCGTCGCGGGTCGGCATCTCCCACCCCGGGCTGCTGCACCACTTCCCGACCAAGGCCGCGCTGCTCGAGGCCGTGCTCGAGCACCGCGACGAGATCGACTTCGCCGACTTCGACCGGGACCTCGAGCAGGGGCGGACGATGTTCGACGCCCTGCTGCGGCTGGTCCAGCGCAACGCGCTGCGGCGCCCGGTCGTCGAGGTGTTCGCGGGGCTCGCCGCCGAGGCCACGTCGCCCGACCATCCCGCCCACGACTACTTCGCCCAGCGCTACCCGACGACGGTGCGCAGGATGCTGACCGAGCTCGAGCGACGGGCCGGGGCGGGGACGCTGCGGCCCGGCATCGAGCCGGCGGTGGCGGCCCGCACGATCGTGGCGCTCATGGACGGGCTGCAGATCCAGTGGCTCTACTCGCTGGACGGGCCGCGCGACGCCCGGGTCGACATGGCCGCGGATCTCAAGACCTACCTCGACCTCATCGTCGTCGACCCGGCTTCCTGAGCCGTCGACGCCACAACGCCGGTCGAGCCTGTCGAGACCAGGTCTCGACAGGCTCGACCGGCGGATGTCGCGCGACGCCGGGATCAGCCGTTCGCGGCCTCGATCAGCTGCCCGAGCGCCCCGCGGTCCAGGCCGGCCAGGCCGAAGTCGGCGATCACCGCGAGCGGCATGTCCGTGGCCATCGCCAGCATCACGGGGTCGATGGTGGCCCCGTCGAGCCCCGCGCGGACCACGGGCCCGGCCACCGGGTGCTGGAGGGCCTCGCCGAGCGTGGACAGCTCACCCAGGGGCAGCGTGACGTCCTCGCCGTCGACGTCGACCGACACCTGGGCGCGCAGGTCGCGCGACGACGCGCCGACCGCCACGACGAACTCCCCGCCCTCGACGACCCAGCGCCGCAGCACCGGGTGCCAGTAGGACAGGTCGCGGGCGTCGAGGTCGAACGCCACGACCCGCGAGGCGCCCGGCGCCAGGGGCACCTTGGCGAAGGCCTTGAGCTCCCGCTCCGGGCGCTGCACCTGGGCGACGGGGTCGCCCACGTACACCTGCACGACCTCGGCGCCGGCGACCGCACCGGTGTTGGTCACGCGCACCTGCACGCGCACGGCCGCGTCGGCGCCCGAGCCCGTGACCTGCGCCGCGACGTCGTCGTACGCGAACGTCGTGTACGACAGGCCGTGCCCGAACGGGTAGGCGACCTCCATGCGGCGCGCGTCGTACCAGCGGTAGCCGACGAGCACGCCCTCGCCGTAGCGCACGTGGCCCAGCTCGCCGGGGAAGTTCCCGTACGACGGGGTGTCCTCGAGGCGCAGCGGGATCGTCTCGGTGAGCTTGCCCGACGGCGTGACGGCGCCGTTGAGCACGTCCACGATGCCGGAGCCGCCGGCCTGGCCGCCGAGCCAGCCGACCAGCAGCGCCGGGACGGCGTCCCGCCAGCCGGACACGGAGATCGCCGAGCCGCCCGCCAGCACGACCACGACGCGCGGGTTGGCGGCGGCGACCGCCGTCAGCAGCGCGACCTGGTCGGCCGGGAGGTCGAGGTGCTCGCGGTCGTAGCCCTCCGACTCGTAGGCGGCCGGGAGCCCGAGGAAGACGACGACGGTGCCGGCGCCGCGCGCGGTCGCCACCGCCTCGGCGACCAGCTCGTCGGCCGGGCGGTCGTCCGCGGGCCCCTCCGCCAGCGTGTAGCCGGGCGCGAACGGCAGGTCGGTGCCGGCCGCCTCGCGGAGCGCGGTGAGGGCGTCGTCGAGGCGCGTCGGGTTGACCTGCGACGAGCCGGCGCCCTGGTAGCGCGGGGTGCGGGCGAGCTCGCCGATCACGGCGACGTCGGCCGGCGCGGCCAGCGGCAGGAGGGGGGCGCCGTCGACGGGCTCGTTCTTCAGCAGCACGGTGCCGGCGGCCGCGGCCTCGCGGGCCAGGGTGTGGTGCGCGTCGATGTCGAACGAGTCGTCCTCGGCGCCGGTCGAGCGCAGCGCGGGCAGCGAGCGGGCGACGAGCTGCAGGACCCGGCGCGCGGCGGCGTCGACGGCCGCCTCGTCGAGCTCGCCGGCGCGGACCGCGGCGACGACCTGCGCGTCGGTGCGGCCCCCGCTGGACGGCATCTCCAGGTCGAGGCCCGCCGCGACGCCGGCGACGCGGTCGCGCACGGCGCCCCAGTCCGAGACGACGAGGCCCTCGAAGCCCCACTCGTCGCGCAGCACGGTCGTCAGGAGCCAGTCGTGCTGCGAGGCGTACACGCCGTTGACCTTGTTGTACGCGCACATGACGGTCCACGGCTGGGACCTGGTGACGACCCGCTCGAAGGCGGGGAGGTAGATCTCGCGCAGGGTCCGCTCGTCGACGTCGGCCGACACGCGCATGCGGTCGGCCTCCTGGTTGTTGGCCGCGAAGTGCTTGAGCGACGTGCCCACGCCCCGGGACTGGATGCCGTCGACCAGTGCGGCGGCGAGGTCGCCGGCGACGACGGGGTCCTCGGAGAAGTACTCGAAGTTGCGGCCGCACAGCGGGGAGCGCTTGATGTTCACGCCCGGACCCAGGAGGACGGCGACGTCGTGGGTGCGGGTCTCGCGGCCCAGCGCCTCGCCGACGCGGCGCAGCAGGTCGGCGTCCCAGCTGGAGCCCAGCGCGGCCGCGGTGGGGAAGCAGGTGGCGGGCACGCTGCCCCCCAGGCCGAGGTGGTCGGCGCTCTCGTCCTGCTTGCGCAGCCCGTGCGGGCCGTCGGTGACCATGACCGACGGCACGAGCGTCTCGCCGTCGCGCTCCACCGGCTGGGTGTGCCAGAAGTCGAGGCCCGACAGGAGCGAGGCCTTCTCCGCGAGCGTGAGCTCGGCGAGCACGCGCTCCACGTCGAAGGGACGGTCGGTGGTGGCGGGCCGCGGTGCGGACTGGTCCAGGGTCACGGAGGCACTCCCTCGGGGTCGACGAGCGCGCCGGTGGGCGCGCGCCGGCCAGCCTACCAAGAAACCTACCGCGCGGTAAGAAACGGTCCGGGGGCCTCAGATGCCGGCGGACCACCGGTGCTCGACGACGTCGCGCACGCCGGTGGCGAGCACCCGCCGCGTGCCGTCCGGGCCCAGCCCGGCCGCGGAGAGGAAGCGCTCGCGGGCCGAGTCGTCGTCCAGGACCCAGGTGGCGACCGTGTCCGCGCCGTCGGTGCGCAGCCGGTCGACGGCGGCCGCGAGCAGCCGCGAGCCGTGGCCGCCACGCTGGTGGGCGGGGTCCACCTCCAGCGCGAGGACCTGACCGGGCGCGACGGCCGCGAAGCCCACGACGTCGGGCCCGGCGAGCGCGACGAAGACGGCGAAGCCCGGGCCCGGGGGCGACGAGATCGCGCGGGCCCACCGGTCCTGCATCGCGGCGGTGTCCAGCGCGTCGACGACGCCGTCGCCGAGCGCCACCTCGTGCGTGGCCCGCCACGCGGCCACCTGGACGCGGGTCATCGGGGCTTCGTCGCCCGGGACGGCGGGCCGGACCGAGACGTCGGCCGTCTCGCGGAAGAGTGCCATCGGGCCACCCTATGCGGCGGCACCGCCCGCCCGGGTCAGCCCCAGCCCAGCGCGCGCAGGCCGGCGGCCGTCGCCGCCGCCAGCACCACGACGAGGATGAAGGGCGCCCGCAGGGCGAGGGCGAGCGCGGCCACGGCGAGGGCCGGGACGCGCGCGTCCACGACGACGGCCTGGCCGTCCGCGAACGTCTGCACGACCACGAGGGACACGAGCAGCGCGACCGTGACGAGCGTCGAGGTGCGCTGCACGCGCCCCGCCGCGAGCCAGTGCTCCGGGATCAGGTGCCCGGCGAGCTTGAGCGCGAAGCTCGCGAGCGACGCGACCAGCACGGTCGCCCACAGGACGGTGGTCGTCATCGGCCCTCCTCGGCATCCTCGTCGACGGCGCCACGGCCGCGGCGCCCGTCGGTGTCCCCGTCGGTGCCCCCGCCGGTGGCCGCCGCTGTCCTCGGCGGGCCCGACACCAGCCCGACGACGATCGCCACCGCGGCGGCGGCCAGCACCGGGACGCCCGCGGGCACGAGCGGGATCAGCGCCGCGGAGACGGCGACCGCGAGCGCGGCGACGAGCTGCGCGCGACGCTCGGCGAGCCGCGGCCACACGAGCGCGAGGAACGCCGCCCCGGCGGCGGCGTCGAGCCCCCACGCCCGCGGGTCACCGAGCGCGTCGCCGGCCAGCGCCCCCACGAGCGTGAAGGCGTTCCACAGGACGAAAACCCCGACGCCGGTGGTCCAGAACCCCGCACGGGTGGCGGCGGGGTCGCGCTGGCCGACCGCCACCGCCGTCGACTCGTCGATCGTGAGCTGCGCCGCGGCCAGACGCCGCCACCCGCGCACCCCGAGCAGCGGTGACACGACGGCGCCGTAGAGGGTGTTGCGGACGCCCAGCATCGTCGACGTCGCCACGGCCGCGAGCGGCGAGCCGCCCGCGGCGACCACGCCGATCAGCGCGAACTGCGACCCGCCCGAGAAGAGCAGGAGGCTCAGCGCCATCGTCTGCGGCACGCTCACGCCCGCCACCACCGACAGCGCCCCGAACGAGATCCCGTAGAGCCCGGTCGCGACCGCGACGGACGTCCCCTGCCGGACGGCGGCGCGCACCGCCGGGTCCCGCTGTCGCACTGGTGTCACGCGCGCCAGGAAACCACGACTCTCCTGGCGTGGAGAAACGACCGACGTGCGGGCGGCGGCGGTCAGCGAGCGGGCGGGCCTCGCGGACCTTCTCGAGACGCTCGACGACGGCCGGCCGGCCGCGGGCGGGACGTCCTCGTCGATTCCTCGGACGGCCCGGTCGACCCGGGGCGGGCTCCGGACGGTCTCAGAGCGCGACGTAGACGGTCTCGAGGTACTCCTCGAGCCCGGCCTCCCCGCCCTCGCGCCCGAGCCCGGACTGCTTCACGCCGCCGAAGGGAGCGCTGGCGTCAGAGACCATGCCGCGGTTGATGCCGATCATCCCGGCCTCGAGCTCGTCGCTCGCGCGCATCGCGCGGTCGAGGGAGGTGGTGTACGCGTACGCGGCCAGCCCGTACTCGGTGGCGTTCGCCAGCGCGATCGCCTCGTCGTCTTCGGCGAACGCGACGACGGGCGCCACCGGCCCGAAGATCTCCTCGCGCACGACCCGGGCGTCGGCGTCCACGCCCTCGAGGACCGTGGGCTCGTAGAAGCTCCCCGGCCCGTCGGGGCGGGTGCCGCCGGTGAGGACCTGGGCCCCACGGTCCGTGGCGTCGGTCACCAGGTGGTCGACCTTCTCGACCGCGCGCGCGTCGATCAGCGGCCCCACGTCGACGCCCTCCTCGGAGCCCGCGCCCACGCGCAGGTGCGAGAACCGGTCGGCCAGCCGCCGGGCGAACTCGCGCGCGAGCGAGTCGTGCACGAGGAACCGGTTGGCCGCGACGCACGACTGACCGGCGTTGCGCAGCTTGGCGACGGTGGCGCCGTCGATCGCGGCATCGAGGTCGGCGTCCGCGAAGACGACGAACGGGGCGTTGCCCCCGAGCTCCATGGAGCAGTTCAGCACCTGGCCCGCCGCCTGCTGCAGCAGCGTGGCGCCCACCGCCGTCGACCCGGTGAACGACAGCTTGCGCAGCCGCTCGTCGGTCAGGAGCGGGCCGACGACGTCGCCGGCGCTCGCGGTCGGGACGACGTTCACGACGCCCGCCGGCAGCCCGCGGTCCGCCAGCTCGGACCGGATCACCTCCGCGACGAGCATCGTCGTCAACGGCGTCGCGTGCGCCGGCTTGATCACGACCGTGCAGCCGGCGGCGAGAGCGGGCCCGATCTTGCGGGTCGCCATGGCGATGGGGAAGTTCCACGGCGTCACGAGCAGGGCGGGGCCCACGGGCCGGCGGTGCACGAGCTGGCGGTTGGCCCCCGCCGGGGCGGTGCGCGCCAGCCCCTCGGCCCGCACGGCCTGCTCGGCGTACCAGCGCAGGAAGTCGGCGCCGTAGAGCACCTCCGCGCGCGCCTCGGCGAGCGGCTTGCCGCACTCGGCGGTGATGAGGGACGCGAACGCGTCCGACCGGGCGACGATCCGCTCGTAGACGGCGCGCAACAGCTCGGAGCGCTCGCGCGGCGCGACCGCGCGCCACGCGGCGGCCGTGTCGGCGGCCGACGCGAGGGCGCGGCGCGCGTCCTCGGGCGAGGCGTCGGCGACGTCGAACAGGACCTCGCCGCTGGCGGGGTCGGCGACCTCGAACGTGCGCCCGCCGGTGGCCGGACCCCAGTGCCCGCCCGCGAGCATGCCCGTCGGCAGGTGCGCGACGAGTGCGGGGGACAGCGGCGGTGCGGTCATGGCACCGAGTATGCACGGGCGGCCGTCCGCTCGACATGTGACAGGACACCCCGTCGGGAGCACCCTCGGCGCGGTCCCTGGCCACCGTCCGCCCGGTACGGTTGACCCCATGACGTCTGCCCCGACCCACGTGCGCCCGTTCGGCGCCGTCCTGACCGCGATGGTCACCCCGATGAACGTCGCGGGGGAGGTGGACCTCGACGCCGCGGCCCGCCTCGCGAAGCGTCTGGTCGACGACGGCAACGACGGTCTGGTCCTGTCGGGGACGACGGGGGAGTCCCCCGTCACGCATGCGCCCGAGAAGGCGGACCTCGTGCGGGCGGTCGTCGACGCTGTCGGCGACCGGGCGTTCGTGCTCGCGGGGGCGGGCTCCAACGACACCGTCCACGCGGTGCGGATGGCGGAGCAGGCCGCCGAGGCCGGCGCGCACGGGCTGCTCGTCGTCTCGCCGTACTACTCGCGCCCCACGCAGGAGGGCCTGTACCGGCACTTCGCGACGGTCGCCGACGCGACCGACCTGCCCGTCATGCTGTACGACGTCCCCGGCCGCACCTGCGTCCGGATCGCGGCGTCGACGTACGAGCGCATCGCCCGGCACCCGCGGGTCGTCGCGACGAAGGACGCCACCGGCGACGTGGCCGCGGCCGCGCGTCTGGCGGCCGAGACCGGCCTCGCCTGGTACTCGGGCGACGACAGCCTGCTGCTGCCCTTCCTGTCCGTCGGCGGCGCGGGCATCGTCTCCGTCTCCGCGCACGTCGTGGGCGCGGCCTTCGCCGAGGTCGTGCGCCGCTGGGACGCCGGGGACACCGCGGGCGCGCTCGAGGCGTTCCTGCCGACCCTGCCGGTGATCGAGGCGATGAACGGCGCCGGCGCCCAGGCCGTCATGGTCAAGGCCGCGCTCGAGGTGCTCGGCGTGCTCGACAACCGCGAGCTGCGCCTGCCCAACGTCGCCGCGTCCGACGTCGACGTCGCCCACGTGCGCGACGCGCTCGCCGCGGCCGGACTGCTCGAAGACGCCCGGACGGGCGCACCCACACTTCCGTAATACCGACTGGCCTGGAGGCCCCGTGAGCCACCCTCACCCCGAACTTCCCCTGCCCCCCGTCCTGCCGTCGAAGGGGCTGCGCATCGTCGCCCTCGGCGGCCTGGGCGAGGTCGGGCGCAACATGGCCGTCCTCGAGTACGAGGGCCGCCTGCTGATCATCGACTGCGGCGTCCTCTTCCCCGAGGACCATCAGCCCGGCGTCGACCTCATCCTGCCGGACTTCGAGTACATCAAGGACCGTCTCGACGACATCGAGGCGATCGTGCTCACGCACGGGCACGAGGACCACATCGGCGCCGTGCCGTACCTCCTGCGGCTGCGCCGCGACATCCCGCTCGTCGGCTCGCGGCTCACGCTCGCGTTCGTCGACGCCAAGCTCAAGGAGCACCGCATCAAGCCGGTGCTGCGCGTCGTGGCGGAGGGCCAGACCGAGCGGTTCGGCGTCTTCGACTGCGAGTTCGTCGCCGTCAACCACTCCATCCCGGACGCGCTGGCCGTCGCGGTCACCACCGGCGCCGGCACCGTGCTGCACACGGGCGACTTCAAGATGGACCAGCTCCCGCTCGACGGCCGCGTCACCGACCTGCGCGCCTTCGCGCGCCTGGGCGAGAAGGGGGTCGACCTGTTCATGGTCGACTCCACCAACGCCGAGGTCCCCGGCTTCGTGACCAACGAGGTCGAGATCGGCCCGGTGCTCGACAACGTCTTCGCCCAGGCCGAGAAGCGCGTCATCGTCGCGTCGTTCTCGTCGCACGTGCACCGCGTGCAGCAGGTGCTCAACGCCGCGCACGCGCACGGCCGCAAGGTCGCGCTCGTGGGCCGGTCGATGGTGCGCAACATGGGCATCGCCGCGGAGCTCGGCTACCTCACGGTCCCCCCGGGCGTCCTCATCGAGCTCAAGCAGGCCGCGAGCCTGCCCGACGACCGCATCGTCTACATGTCCACGGGCTCCCAGGGTGAGCCGATGGCCGCCCTGAGCCGGATGGCCAACGGCGACCACAAGGTCCAGGTCGGGCACGGCGACACCGTGATCCTCGCGTCGTCGCTGATCCCGGGCAACGAGAACTCGGTGTTCCGGGTCATCAACGGCCTCACGCGGCTCGGGGCGCGCGTCGTGCACTCCGGCAACGCCAAGGTGCACGTCTCCGGGCACGCGAGCGCCGGCGAGCTCCTGTACTGCTACAACGTGCTGCGGCCCAAGAACGTCATGCCGGTGCACGGCGAGGTCCGGCACCTCGTGGCCAACGCGGCGCTGGCCGTCCGCACCGGCGTCCCGGCGGACCGCGTCGTGCTCGCCGAGGACGGCGTCGTCGTCGACCTGGTGGACGGCAAGGCGTCCGTGGTCGGCGCGGTGCCCTGCGGCTACGTCTTCGTCGACGGCTCCACGGTCGGCGCCGTCACGGAGAACGAGCTCAAGGACCGCCGGACCCTGGCCGAGGAGGGCTTCGTCTCCGTCTTCGCCGTGGTGGACACCGCCACCGGCAAGGTGCTCGCGGGGCCGCAGATCCTGGCCCGAGGCATGGCCGAGGACGCCGCCGTGTTCGAGGAGATCCAGCCCGACGTCGTGGCCGCGCTCGAGGAGGCCATCGCCGGGGGCGCGACCGACACCTACCAGCTGCAGCAGATCATGCGGCGGGTCATCGGGCAGTGGGTCAACCGGCGGCTGCGCCGGCGGCCCATGATCGTGCCGGTGGTCGTGGAGGCCTGAGCCGGAGCGCAGCGCAGGGTGGGGGCCGCAGCGGAGCAAGGCACGCGCCCGTAGCGGAGCGCAGGCTCGGGCCGACCAGGAGTGTGGAGGCCTGAGCCGGAGCGCAGGAACAGGACCCGGCAGGGCCGGCACGGGGCGACCCGTGCCGGCCCTGTGGATATCTCGGCGGGTACCCGACGCCGCACGGCTACGGTGCCGGGCACGTCCCTGAACGCCCGAGAAGGAGCGCCGATGCCGTCCGAGTCCGTCCAGCCCGCCGTCCGTCCCGCCGCCCGGCCGGTGGTCGTCCGTCCGACGTCCGTGCACCGGTCCGACACCCGGCGGGGGCGGTCGACGGACCTCGAGCCGTTCCCGGCGCTCCCAGCCGGGTGGACGACGCCGCCGGCGCCGGTCGGGCTCGCTCGGGCGTCGATCGCACTGGCCCTGGTGTGGGGAGTCGTCCAGCTGCTCCTGCTGGCGTCGGCACCGGGCGAGGTCGCGCAGCGTGCGGCGGGAACAACGGCCGCCGCCCCGACGGCGTACGCCTGGCTGTCGCTCGGACTCCTCGTGGTGCAGTCGGCGGCCCTCGTGGTCGTCGGCACGTGGGTCCGCCGCAGCCAGGTCTTCGCGACGCACCTCGCCCCTGGCAATGGGCCTCGGCGTGGTGACGCCTGGCCGTGGTTCGCGTGGGTGCTCCCCGTCGTCTCCTTCTGGTTCCCATGCCAGATGGTGCGGGACCTGCGACGCGCCACCATGGGGGAACGGCTCGCCGCGCACCGCGCGGGCTCCCTGGGCGCGTGGTGGGGCTGGTGGGTGGCGCTGTCCCTCGCCACGAACTCGGTCGCGCTCCGGGCCCTCGACCTCAGGCCGGAGGAGCCGGTGGTCCTCGTGCCGTACGAGACCGTCGTGACGGTCCTCACGTGGGTGCCCTTGGTCCTGTGGGTGGGGATCGTTCGCGAGGTCACGCGGGTCCAGCGCGAGCGGGCGGTCGTGCCGACCGGCGGCGTCCGGCGCTCGGCCGTGTCCCGGCCGGGGCGGCGAGGTCCCGGCGCCGCCGACGTAGCCTGCGGGGCATGACCGCGACCACGCCGCCCCCGGCGCGCCCGCCGCGCGCCGAGCTGCACCTGCACCTGGAGGGCACGCTGGAGCCCGAGCTGGCGTTCGCGCTGGCCGAGCGGAACCGCGTCGCCCTGCCGTACCGCGACCCCGGCGAGCTGCGCGCCGCGTACGCCTTCGGCGACCTGCAGTCGTTCCTCGACCTCTACCACGCGACCTCGCAGGTGCTGCGCACCGCCGACGACTTCGCGGACCTCACCCGCGCCTACCTGCGCCGGGCCGCGGCGGGCGGGGTGCGGCACGCCGAGATCATGGTCGACCTGCAGACGCACCTCGAGCGGGGCGTCGCCCTGGAGGACGTCGTCGCGGGCCTCGCCGAGGGCGTGGCGGACGGCGAGGCGTCGCACGGCGTCTCCGGGCTGCTGATCCTCGCGTTCCTGCGACACCGCCCGGCGGCCGAGGCCGAGGCGGTGCTCGACGCTGTCCTCGCGGCGGGCGCGCCGTTCGCCGCGGTCGGCCTCGCCTCAACGGAGGTCGGGTTCGCCGCGACGCCGTTCGCGCGGGCGTTCGAGCGTGCGGCCGCGCACGGGCTGCGCCGCACCGCGCACGCGGCGGAGGAGGGTCCGGCGTCGAACGCCGTCGAGGTGCTCGACGTCCTCGGGGTCGAGCGGGTCGACCACGGGATCCGCGCGATGGAGGACGAGGCCGTGGTGGCGCGCCTCGTGGCCGAGCGGGTGCCGCTGACCGTCTGCCCGTGGTCGAACGTGCGCCTGCGCGCGGTGCCGTCGCTGGCGGCCCACCCGCTGCCGGCGATGATGGCGGCCGGCCTGAACGTGTCGATCAACTCGGACGACCCGTCCTACTTCGGCGCGTACGTGGACGAGGTCGACGACGCCGTGACGGCGGCCTTCGCGCTGACCCGCGACCAGCGGGCCGACCTCGCCGCTGCGTCGTTCGCCGGGTCCTTCCTCCCGCCCGAGCAGATCGCGCGGCACCTCGCCGCCGTCGACGCCTGGCGCGCGGCGGGCTGACAGAACGGCAGCTCGCCCTCGGCAGCGTACGAGCGCACGGGGGAGCGCTCAGGTCCTGAACAGGGCCGGGCCGAGGGCGCCCGCCGCCGCCTCGTAGCGGGCGGCCCGGGCGGCCTCGTCCCCGGGGAGCAGGCCGGCCAGCTCGAGCGAGACGAGGCCGTGCACCAGGCCCCAGAGCCCGACGGCCACGGTCGCGGCCTGCTCGGGCCTGGCGGCACCGAGCACCCGCGCGACGGCGTCCCGCAGCACGAGGAACGTGGGCTGCTCGACCGGGGGCGGCGCGTCGGCGCCGGGCCGCACGGCCCGGTCGAACATCGTCCGGTAGAAGTGCGGGTCGGCGAGCGCGCTGTGCCGGTACGCGGCGCCCAGGGCCAGCAGGTCGCCCGTGGGGTCGTCGGTGCGCCCCACCGCGGCGAGGCGTTCGGCGAAGCGGCGGAAGCCCTCGGCGCTGACCGCGGACACGAGCGCGTCGCGCGAGCCGAACAAGGCGTACACGGCCGACGGGCTCGTGCCCGCCGCGGCCGCGACCGAGCGCACCGACACCGCCTGCTCCCCGCCCGTCGAGATCGCCCGGGAGGCGACCTCGAGCAGCCGGGTGCGCAGGGCGTCGTCGTGCAGCCGTGGGCGAGCCATGCCGCGAGCGTAGACCCCTTGACGAGAGTTTGCGAACGGTGTTCTATAACAGTGTTCGTAAACAGGGTTCCCGTCGACCAGAGGACGTCACCGTGCTCGAGCTCTCCGATCCCGCCCGCGTCACCGCGGGCATCGTGCTGCTGACCGTCGTGGGCATCGAGTCCGGCGGGTACTTCCTGGTGAAGGTCGTCACCGGCAAGGTCGCAGCGACCGGCTTCCAGACGTCCTTCTTCCGGGCCGGCCACGCGCACGCCGGGGTGCTGGTCATCCTGGGGCTGCTGTGCCTGCTGCTCGCCGAGGCGACCGACCTGGCGGGCTTCCCCCGCTGGCTTGCGGCCACCGGGGTGCTCGTCGGGGCGATCCTCCTGCCGGCCGGCTTCTTCTTCTCGGCGATGGGCGCCGGCCGCCGGTCGCCGAACCGCGCCGTCGTGCTGCTCCCGCTGGGGGCGCTCGCGCTCGCCGCCGGCGTGGTGACCCTCGCGTTCGGGCTCCTCACGGCGGGCTGAGGTCCGGGACACGCGTCCGCGACCTGCGCCGTCGGCCCCGCGTCCGCGGGTACGGTGGGACATCATGGCGACCCGGACACCTGCCCGGAAGGTCACCGGGACCCCGCGGGGAACGGCGCGGACGGGGCGGAACGCGTCCGTGTCCGCCCCTGCTCGTCGCGCGCCCGCGCGCAGCTCGTCCTCGCGGGCCGGTGGCCGGAGCGGCAAGGGCTCGGGCCGCACCAAGGGCTCGTCGGGCGGCACCCGCCGCTCGCCCGCCCGGCGCCCGGCGCGCAGCGGTCCGTCGTGGCCCGTCCGCGCGGTCCGCGGGCTGTACCTCGGCGTCGCGCACGGGCTGGGCGCCGTGACCCGCAGCATCACCAAGGGAGCAAGAGACCTGGAACCCGAGCACCGCCGAGACGGCGTCGCCTTCTTCCTCATCGCCCTCGCGCTGGTAGTGGCCGCGCGGGAGTGGTGGGGGATCTCCGGCACGTTCGGCGACGTCGTGCACGCCGTCGTCGCCGGCACCGTCGGCCTGGCCGGGGTGGCCGTGCCCGTGCTGCTGCTCTGGCTCGGGTTCCGCGTGATGCGGCACCCCGAGCGGGGGCAGGCGAACTCTCGCGTCGCGATCGGCCTGACGTTCATCGTCGTGTCGGTGTGCGCGCTCGTCGCCGTCGCCGAGGACACGCCCGCGCCGAGCGACGGCTTCGCCGCCCTGCAGGACGCGGGCGGCATCATCGGGTACGTCACCGCCACGCCCGTCGTGACCGGCGTGACCGAGTGGGTCGCCGTCCCGCTCTTCCTCCTGCTCGGTTTCTTCGGCCTGCTCGTCGTCACGGCCACGCCCGTGCACCGCATCCCCGACCGCCTGCGCGGCGTGTACGACCGGCTCACGGGCAACCACCGGCCCGAGGAGGTCGGGGACGACGGTCTCCCGCTGGCCGAGGGTGTCTCGCGGCACGACGGCTCGGACGGCGCCGCGCCGCGCCCCAAGCGCACCCGCAAGACCAAGGCGCAACGCGCGGCGGAGGCGGCGGAGGCGGCAGGGCTGGACGAGTACGCCGGCGACGAGGCTTTCGAGAAGGCGGCCCTGCTGGAGAAGGAGGCGGCCGCGGCGCGCACGGGCTCGACCCGCAAGGTCGACAAGGCGGCGCCCACGCAGGTCGTCGCGGCGGGGGCGGCGGCGGCCGTCGGTGCGGAGTCGCCCGCGCTGGTCGAGGAGCCGGCCGGAGCCGCACCGCCCTCCGACCTGCCGCCCATGGGTCGCGGCACCCAGCCGATGCTCGACGGCGACACGGTCTACCTGCTCCCCAGCGAGGACTCCCTCGGCAAGGGGGCGCCGCACAAGACCCGCTCGGCCGCGAACGACCGCGTCGTCGAGGCGCTGACCAAGGTCTTCGAGGACTTCGGAGTCGACGCCCAGGTCACGGGTTTCACCCGCGGGCCGACCGTGACCCGGTACGAGGTCGAGGTCGGGGCGAAGACGAAGGTCGAGCGCATCACCTCGCTGTCCAACAACATCGCGTACGCCGTCGCGAGCGCCGACGTGCGGATCCTGTCGCCCATCCCCGGCAAGTCCGCGATCGGCATCGAGATCCCGAACTCCGACCGCGAGACGGTCGTGCTCGGCGACGTGCTGCGCTCGTCGGCCGCGCGCCGCACCGAGCACCCGATGGTGATGGGCGTCGGCAAGGACGTCGAGGGCGGCTACGTCGTCGCGAACCTCGCGAAGATGCCGCACATTCTCGTGGCCGGCGCCACGGGAGCCGGCAAGTCGAGCTTC
Organism: Isoptericola hypogeus; assembly: GCF_039531145.1. Lineage (NCBI taxonomy): Bacteria > Bacillati > Actinomycetota > Actinomycetes > Micrococcales > Promicromonosporaceae > Isoptericola > Isoptericola hypogeus. Next base: position 274,192 of record NZ_BAAAPM010000004.1, read on the forward strand.
ATCAACTCGATGATCTCGTCGATCCTCATGCGCTCGACGCCGGAGCAGGTGCGCATGATCCTCGTCGACCCCAAGCGCGTCGAGCTGACGATCTACGAGGGCATCCCGCACCTCATCACGCCGATCATCACCAGCCCCAAGAAGGCCGCCGAGGCCCTCGACTGGGTGGTGCGCGAGATGGACGCGCGCTACGACGACCTCGCGGCCTTCGGGTACAAGCACCTCGACGACTTCAACGCCGCCGTCCGCTCGGGCAAGGTCCAGCCGCTGCCGGGCTCGGAGCGCAAGATCGCGCCGTACCCGTACCTGCTGGTCGTCGTGGACGAGCTCGCGGACCTCATGATGGTCGCGCCCCGCGACGTGGAGGCGTCGATCCAGCGCATCACCCAGCTCGCGCGCGCGGCCGGCATCCACCTCGTGCTGGCGACGCAGCGCCCGTCGGTCGACGTCGTCACCGGCCTCATCAAGGCGAACGTGCCCTCCCGGCTGGCGTTCGCGACGTCGTCGCTCGCCGACTCGCGCGTGGTGCTCGACCAGCCGGGCGCCGAGAAGCTCATCGGCCAGGGCGACGCGCTGTTCCTCCCGATGGGAGCGGCCAAGCCGATGCGCGTGCAGGGCGCGTGGGTCACCGAGTCCGAGGTCCACGCCGTCGTCGAGCACGTGAAGTCGCAGCTCAAGCCCGTGTACCGGGAGGACGTCACGGCCCCGGCCGCCGCGAAGAAGCAGGTGGACGAGGACATCGGCGACGACCTGGACCTGCTGCTGCAGGCCGCGGAGCTGGTGGTGACCACCCAGTTCGGCTCCACGTCGATGCTGCAACGCAAGCTGCGCGTCGGGTTCGCCAAGGCGGGCCGTCTCATGGACCTGCTCGAGTCGCGGGAGATCGTCGGCCCGTCGGAGGGGTCGAAGGCGCGCGAGGTGCTCGTGCTCCCCGACGACCTGCCCTCGGCCCTCGCGCTCATCCGGGGCGAGACGTCCCAGGCGTACGACCAGGAGGCCGACGGCGGCGCCCCGGCCCCGGCGGCCGACCCCTACGCGGACGGGACCGACGGGCACGCGCCGCCGGTCGCGACGGACTACCACGACGGCGCGGACACCGACCCGGAGCACGGCTGGCGCTGAGCCCGGCCTGAACCGCACGCGAGCCGGCATCGTCCCGGGCACCGCGTCGCGACCGTCGTTCAGCCGCGCCGCGGGACGACGTCCGGCGCGGGGCCGGTCGGCTCCTGGGGCGCGATGCGCTGCTTCGCCGCACCGCCGACGGCGTCCGCCACCCGCTCCTGGCGGGCCGCGATCTCGGCGGCGGAGAACGTCGTGCCGGCCGGGTCGTGCCTCAGGTCGGGCAGGGCACGCACCTCGTGGCCCGCGGCGATGTCGACGGTCGTGCCGGTCCAGCGGACGCCCGTCACCCGCGCGGGCGAGCCCGGGGCCTCCTGGGTCACCGTCGCGGACAGGAGGACGCCGTTGCTCGTCCGCGGGTCGCAGCAGTCGTCGGACTGGTTGGACAGCAGGTTGCCGAGGCCGTAGGCGACCCACATCCCGTCGCCGTCGGGCCCGCGCCCGACCCGGTCGATCGCCTGCGGCACGTGCGCGTGGTGGCCGATCACGAGGTCGACCGCGCGGGACCGGGCCAGCCGGCGTACGACCTCCGTCTGCTGGTCCGTGAGCACCTCGGTGTACTCGACGCCGGCGTGCAGGCTGACGAGCACGAGGTCGGCGCCCGCCTCGCGCGCCGCGCGGGCCTGCTCCACGATCTCGTCGGCGTCGATCAGGGTCACCGCCCACGGAGCCTCCGCGGGCATCGGCAGGCCGTTGAGGCCGTAGGTCGCGGCCAGGTGGGCCACCGTGACCTGCCGTCCCGCGCGCTCGAGGTGGTAGAGCTGGGGCGTGTCCTGCTCGGCGGCGGCGCGCGCCGTGCCGACGTGCCCCATGCCCGTCGCGTCCAGGCGGCGCAGCGTGGTGCGGACCCCCGGATAGCCGCGGTCCACGGAGTGGTTCGACGCCGTGGAGCAGCCGTCCCAGCCCTGCTCGCCGAGGTCGCGCACCAGCTCGCGCGGCGCGCCGAAGAGGGGGTAGCCGCTGGCCGGCGTCCCTTGCGGGGCGACGGGGACCTCCAGGTGGCACAGCGCGAGGTCGGCGCCGGTGACCCAGGGGTCGATGCCGGCCAGCAGCGGGCTGAAGTCGATCGACCCGTCGGCCCCGGTCGCGGACGCGACGACCGGGCCGTGGGGCAGGATGTCGCCGGCCGCGAGGAGCGTGAAGCGCGCCGCCTCGGGGGTGGGCTCGGGCGCGGGCGAGGTGGCGGGCGCCGACGACGCCGGGCCTCCCGCGGACGTCCCCGCGTCGGCCTCGGGCCCGGGTGCGTCCTGGGACCCCGGCGGGAGGACGCCCGTGAGGGCGGCGGCGACCACCGCGGCCGTCGCCGCGGAACCGAGCGCGACGAGGACGAGCCGGAGGCGTCGGTGCGGGCGGGGTCCGTCGTCGGACGTGTGGCGGGCCACCCGAGGAGGATAGAGCGCCCCGGGTGCTTGCGCACCGACCGTCCGGCAGCGACCGCGGCGGCGCCGGGTGAAACCCGCGCGGATAGGGTGGGCCCGTGGTCACGGAAGCTCCCTCGCCCTGGAACATCGCCAACGCGGTGACCGTTCTGCGCATCCTGCTGGTGCCGGTGTTCGCCTGGGCGCTCCTCGTCGAGGACGGGGAGTCGGTGACCTGGCGGCTCGTCGCGACGGGGATCTTCCTGCTCGCGGCGCTGAGCGACCGCGTCGACGGACATCTGGCGCGGTCCCGCGGCCTGGTCACCGACGTCGGCAAGCTGCTGGACCCGATCGCGGACAAGGCGCTCGTCGGTGCCGCCCTCGTCCTGCTCTGGTGGCCGCTCGGCGAGCTGCCCTGGTGGGTGCCGGCCGTGATCCTGGTCCGGGAGCTCGGCGTGACGGTGCTGCGCATGGTGGTGCTCCGGTACGCGGTGATGCCCGCGTCGCGCGGCGGCAAGATCAAGACGGTCCTCCAGATCGCGGCGATCTCGCTGTTCCTGCTGCCGCTCGCGCACCTGCCGGCGTTCGTGGGCGTCGTCGCGTGGGTCGTGCTCGCCGTCGCGATCGTCGTCACGGTCGTGACGGGCGTCGACTACGCGGTGCAGGGGTGGCGGCTGCGAGCCGAGGCGCGGCGTCGGCCGGGCCGCGCGGCGGCATGACGGCGGCGTCGCCGGCGTCCGAGGTGCTGGACGCGGCGCGGTTGGCAGGCCTCACGCTCGGCGTGGCGGAGTCGCTCACCGGCGGGCTGCTCGTGGCCGCGCTCGTCGAGGTGCCGGGGGCGTCGGCCGTGGTGCGGGGCGGCGTCGTCGCGTACGCGACCGAGGTGAAGTCCTCGCTGCTCGGCGTCGACGCTGCGCTCCTCGCCGCGCGCGGCGCCGTCGACCCGGACGTCGCGACGCAGATGGCCGACGGGGTGCGCCGGGTCGTCGGCGCGGACGTGGGCGTCGCGACGACGGGCGTGGCCGGGCCCCAGGCGCAGGACGGCCACCCGCCGGGCGAGGTGTACGTCGCCGTGAGCGCGCCCGGCGCCGCGCTGGTGCGGCGCCTGGATCTCGGGGGCGACCGCGCGGCCGTCCGCGACGGCGCGGTGCGCGCGGCGCTCGAGCTGGCGCTCGAGGCGCTCCGGTGAAGGATGCGTGACGGCTCGTGATGCCGGGAACAAGGGCCCGGGGCGAGACGTTGCGGCAGTTGTGATCACCGACAGGGCACGAAGCCGTCTCGATCTTCGCCCCGCACGGCCTGAGCCGCCGCGGGCACGATACGGTAGTGCCACCCCTGGAACCAGGGGCAGGACAGGACGGACGAGGACCACGGTCACGACCGGACACCAGCCGGCAGGGCCGGACACGGAGAGGGGGCGCGAGATGGTCGTACTGCGACGAGAGATCGGCGACGTGCTGCGCGACGCGCGGCAGCGTCAGGGGCGCACCCTGCGTGAGGTGTCGTCCGCGGCGAGGGTCTCGCTCGGTTACCTCAGCGAGGTCGAGCGCGGTCAGAAGGAGGCGTCCTCCGAGCTGCTCGCGTCCATCTGCGAGGCGCTGGACGTCCCGATGTCCATCGTGCTGCGCGAGGTGAGCGACCGGATCGCCGTCGCCGAGGGCCTGCACATCCCCGACACCATCCCGGCGGACGTGTTCGCCGGCATGCTCAGCCGCGGCGAGTCCCGTGGCGTCGGGCCGGCACGGCGCGAGGACCTCGCGCCGGTCGGCTGATATGTAGGCCTGTTCTGTCAAGTGGCAGGGCGAAGTGCCCGCCTCGGACCGTCGTCCGGGG
>NZ_BAAAPM010000005.1:0-69748 GCF_039531145.1 Isoptericola hypogeus
GGCACCCGGCGCCACCCACCGGCACCCCCGCCTCCCCGTGGTGGGGCCGCCCCAGCGCTCGGTAGGCTGCCGGGGTGACTGCAACCCCCTCATCTGCCGGCCCCACCTCTGCGTGGCGCCGTAGCCACTTCACGGAGCTGGTCCATCTGGCGGGCACCTCGGTCCGCGACGACGGCGCCGCGTGGTGGCTCGACGACGACGGACGCCCTGATCGCTCGCACGCGGTGGAGACCTGGATCGGCTGCCGCATGGCGCACGTCCTCGGGCTCGGCGTCCTGCTGGGACTGCCAGAGGCTCCTGAGCCCGCGGCCCGGGCGATCGAGGGGCTGCGTACCGTTCTCGCCGACCCCGACCACGGCGGATGGCTCACGTCCCGCGGCCCCGGGCAGGGCGACCTCGACGGGACCAAGGCGGCGTACTCGCACGCGTTCGTGGTGCTGGCCGGCTCGACCGGGACGGTCGCGGGCGTCGCCGGTGCGCCCGCGCTGCTCGACGACGCGCTGCGCACGCTCGACGAGCGGTTCTGGGAGGCGGAGCACCGGCTGCACCTCGACACCCGGTCGAGGGACTGGCGCGACATCGACCCCTACCGTGGGGTGAACGCCAACATGCACGCGGTCGAGGCCCTGCTCGCCGCGCACGACGCGACCGGGGACGGCGAGTGGCTCGTGCGCGCCGAGTCGATCGCCGACCGGGTTGCCGGCTGGGCCGCGGACAACGGCTGGCGCATCCCCGAGCACTTCGACGCGGGCTGGAACGTGCTGCTCGAGTACAACGCGGACCGCCCCCACGACCCGTTCAAGCCCTACGGTGCGACGCCGGGGCACGGGCTCGAGTGGGCCCGCCTGCTCCTGCAGGTGGACGTCGCCGCCGGGACGTCCGGTCGCCGCACCGAGGTGGCGCGGGCCCTGTTCGACCGGGCGGTCGAGGACGGCTGGGACCCCGAGGGTGGCGGCTTCGTCTACACGACGGACTGGGAGGGCCGGCCCGTGGAGCCGCGGCGCTTCCACTGGGTGGCCGCGGAGGCTGTGGCCGCCGCGGACGCGCTGGGCACGGTCACGGGCGACGCCCGGTACGCCGACCTCGCGGGCGGCTGGTGGACGTGGATCGACGCCAACCTCGTGGATCACCGTCGCGGGTCGTGGTTCCACGAGCTCGACACCGACAACCGGCCGTCCGGGCGCACCTGGGTGGGCAAGCCCGACGTGTACCACGCCGCCCAGGCCGTGATCCTGCCCGAGCTGCCGCTGACCGGATCCTTCGCGGGGTCGGCCCGCGCGGCGGGGCCGATCCTCGCTCCCGCGGACGGTGCCGCGCCCGCCCACGCGAACGAGGCTTCCGGCCGATGAGGATCTCCGCCAAGGCCGACTACGCGGTGCGGGCCTCCGCGGAGCTCGCCGCGGCGTCGGGTGGTCAGCCGGTGCCCGCCGAGGCGCTCGCCCGCGCGCAGCAGGTGCCGCACCGGTTCCTCGAGGCGATCCTCAGCGACCTGCGCCGCGAGGGCATCGTCGCGAGCAGGCGGGGGGCCGGCGGCGGCTACGTGCTCGCCCGCCCGGCGGACAAGGTGACGGTGGCCGACGTGGTGCGCGCCGTCGACGGCCCGCTCGTCTTCGTTCGGGACGCGCGCCCCTCGGACCTGGAGTACACGGGTGCCGCGGCGTCTCTGCTGCACGTGTGGGTGGCGCTCCGCGTCAACGTGCGCGCCGTGCTCGAGCAGGTCACGCTCGCGGACCTGGCGGCGGGGAGCCTGCCCGACGTCGTCCGCGTCCTGACCTCCGACGAGGCCGCCTGGGAGAACCCCTGACCGCTGTCCCGCGGACCTGACGGCGCTCGCGCCGTCTCGCGTCGCGGGACCGGCGTTCTTAACCCTTGAATCCGATCGGTCCGATGGGATAACTTTGACATCGACCGCGGCAGAAGGGCTGCCGCGCCGACGGAGGGATCCCGCCCGTGCGGACACTCGTGCTCCTCGCTCTCGTGGGCCTCGGAGCCCAGCTCGTCGACGGCAGCCTCGGCATGGCCTACGGCGTCACGTCCACGACCCTGCTCCTGGCGATCGGGACCAACCCCGCCGCGGCCAGCGCCACCGTCCACCTCGCCGAGATCGGCACGACGCTCGCCTCGGGCGCGTCGCACTGGCGCTTCGGCAACGTGGACTGGAAGGTCGTCCTGAAGATCGGCGTGCCCGGCGCCATCGGGGCGTTCGCGGGTGCGACGTTCCTCTCCTGGCTCTCGACGGAGATCGCGAAGCCGCTCATGTCGCTGCTGCTGCTGGGGCTCGGCGTGTACGTGCTGCTGCGCTTCACCTTCCGTGGCCTGCGCACCGACAAGCTCGGTCAGCCGCTCCGCAAGCGTTTCCTCACCCCGCTCGGCCTGGTCGCCGGCTTCATGGACGCCACCGGTGGCGGCGGCTGGGGGCCGGTGGGCACGCCGGCCATCCTGGCGAGCGGGCGCATGGAGCCGCGCAAGGTGATCGGTTCGATCGACACCAGCGAGTTCTTCGTCGCGGTCGCGGCGAGCCTCGGCTTCCTGGTCGGGCTCGGCACCGCCGGGATCGACTTCGCCTGGGTCGTGGCCCTGCTCATCGGCGGGCTCATCGCGGCGCCGATCGCCGCGTACCTCGTGCGGATCTTCCCGCCCCGGGTGCTCGGCTCGCTCGTCGGCGGCATCATCATCTTCACCAACACGCGCACGCTCGTCACCAGCGACTTCGTCTCCCTCTCGCCGGGCGTGATCAACACGATCTACGCGTTGATCGCGCTCGCCTGGGCGGCCGCCGTGGTGCACTCCGTCCGCGAGCACCGCAAGGCGGTGGCGGAGGCGGCGACCGAGGCCCGCCGGGTGGCCCGCGCCGCGAAGGAGGAGGCCCCCGCCTGAGCTGCGCGGGCTCCGCACCGGGACCGCCTGTCGGCCCCGGCACGATCCCCGGCACCGCCACCGCGACCTGACGACACCGTCGCGGTGGCGGTGTCGTGCTGTCCCGGTAGCGTGGTCAGCACCACGGTGAGCCCGGGTGCGAGCGTGCTGGGAGGGATGCCATGTCAGCGTCGACGTCGTCCGCGGCCGGTGGCCCGGCGCGACGGGAGCTCGTCGCGCTCGCCGAGCTCCTCGGTGCCGGGACCCAGCTGCTGGTGGGCCGCTACCGCGTGGAGGCCGCGACCGGCGCGTGGTGGTGGTCCGACGAGGTCTACCTGATCTTCGGACGGGAGCCCGGCGCGATCGAGCCGGGGCCCGAGGTCCTGCGGGCGCACATGCATCCCGACGACCGCGAGCGGCTCTCCCGGACGGCGACGGTCGCGCTGGGCGGCGGACGCCCGTTCGCCGGCGCCCACCGCATCGTCGACGACCACGGTCGCACGCGCACCGTCGTCGTCACCGGGCAGGGTCGGCCGGGCGACGACGGTCGCACGACGCAGGTCGTGGGGTACGTCATCGACGCCAGCCCGGTGGCGCGCGAGGCGCTGGAGCGCGAGGCGCAGCGCGCCGTCTCCCGGGCGTTCGTGGCGGCGGCTGCGGCCGAGCGCGCCAAGGGCGCGATCATGGCGGTGTGCGGGGTCGACGAGTCCGTCGCGACGGAGGTGCTCGGCGACGCCGGGGCGCAGGTGGGCGTCTCCGCCCAGACGGCGGGCGTCCAGATGATGCAGGCGCTCGCGCAGGGATCACCCGAGCACCCCGACCCGGACCGGCCGGCCGGCGCCCGGTCGGTGGTCGAGGCCGCGCTGCCGGGCGAGGACGCCGCGGCGCGGCTCAGCCGCGCGCTCGCGACCGTGCACCCGGTGGACCGGCCGCACGGGCACGACGCGCAGCTCGCGCGCCGTCGTCCCCGCGCCGGCCGCTGACCCGCCGGCCGGCTCTCAGCCCTTCGGGGACAGGTAGCGGGCACCCGCCCGCACGGCGCCCTGGCGCGCCAGGCGCTTGGCGAGCACGGCGACCCCGCCCGAGACGGCGGCGAACGTCACCGCTCGCGCGACCGACAGCTCGTCGTCGTCCAGGTCGGTGGGGGCGGAGCTGCCCGTCGCCTTCTCCCAGATGACGCCCACGAGCTTCTGCGCGATCCATCCTGCGGCGACCGTCAGCACGACGGTGCCCACCTTGACCGCGAGCGGCTGCTCGTCGTCTGCCACGGGGCCTCCCTGGTTCGACTCGGATGTCTGCGATCCGGAACACGTCGACGCACGTCAGCGACGGGCAGCCGGGTGTGCCGAAGGCCACCACCGTAGCGCGGCGAGGGCGGGTAGGCTCGACGGGAAACGACAGGGGAGCGCCTCCCGGGCGCTGAGAGTGCGGGCCACCGCAGACCCTCGAACCTGATCCGGTTAGCACCGGTGGAGGAAGTCGGGCATCTCGATCCCTGCGTGGCGTCCCGCGCGCCCTCGAGAGGGTGCGGGACGCCACGCAGGACCCCCTTCTCGACGGCTGAGGAGGAACCATGACGAACGTCTCGACGCGCCTGGGCGCGGGAGCCGCGGTCGCGGCACTGCTGCCGCTGCTGGCGGCCTGCGGCGGCGGGGACGGCGATCCGTCCGGCGACGCGGCGGACGGGGGTGGGACGCCCGGCGTCGTCACCCTCGTCACGCACGACTCGTTCGCGGTCTCGGACGAGGTGCTGGCCGAGTTCGAGGCGAGCAGCGGGCTGACGGTCGAGCAGGTGGCCCCCGGGGACGCGGGCACGCTCGTCAACCAGCTCGTGCTGACGAAGGACGCGCCGCTCGGCGACGTCGTGTTCGGCGTCGACAACACGTACGCGACGCGGGCGGTCGACGCCGGCGTCCTCGAGCCGTACCAGCCGGCGGACCTGGACCCGCAGGTCGCCGCGTACGCCCCGGACGAGCTCGCGGGCACGCTGACGCCCGTCGACGTCGGCGACGTGTGCCTGAACCTCGACGACGGCTGGTTCGCCGAGCACGACGTGGCGCCGCCCACGACGCTCGAGGACCTCACGAAGCCCGAGTACGCGGATCTCACGGTCGTCACGAACCCCGCCACGTCGTCGCCCGGGCTGGCCTTCCTGCTCGCGACCGTCGGGGCGTTCGGCACGGACGGCTGGGAGGACTACTGGGCCGACCTGCGCGACAACGGACTCAAGGTGTCCGAGAGCTGGGAGGACGCGTACTACGTCGACTTCTCGGGCGCGGGCGAGGGCGGACAGCGGCCGATCGCGCTGTCGTACGCGACGTCGCCGGCGTTCACGGTGAGCGAGGACGGGGGCTCCTCGACGACGAGCGCCATGCTGGACACCTGCTTCCGGCAGGTCGAGTACGCGGGCGTCCTGGCCGGGGCCGAGAACCCCGACGGCGCGCAGCAGCTGGTCGACTTCCTGGTCTCCGAGGCCTTCCAGGCGGACGTGCCCGGGCAGATGTACATGTACCCGGCCGACCCGGACGTCGAGCTGCCGGCCGCATGGCAGGAGTTCGCGCCGCTGGCCGACGACCCGTTCCAGGTGCCGCCGGCCGACGTCGACACCCACCGCGACGAGTGGATCGAGCAGTGGACGGCCACGGTCATCGGGTGAGGCGGAGGCGCAGCGCAGGGTGGGGGCCGAGGGACGAGGCACCCGCCCGCAGCGGAGGCGCAGTCTCACCCGACAGAGCGCACAGGGTGAGGCGGAGGCGCAGCGCAGGGTGGGGGCCGAGGGACGAGGCACCCGCCCGCAGCGGAGGTGCGGTCTCACCCGACAGGGCGCACCGGGTGAGCGCCCGCGTCGCGGGGGCGCGCCTGGACCTGTGGCGGGGCCGGCTCGGGTGGGGCGTCGCGGTCGCCGTGCCGCTGGCGTTCCTCGGCATCTTCTTCGCCTGGCCGGTCGTGGCGCTGGTCGTGCAGGGGTTCTTCGCCGACGACGGCGCGGGCGGGCGCGTGCTCGACCTGTCCGGCTTCGCCGAGGTGCTGTCCCGGCCGCGCACGTGGCGGCTCGTCGGGCAGACGCTGGCGCAGGCTACGGTGGGCACGGCGCTGTCCGTGCTGCTCGGGCTGCCCGGCGCGTACGTGCTGTACCGCTGCCGGTTCCCGGGGCGCACGCTGGTGCGCGGCCTCGTCACGGTGCCGTTCGTGCTGCCGACCGTCGTCGTGGGGGTCGCGTTCCGGGCGTTGTTCGCCCCCGGCGGGCTGCTCGGGTGGATGGGCCTCGAGGAGTCGTTCGCGGCGATCGTCGTGGCGCTGGTCTTCTTCAACTACGCCGTCGTGGTGCGCACGGTGGGCGGGCTGTGGGAGCGGCTCGACCCGCGGGCCGAGCAGGCCGCCCGGGCGCTGGGCGCCACCCCCTGGCGGGCGTTCCGCACGGTGACGCTGCCGGCGCTGGGGCCGGCGATCGCGTCGTCGGCCGCCGTGGTGTTCCTGTTCTGCGCGACGGCGTTCGGGGTCGTGCTGGTCCTCGGCGGCGTCGGGTACGGCACGATCGAGACCGAGATCTGGGTGCGGACCACGCAGTTCCTCGACCTGCGCTCGGCGGCCGTGCTGTCCGTGCTGCAGCTCGTGGTCGTGGGGGCCGCGCTGGCCGTGGGCGCCCGGGCGCGGACGCGCCGCGAGCGGGCGCTGCACCTCACGAGCGACCGGACGGCGTCGCACCCGCTGCGGCTGCGGGCCGCCGCCGACCTCCTGCCCGCGGCCGCGACCGCCGTCGTCGTGCTCGGGCTGCTCGTGCTGCCGATGGCGGGGCTCGTGGCGCGGTCGTTCCGCGGCCCCGACGGGGCGTGGGGGCTCGACAACTACGTGGCGCTCGGTACGACGGGCGGGCGCAACACGCTGTCCGTCACGGTCTGGGAGGCGCTGGGGAACTCGCTGCGCACCGCCGCGCTGGCCGCGACGGTCGCCGTCGTGGTCGGCGGGCTCGTGGCGCTGGTCGTGTCGCGGCGCCCGCGGTCGCCCGGGGCGCGGCGGGCGGTCGGCGTGCTCGACGCGGCGTTCATGCTGCCGCTGGGGGTCTCGGCCGTGACGGTCGGGTTCGGGTTCCTCATCACGCTCGACAGGCCGCTGGGGTTCGACGTCGACCTGCGCACCTCGGGGCTGCTCGTGCCGATCGCGCAGGCGGTGGTCGCGATCCCGCTGGTGGTGCGGACCCTGCTGCCGGTGCTGCGGGCGATCGACCCGCGACTGCGCGAGGCCGCCGCCGTGCTGGGCGCGGCTCCCGGCCGGGTATTGCGCGACGTCGACGGGTCGATGGCGACGCGCTCGCTCGGCCTCGCGATCGGGTTCGCGTTCGCGGTCTCGCTCGGGGAGTTCGGGGCGACGTCGTTCCTGGCGCGACCCGACGCCGCGACGCTGCCCGTCGTGATCTACCGGCTCATCGGGCGGCCTGGAGCGGAGAACTACGGGATGGCGCTCGCGGCGTCGGTGGTGCTGGCGGTGCTGACGGCGACGGTCATGATGCTTGCGGAGAGGCTGCGCGGTGACGCGGCCGGTGGGGAGATCTGATGGAGCACGTCGAGATACCGCGCGCCGGGCTGGCCGTGCGTGACGCCGTGGTGCGGTACGGCGCGTCCCGGCGCCGTCAAGGGGCCGTCGCGGTGGACCGCGTGTCGCTCGACGTCACGGCCGGGGAGATCGTCGCCCTGCTGGGGCCGAGCGGCTGCGGCAAGTCGTCGCTGCTGCGCGCCGTCGCGGGCTTGGAGCCGCTCGCCGGCGGCAGCGTCGCCTTCGACGGCGAGGACCTCGCCGGGGTGCCCGTGCACCGCCGCGGGTTCGGCCTGCTCTTCCAGGACGGCCAGCTCTTCCCGCACCGCGACGTCGGGCGCAACGTGGCCTACGGGCTCGAGGCCCAAGGGGTGCCGAGGGCGGAGCGGGCGGAGCGCGTCGCCGAGCTGCTCGACGCCGTGGGGCTGGCCGGCTACGCGCAACGGTCCGTCGCGACGCTCTCGGGCGGCCAGAAGCAGCGGGTGGCCCTCGCGCGCTCGCTCGCCCCGCGCCCCCGGCTGCTGCTGCTGGACGAGCCGCTGTCCGCCCTGGACCGTCGCCTGCGCGAGCGGCTCGCCGTCGACGTGCGCGAGACGCTGCGGGCCACGGGCACCACCGCCGTCTTCGTCACGCACGACCACGACGAGGCGTTCACCGTCGCCGACCGGGTGGCCGTGATGGACGCCGGCCGGCTGCTCCAGGTCGACGCGCCGGACGTGCTGCTGCGCAGCCCGGCGTCGGAGCGCGTCGCCGAGTTCCTGGGACTGGCGCCGCGGCCCGGCGAGGGCGACGGCGAGGGCGCTGGGGATGCGAGGAAGCCCGCGGTCACGACATCGACGGGGTACGACGGCACCTGACGGCGGGGGGACCCCGACGCGGCGGCGGAGGAGAAGGCCGCGCGGGACGACGCGCGCGTCGGGGGCTGACGCCGGGCTCAGTCGGCCCCGGCGTCGTGCACGAGCAGCGCGACCCGGGTCCGGTTCTCGACGCCGAGCTTGAGCAGCACGCTCGAGACATGGGCCTTGACGGTGGGCACGCTGAGGTAGAGCCGGGCGGCGATGTCCGCGTTCGACGCGCCACGGCCCAGCTCGAGGGCGACATCCCGCTCGCGCTCGGTGAGCGCTGCGAGCGCCTCCCGCGCCCGCTGCCGCGCGCCCCCGGAGCCGGCGACCGCGTCCATGAGCCGCCGCGCGACGTCGGGGGCCAGCACCGGCTCTCCCTCCGCGGCGGCACGGACGGCCGCCGCGATCCGGTCGGGGGGCATGTCCTTGAGCAGGTAGCCGGCCGCGCCCGCGCGCAGGGCCCCGGACACCTCCTCGGCGGTGTCGAACGTGGTCAGCACGACGACGGCAGGGGGCGAGGGCCGGGCCCGCACCCGCCGCGTCGCGGCGATGCCGCCCGTGCCGGGCATCCGCAGGTCCATCAGCACGACGTCGGCGGGGTGGGCGTCGAGCAGCCCGGGGACCTCGGCCCCGTCCGCGGCCTCGCCCACCACCCGGATCCCGTCCGCCCCGTCGAGCATGAGGCGCAGGCCGGCGCGGACCATCGCGTCGTCGTCCACGATCGCGAGGCGCACGCCGCCGGAGGGCTCCATCACGCCCACGGTAGCCGCACGTCCAGCGCGAACCCCGTGCCGCGCGGCCCCGCGTCGAGGCTCCCGCCCAGCAGCGCGACCCGCTCGCGCAGCCCGACCAGGCCTGTCCCGCTGCCGTCCGACGACGCCGGCGCCGCCGCCGGGTGCGCGCCCTCGTCGGCGACGACCACCCGAAGCTCGCCGTCGCCGGTGTCCACGACGACGGACACCCGCGAGCCGGGGGCGTGCCGGCGGGCGTTGGTCAGCCCCTCCTGGACGGTGCGGAACGCGGCGACGGTGACGGGGCGCGGCGGCGCGGCCGAACCGTGGCGCTCGTAGGAGACCACCTGCCCGGCGGCGCGGGACTCCTCGACCAGCCGCGCGACGTCGTCGAGCCCGGGCAGCGGGCCGAGGTCGTCCGGTGCCGCACGCAGCAGCCGGACCACCTGCCGCAGGTCCTCCAGAGCCTCGCTCGTCCCGGCGCGGACCCGGCCCGCGGCCTCGGCGAGCCGCTCGGGCGGCGCGTCGGGGCGGAACTCGAGGGCGCCCGCGGTCGCGGCGAGGAGCGAGAGCCGGTGGGCGAGGGTGTCGTGCATCTCGCGGGCGATCCGGGTGCGTTCCGCGACGCGTGCCTCGGCGACCCGGCGGTCCTGCTCCTCCTCCGCCCGCCGCGCCCGGTCGCGCAGCGACCACAGCAGCGCGGCCCGCTCCTGGCCGTACGCGCCCCACCCCAGCAGCGCCGCGTGCACCGCGACGACGCAGAGCAGCCACCAGCCCAGCGGCAGCCCGACCGGCCGCCAGAGCGCCTGCACGGCGTGCCCGGCGACCCCGGCGGCGGCGACAGCGACCGCCGTGCGCACGGGGTACCACCGCGCGACCTGCAGCGTGGCGACGGTCGAGGCCGGGGTGGCGGCCCCGGAGACGGCGGCCAGCACGGCGAGCGCGACGGCGGCGGGCACGCCGCGCCGGGTGAAGAGCAGCGGGACGAGCGCGACGGCCGCGACACCCACGGCGACGTCGACGCCCGCGGGTACCAGGGTCGTCACGCCCGTGGTGCCGCGTGTCGGCACCGAGCCCGCGACGGCGGCCGTCGCGGCCGCCGTCAGCGCGGCGACGAGCACCCAGGCGGCCAGGAGGACGCCGCGCGGGATCGGCGGCGGGCCCTCGACGGCGGGCGGGGGGCACAGGTCGCCGGCGAGCGCGACGCGCCCGGCCGCGGGGCCCTCGGCCGTCAGGTGCGTGGTCATGTCCGCGACGCTAGACGGGACGCCCGCGCGGCGACACCGACCAAAGGTCGGGGGTCGACGCTCCGTCCGGCCGAGGCGGTGCGGGCACCGGCTGCCCGACGGTGGACGTGCGCCGGCAGGGTGCCGGGGCGGAAGGAGCGGGACGATGACGCGCACGACGGACGCACGGACGACGCACGCACGGAGGACCGCAACGACGGCGACGCCGGACGCACGGACGACGGGGCGGCCGGCGGGTCGCGGCCCGGGGCGCCCGGGCGGGTTCTTCCGCCGGCCGACGCCGGCGTGGGCCGTCCCGCTGGTCGCCGCGGTGGTGGCGGCCGTCGTGTGGGCGGTCTCGCGGACGTCGGGGATCGAGCTGGTCGTCAGGGTCGGGACGGGCACGCGAACGGTGGGGCTCGTGGACGTGGTCGTCGCGGCGCTGGTCGTGGGCCTCGTCGGGTGGGGCGTGCGGGCGCTGCTGCGCCGGCTGCCCGGCGGCGGCGGGCGCGCGTGGCTCGTGCTGTGCGCCGTCGTGCTGCTGGTGTCGCTGGCGGGGCCGGTCGGGGCCGCGGGAACCGCGGTCATGGGCCTCCTGGTCGCCGAGCACGTGGCGGTGGGCGCGACGGTGGCGCTCGGCCTGCGACGGTGATCGAGGACAGCGACGATGGGTCAGCAGCGACGACACCCCTCCAACGACCCGAGGAGCCCAGCATGGCGACCGTCGTCTCCACCCTGTTCATCTCGCTCGACGGCGTGGCCGAGATCGACGAGGCCTGGCACTTCCCGTACTTCGACGACCACATGTCTGCCGCCGTCGACGACGACTACCGCGACACCGACCTGCTGCTGATCGGCCGCGTGACGTACGACAGCTTCGTGGGCGCGTGGCCCGAGCGGGAGCTGGCCGGCGAGGAGGACGCGGCGTTCGCGCGGCGGCTCGGGGACATGCGCAAGGTCGTGGCCACCCGCGGGGACCAGGATCTCGGGTGGCGGCACGTCGAGCGCCTCGACGGCGACCTCCCGGCCGCCGTCGCCGCGCTCAAGGCGGAGGACGGCGTCGAGAAGGTGCTGGTCCCCGGCTCGCTGTCGGTGGTGCGCCAGCTGCTGGCCGCGGGTCTGCTCGACGAGCTGCGGCTGCTCGTGCACCCGGTCGCGGCGCGGCACGGCGAGCGCCTGTTCGACGAGGGCGAGCCGATCTACCCGCTGCGCCTGCTGCGGTCGGAGGCGTTCCCGACCGGCGTCGTGCGGCTGATCTACGCGCCCGGCGAGCTGCCGGGCTCCGCGGAGTACGACGACGTCAAGGACAAGGTCCCCAGCGGGGAGTGATCCGCGAGATCGAGGTAGCCGCGGCGAGATCGACCCACCGTGGGTCGATCTCGCGACGGAGACCTCGATCTCGGTGAGTGGCTCAGGCGCGGTGGGACCGGTAGTACCGGATCAGCGCCTGGGTCGAGGCGTCCTGCGCGTCCAGGGCGGCCTCGTCCCCGGAGACGGCGGGCGCGACCTCGAGGGCCAGCTTCTTCCCGAGCTCCACACCCCACTGGTCGAAGGAGTCGATGCCCCACACCACGCCCTGCGTGAACGTGAGGTGCTCGTACAGCGCGACGAGCTGGCCGAGCACCGACGGCGTGAGCGCCGGGGCGAGGATCGACGTCGTCGGGCGGTTCCCGGAGAACGTCCGCGCGCTCACGAGGTCCTCGGTGGTGCCCTCCGCGCGCACCTCGTCCGCCGTCTTGCCGAAGGCGAGGGCCTTGGTCTGGGCGAAGAAGTTCGCGAGGAAGAGCTCGTGCACGTCGCGCGGTCCTTCGCCTGTCGAAGGGGTGCCCGAGTCCGCGAGCGGGTACGCGGGGTTGGCGACGGCGATGAAGTCCGCGGGGATGAGCCGCGTGCCCTGGTGGATCAGCTGGTAGAACGCGTGCTGCCCGTTGGTGCCGGGCTCGCCCCAGAAGACCTCGCCGGTCTGCGTCGTCACGTGCGAGCCGTCCCAGCGCACCGACTTGCCGTTGGACTCCATCGTCAGCTGCTGGAGGTAGGCCGGGAAGCGGTGCAGCTGCTGCGCGTACGGCAGGACGGCATGCGTGTGCGCGCCGAGGAAGTTGACGTACCAGACGTTGAGCAGCCCCATGAGGGCGGGCACGTTGCGCTCCAGCGGGGCGGTGCGGAAGTGCTCGTCCATCGCGCGGAAGCCGGCCAGCAGCTCGCGGAACGCGTCGGGCCCGAACGCGATCGCCAGGGACGTGCCGATCGCCGAGTCCACCGAGTAGCGGCCTCCGACCCAGTCCCAGAAGCCGAACGCGTTGCCCGGGTCGATGCCGAACGCCGCCACCTTGTCGAGGGCCGTCGAGACGGCGACGAAGTGCGCCCGCACGGCTGCCTGCTTCGCGTCGGCGTCGTCCTCGATCGCGCCCTGCTCCTGCAGCCGCTCCCACATCCAGGCGCGCGCGAGCCGGGCGTTCGTCAGCGTCTCGAGCGTGCCGAACGTCTTGGAGGCGACGATGAACAGCGTGGTCTCGGGGTCCAGGCCCGCCGTCTTCTGCGCGACGTCGGTGGGGTCGATGTTCGAGACGAACCGGACCTCGAGCCCGTCCTGGAGGTACGGCTTCAGCGCCTCGTAGACCATGACGGGCCCGAGGTCGGAGCCGCCGATGCCGATGTTCACGACCGTGCGCACCGGCTTGCCCGTGACGCCCGTCCACGCGCCCGAGCGCACGTCGTCGGCGAACGCGCTCAGCTTGTCGAGCTCGGCCGCGACGTCGGCGTCGACGTCCTGACCGTCCACGACCAGCGGCGGCTGCGTGCCCGGCTCGCGGCGCAGCGCCGTGTGCAGCACGGCGCGGTCCTCGGTGACGTTGATGTGCTCGCCGGTGAACATCGCCTCGATGCGCTCCGGCAGGTGGACCTCGCGCGCCAGCCGGGTCAGCAGCTCGAAGGTGCCGTCCGTGGCGAGGTTCTTCGACAGGTCCACGTGCAGGTCGCCCGCGGTGTGGCTCATCCGGTCGGCCCGGCCGGGGTCGGCGGCGAACCACTCGCGCAGGTCGCCCCGGAACTCCTGGTAGTGGGTGTAGAGCTCGCCCCAGGCGGGGGTGGTGGTGGGGTCGACGGGGGAGGTGCTCATGCGTGCTCTTCCTTCGTGCGGACGGAGGCGTCCCGCGGCGGGCGGTACGACGGCGGTCCCTACGGTAGCCAGCCGCGGGGCCGGTCGCCGAGGGGGCGGCGTCTGGTGGACGCTGCGGTGGCGGTGCGCAGACCCCGGTGCCACGATGCGGTGCAGCCGGGAACGGGCCCGGGCTCCTCGGGAGGGACACATGGCGAATTTCACGGTCTGGAAGTTCGACGACCCCGGCGCGGCGGACCGCGCCTTCAAGGCCCTCAAGGGCGGCGAGGCCGACGGTCTCGTGAAGATCGTCGACCACGCGGTGGTGAGCTGGCCGGAGGACGCGAAGAAGCCGGACACCCACGGCTCGCACGACGACACGGCCAAGGCCACCGGCTGGGGCGCGGTGTGGGGGCTGCTGCTCGGCGCGCTGTTCTTCCTGCCGGTCCTCGGCGCGGCGGCCGGCGCGGCGATCGCCGGCATCACGAGGTCGCTGTCGGACGTCGGCATCACCGCGAAGGACGTCGAGACGATGAAGAAGGAGATCGTGCCGGGCACGTCGGCGCTGTTCGTCGTGACCGAACCGATCGACCCCGACCGCCTGGGCGAGCGGCTCCACGGGGTCAAGGCCACGCTCGTGAGCACCAACCTCACCGACGCCGAGCGGCGCACGCTGCTGGAGTCGTTCGGCCAGTGAGCCGGACCCTCGCCGGCCGAGCTCGTCGGGACATCCTCCCGGCAGGCTCGGCCGGCGTCGTCATGCCGCGTGCCAGCGGTTGCCCCAGCGGCGGGTGAGCTGCCCGCCGAACGTGTCGGCCAGGGCGTCCACGCGTTCCTGCACGGCGTCGGCGACGCGGTGCGCCGCGGCGTCGTCCGGCGCATCGAACCGGACGGTGATGCGGGCCCGTCCGCGCACGACGCCGACGTCGTAGGCCTCGACGGTGGTGAGCTCCCGGGCGGCGTCGGCCGCGGCGGGGAGCACGTCGGCGGGGTCGACGCCGGGCTGCAGCAGGCCGACGGCGAGGCTCACGCGGTAGGACGGCACCGGCCGATCCTGCCACGACGGCGGCACACGGACCCGTCACATCCTGCCCCGGACTCGCGCACTCCCGCCCCGTAGACTTCCGGCCGTGACTGCCGACCCGTCGACCGAGTCCGTCCCCGAGTCCTCCCGATCAGCCCGACCCGTCGCCCTCGAGATCGCCGTCCAGGACGTCGCCGGCGCGCTGGCCGCCGCCGAGGGCGGGGCCGACCGGATCGAGCTGTGCGCGGCCCTCGCGGGCACGGGCGGGCTCACGCCCTCCACCGGGACGGTCGCCGCCGTCGCCGAGGCCCTGCGCGGCTCCGGGGTCGGCGTGCACGTGCTGGTCCGCCCCCGGCCCGGCGGGTTCGTCTTCACGCCCGCCGAGCTCGACGTCCAGGTCCGCGACGTGCGCGCCGTGCTCGACGCCGGCGCCGACGGCGTGGTCGTCGGGGCGCTCGCGGCCGACGGCGGGCTGGACGCCGCCGCGCTTCGGGCCCTGGTCGACGCCGCGGGCGGCGCCGAGGTGACCTTCCACCGCGCGATCGACCAGGTCGCCGACCCGGTCGGGCTGCTCGACGCCCTCGCGGGCGCCGGCGTGCGCCGGGTGCTCACGTCGGGCGGCGCGGCGCGGGCCGGCGACGGTCTCGCGGTCCTGCGCGCGCTGGCCGCCCGCCGCCCGGCGCTCGGCGTCGAGATCATGGCCGGCGGCGGCGTACGGACCGACGACGTCGCGGCCCTCGTCGCCGCGGGCGTGGACGCCGTGCACCTGTCGGCCAGGCGCACCGTCGTCGCCGACGGCGGACCCGGGGGCGGTGGCGAGGGCGGCTACGACGTCACCGACCCGGCGGGTGTCGCAGCCGCCCGGGCGGCGCTCGACGCCGCCCGCGACGCCGCCCGCGACGCGGCGGTGTCCGGGTGAGCGCGCTGCTGCTCGCGAGCGCGGCGTCCGACACGACGACCGACCCCGCGCAGGGCTACGACGGCTTCATCGGCTGGGTGCTCGGCCTCATGGACACGCTCGGCGAGGTGGGCGTGGGGGCCGCCGTCCTCATCGAGACGTTCGTGCCGCCCATCCCGTCGGAGGCCGTGCTGCCGGCGGCCGGGTTCCTCGCCTACGCCGGCCAGATGAACGCCTGGCTCGCGATCCTCGCCGCCACCGTCGGCGCCGTGGTCGGCGCGTGGGTGTGGTGGGGTCTCGGGCGCGCGCTGGGCCGGGACCGCACGCGCGCGATCGTGGCGGCCGTCCCGCTCATGGACGGCGAGGACTTCGACAAGGCGGAGGCGTTCTTCGCGAGGTGGGGCCGGGTGGCCGTGCTCCTGGGGCGCTGCGTGCCCCTGGTGCGCAGCTTCATCTCCATCCCCGCCGGGATCGAGCGCATGCCGTTCTGGTCGTTCACGCTGTACACGGCGATCGGGTCGGGGGTGTGGAACGGCCTCTGGGTGGGGCTCGGCTACGCCTTCGGGCCCGCCATCGAGCCCGTGCTGGAGCAGTGGAGCGGCATCCTGTCCGACGCAGTGCTCGTCGTCATCGGGCTGCTCGTGCTGTGGTTCGTCCTCGTGCGGCTGCGCTCCCGGTACCTCGCCCGCCGCGGCCCGCGACCGCCCGAGCACCGGCACGGCCGCGCGCGCTGAGGCCTACCCCGGCGGGGGCGCGGTGCTGGACCGGACCACCAGCCGGGTCGGCAGCCGCAGGTGGCGCTCGCTGGTCGTGCCGTCGAGCAGGCCGAGCACCAGGCGCAGCGCCTCGGCGCCCATGCGGTGCATGGGCTGCGCCACGGTGGTCAGGGGCGGGGCGCTGCCCCACGACTCGGGCACGTTGTCGAAGCCGACGACGGACAGGTCCTGCGGGACGCGCAGGCCCAGCTGGGCGGCCACCTCCATGACGTGGATCGCGGAGAGGTCGTTCGCGGCGAAGACGGCGGTGGGCCGCTCGCCGCCGGCGGGGTCGAGCAGCTCGTGGGTGGGCGCGTCCGCGAGGTCGGGCCGGTACCCGCCCACCCGCACGAGGGCGGGGTCGACCGGGATGCCGGCGGCCTCGAGCGCCTGCCGGTAGCCCAGCTCGCGCAGCCGGGCGGACTCCAGGTCGGGGCGGCCGCCCAGGTGGGCGATGCGGCGGTGGCCCAGCCCGATCAGGTGCTCGACGGCCTGCCGCGCGCCCCCGGCGTTGTCGGTGTCGACGGTGGGGGTGCCCTCCGGCCCGGTGTGCGGGTCGACGGCGACGACGGGGATGGGCACGTCGGCGGACATGACGACGGTGGGCGTCACGACGATCGCCGCGTCGACGAGGGTCCCGGCGAGCCGGGACAGGGATCGCCGCTCCCACCCTCCTGCGGCGCCGCCGTCGGTGCGCCCGGCGTAGGCGAGCAGCTCGTACCCCGTGCCGTCGACGGCGGTGGAGATGCCCTTGAGGAGCTCCGTGGAGAAGGGCTCGAACTCGGCGACGAGCACGCCGATGACGCCGGTGCGGCCGCTACGAAGGCTGCGCGCCACCAGGGAGGACTCGTAGCCGAGCTCCTCCACGACCGCGAGCACGCGAGTGGCGGTGGCGGGCGCGACGCCGTACCGGTTGTTCACGACCTTGGACACCGTCGCGACGGAGACGCCCGCGGCGCGCGCGACGTCGGTGATGGTGACCCGCCCGACGGCGGGCGCGGGACGCCCGGGGATCGGGGGATCGGCGGCGGTGTTCACGAGTCGACAGTATGCGCCATCGGCGCCCGCGCCGTGCGGTGTCGAAATCGTTATCGAAAACGATTGACGAACGGCGCTCCGCGCTGCGAGGCTCGTGGTCGAGCACCTTCCCCACCTCGCGGCAGCACCGCTGCCGCGCCCGTCGACGAAGACAAGGGATCGATGATGACCAGGACGAGGATCATGCGCGGCGCGACGGCGGTCGCGCTCGGCACCGCCGTCGCCCTCCTGGGCGCCGCCTGCGCCGGCCAGGGCACCGCCCCGGGGTCGGACGACGGCGCCAGCGCGGACGACAGCACCATCACGTGGTGGCACAACTCCAACACCGGCGAGGGCAAGGAGTACTACGACAAGGTCGCGGCCGACTTCGAGGCGGCGCACGAGGGCGTGACCGTCGAGGTCGAGGCCATGCAGCACGAGGACATGGTGACCAAGCTGCAGGCCGCCATGCAGGCCGGGAGCGGCATCCCGGACGTCTTCATGAGCCGTGGCGGCGGCGAGCTGCAGAACGACGTCGACGCCGGCCTGCTGCGCGACCTCACCGACGACGCGTCCGACACGATCGAGAAGATCTCCGCCTTCTCCGGCCAGTACGAGGTCGACGACAAGGTGTACGCCCTGCCGTTCTCCATGGGCATCGTCGGGTTCTGGTACAACAAGGACCTCTTCGCCCAGGCCGGCATCGACGAGGTGTCGCCGAGCCCGACGATCGACGAGTTCTACGGGTACGTCGACAAGCTCAAGGCGGCGGGGGTCGACCCGCTCTCCGTGGGTGCCGGCGACAAGTGGCCGGCGGCGCACTACTGGTACTACGGCGTCGTGCGCGAGTGCGCGTTCGACACCGTCGAGGCGGCCATCGACTCCGGCGACTACTCCGACCCGTGCTTCGTCAAGGCGGGCGAGAACGTCCAGGACATCCTCGCCAAGGAGCCGTTCAACCCGGGCTTCCTGGGCACCGGTGCGCAGGAGGGCCCGACGTCGGCCTCCGGCCTGCTCGCCACCGAGAAGGTCGGCATGGAGCTCGCCGGCCACTGGGAGCCCGGCGTCGTGGGCGGCCTGCGCGAGGACCAGCAGGTCCCGGACTGGATGGGCTGGTTCGCCTTCCCGACCTTCGACGGCCAGGCCGGCGCGCCGACCGACCAGATGGGCGGCGGTGACGCGTGGGCGGTGTCGAACGACGCCGCGGACGTCGCCGTCGACTTCGCGGAGTACCTGCTCTCGGACGAGGTCCAGCAGGGCTTCGCCGAGCTGGACATGGGGCTGCCGACCAACCCCGCCGCGACCGGCTCGCTGTCCAACGAGACGCTCGCGCAGCTGATCCCGGTGCGCGACGGCGGCGGCGAGACCCAGCTCTACCTCGACACGCGGCTCGGCCAGTCCGTCGGCAACGCGATGAACGACGCGATCGCGCTCATGTTCGCCGGAGAGGCGGGCCCGCAGGACGTCGTCGACGCCATCGAAGAAGCCGCGGCGGCGCAGGGGTGATCGACATGGCAGACGACGCAGCGGTCACGACGGCCGCCGCACCGCCTGCCACCTCCTCCGGTCCGGCTGCCGGCGCGACCCGTCAGGGTCGCCCGGCAGCCGGGTCTTCGGCTGGGGGTCGGCGGGCGACGGACTCGACACTCCGCAAGCGTCTCGAGATCACGTTCTTCGTGGCCCCGGCCCTCGCGATGATCGTCCTCTTCGTGGTCTGGCCGGTCATCACGGCCGTCCAGATGTCCGGCTACCGGTGGAACGGCCGAGGCCCCATGGTGGACTTCGTCGGGCTCGCGAACTACGTGTCGGTGCTCACCGACGACGTGTTCGTGGGCTCGCTGGTCAACAACCTCGTCATCGTCGTGGCCTCGATCGCCGTCCAGCTGCCGCTGGGGCTGGCGATCGCCCTCCTGCTCAACCGCAGGATGTGGGGCCAGGGCGCCCTCCGCACGATCATCTTCGTGCCGTACGTCCTCGCCGAGGTCGTCGCGGGCGTCGTCTGGTTCCAGCTCCTGCAGCCCCAGTACGGCGTGCTCGACACGCTCCTGCGGGCCGTCGGCCTGGAGCCGCCCGCCCAGGGCTGGCTCGGGGACCCGGACCTCGCACTGTGGACCGTCCTGGCGATCCTGACATGGAAGTACCTCGGCCTGGCCGTCATCCTCTTCCTCGCGGGGTTGCAGGGCGTCCCCGACGAGCTCTACGAGGCTGCCCAGCTCGACGGCGCCTCCTGGTGGCAGGTGCAGCGCAAGATCACCATCCCGCTGCTCGGCCCCACCATCCGGACCTGGGGCTTCCTGTCCATGATCGGGTCGCTCCAGCTCTTCGACATGGTCTGGATCCTGACCAAGGGTGGCCCGGCCAACGCCACCAGCACGATGGCGATCTTCCTCGTCAACGAGGGCACCCGGAGCGCCAACTTCGGCATCGCCGGCGCCGCCTCCGTGATCCTCTTCCTGATCGCGCTCGTCATGGCGGTGCTCTACCAGCGACTCATCCTGCGCCGAGACGCCAAGGAGGTGGCGTGATGACCACGTCGACCCAGACGCCAGCCACGACCACGACCCGGACGACCGGGCGCCGCCGGGGCAGCGCGGGGAGGTTCCAGGGCGGCAACCCCGTCGTCTACGCGGTGGCCTTCGTGGTGGTCTGCGCGACCCTCGGCCCCGTCGTCTACGGCGTGCTGGGGGGCTTCCGCAGCAACGCCCAGCTCGCCGAGGCGCCGGCGTCGCTGCCCGACCCGTGGATCCTCACCAACTACACCGGGGTCATCACCAACCCGTCGTTCTGGCAGTACACCCTCAACTCGGTGGTGATCGGCGTCATCACCACCGCGATCGTCGTCGTCTTCGGGGTGATGGCCGCCTACCCGCTGGCGCGGTACTCGTTCAAGGGCCGTGAGGCGCTGTTCATGGTGTTCGTCGCCGGGCTGCTCTTCCCCGCCACCGTCGCCGTCGTCCCCCTGTTCATCCTCCTCACGCAGAACTTCGGGCTCGGCAACACGTGGTGGGGCGTGGCGCTGCCGCAGGCGGCGTTCGCGCTGCCGATGACGGTGGTCATCCTGCGCCCCTTCATCAAGGCCCTGCCCAAGGAGCTCGAGGAGGCGGCGCAGCTCGACGGCACCAGCCGGATCGGGTTCTTCTGGCGGATCCTGCTGCCGCTGTCGGGCCCGGGCATGGTGACCGTCGGGGTGCTGGCCTTCGTCGGGTCCTGGAACGCCTACCTGTTGCCGCTGCTCCTGCTGCAGGGCGACATGAAGACGCTGCCGCTCGGTGTCGCCGACTTCTCGTCGGAGCACTCGTCCGACACCGCGGGCGTGTTCGCCTTCACGACGCTGGCGATGATCCCTGCGCTGGTGTTCTTCCTCGCGATGCAGAAGCGCATCGTGAACGGCCTGCAGGGAGCCGTGAAGGGATGAGCCAAGGAGACTCCGTGACCCAGACCGTGCCGCCCGCGACGGCCCCCGCGATGCCCGTGATGCCCGCCGCGATGCCCGACGTGTCCGACCGCGTCCGCGCGCTGCACGCCCGGATGACGCTGGAGGAGAAGCTGGCGCAGCTCGTCGGCTTCTGGCTCGACAAGGGCGGCGAGGTCGTCGCCCCGATGGCGGGCGAGATGACCGCCGGCTCGGGCGGCGCCGACCAGCTCGCGGAGGTGACCCGGCACGGCATCGGGCACTACACCCGGGTGTACGGCACGCGGCCGGTCGACCCGGCCGAGCGCGCCGCGTGGCTGTGGTCCGAGCAGCGCCGGCTGCGGCGCGAGACCCGCCTGGGCGTCCCCGCGCTCGTGCACGAGGAGTGCCTGACCGGCCTCGCCGCGTGGAAGGCGGCGACGTTCCCGACGCCGCTCGCCTGGGGTGCGTCGTTCGACCCCGAACTGGTGGCCGAGATGGGCCGCCTCATCGGCGGCTCCATGCGCGAGCTCGGCATCCACCAGGGGCTCGCGCCCGTGCTCGACGTCGTGCGGGACCCGCGCTGGGGGCGCGTGGACGAGTGCATCGGCGAGGACCCGTACCTTGTCGGGACGGTCGGGACGGCGTACGTGCAGGGGCTGCAGGACGCCGGGGTGCACGCGACGCTCAAGCACTTCGTCGGCTACTCGGGCTCGGTCGCGGGGCGCAACCACGCGCCCGTGCACGCCGGTCCGCGCGAGGTCGCCGACGTCTTCCTGCCCCCGTTCGAGATGGCGGTGCTCGACGGCGGCGTGCGGTCGGTGATGAACGCGTACACGGAGATCGACGGCGTGCCGATGGCGTCCGACCCCACGTACCTCACGGGCGTGCTGCGCGAGCGGTGGGGCTTCGACGGCGTCGTCGTGGCGGACTACTTCGCGATCGCGTTCCTCGAGGTCATGCACGGCGTCGCCGCCGACCGGGCGGAGGCTGCCCGGCTGGCGCTCGAGGCCGGGATCGACGTCGAGCTGCCGGGCGGCGACGCCTACCTGGAGCCGCTCGCGGCCGCCGTCCGCGACGGCCGCGTCGACGAGGCGTACGTGGACCGGGCCGTGCTGCGCGCGCTCGCCCAGAAGGAGGAGCTGGGGCTGCTGGACGACGACGCGTTCGCCGGCGAGCCGCCCGACGTCGTCGACCTCGACTCGCCCGCGCACCGCGCCGTCGCCCGGCGCCTCGCCGAGGAGTCCGTGATCCTGCTGACCAACGACGGCCTGCTGCCGGTGACGCGCTGGACGGCGCCGCCGGCGCGCGTCGCCGTCGTCGGGCCGAACGCGCACCGCAGCGACGCGCTCATGGGCTGCTACTCGTTCGCCAACCACGTGCTGGCCCACCACCCCGGCGTCCCGAAGGGTTTCGAGATCCCCACCGTCTACGAGTCGCTCGGCGGGGCCTTCCGGGCCGCGGGACTGCCGGAGCCCGAGCTCGTGCACGCCGCCGGGTGCGACGTCGAGGGCGAGGACACGTCGGGCATCGCGGACGCCGTGGCGGCGGCCGCGTCGGCGGACCTTGCCGTCGTCGTCGTGGGCGACCACGCGGGCCTGTTCGGCCGCGGCACCGTGGGCGAGGGGAACGACGCCGAGTCGCTCGAGCTGCCCGGCGTGCAGCGGGACCTGGTCGAGGCCGTGCTCGCAACGGGCACGCCGGTCGTGATGGTCGTGCTGGGCGGCCGGCCCTACGCGATCGGCTGGGCGCTCGACCAGTCGACAGGCTCGGGGCCGAGCGCCGACCGCCGGCCCGGTGCCGTGCTGCAGGCGTTCTTCCCGGGCGAGGAGGGCGCCACGGCCCTGGCCGAGGTAGTGGCCGGGGCGGTGAACCCGTCGGGCCGGCTGCCCGTGTCGCTGCCGCGGTCGGCGGGGGCGCAGCCCTACTCCTCCCTGCACCCGGTGCTGGGCGGGCCGTCCGACGTCACGTCCACCGACTCGACGCCGCTGCGGCCGTTCGGGTTCGGGCTGTCGTACACGACGTTCGCGTACACGGACCTCGAGGTCGACGCGGAGGTGGCCGCCGGCGGGTCGTTCCGCGCGGCCGTCCGCGTGACCAACACGGGCACCGCGCCGGGGGCGGACGTCGTGCAGCTCTACGGGCGCGACCTCGTCGGGTCCGTCACGAGGCCGGTCGCGCAGCTGCTCGCCTACCGGCGCGTGCCGCTCGTGCCGGGGGAGTCCGTGGTCGTGACGTTCACGGTGCCCAGCGCGCGGTTCGCCTTCCACGACCGCCGCATGGTGCGCGTCGTCGAGCCCGGCGACGTCGAGGTGTGGGCCGGGTCGCACGTGGCCGCCGTCGCCGACGTCGAGGGCGAGGACGTGCCGCACGCCACGGGGGGCGTCATCACCAACGCCCGCCGGTCCGAGAAGCGGGAGCTGCCGGGGACGGCGACGGCCCGCGCGACGTTGGTCGTCACCGGCGACGTGCACGAGGTGACCGTCGCCGACGCGCGGGTGGTGACGTCGGTCGTGACGCCCTGACGCCCACTGCTGGCGCCGACGAGAGATGGCGCCGACAGTAGTCGGACGTACGGGCCGGTGAACGCGGGTGCGCATCAAGGGAGAGCGACGCGATGAGACCACTTCGATACTCGATCAACGTCACCCTCGACGGCTGCTGCCACCACGAGGCAGGGCTTCCACCGGACGAGGAGTCGATGCGCTACTGGACCGCTGAGATGGAGCGAGCCGATGCCCTGCTGTTCGGCCGGGTGACCTACGAGATGATGGAGTCGGCGTGGCGGAAGCCGGCCACGGGCACGTGGCCCGACTGGATGGGCGAGTGGCAGGTCCCGTTCGCCGAGGCCATCGACCGGGCGAAGAAGCACGTCGTGTCGAGCACGCTGAGCGGGGTCGACTGGAATGCCGAGCGGGTGCGAGGCGACGTGGGACAAGCGGTTCGGCTGCTCAAGCAGGAGTCGGGCGAGGGTCTGTGGGTGGGTGGCGTGACGCTCCCGCTGGCGTTGGCGGACCTGGGACTGATCGACGAGTACGAGTTCCTCGTGCAGCCGGTCCTTGCCGGACACGGGCCGACGTTGCTCTCCGGCCTGCGCGAGCGCATCCAGCTCGAGCTCGTGGACCGCCATGAGTTCCGGTCGGGGGCGGTTGCGCTGCGATATCGGGCCCCGGCCGGGGCTGACGGAGACTGACTCAGCCGACGAGTCTGAGCCGGAGGTGGCGCCGGCCGGCTCGCCTGGGTCAGCTCGCCTCGGGCTGGTGGTCGGGCTCGGGGTCGGACGGGGCGCCGCCGGCATTGTCGGACTCCACGACCCGCGAGGACTCGCCCTCCTCACCGACGGCGGGGATGCCGCGCTCGTCCGGGGGGTAGAAACGGCCGGTGTACCGGGGGTGCAGGAAGTTGTCCGTCGTGAGGATGGCGTCGACCTCGTCGGCGGTGAGCAGGCCCCGCTCGACGACGATGTCGCGCACCGACCGCCTCGTCAGCGCGGCCTCCTTGCCCACCTTGTCGCCGTGGTGGTGGCCGATCACCTCGTTGAGGTAGGTGACGATGCCGATCGAGCCGAGGACGTGGGCGCGGGTGGTCTCGGGGTTGGCCGTGATGCCGAGCACGCACTTGGTCCGCAGGGCGTCGCACGCGTTCGTGAGCAGCCGGATCGACTCGAACATCGACTCCGCGAGCACCGGCTCCATGACGTTGAGCTGCAGCTGGCCGGCCTCGGCGGCGTGCGTGATGGTGACGTCGTTGCCCATCACCTTGAAGCACACCTGGTTGACGACCTCGGGGATCACCGGGTTGACCTTCGCCGGCATGATCGACGACCCGGCCTGCAGCTCGGGCAGGTTGATCTCGTTCAGCCCGGCCCGGGGCCCGGACGACAGCAGGCGCAGGTCGTTGCAGATCTTCGACAGCTTGGCCGCCAGGCGTTTCACCGCCGAGTGCACGGCCAGGTACGCGCCGTTGTCGTAGGTGGCCTCGACGAGGTTCTCCGCGGGCACGGTGGCCAGGCCGCTCACCTCGGCGAGGCGCCGGGCCGCCACCTTCGGGTAGCCGGGCGGGGTGTTGAGCCCGGTGCCGATCGCGGTGGCGCCGAGGTTGACCTCGAGCAGCAGGTCGGCGGCGACGTTGAGGCGCTTGACCTCCTCGGCGACGTTCACCGAGAAGCCCGCGAACTCCTGGCCGAGGCTCATGGGCACCGCGTCCTGCAGCTGGGTGCGACCCATCTTCACGACGTCGGCGAACTCCGACGCCTTCTCGTCGAACGCGCGCGAGAGCCGGCGCACCGCCACGACGAGCGTGTCCACGAGGGCGTGCACGGCGAGGCGGAAGCCCGTCGGGTACGCGTCGTTGGTGGACTGCGACTTGTTGACGTGGTCGTTCGGGTTGATGACGTCGTAGCGGCCCCGGGGGAAGCCCGCGATCTCGAGCGCGAGGTTCGCGATCACCTCGTTGGTGTTCATGTTGACGCTGGTGCCGGCGCCGCCCTGGAAGACGTCGATCGGGAACTGGTCGAGGCAGCGGCCCTCGACGAGCACCTCGTCGCACGCGGCGACGATCGCGTCGGAGATGTCGCGCTGGATGGCCCGCAGCTCCCGGTTCGCCAGGGCGGCCGCCTTCTTGACCATCACCATGCCGCGGATCATCTCCGGCACGTCGTTGATGGTGGTCCCGGAGATGGGGAAGTTCTCGACCGCCCGCACCGTGTGGATCCCGTAGTACGCCTCAGCCGGGACCTCCTTCGGTCCGAGCAGGTCCTCCTCGACGCGCACGTCAGCCATGGGGCTGACGCTAGCAACGGCGCGGGTCCGACACCCGCCGGGCCTCGGATTGCGTGCATCGCCCCGCCGCGGTCTGCTGAAACAGCACGACGTGACCGGCAGGCGCGGCGGATGGTCCCCCGGGTCGGCGCGAGGTCTCGGACTGCGGCGCCTCGAGCACCCGGGGCGGAGCTGTGGCAGCTGTCCGCTCGACCGGCAGCGCACGAGGTGAGGAGGAGCCGATGACGAGGTCGAACCCGGTCGTGTGGTTGGGGCGTCAGGCTCGGCGCGGTCTGACCGATCTCCCGCGAAACATCGTGTGGGCGCTGGACACCGGGGTCAAGAACCCTGCCAGGTCCGCCGGCGACAGCGTGCAGGCCGCGGGACAACGGGCCGCGGCGACGCTCGCAGACGCCAACCCGTTCTCCGGCGGTTCGGACGGCCGGCTGGACCGGGTGGACTCGGCGATGGAGCGGGCACATGAGCTCGAGACGGTCGCCCATGACAAGGCCCGGCACGCGAAGGAACGCGCGGACGCCGCGTCGGCCGCGGAGGCGGAGGGCGAACGCCGTCTGGCCGAGACCCGCGACGAGGCGGACGACGAGGTCGCCCGGGTCGTGGCGGAGGCGCAGCGCGAGGCCGACGACTACGTGGCCGCGAAGCGGAACCGGGCCCAGGAGGTCACGGGCCGGCAGGTGGAGGCGGCGGAGGCCGACGTCCGCAGGCACGTGGAGCAGGCCCGCGGCGAGGCCGAGAAGGCTCGCGCGGAGGCCGAGCAGGCGATCGAGCGGGCCCGGCAGCAGATGAAGCGGGCCCGCGAGCTGGCCGAGGAGGCGGCGGCGGCCGCCCGCCAGGCGGCCGACGAGGCCCGTGCGCGAGCCGAACGCCTGGCCGAGGCGGCCGAGGAGGATGCGCGCGAGGCTCGACGACGGGTCGAGGCGGCCGACGGGCGACGGGACGCGGTGGCGTCGGAGGGGCGGCAGCTCGGTGCCGACGCCGACATCGACCCGTTGGACCTCGACGACAGGACCAAGAGCGAGCTGCTCGCACTGGGGTCCGAGATGGGACTCGACCTCACGACGTCCATGCGCAAGCAGCAGATCGTCTCGGCGATCCGCAAGCACGCGGACGACGACCGCAGCTGAGGGCGAGCGGAGGACGGGAGCACCATGATCAAGCTGTTCCGCAGGAAGACGTTCCTCGATCGGGTCGCGGAGGCGCTGGGCGGCAGGCCGAAGCGATCCGGCGACACGGCGGTGAAGTCGGGACTGATCGCGCTCGGTTCGGTGGCTGGGGTGACGGCCGCCAGCGCGGTCGCGTCCGCCGTCCGGAAGCGGCAGGACCAGGAGGGCCAGGGGGACCAGGATGATCGGTCGTAGGGCGCTCGGCCGCGCCGTCTTCTTCGGCCTGGGATATGTGGTCGGCACTCGTGCCGGCCGGGAGCGGTACGCGCAGATCGAGACGGGCACGAAGGCGTTCGTCGCCAGGCTCCGAGACCTCTACGCGGACGGCGCGTCGGCCAGCTCGCCGGGGTCGTCGGGGTCGTCGTCGCGGTCGTCGGGTTCGTCGTCGCGGTCGTCCGACCCGTACGCCGACATCACCCTCGGCAAGTAGCCGGGCGACCATGCTCATCGAGGTCCGCCTCCTCGCGCGGCTCTTCCGCATCCCGTTGCTGAGGGTCGAGGGCGCCGTGGTCATCACCGACCCGGACGACCTCACCGGCCGGGGCGGAAACGTCCCGAGCCTCGACGCGACGGTCGTGAGCCCGGCGGCCGACCTCCCGGCGAGCCGTGCGCCGGCGCCGCGCGTGGGGACCCGCCCCCGGACACCGTTCGGCAGCGACCTCGCCGCCGCCGAGGCCGTCATGGCGGACCTCAGGGGGCCGGGAGAGAGCAGCCGTCGCGCCGCCTCGTGAGAGGCTGACGGGATGCGGGTGGACGTGTGGCTGTGGGCGGTCCGGCTGTTCAAGAGCCGGTCGTCGTCGGCCGCCCTGCTCCGGGCGGGCCGCGTGCGGGTCAACGGCGTCGTGGCCAAGCCCTCGACGCACGTGGCGGCCGGCGACCGCGTGACCTGGCGCGACACGCTGCGTGACCGGGACGTCGTCGTCGTCGAGCTGCTGCCCAAGCGGGTGGGCGCGCCGCTGGCCGTCAAGGCGTACCGGGACCACAGCCCGCCGGTCCCCGCCCGCGAGGAGCGGGCCGCCGTCGGGCTGCGCGACCGCGGCGCCGGGCGCCCCACCAAGCGCGAGCGGCGCGAGATCGACCGCCTGCGCGGCTCGCGCCGCGACTGAGGCCTGCTGGAGCCGGCCCCACGAGCCGTGCCGTCAGGCGACCGCTCGGCGGAGCATGCTGGTCGTGCCGGTCATGCAGCGACGCCAGGACCTCAAGATAGGTTGAGGTCAACCGATCCGCCGGACGTCGGTAGGGTCGCGGGATGACGACCGAGCGCATCGCCGCCCTCCTGCGTGAGCACCCCGTCTGGGACGGCCACAACGACCTGCCGTGGGAGGCGCGCGAGCAGGTCGCGTACGACTGGTCCCGGCTGGACGTGGCGGCCGGCACGGCGGGCCGCACCCACACCGACGTGCCGCGGCTGCGAGCCGGGGGAGTGGGCGCCCAGTTCTGGTCGGTGTACGTGCCGTCCAACCTGCCCGGCAGCGCGGCGGTCACGGCGACGCTCGAGCAGGTGGACGCCGTCCGGCGCCTGGCGGCGCGGTGGCCGGAGCACTTCCGCCTCGCGCTGAGCGCGGACGACGTCGTGGGCGCCTGGGCGGAGGGCCGGATCGCGTCGCTCATGGGAGCCGAGGGCGGGCAGTCGATCGACTCCTCGATGGGCGCGCTCCGGATGCTGTACGAGGTGGGCGTCCGGTACATGACCCTCACCCACAACCACAACAACCCCTGGGCCGAGTCGGCGACCGACACCCCTGCCCCGCACGGCGGCCTGTCCGCCTTCGGGCGCGAGGTGGTGCGGGAGATGAACCGCCTCGGCATGCTGGTCGACCTGTCGCACGTGTCGGCGGGGACGATGCGGGCCGCGCTCGACGTCGCCGAGGCCCCCGTGATCTTCTCGCACAGCTCCGCCCGGGCCGTGTGCGACGTCCCCCGCAACGTGCCCGACGACGTCCTCGCCCGCCTCGCCGGCAACGGCGGCGTGTGCATGGTGACGTTCGTGCCCAGCTTCGTCACCCCCGCCGTCGGGGCGTGGCGGACGGCGGCCGGGGAGGCCGCGAGGGCGGCCGGGATCGCGCCCAACGACCACGCGGCGTTCTCGGCGTTCTCCGACGAGTGGGCCCGGGACAACCCCAAGCCGCCGACCACGCTCGACGACGTCGTCGAGCACGTCGAGCACGTGCGGGAGGTCGCGGGCGCCCGGCACGTCGGGCTCGGCGGCGACTACGACGGCGCGGGCGGGTTCGCCGACGAGCTGGCCGACGTCTCCGGGTACCCGAACCTGCTCGCGGCGCTCGCGGACCGCGGCTGGTCGGACGCCGACCTCGGCGCCCTCACCAGCGGCAACGTGCTGCGGGCTCTGCGCGCCGCGGAGGACGTGGCTGCGCGCCTGCAGGGCGAGCGGGAGCCGAGCGTCGCGCGCATCGAGGACCTGGACGGCCCGGCCGCCTGAGCGGAGCCGGTCGTCAGGCGCTGAGCGAGCGCTGCGACCAGCTGACGCCGAGCGTGCGCAGCACGTCCTGGGGATCGCGGTGCGTGGCGTCGCCGTAGGCCTGCAGCGACATCACCGACGCGGTGAGCATGGTGGTGAGGACCTCGCGCGCGAGGTGGGCGTCACCGCTCGCCTCGTCGAGCAGCTCCTGCACGATGCGCGACCGGATGCCCAGCTCGGGCTCGGAGCACGCGGTGAGCAGTGCGATCGTCAACGACCCGGCGTCAGTGTTCATGGCTTCCCCCGTCCGCGTCCCCCGACGGTCCCGGTCTATCGCACGTGGCGGCGCAGCGCATGCGGAAACGGCGTCGCGAGCGGGTGGAGAAGTCGCTGCACCTCCGCCTCAGTCGTGCTCTCTGACGCCTGAGGCTGCGGTTCCGCTACGGGCGCGTGCCTCGTCCCTCGGCCCCCACCCTGCGCTGCACCTCCGCCTCAGTCGTGCTCTCTGACGCCTGAGGCTGCGGTTCCGCTACGGGCGCGTGCCTCGTCCCTCGGCCCCCACCCTGCGCTGCACCTCCGCCTCAGTCGTGCAGGATGCGCTGGAAGAGCGCGTGGTCCTGCCACTGGCCGGCGATCTTGAGGTACCGGGGCGCGGTGCCGATGCGCTCGAACGCGGTGCGGGCGAGCACCCGTTGCGACGCCTCGTTGTGCAGCAGCGTCGCGGCCTGCACCCGGTGCAGCCCGAGCTCGTCGCGGGCGTGCGCGCAGGCGGCCTCGACGGCGGCCGTCATGAGGCCGCGCCCGGCGAGCCGGCCGTCGACCCAGTACCCGAGGTGGGCGCTGCAGAACGAGCCGCGCACGATGTCCGACAGGTTCACCCGCCCGACGATCTCGCCGTCGCGCTCCATGACCAGCGGGACCGACCGCCCGGACGAGTGCTCCAGCAGCTGCACCGGCACCTGCCGTGCGTGGTACTCCGCGGCATAGAACGTCACCGGCCGCGCGGGCTCCCACGGCTCGAGGTGCTCCCGGTTGCGGTCGTAGGCGTCGGCGAGCGCCGTGCCGTCGTCGCGGTGCAGCAGTCGGAGGGTGACGTCGCTGGTCAGGGGGATGCTCACGGGGGAGTTGGGCACGCTGTGAGCCTAGCGGGCGGCCTGCTCGCGCAGCGCGGCGGAGGCCTCGCGGACGTGGTCGGCGACGGGGCGGTCCTGACCGGTCGCGATCCAGGCCTCGAAGCCCACCCGGAACGCGGCGACTCCGGCCTCTGCGACCATCGAGGCCGCCGGCTCGGCGACGCCCCGGCGCCGCAGCGCCCCCGCCGCGGCGTCGCGCAGGGAGGCGAGCTTGAGCAGCTCGCGCTCCTGCAGGTGCGGGGTGGCGTCGACGACGACGGCGCGGCGCCCCGCGAACTCGCGGCGGTCCTCGAGCACGGCCGCCATGGTCGCGACGCCGGCGTCCACGACGCCCAGCGGGGCGGCGTTCTCGGGAGCGTCCTCGATGGCGCCCACCAGCACCTCCTCGAGCAGGTGCGAGCCGTCGAACAGGACCTCGCGCTTGTCGGCGAAGTGCCGGAAGTAGGTTCGCTCGGTGACGCCCGCACGCGCGGCGATCTCCGCGGTCGTCGTGCCGTCGAAGCCGCGCTCGGAGTACAGGTCGAGCGCCGCTCTCACCAGCCGTCCTCGCGCGTCCGGCTCCCATCTGCCCATAGCGCGACAGTCTAGGTGATGACAGCAACTGTCATCGGGTGTACCGTGGTCGATGTCAGCAACTGACATCGAAAGGGGCTTCCCATGCGAGTCTTCGTCACCGGTGCGTCGGGGTGGATCGGTTCCGCCACCGTTCCCCACCTGGTCGAGACGGGCCACGAGGTGGTGGGGCTGGCCCGGTCCGACGCCTCCGCCGAGCGGGTCCGGGCCCTGGGCGCGAGCGTCCACCGCGGCGGCCTGGACGACGTGGCGGGCCTGCGCGTCGCCGCCCGCGACGCCGACGCCGTCGTCCACCTCGCCTTCCAGCACGACTTCGGCGACTACGCCGGCGCCGGGCGCACCGAGCGCCGGGTCGTCGAAGGGTTCCTCGACGAGCTGGCCGGCAGCGGGCGCAGGCTGCTCGTCGCGTCTGGCCTCGCCGGCGCGCCGGGCCGGGTCATGACCGAGCGGGACGTGTCCGCGTTCGCCGGGCCGGACGCGCCGCGGGGCGGCTCCGAGGGCCTCGCGCTCGACGCCGTGGGCCGAGACGTCGCGTCGGTCGCGCTGCGCTTCCCGCCCACCGTGCACGGCGCCGGCGACCACGGGTTCACCGCGGTGCTGGTGCAGGTGGCGCGCGAGCGCGGCGTCGCTGGCTACGTCGGCGACGG
This sequence comes from Isoptericola hypogeus, assembly GCF_039531145.1. Classification (NCBI taxonomy): domain Bacteria; kingdom Bacillati; phylum Actinomycetota; class Actinomycetes; order Micrococcales; family Promicromonosporaceae; genus Isoptericola; species Isoptericola hypogeus. The sequence goes on from NZ_BAAAPM010000005.1 coordinate 31,084, forward strand.
CGCGAACCGCTGGCCGGCCACCCACGTCGCCGACGTCGGCCGTGCCGTCGCGCTGGCGGTGGACAAGGCGCCCGCGGGGAGCGTGGTGCACGCCGTGGCCGAGCAGGGGATCCCCACGCGGGACATCGCGGAGGCGATCGGCCGCACCCTCGGCCTGCCGACGGCGTCGATCGACCCGGCGGACGCGGCCGAGCACTTCGGCTGGATCGGCGGGTTCTTCGGGACGGACGTCGCCGCGTCCAGCGCCGTCACGCGCGAGCTGCTGGGCTGGGAGCCGACCGGGCCGACGCTGCTCGAGGACCTGGCCGCGGGCGCCTACCTCGGCTGAACCCCTCCCGAGACGATCGCCTCGTCGACGAACCAGCCCCGGCGCGCCGCCTGCAGCCCCGCCTGGAAGCGGGTCGCGGCCCCGAGCCGCACCAGGAGGGCCGAGATCCGCCGTCGGGCCGTCGCCACGTGCACGTCGAGATGACGCGCGATCGCCTCGTCCTTGAGGCCGGCGGCGAGCATCGTGAGGAGCTCGCGCTCCTCGGCCGACGGCGCGCCCTGCGGGTCGGGCTCGCCCCGCACGACGTCGCCCGCCCCGACGGTGAGCGGGACCGAGTCCGCCCACAGCGCCTCGAACAGCGGCACGACGACGTGGGCGAGCATGCCGCCGCGCAGCACCAAGGCCGTCGCCGTCGCGTCCGTGGTCGCCGACGGCGGCAGCAGCGCGGTGGTGCCGTCGACCACGACGAGCTTGGAGGGCAGGGTCGCGCGCACGCGCACCGACATGCCCTGGTCGATCAGGTCGCGGATGGCCTCGGCCCGGCCGGGCAGGGCGAGACCCTCCTGGGCGACGATCCGACGGAAGATGACGTCGCGGTTCAGTGCCTGGACGTCGGCGTCCGCCCCGACGCTGAAGTGCGCCGAGGGTTCGACCGCGACTTCGGCGTCCTCCTGGACGTAGGGCGGGGTGTCGAGGACCAGGACCTCCCGCCGGGCCGCCATGACGATGTGGGTGCTGAGCCGTGCGATCTCCGGCGTCCCGACGACGAGGCTGGCGTCCCGGACGGGGAGCCGGGCGTCCTGCGGCCAGAGCACGTCCGCCAGCCCGTCGACCATGGCGTCCACGGTGCGGAGCTCGGCCTGCTGCACCGCGAGCTCGGCCATGCGCTGCGTCACGACGGTGCGCAGCGCCGCACGGGGCGCCACGGCGCCGAACGTGGTGAGGAAGCCCGCGGCGGCCAGCCGATCGAGGGCTCCCTCCGCCCGGTCGGTGCCGATGCCCGTGTCCAGGGCGAGTGCCGCGGCGATAGTGTCCCCGGTGCGCAGCGACGCCCGGTAGACCGCCAGCATGTCGTCGTCGAGACCGAGGCGGGACAGGACGGCGGGATCGTCGGCGGGAGGCGGCGGCGCGGCGGTGGGCACGGGCGGATTCTCCGGGGGCGAGCGCGGTGCGCACAAGTCCGCACGCGCGCATCTGCGCACGTGTCGGCCTTGATGCCGGCCCGGCCGGGGCCTTGAATCGGCCCACCGGAGGACATCGACGTCGTCCGAGGAACGGCCCGCCCGACACCGAGAGCTGGGAGTACCCCGTGCCCCGACCCCTTCCGCGGCTCGTGGCCGCGACGACCCTCACGTGCGCTGTCGCCGCACTGACCGTCGTCGCCCCCGCGCACGCCGCAGACCCGGACGCCCCGGCGCCCACCACCCTGAGCGACACCGAGCTCGCGCCGCAGCGCGTCACCGGCATCGACGAGTCCGTCCCCGTGGCCGACCCGGTCGACGCCGCCCGCTCCTACCTGGAGGACAACCGCGCGACCTACGGGATCGACGTCGCCGACCTCGAGGTCGTCGACGCCCCGGCCGGCGAGGCGCCGACGGCGCGCGGCCGCGCCGCGGCGGACGACGCCGTCGAGACCGTCCGGTTCGGCCAGACGGTCGACGGCGTGCCGGTCTTCGGCGGGCAGTACCTCGTGCACACGCGCTCCGACGGCGGCTCGACCGAGGTGCTCAGCGTCAACGGCACCTACGCCACGGACCTCGACGTCGACACGGACGCGGGGGTGACGCAGGCGCGAGCGGTTCAGGAGGCGAAGGCGTACCTGCGCGACGAGCTGGCCGGGCGTGCGTTCGGCGCGGGCTTCGAGCCGACCGCCGAGGGCGCGACGCCCACCGTCGAGGTGCAGGCCGACCCGCAGGGGCTGGTCGTGCTGCCGCAGGGCGACGGCGTGCTCGCCTACCAGGTGACGGTCAGCGCGACCGACCCCGAGGACGGACAGCCCGTCGTCAAGGAGGTCATGATCGACGCGGACGCCGCCTGGCCGCTGATGGCCTTCGACGGCATGCAGACCGCCACGTCGGTCGAGGGCACGGGCGTGACGTCCTCCGGCGAGGAGGTGCCGCTGCAGCTCACGGAGGACGCCGGCACCTACAGCATGGTGGACCGCAGCAACGGCGACACCGCGATCTCCACCTACGACGGGCGCGGCTACGACGTCCTCCAGGTGCTGGGCCAGATGCCGGCGAGCCTGCCGGTCGTCTCCGGGCCGGACGACCGGTTCGACGGCGAGGACACCGAGTCGGGCGCCGTCGACGCGCACGTCAACGCGGGCCACGTGTACGACTACTACGCCGCGCTGGGCCGCGACGGGCTCGACGGCGAGGGAGGGGACATGACGTCGATCGTCGGCGTCACGTCCAACTTCCGCCCCTTCGTCAACGCCTTCTGGGACGGCACCAAGATGGTGTACGGCAGCGGCGACAGCGAGTACCGCACGCTGTCGGCGGACCTCGACGTGGTGGGCCACGAGATGACGCACGGCGTCATCGAGCACACGGCGGGACTGATCTACGCGTACCAGTCGGGGGCGATGAACGAGGCGATCGCCGACTACTTCGGCAACGCGGTCGACGTCGACGTCTCGGGCACGTCGATGGACGACCCGCAGGCCGGGCTGCTGGGCGAGGACCTGTGCCGTACGGCCGCGCCGCGCGACTGCGCCCTGCGCGACCTCAACGACGGGCGCACGACCGCCGACATCATGGGCGCCACGTGGGAGTACGACAGCGGCGGCGTGCACTACGACTCGACCATCTTCTCAGGGGCCCTGTGGGACATCCGGGAGAAGCTGGGCGCGGCCAAGGCCGACCGCCTGGTCTACACGGCGCTGTCGCAGTACATGACCCCGACCGACGGGTTCTACGCGGGCCGCGAGGCCGTCGTCCAGGCCGCTCGCGACCTGGGGCTGAGCGCCCGCGACCGGCTCGCCGTCGCCACGTCGTTCGCCGCGCACGGCATCACGCTCCTGTGGGAGAAGTTCCCCAAGGGCGACGCCCAGCGGCTGATGGACGACATCCAGGTCGAGCGCACCGGCCCCGCGGCCGGCGGCGGCTGGTGGGTCATGTCGCAGGCCGACGCGCCGGGCGAGCCGTACTCGCTGTACGCGGGGCGCACGGACGGGTCCATCGAGCCGATCAAGATCGCGCAGGGTGTGAACTCCGGCGAGCGCGAGTTCCACGTGTACCCCCAGACGGACGGCGAGTGGGTCGTCTGGGTGGCGTGGGGCGGCAACGCCAGGTCGATCATGCGCGCGCCGGTGGACGGCAGCGGGGAGCCCGAGCGGATCGCGGCGACGGGCGTCGAACCGACGAACCTCTCCGTCGACGGAGACCTCGTCTCCTGGACCGCGACGCACTGGTTGTTCGGCTCGAAGCAGTTCTACGCCGACGCGAGCGTGCCGGGCAGCGCGCAGCAGGTCGACAACACGTACCACAAGATGAGCGGCTTCGGCTCGGTGCAGGACGGCAAGCTGTACTACCTGCAGCAGTGGCCGGACGGCGTGACCTACCACCAGAACGTCGTGGTCCGGGACGTGAAGACCGGGGCCGAGACGATGCTCCCGGAGATCATGTCGGAGGACCCGGAGAACTCGCCGGTGCCGTTCGCGGGGCTGTACGCGCCGGTGGTGCTGGACGACAAGCTGGTGCTCGGCGTCGACCAGTACCCCGGCGGCCCGATGGGGCTGTGGACCACGAACCTCCAGGGGACGGGGACCAAGGTCGTCGTCGACGAGCAGGCGGACGACGCGCCCCTGCTCGGGGAGTTCGACGCCACCGACAAGGCCATCACCTTCGAGGACTGGCCGGGCGTCACGGTCCCGCACATCTTCCAGGTGCCGACCTCCGGCGGGAAGATCCGCCCGATGACGTGCGCGGCGGGCATGCAGTACCAGGTCGCCGCCGACGAGGGCACGAAGGCCCTCTGGCTCGACGGCTCGTACGGCACGACGACCCTGGCGATGCGGGCGGGGCCGCGTCAGCTCTGCCTGAACGGCCGCTGACCGACCCGGTCGACCGGTGACCAGCGCCCGTCGGCGCCCGGCCCTTCGTGGGTCAGGCGCCGGCGGGCGCTGGGTCGTGTCCGGCGCCGTCCGGCTCGGTGCCGGGGTTGGCGTCGGGGGCGCCCCGGAGCCGCTCGACCGCCTTCACGACGATCGCCACGACCGGTGTGGACAGCGCGGCGCCGAGCAGACCGAACGCGGCGGCGCCGGCGATCGTGGAGCCGAGGATGACGATCGGGTGCATCTGCAACCGGCCCTGCGTGAGCTTGGTCTGCAGCAGCGTCTGCACGGCGTTCTGGGCGATCAGCACGACGGCGAGCATGACGACCGCGTCGGTGAGCCCGCCGGAGCCGAGGGCGATGAGCACGGCGAACGCGCCGGAGAGGATCGCCCCCAGGAACGGCACGTAGGAGGTCACGAACGTGACCACGGCGATGGTCAGCGCGAGCGGAAGCCCCAGCACGGCCGCGGTGATCCCCACGAGGGCCGACACGACGAGGCTGGTGATCGACAGGGCGAGGAAGTACTGGCGTAGCGCCCACGTCGTGTCCTCGACCAGGTCGGTGCCCACGGTCCGGGGGACGCCGAGGTGCCGGGCCGTCCACGCGGACAGCTCGTGCCAGTCGGCGAGGACGAAGTAGAGCAGGAACACGCCGACGAAGAGGCCGACGACGAAGGCCGCCGTGCTGGAGAAGACGCTGCCGATCCCGGCGGCGAGGCCGCCGATGAGCGACGTGCCGAGCTCCTGGGTGCCCTCGGTCGCCCGTCCGGCGTCGAGGCCGCCGACGCCGAGGCCCTGGAACCATCCGATCGCCTCGTCGAACCCGCGGGCGAGCTGCTCGCCGATCTCGTCGGCCTGGTCGACGACGCCGTCGATCGCGAGGCCGATCACGACGGCGGCGAGCGCCAGGAGGGCGAGCAGCACGATCCCCGCCCCGACGGCGCGCGGCATCCTCCGTGCCAGCCGGTCGACCAGCGGGGCGAACAGCGCACCGACCACGACCGCGACGATCAGCGGCACCACGATCCCGGACAGCAGCGACAGACCGACGTACACCGCGAGCGACGCCAGCACGATGCCGACGAACGCCCAGGCCCGGCGACCGGCGCGCTCCCACCCGGCGATGGTGGCCGGCGGCGAGGGGGTGGGCGCGGGATCCATGCGAAGAACCTAGCGGCGTCGCGCAGGGGGCGCCCGGGATCGCGGTCTGCGCTCGCCCGGCCGGAAGGCCGCTCGGACACTAGGGTCGAGTGCCATGAGGGGGGACCGGCGGCTCACCGCCCGCGTCTACGACTGGGTCTTGATGGCCGCCGCGGCGGCTGTCGTCGTCATGGGATTCGTCGGGTGGATCGGCGAACCGCCGTACATCGGCCTGTACACCGTCTTCGCCCTGCTCAGCACCGTGGGCGTGCTCGGCATGTCTCTGGTGAGCGACAAGCCCGCGGTCGCGCGGGTGCTCAGCATGGTCGTGGCGGGCGTCTCGCTGGCGGTGGTCACCAGCCCGTTCGTCCACGACGACGCATCCGCGGTCCTGCCGCTGTGGGCCGTGACGGTCGTGGTGTCCTACCCGGTGGCGCTCCGGGTCCGCGCCTGGGAGATGCTCCCGCACGCCGCCATGGTGGTGGTCGCGGGGCAGTTCGCCGTGACCCTGGACCTGCCGTGGACTCCCGGGACGCTCGGCTGGTCGGTCGCGTCCGGCTTGCTCGAGTACCTCGTGGCCGCCGTGGTGCTGAAGGGTCTCCGTGCGCTGCTCGACCGTGGGGGACGGGCGCCGATCGACATCACCTCCAGCGTGCTCCCGGCGGCCCTCTCGGGCGTGGGGTACGCGGTCGCCCTGGTCGCCGGGCTGAACATCCTCTACAACGACCCGGGCGACCCGTGGGCGGCCGTCGCGGTCCTGCTGTCCGGGACGTTCGCCGCGCTCGCCCTGTGGCAGTACAGCCGGGCCGCCTCCCTGCGCCGTCTCGCGGACGCGCTCACGCGCGCCGCGAGCGAGACGCCGTGGCCCGAGGACGAGATCGAGGACACGATGCTCCGCCTCGTCTCCGAGCACGTCCGCGTGGACGGGGTCGCCGTGGAGGCCTCGCCCGGGGGGCGACGGGCGCTGTCCGCGCAGGTGCTGCCCGACCGGTGGCTGGTCGCCCGGCGGCGTCCGCGCGACGCGGGGTTCAACCGGCACGACGAGGAGCTCGCCGCCGGCGTCGCCGCCCTGGGCAAGGAGTCGTTCCTGCGCTCCGCCACGGAGCGCCGGCTCCACATGGAGTCGGTCACCGACGACCTCACGGGCCTGTGGGAGTACAAGTACTGGCGGTCGATCCTCGCCGGGAAGTCCCGGGACCGGATGCCCGGGGAGATCCTCGGGATCGTCTTCTTCGACCTGGACTACTTCAAGCAGATCAACGAGACCTATGGCCACCTGCGGGCGGACATCGCGCTGGCGGCGGTCGGCAAGCGCCTCAACGCCTTCTCGGGGCGGTGGAGGTTTGCCCGGTTCGGCGGCGACGAGTTCGTCGGGGTGTGTCACGACGTCCGTGACGAGGCGGACCTCGACGAGCAGTGCGCGTCCCTCCAGCAGCTGCTGGGCGAGCCCGTGAACGCCGACGGGCAGGAGATCGTGCTCGGCGTGACCGTAGGCCGGACCCTGTCCGTGGACCGGGACGAGTCCCTCGGCCGCATCGTGGCCCGTGCCGAGCGGGACGTGCGGCAGCGCAAGTCGCAGCGCCCGCAGGGCACGGTGGAGCCGACGGACTCCGAGTCGGTCCAGGCACTCCTCGCCGGCGGTCTGTCAGTGGTCTTCCACCCCCTGGTCGCGTTGCCCGCGCGCACCGTCCAGGGATGGGAGGCCCTGCTGCGCGGCGACATCCCGGGGCGGGGCGCCGTCCCGCCCCCGGACCTGGTGGCCGCCGCGCGCCGGGTCGGCGCGCTGGATGCCGTCACGCGGAAGGTCGCGGAACAGGCGATCGACATGGCGGACGAGGCATGCCGCCGCCTGCGTCGTCGCGTCGTCGTGTCGATCAACCTGGAGTCCGACCAGCTGACCTGGGAGAGCAGCGCGCTCGAGTGGATCGTGCAGCGCTCCCGCTCGGCGGAGGCCGAGATCGTGCTCGAGGTCACGGAGCGCGGGGACGACGCGTGGGGGGACGAGAGGTACGAGGTCGTCGACGACCTGGAGCGCCACGGCATCGGTGTCGCGCTCGACGACTACGGGGCCGGCCAGTCGCGGCTGCGGGCCGTCGCCCGCCGACGCTGGCACTGGGTGAAGATGGACCGCGACTTCCTCACCACGCACGCACCCGGCCTGAAGCTCCTGGAGCACAACGTGCGCGCGCTGCACGAGCTCGGGCAGCCGGTGGTCCTCGAGGGGCTCGAGGACGAGCGGCAGGTGGAGCTGGCCGAGTCCCTCGGCATCGACATCGGGCAGGGGCACTGGTTCGCCCGGCCGCGGGGCGCCGCGGAGGTGCTGGCCGAGCTGGACGGCGGCGCCGAGTAGACGTCGTCGACGGGCGGGTCTTCCGCCGACGGGCGTCAGACCGGCGCGTCCGGGTGGATGCTGCGGGTCTCCCTGCGCTGGTTGCGGCTGCGGAACCACGACGACGGATGCATCCGCGGGACGAGCTTGGCGATGGCCAGGGTCACGTACATCACGGTGTTCACCGCGACGAACGTGGACAGCACCATGAACCAGTCGCTCTGGAGCACCGACGCCGGCAGCAGGATCCCGGTGATCACGACGCACCTCCCGTCGCGGGCTCGGAGGCCTGGTGCTCGACGTGCTTCCACGCCGCCTGCCGGCCGAGCGAGATGTCGACGATGCTCCGCACGTAGACCAGGTCGAGGAACAGCGCGTAGACGAGCTCGGGCAGCAGCAGCGCGGCCAGGATCCGTGCCCGCCAGCCGCCCCTCCACACGGTGACGACGCGCTCGAGGGTGAAGACGAAGCCGATGACCAGCCAGAACGTGAACCACACCCAGGTGTCCGTGGCGAGGATCAGGACGATCATGGCGAGGAGGTAGGCGAACAGCGCGACGACGCCGTACCCGATGCCGATCTGCTGGGCCCAGTAGCGGAACGTCTCGCGGGTGACGCCGTAGGCGCCGATGTTCTCCAGGGCGCCGCGCTGCCAGCGCAAGCGCTGGTTCCACAGCGTCCCCCACGAGGGCATGAGCTCCGTGACGACGGTGCACTCCTGCGGCGAGACCAGGAGCGCCCCCAGCGACTTGAGCGCGATCGTGAGCTCGTTGTCCTCCGTGAGGGCGAGGGTGTCGTACACGTCGCCGTGCACGCCGGGGATGCTGTCGCCGCGGCTGGCGGCGACGGTGCGCAGGCCGCGCGGCCGGAAGATCGACGCCGTCCCGGTGAGGACGAAGACCTGCCCGCGCAGCCGCTTCAGCTCGCGGCTGTACCGGACGTACTCGCTGCGCTGGCACTGGCCGATGAAGCCGTGCCCCTCCTCGCCGTAGAACAGGCCGCCGACGGCCATCAGCCCGCGGTCGTTCGTGAAGCGGTGGTCCGCCGCCTCGAGGAACCCGTCGTCGAGCACGGTGTCGGCGTCCATGATCATGACGCAGTCGTTGTCGCCCAGGCCCGGCAGGACCTGCCTGAGGACCTGGTTCAGCCCGCCGGCTTTCTTCTTGTCGTTGTCGACCGTCTCGAAGATCTCCGCCCCGCCGGTCACGGCCAGCTCGGGCGTGGCGTCGGTGCAGTTGTCGGCGACGACGATCACGCGGTCCGGCGGCCGGGACTGCGCCCAGAGGGAGCGCAGCGTCTCCGGCAGCGACGCCTCCTCGTTGTGCGCCGGCACGAGCACGGTGATCGTCACGGGTCCGGCGAAGACGCCGCGCGTCTCGGCCATGACGACGTGGGGCGACAGCGGCTTGTGCGTGCTGTCGAGCGTGCGGCGGTTCCGGGTGGCGATGCGCGACTCCACGATCGTCACCACGGCGGCCAGCAGGAGGGCGGCCGCGACCGCGATCGCCAGCTGGAGGCGCGTCGGCGCCGTCGTGTCGTACATGACCTGCCACACGCCGAAGAGGACGCCCTCCTCGGTGTGCGGCTCCACCGGCTCCGACAGCGAGATCCCCAGCCAGATCAGTCCGCCGGCGATCAAGCAGACCGCGAGGACCACGAGCCCGATGGCGCGCTGGAGGTTCCATCGCATGTTCGCAGCCTAGGAGGCCGTGGACCAGGCGCAAAGGGAGCCGGCCGCCGTGGGAGGCCTCAGCTGCCGGCGTCCTCGTCGCGCAGGCGCGGCTCGGTGCGCAGCTCGGGTCGCAGGCCCGCCTTGTCGGCGTAGAACGCGCGGACGACGTCCATGTCGGCGCGCACGTCGCCGGTGAGGCTGACCGTGGGGCCGAGGCCGGTCGTCATGGTCGTGCGGTCGACGTACCCCAGGGTCACGGGCAGGTCGGCGGCGCGGGCGATGCGGTAGAAGCCGGACTTCCAGCCGTCGCCGGAACGGGTGCCCTCGGGCGTGACGACCAGATGGAAGACCTCCCCGGCCCGGACGCGGGCGAGGACGTCGTCGACGACGCGGCTCGGGTCGCGACGGTCGACCGGGATGCCGCCGAGCGCCCGCATCAGGGGCCCGCGCCAGCCGGCGAAGAGCGTGTGCTTGCCCAGCCAGCGCACGTCCAGCCCGAGCCGCCACGAGATCGCGAGCATGATCACGAAGTCCCAGTTGGACGTGTGCGGCGCGCCGACGAGGACGCCGGCCTGCGGCGGCACCGGCTCGGTGCGCAGCGTCCAGCGGCTGAGCCGCCAGTAGAGGCCGGCGAGGGCGCGCCGCAGGGTCTTGAGCATCGGGCGACTCTACCGGTCGGGCCCCGTGGTGTGATGGAATCTGAACATGTTCAGATTCGGCGAAGGCAGAACGGCGCGGGTGTCGTGACGGGCCCGGAAGGGGCGACCCGGGAGCTCGTGCGCGGCACCGCCCTGCGGATGTTTCGTGACCGCGGCTACGCGGCGACGACGATGCGGGCGATCGCCGCCGAGGCGGGCGTCGCGACCGGTGTCGCGTACTACTGGTTCGGGTCCAAGAGCGACCTGATCCAGGAGCTCTACCTCGAGGTCAACGAGGACCATGCCCGGCGCGCGGCGACCGCCCTCGACGGCGTCTCCGGCCTCGGGCCGCGGCTGCGCGCCCTGTGGCACGCCGGCCTCGACGCGTTCGACCCCTCGCACGACCTCGGCTCGGAGCTCGTCGCCGCCGCGATCCGGCCCGGCGCGTCCGAGAGCCCGTTCTCCTCCGCCTCCTCGGCGACCGCGCGCCTCAGCCGGGACCTGCACGCGCAGGTCGTGCAGGGTCCGGGCGTCCGGGTCCCCGCCGCGCTGCGAGAGGAGCTGCCGGACCTCCTCTGGTCGGCCTGGCTGGGCGTGACCCTGTTCTGGGTGCACGACGGCTCACCGGAGCAGCGGCGGACCCGGGCGCTCGTCGACCGCGCGGCGCCGCTGGTCGCGCGGCTGGTGCGGATCGCGGGGCTCCCGGGCGTGCGGTCGGTCGTCGACGACGTCGTCGGCCTCGCGCGGCAGGTACGCGCATGAGCGCCGATCCGGACGTGACGGCGGTGTCCGTCGACGGACACCGCGGGCCCTGGTCGCGTGCCGCCGCCGTGACCGCCCGCACGTGCGGGTGGGCCTGCGCCATCCTCTTCGCGGTGATCCCCGTGGTCGCCGTCGTCGCGGGCATCGTGGCCATGTCGGGACGGGGCGATCCCGGGCACGACTCGCTCTCCGCCGCCTACGTGTGCTTCGTGGCCTGGGTGGTCATCGTGGTGGTGCTCTGGGTGCTCGGCTGGCCCGTGGGTCTCGTCGTCGAGCGACTGCTCGCGAGGAGGGGCGTCGCGCCGGGTGCCCGGGCCGCAGTCCTGGCAGGTGTCGGAGGGCTGTTGGCGGTCGTGGCGTCGGCGGCGCTCGGTCTCTCGGAGGCGCCCGGAGTGGTGGCCGTCCTGGCAGTGATCGGCGTGGTCGGTGCAGGCGGAGGGCGCCTGGCGGTCATCGCGCGCGACCGACCGCCGGTGTCGGAGGGGCGTGGCACCGTGGCGGGATGAGCGAGCACTCGCACGGCATCCACCACACCATCGACTACGTCGAGCTTCCGGTGACCGACCTCGCGGCGGCGCAGGAGTTCTACGCCGCCGCGTTCGGCTGGGAGTTCGTCCCGTACGGCCCCGAGTACGCGGGCATCCGGACCGGCGCGGAGACCGCGCCCGCCGAGGCGGGCGGGCTGCGGCTGGCAAAGGCCGCAGAGCTCGGCCGCGGCGGCCCGTTCGTCCTGCTGTTCTCCGACGACCTCGACGCGACGCTCGCGGCGGTCGGCGCCGCGGGCGGCGAGGTGGTGAGCGGTCCCTACGAGTTCCCCGGCGGGCGGCGGTTCCACTTCCTCGACCCCAGCGGCAACGAGCTGGGGGTCTGGGCGGCCTCCTGACGCAGAAACTTCCCCGGCGCGGGTAGTGATCGGGGGCCCGCCGGACATATGAGGGGTATGAGAGCCCGACGTCCCGGCGACAGCCCTCCTGCCCTGATCTTCGGCCTGGTGGCGTGCGGCTGCGCCATGGCGTGGGCGATCGGCGCTGGTCTGCTGATGTCCGAGGGGTTGTCGCGGCCCGATGCTCTCGGCTGGACGCTCGCGCTCGGCGGCGCGGCCGTGCTGCTCGCCATCACCGTGATCGCCGCGTCGCTGCTCCGCGGCCCCCGCGTGGTCATGGCCCACGACCCGTCGGGGGCGCGGTGGTCGCTCCGCGCCGGGCCGGTCCCCCTGCGGCTCGCGGACTCGTCGCCCCTCGCCGCGGGCTCGCGCGGGGCGGTCCTCGCCACCCAGGTCGTCCGGGAGGCCACGCGGGACGGCGCGGGTCGGCGTCGCGCGATGTCGCAGGCGATCCCGCTGCTGGTGCGGATCCTCGAGGTCGCGCAGCGCACGCCGGGGGGCGTGGCCGAGGACGACGCCGAGTGGGCGGACCTGCGCGCCGCGGTCCTGTCGTTCACGCTCCACCGGGCCGACCGCCCGTCCCCGCCGCCGGTCGCCCCCGGGCAGCCCCCGGCCGCCGAGGGGTGGCCGCTCGCCTCCTGAGGTGCCGTCCGGGTTCGGCGCAGAATGGAGCATGGTCACGGCGCTGCAGCTCGTCCGCTCGGTCGTCGCGCCGGTGACGCGCACCCGCGCGTTCCGGGCCGCGGGGCCTGTCGTGCTGCCGCCGGTCGAGCGCGTGCTCGCCCGGCTCACCCGCGGCCGCCTGCAGCTCAGCGCGATCCTCGTGCCGTCGCTGGTCCTGCACACGACCGGAGCGCGGTCGGGGGAACCGCGCGCGACCTACCTCATGTACACGCCCGTCGGTCCGGGCTCGGGCTCGGGCTCGGGCTCGGGTGCGGGCTCGGCGCTCGTCGCGGGGACGGCGTTCGCGCAGGGCCGGCACCCGGCGTGGACGTACAACCTGCTCGCGCACCCGGACGCGGCCGTCAGTGTCCGGGGTCGCACCTTCCCCGTGCGGGCCGTTCTCGTCAGCCGCGACGACGAGCGCGAGGCCGCGTGGCGCAGCATCGAGGCACAGTGGCCGGGGTACCGGTCGTACGAGCGAGACTCCGGTCGCGTGGTGCGGATCTTCCGGCTCGAGCGCGGGCCCGATGGAACGTCGTCGCGGCAGTGACTCCGGTGGCCGCTCTCGCGGCTCCCGGTGCCGCCTACGTTGGTGATGTCCCAGGACATCGGTGACAGTTCTGCATCAGGACATCGGTGACGGTTGATGCGTCAGGACCTCGGTGACGGTTCGGGGGTCTTGGGGCGGGGCCTGCGGGGTCTGCCGTTGCCGACGTAGCCGCTGCACGGTGGCATCGAGGTGGGCCGCCCCGGCACGGAGGCCGGGCGGAAGACGGGAGCGACGTAGGGCCGGAGCATCAGGCCGAGGCGGTTTGGCCGACAGCTCAGGCGTCGTCGTCTCGGCCCTCGACGGCCCCGGACATCCGACGTTCTCGCGACGCGTCGGCCAGCACCTCCGCGATCATGCGGTGACCCTGGGCCTCGAAGGGCTCGTCGCCGACCCGGTGGGCCCAGGCGGCGGTGCCGATCGCCTCGCGCACGCGGGAGCGGAACCACTCCTCGGGCGTCCGCGGGTCGAGCCCGTACCCGGCCAGGAAGGCTTCCTCGGCGCCCGGGTACCGGCGGAACTCGCGCTCGGCGAGCCGGGCGAGGTCCGTCATCGCGGGACGGAGCTCGGCGCGGCCGAGGTCGATGACCCGCACCGTGCCGTCGTCGTCGACCAGCCAGTTGCGGCCCTGCCAGTCCCCATGGGTGGGGACGAGGACGGCGGGCGGGGTCGGCCAGGAGCGGATCAGCGCGCGCAGCTGCGCCACGTCGTCGGGAGTGATGCGGTGGTCGCCGGCGAGCCAGCGCTCGGCCTTCGCGTTCGCCCGCGCCTCGTACCCGGCGTCCTCGACGGCGCTCTGCCCATGAAGGGCGGCGAGCAGGAGTCCGGCCTGGGCGTAGGTGTCCGGGCCGGCCGCCGCCGGGTGGTCCTGCACCAGCCGGCCCGGCAGGTAGGACGTGACCAGGAGCTTGGCGTCGACGTCGGCGTACCGGAGCCGGGCGGCCCGGCCCTGGGCGAGCCAGGGACCGGTCCATTCGCGGTGGGCGTGGACCTCGCGGGCGATGTGGTGGTCCGATGCCCCGCCCGCCTTCACGACGAACCGCTCGCCGTCGGCGACGACCTGCAGCACCGTCGTCTCGACGAGACCCCAGCTCATGTCCTCGACGACGCCGACGCCCGGGAGCCAGCAACCGAGCAGGTCGCGCTGACGCGCGGACAGGCGTTCCAGGGCGTCGGGCACCCGGCGATCGTAGTCAGCGCCCGACGAGCCGCATGTGCCGGTCGCCGTACCGGTCGCCGTGCACGCCCACGCGGGTGGTGAGCGCGTCGAGGTCGGCGAGCTCGTCGGCGGACAGCGGCACCGCCGTCGCGTCGGCGTTCTCCTCGACCCGCTCGATCCGTCGGGTCCCGGGAATCGGCACGACCCACGGCTGCTGGGCGAGCAGCCATGCGAGCGCCACCTGACCGGGCGTCGCACCCTTGGACGCGGCGAGCGCTCGGACGTGGTCGACGAGGGCCTGGTTCGCGGCCCGGTTCTGCTCCGTGAACCGAGGGATGGTGGCGCGGATATCGCCCTCGGCGAACGCCGTCGTGGTGTCGACGGTCCCCGTGAGGAACCCCTTGCCCAGCGGGCTGAACGGGACGAACCCGATGCCGAGCTCGGCGAGCGCGGGCAGCACCTCCGGATCGTCGCGGCGGACGGCTCCGACAGGCCCAGGTGGCGTACCTTGCCCTCCGCGACCAGCTCGCCGACCGTGCCGGCGACGTCCTCGATGGGCACGTCGGGGTCGACGCGGTGCTGGTAGAACAGGTCGATCCGGTCGGTGCGCAGTCGCCGCAGCGACGCGTCCGCGACGCGTCGGATCTGCTCGGGCCGGCTGTCGAGGCCGCCCTGCCCGCCCTCGATGTCGAAGCCGAACTTCGTGGCGATGACGACCTGGTCGCGGACGGGCTCGAACGCCTCGCCCACGAGCTCCTCGTTGACGTACGGGCCGTAGACCTCGGCGGTGTCGACGAAGGTCACACCGCGGTCGACCGCCCCGCGCAGGACGGCGATCATGTCGTCACGGTCGCCGGGGTTCGGGCCGTAGGACTGGGACATGCCCATGGCCCCGAGGCCGATCGCCGAGACCTCGAGCCCCTGTCCGAGGGTGCGTGTGTGCATGGTGGTGCCTCCTGGCGTGGGCAGGTCAGCGGGGCTCGACCCGCAGGGTGGTCGCCGTCGCGGCGGGGCTGGTGATCGCCTGCACGGCCGAGCCGCCGCCGTACTTGGCGTGGTAGGCGCGGTCGATGGCGTCGTCGTGGGCGTCGTCGCGGGTGAACGTCACCTCGGAGCGGACGCCGCCGGCGTCGATCTCGCCGGTGCCCGTGCGCTGCACGCCGCGGTACCAGGCGCCGTCGGTGCCGCGGACCGAACGCAGGTACAGGGCGTCGTCCACGACGACGTGCCACACGATGCGCGGCGTGCGCAGCGTGCCGTCGGGGCGGTGCGCGGCGACGTGCAGCTCGCCGTCGGCGTCGATCGCGGCGAGGTCGGCAGGGTTCCAGCTGGTCATGACGTCTCCAGGGGTTGAGGTGGGTGCGGGCGGGCTATTCCTCGTCGAGGCCCTCGCGGGAGAGCCGGAGCTCCTCGACGTCGAGGTGCGCCTGGATCTGGCGCAGCACGGTGTCGTCGATCGTCTGCGCGTCGCGCAGCCGGATGACGCTGGCCCGTTTGCGGGCCAGCAGAGCGAGCCGGAGCTCGCTGTTCTGCTCGTCGAGCAGGACGGCAGGGTCGGCGTCGTCCTCGGAGCGCATCAGGTCGAGGCGCTCCGTGTACTCGCCGCGGACCCGTTCGGCGACCCGGGGGTCCGTGCCGAGGGTGGCGGCGATCTCGGGAAGGTGGTCCAACGCGTCCTGAGTCGCCGTGATCAGGGCGAGGTTCAGTTCCCGCTCGACGCCGCCGTCGTCCGGCAGGGCCGCCCACCGTACGGTCCGGCCCAGCAGCAGACCCTGCACGACGAGCGTCATGGCGACGACGCCGGCGGTGACGAGGACGATGAGGTCCCGGTCGGGGAACGGGGCGCCGGAGTCGAGGGTGGCGGGCACCGACAGGGCCACGGCCAGCGAGACGGCGCCGCGGAACCCCGCCATCGTGGACACGACGCGGGCGCGGTTCGAGACGCGGCGCAGCCGCTGGGAGGGCCGCCGGTCCAGGAGCCGGATCGTGTAGGCCGACACCACGAGGAACGCGAACCGCACCACGACGAGCACGGCGTAGACCACCACGATCGCCACGAGGGCGGTGACGAGATCGGTGCTGTGCAGGCTGCGGACCGACGAGTGCGCCTCCAGGCCGACCAGCACGAACAGGGCGGCGTTGATGAGGTACGTGGACAGCGTGAGGAACGAGAACCCCAGTCGGCGGGTGGCCGCGCTGACGACCCGGGGCGCGGCCTGGCTCATGATGAGTCCCGCCACGACGACGGCCAGGACTCCGGACGCGTCGACGAGCTCCGCGGCCAGGTAGGCGCTGAACGGTGTGAGCAGCAGCAGCACGTTGGTCAGGATCGTGTCCTGGACGCCGCGGCGGGCCTGGATGGCGAGCCAGGCGACGAGCGCGCCGATGGCGATGCCCCCGAAGTAGGAGACGGCCACGAGCCCGGCCACGTGCCCCGCGGTCAGCGTCTCCTCGCCGAGCGTGACGCCCACCGCGAGCCCGTACACGACCAGGGCCGTGCCGTCGTTGACGAGGCACTCGGCGCGCAGCACGGTGACGTTGCGCCGCGGCAGCGAGCGGGCGAGCGCGCTCACGGCCGTGGCGTCCGTCGGCGCGACGGCCGCGCCGAGCACCCAGGCGGGGCCCCAGGGCATCCCGAGGGCGTGCGCGGTGGCGGCCACCGCCGCGGCCGTCGCCACGACGAGCAGCGTGCTGGCCAGCACCACCCCGCGGAACGTCGCGCGGATCTCGCGCAAGGAGGTGTTCAGGGCCTCCCAGTACAGCAGCAGGGGGAGCAGCACCAGCAGCACCAGCTCGGACGGCAGGTGCACGTCCCGCAGCGCGGGCGCGAACCCGAGGGCGGCCCCCGAGAGCAGCAGCAGGATCGGGCCGGCGACGCCGGTGCGGCGCGAGATCACCCCGCACACGACGATGACCGCACCGATGACGACCACCAGCTCGAGTCCGATCACGGGCCACCTCCGACGGGTGCTGCCATCGTCCGACGGCGCGGGCGGCGCGGCACGCCGGAAGGTTCGCCCGGGCGTGGGCCCGCAGCGTAGCCGCCGTCAGGACGGTGCGGGGGCGAGCTCGTCCAGGGCGCGCAGCGCGTTGAGCGTGCGCGGGTAGCCGACGTCGGGCAGCAGGTGCGTGAGCACGGCGATCAGCGTCCCCCGGTCGTTGCCGACCCGCAGGTTGGCCCGCACGTGCCCGGCGACCTGGGGGTCCGCGCCGCCGAGCGCGACGAGCAGGGCGAGGGTCACCAGCTCGCGGGCGGGCACGTCGATGCCGCCGCGCGTGTAGTGGTCGCCGAAGCAGTGCGCGGACAGGTACCGCTGCACGTGCTGCTCGTCCGCCGGGGCGCCTCCGTACATGGCGTCGACGGTGTCGCCGCCGACGATCTCCTTCTGCACGGCCAGGCCGTCGGCGGCCCGCGACTCCGGCGACACCGTCGCCTGGGCGCGCAGCGGGAGCTGCACGCCGCGATCCGCGAGGATGTCGTTCGCCAGGTCCAGGGCGTCGAGCGCCCGCCCGGTCCCGACGTACGGGACCGCCTGGTAGACGACCTCCTTGACCTCGACCGGCGTGATGCCGTCGGCGAGCGCGCCGCCAAGCGCCTCCCGGAACATCCGGCGTCCGCCCGTCGCGACGAGCGCGGCGAGCCGCACCAGGTGCCCGGTGCGGGCGTCGAGCGGGGCGTCACGACGCACGTCGGCGCGGAGGCCCTCGAGGATCGCCACGACCTCCGGGTCGGTGGCCGCCAGGTCGCGGGACGGCGCGGTCACGGCCGCACCAGCACCTTGAGGGCCTCGCGGGAGTCCATGAGGCGGTAGCCCTCGGCGACGTCGTCGAGCGAGACCTCGGCGTCGAACACCTGGCCGGGGTCGATCTCGCCGCTCAGCACCTGCGGGATCGCCGCCTCGATGTAGGCCCGCACCGGGGCGGGGCCGCCGTTGAGGGTGGCGTTCTTGCCGAACAGCGACCCGAAGCCGACGGGAGCGTCCTCGTACTGCGGCACGCCGACGCGCGAGATGACGCCGCCGGGCCGCACGATGCCGTACGCCTGCTCGTAGGCGGGCATGTGGCCCACGGCCTCGAGCACGACGTGCGAGCCCTCGCCGCCGGTGAGCTCGAGCACCTGGGCGACGCCGTCGGCGCCGCGCTCGGCGACGACGTCGGTCGCGCCGAACTTCTTGCCGAGGTCGGTGCGGGCGGCGTGCCGGCCCATGAGGATGATCTTGTCCGCGCCCATCTGGTGGGCGGCGAGGACGGCGGACAGGCCCACGGCGCCGTCGCCGATCACGGTGACGGTCTCGCCCGGGGAGACCTTGCCCATGAAGGCCGCGTGGTACCCGGTGAGGTACACGTCGGACAGCGTGAGCAGCGAGGGCAGCAGCGCCTCGTCGACGTCGGACGGGACCGGCACCAGGGTGCCGGACGCCTGCGGCACGCGGATCTTCTCCGCCTGCGCGCCGCCGACGCCGCCCGCGCCGTACCACCCGCCGTGCTGGCAGGCGGTCTGGAAGCCCTCGCGGCAGAACGGGCACGTGTTGTCGGAGTACGCGAAGGGAGAGATCACGAGGTCGCCCACGGCGAGGCCGGTGACCTCGGACCCGACCTCCTCGACGACGCCGAGGAACTCGTGGCCCATCGGCGCACCGTCCTGGGAGGCGGGCATGGACCGGTAGGGGTGCAGGTCGGACCCGCAGACGCAGGCGAGGGTGACGCGGACGACCGCGTCGGTCGGCTCGACGAGGACAGGGTCCGGGACGTTCTCGACCCGGACGTCGCCGGCGCCGTACATGACAGTGGCTCGCATGAAGGGTGTTGCCTCTCGATGGTGCTGGTGAACGTGGTGGGTTCAGCGGCGCCGCGCGGCCGGGGTCAGCTCGTGCGCGCCGTAGCTGTTGTCGTCGGGGTTGACGGTGACGCCCGGGGCGACGAGCTCGTCGATCCGGTCGAGGACGTCGGGGGTGAGCGTGACGTCCGTGGCGGGCAGGTACGACTCGAGCTGCGCCATCGTGCGCGGCCCGACGATCGCGGACGTGACGCCCGGGTGGTCGATGACGAACGCGATCGCCAGCTCGATGAGCGTCATCCCCGCCTGCTCGGCGAGCAGGGCGAGCTCCTCGACGACGTCGAGCTTGCGCTGGTTCGCGGGGCTGCTCATGTCGAACCGGGCGCTCGGCCGGGCGCTCGACGTCGGCGCGGCAGCGGAGTCCTTGCGCCACCGGCCCGACAGCCAGCCGCCGCTGAGCGGGCTGTAGGTGAACGTGCCCATGCCGTGCCGCTGCACGGCCGGCAGCACGTCCTCCTCGATGCCGCGCACGAGGATCGAGTACGGCGGCTGCTCGGTGACGAACCGCTCGAGGTTCCGCTCCCGCGACGCCCACTGCGCCTCGACGATCTGCGACCCCGAGTACGAGGACGAGCCGATGTAGCGGACCTTGCCCTGCCGCACGAGGTCGGTCAGCGCGCCGAGCGTCTCGGTCACGTCGGTGTCCGGCGACGGCCGGTGCACCTGGTACAGGTCGAGGTGGTCGGTCTTCAGCCGCCGCAGCGAGTCCTCGACCGCGCGCACGACCCAGCGGCGGGAGCCGCCGCGGTGGTTCGGGTCGTCACCCATCGGCATGAAGAACTTGGTCGCGAGGAACACGTCGTCACGACGCCCGGCGATCGCCTCGCCGACGATCTCCTCCGAGACCCCGGCGGAGTACACGTCCGCGGTGTCGATGACGTTGATCCCGGCGTCGAGGGCGCGGTGGATGATCCGCGTCGCGTCCTGGCGGTCGTCGTTGCCCCACGGGCCGAACATCATGGCGCCGAGGGTGAGCGGGCTGACCTGGACGCCGGTACGTCCGAGCGGGCGGTAGTCCACGGCTCAGGCCTCGGGGATGTCGCGGCCGAAGGTCTCGAGCGTGATGGCATCGGGCTCGGGGCCGCCGCGCACGCCGGTGTCGAGGGCGTCGATCGCGGCG
Source organism: Isoptericola hypogeus (assembly GCF_039531145.1). Classification (NCBI taxonomy): domain Bacteria; kingdom Bacillati; phylum Actinomycetota; class Actinomycetes; order Micrococcales; family Promicromonosporaceae; genus Isoptericola; species Isoptericola hypogeus. The sequence continues at coordinate 51,160 of NZ_BAAAPM010000005.1, forward strand.
AGCTCGTCGGTGGTGAGCTCGAAGTCGAGCACGTCGAAGTTCTCGGCGATGCGGTGGGGGGTGACGGACTTGGGGATGGCGGAGCGGCCCTGCTGCAGGTGCCAGCGCAGCATGACCTGGGCCGCGCTCTTGCCGTGCGTCGAGCCGATCCCGAGGATCGTCGGGTCCTGCAGCGTGCTGGTGTGCTCGCCGTCGCGGTAGAACGTGATGCCGCCGATGGGCGACCACGCCTGGGTGAGGATGCCGTGGGCGGCATCGGCGGCCAGCACGTCGGGCTGGCGGAAGTAGGGGTGCATCTCGACCTGGTTGACGGCGGGCACGACGGTGGTCTTGGCCAGCAGCGCGTCGAGGTGCTCGGGCATGAAGTTGCTGACGCCGATCGCGCGGACCTTCCCGTCGGCGAGGAGCGTCTCGAGGGCCTTGTAGGCGTCGACCGTGAGGTCGAAGCGGCTGGGCAGCGCCTGGTGCAGGATCAGCAGGTCGATGACCTCGACGCCGAGCTTGCCGGCGGACTTGTCGAACGCGTGCAGGGTGGCGTCGTAGCCGTAGTCGCTGATCCAGATCTTCGTCTCGAGGAAGACGTCGGCCCGGTCGACGCCGGAGCGGCGGATCGCCTCGCCGACCTCGCGCTCGTTGCCGTAGGCGGCGGCGGTGTCGATGTGCCGGTAGCCGGTGGCCAGCGCGGCCTCGACCGCGGTGACGGTCTCGTCCGGCGGGGTCTGGAAGACGCCGTACCCGAGGGCCGGCATCTCGACGCCGTGGTTCAGGGTGAGGGTGGGGACCTGGTCGGAGTTCGCGCTCATCGTCATGTCCTTCACGGTAGGAACGGTTCGGCGGGTTCGGGAGGCCCTGCTGGTACCCCGTTCGCGGGGCCCTGCCTCACCCTCGCCGTCATCGGCGCCGTCCGCGCGTCGCGGGAGTCCCGGCCGTCCCGGGCCGCCGTGTCCCGGGTACTGCCAGGACCTCCCACGCCTCCGGCGCCGGACGTACGGTCGAGGACATGGACCTGAAGGCGGAGACGCGAGAGTTCCTGGCCACCCGCCGGGCGCGGATCACGCCCGACAAGGCCGGCCTGCCCGCGTACGGCGGCAACCGGCGCGTGCCGGGGCTGCGGCGCGAGGAGGTGGCGATGCTCGCGGGCGTGAGCGTCGACTACTACACGTGCCTGGAGCGCGGGAACCTCGGCGGCGTGTCCGAGGAGGTGCTCGAGGCGCTCGCGGAGGCGTTGCAGCTCGACGAGGCGGAGCGCGTGCACCTGTTCGACCTCGCCCGCGCGGCGAACGCCTCCGGGGCGGCCCGGTCCCGCGCCCGTCGCGCGCCCGCGCCCACGCTGCGGCCGGCGGTGCAGCGGATCCTCGACGCGATGGACGGCGCACCCGCCTTCGTGCGCAACGGCCGGCTCGACGTGCTGGGCGCGAACCTCATGGGCCGTGCCCTGTACGCGCCGCTGTACGACTCGCCCGAGCGGATCGCGAACAAGCCGGTCAACACGGCCCGGTTCCAGTTCCTGGACCCGGACGCGGCACGGGCGTTCTGGGGCGAGAAGACGGACCGGCTGGCGCACGACGCCGTCGCGATCCTCCGCGCCGCGGCGGGCAGGAACCCGTACGACAAGCACCTCACCGCCCTCGTCGGGGAACTCTCGACCCGCAGCGAGGACTTCCGCCGGCTGTGGGCCTCGCACGACGTGCGGCTGCACCGCACGGGCACCAAAGTCTTCCACCACCCGGCCGTGGGCGCGCTCGAGCTCGACTACGAGGCGCTCGTGCTGCCCGCCGACCCCGGTCTGCAGCTGAACGTGTACACCGCCGTGCCCGGGTCTCCGTCCGACGACGGGCTCAAGCTGCTCGCGTCGTGGGCCGCCACACGGGCCGAAGAGACGGCCGCAAGCACGACGAACCGAGGAGAAGAGCGCTGATGCAGAAGCTTCCCAGGGCCGCCACCACCAAGAACCCGCCGGAGATGTTCACCGGCGACGTGTGGCTCGACCCGATCGCGGCGCCGCAGGACGGCGACCAGCGCATGACCGTCGCTCTGGTGCGGTTCGCTCCCGGCGCCCGCACGGCGTGGCACTCGCACGCCCGCGGCCAGACGCTGCACGTGACGTCCGGGGTCGCGCTGTTCGGCAGCCGCGGCGGGAGCGTCATCGAGGCGCACCCCGGTGAGACGGTCTACTGCCCGCCGGGCGAGGAGCACTGGCACGGCGCCGCGCCGGACGCCTTCATGGAGCACCTCGCGATGCTCGAGGGAGCCGACGACCTCGCCGCCACCACGACCTGGCTCGAGCACGTCACCGACGCGGACTACGCCGCGTCGCGCTCGGCCGGCTGAGTCCGCGCGGCCCGGTCGGCCGAGCACGGCCTGCGGGCGTACCGTCGAGGTGTAGGTGAGCGACGGGCCCGACGGAGGTCCCGGGCTCCGGTGAAGGTCGAGGCCGACCATGTCCGTTCCGAACGACAGTCCCGTTCCTCCCGTGTCCGCCTCCGGGCGGTCGTCCGCCCGCCCGGTGACGCGCGACTACTCGGTCCTGGCGAAGGTCGTGCGCGAGTCGGGTCTGCACCGGCGGCGCTACACGTACTACTGGGTGCGGCTCCTGGCCACGGTCGCCGCGTTCGCGGCCGTCTGGGCGGGGATCGTGCTGGTCGGCGACTCGTGGTGGCAGCTGCTGCTGGCCGCGGCCCTCGCGGTGGTCCTGGCCCAGCTGGCGTTCCTCGGGCACGACGGGGCGCACCGCCAGATCTTCCGCTCCCGGGCCTGGAACGACTGGACGGCGCGCATCCTGGCGAACGTCTTCGTCGGCTTCAGCTACCGGTGGTGGACCGCCAAGCACGACGCCCACCACACGGCACCGAACCAGGAAGGTCACGACCCGGACGTCTCGCCCGGGATCATCGCGTTCACGCCCGCCGTCCTGGCGAGCCGCCACGGGTGGCGACGGTGGTTCGCCCGGCGGCAGGGCTGGTTCTTCTTCCCGCTCCTGACGCTCGAAGGGCTGAACCTCCACGTGGCGAGCGTGCGCACGGTGCTCGGCCGAGGGCCGGTGCCCCGCCGCGGAGTGGAGGTCACACTCCTCCTGACGCGCCTCGTCCTCTACGTCGCAGCGCTGGCTCTCCTGCTGCCGCCCGCCGTCGCCGGCGCGTTCCTCGCCGTGCAGCTCGCCGTGTTCGGCGTGCTGCTGGGTGGCGCGTTCGCCCCGAACCACAAGGGGATGCCCATCGTCCCCGCCGACGCCGACGTCGACTTCCTCCGTCGCCAGGTGCTCATGTCCCGCAACATCCGGGGCAACGCGGTCGTCGACTTCTTCATGGGCGGGCTGAACCGCCAGATCGAGCACCACCTCTTCCCCGGCATGCCGCGGCCCAACCTGCGGCGCGTCCAGCCCATCGTCCGCGAGTTCTGCTCCACCCTCGGCGTGACCTACACCGAGGTCGGCTTCTTCTCCTCCTACCGGATCGTCGTCGGCTACCTCAACGACGTCGAGCACCGCGCGCGCGACCCCTTCTCCTGCCCCCTGGCGGCCCAGCTCGGCCGCTGAGGCGCTTCGGTTCGAACGGGGCGAATGGCGCGTACAGTCGAAACATCCGGGACGAACGCTCCCCGTCTGAGGTGCGTGGGTCCGGAGAAGCGAGGAGGCCGTCATGGCCACCGCCCCCACTCCCACGCCGCCGATGGCCTCCGCGATCAACGGCAACCCCAGCCGGCCGGTGCCCGGGACGGGCGCGGCATCTCGCACCACCCGCACGAGCACCCGCCACGGACGGGCCCCGCGCACCCGCGCCGGCGCCGTCTGGGTGGGCATCTGCATCGCTGCCCTCGTCCTCGTCGCCCTGATCGTCTTCATGCTCCAGAACACCCAGCTGGTCCTCGTCTCGTTCCTGGGGATGCAGGGCACGGTGCCGCTCGCGGTCGCCCTGCTCATCGCCGGGGTCGGCGTCGGCGTCATCGCCCTCGTCGTCGGCAGCATCCGCATCGCCCAGCTGCGGCGGCGCCTCTCCCACGGCGCCTGAGCGGGGCCCGGCGGCCGGGCGTGCGCTGACCATGGGTTTCCGCGGCCCCGAGCAGGTGGTTCCACCGGGAATGGACGGCTGATTCCCCGGAGGAACCACATGTTCGGCCGGAGCTGCGAGACGTCATCGGTCAGGTGAGAGCCGGCCCGGTGCCCAGCCGCGTGCCGTCGGCGTCGTACCAGGTGAGCGTGGCGCCGGTCCAGGTGCCCTCGTCGCCCCGGCCGGAGTCGGTGGCCCAGGCCACCCAGTAGCCGTCGGCGAGGTCGGCGTCGAGCGTGGTTCCGTCGGCGGTCGTGACCACGACTCGGGCGACGTCCTCACCGCTGAGGCCGACGAGGGCGCCAGCTCGGTCGGACGATCCCCCCGCGGACGACACGGCGACCCCGTCCGCAGGTGGATCGTCCGTGGGAAGGTCCCCGCCCATGTCGACGAGCGGCTCGTACGGCGCCTCGGCGTCCTGCACGCAGATCCTGAACCACCGCTTCGAGGGCTTCACAAACATCGTGACGCCGTGGTCCTCGCGCCGGACCTCGACCACCGGGCGGGTCCCCGCCTCCCGCCAGTCGGGGTCGCAGCCAGTCCGGCGCGCGCCCGCGAACTCGCCGCCGTCCTCCCAGGCGGAGTCGAGCGGCGCGCTCCGCGTGGTGCCGTCCGCGAGATGCCAGGTGAGCGTGACCTCGGCGCCGTCGGGGATCTCGCCGGGGGCGAAGAAGGCGGACCAGTAGCCGTCGGTCATCCGGGCCTCGCCCTCCAGACCGGACTCGCTGGTAGACGGGCCGGGCCCTCCCTCGTCGGTCCACCATGCGCTGACGTCGACCCTCACGACGTCCTCGCCCGCGACACCCCACAGCACGGACCACCCGTCGAGCACGGTGCCTCGCGGGAGGATCTCGTCGCGGGCGGGGGCGTCGTCGGGGCCCCACGGCCAGACGACGGTGGTGCTCGTCGCCTCGCCCCCGGCCGGGTGGGCGTCGGCGCAGAACCCGGAGAGCTCGCCCTGCTCCGTCGTCAGCAGCGTGAGGTCGGCGCGGTCGCTCGACTGCCGCGCGAGGGTGCGCCAGGTGACGTCGTCGGCCAGCTCCTTCGGCACGGCGCTCGCGGCCAGACGGTCCTGGCACGACTCGACCGGCGACGACGACGGCACCAGGTCCAGCCCGGCGGGGGAGACCAGCAGCGCGGCCGCGGCCACCACGACGATCCCGCCGGCGGCCGCGGCCACGAGCGCGGCACGGCGGTCCCGGAGGCGCGGCCGCTGAGCCGGGCGCGCCCGGAGGACGTCGCGGCCGGCGCTGCCGATGTCGCCCGCGCCAGGGGGCACGCGGTCGCCCGCACCGTGCGGCGTGAGCTCGATGACGTGCGCGCCGCCACGTACCGAGGAGCGCCCGGTGCCCGCGGCACCACCGTCGTCGACCGAGGCCTCCAGCGCGGCGCGCGCCGCCGCGAGACGGTCGGGATCCGGCGACGTCGTCGGGGCGAGCCGGGCGAGGCGCCGGTCGATCGGGTCGAAAGTGCGCTCCGCGCCGGTGCCGATGGTGCCGTCGGTGCTCATGCCGACCTCCTCGGGGACGCGGGGGAGCTCTGGTCGCCCGTGCTCCGGTGCCTTGGAGCGCCGTCCGCGCCACCCCGGCTGACTGGGGCGGGCCGGCCGTCCGCGGCGGCCGAGAGCCGCCGCCGGGCGCGCGAGAGGCGGACGTGGAACGCCGCCGTCGTGCACTCCGCGACCCCGGCGGCCTCGGCGGGCGCGAGCCCGTCCCACGCCACCAGCAGGATCGCCTCGCGCTCGCGCGCCGTCAGGCGGGCGAGGCCGCGGAGCAGGGCGTCGCGCTCGGCGGCCAGGGACTCGGGCGCCGCGTCGGGCAGCGGCGCCGACGCCTCGAGGAGCGTCAGCTCGTCGACGAGCGAGCGCCGGCGCCGGGCCGACCGGTGCGCGTTGCGCAGGTGGTTGCGCGCGACGACCAGCAGCCAGGGGAGGGCGGGGTCGGGCACGTCCTCGATGCGGCGCCAGGCGACGAGGAACGTCTCGGAGACCACGTCCTGCGCGGTGTCCGGGTCCGTGTGCCGCAGCGCGTACGCCTGGACGCGGACGGCGTGGTCGTCCCACAGCGCGGCCAGCCGTCGTCGCGGGTCGGCCTCGCCGCCAGGGTCGCTCACACCACGTAGTGTCCGGCAGACCGTGGGACTTACGGCGTCGACGGCGCCGAATCGCCCAGGACGCGGGCGCGGGGCGTTCGGCGGCGCTCGGACGTTCTGAAACCCTGGGGGCATGCGACTCCTCCTGCTGCGCCACGGTCAGACCCCCGCCAACGTGGCGGGCCTGCTCGACACCGGCGCTCCCGGACCCGTGCTGACGGATCTCGGCGAACGGCAGGCCCGGGCGGTCCCGCCCGCGCTGCGGGACAGGAGGATCGGCGCGCTGGCCGTCTCCTCCCTCGTCCGGACCGCGCTCACCGCCGCCCCGCTCGCAGCGGACCGCGGTATCGACCCGCTCGTCCTCCCCGGCCTGCGTGAGATCGAGGCCGGGGACCTCGAGAAGTCGGCCGACCACGCCGACCACGACGTCTACCTCGAGACGGTGTTCGGCTGGTCGCGCGGGGACCGCGACCGCCGCATGCCCGGCGGCCCGGACGGGCACGCGTTCCTGGCCCGCTTCGACGACGCCGTGGCCCGCCTCGCCGGCCGGGGGCTGGACGTCGTCGTCGCTGTGTCCCACGGCGCCGCGATCCGTTCGTGGGCGAGCGCGCGCGTGCGCGGGCTCGACGTCGATGAGGTCGAGCACACGCCGCTCGCCAACACCGGGCTGATCGAGGTCGACGGCGACCCCGACGCCGGGTGGCGCCTCGTCGACTGGACGCGCGAGCCGGTCGGCGGTGCACACCTCGAGCCCGTCGTCGCCCACGACCCCACGGGCGAGCCCGTCGAGGACTGACGTGCCGTCGTCGGTGCCGTGCGAGCATGCCCGCATGACGACGGTGACGCTCCGCCCGATGACCTCGGGCGAGTTCGACGAGTGGCAGGCCGCGCTGGCGGCGGACTATGCGGCCGAGCAGGTCGCCGCCGGCACCTGGCCGCCGGAGGGTGCCGAGCGACGGGCGCGCGAGGAGAACGCTCGCCTGCTGCCCGACGGCGCAGCGACGGAACGGATGCTGTTCCTGCGGGGCGTCGGCGGCGACGGCGAGCCCGTCGGCCGGGCGTGGGTGGCCCTGGACCACCCGCGCGGCGCCCCCGGCGTCGCGTTCCTCTACGACATCGAGGTCGTCGAGCACCGGCGCGGCCAGGGTCTCGGTCGGGCCCTTCTCGCGGCGGTGGAGGACGCGGCCCGCGACGCCGGCGCCGACGGGATGGAGCTGAACGTGTTCGGGCAGAACGCCGCGGCCCGCGCCCTCTACGGGACGTCGGGCTACGAGGTCGTCACACAACAGATGCGCAAGGCGCTCTGACGCCCGTCAGCGGGAGGGGAGCGCGCGTCCCACCTCGCCGCCCACGGCGGCGGCGAGGTGTGCCGCCACGAACTCGGCGTTGACCCGCAGCACGTCCGCCGGGACGTCGGGAAGGTTCTCCGCCCAGTCCAGCAGCGGCGACCCGCGGAACTGCAGGACGCGCGCCGGCCGGCCGAGGAACGCCAGGTGCAGGTGCGCGCCGCCGTCGCCCCATTTGGCGAGCTGAACCCGACCCACGCTGGGCAGCGCCTCGACGGCCGCCGAGATCGCGACGATCAGCTGCCCCATCTCGGCCGCGAGGTCCGCCGGCACCGACGGCAGGTCGCAGTGGGTGGAGACCGGCACCAGCGTGAGGAACACCGGCAGGCTCTGCTCGAGGTTCGCCGTGAGCACCCACCGCTCGTTGCGCCAGACGTACCCGTCCAGCCACTCCGGCCGCTCGTCCGGGGGGCCGGCGCACCAGCAGTCGGCGGCATCCTCGCCGCGCCGGGGCGGCTCGGAGTCGGCCAGCGGCTGGAGCGGCTTCATCCGCAGCGAGCCCACCTCGTAGGGGTAGATGTCCCAGCCGGGCATCTCCTCGACGGCGACCGGTAGGCGTCCGTCCGCGCCCAGGTGAGCGGCGATGCGGGCGTGGTACTCCTCGGGGGACTCGGGTTGCATCCGCTGATCCCACCACACGGCGCCGGCGTCGAGCGTCGGCCGCTCGGCCCGTCGACGTAGCAACTGATGATGGTTCCCGCGGCGGAACCATCATCGGGTGCTACGTCGGATCGGGACGCCCACCGAGACGATGCGACGATGCCGGCGTGACCGACGCGGAACTGTGGGACGTCCTGGACGAACGAGGCCTGAGCACCGGCGAGACATCTCACGACGCGGCTGCGCGAGAACTCCACGAGGAGACGGGGCTGGAAGTCGTGGGTGCCGACCTGTGACCGGTGGGCCGCTTCACCGAGACGACGGCTTTCGTGGACCTGTACGTCGCGGCCGTGCCTGGCGAGCGCGAGATCGTCGTCGATCCCGACGAGGTCCACGACGCCGAGTGGGTCACCCTCGAGACCGTGGAAGCACGCCTGGCCCCGGCTTCGCGTTTTTCTACGACATCGAGGTCGTCGAGGGGGCGTGGCCAGGGGCTCGGCCGGGCGCTGCTCGCAGCGGTGGAGGACGCCGCTCGCGCCGCCGGCGTCATCGGGCACGAGCTGAACGTGTTCGGGCACAACGGCGCGGCGCGCTCCCTCTGCTCGACGTCCGGTGACGAGGTCGTGACGCAGCAGATGTGCAAGGTGATCTGACCGTACGCGGGCCCAGATCGCCGGGGAGCACGCTCGGTAGCCGAGGGAATCCTCGGACCGGTCGCCATGTGGATCAGGCATCCAGATGGCTGGTGTCGCCGACGGTGACGATGGCACGGCTGTGGTAGAAGCCGTCCTCACGCAGCGTCGTGATGCTGCCTGACGGGACCGGGAATGCGACATGACCGGCTGCCTCGATCGGCATGCCGATCCAGGCCGCGACGACAAGTCCCGCCGCGTAACCGTGCGTCACGACCACGAGCTCGTCGACGTCGAGCATGAGCAGGTCCGTCATCGCCTCGTAGACGCGCCGTGCCACGTCCAGCCGGGTCTCCGAGCCGGCCGGGCCGTCGTGATGGCGGAGACGGTCGCCCACGGCCGGGGGCGGCACGAACCGTGCATCGAGCCACGACTGCGGTCGTCCGCCGGCCTCTCCGTACGACTTCTCGCGGAGCCGGGGGTCGAGCACGGGCTCTGCGCCCAGCGCCGGCCCGATGATCTCGGCCGTCCGCCGGGTCCGCCTCAGGTCGGACGTCGCGATGACGTCGCGGGCGGACCCGTCGATGCGGTCGCGCAGGGCGGAGGCGATCGCTCCCGCGGCTCGTTCTCCGCGCGGAGTCAGGTTCGAGTCGAACTGACCTCCGACGACGCGCTCGACATGGTGGGTCGCCTCCGGATGCGTGACCACGCTGACCCGGCGTTCGCGCGCGGGGACGTGGCCGGGGATCGGCGCGGGCGGAAGGGCCTCCTGCGGTGGGTTCACGCGGCCACCCTCCCACCCGCGCGGAGGTGCTCGCCGACGTGTCGCAATCCTCACTGTCGTGGTGGTTCCTCGTCGGTCGTGCGGGCTCCGGGCGGGGGACACTGGACGACAGCAACGTCTGCAGATGTGAGGAGTCCAGGGTGGCCCAGGGAACTGTCCGATGGTTCGACGCCGACCGAGGGTTCGGCTTCATCGACCTCGGGAACGAGTCCGAGGACCTGTTCGTGCACGCGTCCGAGATCGTCGGCGACGACGGGCCGAAGCAGCTCCGCGAGGGGCAGACCGTCGAGTTCGAGGTGGGTGAGGGCGACCGTGGCCCGCAGGCGCGCCGCGTCCGTGTCACCGGCGACCGTGCCGCCGACGCGCCCGTGGGCGTGCTCGGCTCCGTCTCCTGGTACGAGCCGGCCAAGGGATACGGCTTCGTCACGCCCGACGACGGCCGCGAAGAGATCTTCGTGCACAGCTCGGCCATCGTCACCGGCGGTGTGATCGCGGAGGGGCAGCGGGTGGCGTTCCTCGTCGTCGAGGGGGAGAAAGGTCTGCAGGCGGACCACCTGCTCCCGCTCGCGGCGGAGGCCGCCCGGCCGGCATCGGACGGCGCGGACGGCACCGTGTCCTGGTACGACGACGTCAAGGGCTTCGGGTTCATCGCTCCCGACGCCGGGGGCGAGGACGTCTTCGTCCACGTCAAGGCGCTCGGCGGAGGGCTGACCGAGCTCGCCGAGGGAGCGCGCGTGACGTACGACGTCGTCGACGGCGACAAGGGGCCCAACGCCCGCAACGTGCGGCTCGTGCGCGGCTCCGGGGGTGCGCGCGGGCGCACGGGGCGTGACCGGGACGGTGGCCGGTCGGGGCGTCCCGGGGTATCCGGCGGGCCCGTGCGCGGCGGCGAGGGCACCGTCGCGCGCTACGACGCGGAGCGCGGTTTCGGCTTCATCACGCCCGACGCCGGGGGCGCGGACCTGTTCGTGCACGTGTCGGTCGTGCGGGGCATCGAGTTCCTGGAGGAGGGCGATCGGGTCCGCTTCAAGGTGCGTCAGAGCGACCGGGGGCCGCAGGCCGACGGCGTCGAACTGGTGTGAGTGAGCTAGCGCACCGGCATCGCTGACAGCGAACAGGCCCGCTGCGCTGGGGGAATGCCCCCGCTCCGAGCAAGGTTGAGTAAAGCAGACTCAACTTTGGCGCCGTCGGCTTGCACCTGTCCACGCGGCGACCTAACGTTGAGTGCAGACGACTCAACCTCAGCGCCCCGGTCCGGGGCGCACCCACGACACGGAGGCAGCACACATGGCTCGAGCAGTCGGCATCGACCTCGGTACCACCAACTCGGTGGTCACCGTCCTGGAGGGCGGCGAGCCCACCGTCATCGCGAACGCGGAGGGCTCGCGCACGACGCCGTCCGTCGTCGCGTTCAGCAAGACCGGCGAGGTGCTCGTCGGCGAGGTGGCCAAGCGCCAGGCCGTCACCAACGTCGACCGCACGATCAGCTCCGTCAAGCGCCACATGGGCACGGACTGGACCGTCGAGATCGACGACAAGAAGTACACCGCGCAGGAGATCAGCGCCCGCGTGCTGGGCAAGCTCAAGCGCGACGCCGAGGAGTACCTCGGCGAGCCGGTCACCGACGCGGTCATCACCGTCCCGGCCTACTTCAACGACGCCGAGCGCCAGGCCACGAAGGACGCCGGCCAGATCGCCGGCCTCAACGTGACCCGCATCGTCAACGAGCCGACCGCGGCCGCCCTGGCCTACGGCCTGGAGAAGGGCAAGGAGGACGAGCTCATCCTGGTCTTCGACCTGGGCGGCGGCACGTTCGACGTCTCGCTCCTCGAGGTCGGCAAGGACGAGGACGACTTCTCCACCATCCAGGTGCGCGCGACGTCCGGTGACAACCGCCTCGGCGGCGACGACTGGGACCAGCGCATCGTCGAGCACCTCATCAAGCAGGTGAAGAACAACGAGGGCGTCGACCTGTCCAAGGACAAGATCGCGCTGCAGCGCCTGCGCGAGGCCGCGGAGCAGGCGAAGAAGGAGCTCTCGTCCGCGACGAGCACCAACATCTCGATGCAGTACCTGTCGATGAGCGAGAACGGCCCCGTCCACCTGGACGAGAAGCTCACGCGCGCCCAGTTCCAGCAGATGACGCAGGACCTCATCGACCGCACCAAGGAGCCGTTCCACGCGGTCATCCGCGACGCCGGCATCTCGGTGTCCGACATCGACCACGTCGTGCTCGTGGGTGGCTCCACCCGCATGCCGGCCGTGTCCGAGCTCGTCAAGGAGCTCACCGGCGGCAAGGACGCCAACAAGGGCGTCAACCCGGACGAGGTCGTCGCCGTGGGCGCCGCCCTGCAGGCCGGCGTCATCGGCGGCGAGCGCAAGGACGTGCTGCTCATCGACGTCACCCCGCTCTCCCTCGGCATCGAGACCAAGGGCGGCGTGATGACCAAGCTCATCGAGCGCAACACGGCCATCCCGACCAAGCGCAGCGAGATCTTCTCGACGGCCGAGGACAACCAGCCGTCGGTCGCGATCCAGGTCTTCCAGGGCGAGCGCGAGTTCACCCGCGACAACAAGCCGCTGGGCACGTTCGAGCTCACCGGCATCGCGCCGGCGCCGCGCGGCATGCCGCAGATCGAGGTCACCTTCGACATCGACGCGAACGGCATCGTGCACGTGTCCGCCAAGGACCGCGGCACGGGCACCGAGCAGTCGATGAAGATCACCGGCGGGTCGGCCCTCCCCAAGGAGGACATCGACCGCATGGTCAAGGACGCCGAGGAGCACGCGGCCGAGGACAAGAAGCGTCGCGAGGAGGCGGAGACCCGCAACCAGGCGGAGTCCTTCGCGTACTCGATGGAGAAGCAGATCGTGGACAACCGCGACAAGCTCCCCGCCGAGGTCGTGACCGAGGTCGAGGCCGACATCGCCGGCGTCAAGACCGCCCTGGAGGGCGAGGACGCCGACGCGGTGAAGGCCGCGTACGAGAAGCTCGGCGCGTCGTCGCAGAAGATCGGCCAGGCGCTGTACGCGTCGGAGCAGCAGGCGGGCGCCGACGCGGCCGGCGACGCCCCGGCGGGTGAGCAGCCTGCCGGCCAGGCGGCGCCCGACGAGGACGTCGTCGACGCCGAGATCGTCGACGACGAGGACGACAAGAAGTGACGGACGCCGGCGCGCAGGGGACCCCCGAGCCCGAGGAGGGTGCGGGGGACGCCCCGTTCCAGTTCACCGACAAGCGCAAGGTCGACCCGGCGTCGGGCGAGGCCCGCACGGACGGGCCGGGCGGGGCGGCCGAGGGCGGTGCCGCGAGCACGGACCCGCTGGACGCGCTCGACTTCGAGCCCGAGGGCGAGGCCGCGGAGAGCGCCGAGATCCTGGCGGCCAAGGCCGAGGCGGCGCAGCACCTGGACGCGCTGCAGCGGGAGCGGGCGTCGTTCACGAACTACCGCAACCGCGCGCTGCGCGACCAGGAGGCCGCCCGCACGCAGGGCGTCCAGGACGTCCTGGCCGCGCTGCTGCCGGTGCTCGACGACGTCGAGCGCGCCAAGCAGCACGGCGAGCTGACCGGCCCGATGGCGGCCATCGCCGAGAAGCTCGACGGGTCGCTGGCGAAGTTCGGCATCGAGCGGTTCGGCCAGGTCGGGGAGGAGTTCGACCCGACCGTGCACGACGCGCTCATGCACTCGACCGACGCGGACGCGACGGCCACGACGGTGAACCTCGTCGTGGAGCCCGGCTACCGCATCGGTGAGAAGGTGGTCCGCGCCGCCCGCGTGGGCGTCGTCGGCCCCGAGTGACGAACCCGCCGCTGGTCGAGCCTGTCGAGACCCCGGTGGTCCCGGCAGGCTCGACCGGCGAAGATTCGAGAAGGGAGGCGTCGTGACCGGTCAGGACTGGATCGAGAAGGACTTCTACGCCGCGCTCGGCGTCCCCAAGGACGCGGACGACGCGGCCGTCAAGAAGGCGTACCGCAAGCTCGCCCGCACGTACCACCCGGACCAGAACCCCGGCGACGACGCGGCCGAGGCCAGGTTCAAGGAGATCGGCGAGGCGTACGCCGTGCTCTCCGACCGTGAGCAGCGCAAGCAGTACGACGCGGTGCGCGCGATGGCGGGCGGCGGGGCACGGTTCTCCGCCGGCCCGGGCGGGGGCGCCAACGGCTTCGAGGACGTCTTCGGCTCGATGTTCGGCGGCGGCGCCCCGAACGTCCGTTACAGCCAGCCCGGCTACGGCGCGGGCGGCGGCGGCTTCGAGGACATCCTCAGCCAGATGCTCGGGGGCCAGGGCGGAGCCCGCACGTCGCGCCCGGCGGGGTTCGGCATGCCCGCCCAGCGCGGGGCCGACGTCGCGGCGCGCGCGTCGCTTCCCTTCCGCGCGGCCGTGGAGGGTTCGACGGTCGAGCTGACGGTCGACGGCCGCAAGCTCACCGTCCGCATCCCCGCCGGGGTCAACGACGGGCAGAAGATCAAGATCCGCGGGCGCGGGCGCCCGGGCAGCGGTGGCGGCCCGGCAGGGGACCTCGTCGTGACGGTGCGGGTCGAGCCGCACCCCGTGTACGCGCTCGACGGCGCCGACCTGCGCATGACCGTCCCGGTCACGTTCGGCGAGGCGACGCTCGGCACGACGATCGAGGTGCCGACGCTCGACGGGCAGACCGTGCGGCTCAAGGTGCCGTCCGGCACCCCGTCGGGGCGCGTGCTGCGGGTCAAGGGCCGCGGCGTCCCCACGAAGAAGGGCCCCGGCGACCTGCTCGTCACGGTGCAGGTCGTGGTGCCGCAGAAGCTGAGCAAGCAGGCGAAGGAAGCGCTCGAGGCGTTCACCGCCTCCACCGACCACGAGGACGTGCGCGCGGAGCTGTCGCGCCGCGCCGCGCAGTAGCCGGCGTCGACAGGCAGGAGGGGTCATGACCACGGACGACGCTCCGGTGCTGACGGTCTCGCAGGCCGCCCAGCTCGCGGGCATGCACCCCCAGACGCTGCGCCAGTACGACCGGCTCGGGCTGGTCACGCCCCGGCGGACGGTCGGGCGCGGGCGCCGGTACTCCCGGCGGGACGTCGCGCGGCTGCTGGAGGTGCAGCGTCTCGCGCAGGGCGAGGGCATCAACCTGGCCGGCATCAAGCGCATCCTCGACCTCGAGCAGCACGTCGCCGTGCTGGAGCACCGGCTCGCCGAGCTCCTCACCGTCCTCACCGAGCGGGAGCAGGCGGACGGGCGCGTGTTCGCCGCGGCCACCACGGGTGACGTGGTCGTCATGCCGCGCGGTCACCGCGTGCGACGGTCCGAGGTGCGGGTCGACGTCGAGCAGCGCGCCGGCAGCGGCGCACTCGTGCTGTGGCGGCCGGCGCCCCGCCGCGGCTGACCTGGGCCGCGACGCTTCGGCGTATTTTCGCAACGCCATTCTTGCCTATTTCGATATCGCATTCGGTAAGGCTTGCCTTACGAAATGGGAATTCGATATCGCTGTGCATATCGGCGTGCGAGGAATACCCTCGAGAAAGGACACCCGGGCGGTCGGGGCCAGGGGTCGCATCGAGGACGGGGAGCACGATGAGCACACTGATGGAGATGCCCGAGGTCGCCGAGTGCACCGTCGACGGCTGCGGGTACAACCACGACCACGGCTGCCACGCCGGCGCGGTGACGATCGCCGGTCACTCCGGGGACGCGGCCTGCGCCACGTTCATCCCGCTGAGCTCGAAGGGCGGCCTGGAGAAGGTCGTCGCGCACGTGGGCGCCTGCCAGCGCGGCGAGTGCCTCCACAACCACGACCTCGAGTGCGGCGCGGCGGCCATCCGTGTCGGCGCGGGGCCGGACGACGACAAGCACGCCGACTGCCTGACGTTCGCCCCGCGGTGATCCGCCGAGCCTGACCCACCCGGCCCGCCGACCGCGGCGGCCGGTCGGCAGCGGCCGTCAGCGGCCGAGGTGCCGCAGCAGCTCGACCGCGCCCAAGTGGGTCGCGGGCAGGCGCTCGATCCACACCCGGGTCGGGCGCCGCAGCGTGTCTCCCAGCCCGAGCACCTCGGCGTTGCGCTCCACGATGCGCCGCGTCGCGACGGCGACGTCGGCGACGGTGTCCGTCCGTTCGCACAGCACCGCGAAGACGCCGTCCGACAGCGCCGCCATGGGGTACCCCTCGCCGAAGACGTTCTCGAGCGCCTGTCCCACGGCGGCCGACCGTCCCGCCCGCTGCCACGGGTCGAGCCCGTCGACGGCGACGTCGACCACCAGCAGGCAGTGGGTGGCAGGAACCGAGGTGGCGGCACTCACGGCAGCGCCGTACGTCTCGCGCAGGCGCTCCCCGAGGTAGTCCTGCGTGGGGAGTCCCGTCCCGGGGTCGCGCACGCCGGCGAGCACGGCCGTCCGCTCGCGCCCGTGCACCCAGCCCACGGCCACCGCGCGCACCGAACCCAGGTCGGGGTCGAGTCCCGCCGCCCGGAACGCGCACGCGACGTCGTCGAGCGTCTCCTCGAGACCGATGCCGGCGCAGCCCCGAGCGACGCCGAGGCGGTGTGCCGCGGCGTCGGGCGAGCGATCCTCCTCGATCGCCTCCGCGACCGCGTCGATCGCCGGGTGGTACCAGTCCCCGGGGCGCAGCCAAACCTCGGCCAGGCTGGCGGCGCGCCAACGAGCACGGACGTCCGTCCCGTGCTCGGAAGCGGGGCCGCTGGGCGTCGGGCTCATGCTGATGAGACCTTCATGGGCAACCATCATGACGCAGATGTGGCGCAGTTTCTCCTGCGGCTTACGCCCCCGGAGGTGCGGCGACGGATCCGACGACGGATTCCCTGGCCTGCGACGAGCCGAATTCACCCACTGATCACCCCGCAGGGCGCGTACAGTATCGACGTCTGCGCGCGTTGTGGCGCAGCGGGTGGAGCGGGGTCCATGACGTGACGGACGTCTATGCAGTGCCGGGCGACTCGGCCCGCAGCGACGCGGAGCTGATCCTCGAGGTCCGGGGCGGCGACCTCGACGCCTATGGCGCGCTCTACGAGCGGCACGCGGCGGCTGCCCGGTCCCTCGCCCGGCAGTACGCCCGGTCCTCCGCCGACGCCGACGACCTCGTGGCCGAAGCCTTCCACCGGGTGCTCGCCGTGCTGCAGCACGGCGGCGGCCCGGACGCGACGTTCCGCGCCTACCTGTTCACCGTGGTGCGTCGCCTCGCCGCCGACCTCGCGAAGGGCCTGGCGCGCACCCGCCCCACGGCCGACGAGGACACGCTGGAGTCCGCGCTCGGCGCCGTCGCCTCCACCGAGCTGCCCGCCATCGCCAGCTTCGAGCGGTCCGTCGTGCGGCACGCGTACGAGGCGCTGCCCGAGCGCTGGCAGGCCGTCCTCTGGTACACGGAGGTCGAGGGGCGTGCGCCCGCCGAGGTGGCGCCGATCCTGGGACTCACGCCCAACGGCGTGTCCGCGCTGGCCTACCGCGCCCGCGAGGGGTTGCGGGTGGGCTACCTCCAGGAGCACCTCACGTCGGCCCCCACGGACGGGTGCCGCACGGTGAACCCGCTGCTGGGTTCCTACGTGCGCGGCGGGCTCGCCCGGCGCGAGGCCGCGAAGGTCGACGAGCACCTCGGCGACTGCGACCAGTGCCGCTCCCTCGTGCTGGAGCTGGCGGACGTCGCGCACGGGATGAAGGCCGTCGTCGCGCCCCTGGTCCTCGGCGTGGCCGGCCTGGCGGCGATCGGTGCGCTGCCCCTCGGTGGCGCGCTCGCGGGCGGTCTCACCTGGGCGGGCGGCGCCGCCGTCGGCACCGCGACGGGCGCGACCACGGGCGTCGCGGCCGGGGCGACGACGGCCGGGACGAGCGTCGTCACCGGCGGGTTCGCCGGCTCGGGCGCGATCGGGGGCAGCATCGTCGGCACGGCAGGCACCGCCGCGAGCGGGAGCGCGAGCGTCGCGGCCGCCGCGGGCGCGACGGTGGCCTCCGCCGGCTCGGCGGCCGCGGGGACCGCGGGCGCCGCGGTCGCGGTGGCGACCGGGACCGCCGCCGTGGGCGGGGCGAGCGTCGTGGCTGCGGCGGGGGCGGTCGCCGTCGCGACCGTCGGGGTCGTCACCGTGCTGAACGCGATGGGTTCCCCGGACAGCATGCCCGTGCCGGAGCCGACCGTCATCGCCGTCCCGGGCGCCCCGTGGGAGGTGCCGTGGGAGGAGGTCGACCTCGACGCGAAGCCCGGCCCCGACGACGCGGCGGACGACGGCAGCACCGAACCTGCCGACGACCCCCTGTCGCCCACCAACCTGCTGGGCGGCGGCACGTTCGTCGCGCTGCCGGCCCCCCCGGTGCTCGCAGTCGCCCCGGGCGCGCTGGCGCCGCTCGAGCCGCGGGTGACGCAGCACGTGGCGTTCACCGTGACCAACGAGGGCGAGACCGTCGCGGACGGGACCTTCGTCGAGGTGGCCCTGCCCGACGGGCTGAGCCTCGTGCGGTCGTCCGCGCCGGCCGGCGCCTCGGCCCCCGCGGGGCCCGTGTCCGACACGTCGGCCGAGGCCGGCGACCTGGCCTGCACCCCGACCGACGACAGCTCCCGGCGCGTGCGGTGCGCGGTCGGCTCGCTCGCACCCGGCGAATCGCGCCGCGGCACCGTGCCCGTCGTCGCGCAGGTGGGGGGCAGCTATGCCATCGGCGCCGAGGTGTGGGCCGACGGGCTCGACCGGCAGGTCTTCACGCTCCCGCCCACCACGGTGCTGTCGTACGGGGCCGAGCTCACGGCGTCCAGCGGCGGAGTGGTGGGCGTGCCCAACCCCGGCGACGCCTGGGTGCCCGTCACGGTCCGCAACACGGGCGACCTGGCCGCCGACCCCGGGTGGTCCGTCCTCGTGCGGATCCCGGCGGGCCTGCGCCCGATCGGCGCCGACGGCGACCTCGCGTGCGCGCCGGCCCAGGGCGGTGGCTCCGCCTGGTCGTGCGTCCCCGGGTCGGGGGCGACGCCGCTCGGCGCGGGCGAGTCGCGCACGGCGCGGGTGCGCGTCGTCGCGGACGGCACGTCGCCCGCCGGCGCGGCGGCCGTCGCCGTCGAGCCCCAGCTGCCCGCGTCGGCGCACGTGGTGGCCGGCACGACGACGGTCGAGGTCGCCGGCCCGGTCT
>NZ_BAAAPM010000005.1:69781-85823 GCF_039531145.1 Isoptericola hypogeus
GGCCCGCGCCTACTGCGCGGAGGTCGGCGGCGTCGCGCGGGCCAGCGCCGTCGTCGAGGCGAGCTACGTCAACGCGACGGCGCAGACCGTCGACCTGCGGCTCGACGCCGCAGGGGACGGCCGGGCGGCCGAGCAGCGGCTCGCGCCCGGGGAGTCGGCGTCGGTGCGGGTGCCCGACGGCCTGCGCGTCCCGGCGGGCGCCGGCACCTGGACGCTGAGCACCACCGTGGTCGGCCAGACGTACCGCACCACCGTGCCCGCCGGCCCGCACACGGCCGCCGAGTGCTACGACCCGCGCTGGGACGTCAGTGCCTCCGCCGAGACGGTCAACGCCGACGGCGTGCTGCAGGTGCGCACGACGGTCACCAACGACACCGACGAGCCGATGCAGGTGGGCATGGCGGCGGCCGGCGCCGCCGCCGACGCGGTGCGCCTGGGCGCGGGGGAGACCACGACCCTCGCGGCCACGACCGGAGACCGCCGGATCGACGCCGGCGAGGCGGAGCTGAAGATGACCCGCTGGGTGGCCGACGCCGACGGCGACCTGCCGCCCAACAACGGCGTCACGCCCGCGACCCCGCGGCGGGTGTCGTACACAGGCGCGGTCCTCGACCCGACGGCGGGCGGCACCGCGGTGCTCGGCGACGCGTGCACCTTCGACGCCGCGACCCAGACGTCGTCGCGCACCGTGTCGGTGCCGGTGGACAACACCGCGTCGACCCTCGCGGTCCGGTTCGCGGTCCAGTCGGGCGGCGCGACCGCCACCGCACAGGTGGACGGCGGCACGACCGGCGCGCTCGAGGTCGCCGTGCCGTGGGGCACGACGTCGCTGGCCGTGACCGCCGACGGCCGCGCGGCCGGCACCGTCGAGGTGCCGTCCTTCGGGAGCTGCGCGACGGTGTCGTGGCCCGCCGAGAACGTCGCGGTCGACGTCGCCACGCAGTGCGTGGACGACCGCGCCCAGGTCGTCGTGACCGCGCACAACCGCGGCGGGGCGGCCTGGTCGGCCGACCTGGTGCACGACGGCGCGGACGCCGCGGAGCTCGCCGCCGGTGGCTCCGTCGAGCTGCGCCGGAACCTCGGCGGGCTGACCGCCCCCGAGGGGTCCGCGACCCTGCAGCTCGCGCGGACGGTCGAGGGCGAGCGGCACGTCGTGGAGCAGACGTTCTCCCACGACGCCGTGTCGTGCGTCGTCGTGGCGCCGCGGGCGAGCCTCGAGCTGGGCGAGATCCGGGTGGACGAGGACTGGTGGCGCGCGACCTCGACGCGGTCCGTGACCGTCGTGCTCGACAACGGCGGGTCCAACGTGCCGGTGGACTTCCGGGTGGTCGGCCCGGGCGGCGTCGACCGGCAGGCGACCGTCGACGGTCGCTCGTCGTCCCGCGTCGAGATGCCCGCCGTGCTGGGCCCCGAGGGCGGGTCGTACACCGTGAGCGCGGGCGACTGGTCCACCACCCTCCAGGTGGAGCCGTTCACCGGCACGAGCGGCTGGTGCGCCGCGCCCGGGCAGTGGGGCCAGGAGTACGCCGTCGGCGACGTCGCCTCCCACCGCGGCACCAACTACCAGTACGTGGGGTGGGGCGAGCGCGACGACGAGGCGCGGAACGAGGCGCACGACGACCGGGCGGGCAGCGACCAGGCGACGCGTGGCCGGCGCGGGCCGTGGGCCGAGATCGGGCGCTGCGAGTACCGCTGACCGGGGGCCGGACGGGCGACCGCGTGCGGCTCAGACCACGCCGTAGAGGCGGTCGCCCGCGTCGCCCAGACCGGGAACGATGTACCGGTTCTCGTCGAGCCGCTCGTCGACGGCCGCGACCACCACCTGCACGTCCACGCGCTCGCCGAGGGCCTCGCGCAGCACGTCGAGCCCCTCGGGCGCGGCCAGCAGGCACACGGCCGTGACGTCGCGCGCGCCCCGCTCGAGGACGTAGTCGATCGCGGCGACGAGCGTGCCGCCCGTGGCGAGCATCGGGTCGAGCAGGAAGACCTGCCGGTCCGTGAGGTCGTCGGGCAGCCGGTTGGCGTACGTGACGGCCTCGTACGTGGTCTCGTCGCGCTGCAGGCCGAGGAAGCCGACCTCCGCCGTGGGCAGCAGCCGCGTCATGCCGTCGAGCATGCCGAGCCCCGCCCGCAGGATCGGGATGACGATCGGGCTGGGGTCGGACAGGCGCACGCCCGTCGTCGTCGTCACGGGGGTGGTGATGTCCTTGGGCTCGGTGCGCACGTGGCGCGTCGCCTCGTAGGCCAGGAGGGTGACGAGCTCGTCCACCAGCAGGCGGAACGTCGCCGACGGGGTGGACTCGTCTCGCAGGACGGTGAGCTTGTGAGCCACCAGCGGGTGGTCGGCGACGTGCAGGCGCATGGGGCCACCGTACCCGCGAGACCCCCGCAGGCGTGGCTCGCGGATAGCCTGGCCGGGTGACCTCCGACGCCGAGCCCCGGGGCCTGGCCCTGCCGTGGGCCGACGGCGAGTTCCCGCCCGCCACGGTGAGCGGCCGGCGCCAGGTGTGGGACGCCCTCATGGGCCTCGCGCTGCACGAGGCGTCGCACGCCCTGGCCACCGACGACGTCCCGGTCGGCGCGCTCGTCGTCGACGCCGACGGCCGGCTGGTCGGCCTGGGCCGCAACCGGCGCGAGGAGACCGGGGACCCGACGGCGCACGCCGAGGTCCTGGCGCTGCGGCAGGCCGCGGCGACGCAGGGGGAGTGGCGGCTCACCGGCTGCACGCTCGTCGTGACGCTCGAGCCGTGCGTGATGTGCGCGGGCGCGCTCGTCGCCGCCCGGGTGCGGCGGCTCGTGCTCGGCGCGTGGGACCCCAAGGCCGGCGCCACGGGCTCGGTGTGGGACCTCGTGCGGGACCAGCGGGCGAACCACGCCGTCGAGGTGGTCGGTGGCGTGCGCGAGGACGAGTGCGGCACGATCCTGCGGGAGTTCTTCGACTCCCGGCGGTGACGCCAACGGGTCTCTCGTCCCGGTCGTGCGGGGTATCCGGGCCGTTGCGCACAGGATCGGGACGGGCGATGAGGTCCGACGACGACGGAGGTCTATACGGCATGGACAGCTCGGCACGTTCCCCGATCGCCGCCGCGACCGTGGCCGCCGCGCCGACGCTCGACGACTACGCCCGGCACAGCGTGTTCTCCGACCCCGGGCCCCACGCGGCCCTCCTCGCCGCCGTCCCGCCCGAACCGGCGCACGTGGCCGCCGCCGCGTGCGCGACGGTCGTGCACTACCGGGCCGGCGACCCGGCGCTCACCGACGACCAGCGCACCGACGTCGACCGCCGATGGCTCGCCTTGACGCTGGACGCGGCCGTCGCGCGCCAGGCCGGCCCGCTCGACGCCCCCCGCAGCGTCGACCGGCAGGTCGCCGGCTGCTGCCGGGACCACACGCTCTTCGCCGTCGGGGTGCTGCGCTCGCACGGGATCCCGGCGCGCTCGCGGATCGGCTTCGCGGGGTACTTCGAGCCGCCGTTCTTCCACGACCACGTCGTGGTGGAGCACTGGGCCGCCGACGCGGGCCACCCGGCCGGGGGCCGCTGGGTGCGCTGGGACCCCGAGCTCACACCGGAGGGCCCGTGGGACTTCGACGTCCACGACCTGCCCACGGGCCCCGGCTCGGTGTTCCCGACGGCGGCGGAGGTCTGGCGGTCCATCCGTGCGGGCGAGGTGGACCCGGCGGCATACGGGGTGGCGCCCGACCTGCCGCACCTGGGCGGCAAGGACTTCGTGCGGGGCTACGTGCTGCTCGAGCTCGCGCACCGGATGCGCGACGAGGTGCTGCTGTGGGACCTGTGGGGTCCGGCGCCCGACATCCCCGGCGTGGCCGGGCTGATGGCGTCGTCGCCGCCCGGCAGCGTGCCGCTCGTGCCCCTCGACCCGGGTGCGTGGGACGCGCTCACCGACGCCCTCGCCGCGCTGCTGGTGGCCGCCGACGCCGGGGACGCCGCGGCCGAGGAGACCCTCGCCGCGCGGTACGCCGCCGGTCTCGGGCCCCGGGGCCGGGTGCTCACGGCGTCGCCGCTCGGCCGCCTGGGTGTCACCGACCTGCGCGCCCGCACGACGTCGTGGGCCGCCGGGCGCGGGGTGGCCGTCCCCGCCGACTGACCCTCAGGGCGCCGCGACCCTCAGGGCGTCACGGACCGCTCAGAGCGGCGGGACGCGCACGCCGAAGACCTCCCGCAGCGCGCGGCGCGCGGCGTGCCAGCCGCCCATGCCGTGCACGCCCGGCCCGGGCGGCGTCGACGCCGAGCACAAGTAGACGCCGCCGGCCCCGATCCGGTACGGGTTCGCCCGCAGGGTAGGGCGCGCGACCAGCTGCCACATCGTCGCGGCGCCCGCGGAGATGTCGCCGCCCACGTAGTTGGCGTTGTGCTCGGCCATGCGGGTGGCGGGCACGCAGCTCGACCCCACGACGACGTCCCGGAAGCCGGGCGCGAAGCGCTCGATCTGGGCGGTCACGGCCTCGGTGACGTCGACGTCGGAGCCGGCGGGCACGTGCGCGTACGCCCACAGGGGTCGCAGCTCGCCGGCGCCGCCCGGCCCCCGCGGCACCCGGCGAGTGGCGTCGACGACGGTGGGGTCGCTGACCAGGCACATCGGCCGGTCCGCGTGGCGGCCGGCGTGCACGTCCGCCTCGGCGGCCGCCATCTGCGCGCGCGTCCCGCCGACGTGGACCGTGCCCGCCCGGCCCACCTCGGCCGCGGCCCACTGCACCGGCCCCGACAGGTCGAAGTCGACCTTCGCTGCGGCGTTGCCGTGCCGGAACCGTGCCAGGTCGTGCCGCAGGCCGGGCGGGACGGCGTCGCCCGCGACGTCGAGCAGCGTGCGCGGCGCGGTGTCGAAGAACAGGGCCCGCGCCGCCGGCAGGTCCGCGCGCGATCGCACGCGGTGGCCGGTGACGACGGTGCCGCCGTGCGCCTCGAGGTCCGCCACCAGCGCGGCGACGATCGCGCCGGACCCGCCCCGGGGGACCGCCCACCCGCCGTCGAACGCCGAGTCCGGCCCGGGGCCGGGTGTCGCGTGCGCGAGGGCGCCGAGCATGAGGGCGGTCCCGGCGGAGGCCAGCGACGGCATCGGGGTGATGGTGTGCGCGCCGACCCCGGTCAGCAGCGCGGGCGCCTCGTCGCCGGCGAACCGGGCGTCCCACGCGCGCGAGCCCTGCTCGAGGAGCCCGAGGCCGAACCGCACCACGGCCGCCGCCTGGCGCACGGGCCGCGGCCCGTCGAGCACGCCTGGCGGGACCGACCGCCGGTCGCCCATGCCGACCGCGACCACGGCCCGCCAGTGCTCGGCGAGCGGGCCGAGCAGCGACCGCCACGCCGCGCCGTCGGGCCCGAGGCCGGTCGCGGTGCGCTCCAGGTCCCGGTAGGCGATCGCGGCGCGTCCACCGGGCAGCGGCTGCGCGTAGGAGACCTCAGGGGTGCGGAGGTCGACCCCGTGGGCGGGGAGGTCGAACGCGCGGAAGAACGGCGAGGCCCACGCCATCGGGTGGACGGCGGAGCAGAGGTCGTGGACGACGCCGTCGGCCAGTCCCGCCAGCAGGTCGCCGTCGTCGCCGGGGGCGAGCGTGCGGGCGCCGCCGCCCACCGTCGCGTTGGCCTCCAGCACCGTCACCGACAGGCCGGCCCGCGCCAGGGTCACGGCGGCGGCGAGCCCGTTGGGGCCGGAGCCGATGACGACTGCGTCCTGCACTGCGCCTCCCAGGGGTGTCGCGGATATTTCACCCGCTCCGGTCAGGGTAGGACCGTCGCCACGGGCATCAGTGCTGCTACGCTCGCGCGCGCCCCAACGTGGGGGCACGAAACGGTCAAGGGACAACTGTATGGGTGACGTGGCGGTGCCCGCTCGGGTGGACGAGCCGGGGGACGAGCGGAGCACGGCGAGGCGCGCCCGGCTGGTGACCTACGGCGCGGTCGGTGCCCTGCTCGCGGCGGCGCTGGTCCAGGTCGACGTCTGGCCGCTCACCGCCATGCGCCTCTTCAGCAACGTCCGCACCGACCACGGGGCGAGCACCTCGCTCGTCGCGGTCGGGCTCGACGGGTCGCGCACCGACCTCCGACCGGCCGGCGGCGCGATCCTCGCCACCACCAGCCACCTGTTCGACGACCTGGAGCGGGCCGACGACGCGCGGGCGCGGGAGATGGTGCACGCGTGGCTCGACCTCGCGGGCGTCGACCCTGCCGGCGTCGACCGCGTCGTGCTGGAGAAGGCGACCTGGGTGATGGCCCCGGACACCGGGGCACGGCACGAGACCGGGCGCGAGGTCGTCGCCGAGGTGCGGCCATGACGGCGACGGCCCCGGAGCCGACCGTCCCGGAGCCGACGGTCCCCGCGCCCCCGGCCTGGCACCGTCGTGCCGGAGCGGCCGTGCGCGGCGCCGCGCGCAGGTTGGACGCCCGGCTGGTGGCGCCGGGGCCCGCGTGGCGGCTCCGGTGGGTGCACGCGCTGGTCGCGTGCGTCATCGGGCTCCGGCTCGCGACCCGCGACTGGACGCAGATCGCGGCCCGTCCCGACGCCCTGCGGGTGCGGGCCAACGTCGTGGGCTGGATCCCCGACTTGCCGGCCGCGGCGCTGGTCGGGCTCCAGGTGGTGGGCGTCGTCGCGGTGGTGCTCGCCGTCGTGCGGTGGCGCCCGCGGGCAGCGTTCGCCGTGGCGTGGGTCTGCTACACGGTCCTCGCCGGCCTGTGGGGGAGCTCGGGGAAGTTCCTGCACAACGACGTGCTCACCGTGACCGTGGGGGCGGTGCTGCTGTTCGCGGCCGTGCCCGGGCGTGGCACGCCACCGCGCGCCACGAGCGTGCGGTGGGGGTGGCCGCCCCGGGCCGCGCTCGCCGTGGTCGCGGTGGTGTACTGCCTCACGGGCGTGCAGAAGCTGCGGCACAGCGGCCTCGGCTGGGCGCTCTCCGACAACATGGCCTGGGTGCTGCGCCAGGGGACGTCACCGTTCGGCCCGGCGTTCACGCACGCGATCGCGGACACGCCGTGGCTGCCGCAGCTCCTCGCGACCGGCGCCCTCTGCCTGGAGCTGACGGCGCCGATCCTGCTGTTCGTCGCGTGGACGCGGGTGCCGTTCGCGCTCGCCGTCGCCGCCATGCACACCAGCATCTGGGCATGCCTGGGGCTGGACTACTCCGCGTGGGTGCTCACCGCCGCTGCGGTCGCCGTGCCCATGGGCCTCCCGTGGCGACCGCCGTGGCCGCGGCGGGGCCGGGTCGCGCCGGCGTAGCTCCCGGGGGCGCGCCGGGGTCGGCCCTGCCGGGGTCGGGGCAGCCCTACCGTCACGACGTGGGGATCCTGCCTGCCGCGGCGGGCTGCCGCCGCCTAGGGTCGATCACGTGACCAGCACCGCGACCTCCCGCCCCGACCCGCCCGGCGCCCCCGCGCCCGGCGTCGAGGCTCGCACCGCCCCCGCGCTCGTCGTGCCTGGCGCGTTCCGGCGCGCCCCCGTCTCGGCGGCCACCGGGCGGGCGTTCGCCCAGCTCGCCGTCGGCGGCACGTGGCTGCTGGCCGCCGGGACGGCGCTGTGGGTCGCGGTCGTGGTCTCCGCGATGCTCGTGCCCGTCCTCGGGATCGGCGTCCCCTGCCTGGCGGCCTGCCTCGTCGTGGCCCGCTGGTTCGGGGCCGCCGAGCGCGCCCGCGTCGCCGTGCAGACGGGCGTCGAGATCCCGGCGCCCGCGCCGCGGGCGGGGTCGGCGCGCGGCGGGGTCTGGCGCCGCGCGTGGGACCTGCTGGCCGGCGTGCTGCGCGACGGGCGGGCCTGGGCCGCCGTCG
Organism: Isoptericola hypogeus; assembly: GCF_039531145.1. NCBI lineage: Bacteria > Bacillati > Actinomycetota > Actinomycetes > Micrococcales > Promicromonosporaceae > Isoptericola > Isoptericola hypogeus. The sequence continues at coordinate 77,553 of NZ_BAAAPM010000005.1, forward strand.
GCTACGCCATCCTCGGCACGCTGCTCGCGACCACGTTCCTCCTGCTCGCGGTCACGTTCGCCGGGGGCGCGGTGGCTGCCGTCGTCGTCGCCGTCGTGGACCGCGGGAGCGCCGTCACGGACCGGTTGGCCGTGGACCTGCCGTGGGCTGTCGTGCTCGGCGGGGCGGTCGTGGCGGCCGTCGTCCTGGTGTGGCTCGCGGCCGTCGCCGCGCAGTACGGCACGCTCCTCGTGGTGCGGCTCGCGACCGCCCTCCTCGGTCCGTCGGCGTCCGACGTCGCCCGCGCCCGCGCCCGGGCGGCGGAGCACGAGGCGCGCGCCGCGGAGCAGGAGGCGCGCTCCGCCCGCGAGCGCGCCGTCGTGCTCACCGAGACCCGGTCCCAGGCCGTCGCGGCCGCCGACGGCGAGCGCCGCCGCATCGAGCGGGACCTGCACGACGGCGCGCAGCAGCGGCTCGTCGCGCTCGGCGTCGAGCTCGGCGTCGCGCGCCGCCTCGCCGAGCGCGACCCGGCGGCGGCCGCCGCGGCCCTCGAGCACGCGCACGGCGAGGTCAAGGAGACCCTCGCCGAGCTGCGTGACCTCGTGCGCGGCATCCACCCCGCCGTCCTGTCCGACCGCGGCCTCGACGCCGCGCTGTCCGCGCTCGCCGCCCGCAGCCCCGTGCCCGTGCGGGTCGAGGTGGGCACCGACCTCACGGCGGCCGACTCCGCCGCCCAGGCCGCGGCCTACTTCGTCGTCGCCGAGGCGCTGACGAACGTGGCGAAGCACGCGGACGCGTCGTCCGCCGGCGTGCGCGCGCTGGTCGTCGCCGACGGCGCCGCCGCCGCCCGCCTTCGGGTCGAGATCACCGACGACGGCCGGGGCGGCGCCGAGCCGTCGCCCGGCAGCGGCCTCGCCGGCCTGCGCGGCCGGGTCGCCGCGCTCGACGGCTCCTTCGAGCTCACCAGCCCGCCGGGGGCGGGCACCCGACTCATCGTGGAGGTGCCGTGCGCATCGTGATCGCGGAGGACTCCGTCCTCCTCCTGGACGGCCTCGCCCGGCTGCTGACCGCGGAGGGCCACCAGGTGACCGGCCACCGCACCGCCGACGAGCTCGTCGCCGCGATGTCCCGGCCCGGCGCCGTGGTCCCCGACCTGCTCGTGACCGACGTCCGCATGCCGCCGTCGCACACCGACGAGGGCCTGCGCGCGGCGCTGCACCTGCGCAGCCTGCACCCCGAGCTGCCGGTGCTCGTGCTCTCCCAGTACGTGGAGCAGCGGTACGCGTCCGAGCTGCTCGCCCGCGGCGCACGTGGCCTGGGCTACGTGCTCAAGGACCGCGTCGCCGACGTCGACGCCTTCCTCGACGCCGTCGACCGGGTGGCCGGCGGCGGCACCGTCATCGACCCGGAGGTGGTCACGCAGGTCATCGCCCGCAGCCGCCGCTCGGACCTCGACGGCCTGACCCGGCGCGAGCGCGAGGTGCTCGAGCTCATGGCCGAGGGGCGCTCGAACACCGCGATCGCGGAACGCCTCGTGGTGGGGATGGCCGCCGTCGAGAAGCACGTCACGAACATCCTCACCAAGCTCGGGCTCCCGCCCGACGCCGACGACAACCGCCGCGTCCTCGCGGTGCTGCGCTGGCTCGACCAGAACGGAGCACGACCATGACCCAGCAGACGAACCCGACGGCGCCCGCGTCCCCGGCGCCCGCCGCCCCCGCACCGGCCCCGACGCCGCCGGGCCGTGGCCCGACCGCGCGCGTGCTGCTCGTCGTCGGCGCGGTCGTCGCGGGCCTGGCCGTGCTGTGGGCGGCGCTCTTCCTCGTCGACCTCGCGATGTCGAAGACGACGACGACGCACGCGTCGTACGACGCGGCCCCCGCCGTGGAGCTGGTGGCCGACGGTGACGTGACCGTGCGGGTCGCCGAGGGCGGGGTCGAGGTCGACAGGATCGCGCACAGCGGCATCATGTCGCCGGAGTACGCGGTGGAGGAGTCCGCCACCGGCCTTGTCGTCACGCACGAGTGCGACGCCTGGCTGTGGGCGGCGTCGTCGCGGTGCGCGGGCGAGCTCGACGTCACGGTGCCCGCGGACACCGAGCTGGTCGTCCGTACCTCCAACGGTGACGTGCTGGCGAGCGGCCTCGCGGGCGACGTGGAGCTGGCGTCGAGCAACGGCCGTATCGAGGCCACGGCGATCGACGGCCGGCTCGAGGCGGACACGAGCAACGGTGACGTCACCGTCGGCCGGGCCACCGGGGACGTGGAGCTCCGCTCGTCGAACGGGTCGATCGAGGTGTCCGACGTCGGCGGCGAGCTCGTGGCCGACACCAGCAACGGCCGCATCGAGGTCGAGGACGTCGCCGGGGCGGCGCGCGCGACCACGAGCAACGGACGCGTCGAGGTCGCCGGCGTGGGCGGTGACGTGCACGCCGAGTCGAGCAACGGCGACGTCACCGTGGTCGGGGACGGCGAGCCGGTGGCGCTCACGATCGAGACCTCGAACGGGGAGCAGACGATCGAGGGTCCCACCGACCCGGCCGCTGCCCGGACCGTCGAGGTCCGCTCGTCCAACGGGGACGTGTCGTACCTGGCGCCCTGACCCGACCCGACCGACCCCGCACTGCCGAACAGGCGGTTGACACCGTTATCGGCGCTGATCAGGCGCGATAACGGTGTCAACCGCCTGTTCGGCACCGGGATGGGGGGTGCTAGAGCCGTTCGGCCAGCGTGCTGAGCGTGGCCGTGGTGCCGGCGTCGACCTTGAGGGTGGCCAGCGGGTCGCCGCGGGTGGCGCCCCGGTTGACGATGACGACGGGCTTGCCCGCCTTGGCCGCGTGCCGCACGAAGCGCAGCCCGCTCATCACCGTCAGCGACGTGCCGGCCACGAGCAGCGCGTCGGCGTCGTCGACCATCGCGTACGCGCGCTGCACCCGTTCGCGGGGCACGTTCTCGCCGAAGTAGACGATCTCCGGCTTGAGCATCCCGCCGCAGAACTCGCACACGGCGGGCACGAAGTGGCTGGTCTGCTCGATGACGGCGTCCGCGTCCGGGGCGGTCTCGATGTCCGTGACGGTGGCGCCCTCGGCGAGGACCGACTCGACGAAGCCGGGGTTGAGCGCGTCGAGCCGCTCCGCCAGCCGCGTGCGGGACGTGACCCGGCCGCACTGCAGGCAGATCACCCGGTCGTAGCGGCCGTGCAGGTCGATCACGTGCCGCGACCCGGCGTCCTCGTGCAGCAGGTCCACGTTCTGCGTGATGACGCCGTGCAGGATGCCGCGGCCCTCGAGCGCGACCAGCGCGCGGTGCCCGGCGTTCGGCTCAGTGTGGTGCACCCGCTGCCAGCCCACGTGGTTGCGCGCCCAGTAGTGACGGCGGAACGCCTCGTCGGCGACGAACTGCTGGTACGTCATCGGCGCCCGCGGCGGCGAGTCCGGGCTGCGGTAGTCCGGGATGCCGGAGTCGGTGGAGACCCCCGCCCCGGTGAGCGCCGTGATCGTGAGGCCGCGCAGCGTGCCCACCGCGTCCTCGGCGGAGCCGTGGTGCACCACCGTGCCCGGCGGGAGCTCCCAGCGGCGCTCCTGGTACGTCGGGGCGAGCGGCCGGGCCTGGGGTTGCACGGTTCGAGCGTACGACGACGGGGCGGGACCCCGCCCGCGGCGGGCCGGGCGCCGCCGGGTGGCGCGGGCCGGCGTCCGCGCCACCGCGGCCTCAGGCGTCGGCCGACGTCGCGTCCTCGGTCGTGCCGTCGGTCGTGCCGGACGTCGTCCCGCTCTCGGCGCTCTGGCCGTCCTGGCCCTGGCCGCCGGGCATGCCCATGCCGCCGGCGGCCGCCTCGCCCGCGGTCGCGGTGCCCACCTCGGTGCCGTCTGCGGTGAGCGTGTAGGTGTCGCCGGCGGTGATCTCGGGGCCGCTGTAGACCACCGACTGGGCGGTCTTGGTGAGGGTCAGCGTCGCGACGGTCTCGCCGTCCGCGTCCACGACCGCGACCTCGGTGCCGGCGTCGAGGGTCGAGTCCGCGGTCAGCGCGACCCAGCCCTGGGACGAGGCCTCGGCCGGGGACTCCGCCATGCCGGACGATCCCGCCGCGAGCAGCGTGCCGCCGTCGACCGTGGTGCCGCCGGCGGAGTCGAGCGAGCCGTTGCCTCCGTTCGTCGGGCCCTCGACGACGATGTCGCCGCCGCTGATCACCGTGACCCCGTTGGAGTCGAGGCCGTCGCCCTCGGCGTCCACGTGCAGCGTGCCTCCGGTGACGGTGATCGACGCGCCCTCCTCGACGGCCATGCCGCCGCCACCTCCGCCGCCTCCGCCGCCCTGCGGCATCTCGCCGTCGGCGGGGGGCCCGCCCTGGGGCATCTCGCCGTCGGCGGGCGGCTCGCCCGTGGGCGCCGTCCCGTCGGCGGGCGGCTCGCCCTGCGGCATCTCGCCGTCCGTGGCCGCGCCGGTGTCGCCGGTGGTCGTGTCGTCGGTGGTCGTGTCGCCCGAGGTGGTCGAGTCGTCGGTGGTCGTCTCGTCCTCGGCCTCCTTGACGGTCGCGTTGAGCCCGTCGTCGGTGGAGGTCACGTCGACGTCGCCGCCCGACTGCACGATCGTCGCGGCCTCGATGCCCTCCTCGGAGCCCGTGACCGTCAGGGAGCCGTCCGTGACGACGACGTCGGTGAAGCCCTGTACGCCGTCGGAGGCTGCCTCGACGGTCACGTCGCCGCCCAGCAGCGCGACGTACCCGGCTGCGGCGTCGTCGTCGGTGTCGGCCTTCAGCCCGTCGCCGCCCGCCGTCGCGTCGATCGTTCCGCCGGTGACGACGAGGTAGTCCTTGCCGCGGAGGGCGTCGTCGGCCGCCTGGACGGTGATGTCGCCGCCGGCGACGACGAGGCCGTCCTTGCCGGTGATGCCGTCGCCTCCGTTGCCGACGACCTCGAGCGCACCGCCGCCGGAGATCGCCAGGTCCGCGGTGGAGTACAGCGCGGCGTTGGCGGCGTTGTCCGACGTCGTGTCGGCGTAGGTCTCGGCGTCCTCGAGGCGGTTCGTGGAGCCGTCGGCCAGCACGACGGACACCTGGTCGGCGTCCTGCACGTCGATCGCGGCTCCCGTGGAGCTGGTGACGTCCGCGCCGTCGAGCACCAGGCGCACGACGCCGTCGACGGCCGAGTCGACGACGACCTGGCCGTCGTCGAGCGTGCCGGAGATCCGGTAGGTGCCGGGCTGGGTGATCGTCACGGTGGACCCGTCGACGGTCACGCCGTCGCCGTCCGACGTGGCGGCGTCGCCGTCCAGGGAGACCGCGACCTCGTCGGCGGCGTCCCAGGTCGCGTCGGCCAGGGCGGCGGTCTCGTCGTAGGCGAGGTTGTCGGCCAGCACCGCGTCGGCGTCGAGGCCGGAGTTGTCGGCGGCCACGAAGGCGGCCTCGGAGGTGCTTTCGGAGGCCGTCGTCGCGTCGCCGGCGTCGCACGCGGCGACGGCTCCGACGGTGAGCACGCCGGCGGCGGCCAGCGCGACGGCGCGGGTCCAGACGGTGCGGGGGCGGGGGATACGCATGGGATGTCCTCTCGGGGATCGAGCGGGGTTGGTCGTTCGGGAAGTCAGGAGTGCGCGGCGCTCAGGCCGCGTGCAGGCGCTCGCGGCGCAGGCGGCGCCAGGGGTGGTCGGGGAGGTCGGGCCGCAGCAGCGCCAGGCCGGTGCCGTACTTGGAGATGCGGTCGGGCCGGTGCCCGGCCCGCCACAGCGCGCGGTCGGCGCTCGACGGCGCGGTCCCGGCCTTGGTCTCGACGACGACGAGGTCGCCGACGGCGGTGGTCGGTCGGTCGGGCCTCGCACCCTCGGTGTCGTGGTCCGTGGCGTCGGCGAGCCGCCAGGACAGCCCGGTGTCGAGGGTGAGCCGCGCGTCGGGGAGCAGCAGCGTCGTGCGGCGGTAGGCCGAGCGCAGCACCGGCGACAGCGCGGACGACGGCGGGACGTCGAGGCGGGCGGCGGCGAGCCGGCCGTCGACGAACTCGGCGCCCGCCCGGTCGAGCCGGCCCGCGACCGTCCACGGCTGCCGCTCCTTGACGGTCACCCCGCGCGCGGCGCGGGTCTTGACCTCGAGGAACGTCGCGCCGCCGGTGTCGACGTAGGTGCGGCTGCGGACCTTGAACCGGCGCCGGCGACGTCGGGCCGCCAACCGGAAGGTGAGCAGGTCCTCGGTGTCGAAGTAGGTCGACGCGTACGTGAACGTGCGGGCCCCGTCGATCTCGAGTACCCGGACCGGCGCGGCCGGGGTGAGCCCTTCCCGGGTGAGCTCGGCCAGGAGCGCGGCCACCTCGGCCGGGGTGAGCACGTACTTGCGGTCGACGCGCGTCTGCAGCGCCGCCGTCGCGTCGAGCTCGGCGAGGCCGACGGCGGCACAGCGCGCCAGGCCGCTGGTCACGACGTCGTCGGCCGTCGTGTCGCGCACGGTCGTCGCGGGGGACGTCATCGGACCACCGCCAGGTCGCGGTCGGCCCCCGATGCCGCGGGCCCGGCGGGAGTCGGTGCGCCGCGGCCCGAGCGGGGCAGCTCGTAGCGGACCTCGACCCGGGTGGTGTCGTCGGCGAGGTCGAGCTCCTGGACGGAGGCGGTGTGCACCGTGGCCCCGAGCAGCTGCTCCAGGACGGCCGTGAGCTCGGCGGGGTCGGTGATCGCCCGGTCGAGGACGATCGTCTGGCTGCGGTGGCGCGACAGCAGGCGCGGGTGGTCCGCGATCGCCATGACGAGCAGGATGAGGGCGGACCCCGCGATGCCCATCCAGCCGACCGAGGACCCGAGCCCGCCGAGCAGCCCGAGCGCCAGGGACGCGAAGTAGTACGCCACCTCGCGCTGCGACAGCTCGTTGGAGCGCAGCCGGATGATCGACAGGACGCCGAAGAGGCCGAGGCCGAGCCCGGCGGCGATGGCGCTCGACGACAGCACGGCCGACACCGCGAGCACCCCCACGTTGACGCCCAAATAGGCGACGACCAGGTCGCGACGCCGGTGGCGGGGGAAGTAGATCGCGAAGGTGAGGATCGCGACGGCGACGAGGTCGATCGCGTACAGCAGTGCGGGTGTCATCGGGGCTCCCGGGTCGTGGGCCGTTCATGGCCCGTCGGTCGGTACGCCACCCAGTGGACACCCGCCGTTCAGGCTCCGGCTGGGCCTGACCTGGGGTCTCGCTGGGTTGGCTGGGAGCTTCCCGAGGGTCGCCTGCACGACGGGCGTCGCCGGCCCCCGGTCCGGGTGAACGCGCCGCGCGGCGTCAGGCCGGGCCGGCCGCGCCCTGCTCCTGGGCCGCTCTGTACGGGCGGCCGGGCCAGTGGGCCCATTCCTCGAAGTCCTCGACGCGGCCGTCGTCGGCGAACCGCAGCACCCACAGGTCCTGATACTCCTGCTCGCGCGGCGCGGAGTAGTGCACCCGCACCCGCACGACGGCGGACCGCCCCTCGACGGCCACCGGATCGGCGGACATGGTGAACCGGGTGCCCCCCTCCTCCGGCCAGAACGCCTCGATGGCCGCGTGCCCGACCTCCGGCTCGTCGTAGGGCGACGGCGCATACCGCGCGAGCTCGGTGAACAGCTCGGCCACCGCGCCGACGTCGTTCTGGCGCCAGGCGCGCTCGTAGCGCGCCACCCAGGCCATGACCTCGTCCCTGCCCATGCGAGCCTCCCGTGCCGGTGTCCCGCCAGTCTGGCCCGCGCGTGGCCCGCCCGCTATTCTGCAGGAGTCCGAACAAACCGGTTCCGGGTGCCACGCACCCGGGGGAAGCAACGAGGCTCCCGCATGAGACACCGACCGTTCCTGCGCCGTCCCGCCACCGCCGCGCTCGCCGCCCTGACCGCCGCCACCACCGCCGTCGTCGGCCTCGCCGGCGGTGCTACCGCGGCCGCGCCCGCCGCACCGTCCGCCGGACAACCCGCCGACCGCCCGGCCGACGGCTCGTCCACCCACGACGCCGACGGCGTCAACGGCTACAAGACGCTCGGCTACTTCCCCGGCTGGGGACCGGGCGACGCGCACGACTACGAGGTGGCCGACCTCGTGCGCACGGGCGCGGCGGCCGACCTCACCCACCTCACCTACGCCTTCGGCAACGTCACGTCCGACCTCGTCTGCGACATCAGCGACGCTCAGGGCCCCGAGGGCGACCGGGAGAACGACTACCTGCGCCTGATCGGGGCCCGCGACTCCGTGGACGGCGTCGCCGACTCCCCGGACCAGGCGCTCGCCGGCAACTTCAACCAGCTGCGCAAGCTCAAGGAGGTCTACCCCGACCTGAAGGTGATGATCTCCCTCGGCGGCTGG
>NZ_BAAAPM010000005.1:85877-125033 GCF_039531145.1 Isoptericola hypogeus
GTCGACTCCTGCCTCGACCTGTACCTCGACGGCGATCTGCCCGTCGTCGGCGCGCAGGGCGGCCCGGGGGCCGCGGCCGGCATCTTCGACGGGTTCGACATCGACTGGGAGTGGCCCGCCGCCGACGGCGAGCACCCCAGCCCGAACCCGGACGTGGACAAGGCGAACTTCCTCGCCCTGATGGAGCTGTTCCGCGAGAAGCTGGACGAGCGCGCCGCCGCGACGGGCGACGACTACCTGCTCACCGGCTTCGCGCCCGCCGGCTGGGCGCCGCGCACCAACGGCGGGTGGGTCGACCCGCGGCTTGCCGCCGTCGTCGACTTCCTCAACGTGCAGGGCTACGACTTCCACGGCACCTGGGTGGCCGACCGCACCGGCCACCAGGGCAACCTGCACCCGTACGAGTGGCCCGACGCCCCCGGCCAGCCCGCGAACTGGGGCCTCGCCGCCGACGGGCTGCTCGGCGCCTACCGGGCGGCGGGCTACCGCGACGACCAGCTCGTGCTCGGCCTCGCCGCGTACGGGCACGGCTGGTCCGGCGTCGCCGACCCGACGCCGGGCGCGCCCGCCGAGGCCGCCGTCGGCGTCAAGAACTACTCCGAGCTGCACGACCTCGGCACCGAGTACTACGACGAGACCGCCGCCGCCGGCTACCGCTGGGACGGCGACCAGTGGTGGAGCCTCGACACCCCGCGCTCGGTGACCGCGAAGGCCGAGTGGATCGCCGAGAACGGGTACGGCGGCGCCTACTTCTGGGACATCGCGGGTGACTACCGGAACGAGCTGGGGTCGACGCTCGCGGACACGCTCCGGGCCGCGACCCCCGGGCCGCTCGTCGTCGGCGAGGGCGCGGACCCCTGGTACGCGACCGGCGTCTACACGCGCGGCGACGTCGTCGCGCATGACGGCGTGGAGTACCGGGCGAGGTGGTGGACCCGGAACCAGGCGCCGGGCGACCGGCACGGGCCGTGGGAGGAGATCGGCCCGCGCGGGACGGCCCCCGCCCCCGCGGCGGCGGAGTGCGCGCCGGCCTGGACCGCCGACGCGGTGTACCGCAGGGGTGATGTGGTCTCCCGCGCGGGGGTGAACCACTCCGCGCTCTGGTACGCCCGCGGTGACCGGCCGGGCGACCATGCCTGGGGGCCGTGGGACGCCGGCGCGCCCTGCGTCTGACGCGTCGTCAGGCGCGCCGCGCGCGGCCGGCGGTGTGACGTTGGCCGCGCGCGGGCCGGAGGATTTCGGGTCTGACGCGTCATTGGGTATCCTCGGACGGCCGGTTCTTCCGGCGAGGTAGCGTGTCCGAGCGGCCTAAGGAGCACGCCTCGAAAGCGTGTGTGGGTGAAAGTCCACCGTGGGTTCAAATCCCACCGCTACCGCCACCCGAAGGGTCCCACCCGCAGCATCATGCGGACGTGGGGCCCTTCGTCGTTCCCCGTACTCCTTTTTCACTCCGTTTTCCCTTCCGGATGCCCAACGTCGCGGCCTGGGTGACGAGCTGATCGATCACCGTCCGCAGGTCCGGAGCGACGTGGGTCCGCTTCACGTAGTGCCGCACCGTGGTGCCCTCGTCGGCGTGCCCGAGCAGCGCGGTCGCGTTGGCGATGGTCGTCGAGTTGGCGACCTGGGTGGCGACGGTGCGACGGAAGTCGTGCGGCGTGACTTTCGTGCCGATGGCGGCCTGGGCGTCGCGGAGCTGGTCACGGATGCGGCTCGGTGATCGCGGCGTGGCGCTCGTCGATGGGAACACCAGCGCGTCCGGCCCGCCGTCAAGGCGCGGCCTGCGCCGCGCTCGGCACGCCGCCCGGACCGCGCAAGGACGACGGCGGCCCCCGGCGTCAGCCGCCGGTGCGTGTCTTCTCCGTCTTCCTGCACCGCGTCAGCCTCCCGACCGCCCCGCGTTGAGCCGAGCGTGGGCGTCCTCGGGCTTCTAGACGCCGGCGAGACCGACGATCGCTGCGGCCACATATCCGGCGATGACGATCCACTCCCACCACGCGGGTCGAACCAGCGACTTCCGCGAGGTGTCGTTCGCTGGCGCGCGGAGCGAAGCGACCCTGGTGCGACGCACCTCGATCTCAGCGACGACGCGGTCGACACGCGACCGGCGATTGAGCATTCCCGAGATGTTCGCGCGCTGTACCGCCCAGAACCACCATGTCTGACCATTACGCAGAACGACGCCCACCTTCGACCCAGCCTCAAGCGCAACGACCTCGCTCCACGGGACCGATGTGGATGTCACGATGTTGCGAGCCCACAGACCCTCGTCAGATACGCGAATCCATCCGCGGCCGCTCAGGAGGGCGAAGACCCCGCCTCCGCCCATGAGGGCGTACCCGAAGAGGGTGCTGCCGAATGTGTCGTCTGGGTGCGCAGGGAGGGTGGCCAGTGGTAAGAGCAGGAGTGCGAAGAGCGGCCCAAAAATGGCGGACGCATGGCGGAGAAATGGCGACGTTCGATAGATCACGTCCCCGCCCGCGAGCTCCTTGCCTCCGGCGGCACCTAGGTTCGCTGACCCCGGTTCCGGACGAGCTTGCTCCACGTCTCTTGTCAACCTTCGCTCTTGTTCCAAGAAGCCGTGAGTGCTGCAACTGGCTCCGGGTGCGCTTCGGAGGCCTGCTTCTTACGCAGCCAGTCCGCACGCGTCTGGTGAGCTCCTGCGATCAGGCCCGCTGTGAGGAGCGGTGCCGTCGCGACCATGACCCACGTGAGGCCCCACGATCTGTCATGTGCGTTGTAGACGTCAGACCCGCCTGGAGCGATGACAACCGGTTCGATCGCTGCGCCGGTCTCTTGGGGCTGGGGTTCGCCAGCGCTGGAGAACTGCACGTCCTCGACGTCGTCCGTTCCGTCATCTGACACGAAGTCGCCGCGCCAGTGGCATTCTTTGGGCCCGCAGTCCTCAACCTGAGGGATGAAACGACCCTGGATGCCATCGTGTGTGGCCTGCCACTTGTCCACGGACCAGAAGACGCCGACGGCAAGCCACAGGCCACCGACCGCGATCGAGGCGATCCAGGCAGGGACGATGATGAGCAAGAACGACACGAGTCGGCGGCGACGCGGTGACGAAGGCACGGCGCGGAGTCTACGCAGATGCGGATGCTCTTCGACGGCGGGTGTTATCGGTGCTGTCGCGCCCTGGCCCCGCACCGACCGCCGAGCATCCGGCCGCCTCCGGCCCGCATCAAGGGCGCCTGCGGCGTCGCTACGCGATGGCCTGCGGCTACCCTTGACCCGGACCTCCACCGGCGTTTCGTGCTCCGCTATCGGTACGGAGCCTCGGAGTGTCCCCGCCCGGCCGGGTGCCAGGAGGTCGCCGGATTGCCTCCGTTTTGATGGCCGGATCAGTGCCCGAAGGCGCAACGCCGTCCAACGAGCGGCTCCGCGAAAGTCCAGGTCAGATAGCAGATCTGCCCGGGCGAACAGGGCGGACCAACACGCAGCACTCAAGCCCACCGCTACCGCCACCCGAAGGGCCCCACCCGCAGAATCATGCGGACGTGGGGCCCTTCATCGTCCCCAGGTCACCGGAAGCTCACCGCTTGGGGCTGATCGATGACCGTCCGCAGGTCCGTCGCGACCTGGGTCCGCCCGACGTGGTGCCGCACGATGATGTCTTCGCGGCGTGCCCGAGCAGGGCGGTCGCGTTGGCGATGTTGGTCGAGTTCGCGACCTGGGTGGCGACGGTGCGGCGGATGCCGTGCGGACGCTCGATGCGGGTCTCGCCGCCGGGTAGTGAGACCGTGAAGTCGCCTGCGCGACGTGCACGGTCACGGTCGCTCCTGCTTGGACGCGGCGGACAGCACCACCAATCGGATCCGCTTGCCAACGAGCACGGATGCTCGCGGCGCGGCTCGACGACTTCGCCGTCGACCGCGTCCGGCGTCCGCGACGTGCTACACCCGGGCGCGAGGATCGGTTCAACGAATGCGCGGCATCCCACGACGGCGAAGTCTGCAGCTACTGCGTCGAAGGTGTCATTGAGTTTGCAGGCTCTTCGCAGATGGGGGGCGCCCGGTGACACGCCGGGCACCCCTCAGCTGCGAAGAGCCTGAAATGCGACCCGTTCAAGGACATCCGGAACGTGCGACGAGGACCAGGCTCAATCCACCCGGGTGCGGGCATGATCGTAGGCGGAGCGAGTGGCTGGCACGATCAAATCGGCCCATCGCTCAACATCGTCCGCCGACAGAAGGGCGTACGGAACGGCGATCTTCGAGTCGTGCATCTCTCGGATTTTCGATGAAGTGTTGTCGTCGAAATCTATTCCGGCAGCATCGTACTCGCGAACAATCGTCGCAATGGACTCCGAGATGAATTGCTCCCGGTGCTTCCCCAAGAAGTCACTCAGGGACGGACGTATCGTGTCGAGCAGACTCCCTATATAGGGATCCTCGGTCGAAACCGCGGCGCCGTACGCGCGCACCGTAATGCACTTTGTCACGTCGTTCTTTCCGTTCCCTTCCCACAGATATGCCATTCGGGCGATCGGATAGAAATCGAGACCTACGGCGTAGAATCCGCGCTCCCCACCTTCGTCCAGAGGAGACACCCAAACGTCACGGGCAACCGAATCCCGAAACCCTATCTCGCCCAATCGTCGGCCAAGTGTGGCCCGCGCTGCATTCTTCGCGCGCCCTGGCGGAAATGGGACGACCATCCGGTTGCTCCTTTCTAGTAGTTCGGCAGACGGATGGGTTTGACGCGGAGCTCGTTCCACGCGCTCAGCGAGCGCTCGTGTTACCCCGGGAACGGGATCGATGCTCGTGAAGAGGGCTGTGAGCCTCTGGTGAGCCGAGCCGCGTGTGCATCTCGAGGCGGTCTCGGCGTCGGTCATGCCACGAGCGACTGGCCCCCGTCGACGAACACCTCGGTGCCGGTGACGTGGCTCGCCGCGTCGGACACGAGGTAGGCGATGGCATCGGCGACCTGCGCGGCGGAGCCCGGCCGCTGGCCCGTCAGCGGGATCTGCCCGTCCGGGAACTCGGCGCGCACGCCGAGGGCCTCGGTGTTCCGCTGCTCGGTGTTGTCGTCGATCTCGGTGTCGATCGCGCCCGGGCACACGGAGTTGACCCGCACGCCGCGCGGACCGAGCTCGACGGCGGCCATCCGCGCGAACGCCACCTGGCCTGCCTTGCTCGTCGCGTAGGCCGACGCGCCGGAGTTGCTGAACGTGCGGGTCCCGTTGATCGACGAGACGACGACGACCGCGCCACCCTGCCGCACGAGCAGGGGCACCGCGTACCGGACCGTGAGGAAGGTGCCGGTGAGGTTCGTGGAGATCGTGCTGGCCCACTCGTCCGGCTCCAGCTCCTCGAGCGGGGCCCAGACGCCGTTGACGCCGGCGTTCGCGACGACGATGTCGAGCCGGCCGAGCTCCTGCTCCACCCGCGCGAGCACGTCGCGCACGGCGGGCGCGTCCCCGACGTCGGCCGCCACCGGGAGCGCCGTGCCACCGCCGCGACGGATCTCCTCCGCGACGTCGTCGGCGCTCTCCTGCCGGTGCCCGAGCGCGACCACCATGGCACCGTCGCGTGCGAGGCGCACCGCAGTGGCGCGTCCGATGCCTGACCCCGCGCCGGTGACCAGCGCGACCTTGCCCTCCAGCGTCATCGTGCACCTCTCCGTGGTCGACGTCGTCGACGCTAGCCACGGCACCGGGGCCTCGCGCGCCGAGCGGCGGCGCGCGGCCGTCCGCCTGCCGAGCCGCGGTGGCAGCGATGACTCTCCCGGCGCCCCGGGGTCTACCGGTCGCTTCGCTCCGTCTTCGAACTAGGAGGCACCATGCGGCTTCTCCTCACGTCCGCCGGCGTCACGAACACGAGCATCCACGATGCGCTCCTCGGCGTCCTCGGTCGGCCGGTCGCCGACTGCGACGCCCTCTGCATCCCCACCGCGCTGTACGGGCACCCGGCCGTCGGCCCGGGGGCGAACGCCTGGAACTTCATCACCGGGCGGACCGACCACATGACCGGGCTGGGCTGGAGGTCCGTGGGGGTGCTCGAGCTGACCGCGCTGCCGAGCATCTACGCGGACCGCTGGGTCCCCAAGGTCCGCGAGGCCGACGTCCTGCTGGTCTCGGGCGGCGACGCCCTGTACCTGAACCACTGGATGCGGGAGTCCGGCCTCGCCGGCCTGCTGCCGTCGTTGAACGAGACGGTCTACGTGGGGATGAGCGCGGGCAGCATGGTGCTGACGCCGCGCATCGGGCAGTACTTCGTCGAATGGGCTCCGCCGTCGGGCGACGACGCCACGCTGGGAGTCGTCGACTTCTCGATCTTCCCGCACCTCGACCACCCGATGCTGCCGTACAACACGATGGCCGCCGCCGAGACCTGGGCGGCCGGGATCGGCGGCCCGGCCTACGCGCTCGACGACGACACCGCCATCGTGGTGGCCGACGGAACCGTCGAGGTCGTCTCCGAGGGGAACTGGAAGCGCCTGCGCGACTGAGGCGCGTCGCCGTCGCCCGTGGGGTCAGTCGACGACCTCGATCGGGGTCCACGGATTCTTCGCGCAGCCGATGCTCGGGTCGATGTCGCAGATGGTCTTGACGCCCTGGAGGTTCACGGATACTTCTGCCTCTCCGACCGGGAAGTCGTCCGGGACGCGGAAGGCGCCCTCGGCATCCCCTTCGCTGCTCGGGTCCAGGGCACCGAGGGGCACCCTGTCATGCCTCGCGTCCGGGACGTCGGCCGGCATCGTCGACCAGATCTCGACCTCGTAGCGTGCGCGGGCGGGCATGCGCCACTCGCAGTCGACGCCGTCGGGTTTGCCGGTGGTCTCGACGTGCAGCTCGTCGCCGGGAGCGACACGTTGCGGCGTCACGACCGGGTCCTCGGGCTGGCAATAGGCCGTCTTCGCGATGGCGTCGGCGACAGCACAGCCCGCCGTAATCGCTAAGGCCAGCGCCACGGCGGCTGCCGTGAGCCCCCGACCGGCTTGCCGGCAGTGCGCGTTCACCGGGTCAGCTCGTGCGGCAGGAGCCCGTAGACCGGGCTGTCGCGCCGTCCGCCCTGGAAGGTCTGGTGCGACCGGAGCAGTCCTTCGCGTTGGAAGCCGCACCGTTCGGCGACGCGCTGGGACGCGACGTTGTCGGGCCCGCACGTGAGCTCGAGCCGGGCGAGGCCGAGGCCGGTGAAGGCCCAGCCGGCGACGAGCCGGACCGCGCGCGTCGCGACGCCCCTCCCGCGCGCGTCGGGGGTCAGCCAATACCCCATGCTCGCGCGGCGCTGGCGCTGATCGATGCCGCTAAGCGAGACCTCACCGAGCAGCGGTGCCGCGGCGGACGCGTCGCCGGCTTCGTCGGCCACGACGACCGCCCAGTGGATCGCCGTGCCCTGCTCCCGCAGCCGCTCGATGGCGCGGATCCGGCCGACGACCGCGGCGCGATCCGCGGGCACCCCGTCGGAGAACCGGCGGAAGACCGGGTCCGTGAGCCCGGCGAGCTGCGCGTCGGCGTCGTCCTCGCGCCACAGGCGCAGGCGGATCAGGTCGTCTGACAGCGGAGGTGAGGTCAGCGTCGGCACGGCCCCAACCTAGCCAGTGCCCGCCCGGGCCACGAGAAGGTGGACGCGTGATTCACCGCGTGACGTCGTAGACCACGTGCACGGCCGTCGTCGACGGCGTCACCGATCGCTGGACGAGCTCGTGGCGACGCTCGCCGGAGAACAGCGCCGTCCCCGACCCGAGCACGACGGGCGAGATGTGCAGCTTCAGCACGTCCAGCAGCCCGGCGTCCAGCGCCGAACCGACCGTGGCGCCGCCGCCCATGAGAACGACGTCGCGGTCGGCCCCCGCGCGCTCGGCGGCGTCGAGCGCCGCGGCGCTCGCCTGGGCGACGGCGTCGCGCAGCCCGGTGGTGACGAACGTCCAGAACGGCAGCCTCGGCGAGGCGGGCGGGTCGCTCGTGACGACGAAGAACGCCGGCCTGCCCACCTCGCGCGCGCCGTAGCCCGTCTCCTCGTTCCAGCCCTGCGGGCCGTCGACGACGTCGAACAGGGCCCGGCCGAGGATGACCGCGCCGCTCGCCTCGGTCGCCGCGCGCAGCTGCTCGCCGTCGACGGGGTCGTCGCTGAACGCCCACCTGTGCAGGGCCTCGCCGCCGTCGCCCAGGCCGTTGTCGGGGCCCGGGTCGGGCCCGGTGACGAACCCGTCGAGGGAGATCGAGATGTCGCCCACCACTCTGGTCATGGCGGGTGGACCGTCACGACGCGGCGGAGTCATCGCGGCGTCGGACCGACCGCCGTCAGCGGGTCGCCCGAGGCGAGGAGCGACGTCCCGGCGTCACCGCGAAGTCGAGGCCCCTCCGTAGCCGATCGGCGACGGGACCCGAACCGTGACGTCCGTGAACGATCCGCCCCCGATCTCGACCCTGGCCGGAGGTGACGTGAGGTCTCCCACGTGTGCGACGACGTCGAACAGGCCGACGGAGGGGGACTCGACGACGGCGACTCCCCGGGAGTCGGTCCGGGCGCCGTCGACCCGTGTGGAGCCCAGGAGCAGCTCGACCGTGGCGTCACGTGCAGGGACGGCGGTGCAGCCGTCCGCGGTGCAGACGTCGGACTCCACCGTGACCTCGACCTCGCCGACCTCGGGCGCCGGGCCAGAGGCGCATCCTGCCGGCCCTGCGACCGCTACGGCCAAGGCGACGCCGACGGCGGCGCAGCGGGCGGGTCCGGGGCGTCCTGCGGTGAGCGGGCGAGCAGGTGACGTCGGTGTCCGCACGCGCTCAAGGTAGCGCCTCGTTCGTCGGTGCCGTGCTCACCGGGCCGCGAGCAGCCGGGCGATGCGTGCGTGCAGCATGAAGCTCTGATTCATCCGCCGGTAGGAGTGGAAGTTCAGCACGACGTGGGCGCGCTGGCGCGGGTAGTAGAACATGTGCGTCGCGAAGTGCCCCAGGCCGCCGACGGGCTCGGGCAGCCCGCGCAGGAACGGCGGCGTGAACTCGCCGAACCGCACGGTCGCCATCCCCGCGCCGTAGTGGATCCCGCGCCGGCGGCGGTGCCGCGGCGTCGCCATCCACCGGAGCGTGTCGGGCGAGACGAGCCGCCCGCCGTGCAGGGCACATTGAAAGCTCACCAGGTCCGCGGGCGGCGCGACGATGCCGCCACCGGCCCAGTCGAGGCTCACGCTGAGCGCGCGGCTGAGCTCGTGACCGCCCAGCCAGAACGGCGCGACGTCGAGCTCGGCGAGGTCGGCGGGGGTGCGGGCGTCGCCGTACGGGGTGGTGCTGCGCTCCATCCCGGAGGGCTCGAGGACGCGCTTGCGCAGCGCGGCGTTGAACGGCTCGCCCGTGGCCTCCTCGACGATGCGGCCCAGCAGCACGAACACGGTGTCGCCGTAGCGGAACCTCTCGCCCGGGCGCCCGACGGCGGGCAGGCGCTTCGCCTCGTCGAGCAGCTCCGCGGGGGACCAGTAGCGGTCGGGCTGGGCGGCGGCGGTCCGGGTGGAGACGGCGGTCCGGGTGCCGCGGGGTGGTTCGAAGTAGTCGGGCAGGCCGCTGGTGTGCGTGAGCAGGTGCTCGACCGTGACGTCGGCGGCGACGTCGACGCCCGGCGCGCCGGGCAGGCCGTCGACGTCGGACGCCGGGAGCACGTCGCCGAGCGGGCTGTCGACGCCGAAGCGGCCCTCGGAGACCAGCATCGCGACGAGCGTCGCCGTCATCACCTTGCCGATGCTGGCCGTGTGGAACGGCTGGGAGCCGCCGGACTCGACCTCCAGCCCGGGCGCGACGACGAGCACCTGCGGCGGCGGCATCGACGACCTCCGTCGCGACTTCCGCTCCAGCGACGCCGTCAACCTGTCGACCGAGTCCCGTGCCATGGACGTCTCCTTCATCGACCCGACAACCCTCATAGACATGTCTACTAGACAGGTCTATGAGGGTCAACGGCTAGGGTCGATCCATGGCGCACGTGATCCTCGGTCTGCTCCTGCTCCGGCCGCAGAGCCTGTACGACCTGGTCAAGAACTTCGAGGCCGCCGTATCGCTGCTCTACAGCGCAAGCTCCGGCAGCATCCGGCGCGCGCTGGAGACGTTGCTGACCGGCGGGCTGATCGAGGTGGACGAGGTCGGGCCGGGCGCACGGGGCCGCAAGACCTACCGCGTGACCGACGCCGGCCGCGAGGAGTTCCACTCCTGGATGACGGGGCCGATGGCCGGTCCGGACGCCGAGGCCGCGGCGCTGCCCCGGCTCTTCTTCCTGGGCCTGCTCGAGCCCGACGAGCGGGCCGAGGTCCTTGCGCGCGTCGTCGCGCGGATCGAGAACGACCTCGCGCGGCTCGAGGCGCTCGGCGAGCAGATCGACGCCGCGGAGATCCCCGAGGAGTTCCGCGACGTCTTCCGGTTCCAGCGCACGACGCTCGACTACGGGCTCGCCTCGCACCGCCACGCGCTCGCGTGGTTCCGGGAGCTGGCCGAGCGCACGCCCGCCGGCTGAGCCTGCCGAGACCGCGGCGCCGGCCTCGACAGGCTCGACCTGCGGAGGGTCAGCGCAGCCGGTCCACCTCGAAGAGCGTCGTCGTGCCGGAGACCTCGCTCGCGACGGCGAGCAGCGGGCGGTGCGTCGGGGAGTCCTCCGCCTGGATGAACGTCAGGCCCTCGGGGCCGAGGTCGCCGGCGGCCTCGAGCGCGGTGGGCGCGTCCTCGCCGTCGTCGATCGCGTCCTCCACGGACACGGAGTAGTCGCGGTTCGACACGTAGGTGACGAGCTCGGAGCGCTCCGGCCGGGTCACGTCGTAGACCATGACGCCGCCGGCGCGCTCCAGCCCGACGAACGCGTAGGTGCGGCTCCCGACCTTCCCGATCGTGAGGTTCTCCGGCTCCGGGCCCTTGTCGTCGCTGCGCCCGTCGAACGACGTCTCGGAGTGGTTGGTGTTGAACGCGTCGCCCAGCGCCTCGGCCGTGACCTGCTCGAACGTGTTGCCGGAGTCGAAGACCAGCTCGCCGTCCGTCGTCCAGACCGAGAACGACCGCGCGCCCATCGCGAACAGCTGCTCGTAGCAGGAGCCGTCGTCGCTCAGGCCCGACGCCGTCGTGACGTTGAGGCGGCCCAGGTCGGCGTCGTCGAGCAGGGACGACGCGGGGGAGTCCGCGCACACCGGCGCGAGGCCGCCGGTGCCGAGGTCCTTCACGCGGGCGGGCTCCGCGTAGTCGCCCCACTCGCGCGCGTCGCCCTCGTTCGCCGTGACGAGATAGGTCTCGCCGCGCGAGGTGAACGACGCGATCCCGTCGGGCATGTACAGCCCCCGCACGGGGACCTCGCGGACGGCGGCCGCGTCGTCCCTGTCGGACGGGTCGATGCCCTGCCCGGGCACCGAGTGGTCCTTGCTGCCGAGGGACCAGACGTCGGTGACGCGCGCCCGGCGCAGGTCCACCTCGGCGACGGCGTTCGCCTCCTGCAGGGCCACGTAGGCGGTGCGAGAGTCCTTCGACACCGTCACGTACTCCGGCTCGAGGTTGCGCGACACGCGGTGGGCGAGGCTGCCGTCCGGCGCGGGGGCGTCCGGCGCGAAGACCCGGACGCCGTCGGGCAGCGCCTCGCCCTCGAAGGCGTGGAAGTCGGCGGTGCGCACGGCCGACTGCCGCACGTCGAGGTCGTCGTACCGGTGGCCGTGTCCCCACCCGTGGCCCGACCCGCGGCCCGACCCGTGGCCCGGGCGGAGGCGGTCCGGCAGCTCGACGACGGTCACCGAGCCCTCCGGGTCGACGGAGAAGTCGTCGGCCGGCTCGCCCTCGTTCGCGACGACGGCGCCGGCGCCGTCGGGCGTGATCGTCACCATGTCCGGCAGCGCGCCGACGCGCCAGGCACCGAGCGCGTCGCCGTCGCCCGCGGCGTCGAACAGCACGAGCCAGCCGTCGTCGGTCTTGACCTCCGACTCGACGGCGACGACGACCAGGCCGTCGGCCCGGACCGCGACCGAGTTGGCGACCGCGCCGTCCGGGACCGTGGAGCCGTCCGCGGCGCGCACGCCGGCAGCCTTCAGGGCGAAGAGCTTGCGGGGCGACGACGGCCGCGCGACGTCGAGCACCGTGACCTCGCCGGCCTGCGCGTTCACCGAGAACAGCCGCTGCGTCCCCGCGTGGTGCGCGACGATCTCGGCGGCGGACTCGTCGAAGACCCCGGTCGCGTACGCCCCGAGCGGCCTCAGCGCGAGGCCGGCGCCGTCAGCGCTGAGGGACACCGGGTGGTCGACCACGCCGGCGCCGCCGGACGTCCCGCCCGGCCACCACCGGGCGGGCGACGACGCCGCGGCGGGCAGCGCGAGCGGCACGGCCAGGGCGAGGGTCACGGCGGCGGCGCACGTGCCGGCGACGACGCGGGGGCGACGCGCGGGGCCGGCGGGCCGGGGGCGAGAGGTGCGGGACAAGTGGTCCTCCGTCGAAGCCGGGGCGCGCACCGGAGCACGCCGTCGCGGCGCACGCTAGTGACCGCGGGTGGCGGCGCGGGGCGGCGACGGTGAACGCCGCGGGTACCGGCGGTGAACGCCGAGCGGTCAGGCCGGCCGCCCGTCGCGGGGGCCGAAGACCCGCAGGGCCTCGGCGTCGCTCGCCGACGATGTCACGTACTCCTGCGCCCAGCGCCGGGCGTCGGGGTAGGCGCTGGACCTGGCGACCGCCGCGACAGCGGCCTCGACGTCGACCGGCGTGTGCCGCAGCTCGACCTGCCCGTCTCGCAGCAGCGCCCACGACCTGCCCGCCCGGCCGTACGGCATGCCGACGCTGCCCGGGTTGACGCAGAGGCGCCGGTCGACGAGCCGCACGAACGGCATATGGGTGTGCCCCATCACGACGGCGGCCACGTCGTCGTCGAGCCCGCCGAGGACCTCGGCCCAGCGCTCCAGCGACGAGTCGACCAGCACGACCTCCTCGTCGTCGCGGGGCGTGCCGTGGCAGCACACGACGCGGCCGAAGCCGCGCACCCGCAGCTCCACCGGGTGGGGGAGGGAGGCGAGCAGCTCGACGTCGTCCGGCCGCAGCTGTGCGGCGGCCCAGGGGACGACGGGGTCGGGCACCGCGGCGTCCTCGCCGCGCGCGTGCGCGACGAGCTCACGGTCGGCGTTGCCCCGCACCAGGACGGCGCGGTCGCCGAGCGACCGCAGCCGGTCGAGGACCTCGCGCGGCTGCGGCCCGGCGGCGTGGTCGCCGGTGACGACGAGGAGCTCCGCGTCGCGGACGTCCGGCTCCGCGAGGACGGCCTCCAGGACCGGCAGCACGCCGTGGATGTCGGAGAGCACGGCGACGCTCCCCACCTCACCCGCCCGCGCGGCTCGTCCGCCCACGACGCCACCGTCCCACACCGGGCCCGTCGACGTTCGCCACGTGCACGATCCGCACGTCACACCTCCGACGCGGGCCGGGCGGCGGTGCGCGCGGAGGACCGCGTCGCGATCGCGTGGTCGTAGTGCTCCAACAGCTCGGTGCAGACGTGCTGCCACGTGCGGCCGAGCACGCCGCGGCGCGCGGCGACGCCGAACGCGCGCCGCTTGCGCTCGTCGCCGAGGAGGTCGACGACGTGGCGGCGCAGGGCCGCGCGGTCGCCCGGCGGGTAGAGCCAGCCGGTGTGCGAGTGCTCCACCAGGTCCAGCGGGCCGCCGGCGGCCGGCGCGACCACGGGGACTCCCGACGCGTGCGCCTCCTGGAGCGTCTGGCCGAAGGTCTCCAGCTCGCCGGGGTGCACGAAGACGTCGAGGCTCGCGACCGCGCGGGCGAGCTCGCGCCCGCGCAGCAGGCCGGTGAAGTGCGCGCCGCCCAGCAGCTTCTCCAGGGCGCCCCGCGCGGGGCCGGCCCCGACCACGACCAGGCGGACGTCCGGCAGGTCGGCCAGCACCCCGAGCGCGTCCACCTGCTTCTCCGCGGCGAGGCGGCCCACGTACCCGACGAGCAGGGGGCGGCCCGCCCCGACGTCCTGCCGCCACGCCTCGTCGCGCTCGGCGGGGTGGAACACGCTCGTGTCCACGCCGCGGCCCCACCGCCGGACCCGGGGGATGCCCCGGGCCTCCAGGTGCCGCGCCGTCGCGGTCGACGGCGCGAGGGTCAGCGTCGCGCGCTGGTGCAGGTGCCGCACCCGCCGCCACAGCAGCGGCTCCAGGTGCCGCACGCCGTACCGCGCCGCGTAGCCGGGGACCTCGGTCTGATAGACGGCGACGGTCGGCAGCCCGAGGTTCTCGGCGGCCCGCAGGCCCTGCCAGCCGAGCGTGAACGGGGACGCCAGATGGACGACGTCGGGCGCGAACGCCGCGAGGGTGCGCTCGATGCCCGCGCGCTGCCCCATCACGACGCGCACGTCGGCGTACCCGGGCAGCCCGACCGAGCCCACCTCGATCACCGGTGTGCCGTGGACGAACGGCGGCACCGCGCCGCCGTCGTCGTCCGGCGCGAGCACGAGCGCCTCGTGCCCGGTGTGCCGGAGGTGCTCGAGGACCCGCAGCACGGAGTTCGTCACCCCGTTGACCTGCGGCAGGAAGGACTCGGCGACGATCGCGACCCGCACGATCGCAGGCAACCTGCCGGGGGTGACACGCCGGGGTTCGCTCGGCGTCGTGTCGTCGACGCGTCGCCGAACGTCGGGCGAACGGTCAGGCGGAACCCGGCGAACCGGGCGCGGCGGGCGGGTCGACGACCGGTCCGAGGTCCGGTCCGACGTCCCGTCGCGGGGCGCGGGCCGGGACGTCGCGCGTGCGCCCGAGCTGGGCGATCCGCCAGGCCGCGCCGACGAGCAGCACCACCAGCGCCCCGTTGCGCAGCGCCTCCACGACGACGATCCACGGTTCGCCGGCCAAGAACTCGCCGTACGCGACCGGGTACACGAGGTAGGTGGCGGCCGCGGTGAGCAGCACGCCGACGGCAGGCGGCGCCCACAGGCGCCGGGTGCCCGGGCCGGCGAGCGCGATCGCGGCGGCCAGCGGCGGGCCGATCCAGGCGACGAACTGTGGCGAACCGACCTTGTTGAACACGATGAGCGCGAGCAGCAGGGCCGCCGCGGCGAGCAGCACGAGGTCGCCCGCGTGGTCGGGGCGACGCCGGGCGGTCCACCAGGTCAGCGCGGCGAGCAGCAGGACGGCGAGCGGCAGCAGCCAGTCGAGAGCGCCCGCCACGCGCTGGGCGGCCTGACCCTGCACCTCGTACGTGAAGATCACGTCGTTGTACTCGATGCTCACGCTCGGGTCCCAGAGCCGGGAGACGCTGAACCACGTCGCGGCGACCGACTCGGCCTGCAGGGTGCGGGCGTCCTGCTGGCCGAACACGCTGAAGGCCCGCTCGCCCGCGCCGCCCGCGAGGGCGAGCCCGACGACGACGACCGACACCGCCGCGCCGGGGACCACGACCTGCCGCCACAGGTCGCGGCCCCGCCGGCGGGTCGCGGCGAGCGCGACGACCACGGCGCCGGGCGCGATCTTGATCCACGCGCCCGCGGTGGCGACCAGGGCGGCGACGGCGGGCCGGCGGGCGGCGAGCACCAGCGCCACGAGGATCAGCGGGGCGATCACGCCGTCGAGCCGGCCGAGGAAGATCGGCCCGAGCGCGAGCAGGAACGCGAGCCACCACCACGCGCCGAGCAGCCCGCGGGGGGCGGCGCGCACCAGCACGACCACCGCGACGGCGTTCAGCGCCACGATCATCGCCGTCCACACGATCTCGTAGCCGAGCAGGCTCGTCGTGACGAGGGCGGGCAGGGTGACCGGGACCAGGGCGCCCGCGGGGTAGACCCAGTCGTAGTCCAGGACGGGCCACTGCCCGGTGGCCAGGCCGTTGCGGGCCCACCACTCGTAGAGCGTGACGTCGCCGTAGATGGTGTACGCCCAGCCGATCGCGCCCCGGACCACCCAGGCGTGCACGACGACGAACCCGACGGCGAGCAGCCAGCGCGACCGGAGCACGGCGCGGAGCGTGCGCCGCGCCGGTCGGGGGGCGGGGGCAGTCTCGGCGGAGGGCGGCACGCGCACATCGTGCCAGAGGTGCGAGATGTGGGTCTCGACGTCTATGGTTTCGGATACCCGAAAACGCTCGGTGCGGCAGGAGCCCCACCCGAACCCGAGGAGAGCGAGTGAGCCGACCTGGCCCCGCCACGGCGACGTCCGCGACCGACGCCGGCCCCCGTCGTCCGGCTGGGTCCGGGGTGCGCACGGCCCGCCTCCTGACGCTCCTCGGCCCGGCCTTCGTCGCGGCGATCGCGTACGTCGACCCGGGCAACGTCGCCGCCAACCTCACGGCCGGCGCGCGGTTCGGCTACCTGCTGGTGTGGGTGCTCGTCGCGGCGAACGCGATGGCGGTGCTCGTGCAGTACCTGTCCGCGAAGCTCGGCGTGGTCACCGGGCGGTCGCTGCCGGAGGTGCTGGGGGAGCGGCTGTCGCGGCGGGGGCGCATCGCCTACTGGGTGCAGGCCGAGGTGGTCGCGATGGCGACCGACCTCGCCGAGGTGATCGGCGGCGCGATCGCCCTGCACCTGCTGTTCGGGGTGCCGCTGGTGCTGGGCGGGGTGATCACCGGGGTCGTCTCGATGCTGGTGCTGACCATCCAGCAGCGGCGCGGGCAGCGGGTCTTCGAGACCGTCGTGACGTCGATGCTCGTGGTGCTCACCGTGGGGTTCTGCGCGGGGCTGTTCTTCTCCCCGCCCGACCTCGGCGCAGTCCTGGGCGGTCTGGTGCCGCGGCTCGACGGGCCCGAGTCGGTGCTCCTGGCTGCCTCCATGCTGGGGGCCACCGTGATGCCGCACGCGATCTACCTGCACTCCTCGCTGGCGCGGGACCGGGTGCGGCACGACGCGCGGGTCCGCGAGCGGCACCGGCTCGCCCGCGGCGCCGGGGCGGCGCCGGACGGCGTCCCGGACCGGCCTGCGACCACCCGCCGGCTGCTGACGGCCACGCGGTGGGACGTCGTGGCGGCGCTCGTCGTCGCCGGAGGGGTCAACATCGCGATGCTGCTGCTCGCCGCGGCGAACCTCCCCGGCCGGGCCGGGACGGACTCGATCGAGGGCGCTCACGCTGCGATCGCCGAGTCGCTCGGGCCGGTCGTGGCCGTGCTCTTCGGGGTCGGGCTCCTGGCGTCCGGCCTGGCGTCGACGTCGGTCGGCGCGTACGCCGGCGCCGAGATCATGGCCGGACTGCTGCACGTGCGCGTCTCGCTGCTCGCGCGCCGGGTCGTGACCCTGGTCCCCGCGATCGTGCTGCTCGCCACCGGCGTCTCGCCGACCTGGCTGCTGGTGATCAGCCAGGTCGTACTGAGCTTCGGCATCCCGTTCGCCATGATCCCGCTGGTGAGGCTGACCCGGGAGGCGGGGCTGCTCGGGGAGCACCGCAACGGGCTCGCCACGCAGGTGGCCGCCTGGCTGATCGCGGGCGTGATCGTCGCGCTCAACGTGGCCCTGCTCTGGCTGACGTTCACCGGCTGACCCGCGAGGTGGCGCGCGCTATCGGCGGGCCGCGGCCTCGAGGCGGTCGACGAACGCGGCCTGCGCGCTCACGACGACGCGACGGGCGTCGTCGGGCGCGAACCAGGCGGCCCGGTCGATCTCCGGGACCTCCATCCTGCGGCCCGAGCGCGGCGGCCACTCGATATCCACGGTGTTGCTGCGGACCTGTCCCAGGTCCGGACCTGGGGCCGGCCACTCGCGTGCCCAGGCGAGCACCCGCTTGCCGGAGCGCTGGCGGACCTCGCCGAGGTCGAGGTCCGGGACGGACGGCGGCGGGAGCGGCAGGCCGAGCTCCTCGGCCGCCTCGCGCAGCGCCGCCGCGTGCGGCTCCTCGTCGGGGTCGAGCTCGCCCTTGAGGACCGACCACGCCCCCTCGTCCTTGCGCGCCCAGAACGGGCCGCCCATGTGGCCGAGCAGGACCTCGATCCCGCCGTCAGGCGTCGTCCGGTAAAGAAGCAGCCCCGCGCTCGTCGTCGCCATCCGGCCAGTGTCGCGCCCCGCGACTGAGACGGGGTATCGCTTGACGTGAGACGCCGTCGCGGGTCACGATGGGCGCAGACCGGCGTCGCCAATCCACCAGCCTTGGCGACGCCGGTCATCCTTCTCACCGGGCCCGCCAGGACCCCCGCGCAGAGAGAGGTCGTCGATGACCCGCCCCGCCCCCGTCATGCCCGGCGTGACCGCCCCCGACTACGACCTGTCGCAGCCCCTCGACCTCGACTACGTCGGCGCGTTCGCGGACGTCGCCCCCGAGGAGCGGGCGCACCAGCTCGCCGTCCGCGAGTTCGTCCAGGACGAGGTGCTGCCCGTCATCGACGGCTACTGGGAGCGCGCCGAGGTTCCGTTCGAGCTGGTCAAGAAGCTCGCCGAGCGCGACTTCCTGCGCGACGGCGTCGACGTCCCGGGCCGCCCCCGGGTGAGCTTCATGGCCGAGGGCCTGGCCAGCATGGAGATGTCGCGCGGCGACGGCTCGGTCGCCACGATCTGCGGCGTCCAGGGCGGCCTCGCGCTGCGCTCGATCGTCATGCACGGCTCGCCCGAGCAGGTCGAGCGGTACGCCGAGCCCATGGCGCGCGGCGAGATCCTCGGCGCGTTCGCGCTCACCGAGCCCACCCACGGCTCGGACTCGGTCTCGCTCGAGACGACGGCCCGCAGGGAGACGCGCGACGGCGTCGAGGGCTACGTCATCGACGGCGAGAAGAAGTGGATCGGCTTCGGCTCCTGCGGCGACATCACCGTCGTCTGGGCCCGCCTGGTCGGGGACGACCCTTCGACAGGCTCAGGAGGGACCGGCGACAACCAGGTGCACGGCTTCGTCGTCCCGCAGGACGCCCCCGGGTACACCGCCACGACGATCGAGGGCAAGGTCTCGCTGCGCGCCATCTGGCAGGCGCACATCGCGCTCGACGACGTCTTCGTGCCCGCCGACGCCGCGCTGCCCGGCGCCACGTCGTTCAAGGCGACCGCCGCGGTGCTGTTCGCCACGCGCCTCGCCGTCGCCTGGTCCGCCGTCGGGCACGCCGTCGCCTGCTACGAGTCGGCCGTCGCCTACGCGACGCAGCGCATCCAGTTCGGCCGGCCGCTCGCGAAGAACCAGATGGTGCAGGAGCGCCTCACCCGGATGCTGTCGCTGGTCACGCAGATGCAGCTGCTGGTCGCGCAGGTCGCGCGGCTCGCCGACGCCGGCACCCTGACGGGCGAGCAGGCGTCGCTCGCGAAGTACACGACGACCCGCCAGGCCCGCGAGGTGGCGGCCGTCGCCCGCGACATGCTCGGCGGCAACGGCATCCTGCTCGGCAACCGGGTCGCGCGGCACTTCGCCGACATCGAGGCGCTGCACACGTACGAGGGCACGGAGTCGATGCAGGCGCTCATCGTGGGTCGCGACATCACCGGGGTCTCCGCGTTCGCCTGAGGCGCAGCGGAGGGTGGGGGCTGAGGGACGAGGCACGCGCCTGGAGCGGAGCCGAGGGTGAATGCGGCGAAGACCCGGCGTTCGCCTGAGGCCGCCGTCCTGCCTGATAGGGAAGGATGAGCGGCATGTCGCGACACCAGCGTCTCAATGACATCCTCGAGCTCGTCGCCGAGCGGGGGCAGCTTGGGGTCGAGGAGGCTGCGGTCCGCCTGGGCGTGTCGGTCGCCACGGTGCGCCGGGATTTCGACCACCTCGCGCAGCAGCAGCTGCTGACCCGCACGCACGGCGGTGTGGTCTCGGGGTCGGCGTCCCTCGACCTGCCGGTCAGCTACAAGATCGCGCGGAACGCCGACGGCAAGCGGCGGATCGCCGCCGCTGCCGCCGGGATGGTGCCGATCGGCAGCACGATCGCGCTCAACGGCGGCACCACGACCCACGAGGTCGCCCGGGCGATCGCGAGCCGGCGCGACCTCGCCGCCGGCTCGGGGAGCCCCGTCGTCACCGTCGTCACCAACGCGCTCAACATCGCCACCGAGCTCGCGGTGCGTCCCCAGGTGAAGATCCTCGTCGTGGGCGGCGTCGCCCGGCCGCAGTCCTACGAGCTGATCGGACCCCTCACCGCTCCGACTCTGGAACGGGTGTGGGTCGACATCGCGTTCCTGGGGGTGGACGCCGTCGATCCGCGGCGCGGCGCGATGGCGCACCACGAGGGGGAGGCGGCGGTCAACAGCGAGCTGGCGGCCCGGGCGGAGCGGGTCGTCGTGGTGGCCGACTCCTCCAAGCTGGGGGCGTCGGCGTTCGCCATGATCTGCGACCCGTCCCGGTTCGACGTGCTGCTCACCGACGTCGATCCCGGCACCGACGTGCGCGAGGCGTTCGGCGAGCACGGCGTGGAGGTCGTCGTCGCCGAGCCGGGGGTCGAGGCAGCAGGGTCGTGAACGACGCCCTCGCCAGGGCCGGGGCGCGCTGGGACGACGACCCTTCGGCGGGGGAGTGGATCCTGCCGTTGCTCGGCGATCCGGGCGCGGCGGTCGAGGCGCACGTGCCGCGTGGGTACGACGCGTACGCGGTCGTCCCGTACCCGCTGGACGAGGATGGCGCGGTCCGGGTGCGCGCCGCGGACGACCGGCTGGAGGCCCTGCTCGACGTGCTCGCGCCGCACACCGGCGACCAGCCCGTCCACGTCGGCCTGTGGGAGGGGTGGGGCTTCCTGTACGACCACGGGGGCGACCCGGCCACAGCTCCCGGGATGGCGGCGCTCGTGGCGTCCGACGAGCGACCCCGCTGGTGGCAGCGCGGGCGGCGCGCAGCCGCCGTTCGTGACGAACTTCGCGCGGTGCAGTCCGAGGTCTCGGCCGCACTCGCCGGGATGCGGCTTGAACGACCGGCCACGGAACCGCTGGACACCCCCTACATGGCTCGGTTCCTGTGGACCGGGCCGCTCCGGTCGGCGACGGCGCTCCGGCAGTTCGGGGAGCCGCCATCCCTCGTGTGGCCGCACGACCGGTCGTGGTTCCTCGCCGTCCCCGAGTACACGCGGGAGATGGCGGTGGGTGGATCGTGCGAGCTGGTCGGGACCGTCCTGTCGACGCCCGGGATGGACGCCCGGCCGGCAGATCTGTCGACCGTCCTCGACATCGACGACTGACTCCTCCAATGCTGTGACCGTTCTCTGGGCGGACGGCTTCCGCGGGCTTGTTCGCTCTGAGCGAACGTCCGCCTAGGCGCTCCGGCCACATCGCGGCGCCGGGCGGCCCTGACGCCGTGCACAGCGGCTGGTCGTCCACAGGCCCGCAACGATCCCTACCGTGTCGAACTGGTGTTCGATAGCGTTCCCGTACCGGTCGAGCATTCGTCCGGGGAGGTCGGTGCCGCACGGCACCCGAGCGTGGCGGGAGGGCGCATGACGGCGGTGGGCGACGTTGAGCCGGGCGACGTTGAGCCGGGCGACGTTGAGCCGGGCGACGTTGAGCCGGGCGACGTTGAGCCGGGCGACGTTGAGCCGGGCGACGTTGAGCCGGGCGACGTTGAGCCGGGCGACGTTGAGCCGGGCGACGTTGGGCCGGGCGATGCGGTGAGCGCCGACGGTGGCCGCGAGGTCGCGGCTGCGCTGCAGCTGATCGCGGCGGGAGTGGAGGCGCTCGTGGGGGCGGTGGTTTCCGGAGGCCTGGCCGAGCTCGGCGGGCGCGCCCTGGCCGACGTCTCCCGGTCGCTGCGCGCTCAGGGAGCGCGGATCGAGGCCGTGCGGCTGCGGGTCCTGCCCGCGCTGGAGGCCGAGGGGTGGTGGGCGGTGGGCGGCGCCCGGTCGTTCGCCCACTGGCTCTCCCTCGCCGAGGGCGTGGGGCTCGCGACGTCGCGCCGGGACGTGCGGATGGCCCGGACCTTGCGCGACGTGCTCCCCGCTACCGCGAGGGCCGCGCTCGCCGGGGCGATCGGCGCCGATCACGTGCGGGCGATGGTGGACGTCGCGCCCACGTCCGAGACCCGACGCGCGGCGCTCGCCGCGCCGGTCGACGCGGACTCCGGGTCCGGCCTCGGGCAGGGCGCAGAGGCCGAATCCGACCTCGACGGTCGCGGACCCGGCGCGGCCTCGTCGCCGACCGGGGAAGAGGTGCTCGTCGCTCTCGCGGACGCGCGCTCGGCGGGGCAGTTCCGCCGCCTCGTGAAGAGGTTCGCGCACGTGGCCGATCCCGAGTCGGACGAGCGCGGGTACGACCGTGCGCGGGAGAGGGAGTTCCTCGAGGTCTCTCCGACCTGGGACGGCTACCACGTGGCGGGATTTCTGACGGTGGAGCACGGGCAGGCGGTCCGCGCGGCGCTACACGCCGTGGTGGGCCGCCCCGCCGCCGCCGACCGGCGGACGGCCACGCAACGGCGAGCACAGGGGATCGCCGACCTGGCGCGCATCGCCCTCGACAACGCCGCCGTCGGCACCGGAGCCTCCGTCCGTCCGCACCTGAACGTCACGGTGTCGCTCACCGAGCTGCGGGCGCTCGCCGGCCGAGGCCGGGGTTCGGGCGGTGCGGTTGACGAGGGTGCGCGCCCGGCCTGGCAGGGCACTGCTCCGGCGGGAGTCGACGCGAGGCGGTTGGTGGGCCCCGAGGGGGACTCGCTCCCCGCCTTCCCCGACCACGACTCTCCGGTCCCCGCCTCGCTGCTGCGCAGGCTGGCGTGCGACAGCGAGGTGACCCGCATCGTCTTCGGTACGGACTCGCAGGTGCTCGACGTCGGACGCGCTCAGCGCACCGTCACCGGGCAGCTGCGCCGGGCGGTGATCGCCAGGGACCGGCGATGCACCTGGCCCGGCTGCGACGAGCCGCCGCAACGTTGCGAGGTGCACCACGCCGTGTCGCACTGGGCGGACGGCGGCACGACCTCGGCCGAGAACTCCGCTCTGTTGTGCTGGCACCACCACGACGTCGTCGACTCCCAGGGCATCACCATGCGTTGGAGTCGCGAGGTCAGTCCCTCCGTCGAACCGCGCCAGCAGTGGCAGTTCTCCGACCGCCACGGCCGAAGGATCACCGACCCGACGCGGAGTGCGGCGTGAGGGATCGGCGCCGGTGGAGCGAGGGCTACGGTGCGCCCTCGTCCCAGGCGAGGCGTGCGTCAGGGGTGCGACGCCGCCGAGGTCGGGGACGTCCCGGCCTGCTCGCGCCGGTGCACGCGCCACCAGACGAAGAACCCGGTCAGCGTGAAGACGCCGTAGAAGACGTACATCAGCGCCGTCGCGTAGTACTCGGCGGACCAGAGCAGCGGCACGCCGACGATGTCCACCGCGACCCACACGAGCCAGAACTCGACCCAGCCCTTGGCCATGCCGTACGTGGCGACGAGGGAGCCCATGAAGATCCAGGCGTCGGACCACACGGGCTCGTAGGACCCGAGGGAGCGGAACAGGGGGGTGAGGAGCAGCGTGCCGCCCACCATCACGACGACGATGCCGATCCGTTGGGGCCACGACGCCCAGTGCGGGTGCACCGCCGAGCCGCCCTCGGCGGGGATCTTGCCGTCGGCGCGCAGCTCGAGGTCCGCGCGCTGCGTACGGCGCCACTGCACCCAGCCGTAGATCGACACGATCAGGAACATCACCTGCCGGCCGGCCTGGCCGAGCATGTCGGCGCGGCTCGTGTCGCCGAACCACGAGCCCATGAACACCGTGAACAGCACCAGGTTCCCGACGATGCCGACGGGCCACGCCCACACCTTGCGGCGCATGCCACCCAGCGCCGAGGCGAGCCCGAAGCCGTTGCCGACGATCTCGCGCCACGACATCTGCTGGTCGCCGATGGTCAGCGTGGCGTTGAAGAACGCGTCGATCGCGTCCATCGATTCCTCTCCCGGTCAGCCGTGCGGCATCCGGGGGGACGGACGGCGGCCGTCGACGAAGGGTCCCGCTGCGCGGGCGGCCCTGCCGACGACACGACGACCGGGCGGCGCCCACCCGTCGCCGGGCGTGCGCCGCACGTGCTGCCTCCCATCCGGACTTTCACCGTCGGCCCTGGAGTTCCACCAGGTCAACCACGGCTCCCGAAGGAGGCGCGGGTCGCGGGCTGTCACCGCCGGCTCGGAATTGCACCGACCCCGGAGCACGTACGTGCGTGTCTCACCGCCGGAGGTCCCGGCGGCGTCCTGCACAACGCAGGATGCCACACCCCCATTCCCAGGCGAGTCAGGCCAGGGCGTCCCGAACCGCGCGCGCGACGGCGTCCGGGCCCGCCCCGGGCTCGAGCACCGTGACGACGACCCGTCGGCCGTCGGTTCCCGACGTGCGTGTCCGCACCGCGGAGCCTTCGTCGCCGGCCGCGATCTCGATGGCGTCGGTGTCTCGGGCCCGCTCGCCGCCGGCCTCCGCGTTCTCGCCCTCGGCTCCCGGAGCGGCAGCAGCGGCAGAGGTGGCCGGCCGGGCGTCGTCGTCCGACCGGGGGAGCGGGGCGACCGCCACCCGGCGCAGGTCGAGGAACGCCTCCTCCAGCTCGGGCCGGAGATCCAGGTGCGGGTTGCGCAGCCACCGGCGCAGGATCGCGTTGTGCACTGCGACGACGGAGGCCGCGAACGCGATCGACATCGTGGTCATCGACCGGTCCGGCGGCAGCGTGTCCCGGAGGTAGGCAGTGAAGGCGCGCTCGTAGCGATGCGTCGTGACGAGCTCGCGGTCGCGCAGGGCGGGCACCTGCTGCAGCAGCCGATGGCGGGCGATCGACGTCTCGCGCTGGCCCACGTGATGGTCGAACACGAGGCGTGCGGCCCGGCACACCTCGAGGTACGGATCGGTGGCTGGGTCCCATGCGCGCTCGGGAGCGCGGCCGGACTCCTCGCTGGCGCGGGCCTCGGGTCGGGTCTCGGCGAGCAGGACCACGACCTCCTCCAGCAGGAGCTCGTGGTCGGCGAAGATCACGTCCTCCTTGGAGCGGAAGCGGCGGAAGAACGTGGCGCGGCTGACCTGCGCGGCGTCGGCGATCTCCTCGACGGTGGTCTGCTCGTAGCCCTTGCGCGAGAACAGGTCGATCGCGGCGTCGACGGCCTGGGCGTGGGTGTGCGTCCGGACGGCGGTCATGGGACGGAGGTTACTCCGCGCGGCAGCCCGTCCGTCGCGCCCTCCCGTCGACGCTCGCACCCGCCGGGCACGGCCCTCGGCGCTCTCCCTGGATGCTCACCCAGCTGTCGTCACATCAGCAGCCGGTAGAAACGGAAGAAGCCGAAGTCGTCGACCGGCAACACCTCGACGTCGGAGAAACCGGCCTCGCGCGCGTACCGTCGCAGCGTTGCCGGGCGCATGACCGTCCCCGTCCCGACCGAGGGCGAAGTCGCCAGCCCGTCGGGCAGGCAGACGAACAGGCTGTACCCGTACATGAGCCGGTCGACGTCGTCCGCCGGGGCGCTGAACCGTTCGCCCACTGCCTCGTCCATGACGACGACCACCCCGCCCGGCCGCACCGCCCGTCGCACGGCGTCCAGGACGGCGACCGGCCGCGGTAGGTCGTGCACGCACTCGAAGGCGAACGCGGCGTCGAAGGGCTGTCCGGCCGCGAGCTCGGCGGCGTCGGCCAGGTGGATCGTGACCCGGCCGTCGAGGCCGGCCTCGGTCGCGGCCGCCCGGGCAGCCTCCACGGACGGCCGGTCGACGTCGAGCCCGTGGACCTCGGCGTCGGGGTAGGCGCGGGCGAGCGCGAGCGTGGACCAGCCGAAGCCGCAGCCGACGTCGACGATCCGCGCCCCGGGCCGGGACAGCAGCTCGTGGACCGCCGGGAGGGTCGCGAGCGCCGGCGCGAGCTGCTGGGTGAACAACGGCCTGTTGACGTCGGCCTGCGCCTGCCGGGCGTCGTCGCCGAACCGGTCCCACGACACCCCGCCCCCGGTCCGGTAGGCGTCGAGGAGCTGGGGCAGCCTCGCGCCGATCGCCCCGACGAACCGTGCGAGCGGCGCCAGGTAGGACAGCGACGAGGGGTCGGTGAGGGCGTCGGCGTGGGCGTCGGGCAGCGCGTACGTGCGCGCCCGGCCGGCCTCCTGCATGCTGACGGACGACGGCTCGTCGCCGTCGTGCGGCGGTGCCGTGCCGGGGTCGTCGACGACGAGGATCCCCGACGCAGCCTGCTGCTCGAGCCACTCGCGCGCGTACCGTTCCGCCGTGCCCGTCGCAGCCGCTAGGCCCGCGGACGTGAGCGGCCCGGCCTCCGCGAGCGCGCGGTACCAGCCGAGCCGGTCGCCGACGTGTACCGCCAGCATGTCGATCGCCCCGAGCCAGGAGTCGAGGAACCGCTCGGCGAACTCCTCGGACGTCGGCGGCGCGCCGCCCTGCGTCGCGGCGAGGGTGGGCTCGGTCTTCCCCATGGCGATGGCCTCCGTGCCGGTGCCCGCGCGCGGCGCGAGCACGACGGGGCGTCGTCGGGCGGCGCCGCCCTCCTCGACGCTAGCCCCGGGGCTCTCGGGCGTCGATGTCCGGAGCGGGTGACTCGCCGGCCCGGGAGATGGCGGCCGGGGGAGGTGGCGGCCTGGGGAGTTGGCGGCAAGGCCCGGCGCTGCGTGCCCGCGAGCGCCTGCGGAGTTGGCGGCCTGGCGAGTTGGCGGCCTGGGGAGGGGGCCTGTGGAGATGGCTCAGCGAGATGGCAGCTCAGCCGCGGCGAGAGCGGGTGCCCGGGCGGCCGTCGCCGCGGCGGTCCTCGTCGAAGCCTGCGTCGGCGGGGCGCCGCGCTCGCTGCAGGTAGCGCACCTCGCGCACCGCCACGCCCGCGGCGATGACGAACGGGATCCACGCCCATAAGCGGCCGCGCAGCGCGACCACGAGCATGACGAGCGCCACCGCGGCCGCGCCGAAGACGGTCGCGACGCTCGACCACTGCACCCTGCGCACGTCCCCGACCCTACCCACGTCGCATCGCATCGCGTCGAACCTGCCCCTCCGGGTCGAACATGCCCGTCCGGGATGCCGAGCATGTGGTTGGTCCCGGATCGGCAGGCCGAAACCCGGACCAACCGCATGGTCGACGACGGCGAAACGCATGGTCGACGACGGCGAAGCGGGTGGTCGGCGAACGGGACGGGCCTGCTCCACGACGGGGACGGGCCTGGTGGACTCGGTCGGCCGGGGCGTGGGTAGGGTGGCGGGCGTGACTTCCGGGACCTCCACCGCACCTGAGACCGCTCCCGCCCACGACCTTCCCGCCGCCGACCCCGCGCCCGATGTCGACGCGCCCGGTGTCGACGTGCCAGTGGTCGACGTCTACGTCGACCCGCTGTGTCCGTTCGCGTGGATCACGTCGCGCTGGGCGCTCGAGGTCGCGGCCCAGCGTGAGCTGCAGCTCACGTTCCGTCTGATGAGCCTGTACCTGCTGAACTCGGACCGGGACATCCCGGCCGACTACCGGGCCCGGATCGAGCGCTCGCGCGGCATCGGCCGCGTCGCCGCCGCCGTGCAGGTCGACCACGGTCCCGACGCGTTCGCTGCCTTTTACACCGCCGCCGGCACCCGCATCCACCCGGGCGAGCGCGAGGACCTCGACGACGTCGCGCGCGAAGCGCTCGCGGAGGCCGGTCTGCCCGCCGAGCTGGCCGAGGCCGCGGTGTCCGGCGCCTACGACGAGGCCCTCGCCGCCTCGCACGAGTCCGGCATGAAGCCCGTCGGGGAAGACGTCGGCACGCCCACGATCCACGTCGACGGCGTCGCGTTCTTCGGCCCTGTCCTCACCCGCGTGCCAAAGGGCGACGAGGCGGTGCGGATCTTCGACGGCGCGCGTGCGCTGGCGTCGTTCCCGGACTTCTTCGAGCTCAAGCGCTCGCGCACCAGCCGTCCGAGCTTCGCCTGATCGAGCCACGCCTGATCGAGCGTCGCCTGATCGAGCTCTTCCCGACCGAGCCCTTCGTGACCGAACGTTCGGACCGCGCCCGGTCCGCGCCCTCCCGCCTGTCGCGTCCCGACCCTCACCGCGACCGCCATCCGACCCGAGAGGTGACCCCATGACCCTCGACCTGCGTATCTTCACCGAGCCCCAGCAGGGCGCGTCGTACGACGACCAGCTCGCCGTCGCGAAGGCGACGGAGGCGCTCGGCTTCAGCGCCTTCTTCCGCTCCGACCACTACCTGGCGATGGGCGGCGACGGCCTGCCCGGCCCCACCGACGCGTGGACGACGCTCGCCGGCCTGGCCCGCGACACCTCCACGGTCCGCCTCGGCACGCTGGTGTCGTCGGCGACGTTCCGCCACCCGGGTGTCCTCGCGATCCAGGTGGCCCAGGTCGACCAGATGTCCGGCGGCCGCGTCGAGCTCGGTCTCGGCGCCGGGTGGTTCGCGCGCGAGCACGAGGCGTACGGCATCCCGTTCCCGGCCAAGCGGTTCGGCCTCCTGGAGGAGCAGCTCGAGATCCTCACCGGCCTGTGGGGCACGCCCGTCGGCGAGACGTACTCGTTCGCCGGGAAGCACTACACGCTCACCGACTCCCCGGCGCTGCCCAAGCCGACCCAGACCAAGCTCCCCGTGATCGTGGGCGGCGGCGGCCCGACGCGCACCCCGGCCCTCGCCGCCCGGTTCGGCGACGAGTACAACCAGGCGTTCCCGGAGCTCGACGCCGTTCCCGGCCGGATCAAGGTCATCGAGGAGGCGCTCGCGGAGGCCGGCCGGGCCCCCGAGTCGATCACGCAGTCCGTCGCGCTCGTCCTCGCCCTCGGCAAGGACGAGGCCGAGTTCACGCGCCGGGCCGCCGCGATCGGCCGCGAGCCGGCCGAGCTGCGCGAGCACGGCGTCGCCGGCACGGTCTCGGAGGCCGTCGAGCTGCTCGGCACGCTGCGCGACCAGGGCGTGCAGCGGGTGTACCTGCAGGTCCTCGACCTGCAGGACCTCGACCACCTGGACCTGGTCGCGCGAGAGGTCGCGCCGCAGCTCTGACCGCCGGTCTCGGCAGGTGGACTCACCCGCGGGGAACGGGTGACAAGCCGCCATCCCGGCACTAGATTCGCCAGCAGACGACGAGGTGACCCGCATCACAGCGGGTCGCCTCGCTGCGTCTGCAGGACGTGGACGTCACGACGACGAACACGACGACGGAGTCGCACGCCGGGTCGCCCCCGGCCGTGGCCGGTCTGCGACCGGTCGGCGACCCGGGCGACGCCCGCCCCGCAGCGAGCCGCACCAGGTCCCGCCCCCGGAGGACGTCCCATGTCCGTCTCCGAGTTCGACCGTCTCGTCGTGACCCCCCGCCGGACCCAGCACGTCCGGTCCCGTCCCGCCGGCCTCCCCGGCGCCGCCGAGGAGGAACGACCGACCGCGCCGCCCCGTGACGAGAACGCCGCGGCTCGGTCGCCGTCGCTCGGCCTGATCATGATGCTCGCGACGCTCGGCGTCGTGGCCTACGCCGTCTTCCTGCTCAACCCCGCCAACCGCGGCGACGCCCTCCCGTACGCGCTGGTCATCACGGCCGAGACGGTGCTGGTCGTTCAGGCGCTCCTCGCGATGTGGACCGTCCTGTCCGGGGGGCACGACGCGCGTGACTTCGCGTTCCACCACGCCCAGGACCGCCTCTTCGACCTGCCCGAGATCGTCCGGGACGAGGCCGAGGACGACCCCACGCGCTGGCGGCTCTTCCTGCACGACCGCCCGGTGACGGTCGACGTGCTCATCACCACCTACGGCGAGAGCCTCGACGTCATCGCGCGCACGGTCCGCGCCGCCGTCGCGATGCGCGGCGCGCACCGCACGTGGGTGCTCGACGACGGCCGGTCCGACGACGTGCGCGACCTCGCGGCCACGCTCGGCGCCCGCTACGTGCGCCGGCTGTCCTCCGGGGGCGCGAAGGCCGGGAACGTCAACCACGCGCTGTCGATCGTCAAGGGCGAGTTCTTCGTCATCCTCGACGCGGACTTCGTCGCCGAGCCCGAGCTGCTGGTCGAGACCATGCCGTTCTTCGCCCGCGACGACGTCTCGTTCGTGCAGACCCCGCAGACGTACGGCAACCTCGACAACCTCATCTCTCGCGGCGCGGGCTACATGCAGGCCGTCTTCTACCGCTTCATCCAGCCGGGCCGGAACCGGTTCAACGCGGCGTTCTGCGTGGGCACCAACGTCGTCTTCCGGCGCGCGGCGGTCGACGACATCGGCGGCATGTACACCGACTCGAAGTCGGAGGACGTGTGGACGTCGCTGATGCTGCACGAGCGCGGCTGGCGGTCGGTGTACATCCCCAGGACGCTCGCGGTGGGCGACACCCCCGAGACGATCGAGGCGTACACCAAGCAGCAGCTGCGCTGGGCGACCGGCGGCTTCGAGATCCTGCTGCACCACAACCCGCTCAGCCCGCGCCGCCGGCTGACCCTCGACCAGCGGCTGCAGTACACGGTCACGGCGACGCACTACCTCGCCGGCATCGCGCCGCTCGTGCTGCTGCTCGTGCCGCCCCTGCAGATCTACCTCGACCTGGCGCCGATGGACCTGTCGATCTCGTGGGCCACCTGGCTCCTGTACTACGCGGGCTTCTACGGCATGCAGATCGCGATCGCGTTCTTCACCCTCGGCTCGTTCCGCTGGGAGGTGCTGCTGCTCGCTTCGGTGTCGTTCCCCATCTACACGCGTGCCCTGTGGAACGCCGTCACGGGCAAGGAGCAGGCATGGCACGTGACCGGCCGCACCGGCGGCGTCACCTCGCCGTTCACCTTCATCGTGCCGCAGGTGCTGTGCTTCGTCTTCCTGGCGATCACCTCCGCGGTCGGCGTCTGGAAGGACTGGGGCGACCCTGTGCCGAGCCTCGCGCTCGCCTGGAACATCACCAACACGCTGATCCTCGGCGGGTTCGTCGCGACGGCGTTCCGGGAGTCCCGCGCGGCCCGACGGCCGTCGCCCGCGCCCACGTCTCTCGTGCCCACGTCGCTCGCGCCCGCGCCCCACGCCGCGCCCGTCACGATCCCCGGAGGTGCCGCATGACCTGGACCGTCCGCCTGCGCCTGGTCGCGGGCCTGCTCGTCGTCCTGCTGGTGTGCGCCTCCGGGGTGCTCCTGCTCAACCGCCGGATGGGCCAGGCGACGTCGTCCAGCGCGACGATCCGCTCGGAGTCGCTCGCCGTCGGTACCGACTACGCCGGGACCGTCACCAAGGCGTTCGTGTCCGAGGGTGACGTCGTGTCCGAGGGCGACCCGCTGGTACGCCTCCGCAGCCTCACGCTGCAGCACGACCTCGCCGTCGGGCTCGTCAGCAAGGACGCCTCCGCCTACGAGGTGACGAACGACGGCACGATGACCGTCGTCGCCCCCGCGGACGGCGTCGTGACCGAGCTCGCCGCGGGCCAGGGCGCGGTCGCCCAGGCCGGCGAGGTGCTCGCGTCGGTGGAGCGTGCCGGGTCGTTGTTCGTGGACGCGCGCATGCTGCTCGACCCGGCCGACTTCGCCCGCGTGCGGGAGGGCGGGAGCGTGTCGATCGTGCTGCCCAACTCCGAGGAGATCGACGGCACCGTCGAGAGCATCGCGGTCCAGAACACCCGCAACCAGGCGGAGGCGACCGTCACGGTGCGCGGGGAGGGTCTCGTGGACGGCGCGGAGCACGGGCTCGTGGTGGCCGGCACCCCGGTCACCGCGGTCGTGGAGCTGCACGACGACGGCGCGCTCGCCGGCGTCGACGCGTCGTTCGACGCCTTCCTGCGCCGGGTGGGGCTGTGAGAGGGCCCCGGGCCCTCGTCGGGGTCGCCGTCGTCGCGCCCGTCGTCGCGCTCGTCACCGCGGCGTGCGGGGTGCTGGGCGGCGGGCCGGGCGGCGACGGGTCGTCGCCGGCGGGCGGGAGCGCGGCGCCGGGAGCGAGCGCGGGCGCCGCCCCCGCCGCCGACCGGGCGGGGGTCCCGCCCGACGTCGACCCGGGGGTGCTGCCGCAGGAGTCGGTCGCGGTGACGCCGACGATGCGCCTCGCGGACGGGCTCGCGCCTCCCACCAACCGGTGGTTCTCCGCCCTCGCCCTGGGGGATGCGCCGCAGCCGGTGTTCCCCCTGCCGCTTGCGGTCGCCATGACGTCGCGCGGCTTCGGCTACGGGCTCCCCGACGTCGAGGTCACCGAGACGTCGGTCGTGGGGCCGTACGCCGAGCAGGTCGGGGTGGACGTGGGCGCGGCGTCGTTCGTCGTGTCGACGTACGACACCGCGTCGGTCACGGTGGAGCTCCGGGACGGCGCGGGGGAGCCGCTGGGACACCTGCAGCTTGTCGAGGGCTCGCCCGTCCTGCGCTACACGGCGGCCACCGACCAGGACGTCGCGATGACGTCCGAGTTCACGGTCGCGGGCGGACGGGCGAGCACCGAGGTGCTCGACCGCGAGCACGTGCTGGTCACCCCCGGCGGAGCCGGGGACCCGGGGGCGGGGCTGTCCGAGGACGGCCGCGTCCTGGAGCTGGGCGCCGGCCAGGCGGCGGCCTGGTTCCCCGTGCCCGACGACGTGTCAGCCGACGCCGTCGACACGCTCGTGCGGGCCGCGGCCGCGCCCGTCACCGAGACGTCGCTGGCCTACGGCGCCGGCGACGAGGCCGTGACCACCGCGATCACCTACGCGACGGACGACGGCGACCCGACCGCCGTCGTGCGCATGCCGCACCAGCGCGACTCGACGGGCGCGGCCTGCGGCCTCGGCACCTACGCGACCGTGCACGGCACCGTCGAGGCGTGCACCGCGTCGACGCTGGCCTGGGCGAGCCCGGCCGTGGAGCCGGCGGGGCGGCTCGACCTGTCCGGGCTCGACGACGACGAGCGGGCCGAGCTCGCCGACCAGGTGCGTGCCGACGCCTCGGCCCGCGCCGAGGGCACCCTCGAGGCGCCGTCCGACACATACTTCGGCGGCAAGGCGCTCGCCCGCGACGCGAACCTCCTCACCCTCGCCGAGCAGCTCCGCGACCAGGACGGCATGGACGACGTCGCGGGCACGCTGCGCGACGACCTTGCCGCCCGGCTGCGCGAGTGGGCCGAGGCCGACGGGTGCGAGCGGCGCGCGGAGCGGTGCTTCGTCCACGACCCGGCGCTCGCGACCGTCGTCGGGAAGGTGCCGGGCTTCGGCTCCGAGGAGGCCAACGACCACCACTTCCACTACGGATACTTCCTCTACGCGGCCGGCGTCGTGGCCGCGGGCGACTCGGCCGGAGAGGCCGACCCCGCGCTCGTGGACGACCTCGCGCCGGTGCTGGACCTGCTCGCGGCCGACGTCGCGGCGGGCGAG
This sequence comes from Isoptericola hypogeus, assembly GCF_039531145.1. Classification (NCBI taxonomy): domain Bacteria; kingdom Bacillati; phylum Actinomycetota; class Actinomycetes; order Micrococcales; family Promicromonosporaceae; genus Isoptericola; species Isoptericola hypogeus. The sequence continues at coordinate 118,876 of NZ_BAAAPM010000005.1, forward strand.
CCCGTCGGCGGCCTGCCCGCGCTGCGGGTGTTCGACGCCTACGCCGGGCACTCCTGGGCCTCCGGCTACGCGCCGTTCGCGGACGGGAACAACCAGGAGTCGGCCTCGGAGGCCGTCGCCGCGTGGAACGGGCTCGCGCTGTGGGCCGCCGCCCGGGGGGACGCCGACCTCGAGGCGCAGGCCCGCTGGCTCCTGTCCGCCGAGGCCGCCTCGGCGCGGGCGTACTGGACGGACTTCGACCGCTCCGACCCGGCGGTGCAGGGTTTCGGGCACCAGGTCACCTCGCTCGTGTGGGGCGGCAAGCGCGACTGGGCCACGTGGTTCAGCGCCGAGCCGAGCGCGATGCTCGGCATCCTCGTGCTGCCCGCGCAGCCGGTCGCCGGCTACCTCGCCGGGGACCCGGAGCGGATCCGGGCCAACCTCGACGAGGCGCTCGCCGGCCGCCCGCGCGACGAGGCCGCGTCGTGGGACGTGATGTTCGGCGACCAGCTGCTCCTGTACGCGGCGCTCGCCGGGCCCGACGACGCGCAGGCGGCCCTCGACGTCGCGCGCGACCTTCCCGACGAACGCCTCGACGACGGCAACACCCGGTCGTACCTGCTGGCGTTCCTCATGGCGCACGCGTCCTGACCCTGCCGGTCGAGCCTGTCGAGACCTCGGGTTCGTGGTCTCGACAGGCTCGACCGGCGATACGCTGGCGGGCGGCATCTTCACCGGATCTCCACGGCCCGTGCCGGGCCCCGACGGACGGAGCGCGCATGAGCCTCGGCTGGACCCTGCACGGCGACGGGACGCACCTGCGGCCGGGCGACGTCGTCGCCCCCCAGGAGCGGCTGAGCTGGCCGCGCACGGTGGGCATCGGCATGCAGCACGTGGTGGCCATGTTCGGCTCCACGTTCATCGTGCCGGTGCTGACGGGGTTCTCGCCCGCGACGACGCTGTTCTTCTCCGCCATCGGCACGGCGCTGTTCCTGCTCGTCACGCGGAACCGGCTGCCCAGCTACCTGGGCTCCAGCTTCGCGTTCATCGCGCCGATCACCGCGGCGACGGCGTCGCACGGCGAGTCGGTGGCGGTCGGCGGCATCCTCGTCACCGGCCTCGTGCTGGCGGCCATCGGCCTGCTCGTGCACGTCGCGGGTGCGCGGTGGATCGACGTCGTCATGCCGCCGATCGTCACCGGTACGATCGTCGCGCTCATCGGCCTCAACCTGGCCCCCGCGGCGTGGGGCACGTGCGAGGAGTCCGTCGTCGACGGCGAGATCGTCCAGACGTGCGACTCCGGGTTCCGCGCCGCGCCGGTGACGGCGACCATCACGCTCGCGGCCATCATCGGAGTCAGCGTGCTGTTCAAGGGCATCATCGGGCGCCTGTCGATCCTCGTGGGCGTGATCATCGGCTACGTCGCCGCGACGCTCCAGGGCGAGGTCGACTTCACGCCCGTCGACGACGCGGCGTGGGTCGGCCTTCCGCACTTCGTCACGCCGTCGTTCGACGCCGGGGTGCTCGGCCTGTTCGTCCCCGTCGTGCTGGTGCTCGTCGCGGAGAACGTGGGGCACGTGAAGTCCGTGGCCGCGATGACGGGCCGCAACCTCGACCACCTGACGGGCCGCGCCCTGCTCAGCGACGGCCTCGCGACGACGTTCGCCGGCGTCGGCGGCGGCTCCGGCACCACGACGTACGCCGAGAACATCGGCGTCATGGCCGCGACCCGCGTCTACTCGACGGCCGCGTACTGGGTGGCGGCGGCGACCGCCCTGCTGCTGTCGATGTCGCCCAAGTTCGGCGCGCTCATCGCGACGATCCCGGCGGGCGTGCTCGGCGGCGCGACGACGATGCTCTACGGGATGATCGGCATCCTGGGCGCCCGCATCTGGGTGCAGAACCGTGTGGACTTCTCCGACCCGGTGAACCTCACGACGGCGGCCGTGCCGCTGATCGTCGGCATCGCCAACTTCACCTGGGTGGTGGGCGGGCTGACGTTCGAGGGCATCGCGCTCGGCACGGCGTCGGCCCTGGTGATCTACCACGGGATGCGGGCGGTGGCCCGCTGGCGGGGCACCGTTGCCGAGCCCGCGTCGCCGGCGTCGGCGCCCGCCGGGACGGAGACCGAGCGCCCGCGCGCCGAGGGCTGATGCCCCGGCGTGGGTCCGGGCCGGCGAGGCGGTCCGGTCCGGCGAGCCGGTCCCTCCAGGGCGTCAGGTCCGGGCGTCAGGCCGCGGTCTTGACGCTCTGCGCGGGCTCGACCTTCGCGATCGGCGTGATCTCGTCGGCCGGCACGCAGCCCTCCACGTCCTGCAGGGGGGTGTCGGCCGTGAGCAGCACCTGGTCCTCCGCAAGCGGCGGGGTATACCGGTTGCCGACCAGCAGGTCGACCACCGTGCCGTCGCGGTCGTCGAGGACCAGCCGGAGGTCGGGGATCTGCGCGGCGAGCGTGTAGGCGCGGGTGATGCCCTTGGTGCCGAACCGCAGCTCGGACTGCTCGACCTGGCTGTTCATGTTGCCGGTCTCGCGCACGTCGAAGCCGCGCTCGGTGAGGACCTCGGCGTTGGCCCCGGCCACGCCGCCCGTCTCCGACGCGTTGAACACCCGCACCCTGATGTCCTCGTACGGCACGGGCAGCGCGCCGTCGGGCTGGCCCTTGACCGGCGGGAGGCAGGGCTCGGGCTGCACGGTGGCGGCGACCGGCGTGTAGATCGGTCGAGAGAACGGCGTGCTGATCGCGCCCGTGTACGCGGCGAGCGCGCCGAGGGCGACCACCAGCAGAAACGCGATGAGGAGCCCGAAGACGACGGCCTGGCGCTCGTGCTCGCGCCGTCGGCGCGTCACGCGGGCAGGGTCCTGGGCGGGTGATGTCACGCGAAGAAACTACCTGAGTTCGGCCGTCCGGGACGGGTCATCGGAGTGTGAGGACCCTCGCGTGCAGCACGGGTCGCTGCTGCAGGGCGGCGCGCACGGCGCGGTGCAGGCCGTCCTCGAGGTAGAGGACGCCCTGGTACTCGACGACGTGCGCGAAGAGGTCGCCGAAGAACGTGCTGTCCTCGGCGAGCAGGTGGTCGAGGTCGAGGGTGCGCTTGGTGGTGACGAGCTCGTCGAGCCGCACCTGCCTCGGGGGCACGTCCACCCAGTCCTTCGCGGTGACGTGTCCGTGGTCGGGGTACGGGCGTCCGTCACCCACGGCCTTGAAGATCATGGCTGCCATCGTAGGTGCGGTCTCGCGCGCCTCCCTGTGGTTGCCTCGCGATACGGACACGATCCCGTCACGATCTCGTCACGACGGCCCGCGTCGGGCGGCGGGGTCGGTCACTGGCCAGCGCCCCGGTGTCGTGGAATCGTGGACGGTGACAGCGGTGGGAACGCTCCCACCGCCCCGGATCAACGGAGATCGCCATGTCACTCGGCTCGCCCGTCCCCTCGTCCTCCGGCGCGGTCGCCACCTCCACCGTCGCGTCGACGCCGCCCTCGGCCCCCCTCGCGCGGCTCATGGCCGCGATCGGTGGCCTGGCCGTGCTCGGTGCCCTCGCCCTGGCCGGCGCCCCGCCGGCCGCCTCGGCGCCACCGCCGCCCGTCGCCCCCCGGCTGTGGGTGAACCCGCAGAGCTCGACGCTCGAGCACGTCTCCGAGCTCGGGCTCACGGGCGACGCCCGCGACGACGCTCTCGCGCTCGCCGCCCTCCCGTCCGCCACGTGGTTCACCGCCGGCACGCCGCGCGAGGTGAAGCAGGACGTCAAGCGCGTCGTCGTGGGCGCGCACGCCGACGGCGAGGTCCCGGTGCTGGTCGCCTACAACGTGCCGTTCCGCGACTGCGCCCAGTACTCGGCCGGCGGCGCGACCTCCCTCGCCGAGTACACCGCCTGGATCGACGGCTTCGCGAAGGGCATCGGCAACAAGCCGGCGATCGTGATCCTCGAGCCGGACGGGCTCGGCATCATCCCCTGGTACACCACCTACGAGGGGACCCAGGAGTGGTGCCGGCCGGCCGAGGCGGACCCGGACACCGCCGCCGACGAGCGGTTCGCCATGCTGAACCACGCCGTCGACACCCTCGGCGCGCTGCCCGCCACGAACGTCTACCTCGACGCCGGGCACAGCGACTGGCTCAACACGGGCGACGACGCCGACCGCCTGCTGAAGGCGGGGGTCGAGCGGGCCGACGGGTTCTTCCTCAACGCCTCGAACTACCAGTACACGGAGAACTCCGTGGCGTACGGCCGGTGGATCTCGTCGTGCATCGCGCTCGTCACGCAGGCGGGCGGCGCCCTCGGCGACTGCGGGAACCAGTACTGGAACGGAGGCCCGGCCACCGGGTGGTCCGGGGTGGAGATGTCGCCGTACGGGCGGTGGTCGTCGGGTGACCCGGAACCGGCCCTGAACACCGCGGGCGTGGACTCCCGGTACGCGGAGCAGCTCGGCGACGTGGCGCCGACGACGTCGTTCGTCGTCGACACGTCGCGCAACGGCCAGGGGCCGTGGGACCCGGCGACGTCGGCGAACACCTACGCGGACCCCGAGGACTGGTGCAACCCACCCGGGCGCGGCCTGGGCCTGCGGCCCACGCTCGACGTCGACGAGCCCCTCGTCGACGCCTACCTGTGGATCAAGGTCCCCGGCGAGTCGGACGGCCAGTGCTTCCGCGGCACCGGTGGTCCGCTGGACCCGGAGCGCGGGATCGTCGACCCGCCCGCCGGGCAGTGGTTCGTCGAGCAGGCGGACGAGCTGATCGACCTCGCGGTGCCGCCGCTGGGGTGAGCCCGCCGGTCGAGGGTCAGCCGGTCGCTCGGCGCAGCTCGACGAGGTGGCGCGCGGAGTGCGCGACGAACGGTCCGTCGGCCGCGATGCGCTCGTGCAGGTCGCGCAGCTCGTCCCGGTACGCGTCGGACGTGAACCCCGGCACCATCCACACGACCTTGCGCAGGAACCAGACGACGGCGCCGACGTCGTGGAACTCGATCCGCAGCCGCTCGGCCCGCAGGTCCACGAGCTCGAGGCCGGACGCGCGGGCGCCGGCGACCTCGTCCCCGGGGTCCCGCCCGCGACGCACCTCGGGCGGCTGCGGGCCCAGGAAGTGCTCGACCAGCTCGAAGACGCTCGCCGGGCCGACGTGCTGGGCGAGGTACGTCCCTCCGGGACGCAGCACGCGGGCGATCTCCGACCAGCGGGGGACGACCGGGTGCCGGCTGGTGACGAGGTCGAACGCCGCGTCGCCGAACGGGAGCGGCGCCCCGCCGGGCCACCCGCCGGACGCCGCGTCGTCGTGCGCGACGACGGCGACCCCGCGCGGGTGCAGGCGTGCGGTCGCGGCGGCGACGTTGGGCGGCCAGCCCTCCGTCGCGACGAGCAGGCGGGGCAGCGCCGGCGCGGCGGCGAGCACCTCGCCGCCGCCGGTCTGCAGGTCGAGCGCGGCGTCGACGGTGCCCAGCCGCTCGTGCAGCAGGCGGGAGAATCCCCAGCTCGGCCGCTCCTCCGTGGCGCGACCGGCCAGCCAGGAGAAGTCCCAGCCGGACATCGGCGCGGCGTCGGCCTCGGCGACGAGCTCGTCGAACGTGCGGTCCATGCGGCTCATCCTGCCCGCCCGACCGTCGGCCGGGCACGGGAATTGGGCCGTCCGGCACCTGGTGCCGACGCTGGGCGTCAGGCCGTCGCGCCGGCCGCCACGGGCGCGGCGTCGGCCTGCAGGTCGTACCGGTTCCGCGCGACGGCGATCTCCCGCTGGTGCTCCTCCGTCCAGGTGACGAGCGCCTTGATCGTCGAGTGGAGGCTCGCTCCGAGCGGCGTCAGGTCGTAGTCCACGCGGGGCGGGACGACGGGATACACGGTCCGCCGGACGAGCCCGTCGCGCTCGAGGTGCCGCAGCGTCTGGGTGAGCATGCGCTGGCTGATGCCGTCGATCTCGCGCTTGAGCTCGGTGAACCGCAGGGTGCGGCGCTCGAGCAGCGCGATGACGAGCAGCGACCACTTGTCGGCGACGCGGTCGAGGATCTGGCGGACCTCGCAGTCCTCGCGGGAGTCCCAGTGCATGACGTCGAACTCGTCGTCGGTTCCCTCGCAGGAACCGGGTGCGGGAAAAGTGCCTTCTTCCATGTCTGTCGATGCTGCCCCAAGGTGGGGTCAGTTACAAGAGGGAACCGACAGGTTGAAAAGGAACCAAGCCCTCGGACAGT
>NZ_BAAAPM010000005.1:125088-135774 GCF_039531145.1 Isoptericola hypogeus
GAGGTCGGCAGCGACGGCCGGCCCCGCCGGTTCGCCGGCCGCGAGCTCGCCGTGCTGGTGGTCGTCAGCGGCGCGATCTTCCTCGAGGGGATCGACATCGGCATGCTCAACGTCGCGCTGCCGGCGATCCGCGCCGACCTCGGGCTGTCCACCGCCACCCTCAGCGGGATCGTCAGCGCGTACGTCCTCGGCTACGGCGGGTTCATGCTCCTCGGCGGGCGCGCCGCCGACCTGCTCGGTCGGCGCCGGATGTTCGTCGTGTGGCTCGGCGTCTTCCTCGTGTTCTCGGGGCTGGGCGGCTTCGCGGACGGCGGCGGCGTGCTCCTGCTCGCCCGGTTCGTCACCGGCGTCGCCGCGGCGTTCCTCACCCCGGCCGGGCTGTCGGTCCTCACCACCACGTTCCCCCAGGGCCCCCGGCGCGACCGGGCGGTGCTCGTCTACTCCGGGATCGCGGCGGGCGGCTTCTCGCTCGGGGTCGTCGCCGGCGGGCTGCTCGCGGCGGTCGGGTGGCGGTGGGTGTTCTTCGCCCCCGTCGCGCTCGCGGCCGTGCTGCTCGCCGCCGCCGTCCGCGTCCTGCCCCGCGACCCGGCGCGCCCCGCGAAGCGGTCCGGCTTCGACCTCGCCGGTGCCGTGACGGTCACAGCCGGGATGGTGCTGCTGGTCTATGGCGTCGTCCGCCTGGAGCACCCCCGCGACGGCACGCCCACGACGGCCGGGGTCCTCGCCGCGGGCGCCGCACTGCTGACCCTGTTCGTCGCCGTCGAGCGCCGGTCGGCCTCGCCGCTGGTGCGGCTCGGGATCCTGCGGTCCTCGCCCCTGGTCCGGGCGAACCTGGGCGCGGCCCTGCTGACGTCGTCGTTCTTCGGGTTCCAGTTCGTCGTGACGCTCTACCTGCAGGAGCTGCGCGGCTGGAGCAGCCTGGAGACCGGCCTCGCCCTCCTGGTCCTCGGCGCGGACGTCGTCCTGGCCCCGCTGCTCACGCCGGTGCTGGTACGGAGGTTCGGCAACGTCCGCGTCGTGCTGGGCGGTTTCGTCATCGCCACGGTCGCCTACGTGCTCTTCCTCGGCGTCGGCGCCGAGTGGCCGTACGCGGCGATGCTGCCGAGCTTCGCGCTCCTCGCGCTGGCCATCGGGCTCACGTACGGGCCACTGGTGAGCGCCGCCACGGACGGCGTGCAGGCCGAGGAGCAAGGGCTGGCCGGCGGGCTCGTGAACACGTCGTTCCAGCTGGGCGCCGCGCTCGGGATCTCCGGGGTGACGGCGGTGCAGGTGGCGGCGCTCGGTGCCGCGACGTCCGCGAGCGCGCTCCTGGCCTCCTATCAGGCGGCGCTCGTCGTCCCGGCCGTCGCGGCGGCGGCAGGCGTCGTCGTCGCCCTCGCCGGGGTTCGTGCGGGGAGGGACCGATGACGCGCGTCGTGACGGACTTCGCGGAGATCCGGTCGCAGTTCGAGACCTACGTCGGCGACGTCGTCTACGCGACGATGACGACGGTCGACGGGCAGGGCCGGCCGCGGGCACGGGTGCTCATCCCCGTCTGGGAGGGGCTCGACGGGCGCCCGTCCGGCTGGCTCGCCACCTACCCGACGCCCGTGAAGGAGGCCCACCTCGCGCACAACCCGCACACGACGTTCTCGTACTGGTCCCCGCGTCAGAACCAGGTCGCGGTCGACGCCGTCGGTCGGTGGACCGACGACCCGCACGAGCGGCGGCACGTCTGGGACCTCTACCCGGGCGGGCAGCCCGCCCGGGGCCGGCTACGACCTGGGCCGGTTCTGGTCCGGCCCGACCGACCCAAAGCTGCGCGTGCTGCGGATCGAGCCGTGGCGCATCCAGGTCGTGCGCGGCCGCGACCTGCGCAGCATCCTCTGGCGGCCCAAGGCGCGCGGGCCCGGTGTCGTGGGCGGGCTCGGCGGGGTGAGCGGGCCTCGTGCGGAGAGCGGCGATGCGCCCGCGGCGCGGTGAGACGGATCGCCCGGCGAACGACGACGGGGCCCGCACCGTGGTGGTGCGGGCCCCGTCAGCGGCGGAGGATGGGGGATTCGAACCCCCGAGGGCGTGAACCCAACACGCTTTCCAAGCGTGCGCCATAGGCCGCTAGGCGAATCCTCCTGGCATGCGGCCCGCAACCTGCGCGGGCAGCCCCAGAAGAATAGCCGACACCCCGGGATGGCTCCGAATCGCCAGAGGGTGACGGTGGTCTCGGGGGTCTGCACGCCCGGGCCCGCCGCCGGTTTCAGGACCGGGCGGGGTCTCGGTTAGGCTGTCTGCAGACCCCTCGTGCGGCATCATCTCGCCGAACTCCCCCAGGGCCGGAAGGCAGCAAGGGTAGGTGAGCTCTGGTGGGTGCACGGGGGGTCCTTTCCTGCCTTTAGGGAGGCGCCATGGAGTGCGCCACGTCACCATTCCCACGATACGGACGCAATCTTGCTCGCATCGCGAGATTCCGGGCTGGTCGGCTTGGTGGGGGCGCCGCTCGGGTGGTCACCTTGTCGCATGTCCCGCTCCGTGAACGCAGCCCCGACGACCGCGCACCCCGTCCCGCGCGGCGCCATGTGCTGCCGCGCGGCTGCAGCGGGGCGAATGTGCGAGGGACGCTGACCCCGAGCGTCTGACGGCGCGCCGCACGGCGCGCTCGTCCCCGCGGCCCGGTTCGCCGGGCCGCCGCAACACCCGCGCCCGCCCCGCGCTGATGGCCGGGGCCGCCGCCCCTCATGCTCACGACGACACCCCGGTGACACCCACCGATGTCGCCTGCCCCGGAAGGACTCACCATGTCCCGCAGCACCTCCCGCCCCGCCGCCCGCCGCGTCGCCCGCGCCGGCGGCGCTCTCGCCGCCGTCGCGCTCACCGCCGCCGCCTGCGCCGCCCCCGGCAGCAGCGACGCCGCCGACGGCGCAGCCACCGGTTCCGCCGAGGACCCGGTCCGCATCGGCGTCGTCTCCTCCGGCGAGGCCTACTGGGAGACCTTCAAGGAGGCCGCCGCCGACGAGGGAATCACGGTCGAGATCGTGAACTTCTCGGACTACCAGCTGCCGAACCAGGGCCTCACCGACGGCGACCTGGACCTCAACCAGTTCCAGCACCTGCAGTTCCTCGCCGGGTACAACGCCGCGTCCGGCGCCGACCTCGCGCCGATCGGCGCGACCGCGGTCTACCCGCTGGCCCTCTACTCGGCCACGCACACGACCGTCGAGGACATCCCCGCCGGCGGCGAGGTCGCCATCCCCAACGACGACACCAACCAGGCGCGCGCGCTGCTCGTGCTGCAGGAGGCCGGGCTCATCACGCTGAAGGACGGGGGCAACTCGTTCTCCACCCCGGCCGACGTGATCGCCGAGGAGTCGAAGGTGACGGTCACGCCCGTCGACGCCGCGCAGACCGCGCTCGCGCTGCAGGACGTCGACGCGTCGATCATCAACAACGACTTCGTGGGCGACGCCGGCCTCACGTCGGACGACGCGATCTTCTCGGACGACCCCGACTCGGCCGCCGCCGAGCCCTACATCAACGTGTGGGTCTCCCGCGCCGAGGACGCCGACGACGAGACGCTGAACCAGCTGATCGACATCTACCACACGCCCGAGATCGAGAAGGGCGTGCTCGAGGCCTCCGGCAACACCGGCGTCATCAAGGACAACGACGCCGCCGACCTGCAGGGCATCCTCGACGAGATCGAGTCCAACCTGGAGGCGCAGGGCTGATGCCCGCCGCGACGACCAGCGGGGCGATCATCAGCTTCCGCGAGGCCGCGAAGGTCTTTCCCGCGCGCGGCCGGGGAGCCGAGGTGCGGGCCGTCGACGGCGTGACGCTCGACATCCGCGCGGGCGAGATCTTCGGCGTCATCGGGTACTCGGGCGCGGGCAAGTCCACGCTCGTGCGCCTGGTGAACGCCCTGGAGACGACGACGAGCGGCACGGTCGTCGTCGACGGCACCGACCTCACGGGGCTCTCCGAGGCCCGGTTGCGGCCCGTCCGCGCCGGCATCGGGATGATCTTCCAGCAGTTCAATCTGCTGTCGTCGCGGACCGTGACGGGCAACGTCGCGTACCCGCTCGAGGTGGCCGGGTGGTCGAAGACCCGGCGCCGCGAGCGGGTGCGCGAGCTGCTCGACTTCGTCGGGCTGGCGGACAAGGCGGACGTCTACCCGTCCAAGCTGTCCGGCGGGCAGAAGCAGCGCGTCGGCATCGCGCGAGCGCTCGCGACCAACCCCAAGATCCTGCTCGCCGACGAGGCGACCAGCGCCCTGGACCCCGAGACCACGCACGACGTGCTCGGCCTGCTGCAGCGCGTGAACCGCGAGCTCGGCATCACCGTCGTCGTCATCACGCACGAGATGGACGTGGTGCGCTCCGTCTGCCACCGCGTCGCGGTGATGGAGCACGGGAAGGTCGTCGAGCTGGGCGACGCCTACCAGGTGTTCAGCGACCCGCGCCAGGACGTCACGCGCCGCTTCGTCGCGACCGCGCTCAAGGACCGGCCCTCGGCCGAGGTGCTCGCCCGCCTGCGCACCCGGCACACCGGCCGCATCGTGACCGTCGGCGTCGATGACGTGACCGGCTCGTCGGCGCACGTCACGCACGTGCTCCGCGAGCACGGCGTCGACGGCACCATCGTCTTCGGCGGCATCACCGAGGTCGCCGAGCGGCCGTACGGGTCGCTCACCCTCGAGCTCGTCGCCGACCACGGGGCCGGCGACGACCCGCGCGTCGAGGCCGCCGTCGCCGGCCTGCGCGCCGTCACCGACGTCGTCGACCACGGCACCGCGCGCGACCCGCTCGAGGCTGTGCCGGCACCGGCGTCTCGCTCGACGGAGCCGGTCGAGCAGGCGAAGTCCGACCTGCCGACGCCGCGCAGGCGACCCGGCGGCGGTCCGCTCGGCAGCCCGACGGGCCTCGTGGAAGGGAACGACCTGTGACCGCCGACCAGCTGCTCCCTCTGCTGTGGCAGGCGTTCATCGAGACGTCGTGGATGGTGGTCGTCGCGCTCGCCGTCGGCGGCGTCCTCGGCCTCGTCATCGGGATGGGGCTCTACCTGACCCGGCCGGGCAACCTGCTGGCCAACCGCCCGGTGTTCGCGGTGCTCAACCTGCTGGTGAACATCGTGCGGCCGGTGCCGTTCATCATCTTCCTCGTCGCGCTGGGCCCGGTGACCCGCGCCTTCGTGGGCAAGACCATCGGCATCGAGGCGTTCACGTTCGCCATGTGCGTCATGTCGGCGTTCGTCTTCGCACGGCTGGTGGAGCAGAACCTCGTGTCGATCGACCCGGGCGTCGTCGAGGCGGCGCGCGCGATGGGTGCCTCGCCCCTGCGGATCGTGCGCACGGTGCTCATCCCGGAGGCGCTCTCGCCGCTGATCCTCGGGACCACGTTCCTGTTCGTCGTCGTGCTCGACATGTCCGCCATCGGCGGGTACCTCGGCGCCGGCGGCCTCGGCGACTTCGCCATCGTCTACGGCTACCGGCAGTACGACTGGGGCGTCACCGCGATCGTCGTCGGGGTCATCATCGTCATCGTGCAGCTGGTGCAGTGGCTGGGGAACACGTTGGCGAGGCGCGCGCTGCGGCGCTGAACTTCGCCCGCCACGGGACGGTGCTCCCGATGGCGGGCTAGCCGTGGCGGTGCCACAGTGAGGCTGCCACTGTGAGCCAGGCCACATTCGTGGCGCCACGGTGAGCGGAACGCATTCGCCCGCCCGGAGGTCGGATCATGCGTCGGACAATGGTGTTCACCGTCATCCTCGCCGTCCTCGCGGCGCTGGGCGTGGGGTCGTTCGCGGCGTCGGGGGCGCCCGGCCCCGACCCGGGCGGGGACCCGGACCAGCTCGACGTCTACACCGCGACGGTGTCGGCGGACGAGATGGCGCTGCTCGCGCAGGAGGGCGTCGACGTGAGCGACCAGCGGCAGGTCGCCGCCGGCGTCCAGCTCGACGTGGTCCTCCCCGAGTCCCAGGCCGACCGGCTCCGGAGCCACGGCGTCGACCTCAGTCTGAAGCGGGTCGAGGGCGGCCAGACGGTCCGGCAGTTCGCGGCCACGCAGGCGGACGACGGGTTCGACGTCTGGCGCTCGTACGACGAGCCCGGCGGGATCCGCGACCAGCTCTACGCCGCGGCGCGCAAGAACCCGCAGCTGGTGAAGCTCGTGGTCCTGGGCCACACCGCGCAGGGACGCGAGATCCTCGCCGTCAAGCTGACCCAGGGTGCGCGCGGCAAGCGCGACGGTGCGCGGCCGGCGGTCCTCTACAGCGCCACCCAGCACGCGCGGGAGTGGATCGCGACCGAGGTCGACCGGCGGCTGATGAACCACTACATCGACCGCTGGCGGGCGAACGACCGCGAGGTCCGCAAGCTGCTGAAGACGACCGAGCTCTGGTTCGTCCCGGTCGCGAACCCTGACGGGTACCAGTACTCGTTCGACGTCGACCGGCTGTGGCGGAAGAACCTGCGCGACAACAACGGGGACGGCATGACCCAGGTCGGCGACGGCGTCGACCCGAACCGCAACTTCCCGAGCCACTGGGGCTGGGACGAGGAGGGCTCGTCGTCCATCCAGTCCAGCGAGACCTACCGCGGCCCCGCGCCGAGGTCCGAGCCCGAGACCCGGGCCATGGCCGGCCTGCTCGACAGGATCGGGTTCGAGTTCCAGGTCAACTACCACTCCAACGGCCAGTGGCTGCTCTACGCGGAGGGTTGGCAGACGGGCACCCCGACGGCGGACGACCCGATCTACTACGCGCTGTCCGGCAACCTCGACGAGCCGGCCATCGAGGACTTCCATCCGGGCCTGAGCTCCGACGTCCTCTACGTCACCAACGGCGAGACCACGGACTACGCGCACGCGGTGACCGGCGCGCTGGCGTGGACGCCGGAGCTGTCCGAGGGCTGCGACGGGTGCGGCTTCGTGTTCCCCGACGACGAGGCGCTGGTACAGGCGGAGTTCGAGCGCAACCTGCCGTTCGCCCATTCCGTGGCGCGCTCGGCGACCGACCCCGACGACCCGGAGACGGTCACCGGGATCGAGACCGAGCCCTTCTACCTCGACAGCGACGACCCCTACAAGAGCGGTAACCCGGGCGTGCAGCTGAGCTTCACCAGGTCGTACGGCGACCCGCAGCCCGTGGCCGTGCTCGCCAAGCGCGACCTGGGCCGGGTGACGCTGAACTACCGCATCAACGACGGGCGCGTGCACCGGGCGCACACGTGGGAGTGGGACGGCGGGGAGCGGTACGCCCCGGCCGCGGTGCACTACCGCCAGATGCGCGGCGTCGTCAGAGGCGCCGACCCGGGCGACTCGGTCGAGGTCTGGTTCACGGCCGGGCGGGAGCGCAGCGATTCCTTCACCTACGACCAGGTCAGCGACTCCGGCCACCGCACGCTCGTCGTGGCGGCCGAGGACTACACGGGCGCCTCGCCGGCACAGACGCCGGGCCCCCACCATGCCGACGCGTACGTGGACGCCCTGGCCGCGAACGGCCAGCAGGCCGACGTCTACGACGTCGACGCCGCCGGGCGACTCGCCCCGGACGCGCTCGGCGTGCTCAGCCATTACGACGCGGTCGTCTGGGAGACCGGCGACGACCTGGTCACCCGTACCGCCGGCCGCGGCGGCGGCAACGCCGACCGGCTGGCGCTCGACCAGCTGCTCGAGTTCCGCTCGTACCTGAACGAGGGCGGCAAGGTGATGCTCGCGGGCGACTCCGCCGGGCAGCAGTACACCAACTCGGCCGTGGGCAACCAGCTCTTCGACCCGAAGGGCGAGATCGCCTGCAACCCGCTGCCCCCGGGCACCGACGAACGGCGCTGCCTGCCCCTGTTCGGCTCGTTCTTCGGAGGCGACACCACCAACGACGTGCTCCAGTACTACCTGGGCGGCTACGTCGCCGTGGCCAACGACGGGCACCTCGACGGTGCCGCGTTCGACGCGACGGGCGTGGACGACCCGTTCACGGGCCTCACCTGGGGCCTCGACGACCCGGACCTCACGGCCAACACCGTCCGACGGTCGTCGTTCCTGGCGACCAGCGGCATCCTGCCGACCGACCGGTACCCGCAGTTCGACAGCTGGCCGGCGGCGCGGTACGACAAGCCGGGCGGTCCCTTCGATCCCCACACCGGAGACCAGTACGTGTACTCGCAGATCGCCGACGTCTCGTACAAGCGGTTGACCCGTGAGGTCGCGGTCCCGGCGGGGGGCGGCTCGATGACGTTCTGGACGTCCTACGACACGGAGGGCGAGTGGGATCACCTGTTCGTGGAGGCCCGCACGCCGGGCGGCGACGACTGGACGACGCTGCCGGACGACAACGGGCACACGACGCAGGCCACCGGTCAGAGCTGCCCGCAGGAGACGTCGGGCGGATGGCGCACCCTCCACCCGCAGCTCGACCACTACCAGACGCAGTCGGGGGCCACGGCCTGCACGCCCACCGGCACCACGGGGGCCTGGCACGCCGCCAGCGGGAACTCGGGCGGGTGGCAGGAGTGGAGCATCGACCTCGCGGAGTACGCCGGCGAGACCGTCGAGGTCTCCATCGCCTACGCGAGCGACTGGGCCACGCAGGGGATCGGTGTCTTCCTCGACGACATCACGCTGCCCGACGGGACCAGCACCTCGTTCGAGACCGGCTTCGACGGCTGGGAGCCCGGCGGCCCCGACACCAGCGGGGCGAACATCAACAACTTCATCCGCACCGACGCCTCGGGCTTCCCGGTCGGCAACGCGATCGCCACGCCGCACTCGCTCCTGCTGGGGTTCGGTCTCGAAGGGGTGTCCACGCCGGCGGAGCGCAACGAGGTCATGGGGAGGGCGCTCGACCACCTGCTGGACTGAGCGGGAGCCGCGCGTCGACGTGCGCCCCGTGGTGACGTAGCGCCCGTTGATGGTTCCGCGCCCGAAACCATCACCGGGTGCTACGCCGCCGGTTCGGTCAGACGTCGGTGAGGCGCCCCCACTGCGCGACGACGAGCGCCGCGGCGGCCGGGGCGACGACGGCGGTCAGCGCCAGCGCGGGGCCGCCGATCGCGGCGGCGGCCTCCGGGCCGCCCGTCCCCGTCCACAGCGACGGGACCGCGTAGGGGAACCACGCGCCGCCGCCCACCAGCACGATCACCTGCGTCATCGCGACGACGCCGATGAGCGACCCGACCGTCGCCAGCAGGCTCCGCGTCAGCGTCGCGACCGCTGCGAACGGCAGCGCGAGGCCCGCCGCCAACAGGCCGGCCGCCAGCGCCCGGCCCGCGGCGGCCCACGCCGTCGGGCCGAACGACGCCGACACCGACGCGGCGGCGCCCGCCGACACGGCGACGGTCAGGCCCACCGCGACCAGCACGCAGGCGGCCGCCCAGGCGAGCACCACCAGCCCGCGCGCGAGCGCGAGCGTGCCGCGCGGCGTCGCGATGCCGAAGTACGCGCCCGCGCGCCCGTCCGCCAGCGGCTGGCCGAAGACCGCCGCGCACGCGAACCCTCCGGCCATGAGGGTCGCGACGGTGAGGATCTGGCCCGCGACGACCAGGTGCGTCGTCGCGAGCTCCCCCGTGGCGTAGTCGGCCAGCTTGGCGGCGCCCGCGCCGTCGACGGCGCCCGATCGTGCGAGCGCCGTGAGCCCGACCGCCGCGAGCGGCACCACGAGCACGAGCAGCGGCGTGGCGAGGCGCTGCAGCGCGGAGCGGCGCCACGCCAGCGCCTCGACCCGCAGGGCGGTGCCGAGCGCGCTCATGCGGGCCTCCGCGAGGTCATGTCGCCCGCCGGTCGTGCGCGCGTCGCCGCGTCGGCGACCGGGCCGACCGCCGCGTCGGCGGCGAGGACCATGTCGAAGAAGCGCCGCTCGAGGTCGGTCCCGCCCGGGTCCAGGGACCCGACGACGCGGCCCGCGTGCACGACGGCCACCCGGTCGGCGACCCGCGCCACCTCGTCGAGGTGATGGCTCGAGACGAGGACGGCCGCCCCGGCGCCGGCCCGCTCGCGCACCAGCTCGCGCACGAGGACCACCCCGCGCGGGTCCAGCGCCGAGGTGGGCTCGTCGAGCACCAGGGCGTCGGGGGAGTGCACCACCGCGCACGCGATCCCGAGCCGCTGGGCGTTCCCGAGCGACAGCCCCTGGGCGCGCACGCCCGCCCAGGGGACCAGGTCGAGACGGTCCGTGACGCCGGCGCCCGCGGCCGCCGCGTCGGGGCGCCGGACGCCGTGCAGCAGGGCGGCGACGCGGAGGTTCTCCGTGACCGTGAGGGCGGGGTCGACGAGCGCCGCGCCCACGACGTGGCCGAACCGCCGCGCGGCCGTGACGTCGAGCCGGGCGGGGTCGCCGCCCAGCACCCGTGCGCGGCCCGACGCCGGCCGCAGGCGGCCGGTGAGCACGCGCAGCGCCGTCGTCTTGCCGGCACCGTTGAGGCCGATCATCGCCACGACCTCGCCGGGGAGCACGGTCAGCGACATCCCGGTCAGGGCGGCGCGGCCGGCGAAGGCGTGGTGCACGTCGTCGAGCAGCAGCGCGGGCGAGCGGCCGGTGCCGGTCGAGCCCGCGCCGTCCTGAGCCTGCGCCGTCCGGAGCCTGTCGAAGGGTCGAAGGGTCGAGGCCCTGCGCTCAGTCACCGAGCACCTCCAGGGCGCGGGCGACGACGGCGCCGAGGCCGCGGTCGCCGTCGGGCAGGTCGTCCGGCGGCGAGAGCAGCGCCGCCGTGCACGCCGCGAGGCA
>NZ_BAAAPM010000005.1:135798-229224 GCF_039531145.1 Isoptericola hypogeus
TCGTCGACGAGGCGCCCGGCGATCGCGTCCTCGGTCGCGGCCGTCGCGGCGACGACGGCGGCGCGGAGCGACGGGTGGGCGGCGACCAGCGCGACGCGGCGCCGGGCCGTGGCGTCCTCGTCCGGCGCGATCTCGGCCAGCGCGCCGATCATCCCGCGCCGCACGCGTTCGAACGCCGGCAGGTCGCGTGGCTGGGCGCCGACCGCCTCGGCGATGAGCGGGTCGTACGGGTCAGAGACGAGGACGGCGTCCTTGGTGGGGAAGTGCCGGAAGAACGTCATCTGGGTGACGCCGGAAGCGGCGGCGACCTGGGCGACCGTGGTCGCGTCGTAGCCGTCGCGCTCGAACAGGTCGAGGGCGGCGTCGACGATCCGGGCGCGGGTCCTCAGTGCGCGGGGGGTGGTGAGGGTGGGCATGGCTCCACACTACGCCCAAAAGTGAGTGACTCACATTATGGCGGTCGCGACCGCGTGGCCCTTCGTCCACCGGTCGCCGGGCGCGCCTCGTGGCTGTCGGTCACGGCGTCTAGAGTTGCCGGGGTGACCACCGCTCTGTACCGCCGCTACCGGCCCGAGACGTTCGCCGAGGTGATCGGCCAGGAGCACGTCACCGCACCGCTCATGCAGGCGCTGCGCAGCGGGCGCGTCAACCACGCCTACCTGTTCTCCGGCCCGCGCGGCTGCGGCAAGACGACGTCGGCCCGCATCCTGGCGCGCACGCTGAACTGCGCGCGCAACACTCCCGAGACGCCGCTGGACACGCCGTGCGGCGAGTGCCCGTCGTGCGTCGAGCTCGCGCGCGGCGGCCCCGGCTCGCTGGACGTCGTGGAGATCGACGCGGCCAGCCACAACGGCGTCGACGACGCCCGCGACCTGCGCGA
This sequence comes from Isoptericola hypogeus, assembly GCF_039531145.1. Lineage (NCBI taxonomy): Bacteria > Bacillati > Actinomycetota > Actinomycetes > Micrococcales > Promicromonosporaceae > Isoptericola > Isoptericola hypogeus. The sequence goes on from NZ_BAAAPM010000005.1 coordinate 136,679, forward strand.
ACGGGCCACCTTCGCCCCGGCCCGCGACCGGTACAAGATCTTCATCCTCGACGAGGCGCACATGGTGACGCCGCAGGGCTTCAACGCCCTGCTGAAGATCGTCGAGGAGCCGCCGCCCCACATCAAGTTCGTGTTCGCGACGACGGAACCCGACAAGGTCATCGGCACCATCCGCTCGCGCACCCACCACTACCCGTTCCGGCTGGTCCCCCCGGACGTGCTCGGCCCCTACCTCGAGCAGCTGTGCCAGGCCGAGGGCGTCGAGCTCGGTGGGGGAGTGGTGCCCCTGGTCACGCGCGCGGGCGGCGGCTCCGTGCGCGACACGCTGTCGGTCCTCGACCAGCTCATCGCCGGCGCGAGCGCCGGCACCGTGGAGTACGACACCGCCGTCGGGCTGCTGGGCTTCACGCACGCCACGCTGCTGGACGACGTCGTGGACGCGCTCGCCGCGCGCGACGGCGCTGCCATCTTCCGCGTCGTGGACCAGATCATCGCGACGGGCCACGAGCCGCGGCGCTTCGTCGAGGACGTGCTCGAGCGCCTGCGCGACCTCATCGTCATCGCCGTCTCGGGCGACGCCGCCGAGGCGGTGCTGCGCGGGCTGCCCGCCGACCAGCTCGAACGGATGCGCGCGCAGGCGTCCCGCCTCGGCGTGGCCGAGCTGTCCCGCGCCGCCGACCTGGTCAACGCGGCGCTCACCGAGATGACCGGCGCCACGTCGCCGCGGCTGCACCTGGAGCTCCTGTGCGCCCGGCTGCTGCTGCCCGGCGCCGACGACGGTGCCCAGGGCCTGGCCGCGCGGATCGACCGGCTCGAGCGCGGTCGCCTGACGGCGGCCGTGCCGCAGGCCAGGCCCGCCGAGGCGGTGCCGGTCGCGGGGTCGACGCCCGCCGGCGCACCGACCCAGGGGCCGGCCGGCGAACCGTCCGCGCCGCACGTCGTCGTGGGTCAGGGAAGCCTCAGCGGTGCGGCCGCCGCCCGCGCGGCGCTGCAGGCGAGCCGGCGTCCTTCGGAGCCCGCCGCAGAGCCGCCCACGATCCCCGCCGCTGCGGCCGCTGCCGTTGCGCATGCGCCCGGGGCCGACGAGCTGCCGGACCCGGTGGACGAACGGACCGAGACCGGGACCGAGAGGGAGCCCGCGCCCGAGCCGGTGTCGACCGAGCAGACCGAGGGCTCGGCGTCCGCCGGCACGGACGGCGCGGCGCACGACGAGCCGTCCGCGACCGTGGCTTCAGGCGACGCTGCGGCTTCCGACGACGCTGCGGCTTCCGACGACGCTGCGGCTTCCGACGACGCTGCGGTTGCCGACGAGGCTGCGGCTTCCGACGACGCTGCGGTTGCCGACGAGGCTGCGGTTGCCGACCGCTCGGTGGTTCCCGACGAGGCTGCGGTTGCCGACGACACTGTGGTTCCCGACGACGCTGCGGTTGCCGACGACACTGTGGTTCCGGTCGGCTCCGTGGTTCCCGACCGCCTCGCGGTGGCGGACGACGGCGCCCAGGAGTCGCCGGCCGCGACGTCCGAGGGCGACCCGCAGCCGACGTCGTCGACAGGCCTGTCCGAGGGCGCGGAAGGCGGCGAGGAGACGAGCGCCGAGCCGGCCACGGCCGAGCCGGCCACCGCCGAGCCCGCGGCCGCCGCCGGCCCCGGCGAGCCGGCCACCGCCGGCCCCGGCGGCGGGCTGGTCACCACCGAGATGGTCCGGCGGCGCTGGGACGAGGTCGTCGCCAACCTGGGCAACCAGGTGACGCGCGCGCTCGTGGGCCCGAACGCCCAGGTCGTCGCGCTCGACGGCGGCGTGCTGCGGCTCGGGTTCGCCGCCCCCGGCCTGGCCCGCACGTTCTCGCAGCCCCGGCACGTCGAGGCGGTCGAGGAGTCGCTCTACCAGACGCTCGGAGTCCGGGCCCGCGTCGAGGCGGGGGTCGGTGAGGGCGGAGCACCGGGTGCCGGGTCGGGCACGGGCTCGGCGCCTCCCGGCTCGGCGCCTCCCGGCTCGGCGCCTCCCGGCTCCGGCTTCCAGGCGGGCCCGGGCGGGGGTCCGGAGGGGTCCGGCTCCGGGCCGACGGCGAGCCCGGCGACAAGCAGCAGCTCCACCGTCTCTGCGTCGAGGGTCCCCGCGCCCGCGCCCGGCGAGGGCGAACCGTCCGGTCAGCCCGGCGGCCGGGGCGCGGCCGGTGGGCACGAGTCTGCTCCGGCGTGGCCGGAGGTCGCGCGCCCCGGTACGGGCACGTCTGCCCGTGCCACCGTGCCGAGCGGACCCGCCGCGTCGGCAGCGGGGGCGGGGACGCAGCAAGGGCTCGCGGCCGTGCCGGCCCCGTCTGGCGGGGGCGTCGCGCTCGCCGAGCGCCCTACCCTGGGAGCACCCGACGACCTGCCCGCGCCCAGGGAGACCTCCCGAGTGGAGACCGTGTCGCGCACGGGGGAGGGCTCGCCCGCTCTCGAGGGCTCGACGATGGACTCCTCCCGGGCGAGCGCCAACCGACCCGGGCCGGCGACGCCGGTCGTGGAGCCTGCGGGGCCGGACGCCACGCAGCGCAGCGCGGCCGACGAGGCCGATGCGGCCTGGCTGGCCGGTGCGCCGGCGAGCGAGCCCACCGATCCGGAGGGCGCGCCCGAGCCGCCGCCGGACCCCTGGCCCGGCGACGCCCGGCCCGGCGAGGCCCTGACGGGCGCCGTCAGTTCGAGCGTGTCCCAGCCCGACCGCGGCTCGTCGGCTTCCCCGGCTCCGGTGCCGGGGTCGACCCCCGCCGCGGCGGGGACGCCGGCACCCGCGGCTCCCGGCGTCCGGGAGACGCCGCGCCAGGCGGCCGAGCGTCAGGTGCGCGAGCGCCAGGCCCGCGCCCGCGCCCAGGTGGCGCCGGTCGACGACCGGTACGCGGAGGCCGACCGGTACGCGGAGTACGACGACTCCACCGACGACGACCAGGCCGCCCCGGCCCCCGGACTCGCCGGGGTGCCGCTCGTCGTGCAGGTGCTCGGCGGCACGGTCATCGACGAGGTTACGGAGCAGCCCTGACATGACGGGAGCCGGGACGAGGACCACGAGAACGACCCCACCCGCCGACGGTGGGGCGGAGCCCACCACGCTGCACATCGTGGCCGCCGTCATCGTGCGCGACGACGGCCGCGCCCTGTTGGTGCGCAAGCACGGCACGACGTCGTTCATGCAGGTCGGCGGCAAGATCGAGCCCGGCGAGGACCCGGTGGCCGCGCTGGTGCGCGAGTGCGCGGAGGAGATCGGGCTCGAGGTGTACCCCGAGACCGTCCGCCCGCTCGGCCGGCGTGCCGCCGTCGCCGCGAACGAGCCGGACCACGTGGTCGACGCGCACGTCTTCGCCGTCGACCTGCCCCACGCCTTCGACCTGCGCGTGCAGGCGGAGCTCGCCGAGCACGCGTGGGTCGACCCGGCCGCGCCGGTCGCCGCGCACCCGGTCGCGCCCCTGTCCGTCGACCTGCTGGCGGACGTCGCCGCGGCCCGCTGAACCGACCCGATGACGACGCCGACGACCCCGACGACCCCGACGGACGAGGGATCGATGACCGACGCCGTGCCCCGCGGCACGCTTCACCACGTGGAGCTGTGGGTGCCCGACCTCGCCCGTGCCGAGCGGTCGTGGGGATGGCTCCTCGGCAGGCTGGGTCATCGGCCGTACCAGTCGTGGGACCGCGGTCGGTCGTGGCGGCTCGGGGGCACCTATGTCGTCGTCGAGCAGAGCCCGGACCTCGTCGACGACCTGCACGACCGCCGTCGGCCGGGGCTCAACCACCTGGCGCTGCACGCGGGCACCCGGGCGGAGCTCGACGCCCTGGTCGACGACGCCCCCGCGCACGGGTGGACGCTCCTGTTCGCGGAGCGGCACCCGTTCGCCGGGGGAGCCGACCACTGCGCCGGGTACCTGGTCGACGAGGACGGTTTCGAGATCGAGCTCGTCGCGCACGGGGAGTGACCGCCGCACCATCGCCCCGGCGGGCAGGCCGCCCCGGCGGGCAGGCCGCCCCGGCCTCAGGTCGCGCCGCGGCGCAGGTCGTCGAGCCAGGCGCCGAAGCCGGCCACGCTGTCGGGCATGAACGGCAGCTCGTCGAGCATCTCGAGCAGCCGCGCCGGCGTGACCCACGCGCCCCAGGCGACCTCGTCCGGCTGCCAGGTGACCGGGCCGTCGTAGGTGCACGCGAAGCGGAACTCGCGCATCCGGGTGCGCGAGTCGGCGTAGTCGGCGAACCCGAGCGGCACGAGCTCGACCCCCGTGACGCCGAGCTCCTCGGCGAGCTCGCGTCGTGCGGACTCCGCCGGGTCCTCGCCGGCGAGCAGCACTCCTCCGGCGCAGAAGTCGTAGCGGCCGGGGTAGAGGTCCTTGGTCCCGGTGCGCCGGTGCACGTAGACGTCGCCCGCGCCGTTGCGGACCACCACGGCGGTGGCGGCATGCCGCAGGTTCTCCGCCCGCACCCGAGCCCGGTCGGCCGTGCCGCACGGGATCCCCGCGTCGTCGTACAGCGCCACCAGCTCGCCCATGGGTCGATGGTGCCACCCGCAAGGCCGGGGCCGCCCGGGAACGGCGGGGGAGCCGTGACAGATGTCATCGGCCCGGCGTGTCGGGTTCACTCCAGCCGGTGAACGGTGGCACTACCAGCGACGACGCGGCGCCGCGAGGCTGGGGACATGACATCGAACCCGATCATCTCCGTCCGTGGAGCCCGGCGCCGGTACGGCACGTTCGAGGCCGTGCGCGGGGTCGACCTCGACGTCCGGCGCGGCGAGCTGGTGGCGCTGCTGGGCACCAACGGCGCCGGCAAGACGTCCTTCGTCGAGCTCGTGGAGGGGCTCGCCCCGGCCGACGGCGGCGAGGTCCGCGTGCTCGGCCGCGACCCGTACCACCAGCGCCGCGAGATCGTCGGCTCGCTCGGCATCATGCTGCAGAGCGCCGGCTTCTCCGGCGACCTCACCGTCGTGGAGACCGCCCGCACCTGGGCGGGCACCCTGACGCGGCCCCGCCCGGTCGACGACGTGCTCGCCGCCGTCGGCCTCGCCCACCGCGCCGACGTGCGGGTGGCGAGCCTGTCCGGCGGCGAGAAGCGTCGCCTCGACCTGGCGCTCGCCACCATGGGCGACCCGGAGGTGCTGTTCCTCGACGAGCCCACGACCGGCCTCGACCCCGAGAGCCGGCGCGCCACCTGGCGCCTGGTCCAGGGGATGCTCGCCGCCGGCACCACGGTGCTGCTCACCACCCACTACCTCGAGGAGGCGGAGGAGCTCGCGGACCGCATCGCGATCCTGCAGGCGGGTCGCATCGTGCGGACCGGCGCGGTGGCCGACATCGTCGCCGCGGAGCCCGCGCGGGTGGAGTTCGTCGTCCGGAACGCCGACGGGCGCGCCGTGACGCCCTCGGCGGCCGACCTGCCGTCGCTCGAGGGCGTCGTCGACGTCCCCGAGGTCGACCGCACCGGCCGCCTGCACCTGCGGACCACCCGCCTGCAGGACGACCTGTTCACCCTGCTGCAGTGGGCCGACGCCCGGCAGCTGCGCCTCGACGACCTGGACGCCCGGTCCGCGTCGCTGGAGCAGGCGTTCCTGGCGATGGACGACAGCAGCAGCACCCGCGACGATGCCTCGGAGGTGGCGGCATGACCACGACGACCCCGACCCCGACCCCGACCACCCGGGGACGGACGACCTCGGGCCTGCGACCGAGCCTGCGCCGGGTCGGCGTGCTCGCCCGCGCGGAGCTGCGGCTGCTGGTACGCAACCGCACCGCCCTGTTCAACGCGCTCGCCCTGCCGCTCCTGACCGTGGCGCTGATCACCGCGGTCGGCGGTGTCGGCGACGGCGCGCCCGACGTCGTCGGCCCGATGCTGCTGAACGTCCTGACGCTCATGGCGCTCACGTTCGTCGTCTACTACAACCTCACTGTCGCGTACGTGGCGCGCCGCGAGGAGCTGGTGCTCAAGCGCTACCTGGTCGGCGAGTCGTCGAGGGCGGAGATCCTCGCCGGCGCCGCCGTGCCCGCGGTCGTGGTGGCCGCGACGCAGAGCGTGCTCGGCGTCGTGGGCGTGTCGGTGTTCCTCGAGCCGCCCGCCCTGGTGAACCCGCTGCTCATGGTGGTCGCGGTGGTCGGTGGCTCCGTCATGCTGACGGCGCTCGCGGCGGCGACCTCCGGCCTGTCCCGGACCGTCGAGTCCGCACAGCTGACGACCCTCCCGCTGCTGTTCGTCGCGCTCCCGTTCGCGGGGCTGTTCGGCGGCGCCGCCCCGGGCGGCTCGTCGGGCGTGTTCGACACGATCAGCACCTTCACCCCGCTGCGCCCGATCGCCGATCTCATGATGCTCGGCGCGGTCGGGCTCGACCGTGACGGCCAGGTGCTGAGCACCTTCGGTGAGACCGTCGCCGCCGGGCGGCTGTCGGTGGCGGTCCTGGTCGCCTGGACCGTGATCGGCGTGCTCGCCGCCCGTCGCTGGATGCGGTGGGAACCGCGCCGGTGACGATGCTGGTGGCCGCACCGGACGCCTCCGCGCCCGGCCGGGGCTCGTGGCAGGCTGACGACGTGAGCACACGCCGTCGGCCGTCCGCGACCCTGGCCGGCGGCGCGCGCGGGGTCGAGACCTACACCCGCGTCAGCCTGTACCTGTTCGTGCTCCTCGAGCCGTTCTTCTACCTGTACGCGCTGGCGGCGCTCACCAGCACCCCCGGTCAGCTGCCGGACGCCGGACCGGCGTCCGCCCTGGCCGGCCTGGCCCTCGTGCACATGGTGCTGTGCTTCGGCACCGTCCACGTCGGGTTCGACGGGCCGCTGGCGACGGGTTGGCGGCCGCGGCCGGTGGTCGTGGCCCTCCTGGTCGCGACGGGTGCGGTGATGGTCGCGTCCGTGGTGGCGCTGCCGTCGTACGGCGGGGGTGGGCTCGTGAGCGACCCGCGCACCGTGATGATCGGGGTGTGCGGCGCGGCGACGTGCGGGGCGCTCGCCGTCGCGACCCCGATCCGGCGGGTGGCGCTGGCCGGGCTCGCGGTGCCCGTGGTCGTGATCGCCGTGCGGTTCGTCACCGACGTCAGCGTCGCGGCGGTGGTGCTCGGCGCGGCCAGCTACGTGTTCGTCCTGTTCTGGGCCGGCACCGCGCGGCTGTCCATGTGGATCGTCGAGGTGGTGCGCGAGCTCGATGCCGCCCGCCAGGTCTCGGCGAGGCTCGCCGTCGCGGAGGAGCGGCTGCGGATCGCACGGGACATGCACGACGTCGTCGGGCGGGCGCTGTCCGCCGTCGCCGTGAAGTCGGAGCTCGCGGCGGCGCTGGCCCGGCGCGGCGACCCGCGCGCCGCCGACGAGATGGACGACGTGCGCGCCCTCGCCCAGGACTCCCTGCGGGAGGTGCGCAGCGTCGTCGCCGGCTATCGCGCCGCCGACCTCGCGACCGAGCTGGACGGCGCACGGTCCGTCCTGCACGCCGCCGGCGTGTCGGTGCGGGTCGTCGGCTCGGTCCCGGAGCTGGGCGCGCCGCAGGTCGACGCGCTGGCCTGGGTGGTGCGCGAGGCGGTGACGAACATCGTGCGGCACTCGGCCGCGCGCGAGTGCCGGATCGACCTGGCGGAAGAGGCGGGACAGATGGTGCTGACGGTCGGCAACGACGGCGCGCGGCCGGACGCGGCCGGGGTCGCCGGGCTCGAGGGCGGGGCCGGGCTGGTCGGGCTGCGGGAGCGGCTCGCCGCCGTGGGCGGCTCGCTCGACGTGACGGCCGAAGGCGAGAGGTTCGTCCTGGAGGCGCGTGTGCCGGCGCCGCCGCCCGGCGGCGCGGACGGAAGCGCGGACGGAAGCGCGGACGGCCACGCGGACGGAAGCACGGACGGCAGCACGGACGGCAGCACGGACGGCAGCACGGACGTGCCCGCGTGATCCGCGTGGTGCTCGCCGACGACGAGACCCTCATCCGCGACGCCGTCGCGCAGCTCCTCGACCTCGAGGACGACCTGGACGTGGTCGCGGTGGCCGGCGACGGGCCGCAGGCGGTGACGACGATCGAACGGCACCGGCCCGACGTGGCCGTCCTGGACCTGCAGATGCCGGGCGCCGACGGGATCGAGGTCGCCGAGCGTGTCCGCGAGACCGTGCCGGGCTGCGTCGTCGTCATCGTCACGAGCCACGGGCGCCCCGGGTACCTCAAGAAGGCGCTCGCCGCGGGGGTGCGGGGCTTCCTGCCCAAGTCGGTGTCCGCGGCGGTGCTGGCGGGCGCGGTGCGCCAGGTGGCGGGCGGCGGGCGGTACGTGGACCCGGAGCTGGCGGCCGACGCGATCTCCGCGGGGGACTCGCCCCTGACCGCGCGCGAGGCGGACGTGCTGGAGCTGGCGGCCGAGGGCGCCCCCGTCGACGAGATCGCCCGGCGCGCGGCCCTGGCGCCGGGGACGGTGCGGAACTACCTGTCGTCCGCCGTCGCGAAGCTCGGCGTCACCAACCGGCACGAGGCCGTGCGGCTGGCGCGCGCCCAGGGCTGGATCTGACTGTCGGTGGACGAGCCTGTCGTCGCTCTCCGTCGGTCGAGCTCGTCAAGACCACCCGCCCGGGTCTCGACAGGCTCGACCGCCGGGGCTGTCGGCGGCGCCCCGTAGGCTGACCCCTTGTGTACGAAGGCGCGGTCCAGGACCTGATCGACGAGCTCGGCCGCCTTCCCGGCGTCGGGCCCAAGAGCGCACAGCGCATCGCGTTCCACCTGCTCGCGGCCGACGCCGCGGACGTGCGTCGCCTCGTCGACGCGCTGACAGAGGTCAAGGCGCGCGTGCGGTTCTGCGACACCTGCGGCAACGTCGCCGAGGCCGAGAAGTGCCGTGTCTGCGCCGACCCGCGCCGCAGCGACGACGTCATCTGCGTCGTCGAGGAGCCCAAGGACGTCGTCGCGATCGAGCGCACCCGCGAGTTCCGCGGCCGGTACCACGTGCTCGGCGGGGCCATCAACCCGATCGAGAACGTCGGCCCCGACGACCTGCGCATCGGCCAGCTCATGACGCGCCTCGCGGACGGCACCGTCACCGAGGTCATCCTCGCCACCGACCCGAACGTCGAGGGCGAGGCCACCGCCACCTACCTGTCGCGGCTCATCGCCCCGATGGGCGTGACCGTCTCCCGCCTCGCGTCCGGGCTGCCCGTCGGGGGAGACTTGGAGTACGCGGACGAGGTCACCCTCGGACGCGCGTTCGAGGGCCGGAGGGTCGTCGGCGGCTGACCCGAGCCGTACCAGGCGCCCGGACACGGTCCGGCACATCGCGTCGTCGACCACGGCGCAGGGAGGGGAGATCGTGGGCGAGATCGAGGCGGGCTCCGAGTACCGCGACGTGGCCGAGCAGATGTCGGCGCAGGCCAGGACGTTCCTGTCGACGACGACGCAGGTCGCGTCCGGCGCGGCGCCGGGGGCGGAGCTCTCGCTGCTCATCCTCGCCACCTCCGACCTGCTCGCCGCGGGAGCGCGGCTGGCCGCCATCGTCGACGTCGTGCCCAAGGAGCGGTTCGAGCCGGACGCCGGCCCCGAGACCGACGTCGACCCCCTGCGCGACGCGCTCGCGCACATGTTCGACGGCTTCGACGACTACGTCGAGGTGTCCGACCCGGCGCTGAACGCCGACGTCGCCCCGGCCACGATCTCCGGCGACCTCGCGTGCGTCGCGGAGGAGCTGGCCAAGGGCCTGCAGCACTACGACGACGGGCACGAGCTCGAGGGCCTGTGGTGGTGGCAGTTCAGCTACCTGTCGTCCTGGGGCGAGCGGGCGGCGTCCGCGCTGCGCGTGCTGCAGGGCGTGCTCGCCCACCTGCGGCTCGACGTCGAGGACGACGTCGCCGCCGAGGCGGAGTACGACGCGCTGCACTCCTGACGAGGCCGGGAGTCGTCAGGTCCCGGCGGCCGCGGCCGCGCGGGCGAAGTGCTCGCTCTGCGCGGGGTAGTACGCCTCCCAGACCACCGTGCTCGCGGGCCGCTCCGAGCGCACCGCCACGAGCCGGTCGAGGTAGTACTCCCAGCCGGGCCCGATCGAGGCGGCGTCGTCGTCGGGGCCGAGCCGCTGCCGGAACTCGAGCGTCGTCGCGCCGTCGGCCTCCGTGAGCTCGACCGCCAGGTGCCAGGTCCCGCCTGCCGTGGCCGTGTCGACGGCGTACCGGTACGGCGGCTCGCAGCGCACGATGGTGCACTCCTCGGGCTCGGGGTCGTCGCCCTCGGCGGTCATGAGGAACACCACCCGTCCCGTCGACGGGTCACCCTCCCAGCGGCCGATCCATCTCTCGAGCAGGGCGGGCTCGGTGAGGCTCGCCCACACCTCGGTCGTCGCGGCCGCGAAGACGCGCGTGATGACGAGCTCGGGTCCGTCCGGGCCGTGCTCGACGGTGCCAGTGGCTGCGACGGCGGGGCCGCCCTCGTCGGTCATGCCTCCCAGCGTGGCACGGCGCCGCGGGCGGCGGGAGGTGAAGGGGCGAGACGGGCCCGGCCGGGGACGAGGCCCGTGCGAGGATCTGCGGGTGCTCGACCTGGATCTCCTCACCATCGTGCTGCTCGTCCTCGCCGGCCTGGCCGCTGGTTGGGTCGACGCCGTCGTGGGAGGCGGCGGGCTGATCCAGCTGCCCGCGCTGCTGCTGGTGCCCGGGATCTCGCCGGTGCAGGCGCTCGCCACGAACAAGCTCGGCTCGATCATGGGGACGTCGATCAGCGCGCTCACGTACTACCGCCGCGTGGGCCCCGACCTCACGACGGCCGGGCCGATGGCGCTCGCGGCCCTGGTGGGCGCGTTCGGCGGCGCGGCCCTTGCCAGCCAGATCCCGTCGGAGCTCTTCGCGCCGATCATCCTCGTCGTCCTCATCGGCGTGGCGACCTACACGATCCTCAAGCCCACGCTCGGCGCGCACGACAACCTGCGCTGGGAGGGCAACCGGCACCGCTGGACCGCCGCCGGGATCGGCCTCGTCATCGGCGCGTACGACGGCCTGCTCGGCCCCGGCACCGGCACCTTTCTCGTGATCTCGCTGGTGAGCATCCTCGGCTACGCGTTCCTGCCGGCGTCCGCGCTGGCGAAGATCGTCAACTTCGCCACGAACCTGGGCGCGCTGTTGTTCTTCGTCCCGCACGGCGCCGTCATCTGGGGGCTGGGCCTCGCGATGGGCGCCGCCAACCTCGTCGGCGGGTACGTCGGCGCGCGGATGGCGGTCGCCAAGGGCAGTGCGTTCGTGCGCGTCGTGTTCGTCGTCGTGGTCGGCGCCCTCATCGTGAAGCTCGGCTACGACGTCGTGCAGGACTGGACGGCATGACGCCCACGGGCTGAGACGTCGTTCGTCCCGCGTCGTGGGCGCCGTCTACCATCGACGGGCAAGCACACGCACCCGGCGGGCCGTTGAGACAGACGGAGGCCGGCCAGCAGAAGGTTGTGAAACGCATGGCCCTTGTCGTGCAGAAGTACGGCGGGTCGTCCGTCTCGGACGCCCATTCCATCAAGCGCGTGGCCAAACGGATCGCCGAGGCCAAGCGGGCCGGGAACGACGTCGTCGTCGTGGTGAGCGCCATGGGCGACACCACCGACGAGCTCATGGATCTCGCCGGCCAGATCACGCCCCTCCCCCCGCAGCGGGAGCTCGACATCCTGCTCACCGCCGGCGAGCGCATCTCGATGTCGCTCCTGGCGATGGCCATCACGAACCTCGGGGTGAAGGCGAAGTCCTTCACCGGCCAGCAGGCCGGCCTCCTCACGGACGCCGTGCACGGCAGGGCCCGCATCGTCGACGTCGTGCCGCACCGCATCCGCGAGACCGTGGAGCGCGGCCAGGTCGCGATCGTCGCGGGCTTCCAGGGCGTGAGCCGCAGCAACGACGTCACCACGCTCGGCCGCGGTGGCTCGGACACGACGGCGGTCGCGCTCGCGGCCGGCCTCGAGGCCGACGTCTGCGAGATCTACACCGACGTCGACGGCGTGTTCACCGCCGACCCGCGGATCGTGCCGAACGCCCGCAAGATCGACCGCGTGACGTACGAGGAGATGCTCGAGCTCGCGGCCTCGGGCGCCAAGGTGCTGGCGCTGCGCAGCGTCGAGTACGCGCGGCGGTACGGCGTGCCCGTGCACGTGCGCTCCTCGTTCTCCGCCACCACCGGCACCCTCGTCTCCGGCACGCACGGCGACGCGATCGACCCGAACGCCCCCTCGGGCGCCCAGGAGGAAGCCCAGATGGAAGCCCCGATCATCTCCGGCGTCGCGCACGACCGCAGCGAGGCCAAGATCACCGTCGTCGGCGTGCCCGACAAGCCCGGCACCGCCGCGCGCCTCTTCGAGGTCGTCGCGGGCGCGGGCGCGAACATCGACATGATCGTGCAGAACGTGTCGGCGGCGCAGACGGGCCGCACCGACATCTCGTTCACGCTGCCGCAGGGCGACAGCCCCGCCACGATGGCGGCGCTCACGGGCGTGCAGGCCGAGATCGGGTTCGAGTCGCTGCAGTTCGACGACCAGATCGGCAAGCTGTCCCTGGTCGGGGCGGGCATGAAGTCGCACCCCGGTGTCTCCGCGAGGCTGTTCGGCGCGCTGCGCGACGCGAACATCAACATCGAGATGATCTCCACCTCGGAGATCCGCATCTCGGTGGTCACCCGCGCCGACTCGCTCGACGACGCGGTCCGCGCCGTGCACTCGGCGTTCGACCTCGACTCCGCCGACGGCGAGGCAGTCGTCTACGCGGGCACGGGGCGGTGAGCGGGGTGGCCGTGATCAACGAGTCCGGGGTGAACGTCGCCGTCGTCGGCGCGACCGGGCAGGTGGGCGGCGTGCTGCGCCGGCTGCTCGCCGAGCGGGAGTTCCCCGTGCGCGAGCTGCGCTTCTTCGCGTCGGCCCGCTCGGCCGGGTCGGTGCTGCCGTTCGGCGGCGTCGACGTGGTCGTGGAGGACGTCGCCGCGACGCCCACCGAGGCGCTCGCCGACGTGGACGTCGCGATCTTCTCCGCCGGTGGGAGCACGTCGCGCGAGCACGCGCCGCGGTTCGCCGAGGCGGGCGCCGTCGTCATCGACAACTCGTCCGCTTGGCGGCTCGACCCGGGGGTGCCGCTGGTCGTCTCCGAGGTGAACCCGGAGGCGATCGCGGACGCCTCCATGGGCATCATCGCCAACCCGAACTGCACCACGATGGCCGCGATGCCGGTGCTCAAGCCGCTGGCCGACGAGGCCGGTCTGGAGCGCCTGCGCGTCGCGACCTACCAGGCGGTGTCCGGGTCCGGGGTGGACGGCGTGCGCGAGCTCGCCGAGCAGGCGCGGGCCGCCGTCGCCGGCGACCTGGAGGGGTTGGCCCACTCCGGGGCGGCGGTGTCGTTCCCGGAGCCGGCCAAGTACGTCGCGCCGATCGCGTTCGACGTCGTGCCGCTGGCCGGAAACCTCGTGGACGACGGGTCCGACGAGACCGACGAGGAGCAGAAGCTCCGCAACGAGTCGCGCAAGATCCTCGGCCTGCCGGACCTCGCCGTCGCCGGGACCTGCGTCCGGGTGCCCGTGTTCACCGGGCACTCGCTGGCGATCCATGCCGAGTTCGCGGAGCCGATCACGCCCGGTCGGGCGCGCGAGCTGCTCGCCGCCGCGCCCGGCGTCGCGCTGACCGACGTCCCGACGCCGCTCGCCGCGGCCGGCGCGGACCCGTCGTTCGTCGGGCGGATCCGCGCCGACCAGTCCGTGCCCGACGGGCGCGGGCTCGTGCTGTTCGTGTCGAACGACAACCTGCGCAAGGGGGCGGCGCTCAACGCCGTGCAGATCGCCGAGCTCGTCGCCGCCGACCTTGCCGAGCTCGCCACCCTCGACGAGGTCGACGCCGCGGAGGCCGCCGGCGCCTGACTGGTCGCACGACCGGCGTGACGGACGGCGCGTCACGAGGGCGCGGCGAAGGAGCGCGAGGCTCGACGGCGGAATTTCGGCCGTCGGGCCTCGCGCAGTGTTGGACGCCGCGTGAAGTGACAAGTCCGTTGACACGTCGCGGGAACGTGTAAAAGTGACGCGTGTTTCTTTACACGTCGGTCTAGTGTGGTACGCATGGCCTGGGACCCCGCTACGCCGTACGACGCCCTCCCGCACCTGCCGCCTCGTGCTGAGCTGGAGACGAGAGCGGTGCTCAAGGCGACGATCGAGGCGCGCGACGCGCTCGCACGGTTCGACGCCCGGGCGAGGGCGTTGCCCAACCCGACCGTGCTCCTCAACGCGATACCTCTCCTCGAGGCGCAGGCGAGCTCCGAGATCGAGAACATCGTCACGACGACGGACGAGCTCTTCACGGCGTCCGTCACGGAGGTCGGGGCGACTCCTGCCGCGCGCGAGGCGCTGCGCTACCGTTCGGCGCTGTTCGCAGGCTTCCGGGAGGTCGGAAGGCGCCCGCTGACCGCAGGTACGGCGGCACAGATCTGCGCCACCATTCGTGGTCACGACGAGGGCTTCCGCCGGGGCGAGGTGTTCATCGGTGACCCGGCGACCAGGCAGCGCGTGTACACGCCGCCGTCGGGTCGCGAGGCGTTGACCGCGCTGCTCGACAACTGGTCGGAGTTCCTCAACGCGCCGACCGACCTCGATCCCCTGGTGCGGATGGCGGTGGCGCACTATCAGTTCGAGGCGATCCACCCGTTCACGGACGGCAACGGGCGCACAGGTCGCATCATGAACGTCCTCATGCTCTGCGACGCGCGCCTGCTCCACCTGCCGCTGCTGTACCTGTCGCGCTACATCATCGAGACGAAGGACGAGTACTACCGCTTGCTGCGGGGGGTTACGGCGGACGGAGCCTGGGAGGAGTGGGTCCGTTATGTCGTGGAGGGCGTACGTTCCACGGCGTTGCGGACGACGGACGCGGTCGACCGGATCGACGGTGTGCAGGCGCGACTCCTCGGCGTCGTGCGCACGGTCGTGGGCTCCGCGAACGGCGACCTGCTGTCCGTGCTGATGGAGCAGCCGTATTCGCGCATCCGTGACGTCGTCGAACGCTGCGGAGTGTCGCGACCGACGGCGTCGAAATGGCTGCACGGGCTCGTCGACGCCGAGGTGCTCGCCAGCCTGCGAGTCGGACGCGAGGTGTTGTACATCAACGTGCAGCTGATGAACGTCCTGCGAGGCTGATGTCGCCTGTGTATCGCCGCCACCAGGACGTCGCGGAGATGCGCGTGGCCGGCTCGCGACTGCGAGGAGCCTGATCCTGGCCCGTGGGGACCGTCAGCAGGTGGTGCTGCCGCGCGTGTCGTCGCAGACCAGACGGGTGCGGGCCTCGGTGACGGTGGCGGGCTCGGTCGTGCTGGTGGTCGTGATCGCGCCGGGGATGTCCGTCCAGGTGCTGGTGCCCTGGACGCGGAACCGGCCCTGCCAGGTGGTCGTGAGCGAGACGGAGACACCGGTGCGGTAGACGTCCCCGTCGGCGTCGACGGCGGTGCCCGCGTCGTTGCCGGGGGTGCCCAGGCGGCTGTAGGTGTGGCCGATCCACGACTCGTCCGGGGCGGGATCGCCTTCCGTCCACGGGCGGCCGGGGTCGGTCGTGACGAGGGTGTCGCCGTCTGCGGAGTACGGGTCGTCGAAGTCCCACGCGAACTCGACCGGCTCCGCGCGGATGACGACAGGGACGCCCAGAAGAGTGACGTCCCGGTCCTGGGCGTCGGCGGTCGTGTACGCGGGGTAGCGAACGTTGACGAGCATCGGCTCGCCGCCCTGGACCGTGGCTTCGGGTGTCGGGATCTTCATCGTCGCGAACGCCCTGCGTGCCTGCGCGGCCAGGTCGGCGGGCGTGACGCACTGGTCCTCGGTGAGCTGCTCCGGGTCGCCGTACGAGCCGTCCGGCTGCACGCGCTGCACCCACAGCGCCGCGAGCTCGTAGTCGCCGTCCTCGCACGGCACGGTGATCGAGACGTTCAGGGAGCCATCTGGGCAAGCGCCTGGCGCCGACACGATCGGCCCGACGATGTCGAGGTCGGCCAGCTCGTTGCAGGCGACGGAATCGGCGCGGAGGTACTTGTCCTGAGGCTCGTCGGATTGCCCGTCATCGCTCTCGCGGCGGGTGCCATCACCCTTGCGTCCGACAATAAACTCGTCGTCGGCTTCGTCGCCGCGCGACCACGTCGATTCCCCATCGGTGTTGGCGGGCGCGATGGCAGGGGCTTCTGTTGCGGCATGGGCACCGGTCAACGGGGAGCCCATGGCGAATGCCCCAGCGAGGAGGAGAGCACCGAGGCGCACCTCAGCCCTCCTCGACTTGTCCCACGCCGAGTACGGTCCATTGACCGTCGTGACGTCCCATCTCTACGCCGAGATCCAGCGTGACCTGGTCTTCGGCGTAGATGACTTCGCCATTGGAGTCGGTGAGCCTCACGGCGCCTTGCAGGACCTCGACATCGAGGGGCCAGATTTCAGTCGCCGAATCCTGCTCGTACGTATGTGTAACCCGGGCGCTGGATGGTTCGCTCTCCCATGAGTAGTTCTTCCTGGCTATCTCGTTCGCTTGGTCCAGTCGCTTGGTGCAGTAACCGCAACCCTTGCCGGACATCGCCTCCCACTCGGCGGTGTCGTTCGTTTTCATGATGTAGTCGTCGAGCTCGAGAAAGTAGACCGCAGCAGCCTCGGCGCCGGCGGGGCCGTCGTCGTCCATGGCGGCGGGACGCTCGGGCTGGACGACGACGCTCGTGGCGCTCGGCTCGGGCGACGGCGAGACGTCCGGGGTGGCGGAGGTGTCGATGCTCGGCGAGGAGGCTGGCGGCTCCGGGCTGTCGGTGGAGCAGCCGGTAACGAGCAGCGCCACGGCAAGGCCTGCGGCGGAAAGAATGGCCCGGTTGCGGGTCATGGTGGTACTCCGGGTCGACGGTGACAACGCCGATACTGTAGGCCATTGCCCCGGGCTGCTAGGGCGCCGTCTGTGGACAACGGTGTTCGTGCAGGTGGCGGCCGAGGGGGCCGCTGGGACCGTCCGCGCGAGGACGGAACGGTCCACGTCGATCAGGCGGAGTCGGTTCCCTCGGATCGTTCCGATCGCTCGGTTCCCTCGGTTCCCTCGGTTCCCTCGGTTCGCTCGGTGACGCTCGACGCCCGTGGTTCCGTACGCCGACCCACGGCCGGGGCGACGACGACGATCGCCGCCGCGGCGAGGACGTGCCACACCGCCGGCCCCGAGAGCGCGCCGTCGAGCCACCCGCCGGTCTGGTTCCACGGGCGCCCCGGCCGCGACAGCTCGCCGACGAGGCTGCCGAGGGCGAGCAACCCGAGCGCGGTGAGCAGGCGTGCGCGCAACGGCGGCCGGGCCCGCGCCCGCAGCAGCACCGCGACGACGGCGACGGCCGCCGTCGTGCCCTGCGCGACGACCGACGCCTCGGGCCACGCCGCGGCGAGGACCATGTCGGCCAGCGTCGGGGCGAGCCACCACCAGGTGCGCAGGCGACGCCCGGTGAGGTCGGCGACGGCGTCCGCGGCGACGAGCGCGTACGCGCCCAGCAGGGGCGGGTCGTGGAGCACGGGGTTCCACGACGGCGCCGGGCCGTGCTGCACGACCGAGCCGACGCCGATCAGCACCGCGAGGACGCCAAGGCATGCGCGCGTCCGGACTCCGTCGTCCGGGGAGCGGCCTGTGCGTGCCGTCGCCAGGATCCAGCAGCCCGCGACGACGAACGCGAGGCTCGACCAGACGTCCGCGGACCAGGGCATGTCTCCAGTGAACGGCGGGGCCGCCGGCCCCGCGCTTCCGCGCGGCGCCGCGCCGCGTTACCACGCTGCTCGGCCGCGAGGCCGCGTCACCGCCGCGTCATCGCGCCGCGGCGCCTCGGTACGTCCCCGCGCTCTGTCCTCCGTCGCCGTCGCTTCTTCGTCAGGAGGGGTTGCGCGGGCGGCAGGCTCTGTGGTTCATTAGTCGAGTAACGAACCACTGAACCTTGATCACCGCTGAGGAGGCGCCGCGTGTTCGACGGTCCCGAGCCCATCTACGTGCAGATCGCCCAGATGATCCGCGCGCAGGTGCTCGCCGGGGAGCTCGCGGAGGAGGAGCAGGTCATGTCGACCACCCAGTTCGCCACGACGTTCCGCATCAACCCCGCCACGGCGGCCAAGGCCTTCAGCGGCCTCGTCGACGAGGGCGTGCTGTACAAGCGGCGCGGCCTCGGCATGTTCGTCGCCCCCGGGGCGCGTGAGCGCCTGCTCGACAGCCACCGCAAGGCGTACTTCGACGACGTCCTCGCCCCCGCCCTCGCCCAGGCCGACATCCTCGGCATCTCGACCGACGAGCTCGTCGCCTACGTCCTCGGGACGAACGGCCACCAGCAGACCACCACCACGGAGGAGCCATGACCCCCGCACCTTTCGGCGCGCGACTCGACGACGTCGTCGTCCGGTTCGGCACGCGTCGCCGGATGACGTCCGACGGCACCTTGGTCAAGGACGACGACGCGACGGCCCTCGACGGCGTGGACCTGCAGATCAGGCCTGGCACGATCACCGGGGTCCTGGGCCGCAACGGCGCCGGGAAGTCCACCCTCCTCTCGCTGCTGGCGGCGTTCACGCGACCCACCGGCGGTGAGGTCCGCGTCGGTCCGGACTCCGACGGGCAGCAGGCCTGGGAGGACCCGTGGGAGAACCCCTGGGTCACCTCGAACGTGCAGCTCGTGCGCGAGAGCGGCGACCTGCAGGACGAGGAGAAGGTCTCCGAGTCGCTCAAGTACTACGCCGACCTGCGCCCCGCCTGGGACAGCGACCTCGCGGGCCGGTTGCTCGACCTCTTCGAGGTGAACCCGCGAAAGAAGCCCGCGGCCTTGTCGCGCGGCAAGCGCTCCGCGGTCGGCGCCACCATCGGCCTGGCGTCGCGGGCGCCGCTGACGATCTTCGACGAGGTCTACCTCGGGATGGACGCCCCCACGCGGTACGCGTTCTACGACGAGATCCTCGCGGACTACGCCGAGCACCCGCGCACGATCCTGCTGTCCAGCCACCTGGTCGAGGAGGTCGAGCGGCTCTTCGAGGACGTGATCGTGCTCCACCGGGGCCGTGTGCTGCTGGCCGAGACGGCCGAGGAGATGCAGGGTCGCGGGTTCAGCCTCACCGGCCCGGCGACGGCGGTCGACGACCTCGTCGACGGGCGTCGGGTGCTGCACCGCCAGCGCCTCGGCGGCACCGTGCAGGTCACGCTCGAGGGGGCGCCGGGCGACGGCGAGCGCGAGTCGGCGCGGGCGGCCGGGGTCGAGCTCGGCACCCTGCCGCTGCAGGACCTGTTCGTGCGGCTCACGCAGGTGGACGCGGACCCCGAGAGGAGCCGGCGATGAGTGTCACGAACGCTGCGCCGTCCCGCGTGGAACGGGAGGCCTTCGCCGCGCGGGTGCACGCGCGCGCGGTGCGGAAGGTCACCCGGTACGTCGCCGCCGTCGGGCTCTTCATGGGCGCGTTCTACTGGGGCATCTTCCTCGTGGTGACGGTCGCGCTGCCGGTGATCGCGAACATGGCGGGCGGCGTGCTCGAGGGCGGGGCCATGGTCGGCGCCGAGTACTCGGCGCGGTGGTTCGCGTTCTCGGTGGGCATCGCCGCGCTGGCGATGGCAGTGACCACGCACCTGGCGGCGGGCGGCACCCGGCGTGCGCTGTGGCTCGGTTCGCTCCGCGGGTCGCTGGCCGTCGCGGTCCCCTTCGGGGCCGCGCTCGTGGTCGGGCTGGTCGTCGAGGGCGCACTTTTCGAGGCCTTCGGCTGGACGCACGACCTCCCGCGGGGTAGCGGCCTCACGTCCGGCGGCGGCTGGCTCCTGGTCAGCGGCCTCGCCGAGGCGCTCGTCGTCGCCACGTACCTCGTGGCCGCGATGGCCCTCGGTGCGGCGTACTACAGCCACGGCGCCCTGGTCGGCACCCTGTGGATCCCGTTCGCCCTGGTGCTCCTGCTCCTCACCGACGGCGCGCTCCGGACCGGCGCCGGTGACGACGCGCTCACCGCGCTGCTCGGCGAGGAGCGGATGCCCGGCACACCCGTCGTCGGATTCCTGGCGGGGCTGCTGCTCCTGGCCGTGGCGACCGGGTGGTTCTGGTCGCAGCTGCGGTCCATCACCCTGCGGCCGGCGAGGTGAGCGCCATGACCGCGACACCGGGCACCACGACACCGGGCACCGCGACGACGGCCGTGACGTCGGCCGTGCGGAGGCGCACGGCCGAGCGTGCCGCAGTCCGGAAGGTCCGACGACGCGTCACCCGCTCCCTGCTCGTCTCCGGCGCCTGGTTCTGGGCGATCTGGGCGGCGTTCGTCGCCGGGGTGCCGGCGGCCGTGGACCGCTGGGGCGGGGAGATGCCGGACCTCACCTACGACCTGTCCGGTGCGCCCGCGCGCTGGGTGGCGCTCGCGGTCGGCGCGATCGTCGCCGGCAGCATGCTGCGCCTGCACGTCGCCGCCGGCGGGACGCGTCGCTCGGTCGTCGACGGCGTCCTGCGGGCCGCCGCCCTGGTCGGACCGGCCTACGGGGTGATGGCGGTGCTCCTCACGCTGGGTGAGGAGCGCGTCTTCGACGCCCTCGACCGCAGCTGGCAGGGCGGCGCCACGCCGCTGCCGCTCGACACGGTTGCGGGGATCGTCGTCACGGTCCTCGGCGAGACGTTCGTCGTCGTGACGTACGCACTGGTGGGCGTGTCCGCCGTCGCTGCGTTCCGGACGCGGCTGATCGTCCTCGGACCGCTGCTGGTCGCGTCCTTGCTGGTGCCCTGCGCGATCGTCGACCTGGCGACCCGCACCGGCCTGTTCGGCATCCCGCTGCGCGGCGGGTACGACGACGTCGCGCTCGGCGCCGTCGGCACGGTCGTCGGTGGCCTCGTCGCGGCGGCCCTCGCGACCGTCGTCGCCCACCGCCTGCTGCGCTCCGTCTCGCTACGGCCATGACGCACCCACCGCGGCGTCCCTGACGCCCCACCGTCCGCTCCCCAGCACCAGGACCACCGCTCAGCCTGACCCGAGCAACCGACAGCACAACGGAAACCACCCAGAGAGGAGGCCAGCGATGGCCGCTCCCATCGTGGAGGTACGCAACCTCCGCAAGACATACGGTCCGAAGGTCGCCGTCGACGACGTCTCGTTCGCCGTCGAACGCGGCGAGATCTTCGGCATCCTGGGCCCCAACGGGGCCGGCAAGACCACCACCGTGGAGACGCTCGCCGGCCTGCGTGGCGCGGACGGCGGGGCCGTGCGTGTGCGCGGTATCGACACGCAGCGCGACCCGGCCGCCGTCCGGGACATCCTCGGCGTGCAGCTCCAGGAGGCGACGCTGCACGACAAGATCACGGTGGGTGAGGCGCTGCGGCTCTTCGCCGGCTTCTACGCCCACCCCGCCGACCCCGACGAGCTGCTGGCGATGCTCGACCTCGCCGAGCACGCCGACAAGCAGTTCGCCAAGCTCTCCGGCGGACAGAAGCAGCGGTTGTCCATCGCCCTCGCCCTCGTCGGGAACCCGGAGGTCGCGATCCTCGACGAGCTCACGACGGGCCTCGACCCGCAGGCCCGTCGCGCCACCTGGGACCTGGTCGAGCGCGTGCGGGACACCGGCGTCACCATCCTGCTGGTCACCCATTTCATGGACGAGGCCGAGCGCCTCTGCGACCGGCTCGCCATCATCGACGGCGGGAAGGTCGTCGCCGAGGGCACGCCGCAGGGCCTCGTCGACGGGCTCGACGACGACCGCACCGTCGTCGTCCGGTTCGCACCCGACGACGTCGCCCGCGGACGGGAGCTGCTGGCCGGTCTCGCCGACCGGCACCCCGACGTCACGCGCACCGAGGCCGCCGCGACCACCGAGGTGGCCGTCACCGGCACCCGGCGCGTCCTGTTCGCCGTCGTCCCGGCCCTCGCCGAGGCCGACCTCGTGCCCGACGACGTCCGCACCGTCACGCGGTCGCTCGAGGACGTGTTCCTCGCCGTCACCGGCCGCACCTACCAGCCCGAGGCCCAGCTCGCCGCCGCGGCCACCCGTGAAGGAGACCGGTCATGACCGCCATCACCGCCGACGCCGTCCCGCCCCGCGCCACCGGCCGCGGCTGGCGCGGGTTCGGCCTCCTGCTGCGCACCGAGGCCGCCGTCTGGCTGCGCGACGCCACCTCCGTGTTCTTCGGGATCCTCTTCCCGACGGTGCTCCTGCTCGGCGTCGGGTTCGGCATCCCGGGGATGCGGGAGCCGATGACCGACGACGTCCCGCCGGACTCGGCCTGGTACGGCGTGACACCGATCGCGACCTACCTGCCCACCGTGCTCGCCATGGCGATCGGCACGCTCGCCGTCCTGTCGCTGCCCGTCACGTTCGCGACCTTCCGCGACAAGGGCGTGCTGCGTCGGCTGTCCACGACGCCGATGCGGCCGCAGGCCATCGTCGTGGCGCACCTGTTCATCAACATCGCGACCACCCTGGTCGGCGTGGCCGTCGCGCTCACGGTGGCGCAGCTGGCCTTTGGCATCGTCCGGCCCGCCCAGCTCGGCGTCGTCGTCGGTGCGTTCGTGCTGGGGATGCTCTCCCTGTTCTCCGTGGGCATGCTCCTGGCCGCCCTGGTCAACAAGCCCTCGACCGCGAACGCCGTCGGGTCGCTCGTCTACTTCCCCATGCTGTTCCTCGCGGGGCTATGGACGCCGGGCCCGATCATGCCGGACGCGGTCCGGGAGATCGGCCAGTTCACGCCGATGGGCGCGGCGGCGCAGGCGATGGACACCGGGTGGTTCGGTGACGGGTTCCCGCTCCTGCAGTACGTCGTGATGGCGGTGTGGGCGGCGGTGCTCCTTCCCCTCGCCAGCCGCCTCTTCCGCTGGAGCTGACGTCGCCGTACGGCCTGCCGAACACGGGGTGGGGATCGCAATGACGACCCATTGCGATCCCCACCCCGTGTTCGGCGGTCGGTGTCGACGGTTGTCGGTGGTGAGTCGATAGGGTGCGGCGACATGCGCACAGTTGCGGAGCTGGCGGGACGATGGTTTGCGGTGCTCGTGGTGCTGGGCGGGGTGGCGGGGCTGCTCGCCCCCACCGTGCTCGCCCCGATCGCGGACCAGACCCCGCTCTTCCTCGGGATCATCATGTTCGGCATGGGGCTCACGCTCCGCGGCGCGGACTTCGCGCTCGTGGCGCGGCGCCCGTGGGTGGTGCTGCTCGGCGTCGTCGCGCAGTTCACGATCATGCCGGCGCTGGCGTGGGGGATCGGGCACCTCTTCGGCCTCACCGGCGACGCGATGATCGGCATGATCCTCGTGGGCGCCGCGCCCGGCGGGACGGCGTCGAACGTCATCGTGTACCTCGCGAAGGGCGACACCGCGCTGTCGGTGACGCTCACGACCGTCTCGACGCTGCTCGCGCCGATCCTCACTCCCGCGCTGGTGCTGTGGCTCGCGGGCTCGCAGCTCGACGTCACCTACGGCGCGCTCGTGACGTCCATCATGCAGATCGTGCTGTTCCCGGTGCTCGCCGGCCTGCTGGTGCGCACGTTCGCGGGCGGGCTCGTCGAGCGGTACATGCTGCCGTACCTGCCGCTGGTGTCCGTGACGGGCATCGTCGTGGTGGTCGCGGGCATCGTCGCGGCGAACGCCGACGCCGTGCTCAGCACCGGGCTGCTGCTGGCGCTCGCCGTCATCCTTCACAACGGCCTCGGCCTGGCGCTCGGCTACGGCGCGGCGAGCCTCGCCCGGCTGGAGGAGCCCGCCCGGCGCGCGCTGAGCGTCGAGGTCGGGATGCAGAACTCCGGCCTCGCGGCCAGCCTCGCCACGGCCCACTTCACGCCGGCCGCCGCGCTGCCCGCGGCGCTGTTCTCGGTGTGGCACAACATCTCCGGCTCGCTGCTCGCGTCGTACTGGGCGCGACGTCCGGTGGACGAGCCAGCCCGGGCAGAGCCGGTCGGCACCGCCTAGCCTGCGAGCCGTGAGACCGTTCCTGTTCCTCGGGACGCGGGCCGAGGACGTGGCCGCCGACGGTGAGTACCGGGCCGTGCTGCGGTACTCCGGCCTGTCCGCGTCGCAGCTGCGCCGGGTCCGGCTGGAGCGGGAGCCGATGCCGGGCGTCGACCTCGACCACTACTCCGGCGTCGTCGTGGGCGGCGGCCCGTTCAACTCCTCCGACCCGCCCGCGGAGAAGTCCGAGGTGCAGGTCCGGGTCGAGCGGGAGATGGCGGCGCTGCTGGCCGACGTCGTGCCCCGGGACTTCCCGTTCCTCGGCGCCTGCTACGGCATCGGCACGCTCGGCACGCACCTGGGCGCCGTCGTCGACCGGACGTACTCCGAGCCCGTCGGGCCGGCCGAGATCACGCTCACCGACGACGGGGCCCGCGACCCGCTGCTGGCCGGGGTGCCGCGCCGGTTCACGGCCTACCTGGGGCACAAGGAGGCGGTGGCCGAGCTGCCGCGGTCCGCGACCGTGCTCGCCGCCTCCGCCGACGCCCCCGTGCAGATGTTCCGGGTGGGCGAGAACGTCTACGCCACCCAGTTCCACCCGGAGCTCGACCTCGCGGGGCTCGAGCAGCGGGTCGAGGTCTACCGGACCTACGGGTACTTCCCGCCCGAGGAGGGCGACCGCATCGTCGCCCGGGCGCGCGAGCACCGCGTCACCGAGCCGATGCGCATCCTGCGCACCTTCGTGGCCCGCTACGCCCGCTGACCCGCAAGCGCCGGTCGAGCCTGTCGAGACCAAGGTCTCGACAGGCTCGACCAGCGACGGGTCAACCTTGTCGAGACCAAGGTCTCGACAGGCTCGACCAGCGACGGGTCAACCTCCGGGATGTGTCAGTTCACCTTCACCGTCATGACGCCCGACCTGCCGTGCACCCTCTTGACCTCGATGGTCGTGCCGGTGCCGCCGACGATCACCGAACCGCCGGGGTTCGCCTGGTCGTAGTAGGCGTACGGGTCGGAGTCGTCGAACACCCGCGCGCCGCGCTTCGGCCCGGTCACGAGCCGGGTCATGGTCCCGTCCTCGAGCTGGCGGTGGAGCCAGAGGCCGTCGGTCGGGGTGACGCCGAACGTCGCGTCGTAGGGCTGGATGCGGTTGCCCGCGACCGCGCCGTTCGACCACGTCAACGCCTTGGGGTGGGCGTCCACCGGGAGGGCCTGGCCACCACCGGGGTGCTGGGAGGTGTTGTTGTCCCCGTACAGGCTGTTGACGTACCAGACGAGCAGGCCGTCCTGGTAGGGGAACTTCTCCACGGTGTTCGGCGCGCTCGTCCGGAACCCGAAGTTGTACGGCCCGGTCTTCAGCGTCGTGTCGTACCCGGCGTACTGGCGGTTCTCCGCGACGTAGTAGTGCGAGTACACCTGGGTGTAGCTGCCGTCCGTGATGACGGAGAACCCGTCGAGCGTCCAGCCCGCGGCGTCGTCCTCCACGTCGGCGACGAGCGCGTCGCCCACGGCGACGTCGTCGACGACGAAGCCCAGCTCGTGAGCCGCCGCGTCGTTGACGTGCCGGAACCGCACCTGCGCCTCCTGCCCGGCGTACGCCGAGAGGTCGGCGGTGAGGTCCACCCACGCGCCCTTGGTGGTGCCGGTGATCCCGTGGCCGGTGTTCTGGCCGTTCGGGTCCGTGGCGGTCGACAGGTTCGTGGGCAGCGACGTGAACGTCGCGCCGCCGTCGGTCGAGATCTCCGCGTACGCGTAGTCCCAGTCGGTCTCGATGGCGTAGGCGGCCTTTGCCGTCAGCGTGCCGCCCGCGGGCACGGTGAACGACGGCGACGTGGCCGTCGCGGTGCGGTCGTCGCCCGTGCCGGAGTACAGGTACTTGCCGTCCTGCGGCTCCTGCACGTCGATCGTCTTCTCGCCGTCGGGCAGGTCCACGACGACCGCCTGCGCGTCGTTCGTGGCGTGGTAGGCGGGGCCGAGGTCCACCGTGGCGCTCTCGCCGGCGTCGACCGTCGTGTAGTCGGACCAGCCGAGGAACATCTTCTCGGTGGCGCCCATGTGGTTGGGCGTCGTGCCGATCGGGGCGCCCCGCTCGCTCAGCCACGAACCGCCGCTCATGAGCGTCCAGTACGCGGTGCCGTTGTCGCCGCCCGCGGTGTCGTAGTAGTCCGGCAGGCCGAGGTCGTGGCCGAACTCGTGCGCGAAGACGCCGAGGCCGCCGTTCTCCGGCTCGGTGGTGTAGTCACGGATCCACAGGTCGGTGTCGCCGATCCTGATGCCGCCGACCTTCGGGAAGCCGGCGGGCCCGTCCTTTCCGATCCCGGCCTGGTTGACCGCCCAGCGGTGCGACCAGATCGTCGACTCGGCGGCGCCGGCCTCCTCGCCCTCGCCGGCGTGGATGGCCTGGAAGTGGTCGATGTACCCGTCGGGCTCGTCGAAGATCCCGTCGCCGTCCAGGTCGTACCGGTCCCAGACGTCGAACGACTGGAGGTAGTCGGTGATCTCCTGCGGGGTCTTGCCCTGGGCGATCTGGTCGTCGTACCAGGCGTTCGCCGAGTCCTGGACGAAGCGCGTCATGTCCGTCTGGGACTCACCCAGGCGCTCGCCCGTCTCCGGGTCCTTGAGGTTCGAGCCGTAGGAGGCCTGCGCGTACGGCACGGTGACCCAGTCGGACACGTCGCCCTGCAGGTCGAAGCGTCCCGAGGACATCTCGTCGTAGACGCCCGCGAACGACTGCCCGCCCTGGTCCTCCAGGCCGGTGAAGAACATCTCCTGGTAGTGCTCGCGGGAGAAGTCCGACTCCCAGTAGGTCGAGTTGTCCGTGCGGCCCGGCTTCGGGATCTCGTTGCGCCCGGGGCCCGACGGCGCGTCCGGGTAGCGCGGGTCGGCCTGGTCGCCGAACTCGACGAGGAAGGTCAGGAGCTGGGCCGTCTGCTCGGTCTCGTACTCGACCCACTGGCCCTTGCCGACCTTGACGGCCTGGGACGAGGCCGTCCCCTTGCTCCGGGTGGTGACCTTCGCGTCGCCGGTGGCGACGAGGTCGACCGCCCGCTGCTTCATGGCCGTGCGCTTCGCGGCGAGCGCGTCCGGACGGTCGTCCGGTGTGCTCTGGGCGGGAGTGTCGGTGGTGGGCGGTCCGTCGACGGCGGGCGACGCGGCGGCGACGCCGGGCGCGACGACGGCGGCGAGCAGCAGCGCCGCCACCCCGACCGCACTGGTGGTGCGAACTCTCAAGGCTTCCTCCACGGTGTCCGGGCCCGGCGGGTCGTTGCCGGGCGCGCTGCCCGCCGCCCGGGACGGTCGTCCCGAGCAAGCGTGGCTGCGCGTACTCAACCAGAGGCGCGTTACAAATGTGGAACACGCCACAGGGAAGGCCACCTGGTGAGACGCCGGGCCGCGTCGTCGTGCCCGCCGCGGGCTCCTGGAGACCCGCGTCGGTCAGCCGGCGGCGTCGTAGGCCTCGCGGACCCAGCCGGCGATCTCGTCGTCCAGCTCGCCCGGATCGCGCACCTCGACGTGGTGCATCCACACGCGCGACGACGGGTGCACGACCTGCTTCACGCGGGGCGAGGCGAGCTCCTGCCCGAGGGCGAACGACACGACGGCGGGGGCGTCGACGTGGTCCCGCAGGCCGACCCACGGTGGCCACACGTATGCGAAGCCGCGCCGCCGGCGGAACGCGACCTGCGTCTTCGTGGTGCGGACCGCGACGTCGTCGCCCGTGACGTCGGCCACCAGGCGGGAGAACGCCACGCAGATCGCGAGCCCCTCGGGCGAGTGCTCGAACAGCTCCTCGGGCGTCGACGGCGTGGCGGGGGTCGGCATCCTGACCTCGGCAGACGGTGAGGCGGCGAGGGTCGTGACGCGGCCGACGCTACTCGTCCGTCCGCCACGCGCCAGCGGGGCCGGCGCCGCGGGACCGCCGGGCCGCCGCGCCCGGATGGTGGACTCGGGTGGACCCGCGTCGCGCCGCCGCGTACCGTTCCTCTTCGTGGACACCCGTTGGTATTGGCGCTTTACGCCGGCTCCGGTAGGAGCTCGGCGGGCTCGCGCCTGACCGACACCCACCACCGGAGCCAGCACAGGGCCTGGGACGCGACCGCGTCCGGGGCCCTTCGTCGTCAGACGGGCCGCTCCGGTCGGGCACACGCCACGTTCGACGACGACGCCGGACCGCCGCCCGACCGCCCCGCCCCCACCGTCTGACCAGGAGCCCCGCGATGACCACCACGTCCGCCGCCACCGGTACTGCTGCCGGTACCGCCGTCCGTCCCGCGCCGTCCGAACCCGGCCGGCCCGATACTGAGCTGATGGCCGAGACCTCCGACCTGCGCGTCCGCGCGCTGGACCCCCTGCCCGCCCCGGGCGTGATGCGTGCCGAGCTGCCGCTCGGCACCCCCCGCAGCGACCTCGTCACGACGTCCCGCCGCGAGGTGCGCGACGTGCTCCGCGGCGAGGACGACCGCCTGCTCGTCATCGTCGGGCCGTGCTCCGTGCACGACCCGGCCGCCGCGCTCGACTACGCGCAGCGCCTGGCGCCGCTGGCACGCGAGCTCGCCGAGGACCTGGTCGTCGTGATGCGGGTGTACTTCGAGAAACCGCGCACCACGGTCGGGTGGAAGGGGCTCATCAACGACCCGCACCTGGACGGCACGCACGACGTGCACCACGGCCTGCGCCTGGCGCGCGAGGTGCTGCTCGGCGTGCTCGACGCCGGCGTGCCCGCCGCGTGCGAGTTCCTGGAGCCGACCAGCCCGCAGTACATCGCCGACGCCGTGACCTGGGGCGCGATCGGGGCGCGCAACGCGGAGTCGCAGGTGCACCGGCAGCTCGCGTCGGGCCTGTCCATGCCGGTGGGCTTCAAGAACGCGACCGACGGCGACATCCAGATCGCCGTCGACGGCTGCATCACCGCGGCGAGCGAGCACACCTTCTTCGGGGCGGACGCCGAGGGGCGCGCGGCCGCCGTCGAGACCACCGGCAACCCGGACTGCCACGTCATCCTGCGCGGCGGGCGCGGGGGGCCGAACTACGGCGCGGCCGACGTCGCGGACGCGCTGGCGGTGGCGCGCACGTCCGGGCTCGGCGGGGCCGTGGAGGCGGGCCTCGTGGTCGACGCGTCGCACGGCAACTCCGGCAAGGACCACGTGCGGCAGGCCGAGGTGGTGCGCGAGATCGCCGGGCGCCTCGCCGAGGGGGAGCAGGGCATCACCGGCCTGATGATGGAGAGCTTCCTCGTCGCCGGAGCGCAGAAGCCGGGGCCGCTGGACTCGCTGGTCTACGGGCAGTCCGTCACCGACTCGTGCGTCGACTGGGACACCACCGCCGAGCTGCTCGGCACCCTCGCCGCCGCCGTGCGCGAGCGCCGGCAGGCCTGAGCCCTCGGCAACGTGCGTGCTGACGTGATCCGCGAGCCGACCGTTCGCGGATCGCGTCAGCACGCACGTTGCCATGCGCGGTGTCCGGCGGCCGCGCGTGACGGGGGACACGGGCGCGCGGACCCATCCGAGCGCGCCTCCGTGACGAACCCTGTGCGTGGTGGGGCAGACTGACGAGGTGCCGCCTCCTACGACGACGCCCGTCGACGCCGCGCTCGTCGCGTGCTCCGGCGGTGACCCGGCCACGTTCGGGCCCGTCTACGACGCGCTGGCGCCCGTCGCCTACGGGACGTCGCTCGGCGTGCTCCGCGACCCGGATCACGCCGCCGAGGTGACCCAGGAGGTGATGGTCGAGGTGTGGCAGACAGCGGCACGGTTCGACCCCGCGCGCGCCTCCGCACGCACCTGGGTCGCGACGCTCGCCCGCCGGCGGGCCGTGGACCGGGTGCGGTCCGAGCAGGCGCGCCGCGACCGCGACCAGCGCGACCTCGACTCCTCCCTCGGCTCCGCACCCCGCGACGTCGTGGCCGAGGACGTCGAGCGACGCCTCGAGGGCGCGGCCGTCCGCCGGTGCCTCGACGCGCTCACGCCGACGCAGCGCGAGGCCGTCGTCGAGGCGTACTACGGGGGTCGCACGTACCGGGAGGTCGCCGACCGGCTCGGAGCCGCGCTGCCCACCGTCAAGAGCCGGATCCGGGACGGCCTGGGCCGCCTGCGCGACTGCCTGGGGGTGCGACGTGGCTGACGAGCACGGCGAGGCGTGGGAGCTGCTCCCCGCCTACGCGCTGGACGCGGTCGACGACCTCGAGCGCCGGACGGTCGAGCGGCTGCTCGACGCCGACCCGGACGCCCGCCGCGCCCTCGACGAGTACCGCGAGGTCGTCGCCTCGTTCGCGGTCGAGCAGGCGCCGCCGGAGCACCTGCGCGGGGCGGTCCTCGAGCGCGTCGCGGCGACGGCCCAGGCGACGTCCCGCGTGCCGGGGAGCGCTCCCGCCCGGGCCGACGGCGCGGCGTCGAGCCGCAGTCGCAGACGGTGGGGCGTGCTCGCGGTGGCGGCCGCCGCCGTGGTGGCCGTGGCGGTGCCGACCACGGTCGCGGTCCGCGAGCACCGGGAGAACGTGCAGCTCGAGCAGCAGGCGGACCGCGTCGCGCAGATGCTGGCGGACCCCGGCGCGCAGCTGGTGACGGCACCGGTCGCCGGTGGCGGCGAGGCGACCGCGCTGGTGTCCGGCGACGACGTCCTGGTGTCGGCGGCCGGCATGCCCGCCCCGGGCGAGGGTCACGACTGGCAGCTGTGGATCGTGGAGGGCGACGCGCCCGAGCCCGCCGGGCTGATGCCCGCCGCGTCCGGTGGCGTGTCGAGGGCGCTGGTCGAGGGCGGTGCCGGCAAGGTCGTCGCCGTCACGCTGGAGCCCGAGGGCGGGTCCCCGGCGCCCACGACCGACCCGGTCGTGACGATCGAGACCTGAGGCCTCCGACCGGAGCCGGGCGGCGCGGCGAGGGCCGCCGCACCCGAAGGTGCGGCGGCCCTCAGCCGTCCGGTCGCGATCACATCGGCGGCATGAGCACCGAGTCGACGAGGTAGACGGTCGCGTTCTGCGTCATGACGCCGCCGCAGACGACGCTCGCGTCGTTGACCTTCATCTCGTCGCCGGAGCCGGTGACCTCGAGGGTGTCGCCCTGCACGGTCTCGTGCTCGCCGGCGACGTCCTCGGGCAGGAGCTGGCCGGGCACCACGTGGTACGTGAGCACCGTGGTCAGCAGGTCCGCGTCGGTGGACAGCGTGTCCAGGGTCTTCTGGTCCACCTGCGCGAACGCGTCGTCCACGGGCGCGAAGACGGTGAACTCCCCGCCGTTGAGCGTGTCGACCAGGTCGACGTCGGGGTTGAGCTCGCCGCTGACGGCCGACGTCAGCGTCTTCAGCATCGGGTTGTTCGACGCCGCCACCGCGACAGGGTCGGTCGACATGCCCGTGATGGAGCCGGCGCCGTCGGGGACCTGCTCGGCGTAGGCCTCGCAGCCCGGCCCGACGAGGTTCGCGGCGGGGTCCATGGCCATGTCCTCGGAGCCCTCGGACTCCATCTCGTCCATCGGCTCCTCGGTGGGGCTGGGCGACTCCTGCGTCATCGACTCCTCCGTCGACGTGTCCGCGGGCTCCGTCTCGGACGAACAGGCGGCGAGCCCCAGCAGGGCCAGGGTGGCGAAGCCGGCGGCGGCGGTGCGGGTGCGAGTGCGAACGTTCATCGGTCTCTCCTAGCGTCGTCGCCCCACGTCTCCGGGGCGCTTCACCGGGGGTTCGGAGCCGTGGCGGGCCCGGATGGGTCGGCTGCCGGACCCGGGCGGCCCGGCCCGTCCGCCCGTGGCCCGTCCGCCCGTGGCCCATCCGCCCGTGGCCCATCCGCCCGTGGCGCCGCTCCGAACCGGGGACATGGAGACCTTGATCCTCATCGGACTGCTCGGCGGGCTCATCACCGGCATCTCGCCCTGCATCCTGCCGATGCTGCCGGTGATCTTCTTCGCCGGCGGCGTCCAGGGCGCGCGCGACCCGCGCGCCGCCGAGCACGCGGACGACGGTGAGCACGCGGACGACGGTGAGCACGCGGACGACGGTGAGCACGCGGACGACCGCTGGTCGGCCGACGTCGTGGAGGTCTCCGCGCCCGCCGTCGCTGCGGCACCCAGGGGCGCGCCTCCGGCGCTGCGCTTCGACGTGCCGACGGCCGTGCGCACAGGCGCCGGCGGCCGCGTCGTGTCCGGCATCGACCCGAACGGTCCGACGTCGCCCGGGCCCGTCGCTCCCGCGGGCGGGGGCGGGCACGCACGCGCGCCGGAGCGGTCGTGGCGGCCCTACCTGGTCATCGCGGGCCTGGTGCTGAGCTTCAGCGTGATGACCCTGCTGGGCTCGCTGCTCCTCGGTGCGCTCGGGCTGCCGCAGGACCTGCTGCGCTGGGCCGGCATCGTGCTGCTGGCGGCACTGGGCGTCGGCATGATCGTGCCGCGGTTCGAGGAGGTGCTGGAGCGGCCGTTCCTGCGGCTCGCGTCGCTGGGCTCGCGCCGGACGGCGAGCCAGGACCGGGGCGCGTTCCTGCTGGGCCTGGGCCTGGGCGTGCTGTACGTGCCGTGCGCGGGTCCGGTGCTGGCGGCGATCACCGTCGCGGGCGCGACGGGGGACATCGGGCCGGGGACGGTGGCGCTCACGGTGTCGTTCGCCGTCGGGGCCGCGATCCCGCTGCTGGTGTTTGCGCTCGCGGGGCGCCGGGTCGCGGAGCGGGTCTCCGCGTTCCGTCGTCACCAGCGCGGGATCCGGGTCACGGGCGGGGTCGTCGTCATCCTGCTCGCCGGCGCGCTCGCGCTGAACCTCCCGGCGCAGCTGCAGCGGGCGCTGCCCGACTACACGGGCGCGCTGCAGCAGCAGGTGGACGAGAACACGTCGGTGCAGGAGGCGCTCGACCTGGGCGGCATCGTCACCGACGCCAACCGGGAGCTGTCGAACTGCGACAACGGCTCGACCGAGCTCGCGGACTGCGGCACCGCCCCGCCGCTGACCGGCATCACGACCTGGCTCAACACGCCGGGTGGCCGCGCGATCGACCTCCCCGACCTGCGCGGCAAGGTCGTGCTGATCGACTTCTGGACGTACTCGTGCATCAACTGCCAGCGCGCCATCCCGCACGTCAACGCCTGGTACGACGCCTACCGCGACGCCGGCCTCGAGGTGATCGGGGTGCACACGCCCGAGTTCGCGTTCGAGCGGGAGACGCGGAACGTGGTGGCCGGCGCGCGCGACCTCGGCGTCGCCTATCCGATCGCGCAGGACAACGCGTACTCCACCTGGACCACCTACCGGAACCGGTACTGGCCGGCGGAGTACCTGATCGACGCCGACGGGACCGTCCGCTACATCAAGCACGGCGAGGGCGACTACGCCACCACCGAGCAGCACGTCCGTGACCTGCTGCGGGCGGCGGACCCGGACGTCGAGCTCCCGCCCGCCACCGACGTCGTCGACGCGACGCCGGACGGCGAGACGACCCCGGAGACGTACCTCGCGCTGAACAAGGTGTTCAACTACTCCGGCGAGCCGGAGTACGGCTCGGGCCGGGAGAACTTCGAGCACCCGGACGACCAGCCGCAGGACACGTTCTCGCTCGGCGGCACGTGGGACGTCGACTTCCAGGGGGCGACCGCGGCCGCCGACGGCGCGTCGCTCCGGCTCGCCTATCGGTCCACGGACGTGTTCGCGGTGCTCGGCGGGTCCGGCACGGTGAGCGCCCGCGTCACGGGCCCCGACGGCGGCGTCCGCTCCGAGCGTGAGATCGACGTGTCCGGGAACCCGACCCTGTACGACGTCCTCCGCGGCGAGGGGCCGACGGACGGCGTGGTCGAGCTGGAGGTGCCCGAGGGGGTCACGGTCTACACGTTCACCTTCGGGTGACCGGCCGGTGACGACCCCCGGCCGGCAATTCCCGGCCGGCAATTCCCGGCCGGCTACGACCAGCCGTCGGCGGCCTGCGCCCACGGCCCGACCTGCACGTCGGCGCCGTCGAGCACGTCCAGCCCGGCGGGCCCGCCCGAGGTCCCGGCGCCGCCCGGCACCTCGGGGACGAGCCGCACCGGGTCCGCGCCCGGCACCGGCGTCACGGCGAGCGCGGTCGTGACGTCGGGGTCGTTCGCCGTCGACATCGCGTCCCACTCGAGCGTCGCCAGCAGGGACTCGCCCGCCGGGACCACCACGCGGCCGGGCACGACGCCCGGGGCCGCCGCCGTGACCAGGACGTCGTCCTGCTCGTCGCCGTCGGCGTTCAGGAACGCGATGCTCGGGACGCCCTCGACGGCGCACGGCCGGCCGGAGACATTCTGGGCCCGCACCGCGAGATACCGGCTGCCGAGCGCCGCATCGGGCGCCCCCAGCGTCAGACCGAGGTCGGAGCCCGTGCAGTCGAGGGCCCCGGCGTCGGCCGGCCACGGCTCGACGGCGTCCGGCAGCGGCACCGTGCGCGGCACGGTCCGGGGCGGCTCGAGGCCCGCGACCCACCCGGCGGTCGCCGTCCCGTCGCCGGCGACCAGGGTGTACGACGTCGGGGTGACGACGGCGGAGCGGCGCGCCCCGTCGAGCCGGGTCGCGAGCGCCGTGGCGGCGGGCGAACCCGGCCGGGCCGTCGTGGTCACCGTCAGGTCGCTGGGGCTCGTCTGCTCCCAGGTGAAGGCGACCCCCACGACGCCGGCCCGCCCGGCCACGTCGGCGACGAGCTCGGCCGTCGCGGCACGCGGCACCAGGCCGGCGTCGTACACGACAGCGTCGTCCGAGGTGCGCAGCAGGCTCGGGGGCTGGAACGTCGTGGCCGACTCCAGGAGGGCCGCGACCCCGGCGAGCTTGGCCGCGTCGGGGACCGTGACGCTGGTGTCGTCCACGGCCGAGGCGCCCGCCGCCAGCACCGTGTAGGCGAGCGCGACCGCGCCGTCGTCAGGATCCCGCAGGCTCAGCGCGGTCCCGTCGTGGTCGGCCGCGCCGGTGCCGGGAGCTCCCGCCGCGATGGTCAGGGATCCCGCCGTCGATCCCTCCAGCGACTCCGGAAGCCGCACCGCGGCGGCCACGGCGTCGGCGGCCGCCTGCGCGTCGGCGGGGGAGAGGGCCGGGTCGAGCCGCACGGTCCAGTCGACGTACGTCGTCGCGGCCTGGTCGGGCCACCCGCCCAGCGTGTCGTGCCGGGTCTCGACGTCGACCACCCCCGGGACCTGCTCCGCCCGTGTCGAGGCGTCGCGCACGGGGCCGGGTAGGCCGCCCGTCGTCGCCCGCCACACGAGGGCGAGCGCGAGGCCGACGGCGGCGACGACGACCACCACGACGGCGGCACGGAAACGGGTCACGGCGCCGATCGTGCCAGACGCCGCAGGCCCTCGGTGGGGTGCTCGTGCAGGTCGTGCGGAGGCCGCCCCCGGGTCTGCGTAGGGCACGACCCGTGCGCCGGTTCTCTCGGTGGACGCCGAGCGGGTGAAATCTGAGCCCAGGTATGTACCGGAATGCCCGGTCTCGGTACGGTCTGGCCGGGCCGGGCCGACGAGGGCTTGCCCGGGCGGCCGTCAGCGGCCGTCGACGCGCGGCGAACGGTGGTCATCTGGTGGGTCGAGGACGTCGAGGAATGGCGGCACTCGCCGTCGCGGGTCTGCTCGCGACGCTCGGGGGGACGGCGGCGACGGCGGTGCCGCGCGACGCACTCCCACCGCAGGCGACCACCGCTGCCGCGGCCCCGGAGAGCGGCAGGGTGGTGCTCGAGTCGGCTCCCTCGGCACGGACGACGATCCGCAGCGCGGCGCCGTCCCTCACGACGGGTCACGGGTTCGACCGCGCCCGGACGGTGGGCAGGTGCGTCGGCGACGGCGGGCGGGGCTGCCCGGCGCAGGGGGTCCAGCGCGTCGCGTACGACTTCGGTGACCTCGGCGAGCCTGCTGCGCTGCAGGACGGCGTCGTCGTCTCCGCGACGCTCTCCGTCCCGGTGGTCCGGGATCGGCAGTGCGGCGTGCGCCGCCTGCAGGTGCACGCCGTCCCCGCCGTGACCGGCTCGACGTCGTGGGCGTCCTCGGCCTCGCAGTGGGGCGAGGTGCTCGACGTCGCCGCGTCGGAGGCGTGCGGCGGCGGCCGGACACTCGAGCTCGACGTCACGACCGGGGTCGGCCGGGCCGTCCTCTCCGGCCTGCCGCTCGCGTTCGGGCTGCGCGCCGCCGACGAGGACTGTCGTCGATGTGGCCGTGCCTCGGTCGGCCCCGGCGCGTCGCTCGTCGTGGACCTGGCGATGACGGACGTCGTGACGCCGGTGGGCGCGGGCGTGCTCGGCTCGCCCGTCGGGCCGTGCGTCGTCGGGCGCGACCGGCCCGCCGTGCGCAGTACGACGCCGCGGCTCGTGGCCGAGCTGTCCAACGCGCGCGAACCGTTCCCGACGACGATGCGCGCCGTCTTCACGGTGCGGGACCTCGACACCGGGGCCCGGGTCTGGCGCTCCGCCCCGACCGCGGCGCAGGCGTCGGGCAGCCGCCACGTGCGGACCGTGCCGAGCGGGGTCCTCGAGCACGGTGGTCGCTACCGGTGGACCGCGCAGGCGGTGCTGCCGAGCGGGAACCTCACCGCTCCCGAGCGATGCGAGCTCACCGTGGACACGCGATCGCCGAACGAGCCCGGCGTCACCCCGGTCGAGGGATACCCGGCCGTCTACGCCGAGCGCGTGGTCTCCGGCGGGCTGTACCTGACGGGGGGTTTCCGCTTCGAGACTCCGGGATCGGCCGACGTGGCGTACTACCGGTACTCCTTCGGCTCGGACGCCCTGGCCGACCGGGCCGAGCCCGGCGAGGTGGTGGAGCACGCGCCCACGGAGCCGGGGCTGAACTTCCTCGTCGTCCAGGCCGTGGACGCGGCGGGGAACGTCAGCCCGGTGCGCCGGTACGAGTTCTCCGTCGCCTTCCCCGTGGCACAGGGCGCCACCTGGTGGTTCGACGAGCTGGCGGGCACGACGGCCGCCAACACCCTGTCCGCAGACCACGAGCTGACGCTGTCCGGCGAGGATCTCTGGTCGACGGGGCCCATGACCGAGCTCGGCGGCGCGCCCGACGACGGGGCGCTGGCGTTCGACGGCGCCGGCGACCGCGCGACCACCCGGGAGCGCGTCGTCGACCCGGCGGGCAACGTGACCGTGGCGGCGTTCCTCAAGCCGGCGGCCGACGGCGAGACCACGACCGTCGTCACGCAGGGTAAGGGCGACCGCACCGGGTTCGCGCTCGGCACGGTGGCCGACGGTTCGTGCACCTCGAGCACAGGGACCTGCTGGTCGTTCTCCGTGGGCACGGGAGACGGCACCACGCACGCGACGGCGGTCTCCGACGTCGCGCCCGAGCCGGGGAGCTGGACGTTCGTCGTCGGCATGCGGAACTCGGTGACGGGCACCGCGGACCTGTGGACGTGCCCGCTGGACGGCTTCGGCGGGGTCGGGCTGACGGGGCAGGCGTCGGCCGCACCGCTCACGGGCACGTCGTCCGGGGTCGTCACGGTCGGCGGCGGCGCCTGGCGTGGCACCGTGGACGGGGTCCGCGTCCTCGACTCCGTACAGAACGAGTCCAAGCTGCAGCGGTGGTGTACGGGGGCGCGCTGACGGAGCGCCCGGTGAGCGTCCTGGTCAGCCGGTGAAGCCCTCCAGCTCGGCGCGGGGGAATTTGCGGCCCGAGCGGATCAGCTCCTCGACGTCGTCCATCCGCTCCCAGACGTTCACGGCCATCCCGGCATGCACGGCGCCGTCGCGCAGCCAGAACGCGACGAGCTCGCGGTCGGACACCGAGCCGCTGACGACGACCTCGTAGCCGCCGCTGCGCAGGTCGACGAACCCCTTGTACTCCATCCCGACGTCGAACTGGTCGCTGAAGAAGTACGGCAGGACGTCGTAGGGGGCGTCGTCGCCGAGCAGCGCGCGGCCCGCGTGCGCCCCCGACTCCAGGGCGGTGGCCCAGTGCTCGACGCGCAGCGGGCGCCGGTAGTGCGGTGACGGGATCGACGCGATGTCGCCGGCGGCGAAGACGTCCGGGTGGGAGGTGCGGAGCGTCGCGTCGACGACGACGCCGCCACCCTCCGCGCGCGGGCGGAGCGGGAGGCCCGCGGCCTCGGCGAGGCCCACGTTGGGCGTCGCGCCGACGCCGACGACGACGAGGTCGGCAGCCAGCTCGGTCCCGTCGTGCAGCTCGACGCCGGTGGCCCGCCCCTCGCGGCCGACGACGGCGATGACCTCGCCGCGGCGCAGGTCGACCTCGTGGTCGGCGTGCACCTGCCCGTACAGGGCGCCCATCTCGGGCCCGAGCACCGCCTCCAGCGGGTGCTCGTCGAGACCCACGACCGTGACGTCCAGGCCGAGCATCCGCGCAGACGCGGCGACCTCCATCCCGATCCACCCGCTGCCCACCACGACGACGCGGCCGTCGCCCTCCAGGGACGCCGGCAGCAGCGTGGACGCGAGCAGGTCGGAGTCCTCCAGGGTGCGCAGGTACTGCACGCCCCCCAGGTCGCGGCCTGGCACGTCGAGCATGCGCGGCGACGAGCCGGTCGCGAGCAGCAGCCGGGAGAACGGCAGCTGGGCGCCGCCGGCGAGCGTCGCCCGGCGGGCGTCGAGGTCCAGCCCCACGACGGTGTCCGACGTGCGCAGCTCGACCCCCTGGTCGGCGTACCAGTCCTCAGACAGCGGGAAGAGCGTGTCCCGCTCCGCCTGTCCGCGCAGGTAGTCCTTGGACAGCGGCGGACGTTCGTACGGGGCGCAGGGCTCGGTCGTGACGACGACGAGACCGACGTCCGCGTCCCGCTCGCGCACCGCTTCGGCGGCCTTGGCGGCGGCGAGGCCGCCGCCGACGATGACGATCGGTTCGGTGGGCATGGGACCTCCAGTCGCAGGTGCCGGTTCGCCCCAGTCTGGCCGCCCGGCCGCCGTCACGCACCGGGGCACGCCACGCGGCGCCGAGCGGGGGTGACGAAAAGGTCGGGGTTGCGGAGGTTCGAAACCCCCTGGGGCCGCTAGCGGACGTGGCGCACCTCGGCGAGGCCGTCGTCGACGAAGCGCGCGCCATCGGGCACGAACCCGTTGCGCTCGTAGAACCGCCGCGCCCGGGGGTTGTCCTCGGCCACCCAGAGCTGGGCGGGCGTGCCCGGCGGCAGGACGGCGTCGAGCAGCGCCTGACCCGCGCCCGTCCCGTGGTGCGCGGCCAGCACGTAGAGCAGCCAGAGCTCGCGGCCGCGCACCGGCTCGTGGCCCCCGACGCCACGCCCCGCGCCGCCGAAGGCGATTCCGACGACCTGACCGCCCGACTCGGCGACCGTCACCGCCATGCCGTCGTCGAGCCAGCGCTGCCAGGTCGCCGTGCGGCGTTCGAGGGTGTCCGACTCCCAGTGGTCCGCCGGGAGCAGCCCGGAGTATGTCTCGACCCACGATGTGTGGTGCACGAATGCGCAACCGGCGGCGTCGTCGGGCGTGGCGGGACGAATGACGGCGGGCACGGAGGGAACCAGTGGCATGGCGTCATCGTGACGCGCCCATCAGCCGACGTCGAGGGCGATCTTCGATATCGACGGCCGCGCCAGAACGAGGCCCCCAGGTGCGCCCCCAGAGGGCGACTCCGAGCCTCCGGGCAAAGCGAAAGGCCCTCTGGCCTCAGCGTTTCCGCTGACCAGAGGGCCTTTCGGCTGGTCGGGTGACAGGATTTGAACCTGCGACCTCTTCGTCCCGAAGGGCAGTGGCGCGACTTGCGACCTGCGGGAACGCGCGAGATTCCGCGCCTCATCGTCCCTGGCCGTCGGTCACTGTCGTGCCCGTGGGGGATGCCGTAGATGCCCACTTAGATGCCCCAGCGGAGTCGTGTTCAGCTTGCGAGGATGCGCAGTGCTGTCTGGCCTTCGCGGCGGGCTTCGCTCGGGATCGCGTTCCAGTAGCGGGAGTGGTCGGGTAGGTTTCGGGTGAGCGTGGCGATGCGTTGGCGGTCTGACCCGGCGAAGGTCTCGCGTGCGGCGAACGGGTCGTCCAGGCAGCACAGCAGCGCGGCGGCGTCTTGCAGGTGGCGCTCGCGATCGCGTGAGTCGGTCCGGTAGGCGGCGGCCTTGAGGACGAGTGCCCCGAACACGTTCGGCACGCTGATCGTCGTCGGGTCTCCGTCGATGACCAGGCCTGCGTTGACGGTGCGGCGCAGCGCCTGGGTGCCGCCCTCGATGGCGACGAGGTCACGGCCACGAAGCGGCTCGACCACGCGGGGCGCGGCGTGGTCGGCGACGAGGACGTCGACGACGTCGACGACGTCGTCCCTGGTTGTGACCAGGTCGATGCGGTCGGTGCCGCGGACGAACCGGTGAGCGGTGCGCTCCCGTGGGTCGATCGAGGTGAGCATCTGGTAGCCGAGGGACTCGAGCACGCGTGAGGCTTGGGCAGGCAGACCGCGGGTGGATTCCACGTGCAGCACGATGTCGACGTCGTTGGTCGGGCGGACGACGTCCAGTCCGTGGTGGATCGTGTGGAGCTGGGTCATCAGCCCACCGACAAGGGTCCATGCGGTGTGCGGCAAGGCTGCAGCGATCTCGGCGACGTTGGGCCACGGTGCGAGCCATCCGCCCGCCGGCGTCGGGACGGTGATCGTGGGGCGATCAGCCACGTGGCTTCTCCAGGGCGTCGGTCAGGGCGTCCATGCCGGCGGTTCGTTCGCGGGTGTCGAGCGAACCGGCGAGGTCCAGTGCGGTGAGAACGGTGTCGGCGGCCGCGATGCGTGTGATCGTGCCGGTCGGGAAGGTTGTGGTGCGCAGCGTGATGAGGCCGCTGGTGTCGCGGACGAGCCCGAACCTGCGCACCAGCTCGTCGAGCTTGTTCGCGTCGACGTAGCCATCGACCATGTTGGCGTCCGCCAGCCCGAGCCGGGATCGCGCCACGCTCGTGTCCACGATCCGCTGCTTCAAGCGTTCAGCGACGGACGAGTGCCCGGCGTACTGCACGACGTCGGCGCGCTCCCGCGTTCGCTCGACCAGGTCCGCGGCGCTCATGGACCGCATCCGAGCCTTCAGGCGAGACCGTTGCGTCTCGCCCATCCAGGAGGCAACCAGCCCGGAAAGGATCGCGACCGCACCCCACGCCGTCTCGGGCAACCACGGGCGCGTGCGCTGCTGGCCACGCACTGCGAGGAACCGATCGATCGACTCCGAGTCGATGACCCCGCGAGCCAGCGACGTGAGCTCACCCTGGGCGACGAGGTGCTGCACCTGACGGGGTGAGACCCCGAGGCGCTCGGCGGCATCGCGCACGGCAATCAACGACATGACAGGTAGTTTCGCCTACGCGAAATCATCAGTCAACCATCTCGGTGCACCAACATGGTGGCTGCCACGGCAATCAGACCGACGCGCACCGGTGAGACGCGACTGGTGGCCGCGGCTGTGATGCTCACTCGGCAGCCACACGCTCACGGTAGGCGAAGAGATCGGTAACGGCGGCGCAACCCTCTGACCTTGGTCGATGCGGCGGCATCGAGCCCCCGACGAAGAAGTCAAGGCCGTCTCTAGATGCCCAGATAGATGCCCAGCACCCGCGAAGAGGTCTCTCCCAGGCAACGCGAAAGGGCCGCTGTCCTGAGCGAATGCCCAGGTCAGCGGCCCTTTTCGGCTGGTCGGGGTGACAGGATTTGAACCTGCGACCTCTTCGTCCCGAACGAAGCGCGCTACCAAGCTGCGCCACACCCCGAAGGACTTGCTCCATGCACCGGGACCTACGTCCTCGTGCGGAAGCCTGCTCAGAATAGCCGACGATCCGCCCCAGACGAAAACGAGATCCGCCTACCGGGCGGTGAACGTGAGCAACGTCGCCTCCGGGCGGCACGCGAACCGCACCGGGGCGTACGGGGAGGTGCCCGCACCCGCCGAAACGTGCAGCCAGGTGGAGCCCGCGCCGCCGGCCTCGTCGGGGCGCGGCCCGGGCCAGCCGTGCAGGCCCTTCGCCCGACGGCGGTCGATGTCGCAGTTCGTCACCAGCGCGCCGACACCGGGCAGGCAGAGCTGCCCGCCGTGCGTGTGACCGGCGAGGACGACGTCCGTGCCGTCCTCGTGCATCCGGTCCAGGACCCGGCGGTACGGCGCGTGCGCGACGCCGAGGTGCAGCACTTCGGAGGTTGAGCTCGTCGAAGCCGACGGGACCCTGGTTTCGACAGGCTCAACCAGCGGGGTGGGGAACTCGTCGAGGTCGAGGTGCGGGTCGTCCACCCCGACGAGCGAGAGCCTGCGCCCGTCCGCCACGACGACGTCGCGGCGGTTGGTGAGGTCCTTCCACCCGGCTGCGGTCATCGCCTCGGCGAGCTCGTCTGACGGCAGCTCGGGCGGGCGGGACGGGGCCACCCGGGCGTCGGGGAGGAAGTAGCGCGCGGGGTTCTTCGGCACGGGCTCGTAGTAGTCGTTCGACCCCATGACGAACGCGCCGGGCAGCTCGAGCAGCGGCTCGAGCGCGTGCAGCACCGGCCCGAGGGAGTCCCGGTGGGCCAGGTTGTCACCGGTGTCGACGACGAGGTGCGGTTCCAGCGCGGCCAGCGACCGCACCCAGGCGATCTTGCGCTCCTGCGTGGGCGTCAGGTGCAGGTCGGAGACGTGCAGCACCCGCAGGTCGGGCTCTCCCGGCGGCAGCACCGGGACCGTGACGCGGCGCAGCGTGAAGAGCTTGGTCTCCAGGTGGGCGTACGCCAGGCCGGCCACGCCGACGGCCGCGAGGCCGCCCAGCACCCGCCCGGCGCGCGCCGCCGCGGTCAGTTGTCGCCCCCGCCGTTACCGAGGGAGTCCCAGTCTCCGGAGGTGATGGAGTCCCACGCGGACTCGGCGGCGTCGGCGCCGTTGCCGCGACCGTTCCCGCCGCCGTTGCCGCCGCCGTTGTCGCCGCCGCCCGAGTCGCCGTCACCGCCGTCGCCACCGTCTCCGCCGTCGGAGTCGCCGCCGTCGCCCGAGTCCCCACCGTCGTCCCCTGAGTCGGGGGTGGTGGTGACGGGCGGCGGCGCGGCGCCGACCAGAGCAGGGTCGGGGGCGCCGAAGCTCTCGAACGGCATGCCCTCGCTGGCGATGTTCATGTAGTCGTTCCACGCCGGCGCGGCCACGTCGGAGCCGTAGAGGGGCTCGTGGTACTGCCCGTTCACGGTGATGCCCATGTGGTTGGCATTGCGCTCGACGTCGCCGACCCACACCGAGGTGGACAACTGCTTGGTGAAGCCCGTGAACCAGGTGTGCCACGAGTACTGCGTGGTGCCGGTCTTGCCTGCCGCCGGGCGGCCGCCGTCGAGGCCCTGGCCCGCCGCGGTGCCGATGGTCAGGACGTTCTCCATCGCCGACACGATCGTGTTGGCGATGTTCTCCGGGAGCGCGTCCTCGTCGCAGCTGGCACCCGGGACTTTGTACTCCTTGCCGCCCGGGCCGGTCACCTCGGTGATCGCGACAGGCTCGCAGTACGTGCCACCGCTGGCGAGCGTGGCATACATGGCCGCCATGAACAGCGGGGTCGACTCCTGCGTGCCCACGATCATCGGCGCCTGGACGTCGATGTCCGACTTCTTCGCGTCGTAGACCGTCTTCTTCTGCACGCCCGAGTTGGTCGGGCGGAAGCCCATGTCCCAGGCGGTGTCGCGCATGTCGCACAGGTTGAGCTGGTAGCCCATCGCGGCGTAGGCCGTGTTCACCGACAGGTAGGTCGCCTTGAGCACCGACAGGTTGCCGTAGACGGCGCCCTCGGAGTTGGCGGGGCCCCACGGCTCCGCGCTCGTGAGGCCGACGCACGGCGCGTTGAAGTTTTGCGGCCATCGGTCGACCTTGACGGAGGAGACGGTCTCGTTGAGGGTGTGCCCCTCCTTGAGCCACTCGGCCAGCACGATCGGCTTGAAGTTCGAGCCGACCTGGAACCCCTTCGATGCGCCGTGGTTCGGGTCGGCATTGAAGTTCAGCAGCGTGGTGCGGGTGTCCTCGTCGGCGTCGCCCTGGGGCGGCGTGTAGGGCACGTTCTGCGCCATCGCGAGGATCTTGCCCGTGCCGGGCTCGACGGAGGCGATCGCGGCCTCCAGTCCGCTGCTGTCGTCGGCCGGCACGGCGTTGGTGATCGACTCCGCCGCGGCCTTCTGCTTCTTGGGGTCGAGCGTCGTGGTGATCTCAAGCCCGCCCCGGTACAGCAGCTGCTGCCGGTCCTCGCGGGTCTCGCCGAACGCCGGGTTGTTGACGATGTCCTTGATCACGTAGTCGCAGAAGAACGCGGCGCTGTCGGCGGCGTGGCAGCCGATCTCGATCGGCTGGACGTTCAGCGTCTCCTTGATCGTCTTCGCCTTGGCCTCGTCGTACTCCTCGGACGTGATGTACCCCTGCGACCACATGCTGTGCAGCACCAGGTCGCGGCGCTCCTTCGCGTCCTTGGGGTTGACCGAGGGGTCGAACCGGCTGGGCGACTTGGTGATGCCCGCGACGGTGGCGGCCTCGACGATGCTCAGCTCGGAGGCGTGCTTGTCGAAGTAGTAGCGGGCCGCCGTCTCGACGCCGTAGATGCTCTTCGAGCCGAACTGGGCCACGTTGAGGTAGCCCTGGAGGATGTCCTCCTTGCCCATCTTCTGCTCGAGGGCGATCGACATCTTCGCCTCGCGCAGCTTGCGGCTGATCGAGTCCTCCTTGGCCTGGATGACCCCGAAGTCGTCGCCGTCCTGCAGCGACTGC
Organism: Isoptericola hypogeus; assembly: GCF_039531145.1. NCBI lineage: Bacteria > Bacillati > Actinomycetota > Actinomycetes > Micrococcales > Promicromonosporaceae > Isoptericola > Isoptericola hypogeus. The sequence continues at coordinate 181,067 of NZ_BAAAPM010000005.1, forward strand.
TCGATGAGCATGTTCTTCACGTACTGCTGCGTGAGCGTGGAGGCGCCCTGGGTCGCGTTGCTGCCGAGGTTGTTGGCGAGCGCGCGCGTCATGCCGCGCATGTCGATGCCGCCGTGCTCCCAGAACCGCTCGTCCTCGATGGCGATGACGGCGTTCTGCATGTTCTCGGAGACCTCGTCGAGCGGGACGACGATCCGGTTCTGTGCGTAGAACGTAGCGAGGAGCTTGCCGTTGCTCGCGTAGATGCGCGACTGCTGCGACAGCGGGCTCGGCTCGAGCTCCGCGGGCAGCTCGTCGTAGACCTCGACCGTGGTGTCTGCCGCGGCGTTCGCGCCCGCGACCACCGGGATGACCAGGCCCGCCGCGAGCACGCCCCCGGCCACCGCCGCGAGGACGAAGGCGAGAAGGAGCGCGACGAGCTGTGTCGCCGGCATCATGCGAGTGATGCGGCGGGGATCCTGGTTCGCCATGCCCACCAGGGTACGGGGTCGGATCCAGCCGGCACGGGCAGCGGAACGGGCCGGGTGTGCAGGTCCTGTGGACCCCTCGTCACCGCGCCGTGGAACGTGCAGGTGACCCTCCGGGTGAGTGGCGGCCGTCACCGCTGGTTACGATCAGCCGCATGGCTACCACGTGGGAGTACGCGACCATCCCCCTCCTGATCCACAACACCAAGGCGATCCTCGACCAGTGGGGGTCCGACGGCTGGGAGCTCGTCCAGGTCGTCCCCGGCCCCGACAGCACCAACCTCGTCGCCTACCTCAAGCGACCCACGGGCGACCAGTGACCGCCGCCACCTCCCCGGAGGCCCGGCTCGCCGAGCTGGGCATCACCCTGCCCGACGTCGCGGCCCCCGTCGCCGCGTACCAGCCGGCGGTCCGCTCCGGGAGCTACGTGTACACGGCCGGCCAGCTGCCGTTCTCAGGCGGTGCGCTGCCGACGACGGGCAAGGTGGGGGAGCGTGACGGCCTCGTGCCGCCCGACGTCGCCCAGGACCTCGCCCGGACCTGTGCCCTCAACGCGCTCGCCGCCGTCCGGTCCCTCACCGGGTCGCTGGACGCCGTCGCTCGCGTCGTCAAGGTCGTCGGCTTCGTCGCCAGCGACCCGTCGTTCACCGGCCAGCCGGGCGTCGTCAACGGCGCGTCGACGTTGCTCGGCGAGGTCTTCGGCGACGCGGGCGTGCACGCCCGCAGCGCCGTCGGGGTCGCCGTCCTGCCGCTGGACGCGCCGGTCGAGGTCGAGCTGATCGTCGAGCTCGCTCCCTGATCCTCGGGTGCTCTTGTCGTTGGCCTCGTGGTGGACGAGGGACGTCGACGAGATCGTTCCTGATGCCATCCGCATCACCGTGCGCGTCATTGCGTCACCGTGCGCGTCGCCGGGAGCCGTCGCGCAGCAGGACGCCGGCCGCGACGGCGCCCGCGACGCACACACCCGTCGCGGCCCACAACGTGAGGTGCCAGACGTCGGTGAGGTGGTCGGCGAGGGTGTCGGTGCCCGTCACCGGGAGATTTCCCGTCACCACCCGCCCGGCGAGCTCCGGTGAACCCAGCCGGGCGGAGAGGAGCCCGACGAGCGCAGCGCCGAAGAGCGCCAGGACGAACGCATTCGCCGCGGCGCGTACCGTGTTGAGCATCCCGGCCGCCATGCCGACGTGGTTCTCGTCGATCTGGTCCATGGCCTGCGCATCGATGGTTCCGGACGCGAGCCCGACACCCGCGCCGACAGCCAGGAGCGGGCCTGCGAGCGCGACGACGCCGACGTCGGGCGCAAGGATGGTGAGCCACGCGTTGCCTGCGGCCAGCAGCAGGAGCGCGCCGGTGACGAGGGCCCTCGGGCTCAGGCCACGATTGACCGCTCGGGCGGCGAGCGGCGGCAGGCTCACCATCGGAAGAGTGGGCAGCAGCATCACGGCGCCGACCGCGGTGGCGCTGTGCCCGGCGGGGGACTGCAGGTAGCTGGGCAGGAATGACAGCACCCCGCCGAACCCCAGCGCCATCGTGCCCGCGGCGAGCAGCCAGCCCATGAACCGGCGATGGCGAAGGAGCCGAAGGTCCAGCACGGGTTGGGGCGCCCGCCTCTCGACGGCGACGGCGAGGCCGATGCCGACCACGCCGACGGCGGCTGCGCCGAGGACGAGGGGGTCCGTCCAGGTGCGCCCGGGCCACTGGGAGACGGCGAGCATGGTGCCCGCGAGGCCGGACGCGATCAGCGCCGCGCCGGTCCAGTCGATGCGCGGTCGGGTCGAGGCACGGCTGTCGGGCAGCGCCCAGGTCCCCGCCAGCAGGCCGAGGCCCGCCAGAGCGAAGACGCCGAACCCGAGGCGCCAGCCGACGGCGTCCACGAGCCATCCCGACACGGGCGGGCCCAGAGCCAGTCCCAGGCCCGCCGTCGTGCCCACCGCTGCGAACGCACGGGTGCGGGCCGGGCCCGAGAACGTCGTGGCGACAAGGGCCCCGCCGGCCGCCATCACGCCCGCTGCCCCGGCGCCGGTGAGCACCCGGGCGGCGAGCAGCACGCCGATCCCCGGCGCGAGGGCCGCGGCGAGGCTGCCGGTCGCGTAGGCCACGGCGCCGGCGCGGTACACCCGGCGCCGCCCGACGGCGTCGGCCAACGACCCGGCGATCAGCATGAGTGCGGCGGCGGTGAGGAAGTAGGCCGTCACCACCCATTGCGCGGCCGCGCCGCCGGTACCCAGGTCGGCGGCGACCCGGGGGATCGCGACGCTCGCTCCCGACATCGACATCGGCAGAGCCAGGAAGCCTCCCAGCACGACTGGCAGCGTGGCGCGGCTGGTTGCCGCGCGGCGGGCGCCCGCTTTCGGTCGCGAGCCCACCGGAGCCATCAGCGGGCGCCCGCCAAGGCGCGTACCGGGGCGAGAGCGCGGCTCCACGTCACGAGCTCCTGGAGGAGCTGGGCGAGGTCGTCGGCGTGCCGCTCGGCCGGCAAGAACGTCCCGGTGACCGTGGGGTCCGTGACGTCCATGCCGGTGTAGTCGAAGTCGGTGTACGTGTTGAGCACGACCTGGGTGCGCACGTCGGCGAGCTTGAGCTCGGCCGCGGTCTGACGCAGCTGTTCGACGGCACGCACACCGCCGTTGACGCCGTAGCTGACGAAGCCGACGGCCTTGTCGTTCCACTCGTAGAAGAGGTAGTCGATGGCGTTCTTCAGTACGCCTGGAACGCCGTGGTTGTACTCGGGCGTCACGAAGAGGTACCCGTCGAAGCCGGCGACCGCCTCGGACCAACTGCGGGTGTGGTCGTGGGCGACGACCCCCCATGCCGCGGGGGCGGGCTCGTCGAGCACGGGGAGGCCGAAGGACGCGAGGTCGAGCGCTTCGAACGTCGCGTCGGCGGGGCCGACCCGGCGTGCGGTCTCGAGGGCCCAGTCGGCCACCGCCTTGCCGCGTCGGTGCGTGCGGGTGCTTGCCGTGAGGATGGCGATGCGGGTCACGTCATGCTCCTGTCGTCGGTAAAGTACAACGAGCACTTTACATGTTAGCCTCGACAACGCCAGCGACGAGCAGGGGGAGACATGGGCAACGACGGCGACCGGCCCGCGAGTGGGCACCTGCGGGCGGACAAACGGGCGGCGATCGTCGCGGGGGCGCTCGAGGTGTTCGCGTCCGACGGGTACGTCCGTGCCAGCATCGGCGCGATCGCCGAGGCCTCCGGGGTATCGACCCGGACGATCTACAAGCACTTCGCCGACAAGTCGGCGCTGTTCGACGCCGTCGTCGCAGCCTCGGCCGGCCGGGTCGCCGAGGTCGAGGTCGACCTCGTGGAACGGCACCTCGCCAGCGTCGCGAGCGCCGCGGAGATCGAGCCGGCGCTGGTCGGCTTCGCCGGCGGGTGGCTGCGGGGGAGCACGGAGTCGACTGCTCATCGGGCCCTCATCGGCCAGGTGCGGGCCGAGGCGGCGCATCTCGGGCCGGACGCCGTCGCGGCGTGGTGGGACGCCGGGCCGCTGCGGGTGCAACGAGCCCTGGCCGACCGGCTTGCGCGGTGGTCCGACGCGGGTTGGTTGCGGGTGGACGACCCCGACCGGGCCGCCGTCCACCTCGGGCGGCTCGTCTCCGCGACGCCCGGTCCGCCGGGGACGGTGCCTTCGGACCGTGACGCGTGGATCCTCGCCGGCGTGGAGGTCTTCGTGCGCGCCTACCGCCCCTGACCGTCAGCCGCCCGGCCCGGCGTTTACTGACGGGGGCGAGGCCCTTCGCCCGGTCGCGCTCACGGGCGCCAGGGCGCCCTCCACTTCGGGAGGGATACGACCGGGCGAAGGCCCTCGCCCCCGCCCGCTCGTGCAGCGTCTGCGGCTCAGCGCGCGCGGCGCTCCAGGCGGTCCAGGTCGAGCAGGACGACGGCGCGGCCCTCGCGGCGGACCCACCCGCGGGTGGCGAAGTCGGCCAGCGCCTTGTTGACGGTCTCGCGGGAGGCGCCGACCAGCTGGGCGAGCTCCTCCTGGGTGAGGTCGTGCGCCACGCGGATGCCGTCGTCGTTTGGCTCCCCGAAGCGCGTCGACAGGTCGAGCAGCGCCTTCGCGACCCGGCCGGGGACGTCGGAGAAGACCAGGTCGGCGAGCGTCTCGTTGGTGCGGCGTAGGCGGCGGGCCAGCGCGCTCAGCAGCGTCGTCGCGACGCTGGGGTGCTGGGCGATCCACTGCACGAGCGCCTGGTGCCGCAGCTCGTAGACCACGGCGTCGGACACGGAGGACGCGGACGCGGTGCGGGGGCCCGGGTCGAACAGCGAGAGCTCGCCGAACATCTCGCCGGGGCCGAGGATCGACAGCAGGTTCTCCCGGCCGTCGCTCGAGCGCCGCCCGAGCTTGATCTTGCCCTGCGCGATCACGTAGAGGCGATCGCCGGGCTCGCCCTCGCGGAAGAGGACGTCCCCCCGGCTGAGCTCGACGGGGATCATGGAGTCGAAGAGCGCCTTGGTCTCCTCGCTGTCCATGTCCGCGAAGAGAGGGGCGGAGAGCACGACGGTGTCGTCCACAGGGATCCTCACGTGGTCGGGGGCGGCCCTCCCGCGATCGCGGCGGGTCGTCCGGGTGATGTCAAGGGATTGTGTTCCAGTTCTCAGTCTGCCTCACGGCACCAAATCGCGTCGGGAACCGGGTGTCCGGCGTCACATCGGCGTGGCGCGCCTCCCCGTGCCCGGAGCCGCTCCCGGTGGCCGTGTCGGAGGGCCTGGCTACGCTGCCCACGTGCCGAAGACGACCGCAGAGAACCGCTCGTCGACCCGGCCGACGGCGCCCACGGGCGCGGCCGGCCCCGCCGAGACGCCCACCGGGGAGTCGCGCCTCGCGCTCGTGCGCCGCGCCCGCCGCATCGACAAGGAGCTCGCCGTCACGTACCCGGACGCGCGGGCGGAGCTCGACTTCACCACGCCGCTCGAGCTGCTGGTCGCCACGGTCCTGTCCGCGCAGACCACCGACGTGCGCGTCAACGCCACGACGCCCGCCATCTTCGCCCGCTACCCCGACGCCGCGGCCTACGCGTCCGCCGACCCGGCCGAGATGGAGGAGCTGTTCAAGCCGCTCGGCTTCTTCCGCGCCAAGACGCGCGCCGTCATCGGGCTGGGGCAGGCGCTGGTCGAGCGGTTCGACGGCGAGGTGCCCGCCCGCCTGGAGGACCTGGTCACGCTTCCCGGGGTGGGGCGCAAGACGGCGAACGTGGTGCTCGGCAACGCGTTCGACGTCCCGGGGATCACGGTCGACACCCATTTCGGGCGCCTGGCACGCCGCTTCGGCTGGACCACGCAGCAGGACCCGGTGAAGGTCGAGCACGAGGTCGGCGAGCTGATCCCGAAGAAAGACTGGACGATGCTCAGCCACCACCTCGTCTGGCACGGACGTCGCGTCTGCCACTCGCGCCGGCCCGCGTGCGGGGTGTGCCCCGTCGCGCGCTGGTGCCCGTCGTACGGCGAGGGCGAGACGGACCCGGTCGCCGCGGCGAAGCTGGTGAAGCCCGGCCCGCGGGGCTGACGTCCCGGCTCAGCCTGCGGCCGGCGCGGTCGCGTGCGCCAGCCACTCCAGCAGCAGCTCGCTGACCCGCTCGGCCGCCTCCTCGGGCAGGTAGTGGCCCGCGCCGTCGAGCACCTCGAAGCGGAAGTCGCGCGCGAGCGCGCTGCCGTCGACCCCGGCCGGCTCGCGGTGCAGGAACCCGTCCGCCGAGCCGTGCAGCTGGAGGACCGGGACGTCGACCGGGCGGCGCACGGACGCCAGGTAGCGCCGCCCGTCGGGCCGCGGCGTCGAGCGCACCATCCAGCGCAGCGACTCCATCACGGTGTGGGCGGCGAACGGGATGCGCATGACCGTCCGGTAGAGCTCGGCGTCCGCGGCCGGCAGCGGGCGGCCCGCCCCGGCGTCGAGGGCGCGGGCGACCAGGTCGCCGTCGACGAGGGCGCGCTCCGGCAGCGTCGGGAGCTGGTAGAACGCGAGCTGACGCCGCGCCGTGCGGGTCAGCAGCTGCGCCCCGGAGACGTGCAGGCGCGCGGGGTGCGGCGCCGCGACGGCCCCGACCGCGGCCGTGACCGCAGGCTGCAGGTGCGCCATCGACCACGCGATCACCCCGCCGGTGCCGTGCCCGACGACGACGGCCCGGTCGTGACCCAGGGAGCGCACCACGCCGGCGACGTCGCGCGTCCCCGTGGGCACGTCGTAGCCCGACGGCGGCTTGTCGGACGCGCCGACGCCCCGCAGATCCATCGCCGCGACGCGGTAGCCGGCGTCGGACAGCGCCGTGAGCTGGTGGCGCCACGCCCACCAGAACTGCGGGAAGCCGTGCAGCAGCAGCACCAGCGGCCGGCCGCCGCCGGCGGAGCGTTCCGGGCCCGCCGTCGCCACGTGGAACCGCGACCCGTTCGCGGGCACGAGCTCGTGCTTCCAGGGCCCGTCCACGAGGGCGCTGGAGAAGTCGCTGGAGTCGGACATCGCGGTCACCCGGCCGAACCTACCGGCTCGCCCGGTGCCGCCGACCGCGGACGCGCGGCCCGGCGCAGGACCGCGGGTCGCCTGCGTCACGTCGCGCGCCGGCCGCCGGCGTCGCGTGCCGGGGTCGTGCGCGGCCGGTGCTGGCCGCTCAGCGTCCGGGAGTCGCGCGGGTGCTGCCCGCCCCGGCCGCACCGTCGGACGTCGCGGGCTCGCCCGCACCGCCGTCGGGCGCGTCGCCCCCGCGCGGCTCCTTGGGCGGGTCGAAGCGGTAGCCGACGTTGCGGACGGTGCCGATGAGCTGCTCGTGCTCGGGCCCGAGCTTGGCGCGCAGGCGTCGCACGTGCACGTCCACGGTGCGGGTGCCCCCGTAGTAGTCGTAGCCCCACACCTCCTGCAGCAGCTGGGCGCGGGTGAAGACCCGACCCGGGTGCTGCACGAGGTACTTGAGCAGCTCGAACTCCTTGTAGGTGAGGTCGATGGGGCGTCCGCGCAGGCGGGCGGTGTAGCCCCCGGCGTCGATGGTGAGCTCGCCCGCGGCGATCTCCTGCGGGCCGTCGTCGACGGGGCCGTGGGCGGAACGCTCGATGACGAGCCGCAGCCGGGCCTCGACCTCCGCGGGCGACGCGGTGACGAGCAGCAGGTCGTCCGCGCCCCACTCGTGCGTCACGACGGTCAGGCCGCCCTCGGTGAGGACGAGCACGAGCGGCACCGTCAGGCCGGTGGCGTGCAGCAGGCGGCAGGTGGTGCGGGCGGCGACGAGGTCGCGGCGGGCGTCGAGCAGCACGACGTCGGAGTCCGGCGCGTCGACCAGCGCGGACGGCTCCATCGGCAGCACGCGCACCTTGTGGCTCAGCAGGCCCAGCGCGGGCAGCACCTCGACCGACCCGCCGGTCGCGGGCGTGAGGATCAGCAGATCTGCCACCGGCACCTCCTCCCGTTCGTCGGGCGTGTCGCCCGACCGGTGCGCCCGACAGGTGCGTCCGCCAACGTACCGCGGCTGCGGTGCGCGTCACACCCGGGCGGGCCCGGCTCCACGGCGCGGCCTGGCGCGTCGTGTCCCCGCAGTGTGCCCCGAACCGTGTTACCGGCGTGTGACGTGTCCGTTGCGGAGGTGTGTGCCGCCCGGGAGCGGTCGGCGTGGCGGGCCGCCTGGCGGGGTTCTGGGAGACTCGTCGTCGTGACCGTGACCACCCGAGCCGTCTCGACCTCCGTGCTCGCCGCCGTCGTCGCGGCCGCCGCGTACCTCGGCACCGACTGGCTGGCGCTGGTGGCTGCCGTCCTGGTGCTCCTCCTCGCGGCCGGGTGGGCGCCGCTGCTGCGGCTGCCGGCGCCCGGCGGCACCGGCGTCGTCGTCGCGCTGTCCGGGGTCGGCGGCGTCGCCGTGGCCTGGGCGACGCGGGGGGAGCCGGTGCTGCGCTACCTGCCGCTGGTCGTCGCGATGGGCCTGGTGCTGGCGTTCGTCGCCGAGATGCTGCGGCGCGGAGGCCGGCCCCGGCTCGTGGAGTCGGTGAGCGGCACGGTCAGCGGCGTCGTCGTCGCGGTCGCGTGCGCGGGCTGGGTCGCGGCCGGGCGGACGGAGGCCGGCGCCGCGCTCGTGGTGACGAGCGCCGTCGGTCTGGCCGTCGCCTCGGCGGTCTCCGCCCTGCCCGTGGCGCGGGGGTGGGCGGGCTCGCTGGTGGGAGTCGCGCTGGGCGGTGCCGCGGCCGCGGGGGCGGCGACGGCGGTGCCCGCGATCGACGTGGTCAGCGGGGCCGTGGCCGGTGTCGTGACGGGCCTCGTGGTGGCCGTCCTCGGCCTCCTGTTCGAGCGCCAGCCCGCGTTGTCGAGCCGCTGGGCGGTGCTCGCCGCCGTCACGACGCCGGTGGCCGTGAGCGGCATCCTGGTGTTCGTCGTCGGCCGGCTCGTCGTCGGTTGAGGCGGAGGTGCAGCGCAGGGTGAGGGCCGAGGGACGAGGCACTCGCCCGTAGCGGAACCGCAGACTCGCGCGACCAAACGAGTCGTCGGTTGAGGGCTCGCTCTCACTCCGCCTGGCGGATGGCCTCGCCGGCGAGCTCGATGCGCACGGTCTTGGCGACGAGCACGCCGCCGGCCTCGAGCGCGACGTTCCACGTCAGGCCGTACTTCTCCCGCTCGAAGTCGGCGGAGGCGTTGAAGCCGAAGATGTCGTTGCCGAACGGGTCACGACCGGCGCCGCCGAACTCGGCGTTCAGCGCGATGGGGTGCGTGACCCCGCGGATCGTGAGGTCGCCGTGGAGCAGGAACTTCGCGGACGTCTTGGCGGCTGCCTGGCTGAACGTGTCCACGCGGCCCGGGGTGCGGCCCTTGAGGCGCGCCCACGAGAAGATCGGGTCGACCTCGGTGCGCCACTCGATGCCGGTGCTGCGGAACTCGATGGTCGGGTAGTTCTCGACGTCGAGGAAGTCACCGCTGCGCAGGTGCGTGTCGCGGTCCGGGTTGTGGGTGGTGATCGTCGCGGTCTCCAGCGTGGCCGTCACCGTCGACTGCATCGGGTCCTCGGCGACGTGGATCGCGGCGGTGCCGACGGGGAACTCGCCCCGTACCGGGCTCACCATCATGTGCATCGCGAGGAAGCCGAGCCGCTTGTGCGCCTCGTCGAGCAGATAGGTGCCCGCGGCCGGGATCACGAGGTCGTTCCAGGTCCGGGTGGGCGAGGTCATGGATGGCTCTCCGGGTCGCGACGGTGGGCACGTGCCGGGACTCGCGTCGTGCTCCGGCGGCGGCTCGTCGAGCGGCCGGCACCGGCGCGAGGCCCACGGCAGGTCGTGGGACGGGTGCTTCAACGTTCAATCTACGGCACGGTGCCCGGGGCACCCTAGGGTACGGCGCACCTGAGCAGGAGCGGGAAGCGGGCGCCGTGGCGCGCGTCACGCCCGGGGAGCCGCCGGCACGGACGACGGCGGACGACGTCAGTACACCAGCGCCTGCGCCCCGGGACGCAGGATCTCCTCGGCGAAGACCGCCGCCCCCGCGATGCGCACCCCGGGCAGGACGTCGTCGGCCGTGATCTCCCGGCGCGCGGCGCACTGGGTGCACAGGGTCACCGTCCCGGCGGCCAGCACGGCGTCGAGCAGGTCGCCGGCGGGCGCGGCGTGCTCGAGGGCGAGCTCGGCGGCGCGGCCGGGGACGGCGAACCAGGCCGACTCGCCGGTGAGCCACAGGCTCACCTCGACGCCGGACGCGACCGCTGCCGCGGCCACGGTGAGCGCCTGGTTCGCGGCCTCGGGCCGGTCCAGCCCGGAGGTGGTCTTGATCACGAGCGAGCGGGCGGCCGGGGCAGGCGAGGAGTGGCTCATGACGGGCGACCCTACCGATCGCGCGACCTCGACCATGCCTCTTCTCTGCATCGAGCATGTGGTTCCTCCGGGACCCGGCGCCTCAGGCCGGGAGCAACCGCATGTTCGGCAGGGCGGCGGGCTGGGTAGGATCGCGGCATGTCGATCGAAGCTCTCGAGGCAGTGTTCACCGGTCTGCTGGTCGTCGTGTCGGTCACGATCGTGTGGTTCGCCGGATACGTCGTCTACAAGCTGTTCCAGGGTCAGCGCTGATGCCCTTCGCCTTCCCCGAGGGCCTCGCGCCCGAGGTGTACCCGCTGGCGTGGCTGGTGGGCCGCTGGCGGGGCGAGGGTGTGATCGAGTACCCGGGCATCGACGAGACGCCCTTCGTGCACGACCTCGTCTTCGACCATGACGGCGGCCCCTACCTGCGGGTGGAGTCCACGCTGCGGGTGCGGTCCGCGGCGGTGGCCGACGGCGAGGGCGACGCCGGCCCGGACGCCGGCGACGAGCCCGACACCGTCTGGTCGACGGAGAACGGCTACTGGCGCGTGTCCAGCGATCGGCCGGAGGGGCTGGAGGACGACCGGCACGCGCTGGAGGTCCTGCTGACCGACGCGTCGGGGCGGCTGTCGCTGTTCCTCGGCGTCGCCGGCAACGGCCGCGTCGACCTGGCCACCGACTTCGTGGCGCGCACGTCCACAGCTGCCGAGGTCACCGCCGCCAAGCGCCTGTACGGTCTGGTCGAGGGGCAGCTCATGTGGGTCGAGGAGCTCGCCGCCTTCGGCCACCCGCTCGGCTCGTACGCATCCGCGAAGCTGGACCGGATCACGGAAGCCTGAGGGAGGCCTGATGGACAGCCCGCTGCTCTCCCGGCACGGCGCGGTGCGCGCCGCCGGCACCGACGCCGGCGTCGCGTGGCACTACGGCGACCCGGTGGCCGAGCAGCGCGCGCTCGCGCGCGGTGGCGCCGTCGTCGACCAGTCGCACCTGGGCGTGGTGCGCGTCGCCGGCCCCGACCGGCTGTCCTGGCTGCACTCCATCACCTCGCAGGACGTGCAGGCCCTCCCGCCGCGCACGTCCACCGAGCTGCTGGTGCTCTCGCCGCAGGGGCACGTGGAGCACGCCGCGGGCGTCGTCGACGACGGCGAGGCCACCTGGCTGATCACCGAGGGCGACCACGCCGAGCCCCTCGCGGCCTGGCTGGACCGTATGAAGTTCATGATGCGGGTCGAGATCACGGACGTCTCCGCCAAGTACGCCGCGATCGGCGAACCCGTCGCCGCCGAGGGCACCCAGGGCGAGCCCGTCACCTGGTGGGACACCTGGCCGCGCGTCGCCGTCGGCGGCACGCGCTACGGCCCGCCCGAGGCCGAGCACCCCGGGGCGGACCGGCCCTGGCGGCTCGTGCTGGTGCCGCGGGCCGGCCTCGCCGACGCCGTCGCCGAGCGCGAGGCCTCGGGCTGGCGGCTCGCCGGCACCTGGGCCACGGAGGCGCTGCGCGTCGAGGCCTGGCGGCCTCGCCTGGCGCACGAGGTCGACCACCGCAGCGTGCCGCACGAGCTGGACTGGCTGCGCACCGCCGTCCACCTGCACAAGGGCTGCTACCGCGGGCAGGAGACGATCGCGCGGGTGCACAACCTCGGGCGTCCGCCGCGGCGCCTCGTCCTGCTGCACCTGGACGGCTCACAGCACGTCGTGCCCGAGGCCGGCGCGGAGGTGCGCGTCGGGGGCCCCGACGGGCGCGCCGTGGGGACGGTGACCACCGTCGCCCGGCACCACGAGCTCGGGCCGGTGGCGCTGGCGGTGCTCAAGCGGTCCGTTCCCGAGGACGCGGAGCTGACGGTCGTCGGCGAGGTCGGCGGCGCCGAGCTGCAGCTCGCCGCGGCCCAGGAGGTCGTGGTGCCCGGCGACGGCGTGTCCGCCGACCGGCCCGAGTCGCACGGCCCGCTCGCGCGCGGCCTCACGCCGCGAGGACCGGACGCCCCCCAGAGCCTGCTGTGACCCGGCCCGCGGGGCGCCGTGGCTGACCCGCCGGCCGCCCGGCCGGCCGGGGAGGTGGCGCGCGCGGCCGTGCGCTCGATGACGCGCCGCATCCGGGTGCGCCAGGGGATCTCACGCGCGCGCAGCTCGTTCTGGCCCATCGTGCAGGCGTCGCTGGCCGCGGGCGTCGCGTACGGGTTCGCGAGCCTGGTCCTCGGCCACGACCAGCCGTTCTTCGCCGCCGTGGCCGCGTGGGTGTGCCTCGGTTTCAGCTTCGACCGGGAGCTGCGCCGGGTCGCCGAGGTCGCCGTGGGCGTGGCGGTGGGCGTGGGGCTGGGCGACCTGCTGGTGCACCTCATCGGCTCGGGCTGGTGGCAGCTCACCGTGGTCATGGCGGTCTCGGCGCTGCTCGCCCGGTTCATCGACCGCGGCGCCCTGCTCACGACCCAGGCCGGCGTGCAGGCGATCGTCGTCGTCGGCCTGCCGGCCGCCGTCGCGTCCAGCGGGGCCCTCGGGAGGTGGACGGACGCGCTGGTCGGGGGCGCGGTCGCGCTCGTCGTCGCCCTGCTGACGCCGGGCGACCCGCGTCGTCGGCTGCGCCGCCTGGCGGAGGACGCCACGAACGAGCTCGCCGAGGTCCTCGAGGCGATCGCTCGCGGGCTGCGCGACGCGGACACCGACGACCTCGCCGGGGCGCTCGTGCGGGGCCGTGCCGCGGAACAGGTGCTCGCCGACTGGCGGGAGCTGGCGCGCAAGTCGCGGGAGATCGCCCGCGTGAGCGTCAACCGGGTGCACCGTGACGAGCTGACCCGGCTCGCCGGGCAGGCCGTGCTGGTCGACCGGGCGATGCGCGGCCTGCGGGTCCTGGCCCGCCGCGCGCCCGCCGCGCTGCGGTCGCTCGGCCTGCTGCCGGACGAGGCCGGCACGCCGCCGGTCACGTCGCCCGGCCGTGTCCCACGCGAGGGTGTCGCGGACGCTCGCCCCGCCGTCGACGACGCGGCCGGCGTCGCGCCGGACCCGGGCGAGGCGGCGAACCACCCCGTCGCGGACCTCGTCGAGCGGTACGCCGGCGGCGTGCGGCTGCTCGCCACCGCCCTCGGCGCCGGCGCCGACCCGGCCAGGGCCCGGGAGGTGCTGACGGCGGTCGCGGCCGACGTCGACCCGCGCACCGTGGGCGAGGGGTACTGGCAGGTGCAGTCGCTCGTGCTCATGCTGCGCTCGCCCGTCGTCGACACGCTCGAGGCCGCCGGGATGACGCCCGACGCCGCCCGCGCCACGCTCCCCGAGATGTGAGCGACGACGGTCGAGCCGGTCAGCGCCGCTCGACGGCGTCCGTGTCGTCCGCGAGGAGCTGGTGGGTGAGCTCCTCGACGAGCCGGTCGACCTCGGGCTCGTCGCCGTCCGGCCACTCGGCGACGTAGCGCCGCAGCCGCTCCCGCTCGGCCTCGCGGATCTCCTCGGCGGCGGCGTCGCCGTCGGGCGTGGCGAGGACCGCGTCGCCGTCGATCTCGACCAGCCCGCGGGCCTCGAGGGCCTCCGCGACCCGGCGCACCGTGTCCTGCGAGACCTCGGTGCGCTCGGCCATGAGCTGCACCGAGCGCTTCCGCTTGAGCGAGACGCGCGTGACCATCCATGCCTCCTCGGGCGACAGCTCACCGCGTGACAGCAGCTCGTACACCCGCAGGGGGTCGCGCTTGCCGACGCGCCGCCACAGGATGAGCCGCAGCTCCTCGAGCGACGTGCGGCTCGAACCCAGGGCGAACGACCCGCCTGCGTCCAGACCCGCCTCGGTCGCCGCGTCGCCGCCGCGTGTCGCCGTCCGCAGCTCGACCTCGGGCAGGAGCCAGGTGAGCGCGAACGCGAGGATCGCCACCGGCACCGCCCACAGGAACACGGTGTGCAGCGCGCCGGCGTAGGCGTCGAGGAACCAGTCCTGGACGTCCGGCGGGCACTGCGCGAGCGTCTGCGTCGACGCCCCGAGGGCCTGGGGGGAACATGGCCCCTGGGCCGTCGGCGGGACGTCGGTGACCAGCGCGTCCGTGAGCCGGTTGGCGAAGACCGTGCCGAAGACGGCGACGCCCACGGACGAGCCGATGGTGCGGAAGTACGTGGTGCCCGACGTCGCGGTGCCGAGGTCGCGGTAGCTCACCGCGTTCTGCACCGCGATGACGAGCACCTGCGTCACCATGCCGAGCCCGGCGCCGAGCACGAACATGCTCAGGCCGGCCTGGAGCGTCGTCGTGTCGCGCCCCATGAGGGACAGCAGGTAGAGGCCGCACGAGGTGATCGCGGTGCCCAGGATGGGATAGATCTTGTAGCGGCCGGTGCGGGAGATGAGCTGCCCGGAGCCGATCGACGTGATCAGCATGCCGAGCATCATCGGCGTCATCTCGAGGCCCGACTGGGTCGGGGAGGAGCCCTTCACGGTCTGCAGGTAGAGCGGCAGGTAGGTGATCGCGCCGAACATCGCGAACCCCACGACGAAGCCCACGATCGCGGCGACCGAGAACACCTTGCTGCGGAACAGGTGCAGCGGCAGCACGGGCTCGGGGGCGCGCTGCTCGACCACGATGAACGCGATCACCGAGGCGACGGCCAGTGCGACCATGCCGTACACGGGCCACGACTGCCACTCCCAGGTGGTGCCACCCAGGCTCGTGACCAGCACGATCGACGTCGAGATGAGGCCCAGCAGGATGATGCCCGCGTAATCGACGCGCGGCTTGCGACCGGACTCGATGTGCGGCAGCACCGCGGCGACGACGAGCAGCGCGACGATCCCGATCGGGATGTTGATGTAGAAGACCCAGCGCCAGTCGAGGTTGTCGACGAAGAACCCGCCGAGCAGCGGGCCGGCGACCGACGAGACGCCGAAGACCGCGCCGAAGAAGCCCTGGTACTTGCCGCGCTCCCGCGGCGGGACGACGTCGCCGATGATCGCCTGCGACAGCACCATGAGCCCGCCGCCGCCGACGCCCTGCACCGCTCGCCAGGCGATGAGCTGTCCCATCGTCTGGGAGGTGCCGGACAGGATCGAGCCGAGCAGGAAGATGAGGATGCAGGCGATGAACAGCGCCTTGCGCCCGTACAGGTCGCCGAGCTTGCCCCACAGCACGGTGGTGGCCGTGCTCGCGAGCATGTAGGCCGTCACGACCCACGACAGGTGCTCGGCGCCGCCGAGGTCCGAGACGATCGTCGGCAGCGCGGTCGCGACGATCGTCTGGTCGAGCGCGGCGAGCAGCATCGCGAGCATGAGCCCGCCGAAGATCGCCAGGATCTTTCGCTGGGGCAGCGCCTGCGGCTCGGCCGCCGGTGCGCTCGGTGCGGTCATGCGGTGCCCTCCCGGTGTCGGGCGGACGGCACCGCCCCGGTGGTTGAGCCTGCGTCGTCCTGAGCTTGCCGAAGGACGGAACTCGTCCCGGGAGGCACGTTGCCACGGAGCGCGCAGGTCGGCACCCCGAGCCAGGGAGCGACCGCGTGCCCGGCGCGGCCTGTGTCGCGGAGCACGTGCAGCACCTGTTGTCGTCGAGTAGTTGATGAGATACAGTACCTGTCGTGATGCAGCGAACTGAACCTTCCACGGCGGACGACGCGTTCTCCGCCGACCTGCTGCGTGGTCACACCGACACGATCGTGCTCGCGACGCTCCGTCGCGGGGACCGCTACGGCTTCGAGATCTACAAGACGATCCGCGACGCCACGGGCGGTGCGCACGAGATCAAGGAGGCCACGCTCTACGCGACGTACCGCCGTCTGACCAAGGACGGCCTGGTCGAGGCCTACTGGGGCGACGAGTCCCAGGGCGGTCGCCGCAAGTACTACCGGATCACCGACGCCGGCCGCGCCGTGTACCAGCGCAACGTCGCCGCGTGGATCGCCACGCGGGACGTCATCGACGCCCTCCTCGACCAGACCTCGGGCGCCACCACGAGCTCCGCGAAGTCCGCGAGGGCGAACCGCTCCGCGCAGTCCACGAAAGGCACCGACCGATGACCACCGTCCACCGCCTCCTCGACGACGCCTTCTCCGGCGTCGACCTCACCCTCGAGGTCCAGGACCTCAAGGAGGAGATCCGGGCGAACCTCGAGGCCCGGGCGACCGAGCTCGAGGCCACCGGCGTCACGTCCGACGCCGCCGCCCGGCGCGCTTTCGACGAGCTGGGCGACGTGCGGGCCCTCGTGGCCGACGCGGCCGGGGCGCCGATGCCGCACACGGGCGGCGCGGCTCCCGCCACGGAGCGGGGTGCGCTGCCGCCGATGGCGCGCGCGGCCCTCGCCCACAAGGTCCGGCCCCGCGCCGGGTTCGTCGTGAGCACCGTGCTCGCCTCGATCGTGGGTGTCGGCGCTCTGACGCTCGCCGCCCTCGGCGCGACCGGCGTCCTCGACCTCGCGAACGGCGCCGTCGTGGTGCTGCTCGCCGTGGGCGCGCTGGCCACGGGCTGGCTCACCGGCGCCGCACTCGTGCAGGAGACGACGACCAACCACCCGCTTCCGCGCGGCCGCGCCGCCGGCTACGGGGTGGGCGCCGGCCTGACCGTGGCGGGCGCGGGCCTCGCCGGCGTCGTGGCGCTCGCCCCGCTCGCCGCGGGCTGGTACGTGGCGGCGGCCGTCGTGCTCGTCGCCGGTGTCCTGGTCCTGACCTGGCTCGGCGCCACCCAGACCAACCGCAAGAAGGCGTGGGTCCGCGAGGCGGCCGTGGAGCAGGCGCTCGACAACCGCTTCGAGGAGGACCCGGCGGCCGCCGCGCGGTTCGGCGTCTACACGGCCGTCATCTGGCTGGTGGCGCTCGTCGTGTTCGTCGTCCTCGGCCTCACGGTCGGCTGGGCCTGGTCCTGGCTGGCCTTCGTCGCGGCGACCGCCGTGACGATGCTCGTCCTCGCGCGGATGCTCTTCGCCGCGACGAAGGACTGACAAGAACGGTCCCCGGGCGACTGCCATCGCCCGAGGACCGGTGACCCGGGGTCCGGCGCTCGGCCGCACCACGGACGCACTCCCAGCCTACGGGCGTGCGCCGGACCCTCCACCACCGCACCAACTCTCAGCACCACTCTCAGCACCACCTGGAGGAATCATGCGCACGACCCCCCGCGGGTCGACGCCGCCGACCGATGCCTCGATCGACGTGCGCGGCCTGACCAAGACCTACCGCTCCGGCGGCCGCGGCGGGCGCGAGGTCCGCGCCCTCGCCGGCCTCGACCTGGCCGCCGCGCCCGGCAGCGTGCTCGGCCTGCTCGGCCCCAACGGCGCCGGGAAGTCCACCACGGTGAAGATCCTCGCGACGCTCTCGCGCCCGGACTCCGGGACGGCACGTGTGGCCGGGCACGACGTCGCCCGCGACCCGGCCGCCGTCCGACGCTCCATCGGCTACGTGGCCCAGCGGCCCGTGACCGACCCCATGGGCACGGGGCGGGAGAACCTCGTCCTCGCCGGGCGGCTCCAGGGCCTCGGGGCACTCGACGCCCGGTCGCGGGCGGACGAGCTGCTCGACCGGTTCGGCGTCGCACACGCCGCCGACCGCCTGGTGAAGACCTGGTCCGGCGGGATGGCGCGCAAGCTCGACGTCGCCGTCGGCCTCGTGCACCGACCGCAGGTGCTGTTCCTCGACGAGCCCACGACCGGGCTCGACCCGGAGGCCCGCGCCGCCATGTGGTCCGAGATCGAGCGCATGGCCACGGGCGACGGCATGACCATCCTCCTCACGACGCACTACCTGGACGAGGCCGACCGGCTCGCGGACCGGGTCGTCATCGTGGACGCGGGGCGCGTCGTCACGTCGGGCACGCCGGACGCCCTCAAGGACCAGCTGCAGGGCGACGGCGTCACGGTCGAGCTCGCCGACGCGCGGTCGGCCGCGGAGGCGGCCGGCGTCGCGCGGGGCGTGCCCGGCGTCGTCGACGTCGCCGCCGACGGGCGCGGTCTGAGGGCGCGCGCCGCCGCGGGCGCCACCGCCCTGCCGGCCTTGCTCGCCGCGCTCGACGCCGCGGGTCTGGACGTGCGGGCCGCCGGGCTGTCCCGGCCCACGCTCGACGACGTCTACCTGCGGCACACCGGTCGCAGCCTGGAGGAGGCCAACCGCGTCGGCGCGGGGGCAGGACCCGACGCCGGCGACCCGGCGCGGGAGACGACGGAGGTGGCGGCATGAGCGCCGTGACGCAGACCGTCCTGCTCACCGGGCGGCAGGCCCGGCAGGGGATGCGCATCCCCGTGTTCATGGTGATGAACCTGCTGCAGCCGATGGTCTGGCTGCTGCTGTTCGGCCAGCTGTTCCGGTCCGTCATCGAGATCCCGGGCTTCGCCGGCGGCGCCGACGTCACGTACCTGGAGTACCTCACCCCCGGCGTCGTGATGATGACGGCGATGGGCGGGGCGGCGTGGGCCGGCACGACCTTCGTGCAGGACATGGACCGCGGCGTGATGGACCGCTTCCTCGCGTCACCTACCAGTCGTGGCGCCCTCGTCGCCGCGACGATGGCGTGGTACTCCCTGCTGGCCTGCGCGCAGGCGCTCGTCGTGGTGGGTGTCGCCTGGCTCGGCGGCGCCCGGTTCCCCGGCGGCTGGGCCGGCATCGCGGTGATGCTCGTCGCCGTGGTGCTGCTGTCGTGCCTGTTCGCGGCGCTGTCCGCGGCGGTCGCGCTGCTGACCCGCCAGCAGGAGGCGCTCATCGGCGTCTCGCAGCTGCTCACCATCCCGCTGATGTTCCTGTCGTCGGCGGTGATGGACCCGTCGCTGGCGCCCGACTGGATCGCCGACGTCGCGCGGTTCAACCCGTTCGACTGGGCCGTCGTGGTGGCGCGGGAGGGGCTGCAGGGCTTCGCCGACGCCGGCACGGTCTGGCTGCACCTGGGCCTCCTCGCCGCCGCCGTCGCGGCGATGTCGGGGCTCGCGACGCTCGCCTTCCGGGCCTACCGTCGGGCCCTCTGACGGGCGGTCCGCCCCGCCGAGCATGCGGTTGGTCCGGGATTCGACCCTCGAACCCCGGACCAACCGCATGTTCGGCAGCAGGGAGGGCAGACGGCGGGTGGGCGGGGGCGGTACGGTCGGGCGTCATGGAGGTCTCCGTGAGCGCGCTGCGCGCCGAGCTGAAGTCGTGGATCGAGCGGGCCCGCGCCGGCGAGGAGGTCGTCATCACCGACCGCGGCGTACCGGTCGCCCGGCTGTCGGGGGTCCGGACGGCGGACCTCGTCGCGGGGCTCGTGCGCGACGGGCTGCTCACCCCGGCGGACACCGAGCGTCCCGTGCACGCCGTGCCCGACACCGCCACGGCCAACGCCACGAACGGCACCCGCGCCCCCGCGCGGGCGCCGTCGCGCATGTCCGACCTCGTGCGCCGCATCCGCCGCTGACGAGACCCGCTGGTCGAGCTGGTCGAGGCCAGGGTCTCGACCCTTCGACAGGCTCAGGACAGCGTAGGTACGACCGGCGTGCAGGAGACCCGACCGGCGAGAACGAGAACGGAGCACGATGGCCCTCGTCTACCTGGACGCCAGCGCGCTGGTGAAGCTCTGCGTGCGCGAGCCCGGCTCCCGGCTCGCGAGCGCGCTGTGGAACCGGGCCGACGTCGTCGCGACGTCCCGCGTGGCCGACGCGGAGGTGCGCGCGGCCCTTGCCGCGGGCGAGCGGGCCGGTGTCCTCGACCCGCTCGCACGGCGCCGCGGCCTCGCCGTGTGGGAGACGCTGTGGCCGGCGCTGCACGTCGTGGAGGTGACGCCCTCGGTCGGCCAGCAGGCCGCCGACCTGCTCGCGACCTGCCCCGTGCCGCTGCGCGGCGGCGACGCCCTGCACGTGGCGAGCGCGCTCGCCGTCGCGCACGACGACACCGTCGTCGCCGCCTGGGACGAGCATGTGGCGGGCGCCGCGCGCTCGGTCAGGTTGCGGGTCGTGCCGTGAGCGCCGCGGGTCCACCTCCGCGTCCACGGCGCACCGTCCTCCCGTAGGCTCGCCTCCGTGCTCGGATCCCTCCAGTTCCTCGTCCTCGCCACGCTGGCCGTGGTCGTCTTCGTGGTGCAGCTCGTCGCGTTCGTCGACGGTGCGCGCAGACCGGCCAAGGCCTACGTCTCCGAGGGCAAGCTGACCAAGAACATCTGGCTGCTGATCCTCGGGATCGCCGCCGTCATCGGCTTCCTCGGGCTGCCGCCCAACCTGTGGACGGCGACGTCGTTCTTCAACGTCATCGCCACGGCGCCCGCGATCATCTACTGGGTCGACGTGCGGCCGCGCATCCTGCCGTACGGCACGGGCGGTGGCCGCCGCCCGCAGGGCCCGACGGGCGGGTGGTGACCCGGTGGTGACCACGCCGCCGGAGGTCCCGCGCGCCGTCGCCCCCGTCGCCCGCGGGGCGGTGCCGCTCGCGGAGGTCGTGCGCGGCGACCTCGTGGAGTCCGTGCACCTGGGGCACCTCGTCGTGCTCGACCCGTACGGCGAGGTCCGGTTCGCGCTCGGCGACCCGACGACGACGATCTGGCCGCGCTCGTCGGTCAAGCCGCTGCAGGCCGCCGCGATGCTGCGTGCGGGCCTCGACCTGCCGGACCGGCTGCTCGCCCTCGCGGGCGCCAGCCACGACGGCGCGCCCGCGCACCGGGACGGGGCGCGGGAGATCCTCGCCGGCGCGGGCCTCGACGAGGCCGCGCTGCAGAACACCCCCGACCTGCCGTACGACGGCGCCGAGGCGCTCGCCTGGCAGCGCGCGGGGCACGGGCCCGAGGCGATCGCGCAGAACTGTTCCGGCAAGCACGCGGCGATGCTCGCGACGTGCGTCGCCGCAGGCTGGGACACCGCGACCTATCGCGAGACGTCGCACCCGCTGCAGCAGTCCGTGCGGGCGACCCTCGCCGAGGCGACGGGGGACGACGCCGCCGCGATGGCCGTGACCGTCGACGGCTGCGGGGCGCCGCTGTTCTCCACGTCGCTGCTCGGGCTGGCCCGCGCGTTCTCCCGGCTCGCGGCCGCCCCGGCGCTCGAACGGGAAGGCGCCGCACCGGGCATGCCGGGACCCGACGGTCTCACGCCGCACCTGGCGCGCGTGGCCCGGGCGTTCGCGGCCCACCCCGAGATGGTCGCCGGCGAGGGCCGCGACGCGACCGCCGTCATGCGCGCGGTGCCCGGCCTGGTCGCCAAGGACGGCGCCGACGGCGTGTACGCGGCGGGCCTGCCCGACGGCTCGGCCGTGGCGTTCAAGGTGCTCGACGGTGCGTCCCGGCCGCGGCCGGCCGTGCTCGTCGCCGCCCTGCGGGCCGCCGGCGCGCTCGACGTCGCCGGGGTCGACCGGTCCCGGGTCGACGAGGCCCTCGCGGCCGTGGCCGACGTGCCCGTGCTCGGTGGCGGCGCGCCGGTCGGCCGGGTCCGCGCCCTCCCGCTCGCCGAGGGGCTGCCCGCGTGAGGGCGGTGGTGCAGCGCGCGACCCGGGCGAGCGTCACGGTCGACGGCGAGGTCGTGGGCGCGATCGACCGGCCGGGCCTGGTGGCGCTGGTCGGCGTGACGCACGACGACGGCCCCCAGCAGGCGGGCACGATCGCCCGCAAGATCGCGGAGCTGCGCATCCTGCGCGACGAGCGGTCCGCCGTCGACGAGGGCGCGCCCGTGCTCGTGATCAGCCAGTTCACGCTCTACGCCGACGTGCGCAAGGGCCGGCGCCCCACGTGGAACGCCGCGGCCCCGGGGCCCGTCGCCGAGCCGCTGGTGGACGCCGTCGTCGCGGGCCTGCGGGCGCGCGGCCTGGAGGTCGCCACCGGCCGGTTCGGCGCCGACATGGCCGTGGAGCTCGTCAACGACGGCCCGGTGACCATCCTGGTCGAGGCGTCCTGACGGACGCCGACCCGCACGGGCCTGCACGTCGGAAGAGCCCGCCGAGACCCTGAGGTCTCGACGGGCTCGACCGACGGGTGACCGTCAGTGCTCGGTACGGCGGCGGCGTACGGCCGCCACGGTGAGGGCTCCCACGGCGACCAGGCCCGCCGCGACGGCGGCGAGGGTCGCCACCTCGGCCCCCGTCTGGGGCAGCCACGAGCTGCTCGGCGGGGCGTCGGCCGGCGGCAGCGCGGCCGGCACCGTCTCACCGGGCTCGGTGGGCGGGTTGTCCGGGGGCGTCCCGGGCGGGTTCGTGGCGCAGTTCGGGGACGACGGCGGGTACGCGGCCGTGGCGGAGAGCTCGGGGTTGACCTCGAGGAGCAGGTCGACCGACGGGCGCACCCAGTCGAACTCGTCGCCCTCCACCCAGACGCCGTCCACGAGCCGCCAGCCCGGCCAGTCGAGCGGGCTCCCGTCCGCGGCGACCTCGGCCCCCGGCCACAGCACACGGCCGGACAGTGGCAGGCCGGACTGCACGACGTCGGCGCCGCCGGGGTTGATCCACGTGATCGACACGGTGTTGCTGTCGGTGCCGGTGACGGTCACCGCGTACTGCAGGTAGGGGACGTCGCCGTCGCAGATCGGCTGGAGGATGTCCGCGGTGATCGACGGCTCCTCCGGCGGGACGTACTCGGTGGGCGACGGCGAGGGGCTCGGTACGGTGTCCGCCGCGGCGGCTGTCGCCCCGGCGATGCCCATTCCGGCCGCGACGACCGCGCCGAGCGCGACGCGGGCCGCGAGGCCGGCCGGGGGCATGGTCGGTCGGCCGGTCCGGGCTCGTGCTGCGTGGACCATCTCGACTCCCTGGGTCGGTGCGGGCCGGTTGCCGCGCGGGTTTCACGCTAGCGGCGCACCCTGCCCGAGCGACCCCCCTCACCCGGGTGAAAGCGCTGGCGGAGCCGAGATTCACCCGGCGTCAGCCGCAGACCGGGACGTCGAGGTCGTGCAGGCCGGGCATCGTCGTCGTCGGCGTGGACCAGACCTCGAGCCGTCCGGGCCGGGCGCCGCCGTCGTCGGCCGCCTCCGCGGTCGCGGGGACCGTCAGGCGCAGCGTCGTGCTCTCGCCCGGGGCGAGCGCGACCGTGGTCGAGACGGTCGGCCGGTCGTGCGTCGAGCGAGCCTCGCCGCCGAAGGCCGTGCCGTCCCGCTCCAGGCGCGGGGCGTCGGCGCCCCGCGGCCCCGCCACCGTCACCCCGAGCCGCAGGGTGCCCGGCGGGCTCACGCCGCCCGGCACCCCCGCGACGTAGGCGGGCAGCGACGTCGCCGCGTCCGCGGGGGCGGTCGAGGCGAGGCTCAGCTCGAGCGTGTCGACGCGTCCGTCGGGGGTGCACCGCGAGCCGACGTGCGTGAGCGACGAGTCGAGGTAGGCGGACATCTTGCCCGCCACGTGGTCGGTGAGGAACAGGCCGACGGCGTCCGCCGCGCGGGGCGCCTGGGCGTAGGTCCCGGCGACGAGCGTGCCTTCCAGGCGCTCCTGCTCCGCCTCGCGCACCGACCACAGGCGCAGCCGGTGCTCTGACGTCGCCTGCTGCAGCCCGGACACCAGCGCGCCCGGGGAGACGTCGTCGGCCGTGGCGCGGGACAGGGCGGCGGCGGCGACGTCGGCGAAGAACAGGTCGGCGGTCTCGGGGTCGAGCACGTCGTAGACGCGCCGCAGGAGGACGTCGACGGCGTTCTCGGCCGACACGTCGACCGTGTCGCGGCCCAGGGCCTCGGCGACCGGTGGGGACAGCGTCACCGAGACCGGCCCGGTCTCGGCCAGCAGGAAGGAGAGGGCGACGGGGTCGGTCGCGAGCACGCCGTCCACCTGCTCGCCCTGGGACCGGGCCCACATCTCGGCGGCCAGGCGCGCCGTCGTCGGGAAGTCGGGGGTGCCGGTGACGTCCTGCACGAACATGCCGAGGCGCCCCGTGTACGCGGCCTCGTCGTCGGGGGTCAGCGGGAGCACCGGCTCGCCGAACGGGCCGACGGCGTTCGACGCGACCTGCCGTACCACCTCGAGCCGGCCCTCGTCGGCGCGGAGCAGGATCAGCGCACCGGGGATGCCGCCGCCCGGGCGCAGCTCCGCGCTGCTCATGCTCAGCAGCAGGTAGGTGCGCGGCCCGTCGGCGCCGAGCATCGCCGGGCCGAGGGTGGCCGCGCGGTCGGCGGTCGCCACGGCGCCGGTCAGCTCGTCCACTCGGTCGCGCAGGGTCGTCACCGGTGCGGCCAGCTCCGGCAGCAGCGCGTCCGGGTCGATGGCCTCCAGCCGGACCTGGGCGTCGGCGAGCACCTGGTGGGCCGCCGCCGTCCGCGGAGCGACCGCCTGCAGGGGCGCCAGGTCGAGGCCGCCGCCCGGGGTGCGGGACGTGGTGGACACGGCGTCGACGACCTCGGCGAGGGCCGGCAGCACGTCGTCCGAGACGTCGTCGAGCACGCGCGCCACGTCGGCGGCTGCCCCCGCGGACGGCCCGACGACGGGCGCGCGGGCGGCGAGCCACCATAGCGGCCCGTCGGTCGCCTCCCGCGCCGTGGTGGTCTGCCGGCGCAGCTCGGCGAGGGCGGGCGACGACGCCAGCGGTTCCCGGTCCGCGACGTCGTCTCCCTGTGCCGGGGAGACTCCCGCGCGCAGCTCCGCCGAGACGGCGGGGACCTGGTCGGCGGCGCGCGTCATCGCCGTGCGGGCCACGAGCGCGTCGCGCACCAGCAGCACCGCGCCGACCGCGGACACGAGCAGGGCGAGGCAGACCGCCAGGACGACCCACCGCCCGACGCGGCGTCGTCGCGGGCGCACGGGGGCCGCCGGGGTGCTCGTCATCGCCCCGGCGGCTTCCGTGTCGACCGTCATGTTGGCACCGTAGGTCCCCGCGGGAGTGACCGAGGGATGAAACTGCGGGTGATCTCCGCGCGGCGGGGTGCAAGCGGGGACGTCCCGGCGACACAGTCGCGGCGAGGGGCACGACGTGTGCCCCCACGCGCTCTGGACCGCAGGAGGCCCGGTGAGCCCGGACGATCTGGCCGTGCACGACGACGCGCACGACCCACCCGACACAGGTCGTGCCGCCGACGCGGCGTGGTTCGACGCGCTCTTCGCCGCGCACGCGACGGCGGTGCATCGCTACCTGGTGCGCCGGTTGCCGGCGGGGGCGGCCGACGCGGAGGACCTGGCCGCGGACGTGCTGGCCACCGCCTGGCGGCGTCGCGCCGACGTGCCCCGCGGCGCCGAGCTGCCCTGGCTCTACCGGACGGCGGGCTTCGTGCTCGCGAACCACCGGCGCAAGGCGCGGGCCACGCCGGTCGCGGTGGTGCCCGAGGTGCCGGACGACGTCGACCCGGCGACGCTCGCCGTCGACGACGACCGGGTGCGGGCCGTGCTCGGCCGGCTGTCGCCGCGGGACCGGCGCATCCTGCTGCTGGTCGCGTGGGAGGGCATCGACGGCGAGGGTCTGGCGCAGGTGCTCGGCGTGTCCCGGGGCGGGGCTGACGCGGCGCTCTCCCGGGCCCGGGCACGGCTGCGCGCCGCGTGGGACGGCCAGGAGGAGACGGGCGCGCAAGCCGGCGCGGGCTGAGCACACAGACTGCGCAGAGGCACGCCGCCGCACCTGGCAGCCGCACCCGGGAGGACGAGATGAACGACGACGGACGCACGACGCCGGACGAGGTGCCGGGCGAGGTGCCGGGCGAGGAGCCGGACGGTCTGCCGGGCGACGCGCCCGACGACGCGGCGTTCGCCCGCCTGCGGGCGGCCGACCCGGCCGCCGACACCCGGACGCGCACGGGGATCCTGCGCGCCAAGGTCGACGCGCAGGTGGGCGACGAGCTGCGGGCCGGAGCGCTCTCGGACGGGGCTCCCGCCGGCGACGAGCGCCCGGGTGACGAGCTCGCCCGGCGTCGGACCCGGCGGCGTCGGACGCCGTGGCTGGCGGCCGCCGGCGTCGTGGCGTTCGCGGTCGTGGGCGCCGGCGGGTACGCGCTGGGCTCGGGCTCCGGGGCGGCCGCCGACGGCGACGGGGGGGCGACGGCGGAGCCGGCGGTCGCGCTCCACGGCGGGCCGCAGGGCGGCGGGCAGGAGGAGTCCGCGGGCGGCGCGGCCGCCGACGGGGCG
This sequence comes from Isoptericola hypogeus, assembly GCF_039531145.1. Taxonomy (NCBI): domain Bacteria; kingdom Bacillati; phylum Actinomycetota; class Actinomycetes; order Micrococcales; family Promicromonosporaceae; genus Isoptericola; species Isoptericola hypogeus. The sequence continues at coordinate 207,199 of NZ_BAAAPM010000005.1, forward strand.
ATGGGCGCAGCGGAGTCGGGCGCGGCGAGCGGCGACATGGCGCTGTCCAGCGACGTGGCGTACCCGAGCTGGTACTCGTCGGGCCGCGCGGTGTTCCACGCCAGCGGCCTGTCCACCGAGGACGGCACGGCGCGGGGCTACGCCTTCGACGCCACCGACGCCGCCACCCGCGCGGGCGCCGCCCGCGTTGCGGAGGCGCTCGGCGTCGAGGGCGAGCCGCGCTGGGACTACGGGTCGTGGTCCGTCGGCCCGCGCGACGGGCGTGGGCCGACGGTCTGGCTGTCGGTCGACGGCTCCGCGACGTTCGGCTTCAGCGACCCGGCCGCCGACCCGTGGCAGTGCGCGGACGCCGCCGCCGGGGTGGCCGAGGACGGGGCTGAGGACGGGGCCGAGGACGCCCCGGACGACGGCGTCGAGTGCCCCGACGCCACGGGGACGTCCACCGTCTCCGACCGCGAGGCGCGCCGAGCGCTGAGCGACGCCATGGAGCAGGTCGGCGTCGACCCCGAGGGATACGAGCTCGAGGTCGGCGAGGTGGCCGAGGACGACCCGAGCCGCTGGGTGACCGCCTACCAGGTCGTGGACGGCTCCCGCACCGGCGCGCAGTGGAGCGCCACTGTCGGCGAGGCCGGGATCGCGTGGCTGGACGGCTTCCTCGCGAGCACGACCGACCTCGGCACCTACCCGGTGATCAGCGCGGCGGACGCGGTCGAGCGTCTCGGCGACCCCCGGTTCTCCGGGTCCGTCTGGCCGGTCGTCTTCGCGGAGTCCACGGAGGCCGCGCTCGAGGAGCACTATGAGGAGCCGACCGACCCGACGCCGCCGCCCACTCCGCCCTCGGCTGGCGACCCGGTCGACTGGCCAGTGTCCGACGTCGAGATCACGAGCGCGCGGCTGGGCCTCGCGCAGCAGTACCAGGACGACGGGACGGTCGTGATGGTGCCGGCGTACGAGCTGTCCGACGCCGCCGGCAACGCCTGGTCCGTCGTCGCGGTCGCCGACGAGGCGATGGACTTCACGGCGCCGCCACGGTGACGGCCCTTGGACGGCCCTACGTCGGCCCGACGACGTGACCGCCACCACCTGGGCGGACGGTGTCGGGAGCGGCGCGGCCGGGTTACGGTCGATCCTGACCTGTCCCGGAGCACGAAGGAGATCTCCCATGGCCACCCGTACCGCACGCACCGCCTGGAACGGCACCCTGAACGAAGGCTCCGGCCGGGTCGAGCTCGCCAGCTCCGGCGTGGGAGCGTTCGACGTCTCGTTCCCGCGGCGCACCGCCGACGAGGCACAGGGCGTCACCAGCCCGGAGGAGCTCATCGCGGCCGCGCACTCGTCGTGCTTCTCGATGGCGTTCTCGGGCGAGGTGGCGAACGCCGGCGGGACGCCCGGCAAGACGGACGTGCGCGCCGACGTCACCGTGCGCCCGGCCGCGGGCGGCGGGCTCGAGATCTCGAAGGTCGCGCTGACGGTCGTCGGCTCGGCGACCGGCATCGACGAGGCGGGCTACCGCGCCGCCGCCGAGGCCGCCAAGGCCGGCTGCCCGGTCTCCAAGGCGCTCGCGGGCGTCGGCGAGATCACGCTCGACGTCACCTTCGAGGGCTGAGCCGAGGGCTGAACCGCACCCACGTCGACGCCGCCGGGCCGTCCTCCCACCGGAGGGCGGCCCGGCGGCGTTCCCGACCGGTGGCGAGTTCGCGTCATGGCACGAACCCGCCGTGGGTGGGCCGTTGACCCGCCGTCGCGCCGCCGGGAGCGTTCGGGGGACCCCTTTTCTCACGAGGAGCCCCGATGAAACCGACGTACCGTCGCGTGCCGACCACCCGGTCCGTGCACGCGAGGCGAGCCGCCGTCGTCCTGATGGCCGCGTCACTCGCCGTGACCGGCCTCGCCCAGCCCGCGGCGACCGCCGCCGGCGACGAGGACGTGCTCGTCTCGCCGCAGGAGGCCGCGCAGGACCTGCTCGGCTCCGCCCCCGACGACCCGTACGCGGCGGGCGAGGCCGAGGAGGGGTTCGCGCCGGTCGTCGAGGGCGACGACGCCGCGGCCCTCGACGCCAAGCTGGGCGACGCCGACCAGCAGCTGCTCAGCGAGGCGCAGGCCACCGACGACGCCACCGTCACCGTGCTGCTGGCGGTGGACCCGGCCGGCGCATCCGCCGTCGAGGACGCCGTCGACCACGCCGGCGGCGAGGTCGGCCGCGCCGAGGGCGACCTCGGCTACGTGCGCGCCACCGTGCCCACCGACGAGGTCCCGGCGCTCGCCGCCCGCGACGACGTCCTCGCCGTCGACCTCGACCGCGAGCTCAGCGTCCCCGACCCGACGCCGGTCGAGACCGCCGAGGGCGCCGGGACGACGTCCCGCGCGACCGGCGCCGACACCCCCGCCGCGCCGTCCGCCGACACCCCCGCCGACAACCCGTACCTCCCGGTCGGCGAGACCGGCGCCGTCGACTTCACCCGCGCGCACCCGGCCTGGGACGGCCGCGGCACCGTGATCGGCGTCCTGGACACCGGCGTCGACCTGTCGCACCCGGCGCTGCAGACCACCACCGACGGCAAGCCGAAGGTGCTCGACTGGTTCACCGCGACCGACCCCGCCCTCGACGGCGACGGGACGTGGAAGCGGATCACCAGCTCGGTCACCGGGCCCGCCTTCACCTTCGGCGGCATCAAGTACACGGCGCCCGCGGGCACGTACGGGATCGCGGCGATCAACGAGACCGCCTCGGCGGCGGCCGACGCCCGCGGCGACCTCAACCGGGACGGCGACACGTCCGACCGGTTCGCCATGCTGTACGACGCGGCGACGCACGAGGTCCGCGTGGACTCCGACGCGGACGGCGACCTCGTCGAGGAGACGCCGATGCTGCCGTTCGGCGTCGACCGGCAGGTGGGGCAGCTCGGCACCGACGACCCGTCCACGGACGTCGTCGAGAGCATGCCGTTCACCGTCGAGTACCGCGAGGACGGCGCCGCCGGCGCGGCGGGCGACTACGTCAACCTCGGCGTCGTCACCGCCCAGCACGGCACGCATGTCGCCGGCATCGCGGCGGGCAACGGCCTGCTGGGCGGCAAGATGCGCGGCGCTGCCCCGGGCGCGCAGATCGTCTCCGCCCGCGCCTGCACCTGGAACGGCGGCTGCACGTCCGTCGCGCTCACCGAGGGCATGATCGACCTCGTCGTCGAGCACGACGTGGACGTCGTCAACGTCTCCATCGGCGGGCTCGTGCCCCTCAACGACGGCTCGAGCGCCATCGCGCGCCTCTACGACGAGCTCGTGGACGCCTACGACGTCGACATCGTCGCGTCGGCGGGCAACGACGGCCCGGGCCTCAACACGGTCGCGCCGCCGTCCACGGGCGAGGGCGTCATCAGCGTCGCGGCCTCGGTCAGCGACGACACGTGGTTCGCCGACTACGGCTCCCGGGTGCCCACCGACCTGGGCATGTTCGCCTTCTCGGCCCGCGGCCCGTCGGAGGACGGCTCGCTCAAGCCCACGGTCAGCGCCCCCGGCGCCGCCGTCTCCGCGATCCCGACGTGGCTCGCGGGCGCGGCCGTCCCGGAGACCGGGTACGACCTGCCCGCCGGGTACGGGATGCTCAACGGCACGTCGATGGCGTCGCCGCAGGTGGCGGGCGACATCGCCCTGCTGCGTTCCGCGGCCGAGGCCCGCGGGCTCGACGTCAGCTCCGCCGGACTGCGCAGCGCCGTCGTGGACAGCGCCGACCTCATCGACGGCGTCCAGGTGGCCGCGCAGGGCGCGGGCGTCGTCGACGTCCCGGGCGCGTGGCGCCGGATCCTGGTCGACGGCGTGATCAAGCCGCAGCACGCCGACTACGCGGTCGCGGCCCCGGTCTGCACCGCCCTCTCGGCGGCGCTGGCCACGCCTGGCGTCGGCGCGGGCGTGCACGACCGCTGCCTGCCCGACGACGGCGGCGTGGCCCCCGGCGAGCGCACGACGTACGACCTCGAGGTCACGCGCAGCTCCGGTTCCTCGAGCGCCCGCCTGCACCGGCTGACGCTCGTCGGCGACGACGGCACGTTCGACGTCCCGGCCCTGGTGCGGCTCGGCCGCGGGGAGACCGAGACGATCCGCGTCACGGCGCGCCCGCGGACCGCGGGCCTGCACTCCGCCCTGCTGCGGGTCGACGACCTGCTCACGCCCGGCGTCGACCACGTCGTGCCGCTGACCGTCGTCGCGACCGACGTGGCCGCGGCGCCGGCGCGCGCGGTGACGGCGAAGGGCAGTGTGCCGCGCGGCGGCGCGGAGTCGGTGTTCGTCGCGGTGCCGGAAGGCGTGCAGAACCTGCAGGTCTCGCTCGCCGGGGCCGACGGCAAGCCCGCGTCGGGCGTCCGCGTGCGGGCGTTCGACCCTGTGGGCATGCCGGTCGACGCGCCCACCGCCTGCTACGCCGCGACGGACACCTGCGACCCCGCGAACCACTCCTACGAGCGGCCGCGGGCCGGCGTCTGGGAGCTCGTCGTGGAGGCCTCGCGCGTGGCGTCCGTGGCCGAGCCGGGCTACCGGGTGCGGGCTGTCCTCGAGGGCGTGACCTTCGAGCCCGAGACGGTGACGCTGGACGCGCTCGACGTGCAGACGCCGCAGCAGGTGCAGCTCACGGCCACCAACGCCTGGGGCACGGTCGAGGCGCGCCCGGCCGCCGGGGCCCTCGGCCGGACGGTGACCCTGCGCGGCGCGGTCGCAGGCGGCGGCACGGCGCAGAACCGCGTCGACGTCCCGCGCGACGCCACGCTGCTCGACTTCACCGTCACCCCGCTCGCGGACGGCGCCGACGTCGACGTCCTGCTCGGGCACATCGCGACGGGTCGCGTCGTCGCCCGCGCGCAGGAGATCGGCCCGGGGACCGAACGGATCACCGTCCGCGACCCCGAGCCAGGTTCGTACGCGGTCGTGGTCGTCGGCACCTCGGTCCCGTCCGGCCAGGTGGAGTTCGACTACGTCGAGAAGCTGTTCTCCCCGTCGCTCGGCAGCGTCACGGTGGCCGACGACGACGCCCGGGAGCTCGCCCCCGGGGACACGCTGGACCTGGACGTCGACGTGACCGCCGTGGCGCACCCGTTCGGCTCACGTGCCCTCGTGGGGACCGTGCCGCTGGTGAACGCCGCGGGCGGGTTCGTCGGCAGCGCCGAGGTGCGGGTGACCAGCGTGCGCACCCCGCAGGCGGAGGTCGTGGCGACGAGCCAGCCCTTCGTCGGGACCGACATGAACTCCGCAGGCGTGGTCTCCGGCGACGACCAGGTACAGAGCCTGACGACCCCGGGCCTGTGGACGGCCGAGAACGGCTTCGAGCCCCTCGACGTGGGTCCGGACGGACGCATGGGCTCGGCCTACGGCGTCAACGAGGCCGGCGATGCGGCCGGGCAGGTGCTGCTGACCTCGGGGGGCCTGATGGCGGCGCTCTGGCGGGCCGACGGGACGCTCGTGGACCTCGGCGTCCCCGACGCCCGGGACTACGACCAGACGTACACCTACGGGCTCAACGACGCGACGGACGCCCACGGTGTTCAGGTCGTCGGGGCGTCGATGCTGCGGGTGGTCGAGGACGGGGCCCAGCGCCAGTTCTCCGACGCGTGGGTGTGGACGGACGGCGAGGGCTTCCGGATGCTGCCGCACCTGAGCGACGACGTCCGTGCGACCCAGGCGCTCGCGATCAACGACGCCGGGTACGTCATCGGTGGCTCGTTGCTCGACGGCGTCCTGCACGCCGTGCGTTGGACGCCCGACGGGCAGATCGAGGACCTCGGGATCCTGCCGGGCATGGGGGACTCCGTGGCGCAGGGGATCAACGCGGACGGCGACGTCGTCGGCCGCTCGGGCCACCAGGCGTTCGTGTGGACGGCCGAGGAGGGGATGCGCGGGCTTCCCCACCTCGGGTTCGCCGGCACCGCCCAGGCCATCACCGACGAGGGGCTGGTGCTCGGCACTGCCCTGACGACCGCGGAGGATGCCACACCGGTGGTGTGGGACACGGACGGCCGGCTCTTCGACGTCGCCCAGATGATGGACCGGCGCCGGTTCGCCGCCGTGACCCCGCTCGCGATCCACGGCTCGAGGGTCCTCGTGTACGGGTACACGTCCCCGGCGTCGGGCGTGGCGCTGCTCGACCTCCCCGAGCTGCCCTGACACGTCGCCGGTCGCTCGCCGGTCGAGCCTGTCGAGACCAACGGGGTCTCGACAGGCTTGACCGGCGAGCGGGCTTGACCGGCGAGCGGGCTTGACCGGCGAGCGGGCTCGACCGGCGAGCGGGCTCAGCCGGCCAGGGGCGGGGTGCTCGCGCTCGCGCCCTCGAGGACGCCCTCGACGGTCTCGCGCAGCACGTCGCCCGGGTTCCGGGTGGGCCGCCAGTGCAGCAGCTCGCGCGCCCGGGAGGCGTCCATGACGACGTCGGCGCGCGCCATGTCGAACCAGCCCACGTCGATGGGCACCAGCCGCGCGGCGGACGCCACCGCCAGTCCTCTGCGGACCAGGTCGGGGGAGACGGCGAACGTGCGGCCGCCCGCGAGCAGGCGGGCGAGGCCCGCGCCGTCGAGCCAGCCCGTCGGGGCGAGGTTGAACGCGCCGGGGTGCCGGCCGACGATCACCGCCCGGTAGGCGTCGGCGGCGTCGTCGGCGTGCAGGACCTGCAGCCGCAGCCCCTCAGGGAACGGCAGCACGGGCAGGAGCGTGCCGGTGGGCGCGCGCTTCGCGGCGAGACGCAGCGCGAGCGTCCCCAGCCGGCCGAGGAAGTACCGGGACAGCTCGGCCCCCGCCTCGCGCTGGAACATCAGCGCCGGGCGCATCCGCGTCACGACCAGGCGGGGGTGGTCCCGCTCGACGTCGTCGAGCATCCGCTCCACCGCGGCCTTCTGCACCGAGTAGGTGGACGTGAGCACGCCCCGCCGCGGCCACGACTCGTCCACCGCGGAGCCGTCGGCCGGCCCGGGCGAGTACACGCCCGACGTGGAGCCGAGCACCAGGTGCCGCACGTGCTGGCGCAGCACGGCGTCCACCACCGCGCGGGTGCCGCCGAGATTCAGCCGGCGCTGCGCCTCGGCGCTGCGGGTCGCCGGCGACGCCCAGGCGAGGTGCACGACGGCGTCGGCGCCGGCGAGGGCCTCGTCCAGTCCGCGGACGACGGCGTCAGCGGTGTCGGTGAGGTCCACGCGCACCCACTCGGCGGCGTCGTGCGGGAACCCCACGGTGCTGGACCCGTCGGCGCGCGGCACCCGCCGCGCCACCCCCACGATCGACGTCACCACCGGCTCGCGCGCGAGGGCGCGCAGCACCGCCGTCCCGACGTTCCCGCTCGCTCCCACCACGACGACGCGCACGTGCCCGACGCTAGCCAACCTGGCCCGGCGCCGCGCGCGCTGGCGCCCCGGCTCGTCCGAGCAGGTGGCGGCGGATCGATGCCCGGAGCAGCAGCTGTGCGTGGGAACCTCCGGCGCCCCCGGCCGCCGGATGCGAGAATCGGCCGGTGCCCGCCGAGAACGACGTGACCACGACCGCCGCCGCCGACCGGGCCGTGCCTGCGGGACGGCCCGGCGAAGGACCTGAGCAGGTGGCGGCGGATGCCGAGCGCGCGGCCACGCAGGCGCGCGAGGCCGTCGCCGCCGCGCTGCGCACCGTCGTCGCCGGCGACGTGGACGCGAGCTCGCGCCGCCGGGCGGAGTACTCCACGGACGCCTCGAACTATCGCGTCGTCCCCGACGTCGTCGCCTTCCCGCGCAGCACCGCCGACGCGGTGCGCGCGCTCGAGGTGCTGCGCGAGCTGAAGATCCCCGTCACCGCGCGCGGGGCGGGCACGTCGGTGGCGGGCAACGCCGTCGGGCCGGGCGTGGTGCTGGACTTCTCGCGGCACCTGAACGAGGTCCTCGCCGTCGACCCCGAGGCGGGCACGGCGACGGTGGAACCCGGCACGGTCATGTCGACGCTGCAGCGCGCGGGCGCCTCGCACGGACTGCGGTTCGGCCCCGACCCGTCCACGCAGAACCGCGCCACCCTCGGCGGCATGATCGGCAACAACGCGTGCGGCCCGCACGCGGTCGCCTACGGCCGCACGGCCGACAACGTGCTGGAGCTCGACGTCGTCGACGGGCGCGGTCGGCGCTTCACCGCCGGGCGGGGGGACGCGTCGTTCGCCCAGGTGCCGGGCCTGGCGGAGCTGGTGCGCGAGAACCTCGCGCTCATCCGCACGCAGTTCGGCCGGTTCGGCCGGCAGGTCTCCGGCTACTCGCTGGAGCACCTGCTGCCCGAGAACGGCTCGGACCTGGCCAAGGCGCTCGTGGGCACGGAGGGCACGTGCGTCACCGTGCTCGCCGCGACGCTGCGCATGGTGCCGATGCCGCAGGCGCCCACCCTCGTGGTGCTCGGGTACCCCGACATGCCGGCCGCCGCCGACGACGTGCCGCACCTGCTGGGCCACCACCCGCTCGCGATCGAGGGCCTCGACGCCCGGCTGGTCGACGTCGTGCGGCGGGCCAAGGGCGAGTCCGCCGTGCCCGCCCTGCCCGACGGCGCGGGCTGGCTGATGATCGAGGTCGGGGGCGCGTCGCAGGACGAGGCGAGCGCGAAGGCCTTGGCGATCGTGACGGCGTCGTCGTCGGCGTCGTCGCTGGTGCTGCCCGCCGGGCCCGACGCCACCAAGATGTGGCAGATCCGCGCCGACGGCGCCGGGCTCGCCGGTCGCACGCCCGCGGGGGAGCAGGCGTGGCCCGGCTGGGAGGACTCCGCCGTGCCGCCCGAGCGGCTCGGCCCGTACCTGCGCGACCTCGAGGCCCTGATGGCGCGCTACGGCGTCGACGGCCTGCCGTACGGGCACTTCGGCGACGGCTGCGTGCACCTGCGTATCGACATCCCGCTCGAGACCTCGGGCTCCGTGCTGCGCACCTTCATGACCGACGCGGCCCGGCTCGTGGCGCACCACGGCGGGTCGCTGTCAGGAGAGCACGGCGACGGCCGCGCGCGCTCCGAGCTGCTCCCGCTCATGTACTCGCCCGAGGCGATCCGGCTCCTGGAGCGGTTCAAGGCCCTGTTCGACCCGGACGACCTGCTCAACCCGGGGGTCGTGGTGCGGCCCGCGGCCGTCGACGCCGACCTGCGCCGCCCCGCGGCCCGCGCCGTGCCCTCGACGCTGCCGGTGGGGGACCGCGGGCTGGCCGGGTCGGGCCCGCTGCACGGCATCGCGAAGAAGGCCGGCCACACCGGCTTCTCCTTCGCCCACGACCACCACGACCTCACGACCGCCGTGCACCGTTGCGTCGGCGTCGGCAAGTGCCGCGCCGACAACCACGCGTCGGGCGGGTTCATGTGCCCCAGCTACCAGGCCACGAAGGACGAGAAGGACGTGACGCGCGGCCGGGCCCGCGTGCTCCAGGACGCCGTCAACGGCACCCTCGTCGGCGGGCTCACCGCGCCGGAGGTGCGCGAGTCGCTCGACCTGTGCCTGAGCTGCAAGGCGTGCTCGTCCGACTGCCCGGCGGGCGTCGACATGGCCCAGTACAAGTCCGAGGTGCTGCACCGCACGTACAAGGGCAAGCTGCGCCCCGTCGACCACTACGCGCTCGGCTGGCTGCCGCGCTGGGCCCGCCTCGCCGGTGGGATGCCGCGGTTCGTCAACAAGGTGCTCGGCGTGCCGTGGATCGCCAAGGCCGTGCTGTGGGCGGGCGCCATGGACACGCGGCGCAAGGTGCCCGAGTTCGCGGAGATCCCTTTCCGCACCTGGTGGGGGCGGGGCTGGGCGACCCACGGCGTCCCCGGCCTCAGCGTGGGCGAGGACCCGGGCAAGCCCGACCTCGGTGAGCGGCCCAAGGTCGTGCTGTGGGCCGACTCGTTCAACGACGCCCTGTCGCCGAACGTGCCGCAGGCCGCGGTGAAGGTGCTCGCGGCGGCCGGGTACGACGTCGTCGTGCCGAGCCAGCAGGCGTGCTGCGGTCTCACCTGGATCTCCACGGGCCAGCTCGACGGCGCCCGGCGGCGGCTCTCGTCGCTGCTGAGCGTGCTCGGTCCGTACGCCGCGGGTGGCATCCCGATCCTCGGGCTGGAGCCGTCGTGCACGGCCGTGCTGCGGTCGGACCTGCTCGACCTGTTCCCGGACGACCCGCGCGCCCAGGCCGTCGCGGACGCCACCCGCACGCTCGCCGAGCTGCTCACCTCGCCCGAGACGGCGCCGCCCGCCGAGGCCGGCTGGTCGGTCCCCGACCTGTCCGACCTCACCGCCGTCGTGCAGCCGCACTGCCACCAGCACTCCGTGATGGGCTTCTCCGCCGACGAGGCGCTGCTGCGCGCGGCGGGCGCCGAGATCAAGGTGCTCGCCGGCTGCTGCGGGCTCGCGGGCAACTTCGGCATGCAGAAGGGCCACTACGACGTGTCCGTCGCGGTGGCCGAGAACGCGCTGCTGCCCGCGCTGCGGGAGGCCGAACCGGGCACCGAGCTCGTCGCCGACGGCTTCTCCTGCCGCACCCAGGCCCTGCAGCTCGAGGGCGTGGAGGGCAAGGCGCTGGTGGAGGTCATTGCCGAGCGGTTGTGAGCAACCGCCGGTCGAGCCTGTCGAGACCCGGTTTTCGACAGGCTCGACCAGCGGCTCGGAGACACGAGACCTACGGCGTGACCTCGACGTCGCCGATCTCGTAGCACTCCTCGTCGTCGATGCCGCGAGGCTCCGGGTCGAAGCCGATGACCGTCGGGTAGCCGAGGGCGTCGTCGAGCTCGAGGGCGACGACGTCCTCCGGCGACGCGGTCGACACACGGTCGAGGAACCCGTCGATGGTCTCCCCGCCTTCGTCGAGGTATTCGTCCGGGGTGATCGCTTCGCCGGCGATCTCGCCCGTGACCGCGCTCACCACGCCGTCGCGCACCGTGACCGCGAACCGTCCGATGAGGTTCCGTTCGCCGCACCCTGAGTCGACGACGAACGTGTAGTCCTGCATGCCGGCGCGCTCCCAGTCCCGGCGAGCCTCGTCGAGGCGGTCGAGCGACGCTGGCGGCGCTGGCGGCGCTGGCGGCGCTGATGACACGGTCGCGACGGAGGTCGGCCCGCCGGTCGTGCAGCTGCTCAGCACCAGCGTGCCGGCGACGCTCAGTGCGGCGCAGGCGAGGATCATGGCGCGACGGCAGGTCCTCATACCGGTGTGATGTCTCGGAGGAGCCGAACCTTGCGCCGAGCCACCCATCCTCGCGCCGAACACGGGCTTGGGACCGCTTTGCGCCCGCAAAGCGATCCCAAGCCCGTGTTCGGCGTCAACGGTCGGTCGCGGCCGAGCGGGTCAGGTCGAGGACGACGGAGCGCGCGGGCTCGGGCAGCTCGGGGACGAGGACGACGAGGCTGCCCAGCAGCAGCCGCTCGAGCTCCGGCCGGGTGAGGTCGCTGCCGCCCAGCCATGCGGCGGTGACGTTCTCGACGAGCGCCACCCACCCGCGCGCCAGGAGCTGCAGCTTGCCGCTGGGCGTGAACCCGATGACGCCGGCGGTGGCCGTCATGCGCGCGACGAGCGCGGCTCGGGTGCGGCGCAGCGCGTCCTCGGTGACGTCGTCGGACGACAGGGTGCCGCGCCAGACGTCCTCCCACACGCGCCGGTGGGCGGTGACCGAGCCGAGGAACGCCGCCGTCGCGCGCACCGGGCGCTCGGCGAGGGGGCCGTCGTCGGGGGACAGCAGCGCGCGCTCCAGGTGCGCGACCGCCTCGAGCGCCACCGCCCGGCGCAGCTTCACGGTGGAGCCGAAGTAGTGGAAGACCAGCGCCTTCGAGGCGCCGGACCGGGCGGCGACGGCGGCGGGGGTGAGGGCGCCCAGGCCGGACTCGTCGACCTCCGTGAGCGCGGCGTCCAAGAGCTGACGACGTCGGTCGGCGGGCACGTGCCGGGTGCGCGCGGCGGGTGTGACGGGGTCCATGTCGTCAGTTGTACGGCGTTGTTGACCATCAGTCAATATCGGTCGTACCGTTGTTGATCGCGGGTCAACAGCGGCTTGCGCGAGCACGGGACGAGGAGCGCACGGGTGCAGATCACGCTGAGCGGGGTGCGGGTGGACGGCCGCCGCGAGCCGATGCTCGAGGTCACGGACCTCGAGTGGTCGTCGGGGGAGCGCCTCCTCGTCGCGGGCGAGCCCGGGCACGGTCACACCGCGCTGGCGCTCGTGGCGACGGGGCGCTTCGTCCCCACGGCCGGGACCGTGCGCCTCGACGGCGAGCAGGTCGCGCCGGCGGCGCTGCGCGCCGTCACGGCCGTCGTCGACGTGCCCGGCATCAGCGAGCCCGACGACGCCCTCACGCTCGCCGACGTCGTCGCGGAGGGGCTCGCCCTCGCCGGGCGGCGCTCGCTGCCGGCCGACGTCGGCCGCTGGCTCGCCGACCACGACCTCACCGACGACCGCGGCCGGCGGGTCGACCAGCTGCCCGGCGTCGTGCGCACCGCCGTCCTCGCCGCGCTCGCGGCCGAGAACCCCGGCGTGCGGTTCGTCGTGCTCACGCTCCCGGACCGGCACGGCGGCGAGCCGTCCGGGTGGTGGGAGGTCGCGCGGGGGCTGGCGGAGGCCGGCCTCGGCGTGCTCGTGCAGTGCACCCGCTCGTCCGCGCGCGACCTCGGCGCCGAGATCCCGCCCGCCCACGGCGCCACGAGGCACGAGCCGCCGCGCGTCGTGCTGCGCGAGACTCCGCTCGTGCCCGTCGAGCCGGAACCGCCGGTCGAGCCGGAATCGCCGGTCGAGCCGGAAGCGCCGGTCGAGCAGGTATCGCCGGTCGAGCCTGTCGAGACCACGAACGAGGTTTCGACAGGCTCAACCAGCGACGACACGCGGGAGGTGGCCCTGTGACCGCGGTCCGCCTCGCGCTGTCGGAGGTCCGGCGCCTGTTCGCGGGCCGGATGCCCCAGCTCGCCGTCCTCGCGATGGCGCTGATCCCCACGCTCTACGCGGGGCTGTACCTGTTCGCCAACCACGACCCGTACGGCAACCTCGACCAGGTGCCCGCCGCCGTCGTCGTGCAGGACGAGGGCACGACGACGACCGACGGCGAGACGGGCGAGGAGACAGACCGGCACTTCGGCCGCGACGTCGCCGACCAGCTCTTGGACGACGGCGGCTTCGGGTGGGTGGAGACGTCCCAGACGGACGCCGAGGCCGGGGTGCGCTCCGGCCGCTACGACGCGGCCCTCGTCATCGGGCCGACGTTCTCCGCCGACCTCGCGTCCGCGGGCGACTTCGAGCCCCAGCAGGCGAGCCTCACGCTCATCACCAACGACGCGAACAACTACCTCGCGGGCACCATCTCGGACCAGATCGTCGGGCAGGTGCGCGACTCGATCGCGTCCGAGGTCGGCACCGAGGCCGCGGACACGTTCCTGCGCGGCTTCGCCTCCATCCACACCAACCTCGCGAACGCCGTCGAGGGCGCGACGCAGGTGCGCGACGGCGCGACGCAGCTCGACGAGGGCGTCGCCGACGCCGACGACGGCGCGCACGCGCTCGCGGACGGCGCCGCGCAGGCCGCGGACGGCGCGGCGACGCTGGACGGGAAGGTCGGCACGCTCGCCGACGCCGTCGGGCAGCTCGACGACGGCGCGGGCGCGCTGGCCACCGGCCTGGGAAGCCTGCAGGACGCGACGACGACCCTGCCGGACCAGACCCGCGAGCTCGCGGACGGGGCGGCCCAGGTCGCCGACGGTAACGCGGAGGTTGCGCAGTACGGCCGCGAGGCCGCCGACGCCGCCGGCCAGGTGCTGCCCACCCTCGACGCAGCGCGGTCCGACGCGAAGGCGGCGTTCGGGCAGGCGCAGGACGACATCAGCGCGCGCCTCGACGACCGGGTCGCCGCGGCGTGCGGCGACGTGCCGGCCGACCAGCGCGAGCAGTGCGAGGCGATCGCCGAGCAGGTCACGGCCGAGGCGCGCGCCGGCGTCGACGAGCAGCTCGGCGCCGTCGAGCAGGACGTCGACGCGGCGCTGGACGCGCGGCGCACCGACGTGCAGGCCGCGGTGACGAAGGTCGAGGGCGCGTCGACGCAGCTCGACGCGCTCGCCGACGGCTCGCGGCGGGTCGCCGACGGCGCCGACCGGCTCGCCGACGCGACGCCGCAGCTCGCGGCCGGCATCGTGTCGGCCGCGGACGGCGCGGACCGGCTGGCGGACGGCACGTCCCGGCTCGCCGACGCGACGCCCGCCCTCGTGGACGGGGTGGGCGCGCTCGCGGACGGCACCGGGCAGGTCTCGGACGGCGCCGCCGAGCTCGCGGACGGGACGACGCAGCTCGCGGACGGTTTCGGTGGGCTGACGGCCGGCACGACGCAGCTGCGCGACGCCCTGGCCGAGGGGCTCGGCCAGGTCCCCGACGTCGACGACCAGACCCGCGCGGACACGGCGTCGACCATCGGCAACCCGGTCACGGTCCAGGACGAGTCCCTGTCGTCGGCCGGCACCTACGGCGGCGGGCTGGCGCCGTTCTTCCTGTCCCTGGCGACGTGGATCGGCGCGTACGTGCTGTTCCTGCTGGTGCGGCCGCTGTCGACGCGGGCGCTGGCGGCGGGCAGGTCGGGGCTCGCGACGGCCCTGGGCGGCTGGGCGACGCCGGCCGCGATCGGCGTCGTGCAGGTGGCCGCGATGTTCGCGGTGACGAAGTTCGCGCTCGACATCCAGCCGGCGCACGGTCTGGCGACCGCGCTCTTCCTCGTGCTCGTCTCCGGGACGTTCGTCGCCATCCTCCAGGCGCTCAACGTGTGGCTCGGCGCGGCGGGGCAGTTCCTCGGGCTGGTGCTGATGCTGGTGCAGCTCGTCACCGCGGGCGGCACGTTCCCGTGGCAGACCATCCCGCAGCCGCTGCAGGCCATGCACCGGTTCATGCCCATGACCTATGCCGTCGAGGGGCTGCGGCAGCTCCTGTACGGCGGCAACCTCGCGACGGTGGCGCGCGACGTCACCGTGCTGGTCGGCGTGCTCGTCGTGGCGCTGGCCTGCACGACGCTCGCCGCCCGGCGCCAGCGCGTGTGGACGGTGACCAGGCTCCAGCCGGAGCTCGTCCTGTAGCCCCGCCCCGCCCCCCGCCCGCCCCGCCCCCCGCCCGCCCCCGACCCTCGCGCCGAACATGGGGTTCCTCGGGGATTCGGACCCCGAATCCCGGAGCAACCCCATGGTCGGCACCCCGGAACGGCATGGTCGGCGGACGGCGGACGGCGGACGGGAGGCAGCGGGCAGGATGTGCGGCATGGAGTTCCAGGACGTGGTGCGCAGGCGGCGGATGGTGCGGCGGTTCACAGACGAGGAGGTGTCGCCGGAGGTGGTGGACCGGCTGGTGCGCAACGCCGTGCGGGCGCCCAGCGCGGGCTTCTCGCAGGGCTGGTCGTTCCTCGTCCTGACCGAGCCGGAGGACCGGGACCGGTTCTGGACGGCCGCCACCCCGGCGCGCCGCCCTGAGCCTGCCGAAGGGTCGTCGCAGCGCGACATGTCGACGTGGCTCGACGGCATGCGCACCGCGCCGGTGCTCGTCGTCGCGCTCTGCTCGAAGGACGCCTACCTCGGCCGGTACGCGGAGGCCGACAAGGGGTGGACCGACCGCGACGAGGCGCGCTGGCCGGTGCCGTACTGGCACGTCGACGCCGGCATGGCGGCGCTGCTCATGCTCCAGACGGCGGTCGACGAGGGCCTCGGGGCGTGCTTCTTCGGCGTCGGGGCGGGCGAGACGCCGGCGTTCCGGGAAGCGTTCGGCATCCCGGACGCGTGGGTGCAGACGGGCGTCGTCGCCGTCGGGCACCCGGCCGACGGCGGGGCGAAGGGGTCGCCGACGCGGCGGCGTCGCAAGCCGCTGGAGGACGTCGTGCACCGCGGCCGGTGGTGAGGCGCGAGGCTCAGCGGGCGACGTCGCGCACGGCCGCGGCGAGCGCGGCCACCGCCTCCTGGACGCGCGCGTCCGCCAGGTTGCCGTAGCCCAGCACGAGGGACCCGGGTGCGGCCCCGGCCGCCGGGGGGCCGGACGGCACGCGGTAACGCCGCACGTCGGCGACGGCGACCTCGCGCTCCGCGGCCGCGCGCACGACGGCGTCGGCGGCCACGCCGTCCGGCAGGCCGAGGACCACGTGCAGCCCCGCGGCCAGGCCGGTCACGGGCAGACCCGGCAGCCGTCGCGCCAGCGCCTCGAGCAGGGCTGCGCGGCGCCGTCGGAAGCGGCCGCGCGCCGCGCGCAGGTGTCGCTCGTACCCGCCGTCGGTGACGAAGCGCGCGAGGGCGAGCTGGTCCACCACCGACGGTGGGAACCCGCCCGCGTGCGGCCCGAGCCGCGCCCGCCAGCGCGGCGGCAGCACGAGCCAGCCCAGCCCGAGCGCGGGCGAGACGGTCTTGCTCAGCGAGCCCACGAGCGCGACGCGTTCGGGGTCGAGACCCTGCAGCGCCGACACGGGCCGCCGGTCGTAGCGGAACTCGGCGTCGTAGTCGTCCTCCACGACCAGGCCGTCGACCTGCCGGGCCCACGCCACGACCTGCTCGCGCCGCTCGGGGGCGAGCAGGGTGCCGGTGGGGAACTGGTGGGCCGGGGTGAGCAGCGCGGCGCGGGCGCCCGTGCGCCGGGCTGCGGCGACCAGCGCGCCGACGTCGACGCCGCGGTCGTCGACACCCGCGACGACGAGGTCGAGCCCGGCGTCGCGCGCGACGTCGCGCAGGCGACCCCAGCTCGGGTCCTCGACGAGCAGGCTGCGGTGCCCGGCCGAGCGCAGCAGGCGCGCGAGCCGCGTCATCCCGTCCGTCGCGCCGTGCGTGACCACGACGTCGCCCGCCCCCGCGACGGCCGCCCGCGCCCGGGCGAGGTACCCGGCCACGGCGGCACGGGCGGCCGGGTGCCCGGCCGGGTCCGGGGCGGCGAGGTCGACGTCGGTGGCGTCGGCGAGCGCGTCGCGGACGGCGCGTGCCCACGCGGCGCGGGGGACGTGCCGCAGGTCGGGGACGCCGGGGCCGAGGTCGAGGCGCGCGCGGGGCCTGGTCTCCGCAGCCGGCCCTCCGGCGTCGGCCGGTCGCGGGGGTGCCGGGCGTGCCGGGCGCGCCGCCGCGGCGGCGACCCGCGTGCCCGAGCCGACGCGGGCCTCGCAGAACCCCTCCGCGACGAGCTGGCCGTACGCCTCCGTCACGACCCAGCGTGAGACGCCGAGGGACTCGGCGAGCGCCCGGCTCGGCGGCAGCGCGGCGCCGGGCGGGACACGGCCGGCGTGCACGGCGTCGCGCACCGCCCGCTCCAGGCGCTGCGCGAGCGACCCCGGACCCTGCCCGAGGTCGAGCACGGTGTCCCACGCGAGACGAGAATTGGCCTGGACATCTCCCACGCCAATGGACCGTACACCCGGACCGATCGCTCCGTAGCGTCGTCGGTACCAGGGCAACGCCAGGACGAGGAGAACCTCATGCGCTACCGCACCATCGGCGACACCACGACGACCTTCGAGGTCAGCACCCTGTGCCTCGGCACGATGTGGTTCGGCACCCGGACCGACGAGCAGACGGCCCGCGCCGTGCTCGACCGCTACGTCGAGGCGGGCGGCACGTTCCTCGACACCGCCAACAACTACAGCTCGTGGATCGGGGGCACCGGCCGCGACAGCGAGGGTGTCGTCGGCCGCTGGCTCGCCGACCGCGGCAACCGGGACGAGCTGCGCATCGCCACGAAGGTGGGCGCCGCCAAGAAGGACCCGAACCTGCCGCTGCAGCACGTCCCGCCGACCAACTACCAGGGACTCGCGGCGGAGACCGTCGCCTGGGAGGCGCGCGAGAGCCTGCGCCACCTCAGCATCGACCACCTCGACGCCTACTACGGGCACGTCGACGACTACGACACCCCGCTCGAGGAGACGGTCGGCGCGTTCGGCAAGCTCCAGGCGGAGGGGCTGGTCGGGATCGCGGGGATCTCCAACGTCGCGCTGCGCCGTGTGGTCGAGGCGCGCGAGGAGGCGCGGCGCCAGGGCGTCGCACCCTACGGGCTGGTGCAGCAGCAGCTCACCTACCCGTACCCGCGGCCCGACGTCGGCCGGCACAACTGGGCGTCGTACGAGCTGCTCGACTACGCGGGCGCGTCGGCGGCGACGGACGCCCCGCTCGCCGTGACGGCCTACTCGCCGCTCATGCAGGGCGCGCTCGTGCGCGACGACAAGCCGCTGTGGGACGGCTTCGACCACCCGACGACGCACGAGCGGCTGCGCGTGCTGCGCGAGGTCGCCGCGGAGCTCGGCGCGACGCCGAACCAGGTGGTGCTCGCGTGGCTCACCGGCGGCGAGGTGCCGGTGATCCCGATCGTCGGGGCGAGCAGCGTCGCGCAGCTCGACGAGCTGCTGGGCGCGGCCGACCTGGACCTCGACCCCGAGCTGCGGGCCCGCCTGGACGCCGTCTGACGGGGCGGGGCTCGACGGGGCCGTGCGGGGCTACTCCAGCCACTCGGTGACGAACCGGTCGCTGGCGTGCACGTGCACGGCCTCGTACAGCTCCGGCCCGATCACGGTGAACTTGTGCGGCGTGCTCGGCGGTGCCACGAGGATCTGCCCGCCGACGGCGACCACCTCGTCGTCGCCTACGCGGAACAGGGCCCGGCCGGAACGGATGACGAAGGTCTCCGCGTACGGGTGCAGGTGCAGGCGCGGCCCGGCGCCGTCGACGTCGGTGCGCGAGAAGATGACGGACACTGCCGAGCCGTGCAGGTAGCCCTCGAAGCTCTTGCCCGGCAGGTCGGACTGCTGGATCGGGGAGATGCTCATGCCCCGGTCGACCGGACGGGGCAACAGAACTGAGCGGAGGGCCACCGGGGCGTCCCGGTCGGGCGGGGTCAGGTCAGCGGGAGGCCGACGCCGTCGTGCAGCCGCTCGCGGACGCCGGCCGGGAGCTGGGCCCAGTCGTCGAGGGTGTCGAGGTCAGCGGCGGTGCCGGGCCGGTGCAGGACGGCGGCGCGCAGCCCGGCGCGCTCGGCCTCGGCGACGTGCGCCGCCCGGGAGCCCGTCCCGAAGCGGAACCCGAACCCGACCCCCGCGTCGAGCGGGAGGAGCAGCAGGTTGGTGCCGCCGTCGTGACGGTCGGTCGCGACAACCACGGCGTCGCGCCCTAGCCCGCCCGCCGCGAGCACCGCGGCGACGTCCTCGGTGGTGAGCAGCGGCAGGTCGGCGTGCGCGACGAGCAGCCGCCCCGCCCCGAGCGCGACCGCCGACTCGCGGCCGACGTCGACCGCCGCGTTCAGCCCCGGACGGTCCGCCGGCTGCTCGACGACGGTCACGGGCGCAATCCCGCCCTGACCCGAGGGAGTCAGGCCGGCAAGCGTCTCGCGGGTGAACGGCACGTCCGCGGTGACCACCACGACGGCGTCCACCAGGGGCGCCGCCGCCAGGACCCCCACGACGTGGCGCGCGAGCGTCGCGACCAGCCGCCGTCGCGCCCGCGGGTCCAGCGCCGTCGCGAGCCGCGACTTGCCCGAGACGCCGTCCCGCAGCGGCACCACCGCCACGGCGCCCCCCTCCTGCTCCTCCTGCCGAGCATGCGGTTCCTGCGGGTCTCGAGCCGGGAGTCCCGGAGGAACCGCATGCTCGGCACGATCGAAGCGCATGGTCACGGGACGGGGTGGCCGACGGCGGCGAGCACGGCGCGTGCGAGGCGCTCGCGGCCGGCGGGGTCGCCCATGATCGTGTCGGTCACGACGACGTCGAGGCCGATCTCGCGGATCGGGTCGGCGAGGGCGGCGTCGGCGTCGTCGACCACCATGACGTCGACCAGGCCGGCGTAGAGCCGGGCGACGCCCAGGGCGGAGACCTCGTGCCCGAGCGTCTCGAGGATCTGCGCGGCCGGGCCCTTGATCGCCTGGCCCCCGACGATCGGGCTCACGGCCACACGCCGGGCGGACGACGCGCGCACGGCGTCGCGCACCCCCGGCACGGCGAGCACGGGCTCGACCGACAGGAACGGGTTGGACGGCGCGACGACGAGCACGTCGGCGCCCGCGACCGCGTCGAGGACGCCGGGCGCGGGCCGTGAGGTCGCGGCGCCGTCGAACGCCAGCCCGAGCACCGCGTCGGCGTGCCGCCGTCGGACGAAGTACTCCTGGAACGCGACGCGGCCCGAGGGCGTGTCGACGAGCGTGCGCAGCCGGTCGTCGGTGACGGGCAGCAGCCGGGCGCGGACGCCGAGCGCCGCCGCGAGCCGCGTCGTGACGGCGCTGAGCGGCTCGCCGTCGCGCAGGGCGGCGGTGCGCACGACGTGGGTCGCCAGGTCCTTGTCGCCGAGGGTGAACCAGGTGTCCTCGCCGAGCCGGGCGAGCTGCTCGAGCGTCGCGTACGTCTCGCCCTGCAGCCCCCAGCCACGCTCCTCGTCGTTCGCGCCCGCGAGCGTGTACATGACGGTGTCGAGGTCGGGGGAGACGAGCAGGCCGTGCCGCTCGGTGTCGTCGCCGACGTTGACGACGGCGGTCAGGTGCTCCGCGCCGCCGTCAGGCAGGGCCAGGGCCAGGCCGTGCGCGAGGCGGGCGCCGCCGACGCCGCCGGCGAGCAGGGTGACGCGGGGGGCGGCGGGGGAGAAGGTCACCCGTCGAGCCTAAGCGCTGACGCCGAGACCTCGATGGCCGAGCATGCGGTTCCGTGAGGCCGACCAGGGGGTTGGTACGGGATCGGACCTCTGAGAGCCGGAGCAAGCACATGTTCGGCACCGAGATGGGGGGCAGGATGGGGGCATGGCCGTCTTTGCCTTCTCCGTCGCCCCGCTCGGTGCCGGCGAGTCCGTCGCGGACTCCGTCGCCGAGGCCGTCCGCATCGTCCGGTCCTCGGGCCTGCCGAACCGCACCACCGCGATGTTCACCGAGATCGAGGGGGAGTGGGACGAGGTGATGCCCGTCGTGCGGCGTGCCACGGAGGCGGTCGCCGCCGGCGGCCACCGCGTGTCCCTGGTGCTCAAGGCCGACATCCGCCCCGGCTACACGGGGCAGCTCGACGCGAAGGTCGCGCGGGTCGAGGAGCGGCTCGCCGAGGACGACGACGGCGCCACCGGGCACGCCTGAGACGTACCGTTCGCCCGGACCTGGCGCACGGCGTGCCCCGGGGCGGGCGAAATGTCCCGTGTCACGGGTCACTCATCCGACTGGCCTAGGCTGTGCCCGGGATCCGGCCGCGGGGGTCGTGATCCGAACCAGGAGTTGTGTTGCATGCCACTGTTCGAGGTCGACGCCCAGCGGCCCCTCCTCGTCCAGTCCGGTCGGTCCCAGGTCACCCGTGAACCGGGTGTCGGCACCACGGCCCATGCCGTCGTGGAGAGCCACATCGACGGGCTGCTGGGCGAGCAGATCTTCCCGGTCGCCCCGGGGGCCGGTCCCGACGAACCCCACCTGCTCGCGCTCGACGCCACCGGGTCGCCCGTCGTCGTCGAGCTCGTCGGCGACCTCGACCGCGAGGCGCTCACGCGGGCCCTCGACCACGCCGGTGCGGCGGGACGCCTGACCCGGGGCGAGCTCGCGGCGCGGTACCACGGCGGCGCGTCGGCGTTCCACCGCGACGTCGCCGCGTTCTACGACAGCGTCCCGATCACCCGCTCCCAGCCGGGGCGCAGCAGCGCGCGCCTCATCATGATCTGCCAGGAGGCGAGCGAGGAGATCCTCAACGCCGTCGACTTTCTGCGGCAGCCCACGATGCCCGTCGAGGTGCTGAAGATGGGCGTGGTGCACAGCGCGGACGGGCGCCGCTTCGTCGACGTCTCGCCGCTCGTGATCCATCCCGCGTCGGCGCCTGCGTCGCCGCGCCTGTCGACCGGGCCGGGCGCCGCGACCGCCCCCGGCGTGACCGGCCAGCGCGCCGACCCCGCCGCGGCGACGGCGGACGCCGACGGGTCGACCGACCTCGAGCCGGAGAGCTTCGCCGAGGGCGTCGCCGTCGGGCTGGCGCTGGGCGGCAAGCAGCCGGCCGCGGCGCAGCCCGCGCGCGGGCGGCCCGACGACGCCCCGACCCGGGCCGGTCGCCGCCGCGCGACGCCGGCGGTCCCCGACCTCGAGGGCTCGGTTCCCCCGCCCCCGGCGGACCCCCGGCCGGCCGCCGGGCTCGGCCGG
>NZ_BAAAPM010000005.1:229294-245282 GCF_039531145.1 Isoptericola hypogeus
GCCCTGCCGCTGCCCGGCGAGCGCGGCGCCGCGTCGCCGCCCGGCGTCTCGCCCGACGTCGCGGCCGAGCCAAGAGACTTCGGCGCGCCCCGCCGCGACGCGCTGCCGACGTCGCTCCCCGGCGGCGTCCCCTCGGGCCGTCGGACGGCGCCGGTGCGTCGCCGGTCGCGGGCGGAGCGGTTCAGCGCGCCCGAGCCGGCGCCGCACGCGCCCGAGCCGACGCCGCACGCGCCCGAGCCGCACGACCGGGCCGCCGGCGCCTCCCGGGCCCCGGGTCTCGGCGAGGCGTTCGCCGCGGTCGCGGCCCCGGCGTTCGACCTGCCGGTGCCCGCGCCGTGGTCCGCGCCCGAGGCCGAGCCGGCGATCCCGGAGCCGCGCTGGTCCGGGGCGGACGACGAGCTGCCGCGCCTGCAGGTGCCGCCGCTCGAACCTCCGCGGCTTCGGGTGCCGCCGCTCGACGCGCCGCGTCTGGACGGCCACTGGGCGGACCCGCTGCCGGAGCGTCCCGCCGCCGAGGGGTACGACTGGCAGGCACGGCCCGCCGCCGACCCGCTGACGGCTCCCGCTGGCGCGTGGTCGCCGCCGGAGGAGACCACGCAGGCCGGCTGGCCGGCGTCGTCGGACGAGGTGGACGGCGACCTGGTCGACCTCGCGCGCCGGCTCGGGCGCCCGACGGCGATCCTGTGGTCGCGGCCGCGGCGTCGCCAGCACTTCGAGGCGGTGCTGCACCCCGACGGCGTGATCGAGCTGGCCGACGGGCGTCGGTACCGGCACCCGGACCACGCGGCGTCCGCGGCCTCCGGGTCGCCGACGGCGGACGGCTGGAACGTCTGGCGGCTCGCCGCCGGCCCGGGCTCCCTCCTGGACGCGTACCGCGCCCACTTCGCCTGACCCCCCGGGGCGCTGTGAGCATGATGGTGGCCCACTTTCAGATGCGAAAGTGGGCCACCATCATGCTCACAGCATCAGGGGAGGACGACGATCTTGCCCTGCTGCGCGCCCGCGGCCAGGCGCGCCAGGCCCTCGCCGACACGTGACAGCGGCACCTGAGCGTCGATCACCGGGCGCACGCCGGTGCGCGCGCAGAACCGCACCAGCGCCGCCAGGTCGTCGCGCGAGCCCATCGTCACGCCCTGCACACGCAGCTCGGTGAAGAAGATGCGGGTCAGCTCGGCGGGCGGCGCGTCGCCGGACGTCGCGCCGCACACGACGATCGTGCCGCCCGGCCGTACGGACCGTACCGAGTGCCCCCACGTGGCCTGCCCGACCGACTCGACGACGGCGTCCACCCGCGCGGGGACCCGCTCGCCGGGCTCGAGCGCGTGCGCGGCCCCGAGCTCCAGCGCCCGGGCCCGCTTCGCCGCCGAGCGCGACGTCGCCGTGACCTCGAGCCCGGCGGCCGCGCCCAGCACGATCGTGGCCGTCGCGACGCCGCCGCCCGCGCCCTGCACCAGCACCCGGTCGCCCGGCGCGAGCGACGCCGCGCCGAACAGCATCCGGTACGCGGTGAGCCACGCCGTCGGCAGGCAGGCGGCCTCGGCGAACGACAGCTCGTCGGGCAGCGGCACGAGGTTCGCCGTCGGCACCGCGACGCGCTCGGCGAGCGTCCCGGGGTAGCGCTCGGACAGCAAGGACCGCGGCTCGCGCGGGCCGACGCCGTGCCCGTCCGCGCCGATCACCCCGTGCACCACCACGCGCGACCCGTCCGGGGTCACGCCCGCCGCGTCCGTGCCGAGCGTCATCGGGAGCTGGTCCGCACGCAGCCCGACCCCGCGCAGCGACCACAGGTCGTGGTGGTTGAGGCTCGCGGCCCGCACCTCGACCGTGGTCCAGTGCTCGCGCCCGGCGGGCTCCGGCCGCTCGGTCACCTCCAGGCCGTCGAGCGGGGAGTCGGGCGAGAACCGGGCGACGGTGGCGGCGAGCATGCGCTCCAACCTACTGCGGCCGGTGGGCCGGTAGGTTGTGCGCCATGCCTTCGTCGCCGTCCGACGCCCCCGAGCCCGTCGGCCCCCGCAGCGCCCCCACCAGCATCGAGACGGAGCTCGCCGGCGCCCGTCGCGCCGTCGTCGAGCGCGATCAGCAGCTGGCCCGCCGACGGCTCGCCGAGGACGGGCTGCGGGCCGCGGAGGCCGAGCTGGCGACGGCCCGCGCGGCGCTCGCGGACGAGTCGGCGGACGTCGCGCGGCTGGAGTCGCTGAGCCTCGCCCGGGTCTGGGCCGGCCTGCGCGGTAACCGTGACGAGCGCCTCGACGCGGAGCGGGCCGAGCAGCAGGCCGCCGAGTACGTCGCGGCCACCGCGCAAGCGCGCGTGACGTCCGCGGCGCGGGAGCTCTCCGCCGTCGACCACGCGCTGCACGCCCTCGGCGACGTGGCAGCCCGGTGGGTCTCCGCCCTCGCGGCGAAGGAGGCCTGGGTGCACGGGAGCGGCGGCCCGGCCGCGGCGCGGCTCGCGGAGGTCGCCGAGCGCACCGGGGCGCTCCGCGCCGAGCAGGTCGAGATCGCCCAGGCGCAGACCGCGGCAGAGCACGCGGCCGGGGCGCTCGGCGCGGCCGCCGGCCACCTGCGCAGCGCCGACGGCTGGTCCACCTACGACACGTTCTTCGACGGCGGCATGCTCGCGAGCATGGTCAAGCACGACAAGCTGGACCGCGCCGCGGGACTGCTCCGCGAGGCCGACGCCGCGCTGCGGCACCTGACCGTGGAGCTCGGCGACCTCGGCGAGCAGGGGGTCGGCGGCGTCGCGGTGGACGGCTTCACCCGCACGCTCGACGTCTGGTTCGACAACGTCTTCACGGACTGGTCCGTGCGCAACCGGATCGCCGAGGCGCAGGACCGCGTCCTGGCCGCCGGTCAGGCGGTGGACGGCGTGCGGGCGCGCCTCGCCCAGCGGGAGCACGCCGTCGACGCCGAGCTCGCCGAGCTCGCAGGCCGTCGCGAGGCGGCGCTGCTCGGCTGAGTCGTGGTCGGCCGGGGTCTACTCCGTGCCGACGTCGAACATCCAGCTGATGCCGTACTTGTCGGTGACCTGGCCGTAGTAGTCGCCCCATGGCGCCTTCTCGAACGGCATCGCGTCCGAGCCGCCCTCGGCGAGCCTCTCGTACGCGGCGGCGACGTACTCGTGGTCCTCAGGGCCGCCGGTCAGCGCCACGGTGACGCCGCTGGTGGGCGCGACGTAGGGCATCATCGAGCCGGTGTCGGCCGCCATGAGCGTGAGGCCCGCGGGCGTGTCGAGCTGGCCGTGCATGACCAGCTCCTTGTCGGACTCCTCGATGGGCATCCCGGCATCGGCGGGCATGTCGCCGAAGAGGCTGAGGTCCAGCTCGCCGCCGAGCACGGACCGGTAGAACTCGAGAGCCTCGCGGGCCTGGTTCTTGAAGCTGAGGTACGGGTTGAGCCGGGCCATTGCTGTCTCCTCCGGGTGGCGCAGGGGTGACGAGGGCCGCCGTGCCGGCGGCCACCAGCCACGCTACGCACGCCCTCCGACACCCGCCGCCCGAGCGGACGGGCCTACGCCCGGTTCACCCCTCGGGGGTCTCGACGCTCGCCCCGGTGAGGAAGTCCGCGACGATCGGGCCGAGCTGGTCGAACTCGATGAGGAAGCCGTCGTGCCCGAAGTCGGAGGTCACGATCCGCAGCGGCTCCGCGCCCGGCACCCAGGCCGCGATGCGCCCCGCCTGCTCGGGCGGGAACAGCCTGTCGGAGTCCACGGCGACGACCAGCGCCCGCGACGTGATCTGCGACAGCGCGGCCTCGACGCCGCCACGGTCGCGGCCCAGGTCGTGGCTGAGCATCGACTCGGTGAGCACGAGGTAGGAGTTGGCGTCGAAACGCCGGGCCAGCTTGTCGCCGTGGTGGTCGAGGTACGACTGGACGGCGTACCGGCCGTCGGCCAGCGGGTCCTCGCCGCCCTGCGGCAGCCGCCCGAACCGTACGTCGAGCTCGGCGGCCGTGCGATACGTCGTGTGCGCGATCTGCCGTGCGATGGCGAGGCCGGCGTGCGGCCCCTCGCCGTCCGCCGCGTCGTAGTAGTCGCCGCCGCGCCAGCGCGGGTCGGCGCGGATCGCGCCGAGCTGCGGGTGGGACCACGCGATCTGGTCGCCGGAGGTCTGCGCGGTCGTCGCGATCGGCGCCAGGTTGCGCACCTCGATCCCGGCCTCCGGGCCCATGAGGGCCCACTCCAGCACCCGCAGCCCGCCCATCGAGGCGCCGATGACAAGCTCCCATCCGGTGATCCCGAGCTGACGGGTCAGCTCGATCTCCGCGGCCACCTGGTCGCGGGTGGTGATGCGGGGGAACCGGCCGCCCCAGGGGAGCCCGTCGGACGCGGCGGAGGACGGGCCGGTGGTGCCCTGGCAGCCGCCGAGCACGTTGGGCGCGACGACGAAGTACCGGTCGGTGTCGATCGGCGCGCTCGGGCCGATCATCTGCTCCCACCAGCCCGCGGTGCTCTGCCCCGGGCCGGCCGGGCCGGCGAGGTGCGCGTCGCCGGTGAGGGCGTGCAGCACGAGGACCGCGTTCGAGCCGTCGGGGGCGAGCTCGCCCCATGTCTCGTAGGCCACCCGCACGCCGGGCAGGACGCCGCCCGCCTCGAGCTCGACCGCGCCGACGTCGGCGAACCTCCGCGCCGCGACCGGGTCGCCGTCGCGCCACGCGCCCGTGGCGGGCACCGGCGGCTTGACCCGCGCCCTCGACGTCGGGACGGCCGGGGCGGGGGAGCCGTCGGCCGGACGGCCGGTGTTCCGGTCCGGCGTGCGCGCCGGACCGTCGGCGGGGCGCCGGCCGAGACCGCCCTCCCGCCGGTCCGGCAGCCCGCCGACGAGCACGTGCGTCGTGCGCGCGTCGCCGGGCCGCTGCCCGCCCGTGAGGCTCATGCCTCGTCCCCGCGGCGGGTCGGACCGGCCTCGGCGGGACACGACGTCCCCGTTGCGGGGGCGATGGGGGTGCTCATGTGCTGCTCCTGGGCGTTCGGCGGCTGACGGGCAGAGGGTGCGCACGAGGGGCAGGAGGCTGCGACGACGGGCGACCGCAGGCAGGCGAACGTGCGCGGGGGTCAGCGGCACATTCGGCGGGTCATGCGGACGACGGTAACCGCCGGCGCGCGAGGCCGACAGGCAGGTCCCAGCATACGAGACCAGGATTTGGACGGCGTGTCGCCTTGCTCGGCGCGCCGCGACGTGCTGTTCCGGTGGCGCTCCGGCGGGCGGTGGGTGAGCCTGGGCGAGGTTGCCCAGGACTGCTGCCCAGGGGAGGAGCAGAACATGGCCCGCAGGCGACAGGTGCGCCCGCGCCGCCCAGGACCGCAGGAACGAGGCCGGGGAACGAGGCGCCCCGCCCGCGCGACGGCCGTCCTCGCGGCCGCGCTGCTCGCCGTCGTGCCCGCCGTCGGGGGAACGGCCGCGTGGGCCGACCCGCCCACGGACGACGACGTCGCCGCGGCGCACGCCGCCGTCGACGCCGCGCAGCTCGACGTCGCGGGCGCGCAGGCGCGGCTCGACGCGATCCGCGGCGAGCTCGCCGTCGCCGAGGCCGCGGTGCAGACCGCGGCCGAGGACTACGCCGAGGCGCGCGAGGGCGTCGCGACCGCGCAGGAGAAGGCGGACGTCGCTGCCGGGCGTGCCGAGCGAGCCGGGACCGCCCAGGCGGAGGCGCGCGCGGCGCTCGCCGACGCCTACCGGACGACGGCGCGCGCGGGCGGGCCCGGTCCGCTCGCGGTCGTCGCGGGGGCGCACGACGTCGATGACGTCGTCGCGGGCGGCGCCGCGCAGCGCGCCGTGGACCGCAAGAACGCCCTCGCCGTCGCCGCCCAGGCCGATGTCCGCGCCTCGGCCCAGAACGCCGACGCGCGCTGGGACGCGGCACGCGTCGAGCTGGCCGAGGCGCGTGCGGAGGCCCGGTCGGCGTTCGCCGCCGCGCGGGACGCGGCGGCGGCGCTCACCGCGCAGACGGCCGCGGCCGAGGCGGAGCGGGACCGGCTGTACGCCCGCCTGGCCCAGCTGCGCAGCACCAGCGTCGAGCTGGAGCGTGAGCGCGAGCAGGCCCGGCAGGAGCAGGCCGAGCGTGAGCGGGAGCGCCGGGCGCGCGAGGCGGCGGTGGCCGCCTCGGCGTCGGACGCGGCGTCGAACGCGGCGTCGGACGCGGCGTCGGGGGCGCGGTCGGACACGAACGAGGCGGCGGACCCGCCGCCCGCGGCCCCGGAGGCGCCCGCCGACGAGGGTTCGTCGGACCCGTCGGGCGACGACTCCCGCGACGCCCCCGCGGCGGAGCCGGAACCGGAACCGGAGCCCGCTCCGGAGCCTGAGCCGGCTGATCCGGAGCCCGAGCCGGACCCGGCGCCGCCGGTCAGCGGCGTGGGCGTGGGCTCGGCCGCGCAGGGCCGCGAGGCGCTCGCGTGGGCGCGGTCGAAGATCGGGATCGACTACCAGTGGGGCGGCACTGGCAACCCGGGCTACGACTGCTCGGGGCTCACGTCGGGCGCGTGGAACGCCGCCGGCGTGTGGATCCAGCGGACGTCGCGCTCCCAGTACCTCGCGGTCGGCAAGATCTCCTACGACGGCATGCGGCCGGGCGACCTCATCTTCTACGCCGACGACACGTCCGACCCGTCGACCATCCGGCACGTGGCGATGTACTCCGCCGGCGGGATGATGGTCGAGGCGCCGCGGCCCGGCCTGACCGTGCGCGAGTCGCCGATCCGCTGGGACGACGTGATGCCCTACGCCGGCCGCCCGTAATTTCACCCTTTACCCCGATAGATCCTCCCGCTATCTTTCCGGCAGTCTTCAGGGAGCGGGTGCTCGGTGGTCGGTGGTGCGCGGGGACGGGTCGTCACGGTCGTCACGACGTGGCTGGCAGCGGTAGGGCTGGTGCTGGCGGGAGCTGTGGCTCCGGCGGAGGCGGTGGACGACGGCGAGACCACGACCGTCGTGTCCATTCCGGACGGCCGATGGTGGCCGGGCGAGGTCGTCGACGTCGACGTGGCCGTGACGGATGCCGAGGGGAGCCCGGTCGAGGAAGCCGTGGTGGCCGTCTACGTCGACGGGGACCCCACGCTATGGTCCTTTCTGCCCGACGGCCGGCGGACGGTGAGGCTGCCTACCGACATGTTCGCACCGGGTGATCACTCGGTCGAGGTGCGTCATGTGGCCGGCGCGACCGAGGTCCCCTGCGGATGCTTGTCGTTGGCGTCGTTCACCCTCCGCCTCGACGACCCGGGACGGCCACTGCTGTCGCCGGGGTCCTGGTACTACGGGGACCCCACCACGCTTCAGATCGACCTGGCCGGGACGGACGATCCCCGAGACGGCAGGATCGAGCTGCCGGCTCGCGGGTTGAGCGCCCCGCTCGCCGACGGTGTCGCGACCCTTGCGCTCGACGGTCACGAACTGGACCCTTTGTCTTCGCTGTGGTTTGAGCACCGTACGGATGCCGGCGAGCTGGTCTCCACGTGGAGACTCCGGCCGGACGTGCGGAGCAAGCCCACGGCGATCACGGCCACCGTCCCTACCACGATGCAACAGGGTGCGGTCGTCAAGATCCCGGTCTCGGTGACTTCCCCGCAGGGTGTGCCGCCGGGCAGTGCCATGGTGGGGTACGTCGAGAACCCCCATGGTGAGCCGAATCTCGTGACGATCGCGACGGCGACCCTCGTGGACGGGAAGGCCGTCGTTCGCGTACCTGTCGCGTCCATCCCGGTGTCGGTGCGGTCCCTCGAGGTCAAGTACGGGGGCGGTCATCCCGAGTTCGCGTACGCGCGCTCGACGCATGCCGTCACGATTCTCCCGCGGCGCACCACGCGGGTGTCCGTCTCGACACCAGAGCGGTGGACGTTCGCCACTCCTCGCCGCGTGAAGGTCACCGTGTCGACGGCCTCCGGGGCACCGCGCGGAAGGGTCGACCTCATCCGGACAGGCCACGGGAAGCTCGGTTCTGCAACCCTCGTCGGCGGCAAGGCGTCGTTCCTCGTCGGAGGCAAGGATGCGCCGCCGGGACGCCAGGCGTTCGCCGCGAGGTTCGTCCCCGCGGTGGCGACCGACGCCGGCTCGGTGAGGTCGTGGAAACAGAGCGTCCGGAAGGCTCGACCTGTCGTCCGACTCACCATGGGTCGCCAAAGCTTTCCGGTCGGCGCCAAGCTCCGCGACGGGCGCCCTGCGACGATCACCGTTCGCACGGCCGGGATGCCTGAGCGTGGGTGGCTGTACCTGCAGACTCGCGACCCCCGCGCGAAGAACAGCTCGTGGCGAAGGCAGTGGGGCTCGTCCTGGCGCCTGACCGCGAGGGACGACGGCGTGCAGCGGATCGTCGTGCCGCCGAAGACGTTGCGGACCGCGGACGGCCGCGGCGGGCGTGTCTACCTCCGGGCGGCGTACTGGCCGGTGGCGGCCCTCGAGGACCGGGTCGCGCGAGTCCGTTCCGAGACGGTCACGATTCGCCGCTACTGACCGATGGTGCCGACGCACCCCAGGGCCGCGTCGGCGAGGTCGCCGGGCCCTGCTGAGCCGGTCGAAGGGCCGAGCAGGTCGCGGACCGCCGCGACGCCGTCGTCGCCGGGCTCGGTCCGTCGCAGGTCGTGACGACCCGCGACCCGTGGGCGACGCGGGGCGGCGGCGACCCCGGGCACGGTGGTGCGCATGACACCTCGACCGATCCTCGCCACCGTCTCCTGTCTCGCCGCACTGGCCGCCGGCACGCTGCACCTGCTGGGCGCCCCGCCCACGGGCTACTCGGCGATCTTCGCCCCGCGGTGGGTCGTGCCGGCCGCTGCCGCCGTCGGCCTGGTCGCGATCTGGCTGTCCGGCCCGGCCCGCCGACCGCGGGTCGGGGTGCCGACCGGGTGGGCGGCCGTCGTCCTGCTGTTCTGGGGCGCCGGCGGGCTGGCGCTCGAGGGCTTCCGCGCGTTCTTCGCCGTCACCGGGATCCCCGCGGGCGAGTTCGCGCAGGTGGACGTGCCGGGAATGCTCACGCGCGCGCTGTCCGCCCTCGCGGCCGTCGCGACGGTGCTGTACACCTGGGACGTCGGCCGGGAGGCGCGGCCCGGGGCGGCAGGACGCCGCCGGTGGCCGCGGTGCCTGGCCGTGGCGATGTGCGTCCCGTACCCGTCGCTCAAGATCTACTGGTGGCTCGGCGGGACGGTCGGCCGCCCCGAGCCCTACACGGGGGGACTGCCAGGTATGGAGCTCGCGCTGTTCGCGGTCGGCGCACTGGTCGCGCTCGGGCTGACCGGCTCGCTCGTCGAGGGCAGGCTCCGGCCCGTGCTGCTGGCCGCGGGCTGGGCCGG
Source organism: Isoptericola hypogeus (assembly GCF_039531145.1). Taxonomy (NCBI): domain Bacteria; kingdom Bacillati; phylum Actinomycetota; class Actinomycetes; order Micrococcales; family Promicromonosporaceae; genus Isoptericola; species Isoptericola hypogeus. The sequence goes on from NZ_BAAAPM010000005.1 coordinate 238,569, forward strand.
ATCGACGGCGGCGCTGACGATGGGCGCGCTCATGGTGTTCGGCACGCTCGCCCAGCTCCTCGGCGTCAGCGACGGCCCGGTGGACCTCGGCGCCGGCGCCATCACGGCCCTCGTGGCCCTCACGTACGGCAGCTGGCTCGCCGTCGGGGTGGCGCTGCTCGCCGCGACCCTGCAGGCGCACGACGGCCGCCGCGTGCTGGGTCACGCCCCGACCGGGGGCCGCGCGGAGCGGGGGGTGGCGTGAGCGTCCGGCCCGCCCGCGGGGACGTCGTGCTGGCTGCCGCGATCGCGGTCGCCCTGCTGCCCGCCACCGGGGTGATCGCGTACCGGTCCCTGCCGTCGGGCGCGGCGACCGCGCTGGTCGCGCTGGCCGCGGTCGTCCACGTCGCGTTCGCCTGGCGCCGCCGGGCGCCGGTGGCCTCGCACGTCGTCGTGCTCGCTGCGCTGGGGGGGCAGCTCGCGCTGACCGGCCTGTTCGTGCTGCTGCCGTCCGCGCTGGTGATCTGGCTGTCCGTCCACGCGTGCGCCGCGTGGTCGTCACGGCCCTGGCTCCCCGCGGTGACGGGGACGCTCGGGGTCGCTGCCGCCGTGCTGCGTTTTGCGTCCGACCCGGCGGTGCGCGACTCCGGCTTCGGCCCCGCACCGTGGCTCCTGGGCCTGCTCCTGCTGGCGCTGCTCGCGGCGTCCTGGACGGCGGGCCTGTTGCGCCGCGCGCAGGAGGCCGCCCGGCTCGCGGCCGAGGAGCGGCGGGCCCGGGCGGTGGCCGAGCAGGACGCGCGGGCCGACCGCGCCGTGCTCGCTGAGCGCGCGCGCATCGCCCGGGAGATGCACGACGTCGTCGCGCACTCGCTGGCGGTCGTCGTCGCCCAGGCGCGGCTCGGGCGGGCCGCTCCCGCCCGGGCGCAGGAGGCGCTGGCCGCCGTGGAGGAGGCGGGGCGGGCCGCGTCGGGGGAGATGCGGGGCCTGCTGCACGTGCTGCGCGCGGGGCCGGCCGACCGGCCCGGGCCCGCGGACGAGGCGCCGGGTTCTGGAGCGGACGGCGGCGCCCGCCCCGCACCGGGCCTGGCCGACCTGCCGGACCTGGTCGAGCGGGTGCGCGGGACTGGCCGTCAGATCGCCGTCGACGTCTCGGGCGAGCCTCGACCGCTCGGACCGGCCGCGCAGCTCGCCGTGTATCGGACCGTGCAGGAGGCGCTGACCAACACCGCCCGGTACGCCGGCGAGCGCGCGGCGTCGGCGGTCTCGCTGACGTGGTCCGAGGGAGAGGTCGAGGTCGTGGTGTCCGACGACGGCGGCGGGCCGCGTGCGCCGGGGGGCTCCGGGCCCGCGCGGGAGGGCACAGGGCTGCGGGGCATGGCCGAGCGGGTCGAGGCCGTCGGCGGCCGGGTCGAGGTGCGCCGCGCCGACGGCTGGACGGTCGCGGCGCGGATCCCGGTGCGGGCGGCGCCGCCGGCCGGGGGAGGGCGCTGATGATCCGCGTGCTCGTGGTCGACGACCAGGACCTCGTCCGCGCGGGAGCCGTCGCCGTCGTGGACGCCGCCGAGGACATGACCGTGGTTGCCGAGGCTGCCGACGGGGCACAGGCCGTCGAGGCCCAGCGCCGGCACCGCGCGGACGTCGTCCTCATGGACGTGCGCATGCCCGTGGTCGACGGGATCGAGGCCACCCGGCGGCTGGTGGACGGCGCGCTCGACGGGACCGTGCCTCCGTGCCGCGTGGTCGTGCTGACGACCTTCGACCTCGACGAGTACGTGTACGCCGCCCTGCGCGCCGGTGCCAGCGGCTTCCTGCTCAAGGACGCGCCCACCCACGAGCTGCTCGCGGCGGTGCGCACCGCCCACCGGGGCGACGCCGTCGTCGCGCCGTCGGCCACCCGCCGGCTGCTCGCGCACGTGCTGCCGCGGCTGCCGGACGTCGCAGCCCGTGACCGTGCGGCGGCGCTGCTCTCGGAGCGGGAGCGGGAGGTCGTCCGGCTGCTCGCCGAGGGGCTGTCGAACGCCGAGATCGGCGCGCGCCTGTTCGTCTCGGAGGCGACCGTCAAGACCTACGTGGGGCGGGTGCTCACCAAGCTGGACCTCCGGGACCGGGTCCAGGTCGTCGTCTGGGCCTACCGCAACGGACTCGCCGAGGCGTGAGGCCGCCGGTCCCGGTCCGGACGTGCGCTCGCGCGATCAGGCGGAGTCACGGCCGCAGCAGCACCTTCGTGGCCCGGCGCTCGTCCATCGCGGCGTACGCCTCGGCGACGTCCGCCAGCGGGAGCTCGAGGTCGAAGACCTTCCCCGGGGCGATGGTGCCGGACAGGACCTCGGGCAGCAGCGTCTCCATGTAGTGCCGGGCGGACGCCATGCCGCCGCCGATGGTGATGTTGCGGTCGAACAGGCGGCGCACGCTCAGCTCGGGAGCGAGGTGCGGCACCCCGACGAAGCCGACGCGGCCGCCGCCGCGCACGACGTCGAGCGCGGTGTCCATGGACTCCTTGGTGCCGACGCACTCCAGGGCCGCGTCGGCGAGGTCGCCGGTCCCTCCTGAGCCTGTCGAAGGGCCGAGCAGGTCGCGGACCGCCGCGACCCCGTCGGCGCCGCGCTCGGCCACCACGTCGGTCGCGCCGAACTCGCGGGCGAGTGCCGCGCGGTCGTCGTGCCGGCTCATCGCGACGATCCGGCCGGCGCCGAGCAGCCGGGCGCCGATCACGCCGCACAGCCCGACGGCGCCGTCGCCCACCACGACGACCGTGTCGCCCGCGGAGACGCCGGCCGAGAACGCCGCGTGGTAACCGGTCGACATGACGTCGGCGAGGGCCAGGAGGTGCGGCACCAGGCCCGCGGCCTCGATCTCGGCCTCGGAGCGGCCCACCGGGAACAGCGAGTGCTGCGCGAGCGGGATGCGCACCCGCTCGCCCTGGGCGCCGTCGACGGGGTGCCCGTCGCGGTCCTTGCCGCCGAAGCCGGTGACGAGGTCGCACGCGGCCGGGTAGCCGGCGCGGCACGACTGGCAGACGCCGCAGCTCATGGTGAACGGGAGGATCACGAAGTCCCCCACCTGCGCGGACGTCACCTCCGAGCCCAGCTCCTCGACGACGCCCACCAGCTCGTGCCCGATGGGGCGCGGCCGCTTCACCGGCGTGACGCCGCGGTACGGCCACAGGTCGGAGCCGCACACGCAGGCGGCCACGACCCGGACGACCGCGTCGCCGGGGGTGAGGATCGTCGGGTCCGGGCGCTCTTCGGCGCGGACGTCACGGGCGTCGTGGATGACGGCAGCAAGCATGGGGTCACCGTAGACGCCCGGCGCGCTCGACGGCGGCCCGTAGCTCGCCCTGTACAGGCAGGTGATGTGCCGATATCTTCCAGCCAGTCTTCAGGGAGCGGGTGCGCGGTGGGTCGTGGTCGGCAGGATGGTAAGCAGGGTCGGTTCGTCGCGGTCGTGACGACGTGGCTGGTGGCGTTCGGGCTGGTGGTGACGGGGGCGGTGGCACCCGCTGCCGCGACCGAGGACGGCGAGCTCTCGATGTCGCTCTCGCTCGCTCGCGAGCGGTGGTGGCAGGGCCAGGTCGTCACGGTGGACGTCCTCGTGACCGACGGTGGGATCCCGATCCCCACGGATCGCAACGCCACTCTACGCGGCTGGCTCGACGGCCGCTCGTTCAGCCTCAGGCAGGTCGAGGAAGGTCGCGTCGCCGTCGATCTGCCGGCGGTGAAGTTCGCCCCGGGCGACCACGTCGTCAGGTTCCAGTACCGGGACATCTGGGCCAACACCGTCCTGGCGGAGGCCTCCGTCGTCTTCCATGTAGACCAGCTCGAGACGGCGGTCCTCGCGCCGCAGCGCTGGGTACACGGCGACGCGACGAACGTGCAGTTCGACCTCACCGGGACCGACCTGCAGCAGGAAGGCACGGTCGAGCTCGCCACCCGCGCTCCGGGCGGTACGCCCTTCGCTCGAGCCGAGCTGGCCGACGGGGTCGCGAGCTTCGACCTGACCGGGACCGAGGCACCGGTCCGGTGGTACGTCTATGCCACGCAGAGGGACGCCGCGACCGGCGAGATCATCTCCCGGTGGGCACTGGGTAGCCCGGCCGCTCCGAAGCCCACGACGCTGAACGCAACCATCCCCGCCTCGTGGCAGCACGGGGCTCCCTTCGACCTCGTCGTCGAGGCGACGTCCGACCGAGGCACACCGGACGGCTACGTGGAGGCGAGCTATGAGGTCGACGGCGACGCGGACCCGGAGCGGCGTCTCGCGCGCGGCACGCTGGCTGACGGACGGACCACGCTCTCGGTCGACCCGGCGCAGATGCCGGCCGGCGCGCACCGGGTGGTCGTGCGGTTGACGAGCCCCACGTTCGAGGCGCCGGTCGTGGTCCGCGACGTCGCGGTCAAGCCCGAACGGGCGACGGCCGTCTCCGTCTCGACGGCCAGGACCTGGACCTACGGGACCTCGCGGCGCGTCCAGGTCACGGTGTCGGCGTCGGGGGCGAAGCCGCAGGGCCGGGTCGACCTGATCTCGGCGAGCAAGGGGAAGATCGGGTCCGCGAAGGTCACGTACGGCACGGCATCGTTCCTCGTCAGCGGTACGAAGCTCCCGCCTCACAGCGCGCGGAACCTCACGGCCACCTTCGTACCCTCGGCCCCCACCGATGCGGCGTCGAAGCGGACCTGGAAGCAGCGGGTCGACAAGGCGAAGCCGAAGGTCACGCTGACGATGAAGGACCGCATGTTCCGGGCAGGGGCGAACCTCGGGAAGAGCGAGCCGGGGACGGTCCGGGTGCGCACGGCGGGGATGCCGGAGCACGGCCGGCTGGTCCTGGAGACGCGCAGCCCGCGGGCGAAGCACGACGGCTGGCGCACGCGGTCGCACGTCGACTGGCGGCTCACCCGCGCCGACGCCGGCGTGCAGCGCGTCACGATCCCGGCGCCGTTCCTCAGGACGGCGGACGGCCGCCCCGGAAAGGTCTACCTCCGCGTGCGGTACGTCCCGACGGACACGCGCCACGTCGCCACGGTCGTCTCCGACCGGGTGACGATCCGCCGCTACTGACGCCCGGGCCCGAGGTTCACCCGCCATCCCTGCGCCCGACGGGTTCCGGCCCCCGGAGCGGCGGCGTAGCGTCGTTGCACCGGAACAGGGACGGCCGACGCGACGGGGTCGCGCGGCTTCGGCCCAGGGAGGTACGTGATGAGCGACCACGACGCCCGACGAGCCAGGAACAGGACGGGTGCGAACGGGACCCACCGCGACCGACGCCGACGGTCGGTCCGGCGGGCGGCCGGCCTCGCGCTCGCGGCCGCGACCGCCGTCGGCGCCGGGATCGCCGTCGCGCCGCCTGCGGCGGCGGAGCCGGAGTGCCTGCACCCGAGCTACGACTTCGACCAGGACGGGGAGGTGGACTCGGTTGTCGGAGCCCCCGCGGACGGCAGCGTCGAGGTCCGCTTCGGCACGCTCGGCGAGCCGCGCACGGAGGTGCTCACCGGTGACTGGGGCTTCGGGACCGCCGTCACGCAGCTCACGTCCTACGAGGAGGAGGGCGACGACGAGCTCTGCAGCCAGCTTGTCGTCGGCAGCCCCTACGAGGACGTTCCCGGTAAGCCTGCCGCCGGCGCGGTGTACGTGTACTACTACGACCTCGTGGCCGAGGAGTTCGTCCTCCGCGGGCGGTACACGGCCGACTCGCCCGGCGTCCCCGGGGTCGCCCAGGCCGGAGCCGAGTTCGGCGCGTCCCTCGCGTCGTCGGCGTCCGACGTCGAAGTCATCGACCCGAGGCCGCGCCCGCTGCGCGTGGGCTCGCCGGGCCAGGACGTCGACGGAGCGCGCGATGCGGGCCGCGTGACGTCGTTCACGCTCGGAGCCCGGGACGACACGCCACGCGACGGCGAGCTGCTGTCGCTCGCGACGCCCGGAGCAGCGGGCGACCCGACGCCGCACGCCGCGCTGGGCCGCGCGATCAGCGAGCGCGCCGGTCTCGTTGCCGTGGGCATCCCCAGGCACCGGGTCAGGGGCGTCGAGAACGCGGGTGCGGTGCTTCTGTGGTTGACCGACCGTGAACCCGACGGGCTGTACCTGATCAACCAGGGCACGCCCGGGATGCCCGGCACGCCCGAGCAGGGCGACCGCTTCGGCACCGCTGTCCACGTCATGGGAAGTGCGCTCGGACCGTACAACCTCGTGGTCGGGGTGCCACGGGAGGACGTCGACGGCCGGGCCGACGCCGGCTCGGTGGCGGTCGGCCGGGTCGAACGGTTCTCGGAGGCGCCGGTCCGGGCCTTCAGCGGTTGGAACCAGAACTCCCCCGGCATGCGGGGATCGGCAGAGGCGGGCGACCGCTTCGGCACGGCGGTGTCGTCGATGTTCCTCGACCGCTGGCGCGCCGTGGTCGGCGTCCCCGACGAGGACCTCGGCTCCGCCGCCGACGCCGGGATGGTCCAGGTCGTCGGGACCGACGCGGCCTGGACGCAGAGCACTGCCGGGGTGCCCGGCGCGGCCGAGGCCGGCGACCGGTTCGGGGCGAGGCTGAGCCCCGACCCGTGGGTGCGCCACGACAACGTGCCGCAGGTGGGCGTACCGGGGGAGGACGGGGCCACGGGCGGCGTCCTGTCCAGGCTGCCGATCTCGCCGTCGGCGCCCGGGCCGGAGTTCTGGCGGGGGCCCGTCCCCGGCGCCCGCTACGGGCTGGCCGTGGCCCCCTGAGCGATCGCGCCCTGAGCACGGTCCGTACGACGA
>NZ_BAAAPM010000005.1:245307-272420 GCF_039531145.1 Isoptericola hypogeus
ACAGGGTGCGGCGCCGTCGTCGTACGGCGAGCGGGAGGACGTCAGTGGGTGTTGTACCCGGTGTCCTTGGCGCGCTGGAAGGAACGCACGATCTCGGCCTCGGCGTCGCTGCGGCCGACCCAGTGCGCGCCCTCGACGGACTTGCCCGGCTCGAGGTCCTTGTAGACCTCGAAGAAGTGCTGGATCTCCAGGCGGTGGAAGTCGGAGACGTCGTCGATGTCCTGGCGCCACGCGGCGCGCTGGTCGCCCGTGGGGACGCACAGCACCTTGTCGTCGCCGCCGGCCTCGTCGCGCATGCGGAACATGCCCAGCGCGCGGCAGCGGATCAGGCAGCCGGGGAACGTCGGCTCCTCGAGCAGCACCAGCGCGTCCAGGGGGTCGCCGTCCTCGCCGAGGGTGCCCTCGATGAACCCGTAGTCGTCCGGGTAGCGCGTCGAGGTGAAGAGCATGCGGTCCAGTCGGATGCGACCGGTCTCGTGGTCGACCTCGTACTTGTTGCGCTGGCCCTTCGGGATCTCGATCGTGACGTCGAACTCCACAGTTCCTCCATGCTCGGACATGCTCGGTGCGGGCATGCTCGGTGCAGACGCCCTGTCAAAGTGTGCCACGGCCCTCCGGCCGCGCCCGGCCCGCACGCGTGGCCCGGAGGCAGCCGGGACATGGGAAGATACGCACGGAGTGCGGCACGGCGGGCCGGCTGTGACGATGCTCACGACACGGGGAGGTCTTCATGGGGTGGCGGGCTAGCGTCGGCGCCACCCTGACGACCGTGGTCGTGCTGTTCGGCGGCTACCTTGTCGCGGACGCGTACGACGTCGTGCCGGGCCTGCTCACCACCGCCCCCGCCCCGGCCGACCCGGCCCCGTTCCCCTCAGCGCCGGGAGCGACCACCGGCCCGCCGGTCGCACGCGTCCTGCCCGACCTGCCCGGGGACGCACCGGTCCCGGCGGCCGGCTCCGTGGCCGACCTCGTGGCCGACGTCACCGGTGACGACCAGCTCGGCAAGCGCGTCGGCGTGATCGTGACCGACGCCGCCACCGGCGACGTCGTCGCGTCGGCGGCCCCCGACCGGCCCATGGTGCCCGCCTCCACCCAGAAGGTGCTCACCGCCGTGGCCGCGCTCGCGGGGCCGGGCGGCGACACGACCCTGCCGACGACGGCCGTGCTCGACGGCGACGGCCACCTTGTGCTGGTGGGCGGCGGCGACATGATGCTCGCCGCGGGCGCCGGCGACGCGGACGCGGTGAACGGCCGTGCCGGCCTCGCCGACCTCGCCGACCAGGTCGCGGGCCAGGTCGGGCTCGAGGGGAGCCCGACCGTCACGCTGAGCGTCGACGACACCCTCTTCACCGGGCCCGCCCTCGCGCCGGCCATCCCGAAGGCCTGGATCAAGGGCTACATCGCGCCCGTGTCGGCCCTGGCCGTCGACGTCGCGCGGCTCACCGACGACGAGTACGCCCAGCGCCAGGACGACCCGGCGATGGCGGCCGCGCAGCAGTTCGCCGCCGCGCTCGAGCGGCGGGGCGTCACCGTGCGCGGTGACGTCACGCGCGCGAGCGCACCGTCGTCGGCGCGCGAGGTCGGCCGGGTCGAGTCCGCGCCGTTGCGCGACGTCGTCGCCTACCTGTTGCAGCACTCCGACAACACGATCACCGAGGTGGTCGGGCGCGTCGTCGCGCTCGACGCGGGCCTGCCGGGTTCGCTGGACGGCGCGCTGCAGGCGGTGACGGCCCAGGTGGAGGACCTCGGGGTCGACCTCGACGGCGCGACCCTCGTCGACCTGTCCGGCCTGGGCAAGGGCTCGCGGATGACGCCGCGCCAGCTCGCCGAGGTCCTCGAGCTGATGGTCGACCCGGACCACCCCGCGCTGCGGGAGGCGGCCCGCGGGCTGCCGGTGGGCGGCCTGTCCGGCACGCTCGCCGGCCGGTACCCGCAGGACAACCCTGGTCGTGGCTACGTCACCGCCAAGACCGGGAGCCTGCCGAACGTGCGCGGGCTCGCCGGCACGGTCGTCACCGCGGACGACCGCCAGCTCGCCTTCGTCACCCTTGCCGACCGGATCAAGGACACCTGGCGCGCCACCGACACGTTCGACGAGTTCGCGGGCGACCTCGCCGCCTGCGGCTGCGGCGCCGGTGGTTGAGCCCGTCGAAACCGGTCCCGTGGTCTCGACAGGCTCGACCGGCGGGTCGGGTCGTTACGGTGGTCCCGTGACTTCCCCCGCTCCGTCTGCGGAGCCCCTGCTCGACTGGACGGCCGCGGCGCAGGTCGCCGGCCGCCTCGCCCGCCCCGGACCCACCGCTCCCCGCGACGAGCTCGACTCGCTGGTCGGCGCGCTGCGCACGGCGGCGGCGGACGCCGTCGGGCACGTGCTGGACGTGACCGGCATGGTGCCGACTGGGCAGGCGGGCGTGGCTGTGCCGGACCTCGGCGACGTGCACGTCGTCGACCGCGCCGGCTGGGCGCGTGCGAACACCCGGTCCATGCGGGCCATGACCGACCCCGTCGCCCGGGCGCTCGGGCCCGAGATGCCGGCCACGTCGGGCGTCGCCCGGCTGGCCGGGGCGGCCGAGGTCGGGGGCCTGCTCGCGCTCCTCTCCGGGAGAGTGCTCGGCCAGTTCGACCCGTACGGCACCGACCGTGCCGACCGACGCGGCCGGCTGCTGCTGGTGGCGCCCAACGTGCTCGCGGCCGAGCGGGCGCTGGACCTGCGGCCGCGCGACTTCCGCCTGTGGGTGTGCCTGCACGAGCAGACGCACGCGCTGCAGTTCGCCGCCGCGCCCTGGCTCGCCGGCCACCTGATCGGCCGGGTCGCGGGACTGCTCGAGGACGTCACCACCTCGTCCGTGGCGATGGCGCGCGCCCCGCTGCGGCAGAAGGTCGCGCTCGTGGGACGCACCCTGCTGCGCGCCCTGCGCGGGGAGCTCGTCACGCCGCTGGACGGCATCCTCGGGCCCGCCCAGCGGCGGGAGCTCGAGGAGATCACCGCCGTGATGGCCCTCCTGGAGGGGCACGCCGACGTGATGATGGACGCCGTCGGGCCCCGCGTCGTGCGCTCGGTGCGCACCATCCGGGCGCGGTTCGAGAAGCGGCGCGACGGTGAGGGCGCGCCCGCCCTCGACGTGGTGCTGCGGCGCGTCCTCGGCATGGAGGCCAAGCTCGCGCAGTACCGCGACGGGGCCGCTTTCGTCCGGGCGGTCGAGGAGCGGGTCGGCCGGGAGGGTCTCAACGCCGTGTGGGCCGCGCCCGAGCACCTGCCCTCCGCCCGCGAGATCGCCGACCCGCGCGCCTGGGTGCGCCGGGTCCACGGCTGAGCGACGCTCACCCCGCGAAGGTCACGGGCCGAGGAGCGCGGCGGGTATCACGGCGATGCCGTCGGGCCTGCGGTAGGCGTAGGTACCGGTGGTGACGACGCAGAGGTCGGCCACCAGGTCCGGGAGCTTCTGCTTGAGCCAGTGCAGGTGTCGCAGGTCGTGATCGGTCGGCGCGGTGCTCAGCTTCACTTCGATCGCGACGATCCGACCGTCTCGCCGCTCGACGATCAGGTCGACCTCGTGCTCCCCCCGCTCGGTCCGGAGGTGGCCGACGTGCGCGTCAGCAGACTCCGCATAGACCTGGACGCTCTGCGCGACGAGGTTCTCGAAGAGCGCGCCGAGCAGGGTTCCCTCCCGAAGATCGGCGCTCCGCGTGTCCGCGCCGCTCAGCAACCCTCCCGCGTCGATGCCGAGTAGGTTGGCAGCCAGTGCGGGGTCGGCCAGCTGGTGTTTCGGTGACTTGGCGAGACGGTTGAGGTGGTTCCGCGTCGGCAGCCACGCGGGCACGGGGTCGAGAATCCACAGGCCGTCGAGGACGTCGCGGTAGGCCTGGACGGTCGACCGCGCGGGCTTCTCCGCCTCGCCGGGCGTCGCGGCGTCGAGGATCTTCGAGTACGTGACGGTCATCGAGGTGGCGGCCGCATAGGCGGTCAGCCATGACCGGAGGGTCCGCGGCTTCTTGACGACGAGCCCCTGCTCGGGGAACGAGCGTTGGACGATCGCGTGGACGTAGCCCTCGAGACGGGCCGTCCGTGCGCGCGTCGACAGGTCGTGGATGTCGGGGAAGCCGGACGCGGTGATCTCCTCGGCGTACTCGGGCATGCCGACCTCGGTCGAGCCGTCGATATCGGCTGACGTGTCGAACAGCCTGGCCAGGCTCACCGTGGGCGTCTCGACTCCCCGCTCGGCGAGGCTCAGGGGACGCATGCGAAAGGCCACCATCCGACCTGCGCCGGTGTGCGTCGGGGCTGACGTCGGCACCGCGCTGCCCGTCAGGAGGTACGAGCCGACGTGGTCGTCGACGGCGCGGCGGACCAGGTCCCAGGACGCGGGGAAGCGTTGCCACTCGTCGACGAGCAGCGGATGGTCGAGCCGGCGGATCCGCTCGGGGTCGCCGGCGAGCAACGATCGTTCCTGGTCGGAGTCCAGCCGGATCGCGGACCTCGCGCGGCGTAGAGCTGTCGCGGTCTTGCCGACACCCTTGGCACCGTAGATCTCGATGGCGGGAAGCTCGTCGGCCAGCTCGTCCAGCAGATCGTCCAGGATGCGCCTGCGGTAGTCGGTCATGGCGTTGACGCTACCGACCCTCCGTTCCGTACGCTACAGAAACGCCATCGCCTATGCGACGTATTCTCCATCAGTCACGCTACATATTCCGGATGCCGGTAGGTTGGGATCGCCCTGTCGCCCAGGGGACGACGGCAGGCAGGAGGTGGACCGTCCATGACACGTGTGGACCCCGCGCTCGCGGCGGCACGGACGTCCGTGCGGGCCGAGCTCGCGGACCTGGCGGCCGCGGGGGGCCTCGGCCCGGGCGGGCTGGTGCTTGTCGCGTGCTCCGGCGGCGCGGACAGCCTGGCGCTGGCCGCCGTCACCGCCGTCGAGGCCCGCCGGGTGGGCCGCTCGGTGCGCTCGCGCGGGTACACGGTCCGGGCCGGCGCCGTGGTCGTGGACCACGGCCTCCAGGCGGGGTCGGACGGCGTCGCCGCGCGGGCGGCCCGGCAGTGCCGGGAGCTCGGTCTCGACCCCGTCGTCGTGCGCCGGGTGCGGGTGGACGACGGCCCGGGCACGGGCGGGCTCGAGGCGGCCGCGCGGGCGGCGCGGTACGCGGTGCTCGACGACGTCGCCCGCGAGCAGGGCGCCGCGGCCGTGCTGCTCGGCCACACCCTCGACGACCAGGCGGAATCCGTCCTCCTGGGGCTGGCGCGCGGCAGCGGCGCCCGGTCGCTCGCCGGGATGCCGTCGCACCGCGGGGCGTACCGGCGCCCGTTCCTCGGCCTGCGGCGTGCGCAGACCGAGGCCGCGTGCGCCGCGCTCGGGCTGGACTTCTGGACGGACCCGACCAACCTGCTGCCGGACGCCGCGCCGGACGCCGCGGTCCCGGCGCGCACGCGGGTGCGCGGCGTCGTCCTGCCCGCGCTCGAGGACGCGCTGGGGCCCGGCGTCGCCGAGGCGCTGGCGCGCACCGCCGACCAGCTCCGCGACGACGCGGACCTGCTGGAATCCCTCGCCGCCGAGCTCCTCGCCGCGGCACGCATGTCAGACGACCTGGTCACCGGGGTGAAACCTGTGTCTGACACCGGCGACGTCGCGCTCGACGCCGGTGTCCTGGCCGCCGCGCACCCGGCGCTGCGGCGGCGGGCGCTGCGGGCGGCGGTGCTCGCTGCCGGGTGCGCGCCGGAGGCGACGACGGCGCGCCACGTCGACGCCCTGGACGCGCTGGTTGTCTCGTGGCGTGGACAGGGACCCGTCCATCTGCCGGGCGACGCCCGCGCCCTGCGCGCGTGTGGCAGGCTTTTGCTGCGCCCAGCCCCACCCAGGCCCAACCCCCGCCCCTAGAGGAGCAACCCGTGGATCAGTCCGACGTCTCCGGCGACCTTGCCAACATCCTCCTCACCGAGGAGCAGCTCGGCAGCAAGCTCGACGAGCTGGCCGCGAAGATCGACGCGGACTACGCCGGCAAGGACCTCCTGCTGGTCGGCGTCCTCAAGGGCGCGGTCATGGTGATGGCCGACCTCGCCCGCCGCCTGCACCACCCCGTGCAGATGGACTGGATGGCGGTGTCGTCGTACGGCTCGGGCACCAAGTCGTCCGGCGTCGTGCGCATCCTCAAGGATCTCGACGCCGACCTGACCGGCCGCAACGTGCTGATCGTCGAGGACATCATCGACTCGGGGCTGACGCTGTCGTGGCTCGTGGCCAACCTGCGTTCCCGCGGGCCGGAGTCGGTCGAGATCGCGACGATGCTCCGCAAGCCGGACGCCGCGAAGGTGGAGGTCGACGTGCGCTACGTCGGCTTCGACATCCCCAACGAGTTCGTCGTGGGCTTCGGCCTCGACTACGCCGAGAAGTACCGCAACCTCCCGTTCGTCGGCACGCTGGCGCCGCACGTCTACAGCTGATCGGTGGGCGTCGCGCCCTCGGCGAACACCCACGGTTCGTCCACACCCAGCGTGTAGCGTCGTGGACACACATTGCCCGGACGGAAGGGAAGCGGGGCGCCGTCCCCGTCGCCGATGAACATCAAGAAGATCCTCAGTGGCCCGATCGTCTGGATCGTGGTCGGCCTCGTGCTGGTCTCGCTGGCCTTCAGCGCGTTCAACACCGAGCGGGTGTCGCGGATCGAGACCTCGCAGGGCCTCGAGCTGTTGCAGGGCGACACCGTCGACCATGCGCTCGTCGTGGACGGTCAGCAGCGCGTCGAGCTCGAGCTGAGCGAGAGCTACGTCACCGACGCGGGCACGGAAGACGAGCAGGACCACGGCACGAAGGTCGAGTTCTTCTACGTCGCCCCGCAGGGTGAGGCCGTCGCGACCGCCGTCGAGAGCGCGGACCTGTCCGACGGCTTCGACTCCGAGGTGCCGCAGCCGAGCTTCTGGGGCTCGATGCTGTCGTTCATCATCCCGTTCCTCCTCATCGGCATCGTGTTCTGGTTCATCCTGTCCCGCATGCAGGGCGGCGGGAAGAACGGCGTGATGGGCTTCGGCAAGTCCAAGGCCAAGCTCATCAGCAAGGACATGCCGCAGGTGACGTTCGCCGACGTCGCGGGCGTGGACGAGGCGGTCGAGGAGCTGCACGAGATCAAGGAGTTCCTCTCCGAGCCGGCCAAGTTCCAGGCCGTGGGCGCGAAGATCCCCAAGGGCGTGCTGCTGTACGGCCCGCCCGGCACCGGCAAGACCCTGCTCGCGCGCGCCGTCGCCGGCGAGGCAGGCGTGCCGTTCTACTCGATCTCCGGCTCGGACTTCGTCGAGATGTTCGTCGGCGTCGGCGCCTCCCGCGTGCGTGACCTGTTCGAGCAGGCGAAGAACAACGCGCCCGCCATCATCTTCATCGACGAGATCGACGCCGTCGGCCGGCACCGCGGCGCCGGCATGGGCGGCGGGCACGACGAGCGCGAGCAGACCCTGAACCAGATGCTCGTCGAGATGGACGGCTTCGACGTCAAGACGAACGTCATCCTCATCGCGGCCACCAACCGGCCGGACATCCTCGACCCCGCGCTGCTGCGCCCCGGCCGCTTCGACCGGCAGGTCGCCGTCGAGGCTCCGGACCTCAAGGGCCGCGAGCACATCCTGCGGGTGCACGCGATGGGCAAGCCGATGGTCGAGAGCATCGACCTGGCAGTCGTCGCGCGCCGCACCCCGGGCTTCACGGGCGCCGACCTGGCCAACGTGCTCAACGAGGCCGCGCTGCTCACCGCGCGCAGCGGCGCCCAGCTGATCGACGACCGCGCCCTCGACGAGGCGATCGACCGCGTCATCGCCGGCCCGCAGAAGCGCACCCGCGTCATGCAGGTCAAGGAGCAGAAGATCACCGCGTACCACGAGGGTGGGCACGCCCTGGTCGCAGCGGCGATGCGCTACACCGACCCCGTCACCAAGGTGACGATCCTGCCGCGCGGGCGAGCCCTCGGCTACACGATGGTCATGCCGATGGAGGACAAGTACTCCACCACCCGCAACGAGCTGCTCGACCAGCTCGCGTACGCGATGGGCGGCCGCGTCGCGGAGGAGATCGTCTTCCACGACCCGACCACGGGCGCCAGCAACGACATCGAGAAGGCCAGCGCGATCGCCCGCAAGATGGTCACCGAGTACGGCATGAGCGAGCGGATCGGGGCGATCAAGCTCGGTATCGGCTCGGGCGAGCCGTTCATGGGCCGCGACATGGGCCATCAGCGCGACTACTCGGAGGCCGTGGCCGGCACGGTCGACCACGAGGTGCGCAAGCTCATCGAGGCCGCGCACGACGAGGCGTGGGAGGTGCTCACCCAGTACCGCGACGTGCTCGACGACCTCGTGCTGCGCCTGCTCGAGAAGGAGACGCTCAACCAGGCCGAGCTGGCCGAGATCTTCGAGCCGATCACCAAGCGCGAGCCGCGCGACGTGTGGCTGTCCAGCGAGCAGCGCACGGTGCACACCCGCGGGCCGATCATGACCGACGGCGAGCGGGCCGCCCTGTCGGACGGCAACGGGCAGTCGGTCGTCGTGCCGCAGGACGAGGCCGCCGTCGTGGGCGAGGGGACCTCCCACCCGACCGGACCGGACTTCGGCCCGGGGCTGGGACCGGACGCCGAAAACCCCGCCGGGGGGTCCCGGTGACGGAAGCGGCGTTCGGCGTCCGCCGGGCGGCGGACGTGCCGCAGTACGACGAGGCACGCGCCGAGGCGGCCGTGCGCGAGCTGCTGCTCGCCGTCGGCGAGGACCCGGAGCGCGAGGGCCTGCGGGAGACTCCCGCCCGGGTGGCGCGCGCCTACCAGGAGATCTTCTCGGGCCTGCGCCAGGAGCCCGAGGACGTCCTCACCACGACCTTCGACCTCGGCCACGAGGAGATGGTGCTGGTGAAGGACATCGAGGTGTACTCCACCTGCGAGCACCACCTCGTGCCGTTCCACGGCGTCGCCCACGTCGGGTACATCCCCAGCGTCGACGGCCGGATCACGGGACTGTCGAAGATCGCCCGGCTCGTCGAGGTGTACGCCCGCCGCCCGCAGGTGCAGGAGCGCCTCACCACGCAGATCGCGGACGCGATGGTGCGCATCCTCGAACCGCGGGGCGTGCTGGTCGTGGTCGAGTGCGAGCACCTGTGCATGTCGATGCGCGGGGTGCGCAAGCCCGGCTCGCGCACTGTCACGTCCGCCGTGCGCGGGGTGATGCAGAACTCGGCGACGCGCGCCGAGGCGATGAGTCTCGTCGCGGGGCGGTGACCGGCCGGTGAGCGGACACCCGCGCGACGCGGAGGTCGCCGGGCTGCCCGGACTGTCCGGCACGGGCCGCTGCCTGGTCATGGGCGTCGTCAACATCACGCCCGACTCGTTCTCGGACGGCGGCGAGTGGTTCGAGCCCGAGGCGGGCGTGCAGCACGGGCTCGACCTGCTCGCCGAGGGCGCGGACCTGCTCGACGTCGGCGGCGAGTCGACCCGGCCCGGGTCGGCGCGCGTCAGCGAGGACGAGGAGCTGCGGCGGGTGATCCCCGTGATCGGGCGGCTCGCCGCGCACGGCGCCGTCGTGTCCGTCGACACGACGCGCGCGTCGGTGGCCCAGCGGGCCGTCGAGGCCGGGGCGCGCCTCGTCAACGACGTCTCGGGCGGGCTCGCCGACCCGCGGATGGCGCACGTCGTGGCCGACACCGGGGTCGCGTACGTGGCGATGCACTGGCGCGGGCACGCCGACGTCATGGACGGCCTCGAGGTGTACGACGACGTCGTGGCGGACGTGCGCGACGAGCTCTCGGCGCGCCTGGACGTGCTGCTGGCGGCGGGGGTCGACCAGAAGCAGGTCGTCCTCGACCCGGGCCTCGGCTTCTCCAAGGCGGGCGCCCTGAACTGGCCGCTGCTCGCGCACCTCGACGCGCTGCACTCCCTCGGGCGCCCGGTCCTCGTGGGGGCGTCGCGCAAACGGTTCCTCGGCCACCTGCTCGCCGGCTCGCCCGGCCTGCCCGCCGACGAGCCGGCGCCTCCGCTCGCCCGCGACGACGCCACGGCCGCGATCTCCGCGCTGGCCGCCGCCGCGGGAGCGTGGGCGGTCCGGGTGCACGCGGCCCGCGCCAGCGCCGACGCCGTCCGCGTCGCGGACGCCTGGACGTCGGCCGGTCTCGCCGGGCAGGATGCCGGGGCAACCGGAGCAACCCGCACCACCACCGGCGGCGCTGCCGCCGCCGACGCCGAACGAAAGGGCACCTCGTGACGTTCGCCGCAGCCGTACCGGGACCCCACGGACAACCGCTCGACCAGATCCGACTCGACGGGGTCTCGGCCACCGGACACCACGGGGTCCTGCCGCACGAGCGGGCCGAGGGCCAGGTGTTCCGCGCTGACGTCGTCCTCCACCTGGACACGCGTGCGGCCGCCTCGTCCGACGACCTCGCCGCGACCGTGAGCTACGCCGACGTCGCCCAGGACGTGCACGACGTGCTCGCGGGGTCGCCGGCCGACCTCGTGGAGACCGTCGCGGAGCGCATCGCCGCCGTCGTGCTCGACCGGCCCGCCGTGCACACCGTGGACGTGCGGGTGCACAAGCCGCAGGCGCCCATCGAGGTGCCGTTCGACGACGTCTCGGTCGTCGTGCGGCGCGACCGGGCCCACGCGCCCGTCGTCGCCGCGCCGCTCGCCCTCCCGCAGGCTCAGGAACCGCTGGTCGAGCCTGTCGAGACCCCGGTCGCCGCCGTTCCCGCCGCCCTTCCGCTGGCTCAGCAGCCGCCGGCCGAGCCCGTCGAGACCCCGCCCGCCGTCGACCCGCTCGACGCCGTGCCCGAGCAGCCGGTCGAGGCGGTGCTGGCCCTCGGCGCCAACCTCGGCGACGCGCAGGTGACGCTGCGCGAGGCAGTCACCGACATCGACCGCATCCCCGGCATCCAGGTCACCGACGTCTCGCCGCTCGCGCGGACCGCTGCCGTCGGCGGGCCGGAGCAGCCGGACTACCTCAACGCGGTGCTGGTGGTGCGCACCGCGCTCGCCCCGCGCGACCTGCTGCGCGCCGTCCAGGAGGTCGAGGCGCGGCACGGCCGCGTCCGTGACGAGCGGTGGGGCCCGCGGACCCTCGACGTCGACATCGTGCAGTACGGCACGCTGACGTCGACGGCGCCGGAGCTGGAGCTGCCGCACCCGCGTGCCCACGAGCGCGCCTTCGTCCTGGTGCCGTGGGCCGAGGTCGCGCCCGACGCCGTGCTCGGCGGGCTCGGCGGCGGTGTGGTCGGACAGCTCGCCGTCACCGCGCCGGACCGGGCCGGGATCCGCTGGCTCGCGCTCGACTGGCTCACGGGCCCCACGCAGAGCACCGGCCAGGTCGTGACCGACGCCGGACCGGCGCCGTCCGCGCCCGTCCCGCAGGCGTCCGAGCCGGAGGCGGTGCCGGGCGCCCCCGTCCCGCAGGCGTCCGAGCCGGAGGCGGTGCCGGGCGCGCCCGTGCCGGCCCCCGCCCCGGAGCAGCCCCCGGCGCCCGGGCCGGTCTTCCACGTGCCGTCCGCCCCCGCCGCGCCCCAGGAGCAGCGACCGGCCGACGGGCCTCCCGTCGACGCCGTGCCGCCGTTCGCCGCCGTCCACCCGGCCGACGCCGTCCCGCCGGCACAGGCCGTCCCGAGCCCGCACGCCCCCGTGCCGCCGGCGCCGGACCACCCGCAGGCCGTGTGGGCGCCGACCGAGGGCCCCGTCTCCGGCGTGCCGGCGTCGCCGGACGACGCGACCAGCCAAGGGGTCCGGCCCGAGCCCGCCCCGTTCACGCCCTACGGCGGCGAGCCGGCGACCTCCGACCCGTTCCCGACGTTCGGGGTGACCGGCGCCGACCAGCCCGACGACGGGCGCGACGACGACGGGTCGCACGACGACGAGGGGCGCGACCGCTGACATGCGTCGCACCTCCGTGGGCACCCTCGCCCTGGTGGCGGGCGTGGTGGCCGTCGTCGGGGCGGCGCTGCTGCGGCTGCTCGAGTCGCAGGGCGTCTACCTGCCCGCGGCGGCCTGGGTCGAGTACGTCGCGATCCTGGCGCTGGCCGGCGGCATCTTCTGGGCGGGCTGGGCCGTGCGCGCCTACCAGCGCGGCGACCGGCCGGGCCTCGACCCGATGCGCGCGGCGCGGACGTTCGTGCTGGCCAAGGCCGGCGCCCTGACGGGTGCGCTGCTCACCGGCCGCTACCTCGCGACCGTGCTCGTCATGCTCGGCCAGCTCGACATCGAGTCCCGCCGCGACCAGGCGGTGGCCGCCGGCATCGGCGCGGCCTGCGCCGTCGTCCTCACCGTCGTCGGGCTCGTGGTGGAGAAGTTCTGCGAGCTGCCCCCGCCCGACGACGCCGACGGCGAGGAGCACGCCGACCCGCTGCCGTCGTGACCGGTTCGGATGGAAGGATGGGGCCATGACCAGCATCCCGACTCCGGGCCCGCCGGCGTCCGGCCCCTTCGACCCGCCGGACGTGGTGTGGCAGGGAGTCTCCCCGCGCCTGATCCAGGCCCAGCTGATCTCGTCGACCGCGGTCGCCGCGGTGCCGATCGTCGCGGGGACCGTGCTCGCCGTCCTCTTCTCCCTGTGGTTCTGGCTGCTCGCCGGCGTGCCGGCGGCGCTGCTGGTGTGGGGGGTGCTGCTGATCCCGCGCCAGGTGCGCGCGATCGGGTACGCCGAGCGGGACGACGACCTGCTGATCCGCAAGGGCATCATGTTCCGCTCGCTCGTCGTGGTGCCGTACGGGCGGATGCAGTTCGTCGACGTCGAGGCGGGTCCGCTGGACCGCAAGCTGGGCATCGCGAAGGTGCAGCTGCACACCGCCTCGGCGAGCACCGACGCCGACATCCCCGGCCTCGTCCCCGACGAGGCCGAGCGGCTGCGAGACCGCCTCACCGCCCGCGGCGAGGCGAGGCTGGCGGGGCTGTGATCGCACCGGCACCGGCCGGCCCGACCGACGCCGGCCTGAGGTGGCGCCGCGTCCACCCCGTCACCCCGTTCGTCCGGGGCTGGGCGGCGATCGTGGCGGTCCTGGTCATCGGCAGCCAGCAGGTGCTCGACGACGTCGCGGGCCTGCTGCGGGCGGCCGGCGAGATCGGCGGCCTGTGGTGGATCGTGCTGCTCGTCGTCGTGGCGTTCGTGGGGATCGTCTTCGGCTACGCCGCGCTGGCCTGGCGGATGACCGCGTACGCGGTGGACGACGACGCGGCGCACCTGCGCAAGGGGATCCTCTTCCGCCAGCAGCGGCACGCGCGGCTCGACCGGCTCCAGGCCGTCGACGTGCGCCAGCCGCTCCTCGCCCGTCTCTTCGGGCTGGCCGAGCTGCGGCTGGAGGTCGCGGGCGGCTCGGACTCCGGCGTCGCGATCGGCTTCCTCAAGGAGTCCGAGGCGCAGCGGCTGCGCGCCGACCTGCTCGCCCGTGCCGCGGGCGTCAAGGCCGCGCGCCGCACCACGGCGCCGGTCGAGCCCGTCGAGACCACGCCCTCGTCGGTCGAGACGGCCGCGCCTGTCGAGACCTCGTCCGCGTCGGTCGAGCCTGTCGAGGCCACTCACGGGGTCTCGACCCTCCGACCGGCCGAGGAAGACGGGAGCGCGACCGCCGGAAGGGCCCCGTCCGACGGGGACGACGACGACCTCGACGCGCCGCCCGAGGCGCCGGAGCGGCAGGTCTACGAGGTGCCGCCATCGCGCCTGCTGCGGTCGTTGCTGCGGCTGCCGGGCCTGTGGCTGTCGGTCCTGCTGCTGGTCGGCCTCGGCGTCGCGGTCGCGCTGACCCGCAACTTCGGCATCCTGGTGTCGGCGGCGCCGGCGGTGCTCGGCGTCGGCGGCTACATGTTCCAGCGGTTCGCGGGCGAGTTCGGCTTCCGCGCCGCGCTGTCGCCCGACGGCATCCGCCTGCGCCACGGTCTGCTCGAGACGCGCGCCCAGACCATCCCGCCGGGGCGCGTGCAGGCGGTCTCGCTCACGCAGGGGCCGTGGTGGCGGGGGCCGGACTGGTGGCGGGTGCGGGTCAACGTCGCGGGCTACGGCGTGGGCGAGGGCGGCAACGCCGAGTCGCAGAGCGTCCTGCTGCCGGTGGGACCGCGCTCCGAGGCGCTCACCGCACTGTGGCTGGTGCTGCCGGACCTCGAGGCGGGCGACGCGGACGAGACCCTCGCGCTGCTCGACGAGGCGCTGACCGGGGACGCGCGGACGGACCGGTGGTTCGTCACCAGCCCGCACCGGGCGCGGCTTCTCGATCCCTGGAGCTGGCGGCGCAACGGCTACGCCGTCACGGGCCGCGCCCTCCTCGCCCGCGGGGGCCGGTTCGTGCGGCGGCTCGAGGTCGTGCCGCACGAGCGCACGCAGTCCCTCGGCCTGGACCAGGGCCCGTGGCAGCGTCGTCGGCACCTCGCGTCCGTGGCGCTGCACTCGACCCCCGGGCCGATCAGCCCGGCCGTGCACCACCTGGACGCGGACGAGGCCGCGCGGCTGCTCGGCGAGCAGTCCGTGCGCGCCCGCGCGGCGCGGGCGCACGCCGGCCCGGAGCGCTGGATGGAGGGCCCCCGATGAGCGTCCCGGCGGGCGGGCACGGCGGCTCGCGCCCCGGCCGGCTCGGCGTCGGCGTCGTGGGCGCCGGCCGCGTGGGCGCGGTCCTCGGCAGCGCGCTGCGCGCCACCGGCCATGCCGTCGTCGGCGCCAGCGGCGTGAGCGACGCGTCGCGCGAACGCATCGCCACGCTCCTGCCCGGTGTTCCGCACCTGGAGGTGCAGCAGGTCGTCGAGCGGGCGGAGCTGGTGCTGCTGGCCGTGCCGGACGACGCGCTCGCCGACGTGGTCTCCGGGCTCGCGGCCCTCGGGGCGTGGCAGCCCGGGCAGCTCGTCGTGCACACGTCGGGGCGGTTCGGCACCGCCGTCCTGGAGCCCGCGCGCGCTGCCGGCGCGATCCCGCTCGCGATCCACCCCGCGATGACGTTCACCGGGACGTCCCTGGACCTGCACCGGCTCGAGGGCTGCACGTTCGCCGTCACGGCGCCGGCGGCCGTGCAGCCGATCGGCCAGGCGCTCGTGGTCGAGGTCGGCGGCGAGCCCGTGATCGTCGACGAGGCGGCACGCGGGCTGTACCACGCCGCACTCGCGCACGGCGCGAACCACCTGGTGGTGCTGGTCGCGCAGGCCGCGCAGGCGCTGGAGGCCGCGGGGATCGAACGTCCCGGCCGGGTGCTCGCGCCGCTCCTCGGCGCGGCGCTCGACGGCTCCGCCCGCGCGGCCGACGTGCGCGAGGGCGTCGGGCCCGGGGCGATCGCTGCGCTCACCGGCCCCGTCTCGCGCGGCGACGTCGGCACGGTGCGCACCCATCTGGACGCGCTGGGCGGCCTCGGCGCCGGCACGGGCGCGACCGACGTCGCGGCGTCGTACGCCGAGCTCGCCCGCGCCGCCACGCGACGCGCCCTGGCCGCGCACCGGATCGACGACGGCGCGGCCCGTGCCCTGCTCGACGCGCTGGCCCCGCCGGCGGCACGTCCTCCGGTGGCAGGTCCGCCGGTCGAGCCCGTCGAGACTCCCGAAACCCCCGACGAGAACCAGGAACGACCGTGACCGACCAGACCCCGACCTCCCCCGCCGTCGTGCGCACGCGCGACGCACTGCGCGACGCCCTCGCCGTGTGGGCGATCTCCGGGGCGGAGCCGACCGACCGGCGTGCCGTCGTCATGACGATGGGCGCGCTGCACGAGGGGCATCTGCGGCTCGTGCGCCGGGCGCGCGAGGAGGCCGGCGCCACCGGCCAGGTCGTGGTGACGATCTTCGTCAACCCGCTGCAGTTCGGCGCGGGCGAGGACCTGGACGCGTACCCCCGGGACCTGGACGGCGACGTCGCGAAGCTCGCCACCGCGGGCGCGGACCTCGTGTTCGCCCCCACGCCCGACGTCGTGTACCCGGACGGCGACCCGATCGTGCGGGTCTCGGCGGGCCGCGTCGGCCAGGTGCTCGAGGGGGAGTTCCGTCCCGGCCACCTGGACGGCGTCCTCACGGTGGTGCTCAAGCTGGTGCACCTGGTGCGGCCCGACGTCGCGCTCTTCGGCGAGAAGGACGCGCAGCAGCTCCTGGCCGTGCGCCGCATGGTGCGCGACCTCGACCTCGACGTCGACGTCGTGGGCGTGCCGACCGTGCGTGAGGCGGACGGCCTGGCGATGTCGTCGCGCAACGCCTACCTGTCCGACGACGAGCGGCGGCTCGCGCTCGCCCTCTCGCGGGCGCTGCGCGGCGGCGCCGACGAGGCCGCGGCAGGGCGTGGGGCACGCGCCGCGCTCGCGACCGCGTCGGGAATCCTCAACGGCGCCCCCGGCGTTGTGGTGGACTACCTCGCGCTCGTCGACCCGGCTACCGTGGAGGCCGTGCCCGCGGACCACCGCGGCCCGGCCCTCCTGCTGGTGGCGGCGCGCGTGGGCACCACCCGACTGATCGACAACCAGGCCGTGGACGTCGTCGCCGCCCCCGAAGGGTCCGGCACCCCGGACGACGCCGCAGGTCAGGAGGCACCCCGTGACTGACCAGCCCTCGAACTCGTCGCGGCTCGACCCGGCGCTCGACCGGGAGCTCGAGCGCTCGACCGAGCGCGCCCGCGCCCGTGCGGCCCGGCCGGCGTCGCTGCAGCGCCCGATGATGATCGGCAAGATCCACCGGGCGACGGTCACGCAGGCCGACCTGCACTACGTGGGATCCGTCACGGTCGACACCGACCTGCTCGAGGCCGCGGACCTGGTGCCCGGCCAGCAGGTCGACATCGTCGACGTGACCAACGGCGCCCGCCTCACGACGTACGTCATCCCGGGGGAGCCCGGTGGCGGCCAGATCAGCATCAACGGCGCGGCCGCGCACCTGGTGCACCCCGGCGACGTCGTCATCATCATCGCCTACGGCATGCTGTCCGACGCCGACGCGCGCACCTTCTCGCCGAACGTCGTGTTCGTCGACTCCGACAACCGCATCGTCGAGACCGGCGAGGACCCGGGCCAGGTGCCCGACGGCCACGGCCTGCAGGCGAGCGGGCTGCCGTTCGCCTCCGTGCGTTGAGTCGCCCCGACCCGGCGACGGCCCGGTGACGCCGCCGCGGCTCGCCCGCGCCCTCGCCGCCCCAGCCCCCGGCTGGACGACCGCCGCCGACGCGGTCGTCGTCGGGTCCGGCATCGCAGGCCTCACGGCCGCGCTGGAGCTGCGCACCCGGGTCCCACGGGTGCTGCTGGTCACCAAGGGCGAGCTCTCGTCGGGCTCGACGGTGTGGGCGCAGGGCGGCATCGCGGCCGCGCTGCACCCCGACGACACCCCGGAAGCCCACCTGTCCGACACGCTCGTCGCGGGCGGCGGGCTGAGCGACCCCACTGCGGTGCGCGTGCTGGTCACGCAGGGGCCGGACCGCGTGCGGGAGCTCGTCGCGCGCGGCACGTCGTTCGACGTCGGGCCCGACGGCGGCATCGCCCTCACCCGCGAGGGCGGGCACCGGGCCGACCGCATCGCGCACGCCGGCGGGGACGCCACCGGGGCGGAGATCTCCCGCGCGCTCGTCGCACAGATCGACGCCGTGCGGCACGACCCGGGTATCGAGGTCATCGAGAACGCGCTCGTGCTCGACGTCCTCACCGGCGCGCCCGACCGCCGGTCGAGCCTGTCGAGACCCCGCAGGCCCGTCGCCGGCGTCACCCTGCACGTGCGCGGCGCGGGCACGCGCGACGGCGTCGGCGCCGTCCTGGCGCCCGTCGTCGTGCTCGCCACGGGCGGCGTCGGGCAGGTCTTCCGCTCGTCGACCAACCCGCCCGGCGCCACAAGCGACGGCATCGCGGCCGCGCTGCGCGCCGGCGCCGCCGTCGGCGACCTGGAGTTCGTGCAGTTCCACCCCACCGTGCTCTGGCTCGGGCTGGGCGCCAAGGGTCAGCAGCCGCTCATCAGCGAGGCCGTGCGCGGCGAGGGCGCGCTGCTGCTCGACGTCGACGGCCACCGCTTCATGCCGGCCGAGCACGAGCTGGCCGAGCTGGCGCCCCGGGACGTCGTCGCGCACGCCATCGTGCGGCGCACGGCCGCCACGGGCGCCGACCACGTGCTGCTGGACGCGCGCCACCTCGGCGCCGGCTTCCTGCGCCGCCGGTTCCCCAGCATCACCGCGCGGCTCGCCGACCACGGCATCGACTGGACCGAGGAGCCGGTGCCGGTGGCCCCCGCGCAGCACTACCACTCGGGGGGCGTCGTGACGGACCTGCACGGGCGCACGTCGGTGCCGGGGCTGTACGCCGTCGGCGAGGTCGCGTGCACGGGCGTGCACGGAGCCAACCGGCTCGCGTCGAACTCGCTCCTCGAGGGCCTGGTCTTCGCGCACCGCGCGGCACGCGACGTCGCGCGGCGTTACGACGACGGCGGGCCGAGGACGGCGCCCGAGCCCGTCGACCGCCCGGGGCCGACGGCGCTGGTCGCGGCGGCGGCACGCTCGCGCATCCAGCGGGCGACGTCCGACGGCGCGGGCCCGGTCCGCTCGGCGGAGTCCCTCGGGCGGGCGGCGGCGGCGCTCGCGGACGTGCGGACCGACGCGCACCGGGCGAGCGACGTCGTGGCGGGCCCGCAGGCCGCCGAGTGGGAGACCACGAACGTGCACCAGGTGGCCACGGCGCTCGTGCGCGCCGCCGCCCTGCGCGCGGAGTCGCGCGGCGGGCACTTCCGCACGGACTTCCCGGCCCCCGAACCGGCCTGGGAGCGCCGCGTCGCCCTCGCCCTCGACGACGACGGCACTCTCTCGCAGCGCTAGGCGCGCAGGTCGAGCGCCAGGTCGAGGATCGGCGCCGAGTGGGTGAGCGCGCCGACCGAGAGGTAGTCGACGCCGGTCTCGGCGACCTCGCGGGCACGGTCCAGCGTGAGGTTCCCCGTCGCCTCGAGCTCGACGTGCGCCGGGACGGCGTCGCGGCCCTGCCGGTCGCGGACGGCGGTCACGGTCGCCGCGAGCACGGGCGTCGGCATGTTGTCGAGCAGCAGGAAGTCTGCGCCGGCGTCGAGCGCCTCCAGCGCCTGCGTCGTCGTGTCCGCCTCGACCTGGATCAGCACGTCCGGGAAGGTGTGCCGCACGGCCTCGACCGCGCCGCGCACCGAGCCGGCGGCGACCACGTGGTTGTCCTTGACCATCGCGACGTCGTACAGGCCCATGCGCTTGTTGGTGCCGCCGCCCGCGCGCACGGCGTACTTCTCCAGGGCCCGCAGCCCGGGCGTCGTCTTGCGGGTGTCGAGCACCCGCGCGCCCGTCCCGGCGAGCTCGCGCGCCCAGGCGGCGGTCGCCGTCGCGACGCCCGACGCGCGCGACGCGAGGTTGAGCAGCGTCCGCTCGGCGACCAGCAGCACCTGGACCGGCCCGGCGAGCGAGGCCAGCACCTGACCGGGCCGGGCGGCGTCGCCGTCCTGGGCGTGGAACGTCACGGTCGGCACGACGAGGCCGAGCCGCGAGGCGACCTGCCGCAGGGTCTCCGCGACGACGACGAGGCCCGCGACGGTGCCGGGCGAGCGGGCGACCAGGTCGGCCGTCCCGGTGCCTTCCGCCGGGATCGTGGCCTGCGTCGTCACGTCGCGACCGGGCGCCGGGCCGAGGTCCTCCTCGAGCGCCGTCGCCACCGCGCGGGCGACCCACGCGGGGTCCAGGCCCGGCTCGACGGCGGACGGCTGGTCGAAGACGGGCAGGTCGCGGTGCGGGTCGGTCACGCTCACGGTGCGCAACGCTACCGGCCGCGAGGGAGCGCGGCGGGTGTGAGGTGGGTCGCCCGTAGAATCGTCGGGTGACCTCCCCGCAGAACCCCGACCCTGCCGTGCCCGCCGACGACCTCCCCGAGCAGCTGCGCGTCCGCCGCGAGAAGCGCGAACGCCTGCTCGAGCGCGGGGCGGAGGCGTACCCGGTGAGCGTCCCGGTCACGCACGGCATCGCCGCGGTGCGCGAGTCGTACGGGCACCTCGAGGCGGGCCAGGAGACCGACGACGTCGTGGGCGTCGCGGGGCGCGTCGTCTTCCTGCGCAACACCGGCAAGCTGTGCTTCGTCACGCTGCAGGACGGCGAGGGGAACCGGCTGCAGGCGATGCTCAGCCTGAAGGATGTCGGCGAGGAGTCGCTGGCGGCCTTCAAGGCGGACGTCGACCTCGGCGACCACCTCTACGTGCATGGCCGTGTGGGGGCGTCGCGCCGCGGGGAGCTGAGCGTGTTCGCCGACGAGTGGCGGATGGCGGCCAAGGCGCTGCGGCCGCTCCCGGTGCTGCACAAGGACCTGTCCGAGGAGGCCCGGGTCCGTCAGCGGTACGTCGACCTCATCGCCCGCCCCGCGGCCCGGGACATGGTGCGGCTGCGGTCCGGCGTGATGCGCTCCCTGCGCGACAACTTCCACCGCCGCGACTTTCTCGAGATCGAGACGCCGATGCTGCAGACCGTGGCGTCGGGCGCTTCCGCGCGCCCGTTCTCCACGCACATGAACGCCTATGACATCGACCTGTTCCTGCGGATCGCGCCGGAGCTCTTCCTCAAGCGCGCCGTCGTCGGCGGCGTCGAGAAGGTCTTCGAGATCAACCGGAACTTCCGCAACGAGGGAGCGGACTCCACGCACTCGCCGGAGTTCGCGATGATCGAGTCCTACGAGGCGTACGGGGACTACAACACCATCGGCGCTCTCACGCAGGACCTCGTGCAGACGGCGGCGCGCGACATTCTCGGCACCACCGTCGTCACGCTTCCCGACGGCGAGGAGTACGACCTCGGCGGCGAATGGGCCCAGATCACGATGTACGGCTCGCTCTCCGAGGCGGTGGGGGAGGAGATCACCCCCTCCACGTCGGTCGACCACTTGGTGACGCTCGCCGAGAAGGCCGAGATCTCCGTCGACCCGAAGAAGATGAACCACGGCAAGCTCGTCGAGGAGCTGTGGGAGCACCACGTGGGCGACGCCCTGCACGCCCCGACGTTCGTGCGCGACTTCCCGGTCGAGACGTCGCCGCTGGTCCGGGACCACCGCACCGTGCCCGGGGTCGTCGAGAAGTGGGACCTGTACGTGCGGGGCTTCGAGCTCGCGACCGGCTATTCCGAGCTGGTCGACCCGGTGATCCAGCGCCGTCGCTTCGAGGCACAGGCGCTGCTGGCGGCCGCGGGCGACGACGAGGCCATGGCCCTCGACCAGGACTTCCTCGAGGCGATGGAGTACGCGATGCCCCCGGCCGGCGGGATGGGAATGGGAGTCGACCGGCTCCTCATGGCGCTCACCGGGCTGGGAATTCGCGAGACCATCCTCTTCCCGCTCGTCAAGCCGACGCTCTGAACGGAACGATATCGATGGACAACTTTCTCGCCGTCCTGGCAGCCCTGATTCCGTCGGTCGGGGTCGGCCTGCTGTTCTGGCTCGCCATGCGCAAGATCGTGCGCGCCGACCGGAACGAGCGACTCGCGCTCGACCGGATGGACGCCGAGGAGCGCGAGCAGGCCGATGGGGCGGGCCGTTAGGGGACATTCTCCCCGCGATAATGCGGCCGCGCCGAGAACTTCGGATTGACAAATCCTCTCCGTCATAGGCATTGTTCAGAATGCACGCGGAATTCGACGGATGAGGAGCCAGCGTGGTCCAGAAGCAGCAGATCGTCCTGATCGACGATATCGACGGCAGCGAGGCGGACGAGACCGTCACGTTCGCTCTCGACGGTGTCACCTACGAGATCGACCTCACGTCCGCGCACGCGGCCGAGCTGCGTGACGCGTTCGCCACGTGGATCGGGCACGGTCGCAAGACGTCGGGTCGCGCCGCGTCCGTGGGTCGCACGTCCGGCGCCCGGCGCACCACCACCGACCGCGCCCAGCTCGCCAAGATCCGCGAGTGGGCGCGCGACAGCGGGCACAAGGTCAGCGACCGGGGCCGCATCCCGGGTTCGGTGCTCTCCGCCTACGAGGCCGCGCACTGACGTAGTCGCACGCCGTACCGCTCACGACGCACGCCCCGGCCGGGACCTCCGGCCGGGGCGTGCGTCGTCACGGTCCTAGGCTGGACCTATGACCGACGCGACCACCCTGCCCCTGTGGATCGGCACGTACCCCGCACCGGGGGCGGCCCCGGGCAGCGGGGAAGGGATCTGGTACGTCGCCGTCGACACCGCCGACGGCTCGGTGCGCTCCGAACGCCTGGCGACGACGCTCCCGTCGGCGTCGTTCCTCGCCCTGCACCCGTCCGGCCGCACGCTGTACGCCGTGTCGGAGACCTCGGCGGGCACGCTCACCGCGTTCCGCCTCGAGGAGCCCGGGCCCGACGGGATGCCCGTGCCGGCCGTGTCGGGCTCTGTGCCGACGGGCGGCGACGACCCGTGCCACGTGCTCGCCCGCGAGGGCGACGCGTGGGTCGCGAACTACGGCGACGGCGTCGCGTCGTCGGTGGCGGTCGACCCCGCCACGGGCGACCTGGCCGCCGGGAGCGTCGCCACCCACCCCGGAGCCGGGGACGGGCCGGTCGCGGACCGGCAGGCCGGGCCGCACGCGCACTTCGTCGCCGATGCCGGCGACCACGTGCTGGTCGCAGACCTCGGCGCCGACGTGCTGCGGCGCTACCCGGCGGCGGGCGCGGCCGCAGGGGCTGAGGGCGAGATCGCGGCGGTCCTTCCCCCGGGCACCGGGCCGCGGCACCTCGTCGAGCTGCCCGACGGCTCGCTGGTCGTGGTGGGCGAGCTCGACGCCCGCGTCCACGTGCTCTCGCGGGAGGGCGACGGCTGGGCGCCGGCGTCGTCGACCCCCGTGTGCGCGGGCGCCGACGCGGGCTCCGACTTCGCCGCGCACGTGACGCTCAGCGCCGACGGCTCCCGCGTGCACGTGGGCGTGCGGGGCTCCGACGTGCTCGCCGTCCACCGCGTCCGCTACCTGGACGACGGCGCGCCGACGCTGGAGCACCTCGCCGACGTGCCGCTCGGCGACGGCGCGTGGCCGCGGCACCACGCGGTCGTCCGCGTCGGCCACGGGGCCGACGAGACCGGGGCGGGGACGGAGCTGGTCGTCGTCGCGCTGCAGGGCCGGTCCGAGCTGGCCGGGGTCCGGATCGACCTCGCCACCGGCGCCGGCGAGGTCGTCTCGCGGCACCGCCTGCCCACCCCGCCCGCCTGCGTGCTGGAGGCGTGATGCACCCCCCGCCGGCTGCCCAGCCCCGCTCGGCCGACGCCGGGCGGCCGGGGCCGCGCGTCGCCATGCTGTCTGTGCACACCTCCCCCCTCGACCAGCCGGGCACCGGCGACGCGGGCGGGATGAACGTCTATGTGCTCGAGCTGTCCCGGGCGCTCGCCCGGCGCGGGGCGGAGGTCGAGATCTTCACGCGCGCGACGTCGTCGGCCCAGCCGCGGTGCGTCGACGTCGAGCCCGGCATCCGCGTCGTGCACGTCGCGGCCGGGCCCTACGAGGGGCTGGACAAGAACGACCTGCCCGGCCAGCTCTGCGCCTTCGCCGCAGGAGTCCTGCGCGCCGAGGCGCACCGCCCGCCGCACTGGTACGACGTCGTGCACAGCCACTACTGGCTGTCCGGGCAGGTGGGCTGGCTCGCCGGCGAGCGGTTCGACGTGCCGCTGGTGCACACCATGCACACGATGGCGCGGGTCAAGAACGCGGCGCTCGCGCCGGGCGACACGCCCGAACCGGTGGGCCGGGTCGTGGGGGAGGAGCAGGTGGTCGCCGAGGCCGACGCGCTCGTCGCGTCCACGCGCGAGGAGGCCGACGAGCTGGTGCGCGAGTACCGCGCCGACCCCGACCGCGTGCACGTCGTGGCGCCCGGCGTCGACCTCGACGCGTTCATGCCCCTCTCACCCCAGCCGGGCCGGGACGCAGACGCCGAGCGACGCGCGCTGCGGGAGCGACTGGGCCTGCCCACCGACCGCCAGATCGTGCTCTTCGCGGGGCGGGTGCAGCTCCTCAAGGGCCCCGACGTGCTGGTGCGCGCGCTCGGCGTGCTCGCCGACCATGCGGCCGGACAGGCGACCCCGGAAGGCCGGACCGCGGACGCCTGGCGCGACGGCGGCGGGTCGCGCGTGCCGGCGCTCGTCGTGGTGGGCGGCGCCAGCGGGCGCCCCACCGCCGTCCGGGAGCTGGAGGCGCTGGCCCACCAGATGGGCGTGACCGACCACCTGGTCGTGCGGCCGGCGGCGCCCCGCGAGACCCTCGTCGAGTACTTCCGCGCCGCGGACGTCGTCGCCGTACCGTCGCACAACGAGTCGTTCGGCCTGGTCGCGGCCGAGGCGCAGGCCGCTGGGACGCCCGTCGTCGCGGCCGCCGTCGGTGGGCTGCAGACCGTGGTGCTGGACGACGTCTCCGGCGTCCTGGTGCCTGACCACAGCCCGTGGACCTGGGCCCGCGTGCTCGGGGACCTGCTCGCCGACGACATGCGGCTGCAACGGCTCGCCGCCGGCGCGCGCCGCGCGAGCGAGCGGTTCTCCTGGGACACCGCCGCCTCCGCGATGCTCGATGTCTACGCCCAGGCCGCCAAGGTGCACCAGGCCCGTCGCCTCTGAGACCTCCCCCAACGGTCCCCCTCCCGCCGAGCATGTGCTTCCTCGGGGTTTCGCTGGCCCAATCCCTGATCAACCGCATGTTCGAGACCGACGAACCACATGCTCGGGCTCAGCGGTGTCGAGCCAGGAACCGCCGGACCTCGGAGGCGATCCCGCCCAGGTCGTCGAAGGTGAACCGCAGCAGGTCAACCTTGCCGGAACTGACGATGCCGTTCTGCCGGACGCGATCGGCGAACACCGCCTCCGGGGTGTCGTGGAACGCGGCGCCATCCATCTCGACGACCAGGTATCGGCCGCCGCGGAGGCGCCACGCCAGGTCCCCGCGCGCCCGCTCGTCCCCCGACCTGTCGAGGAACGGCAGCTGCAACGTGTCGGGCGCGACGCCGCCGTCGATGCACTCGAGACGTGCGAACGACTCCAACGCGGATTCCGAGCGGCCGTCGGCCAGCTCGAAGACGTCGTGTCGCGACGCGATCCCTCGCCGGCCGCGGGCCAGGTCGTGGACGAGCTCCAGACCGTGACGCGAGAGCTTGCGCTCGCGCAGTGCCGAGTCGAGCACGGCGAGCCCGTGGCGCCGCGACAGCTCGGGGATCGACTGCGCGAGGGCCCAGTCGAGGGCAGCGACTCGTCGCCCGGCGATCGGGACGGTGCGCATCCCGTGGTCGAACTGCCGCAACGACACGCGCTCGACGTCGCGCCGGTTGCTCCCGCGAGGCAGCGCCGCCTCCGCACGGACGCCGGTGGGCAGCCCCGCCACCTCGTGCAGCACCAGGGCGCACGGGCCGACGGCCACGGCGTCCGGCCCGTAGGCGAGCAGCGCCGTCCACGTGGCACGGAGCCGGCGGCGAGCGGTGCGCCAGCCGGGCGACGCGACAGCGGTTCCGGGCGACGGCGCGCCGGGACCGGTCCATGGCACGTCGTCGGGGAGGTGCACGTCGTACACGCCGCGGCACACCCGGAGCCAGGTGCGGGCCCGGGTCAGCGTGGTCAGGGATCCCGGGCTGAGTCCGTGCTCCTGTGCCTGCCCGGTGGTCACGAGGCCGGCCTGACGGCGGGCGAGCAGCAGCAACGAGGGCGGAACGGCGGTGCGACGCATGGGGCGACGCTGCACGCCGCACCCCCATGGGTGTCCGCCGGGTGCGGCACCGCTGTGGACGGCACTGTCGCGCCGCCACCTGTGGGCATGCTCGGCGACGGCAGCACGCTGTCGTCGAACATGTCGTTGACGTCCCGCGAGCATGCGGTACATCCGGGATTGAGGGTCCTCAACCCCGAGCAACCACATGTTCGGCACGTTGGGTGGGGGTCCGGGAATGCGTGACCCGGGCAGATGATTGGAACGGGCATGCCGATCACCGGAGAGTACGCACCCAGCCCGTCCGCCCGCGCCGCCAACCAGGTGGAGCTCTACGAGTCCTCCGGCGGGACGAAGGGCACGACGATGCGCGGGATGCCCGTCGTCGTCCTCACGACGGTCGGCGCCCGGACCGGGAAGCTCCGCAAGATCCCGCTGATGCGGGTCGAGCACGACGGCGAGTACGCCGTCGTCGCCTCCCTCGGCGGGGCCCCGAAGCACCCCGTCTGGTACTACAACGTCCTCGCGAACCCGAAGGTGGAGCTGCAGGACGGACCAGAGAGGCACGAGTACGTCGCCCGCGAGGTCACGGGCGAGGAGAAGGCGCTGTGGTGGGAGCGGTCGGTGGCCGCGTACCCGGACTACGCCGACTACCAGCGCCGGACCGACCGTGAGATCCCCGTCTTCGTCCTGGAGCGCACGGACCTGGCGCCCACGGACGGCTGACGTCCGGGATCCGGCCCGGCGGTGCGACCCGCCGGGCCGAGAAGGCAGGATGGTCCCCATGACCTACACCCTCGTGCTGCTCCGCCATGGCGAGAGCGAGTGGAACGCCAAGAACCTCTTCACCGGCTGGGTCGACGTGCCGCTCTCGGAGAAGGGCACCGCGGAGGCGACGCGCGGTGGCGACCTGCTGAAGGAGGCCGGCGTCGCCCCCGACGTCGTGCACACCTCGCTGCTGCGCCGCGCCATCAACACGGCGAACCTGGCGCTCGACGCCGCCGACCTGCACTGGATCCCGGTCAAGCGGAACTGGCGCCTCAACGAGCGCCACTACGGCGACCTGCAGGGCAAGGACAAGAAGCAGGTGCGCGACCAGTACGGCGAGGAGCAGTTCATGCTCTGGCGCCGCTCCTACGACGTGCCGCCGCCGGACATCGAGCTCGGCTCCGAGTTCTCGCAGGACGCCGACGTGCGCTACGCCGGCGAGCCGATCCCGCGCGCGGAGGCCCTCAAGCAGGTGCTCGACCGGGCGCTGCCGTACTGGGACGGCGAGATCGTGCCCGACCTCAAGGCCGGCAAGACCGTCCTCGTCGCGGCGCACGGCAACTCGCTGCGCGCGATCGTCAAGCACCTCGACGGCGTCGACGACCAGACGATCGCCGGCCTGAACATCCCCACCGGCATCCCGCTGGTGTACGAGCTGGACACCGAGACGCTGAAGCCCATCAACCCGGGCGGCACGTACCTCGACCCCGAGGCCGCGAAGGACGCCATCGCCGCCGTGGCCAACCAGGGCCGCTGACGCGACGTCCCGCCTCGCCCGACGCACGACGGCGCCGCACCC
>NZ_BAAAPM010000005.1:272444-319434 GCF_039531145.1 Isoptericola hypogeus
CCTCCGACGAGCCCTCCCGTGGGAGGCCGGCGACCCGGCCGGGCGGTCGGTTCAGCCGAGGCCCGTGCGGAACCCCTCGCGCCAGCTGGGGAACCGGGGCAGCCAGCCGAGCTCGGCCTTCGCCCGCGCGTTCGACGAGCCGCGCACCGTCGTCATCATCGCGACCCCCAGCTGACCGAGCATCGGGCGGGCCAGCCAGGCCGGGAGCCGCATCGGTCGCCTGCCGCCCAGCTGCTGGGCCAGGTAGGGAAGCCACTCGGTGACGGGTGCGGGCTCGTCGTCGACGACGTTGTAGACGCCCGGAGCGCCGCGCTCGACGGCGGCCGCTGCCGCGGTCGCAGCGTCCTCGATGTGCGTGAAGGACCACACGCCGGTGCCGCCCCCGACCACGGGGAACCGTCCGCGGCGGATCGTCTCGGCCACGGCACCTGTGCGCGAGACGGCCTGGCCGGGTCCGTAGAAGGCGCCGTAGCGCAGGACGACGCCGTCGATGCCGGCCGCGCCGGTGACCGCACGCTCGAGGTACCGGATGGCGCGGAGCGACCGGCGGGCCTCCTTGCCCGGGTCGTCGGCGAGCGGGTCGTCCTCGTCCTTCACCCAGGAGCCTCGCCGCTCGTTCGGCCACCCGGTGTAGCTCTGCGCCACGAACCGTCGGGCGCCGGCCTCGCGCGCGGCGGCGAGCAGGGCGTCGGTGCCCTCGGTCCGCAGCCGGTTCGTGACCGCGAACTCCTCGTCGAACTTGCGGAAGTCGCCCGAGATGCTCGACAGCGCGGTGAGCTGGTGGACGACGACGTCGGGCGCGGCCGCCTGCACGGCCGCCCGCACCGAGTCGGGGTCGAGGCCGTCCATGACGGCGCCCTGTGCCCCGGCGTCGCGCACGGCAGCGAGCCGGGACTCGGTCCGGGCGGTCCCGACCACGTCGCGCCCTGCCGAGACCAGCAGGGGCACCAGGCGGCTACCGACCGCTCCGGTGGCCCCGGCGACGAGCACTCTCATGATGCTCCCCTCTCCTCATCCGGACCGACGATACGGCCGCCCTGTCCGTGACACCTGGGCGACCCAGCCAGATCACGATGAGCAATAGTGACCTCTTCCTTGTCGGAACGAGCATTTCGGGCCACAGTGGGCGGGCGGCCGCCTACGACGGTGTGGGTGGCCCGGACCGGACCTGTTCGATGACGAGAGGAACGCCGATGCGAGCGCAGCACCCCACGGAGGTCACCAGGCCAGGCATGACGCGTCGCACCCTGCTGCTGGCCGGCGCCGCCGTCCCGATGGCGGCCGGCATGCTCGGCTCTCCGTTCGGCCTGCCGAGGGCGCGGGCGGCCGACGGCTTCGACGACCTGCGCTCCCGCTGGGCCGACTACCTCACCGGCGGGGCGGACCTGGACGTCGCCCATCCGCGCATCGCCGCACAGCTCGCGGACCTGTCGACGCAGGCGGCGGAGGCGCTGAGCAGCGGTGCGCCCGTGCCGCCGTCCGGCGGCGACATCTGGGCCGACCTGCCGATGAGCGGGCCGAGGGAGGCCAACATCGCCCTCACGTACTCCCGGATCCTGCTCGTGGCGACGGCGTGGGCCACCCGCGGCACCGACCAGCACGGCGACGCCGGCGTGGCCGAGCGGCTCGCCGGCTGGTACCGGCACATGAGCGCGCACTGGTACAACCTGACGATCCGCAAGTCGGGCAACTGGTGGTTCTGGGAGATCGGCGTCCCGCGCACGCTCGGCGACCTGTCGGTGCTCCTCGACCCGCTGCTCTCCGCCGAGGACCGCGCCGCGGCCGTCGCTGCCGTGCGCAGGTTCACTCCGAACCCGAACTACCGCGGCACGTCGACGTCGCCCGAGACGGGCGGCAACCGTGCCGACAAGGCGCTCGCGTGCCTGCTGCGGGGCATCACCGCCCGCGACGAGGCGGACATGGTCCTCGCGCGGGACGCGCTCAGCGACGTCGTCGGCGGCGGGCAGCGCAGCCTGTTCCGTCACGTGACGTCGGGGAACGGCTTCTACGCCGACGGCTCCTACATCGACCACTCGTACCTCCCGTACGTGGGCACGTACGGCAACGTCGCGCTGTCCGGCGTCGCGCGCTCGCTGATGCTCGTCGCGGGCAGCCCGTGGGACGTCACCGATCCCGACGTCACGACCGTCCTCGACGCGCCGGACCGGTCGTTCGCGCCGTTCGTCTGGAACGGCCGGATGATGGAGACCGTCCGCGGGCGCGCGGTCTCGCGGGAACGCGAGCACGACTTCGACGACGGGTTCACCACGGTGAGCTCGCTCCTGCTGCTCGCGACGCAGCTCGACGCCCCGTACCGCGACGCGTACCAGTCGCTGGCCAAGGGCTGGATGTCGCGATGCACCCAGGACTACGCCGCGACCGCCACGATCAGCGACCTGTCGCGGGCGCTGCCGCTGCTGGCCGACGACACGGTCGCCGGGACGCCGGAGCCCGAGGGGCACCGGCAGTTCGGGACGCAGGAGCGGATGGTGCACCGCGGGCACGGGTGGGCGTACACGGTCGCCACGTCCTCGAGCCGCATCGGCCGCTACGAGTGGGGCAACGACGAGAACAACCTGGGCTGGCACCAGGGCGACGGCGCCGCCTACCTCTACGTCGACGGCGACCAGGGCCAGTTCTCGGACGACTACTGGCCCACCGTGGACCCGTACCGCCTTCCGGGCACGACGGCGTCCCTCGCGCCGCGCCAGTCCGGGGCGTCGGGGGCGGGCACGGGCATCCCCCGCGCGCAGAACGCGTGGGGCGGCGGCGTCGGCCTCGCGGGCCGCTGGGGCACGGCCGGGATGGACCTGACGAACAGCCTGGGCAACCTGCGGGCCAGGAAGTCGTGGTTCCTGCTCGACGACGCCGTGGTCGCGCTGGGCTCCGGCGTGGACGCCACCGGGTCGGACGCCGAGACCGTCGTGGAGAACCGGTCGTTCTCCACCGACGCCGACCCGGTGCTCACGCTCGACGGAGCGCGGGTCACCACGCCCGCCGAGGCCGCGACGCCGGCATGGGCGCACCTCGACGGGGTGGCCGGGTACGTGTTCCTGGGCGGCCAGGACGTGCGCGCGGGCGTGGCCGACCGGTCCGGGTCGTGGTACGACGTCAATTCCGGCGGCGACACGGGCGGGTCCACCGACCTGCGCACCCGCCGGTACGCGACGCTCGGCGTCCGGCACCAGGCGGGCACCACCGGTGGGCGGTACGGGTACGTGATCCTGCCCGGCGCGAGCGCCGAGCGAACCGCGGAGCTGACGGCGGACCACGCCGAGGAGCTCGGCGTCGAGGTCCTGCGCCAGGATGCGACCGCGCACGTCGTGCGCGCCGTCCGGCGGGGCCGGTGGTTCCTGTTCGCCCACCTGTTCGCCGTCACCGACGAGGGGCCGGTCCGGGCCACCGGGCCGTGCGCGGTCCTCGTGTCCGGGACGGCGCGCACCGCCGACCTGGCCGTGTCGTCGCCGTCGAAGTCCCTCGAGCGCGCCACGGTCGAGATCGACCTCGACCGGAAGCTGACGCGGGTCACGGCCGCCCACGACCGGCTGACGGTCACCGGCGGCCACGTGGTGCGCGTCGAGGCCGCGTTCGCGAACGCCTCGGGTGCGTCGTTCGAGGCCTCCCTGGCGGGCTGAGGCAGAGAGACGACGGCCCCGCACGCGCGAGTCGCGTCCGGGGCCGTCCTGCGTCTTCGCTCCGCTGCGGGCGGGTGCCTCGTTCCTCGACCCCCACCCTTCGCTGCGCTCCGGCTCAGGCCTCGGTGCTCGTCGGTCGGCCCGAGCCTGCGCTCCGCTGCGGGCGGGTGCCTCGTTCCTCGGCCCCCACCCTTCGCTGCGCTCCGGCTCAGGCCTCGGTGCTCGTCGGTCGGCCCGAGCCTGCGCTCCGCTGCGGGCGGGTGCCTCGTTCCTCGACCCCCACCCTTCGCTGCGCTCCGGCTCAGGCCTCCGTGTGCGCGTGCTCGGAGTCGAAGTCGCCGGTGACGAGGAACGTGACACGGCGGGCGACGGACACGGCGTGGTCGCCGAAGCGCTCGTAGTACCGGCCGAGCAGCGTGACGTCGATCGTCTCCTGCGGCGTACCTGCCCAGCCGGGCGCGAGGGAAGCGGCGAACGTGTCCTGGTGCAGGGCGTCGAGCAGGTCGTCGTCCTGCTCGACCTCGGCGGCGAGCGCGACGTCGCGGGTGGCGAGCAGGGACGTGACGCGCTGCGCGACGTGCACGGCGGCCGCCTGCATCTTCACGAACGTCTCGCGCGCCGGGCCGGGCACGGCCTGCGCCGGGTACCGGCCGCGCGCGACCTCGGCGACGTGCCGGGCCAGGTCGCCCATGCGCTCCAGGGACGCGCTGATCCGCAGCGCGGTGATGATGATGCGCAGGTCGGTCGCGACGGGGGCCTGCTGGGCGAGCAGGTGCACGCAGCGCTCGTCGAGCGCGCTCTCGAGCTTGTCGATGGCGTGGTCGGAGGCGATGACCTCCTGGGCGAGCTGATGGTCGGCCTCGAGCAGCGCGGTCCCGGCCCGCCGGATCGCGGACTCGACGAGCCGGCTCATCTCGATGAGGTCGTCGCCGACCTGGCGCAGCTCGGCCTCGAAGATCTCTCGCATCGGTTGTCCTCTCACGGAAATAGGTGCTCCGGCCAGCCTGTCACGGCCCGGGGACGCGGTGTGGACCGCTAGGTGAACTCGAGGCACCCCGAAGGTGAACAGTGGACGTCGGGTCGCTGAGCAGTTCGGATTCCCGTCGGGTGCGGGGCGCGCGCCGACCTAGGCTGAGGCCGTGGACGAATTCATCCACGGCGTCACGGCCGTGGTCGCCGGCATCTTCGGCGTCGTGGTGGGCGTGGTCGGAACCCTCGCCTTCCGCATCTCCGAACGACTGCAGCGCACGGCCCCGGAGCCCGCGGGCGCAGAGCTCGACGAGGGCCTGGTCCGGGTGCTCGCGGTGCTGCGCTCCGCCGCCGTGGTGCTCGACGCCGACGACGACGTCGTGCGCGCGTCGCCGCCCGCCTACGCCTTGGGGGTGGTGCGCAACGACGCGCTCGTGCACCCCGCGATCGTCGACCTCGTGCGGCTGGTGCGCCGCGACGGCGTCATCCGCGAGGAGGAGCTCGAGCTGCCGCGCGGCCCGATCGGCTCCGGCACCGTCCTGCTGCAGGTCCGCGTCGCGCCCGTCGGGCCGGACAACCTGCTCGTCCTCGCGGAGGACCGCACGGAGGCGCGGCGCGTGGAGGCCATCCGACGTGACTTCGTGGTGAACGTCTCGCACGAGCTCAAGACCCCCGTCGGCGCGCTCGCGCTGCTGGCCGAGACGGTGCAGGACGCCGCCGACGACCCGGTGGCGGTGCGGCGGTTCAGCGAGCGCATGCAGGCCGAGGCCACGCGCCTGTCGGCGCTGGTGCACGAGATCATCGAGCTCTCCCGCCTGCAGGTCGCGGGCGCCCTCCAGGAGGTCGCCGCGATCCCGGTGCGCGACGTCGTCGACGAGGCCGTCGACCGGGCGCGCACCACCGCGCAGGGCAAGAACATCACCGTCACCGTGGGCGGCTCGGTGGACTGCCTGGTCTACGGCGACCACAACCTGCTGGTCACGGCGGTGCGCAACCTGCTGGACAACGCCGTGGCCTACTCGGCGGAGAACACCCGCGTGGGCGTGGGCGTGCGGGAACGGGACGGGCTCGTGGAGATCGACGTCGTCGACCAGGGCGTCGGCATCGCCGCGGACGAGCAGGACCGCGTCTTCGAGCGCTTCTACCGCGTCGACCCAGCGCGCTCCCGGGACACCGGCGGCACGGGCCTGGGCCTGAGCATCGTCAAGCACGTCGCGGCCGACCACGGCGGCGACGTCCGGATGTGGTCGGAGCCGGGCAAGGGGTCCACCTTCACGCTGCGCATCCCCGCGGCGGACCTGCCGCACGACGACCTGCCGGCCCTGCCCGGCACGAGCACGACGAGCAACGGCACGAGCGACGACGAGGCCGCGGGAACGACCCCGCGTGCCCGCACGAACGACGACGGGGCGGTGACGGCCCCGCGGCCGGGCCGCACCCCAGACGAGGAGGTGGAGGCGTGACGCGCATCCTGGTGGTCGAGGACGAGGAGTCGTATCGGGACCCCCTGACGTATCAGCTCACCCGCGAGGGTTTCGAGGTCGTCGAGGCCTCGAACGGCGTCGACGCGCTGGCCGCGTACGACGACGGCGGGGCGGACCTGGTGCTTCTCGACCTCATGCTCCCCGGCCTGTCGGGCACGGAGGTGTGCCGCGAGCTGCGCAACCGGGGCGACGTGCCGGTCATCATGCTGACCGCCAAGGACTCCGAGATCGACAAGGTGGTGGGCCTGGAGCTCGGCGCGGACGACTACGTCACCAAGCCGTACTCGTTCCGCGAGCTGCTGGCGCGGATGCGGGCGGTCATGCGTCGCCGCGGCCCGGCGGCCGTGGACGCCCCCACCAACGGTCACGACGACGACGGCGAGTCGGTGCTCGAGGTTGGACCCGTGCGCATGGACGTCGAGCGCCACACGGTCAGCGTCGGGGGCGAGGCGGTGTCGCTGCCGCTCAAGGAGTTCGACCTGCTCGAGCTGCTCCTGCGCAACGCCGGCCGCGTGCTCACGCGCGGCCAGCTCATCGACCGGGTGTGGGGCGCCGACTACGTCGGGGACACCAAGACGCTGGACGTCCACGTCAAGCGCATCCGCTCCAAGATCGAGGCCGACCCCGGGTCGCCGCAGCTGCTGCTCACCGTCCGGGGCCTGGGGTACAAGCTCGCCGACGGGGACTCCTGACGGCACTCCTGGCAGCACTCCGGAGGGGGTCTTCGTGACATCCCCGTGACCGGGGTGACGCGCCGCCCACCACTGTTCACTTCCCGTTCACCCGCTCCTGGGCCCCGGGCCACCTTGCCTCCTTAGCGTTCCGAGCGAGGCCGGCGGTCGCCGGCGCAACCACCGCGTGAACAGGATGGAACGACACGTGAAGCTCAGCCGATTCACCCGCGCTGGATCTGTCGTCGCGGTCGGCGCTCTCGCACTCTCGCTCGCGGCGTGCGGCTCCGACCCTGAGACCTCCGCCTCGGAGGGCACGACCTCCCCCGACTCGGCCGAGTCGACGCTGTCGGGGACGATCGACGGCGGCGGGGCCTCGTCGCAGGAGTCCGCCCAGGAGGCCTGGCGTGCCGGGTTCCAGACGACGAACCCCGACACCACCATCAACTACGACCCGGTCGGCTCGGGTGGTGGCCGCACCGGCTTCGGCGACGGCACCTACGCGTTCGCCGGCTCGGACGCCGCGCTCGAGGGCGACGAGCTGACCGCCGCCGAGGAGCAGTGCGGCGCCGGCGGCGTCATCGAGTTCCCGGGGTACGTGAGCCCGGTGGCCGTGGCGTTCAACCTGCCCGGCGTCGACACCCTGAACCTCCAGCCCGAGGTCATCGCGCAGATCTTCGCCGGCGAGATCACCGCCTGGAACGACGAGGCGATCGCCGCCGACAACCCGGACGCCGAGCTTCCCGACTCGAACATCACCGTCGTGCACCGCTCCGACGACTCCGGGACCACGGAGAACTTCCAGGACTACCTGCACACGGTGGCCCCGGACGTGTGGACCTGGGAGCCGGAGGGCATCTGGCCCATCAAGGGCCAGGAGTCGGCGGCCCAGACGTCGGGCGTCATCTCGGCCGCCCAGTCGGGCGAGGGCACGATCACCTACGCCGACGCCTCGCAGGTGTCGGGCCTCGGGACCGTCGCGGTCGGCGTGGGCGAGGAGTTCGTCCCCTACAGCGCCGAGGCGGCCGCCGCGGTCGTGGCCGAGTCGCCGCGCACCGAGGGCACCGCGGAGAGCATCTACACCGTGGACCTGCAGCGCGACCTCGAGGGCACCTACCCGATCGTCCTCGTCTCCTACATGCTGGCCTGCGGCACCTACGCCGACGCCGCCACGGCCGACGTGGTCAAGGGCTACATGAGCTACGTCGCCTCCGAGGAGGGCCAGCAGACCGCCGCGGACACCGCCGGCTCCGCCCCGCTGTCCGCCGACGTCCGCGACGCGATCATGCCGTCCATCGAGGCGATCGCGGCCGGCTGACCCTGACCGTCGCAGGGCGAACCATCGCCGGTTGAGCCTGTCGAAACCGATCATCGGGTTTCGACAGGCTCAACCGGCGGCGGCGTCACCACCGTAGGAGAACGAGGAGTACGCGTGACCACCACCGCCAGCCCGCCGCCCGCCACGGCGCCGGCACGACGACGTCCCCGGCGTCGTCGCAGTTCCGACCGGGGCCTCAACCGGGCCTTCCGCTGGCTCGCCGTGGGCGCGGGCGTCCTGATCCTGGCGGTGCTGGCCGCCGTCGCCCTGTTCCTGCTGTGGCAGGCGTGGCCGGCCGTCACCGCGGGCAGCGAGGAGCTGGCGGCCAGCGTCCCGCGCTTCCCCGAGGGCAGCTCCTTCCTCGGCTTCGTCGGCCCCCTGGTCTTCGGCACGCTGCTCGCCGCGATCCTCGCGCTCGCCGTCGCGACCCCGCTGGCGATGGGGGTGGCGCTGTTCATCTCCCACTACGCCCCGCCGCGGCTCGCCCAGGTGCTGGGCTACCTCGTCGACCTGCTGGCGGCCATCCCGTCCGTCGTCTACGGCCTGTGGGGCTTCTTCGTGCTCGCCCCGGTCGCCGTGCCGGTGTGGGAGTGGCTGAACCAGTACCTCGGCTGGTTCCCCCTGTTCGCCGGCGTGGCGTCCCCGACGGGACGCGTGCTGGCCACCGTCGCCATCGTGCTCGCCGTCATGATCCTGCCGATCATCACGGCGGTCTCGCGCGAGGTCTTCCTCCAGACGCCGAAGCTGCACGAGGAGGCCGCGCTGGCGCTCGGTGCCACGCGCTGGGAGCTGGTGCGCACCGCCGTGCTGCCGTTC
The DNA here is from genome assembly GCF_039531145.1 of Isoptericola hypogeus. Lineage (NCBI taxonomy): Bacteria > Bacillati > Actinomycetota > Actinomycetes > Micrococcales > Promicromonosporaceae > Isoptericola > Isoptericola hypogeus. The sequence continues at coordinate 281,338 of NZ_BAAAPM010000005.1, forward strand.
GGGCGCTCCGGCGTGATCTCCGCCGCGATGCTGGGCCTCGGCCGCGCGCTCGGCGAGACGATGGCGGTGCTGATGATCCTCTCGCCCGGGTTCCTGTACTCGTTCCACATCCTCGAGAGCGCCCAGCAGCAGACCATCGCGGCCTACATCGCGCTCGACTTCCCGGAGGCGAGCGGGCTCGCGGTGAACACGCTGATCGCCACCGGCCTCGTGCTGTTCGTCATCACGCTGGCCGTCAACATGGGGGCGCGCGCCATCGTCGCGCGCCGCAAGGACTTCTCGGGGGCCAACTGATGAGCGCGCCGACCACGAACCTGACCGACGACGCCGCGCGTACCCGTGCGCTGCTGACGTCCGCCGACGCCGGCCGCAAGCGGACCGACCGCACGATGACGGTGCTCATCTGGGCCGCCTTCGGCCTCGCGATGGTGCCCCTCGTCTCCCTCGTGTGGACGGTGGTCTCCAACGGCATCGGCCGCATCAGCATGGACTTCCTGACGCTGTCCATGCGCAACATCTTCGGCGGCGACCCGAGCGGCGGCATCTACCACGCCATCGTGGGCACGCTCATCATCACGGCGCTCGCCGCGCTGATCTCGGTGCCGATCGGCATCCTGACCGCGATCTACCTGGTCGAGTACGGCCGTGGCGCCCTGGCCCGGGCGGTGACGTTCTTCGTCGACGTCATGACCGGCATCCCGTCGATCGTCGCCGGCCTGTTCGCCGTCGCGCTGTTCACCCTGATCCTCGGCCCGTCGGCGAGGTTCGGCTTCATCGGTGCCGTGGCGCTGTCGGTGCTGATGATCCCGGTGGTCGTGCGATCCTGCGAGGAGATGCTCAAGCTCGTGCCGAACGAGCTGCGCGAGGCTGCGTATGCGCTGGGGGTGCCCAAGTGGCTGACGATCGTCAAGGTCGTGCTGCGCACGGCCGTCGCGGGCCTGACGACGGGCGTGCTGCTCGCCGTCGCGCGCGTGATCGGCGAGACTGCCCCGCTCCTGGTCGCCGTGGGGGTCACCGACTCCATCAACTTCGACCCGTTCCACGACCGGATGATGACGCTGCCGGTGTTCGCCTACCGGCAGTACAGCCAGGGCCTGGCGACCTGCCCGGGCGGGGAGTCGGCCACCTGCGTGCCCGACATCGCGATGCAGAACGCGTGGGGCGCGGCGCTCGTGCTCATCGTCATCGTGCTGGTCCTCAACCTCGCCGGCCGTCTCGTGAACCGCTGGTTCTCACCGAAGCTGCGCTGACGCGCAGACCGCCCCGCTCACGCAGCTCGAACGAAGGAAACAACGATGGCTCAGCGCATCGACGTGAAGGACCTCAACATCTACTACGGCGACTTCCTCGCCGTGCAGGACGTGACGATGACGATCGACCCCAAGTCGGTCACGGCCTTCATCGGGCCGTCCGGCTGCGGCAAGTCGACCTTCCTGCGCACCCTGAACCGGATGCACGAGGTGATCCCCGGTGCCTACGCCGAGGGCACGGTCGAGATGGAGGGCGTCGACCTCTACGGCGCCGACGTGGACCCGGTCGCCGTGCGCCGCAACATCGGCATGGTCTTCCAGCGGCCCAACCCGTTCCCCACGATGTCCATCAAGGACAACGTGCTCGCCGGCGTGAAGCTCAACAACCGCCGGATCAGCCGGTCCGACGCCGACGACCTGGTCGAGAGCTCGCTGCAGGGTGCCAACCTGTGGAACGAGGTCAAGGACCGCCTCGACCGCCCCGGCTCCGGCCTGTCGGGCGGGCAGCAGCAGCGCCTGTGCATCGCGCGCGCGATCGCCGTCAAGCCGCAGGTGCTGCTCATGGACGAGCCGTGCTCCGCGCTCGACCCGATCTCGACGCTGGCGATCGAGGACCTCATCCAGGAGCTCAAGCAGGAGTACACGATCGTCATCGTCACGCACAACATGCAGCAGGCGGCCCGGGTCAGCGACCGCACGGCGTTCTTCAACATCGCCGGCACCGGCAAGCCCGGCCGCCTGATCGAGATGGACGACACGGCGACGATCTTCTCCTCGCCGTCCCAGCAGGCCACGGAGGACTACGTCTCCGGCCGCTTCGGGTGATCTTGCGGCCCGCGCGCCGGGCCGTGCGCGAACGACGCAGCCCCCGGACAGGTCGACCCGTCCGGGGGCTGCGTCGTTCGTGCGGGTGCGGCGCAAGCCGCGCGGCTCATGAGGCCGGGGCGCTGGCCTCCGGCAGGTAGTCGGCGTACTCCGGCAGGCTGCCGTCGAAGACGGGCAGGAAGAAGTCCTCGTCCGCCCCGGCCCCGGACAGCGTGGCCTCGAGGTTGGTTCCCGGGATGGTCGCGACGGCGTCGATCGTCGCGTCGAGCACCTGGTCGCCGTCCTGCTGGGCGGACAGGTAGATCGTCTGGCCCGCCGGGACCGAGACCGACAGCGGCGCCGCGCCCGCGGGTGCGAGCTCGAAGTCGACGGTCTCGGCGGAGTCGTTGGCCAGCGCGCCGAGGATCGCGCCCGGCATCCCCTCGCCCTCGGTCACGACCATGAGGTTGAGGCCGCGCACCGAGTCGGTCAGGTTGACGCGTGCGCCGTCCGACGCCGCGTACGGCAGCGTCGTGGTGGTGGGGGAGCAGGCGGCCAGCAGCAGGGCGCCGGCCGCAGCGCTCGCTGCGACGACGACGGTACGTGCGGGACGGGCGGAGCGGGACACGTGCTCTCCTTCGCGGGGCATGGCCGGCGCGCGGGCGAGAGAGGGTTCCTTCACGTCGCGCGCACACAACAAGTCGTTGACGGAGCCCGCAAGGGGCCCCGGATCATCCTAGTCATGCCGCGGACGGTTCGCCCCATTCTGTCCGTATCAAGCCTGTGACCTGCGGAAACGTGGGTACTGCCGGTCGGCGGCGAGGCCCGGGGTCGAAAGTCGTGACGGCCCCGCGTGGTAGGATGGTCGACTGGGAAAGGGGACATCTGCAGATGACGTTCACAGTAGGCGAGACGGTTGTCTACCCGCACCACGGCGCCGCGCTGATCGAGGAGATCAAGACGCGCAAGATCCGTGGCGAAGAGAAGATGTACCTCAAGCTCAAGGTTGCCCAGGGCGACCTGACCATCGAGGTCCCGGCCGAGAACGTCGACCTCGTCGGCGTGCGTGACGTGGTCGACCAGCAGGGTCTGGACAAGGTGTTCGAGGTGCTCCGCGCCCCGTACACCGAGGAGCCCACCAACTGGTCGCGCCGCTACAAGGCGAACCTCGAGAAGCTTGCGTCCGGCGACGTGATCAAGGTGGGCGAGGTCGTGCGCGACCTGTCGCGCCGTGACGCGGACCGGGGCCTGTCGGCCGGCGAGAAGCGGATGCTGGCGAAGGCCCGCCAGATCCTCGAGTCGGAGGTCGCACTCGCCGAGGGTGTCGACGAGGAGAAGGCCGGCGCGATCATCGACGAGGTTCTCGCCTCCTGATCGCGCCGTCGTCGAACGAGCGACGTCGCCGCGCACCGAAGTTGGTGCGCGGCGACACTCGTGTTCACGGGATGTCCGCCCGCCCGCAGTCGTGCGCCGCACGGCCGCGGCCCCTCTCACCGCCGAAGGTCTAGCCCTCGATGACGACGCTCGCGATCCTCACCGCCGCAGGGTCGGGTTCCCGGCTCGGCCGTGACCTGCCCAAGGCGCTGGTGGGGCTCGCCGGATTCCCGCTCGTGCTGCACGCCGCCCGGCGGCTCGCGGCGTCGGGCGTCGTGGACATGCTCGTCGTGACGTGCCCGCCCGGGCTCGCGGGCGCGGTGCGCGAGATCGTGGCGGGCGACCCGCAGGTCGACCTGCCGGTCCGCGTCGTCGACGGCGGCACCACCCGGCAGGCGTCCGTCGCCGCCGGGCTGCGGCTCGCCGGTGAGGGCGTCGACGTCGTCCTCGTGCACGACGCGGCCAGGCCGCTCGCCCCGCCTGCCCTGGTGCGGCGCGTGGTCGCGGCGGTGCGGCGCGGGCACCCGGCGGTCGTGCCCGGACTGCCCGTCGTGGACACCGTGAAGCGGGTCGAGCTCGCGGCGGTCGCGGTGGCCGAGGCCGCGGACGGACCGCTGGTCGAGCGCGTCGTCGAGACGCCGGACCGCGGGCTGCTCCGCGTGGTGCAGACGCCGCAGGGCTTCGACCGCGCGGTGCTGGTCCGCGCGCACGCCGCCGGGGCATCCCGGGCCGCCGCCGAGCACCTGGCCGCGACCGACGACGCGGGGCTGGTCGAGGCGCTCGGCCTCCCGGTGCACGTCGTGGCGGGCGACGAGGCCGCGATGAAGATCACCACCGAGCGAGACCTGCTCGTCGCGGGCCTGCTCGTCGAGGAGGAGTCGTGAGCGGGACCGTCCCGCGGGAGCACCGCCTGCCCCGCACCGGCATCGGCGTCGACGTGCACGCCTTCGCTCCCGAGGGCGCCGGCCGCGAGCTGTGGGTCGGCGGCCTGCGCTGGCCCGGTGAGCGCGGTCTGGCCGGGCACTCCGACGCGGACGTCGCCGCGCACGCCGCCGCCGACGCCCTGTTCTCCGCCGCCGGGATCGGCGACCTCGGCAGCCACTTCGGCACGAGCGAGCCGCAGTGGGCCGGCGCGGCCGGCACGGTCCTCCTCGCCGAGGCGGCGCGGCGGGTGCGGGACGCCGGGTTCGAGATCGGGAACGTCGCCGTCCAGGTGATCGGCAACAGGCCCAAGATCGGCCCGCGCCGGGCCGAGGCCGAGGCGACGCTGTCCGCGGCGGCCGGAGCACCCGTGTCGCTCAGCGCCACCACGACGGACGGGCTCGGCCTCACCGGCCGCGGCGAGGGGGTCGCCGCGATCGCGACCGCCCTCGTCGCCCCCGCTATCTCGGCGTGAGGTCCAGCACGGCGTCCGTGTAGTCGTTGCGGAAGACGCCGTCCGGGTCGGCCGCGGCACGCACGCGGGCGACGTCGTCGAGCGGGTAGTGGGCGGCCAGGTCCTCGGCCGTGCGGGTGTGCAGCTTGCCCCAGTGCGGGCGCCCGCCGGCGGCGGTGAAGATCCGCTCGGCGGCCCCGAAGTAGCGGCGGTGCGGCATCGCGGCGTACTGGTGCACCGCCACGTACGCCGTCTCGCGCCCGCGCGCGGTCGAGAGCCAGACATCGTCGGGGGCCGCGAAGCGGACCTCGACGGGGAACGGCACCGGCTCGCCGGAGCTGTGCAGCCAGCCGTCGAGCTCGGAGAGCACGTCGCGCAGCTCGGCGCGGGGCACGGCGTACTCCATCTCGGCGAACCGCACGCGGCGCGGATGGATGAACACCTCGTGCGACGGTGCCACGTAGTCGCGGGCGGGGAGGGCCCGCGCGCTCACGGCGTTGAGGCGCGGCACCAGGCCGGGGGCGGCCAGCGCCAGGCGGTTCACCGCCCCGAACGCGCCGTTGGACAGCAGCTCCTCGTCGAGCAGGGCGCGGGCCCGCCCGGCGGCGGACCGCAGGGAGCCGGCCACGCCCGCGCGGCGTGCGTCCCGCGCGCGGACCTGGTCGGGCGTCGCGCGGTTGTTGCGCAGCGTCAGCGCCCGCCGCGTGCCGGGGAACCAGTAGAACTCGGCGTGGTCGTTGTCGTCGACGTAGTCGTCCAGGCCCTCCAGCACCCGGTCCAGCGGCCACGGCTCCTCCCGGGCGTGCAGGCAGAACGCGGGCACCACCTCGAGCGTCACGGCCGACAGCACCCCCACCGTGCCCAGACCGAGGCGCGCCACCTCGAAGAGGTCGCGCTCGGCGGACCCCGGGGCGGCGGCGTCGGTCGCCGTGCGGACCTGCCCGTCCGGCGCGACGAGCCGCACGCCGCGGACCTGCGTGGCGAGCCCGCCCAGGCGCGCCCCCGTGCCGTGGGTGCCGGTCGAGATCGCGCCGGCGACCGACTGGCGGTCGATGTCGCCGAGGTTGCGCATCGCCAGGCCCAGCGCCGCCAGGAGGCGGTTCAGCGCGTGCAGGCGCGTGCCCGCGCGCACGGTGACGTGCGTGGTGCCGTCCGGCTGCGGCAGGACGGCCTCGACCCCGGCGAGGTGGTCGAGGTCGAGGTGCAGGCCGTCGGTCACCGCGGCCGGGGTGAACGAGTGCCCGGCGCCGATCGCGCGCACGCGCAGACCCTCGGCGCTCGCGCCCGCGACGAGGGCGGCGAGCTCCGCCTCGTCGCGCGGCGCGGCGCGGCGGGCGGGCCGCCACGTCACGGTGCGCCCCCAGGTGCGCAGGGGGTGCTCGGCGCCAGACGAGGGGGGAGCGGGGGACGGTGCGGGGGCGACGCTGCTTCGAGTCACGCGCACACTCTGCCATGACCGGACGCCCGTGTCCGGCGCCGGTTCGGGCGGTGTACGGTGCGGCGCATGAGCCTCACGGAGCGGCTGAGCCGTGCGACGTCGCACGTGCCGGGACCGGTCGCCGTCGTCGACCTCGACGCCTTCGACGCGAACGCCACGGACCTGCTCCGGCGCGCCGGCGGCCGGCCGGTGCGGGTGGCGAGCAAGTCGGTCCGGGTGCGTTCGCTGGTCGGCCGCGCCCTGGACGCCGGGTTCGCGGGCGTCATGTCGTTCTCTCTCGCCGAGGCGCTCTGGCTGGCCGGCACGGGCGTGCGCGACGTGCTGGTCGGCTACCCGAGCGTCGACCGCGACGCGTTGGCCCGGCTCGCCGGCGACGCCACGGCGCGCCGCGAGGTCACCCTCATGGTCGACGACGTGGCGCAGCTCGTGCCGCTGCGCCGGGCCCTCGAGGCGGCCGGCGAAGTCCTGCCCGACGTGCAGGTCTGCCTCGACGTCGACGCGTCCCTGCGCCTGGGCGTCGGGCCGTTGCAGGTGCACCTGGGCACACGCCGCTCGCCGCTGCGCTCGCCGGCCGACGTCGCGACGCTCGCGGCCCGGGTCGAGGCCGTGCCCGGGGCGCGGCTGCGCGGCCTCATGCTCTACGAGGCGCAGGTCGCCGGCCTGCCCGACACCAACCCCGCCGTCCGGCTCGTCAAGCGACTGTCGGTCGCGGACGTCGACGGCCGGCGCGGTGAGCTGCTCGCGGCGACCGAGGCCGCCGTCGGGCACCGCCTGGAGCTGGTGAACTCCGGCGGCACCGGGTCGCTCGAGACCTCCGGCGCCGGGCCGCATGTCACCGAGGTGACGGCAGGTTCCGGGTTGTTCGTCCCCGGGCTCTTCGACGGGTACCGGTCGTTCGCTCCGCGCCCGTCCGCCTTCTTCGGGCTGGACGTCGTGCGCGTGCCCGCACCAGGGTGGGCCACGGCCTTCGGCGGCGGGTACCCGGCGTCCGGGCCCGCCGGCCGGTCCCGGCTCCCGCGGGTCGCGACCGCCGGCTGGGCGCTCACCGGGGCCGAGGGCGCGGGCGAGGTCATGACGCCGCTGCGCCGGCGGCCGTCCGGCACGCGTCCCCTGCGGGTCGGGGACCGGGTGTGGATGCGCCACGCGAAGGCGGGCGAGCTCATGGAGCGGTTCGCGTCGGTGCACCTGGTGCGCGGCGACGAGGTGGTCGACGTCGTGCCGACCTACCGCGGCGAGCAGCGCGCCTTCGGCTGAGGCGGAGGGGCAGCGCAGGGTGGGGGCCGAGGACGAGGCACCTGCCCGCAGCGGGACCGCAGACTCGGCCGACGAAGCAATCGGCTGAGGGATCGGCTGCGACCGTCCGCCACGACGGCGCGACGGTAATGACTGGGTCATTCGGACACTCGCGACGCCGGCCGCAACAGGTGAACGTGGGACGACGGTTCTCCCACCCGGGAGCTTCCCCCTCTCGAACGCAAGGAGACGACGTGACACCTCACCGGCGAACTCGGTCGGTCGCATTGCTGGCGGCCACCTCGTTGACCATGGGTGTGGCGCTGGTGGGGGCGGTGGGGACGGCGAGCGCGGACGAGCCCGTGCCGGTCGAACGGGCCGTGGAGCGCGCGCTGAGCGGCGGCGAGGAGACGACCTTCTGGGTCTATCTCGACGAGCAGGCGGACCTGACCTCCTCCGCGCGGGTCGCGGACCGGGCCGAGCAGGGGCAGGCGGTCTACGACGAGCTCACGTCGACGGCACGGCGCTCGCAGGCCGGCCTGGTCGACCTGCTGTCCGACGAGGGCGCCGAGTACGAGCAGTTCTGGGTCGCCAACGCCGTCAAGGTCACCGGGGACGCCGACCTGCTCGACCGGATCAGCAGCCTGCCGGACGTCGCCGAGGTGACCGCCGACCGGACGTACGAGGTGCCCGAGGTCCCGGACCCCGACGCGGCAGCGGCAGCGACGGCCGAGGACATCGCCTGGGGCGTGCAGCAGATCGGCGCCGCCGACGTGTGGGACACCTACGGGGCCACCGGCGAGGGCATCGTCGTGGGGAGCATCGACACGGGGGTGCAGTACGACCACCCGGCCCTCGTCGAGCAGTACCGGGGGACGCAGGACGACGGCACGTTCGTCCACGACTACAACTGGTGGGACCCCTCCGGGTCGTGCGGTGACGACGACCCGTGCGACACGCTCGGGCACGGGACCCACACCGTCGGCACGATGCTGGGCTCCGCCGAGGGGCACCGGATCGGCGTCGCCCCCGACGCGGAGTGGATCGCCGCGACGGCGTGCCCGGCCAACTACTGCTCGCAGAGCCTCCTGCTCTCCGCGGGCCAGTGGATGCTCGCGCCGACGGACCGCAACGGTGAGCACCCGGACCCGAGCCTGCGTCCGCACGTCATCAACAACTCGTGGGGCAGCGCCGACGCCGGCGCGGACCCCTGGTACGACGCGACCGTCGACGCCTGGCTGGCCGCGGGGATCTTCCCCGTCTTCGCCGGCGGGAACAACGGCCCGCAGTGCGGTACGGCGGGGAACCCGGGCAGCTCGGCCGCCGCGTACTCGGTCGGCGCCTACGACTCGGCCGGCGCGATCGCCACGTTCTCGGGGCGCGGGCCCTCGCCCTTCGGCGACGCGGACGTCAAGCCCGACATCGCGGCGCCGGGCGTCGCGATCCAGTCCGCGGTGCCGGGTGACCGTTATGTCGCGATGAACGGGACGTCGATGGCGGCGCCGCACGTCGCGGGCGCCGTCGCTCTTCTGTGGTCGGCCGCGCCGGCGCTCGAGCGGGACCTCGACGGCACGCGCGCCGTGCTCGACGGCTCCGCCGTGGACGTCGAGGACCTCACCTGCGGCGGGACGGTCGAGCGCAACAACGTCTGGGGCGAGGGCCGGCTCGACGTGCTCGCGGCGGTCGCGGCGGCTCCGCGCTCGCCGCAGTGGGTCCTGGACGGCACCGTGACGGACGCCGAGACCGGCGATCCGGTCCCGGGTGCCGCGCTGACCTTCACCGGACCGGTGGAGCGCACGGCCACCGCCGACGGCGAGGGCCGGTACGCCGTCCGTCTCCCGGAGGGCGACTACACGGTCGGGGCCGGGGCCTTCGGGTACGTCGACGCCGAGGAGCGGGTGACGGTGGTCGCCGACGAGGGCGCCACGCGGTCCGTCGCGCTGCGGGCCCCGGCCGGAGTCGCCGTGCACGTGAGCCCGTCGCTCGTGGACTTCGGGGTCGTCGCGTTCGGGACCGTCAGCGACGTGCGGACGGTCACCGTCACCGGGCTCGGGGCGGACGCGGCCACGATCGACGAGGTCGGCGGCCTCTCGGAGGGGTTCCGCGCCACCGGCGGCACGTGCGACGCCGGCACGACGCTGGACCGCTGGGACAGCTGCACGATCGAGCTCACCTACCGCCCGCAGGCCACGGGGCGGGTCGACGCGACGCTCGGGATCGGCGTCGCCGGCGCCGGGACCGACGAGGTCGCGGTGAGCGGCACGGGCCGGCTCCTCCCCGCGGCGGTCGACAGCCTCGATCTCGCCCGCGGGGAGTCCGCCGTGCAGGCGGCCGTGATGGATCCCGACGGCCGCTACGCGTACTACGGCACGCACTCTCTGCCGGGGCGCGTAGTCAAGGTCGACCTGCGGACCATGCAGCGCGTCGGTGCGATCGAGCTCGACGCCGCGGACAGCGTGCACCGGTCCGCCGTGGTCGACCCCGAGGGAAGGTTCGCGTACTTCGGCACGCGCGGCTCGCCCGGCCGGGTGGTCAAGATCGACCTGGAGTCGTTCGAGCTCGCGGGCTCGATCACCCTCGCGCCGGGCGAGAACGACCTCCGTTCGGCGTTGATCGACCCGGACGGCCGGTTCGCCTACTTCGGCACGGGCACCAGCCCCGGCCGCGTGGTCAAGGTCGACCTCCGGTCGTTCGAGCGGGTCGGCGCCACGCCGATGGCGAGCGGCGAGAACTCGCTGGCCGAGGCCGCGATCTCGCCGGACGGGAGCACCGCCTACTTCGCCACCTACACCCTGCCCACGCGGGTGGTGAAGGTCGACCTGGGCTCGATGGAGCGGGTCGAGGGGCTCACCATGGAGCGGACCGACTGGTTCGTCTCGTCGGCGGTGATGACCCCGGACGGCGGGAACCTGCTGGTGGGCGTCCACGGCACGCCGGGCAAGGTGCTCAAGGTGGGGCTGGAACCGTTCGCACGGCTCGGCGCCATCACGCTCGGGCCGAACGAGAACACGCCTGAGTCGGCCGTCGTCGACCCGCAGGGCGAGTTCGCCTACTTCGGCACGGCGTCGGGCCCCGGCTCGGTGGTGCAGGTCGACGTGGGCTCCTTCGAGCGGGTGCAGGGCATCGTCACCCCCGCGTCCGTGCTGACCACGTCCCTCATGTCACCGGACGGCGGGTCGGTCTACACCACGTCGTACGGGTCGGCCACGCAGGTCGTGCGCGTCCAGCTCGACGCCCCGTACGACGTGGCCGCGACGGTCCACCGGGTACGGGACGAGCGGAGCGTGCGGCTCGCCTGGGAGGGCTCGCTCACGACCGAGACGGAGATCTACCGCGACGGGGAACGCGTCGCGACCGTCCCGAACGACGGCGAGCACACCGACGACGTCGCGGACGACAGCGACTCCGTCACCTATCGGCTGTGCGACGCCGGGGGCGACCGGTGCTCCGACGACGTCGCCGTGTCGTTCGACGACGGGCCGGGCGAGGCACGGATCAGCGACGACAACGGGTGGGACACCGGGCTGCAGGACGGTGACTACCACGTCCTCGTCGACCTCTGGTGGGGCCAGGCGGGCACCAGCATGCGGCTCTACGAGAACGGCGCGCTGATCCGCACGGAGCAGCTCACGGGGTCGGGCCGGGGGGCGCAGCACGTCTCGGTCCCGGTGACCGGCCGGGCGGACGGCGAGTACACGTACACGTGCGAGCTGGTGAACGCGGCCGGGACCACGGCGTGCGCCAACGTGCACACGGTGCGGGTGACCGAGGCGGGCCCCGGCGTCCCCGTGCTCTCGCACGACAACCACGACGGCGACGGCGCCTACACCGTCACCATGGACAAGTGGTGGGGCACGCAGGCCACCGGCTACGTGCTGCTCGAGGACGGCGTGGAGATCGACCGCCAGGACCTCACCCGAGGTTCGGGCGGTGCGGCCCAGTCGGCCACGACGGTCGTGACGGGGCGCGAGCCCGGCACCCACCGGTACGTCGGCGTGCTGTCCAACGCGACGGGGGAGACCCGCAGCCGCGAGCTGTCCGTCGTCGTGCGGCCCTGACGGGCGGTCGCTGCCGGGACGCGCACTATGCTGCGTCCCGGCAGCGACGGCGCGGTGAGGGAGACGGTCTCGGGTGGCGACGGAGCGAGTGAGCCCCGACGTCGTCCGGCCCGAGTTCGTCGGTCGGGCGCGTGAGCTCGCCCAGGTCGCCTGGGCCCTGGACGGCGGCAGGGCGCACGTGACGCTCGAGGGCGAGGCGGGCATCGGCAAGTCCCGGCTGGTCCAGGAGGCGCTGGCGGTCTCGCCCCGGCACGTGCTGTGGATGACGTGCCCGCCGTTGGCCGAGCCGTTTCCTCTCGGGCCGGTCATCGACGGCCTGCGACGGTCGGTGGACGACGTGGCGGGCCTCGGCCTGAGCGTCGTCGCGGGGGCGCTCCGCCCGCTGCTCCCCGAGTGGGCCCACGCGTTGCCGCCGGCGCCCGAGCCCTTGCGCTCGGCCGGCGCGAACCGGCACCGGGTCCTCCGGGCGCTCGTCGAGCTGCTCGACGCGACGGGCGTCGACACGATCGTGGTGGAGGACGCCCACTGGGCGGACGCGGCCACGCTGGACCTGCTGCTGACCCTGGCGTCCGCGCCCGGGCCGGGGCCGTCGCTCGTGCTCACCTACCGGGACGGGGAGGTGCCGCAGGGGTCGCCGCTGCGTCGGGTCACGGCCCGTGCCCCGGCCGGGGCACGAGTCTGCCGGCTGACGCTCGGGCCCCTGTCGGTCGCCGAGACCGGGCAGCTCGTGGGGTCGATGTTCGGCGGCGCGGACGTGTCGCCCCAGTTCGCGTCCTTCCTCGACGAGCGCACCGACGGAGTACCGCTCGCCGTCGAGGAGATGGCCAGGCTGCTCGCGGACCGCCGCCACATCGTGCGGAGCCAGGACCTGCTCGCCGCGGGTCGGGACGAGCTGGAGGTGCCGCCGACCGTCCGTGACTCGGTCCTGGAGCGGGTCGACCGGCTCGGGTCCGCGGCGCGCCGCGTGCTGGAGGCGGCCGCGGTGCTGGCCGCGCCGTCGACCGAGACCGAGCTGGCGGAGGTGGCCGGGATCTCGCCAGCGGCGGCGCGGCCCGGTCTCGCCACCGCGCTGGCGGTCGGCCTGGTGCGGGAGGCGGGACCCGGCCGCTACGACTACCGGCACGTGCTGGACGCCCAGGCCGTCGCCGGGTCGGTCCCGGCGTCGACCTGGCGGCACCTGCACGCGCGGGCCTCGCGGGTGGTCGAACGGACCGCGCCCGACGCCGTGGAGCGGCTCTCGCGGCACAGCCGCGAGGCGGGGGAGACCGAGCGCTGGTGCCGCTTCGCGGAGGCCGGCGCCGACGTCGCGCTCCAGGCCGGCGCGGACCGCGGCGCGGTCGTGCAGCTGCTGCGCGTGCTGACCCAGGCCGAGCACCCTCCCGAGCGGCTCTGCCGCCTCGCGGGCAAGCTCGGGGCGGCATCCTTCTTCAGCGTGTCGTCGCTCGGCGACCTCATGGACGACGTCGTCGTCGCGCTGCGCGGCGTGGTCGACGACCCGAGGATCTCGCCGTCGGAGCGCGGTCCGGTGCGCGTGTGGCTGGCGCGCAACCTGTGGCAGGCGGGGCGGCAGCAGGAGGCCTTCGGCGCCTTCGCAGCGGCGATGCCCGACCTCGACGACGACCCCGACCTCGCGCTCACGGTGGCGGCGAACCTGGCCATGCCCGTGGTCCCGGAGTGGCCGGCCGAGCGTCATCTCGCGTGGCTGGACCGCGGGAGGGCGCTGGCCGCGGAGGCCCGCGACGCGCAGTCCGTCGCGTTCCGGGGCGCGCGCGCCTCGGCGCTCCTCCTCCTCGGGCACGAGGAGGGCTGGGCGCTCGTGGCGGACCTCGAGTCCGCCGCCGCGACCCTGGAGCCCTCCGAGCGGCCGGTGCGGCACGCGCTCGCCGCGGGGATGCTCAACGTCGCCGGCGCGGCGCTCGTGTGGGGTCGGTACGACGACGCCCGGCGGATGCTCGACGTCGTCGCGGAGCTCGAGGCGCCCCCGCAACGGCTGATCGACGGGATCACCACCTGCCGGGCCTACCTCGCCTGGTTCACCGGCCGGTGGTCGGGGCTCGAGGACACGGTCCGGCAGGTCGCCGAGTCGGAGACCTCCTGGCCGAGGGAGCTGCTCGCCGCCCGGCAGCTCCGTGGCCTGCTGCGGCTGGCGTCCGGACACCGGGTCGCGGCGGTCAAGGACCTCGACGCCGTGACCGGCCAGTACGTCCGGCTGGGGATCGTCGAGCCCCTGGCCATCCCGCCCGTCGTCGCGCTCGGCCGGATCGCGCTCGCGGACGGGGACGCGCCCGCTGCCCTGCGCACCACCTCGCCGTGGGTGGAGGCGATCTCGCGCAAGGGGATCGGCATGTGGCTCGGGGACCTCGCCCCGGTGCACGTGGAGGCGCTGCTCGCTGTCGGGCGGCACGACGAGGCCGCCCGGGTCGTGGAGCAGCTCGCGGCGGGCGTCGAGGGCCGCCGCGCCCCCGGGCCCGCGGCGGCCCTGGCCGCGTGTCGCGGGCTGCTCGCCGACGCCGACGGTGAGCACGACCGAGCGGCCGAGCGGCACGGCTCGGCGGCCGCTGCCTGGGCCGGCGTGCAGCGCCGGTACGACGCCGAGCTGGCGCGGGAGCGGAGCGCCCACAGCCTGATGCGCGCGGGACGGCGGGACGACGGGCTGGCCGTGCTCACCGACGTCGAGACCCGGCTGCGCGAGCTCGGCGCAGCCTGGGACACCGACCGGGTCGCCCGCGACCTGCGAGGCCTCGGCGTCGACGTGGTCCGCACCTGGCGGCGAGGGCGCAAGGGCTACGGCAACCGCCTCTCGCCCCGCGAGGTGGACGCGCTCGGCCTCGTCGCGCGGGGCATGACGAACCGCGAGGTGGCCGAGGTGCTGTTCCTCTCCCCGCGTACGGTGGCGCGCCACCTGGGGTCCGCGATGCGCAAGCTCGACGTCACGTCCCGCACGGCCGCCGCGATGGCGGCGCGCGAGGCCGGTCTGCTCGACGACGTCGTCGGCTGAGCAGCCGGGCGGGAGGCCAGGTCGGCGAGGGCCCGGGCGGAGACACGGCCGGTAGGCTGGCCGGGTGACCCTGCGCCTGTACGACACCGCGACGCGCGACGTGCGCGACTTCGTCCCCCTGAGCACGGGCGAGGTCGGCATCTACCTGTGCGGCGCCACGGTCCAGGCCGCACCGCACGTCGGGCACCTGCGGCCGGCCGTCGCGTTCGACGTCCTCCGTCGCTGGCTGCAGCGCAAGGGGCTGCGGGTCACTCTCGTCCGGAACGTCACCGACATCGACGACAAGATCCTCGCGAAGTCCGCCGCGGCGGGCGTCGAGTGGTGGGCGCACGCGGCCCGCTACGAGCGGGCCTTCGGCCGGGCGTACGACGCGCTCGGCGTCCTGCCGCCCACGTACGAGCCGCGGGCGACGGGGCACGTGCCGGACATGGTGGCCCTCATGCAGCGGCTCGTCGAGCGCGGCCACGCCTACGCCACCGGCGACGGCGACGTCTGGTTCGACGTGCGGTCGTGGCCGTCGTACGGCGAGCTGACGCGCCAGCGACTGGAGGACCTCAGCCCCGAGCCGACCGACGACCCGGAGGTCGCGGCGTCCGCCAAGCGGGACCCGCACGACTTCGCGCTGTGGAAGGCTCCCAAGCCGGGGGAGCCCGGTACCGCGTCCTGGGACACGCCGTTCGGGCGGGGGCGCCCGGGCTGGCACCTCGAGTGCTCCGCGATGGCGCAGCGCTACCTGGGCGAAGAGTTCGACATCCATGGCGGTGGCCTCGACCTGCGGTTCCCGCACCACGAGAACGAGCAGGCGCAGTCGCGCGCGGCGGGCTACGGCTTCGCGCAGCGCTGGATGCACTGCGCGTGGGTGACGCAGCAGGGCGTGAAGATGAGCAAGTCCCTCGGCAACGGGATGCTCGTCTCCGAGCTGCTCGCGCAGGCCCCCGCGCCGGTCATCCGGTACGCCCTCGCGGCCGTCCAGTACCGCTCGATGCTGGAGTGGACGCCCGACACCGTCGACGAGGCCCGCGCCACGTGGGAGCGCCTCGCCGGGTTCGTCGAGCGCGCGAGCGAGCGGGTCGGCCACGTCGCGGCCGAGGAGGTCGCCAAGGCCGAGCTGCCCGCCGACTTCGTGGCGGCGATGGACGACGACCTCAACGTCCCCGCCGCGCTCGCCGTCGTGCACGAGCACCTGCGGGCGGGGAACTCCGCGCTCGCCGCGCGGGACGAGGCCGAGGCGCGCGACGAGCTGGTCGCGCTGCGCGGCATGCTCGACGTGCTCGGCCTCGACCCGGGCTCCGTCCGGTGGGCCGACGACGCGGACCAGGGGGCGTCGAAGGCGCGCGCCGCGCTCGACTCGCTCGTCGCCGCCGAGCTCGCCGCCCGGGCAGACGCCCGCGCCGCGAAGGACTGGGCCGCGAGCGACGCCATCCGCGACCGGCTGGCCGCGGCCGGCGTCGTCGTGCAGGACTCCGCGGACGGCGCCCGCTGGACGCTCACCGACTGACCCCCGCTGGTTGAGCCTGTCGAAACCAGGTCTCGACAGGCTCGACCTACGGACAGAGAAGAGAGACACGATGGCAGGCAACTCCAAGCGCCCCGGCGCGATCCGCAAGTCCGGCAGCAAGAAGGGCGCTCGCGTCGGCACCGGCGGCCACAGCCGCAAGGCGCTGGAGGGCAAGGGCCCGACGCCGAAGGCCGAGGACCGCACCTACCATCCGGCGCACAAGCGCAAGGTGGAGGCCGAGAAGCGTCAGACCACGCAGTCCGGCAAGGGCGCGGCCAAGGGCGTCGTGCGCGGCACCCGGCGTCCCACCGGCGGGGCCGAGGTCGTCGCGGGCCGCAACGCGGTGCTCGAGGCGCTGCGCAACGACGTGCCGATGACCGTCGTGCACCTGGCGGCGCGGATCGACCACGACGACCGCACCCGCGAGATCCTCGAGCTCGCCTCGGTGCGCAGCGTGCAGCTGCTCGAGGTCAGCCGCACCGAGCTCGACCACCTCACCGAGGGCTCCGTGCACCAGGGCGTGGCCGCGCAGGTGCCGCCCTACGCCTACGCCGACGTCGAGGACCTGCTCGACGCCGCGGCCGAGGCCGGTGTCCCGCCCCTGTTCGTCGCGCTCGACGGCGTCACCGACCCGCGCAACCTGGGGGCGGTGCTGCGGTCCGCGGGCGCCTTCGGCGCCCACGGCGTGATCGTGCCGTCCCGGCGCTCGGCCGGCGTGACCGCGTCGGCGTGGAAGACGTCGGCCGGGGCCGCGGCCCGCGTGCCGGTCGCGAAGGTGACCAACCTGTCGCGCGCGCTCGGCGACCTCAAGAAGTCGGGCCTGTTCGTCGTGGGCCTCGACGCGGGCGGCGACACCGAGGTGCGCTCCCTCGCGTTCGCGACCGACCCCGTCGTGCTCGTCGTGGGCTCCGAGGGCAAGGGGCTGTCACGCCTGGTCCGCGAGACCTGCGACGCGGTGGCGTCCATCCCGATCTCGTCCGACGTCGAGTCGCTCAACGCCGGCGTCGCGGCGGGGATCACGCTGTACGAGGTGGCGCAGGCCCGCCGCTGACGCCGGTCGAGCCTGCCAACCGCTGGTCGAGCCTGCCAACCGCTGGTTGAGCCTGCCAACCGCTGGTTGAGCCTGCCAACCGCTGGTCGAGCCTGCCAACCGCTGGTTGAGCCTGTCGAAACCTGGTCTCGACAAGCTCGACCGACGGGCTCGACCGACGGGCTCGACCGATGGGCTCGACCGACGGGCTCGACCGACGGGCTCGACCGACGGGCTCGACCGACGGGCTCGACCGACGGGCTCGACCGTCGCCGATCAGGTCGACAGGTGGAAGTGGTCGTCCTCCGGGTTGCCGGCCGGGTCGTCGCGGCGGTCCTCGGGGACGTCGTCCTCGAGCTCCGGGTCGACCTCGCCGGGGGCGAGGCCGAGGATGGCCTTCTCGTCCGGGCGATGCCGCAGCACGTTCTCGACGTACGACTCGGTGGTCTCGAGCATGGGGACGTCGCGCCCGGCCCGCTCGGAGATGAACCACCGGTGGTCGAGGATCTCGTGGAAGAGCTGCGCGGGCTCGAGCTTGCGGCGCAGGTCGCGCGGGACGGCGCGCACGGTGGGGTGGAAGACGTTCTGCAGCCAGTCGTGCGCGACGAGCTGCGGGTCGTCCTCCTGCCGGTCGGTCGCGGCCTGGTAGGAGTCGAGGTCGTTGAGCAGCCGCCGCGCCTGGTTGTCCTGCACGTCGAGCCCGGTGAGGCGGAACAGGCGGCGGGAGTGGTGACCGGCGTCGACCACCTGCGGCTGGATGCGCACCGTGGTGCCGTCGATGTCAGTGGTGATGGACAGCTCGCCGACGTCGAAACCCAGGTGGTTGAGCCGCTCGATGCGGGCCGCCACGCGCCAGCGCTCGTCGGAGGCGAACGACTCCACGCCGGTGAGCGCCTGCCACAGCTCGGTGTACCGGGAGACCAGGGCGTCGCCGATGCCGAGCTCGTCCACGTCCTCGTCGAGCAGCTCGCCCGCGGCGAGGTCCATGAGCTCGCCGATGATGTTGGTGCGGGCCAGGTCGACGTCGTACTCGCGCTGCCCGCGGGACAGCTCGCGGTGCAGGTCGCCGGTCTCGGCGTCCACGAGGTAGGCGGCGAACTGGTGGGCGTCGCGCCGGAACAACGTGTTCGACAGCGAGACGTCACCCCAGTAGAAGCCGACGAGGTGCAGCCGCACGAGCAGCACGGCGAGCGCGTCGATGAGGCGGGTGGCGGTGTCCGGCCGCAGCGCCTGGCTGAAGACGGCGCGGTACGGCAGGGAGAAGGCGAGGTGCTCTGTGACGAGCGCGGCCTCCAGCGGCTCGCCGGCGTCGTCCCGGCGACCGGTGACGACGCCGAGCGGCGTGACGCCGGGGATCTCCAGCTTGCGCAGCTGGCGCAGCAGGCCGTACTCGCGGAACGCGACGGCCTCGCTGATCTCCTTGATCGCGAGCACGCGGCCGTCGAGGCGCACGAACCGCACCACGTGCCGGGAGATGCCGCGGGGGAGCGCGGCGAGCACGTCGTTGGGCCAGTCGGTGAGCGGCAGCCGCCACGGCAGGTCGAGGAGCGCCGAGTCCGGGGTCGCGGAGGTGATCTGCAGCTGCTCGGTGCTCACGGCCCCGCACACCTCCTGGATGCTGGTCACGACGAAGAACGCACGCCAGCGTAGACGAAGGGCGGGCCCGGCTGCTGCCGGACCCGCCCTTCGTGCCAGCCGTCGGCTCAGCCCAGGCGGTTGCCCGTGGAGGCCGAGAACAGGTGCGCCTTGCCCGTCTTGATCGACACGTGGATGGTGTCGCCCTTCATCGGGACCTCGCGCGGGTCGATGCGCACGATCACCTGGTTCTCGCCGGCGCCGGAGCGGACCTCCGCCTCCTGGGCGAACTCGCCCGTGAGAGTGCCGTAGACGAACGCGTCGGAGCCGAGCTCCTCGACGAGGTTCACCAGGACCGGGAACGAGCTGCCCGCGGACTCCGGGACGACGTCGAGCGACTCGGGGCGGAAGCCGAGGGTGACCTTGCCGCCGTCGGCCTCGGTGAGCTGCGCCACGACCTCGCGCTCCAGCGGGACGCGGGCCGGGCCCACGTGCGCCACGCCGTCGTCGACCTTGAACGTCGCGATGTTCATGGCCGGAGAGCCGATGAAGCCCGCGACGAACACGTTCGCCGGGGTGTCGTACATCTCGCGCGGCGTGCCGACCTGCTGCAGGAGGCCGCCCTTGAGCACGGCGATCCGGTCGCCCATGGTGAGGGCCTCGGTCTGGTCGTGCGTGACGTAGACCGTGGTGACGCCGAGGCGGCGCTGCAGCGACGCGATCTGCGTGCGGGTCTGGACGCGGAGCTTGGCGTCGAGGTTCGACAGCGGCTCGTCCATGAGGAACACCTGCGGCTGACGCACGATCGCGCGGCCCATGGCGACGCGCTGACGCTGACCGCCGGAGAGCGCCTTCGGCTTGCGGTCGAGGTACTCGGTGAGGTCGAGGATCTTCGCGGCCTCCTCGACGCGCTCGCGGATCTCCGCCTTCGGCTTGCCCGCGATCTTCAGCGCGAAGCCCATGTTGTCCGCCACCGACATGTGCGGGTAGAGCGCGTAGTTCTGGAAGACCATCGCGATGTCGCGGTCCTTCGGCTGGACGTCCGTGACGTCGCGGTCGCCGATGTAGATGCTGCCGCCGTTGACGTCCTCCAGGCCGGCCAGCATGCGCAGCGAGGTGGACTTGCCGCAGCCCGAGGGGCCGACGAGGACGAGGAACTCGCCGTCCTCGACGTGCAGGTTGAGCTGGTCGACGGCGGGCTTCTCCGTCCCCGGGTAGATCCGCGTCGCGTGGTCGAAAGTGACCGTAGCCATGAGTGGTGTCCCTCCACCGGCAGGTACGTGCCGGACGATCCGTTGTGGGTGGGTGCCGTTGCGCTTTCACGACTCGCGTGTCGGCGGTGACACATTCTGTTGTCGCGCGCGAGCCGCCGGGGGACGTCGCCGTGCTCCGGCCGGGTCGTGCGGGTCGATCGTACATGCCTGTGACGTGTGTCTCGTCACCCTGCAGGTGGGGGCGCTCTCGGTGCCGGTGCTCAGCGGTCGAGGCCGTCGGCGAGGGCCTGCAGCAGCGCGGCGAGCGCGTCGGCGTCCGGCACGCGCTGCGTCGCGCGGGTCGGCCCCGGGCCGACCTTGAGGCCCAGGTCGTCGGGCCCCAGCGCCGCCAGGGCGGTCTCGTCCGTCGTGTCGTCGCCGGCGTAGAGCACGACGACGGGCAGCCCGGACTCCTGCTCGAGCGCCGCCCGGAGCCGCCCCACCGCCTCACCCTTGGACGTGGGCACGACGGCGACCTCGACGACGTCCTTGCCGTGCATGGCGTGCAGGCCCAGGCGGCCCGCGACGTCGTCCGCCGCGGCGACGGCGGCCGCGGCGTCCGGGCCGGGGGACAGGCGGGTGTGCAGGACGGCGGCGCTCGGCTTGTCCTGCACCCAGGCGCCCGCGCGGCCGGCGGCGGCGTCGGACATCCCCGCCCGCAGGGCGCCGAGCGTGGCCTGCTGCTCGGTGGTGAGCCGGAGGGGCACGGCGTCCACGCCGTCGGACGTGACCACACCGGTCTCGGCGCCGTGGCTCCCGACCAGGTAGGTCCCCGGCGGCGCGGACGAGCGGGCGGCGAGGTCGGCGACGTCCCGCCCGGAGACCAGGGCGACGCGGAGGACGCCGCCGCCCGCCGTCGCGCCGGCCGCCAGCACGGCCAGGCGGTCGACGGCGGCGCGTGCGGCCGGCGTCATGGCGGACGCGGTCGGGTCGTCGACCAGCGGGGCCAGGGTGCCGTCGAAGTCGAGCGCGACGAGCCGTGCGCGCGGGCCGCCGCCGGGACCGGGCCCGGCGAACGCGACGGCCGCGGCCGTCGCGTCCGACGTGGAGCCGTGGGGCGGCTCAGACATGGGTGGTCCGCGGCGGCATCGCGGTGAGGACGCCGAGGAAGCTCTGCGACCACTTCGCGACGTCGTCCGCCATGACCTTGCGCCGCAGCCGCCGCATGCGCCGGCGCTGCTCCCTGGGATCCATGCGCGCGGCCGTGACGATGATGTCCTTCATCCCGTCGATGTCGTGCGGGTTGACCAGCAGCGGGCCGGGCGCGAGCTCGTCGGCGGCGCCGGTGAACTCGCTCAGCACGAGGACGCCCCGCTCGTCGGAGCGGGCCGCGATGTACTCCTTCGCGACGAGGTTCATGCCGTCGCGCAGCGAGGTCACCAGCATGACGTCGGCGGCGAGGTAGAGGGCCGCCATCTCCTCCGGCGGGTAGGAGTGGTGCAGGTAGTGGATCGCGGAGTGACCGAGCTCGCCGAACTCGCCGTTGATCCGGCCCACCGCGCCCTCGACGTGCTCCCGGAGCTCCTGGTAGGCGCCGACGTTCTCGCGGCTCGGGCTCGCCACCTGCACGAGGGTGCAGTGCTCGACGTCCAGCCGGCCGTCCTGCAGGATCTCGCCGTACGCCTTGATCCGGTGCCGGATGCCCTTGGTGTAGTCCAGGCGGTCCACGCCCAGCATCATGACCGTCGGGTCACCGAGGTCGGCGCGGATCTCCTTCGCGCGGGCCTGCACCTCGGGCGTGCGGGCCAGCTCGTCGAAGTGCCGGGAGTCGATCGAGATGGGGAACGCGGCCGCGCGCACCCGCCGGCCGGGGCCGCCGTCGTCGTCGGACACGCTGATGATCGGGCCGCGCGTCGTGTGCCTGGTCAGCCGGCGGACCGACCGCACGAAGTTCGAGGCGTCGCCGCCGCGCTGGAAGCCGATGAGGTCCGCCCCCAGCAGCCCCTCGACGATCTGGGTGCGCCACGGGAGCTGCTGGAACAGCTCGACCGCGGGGAACGGGATGTGGTTGAAGAAGCCGATACGCAGGTCGGGGCGCAGGTCGCGGAGCATCTTCGGCACCAGCTGGAGCTGGTAGTCGTGCACCCATACGACGGCGCCGTGCGCCGCCTGGGCGGCCGCGGCCTCGGCGAACCGCTGGTTCACCCGGCGGTACGCGTCCCACCACTGGCGGTGGTACGTGGGCGGGGAGATGACGTCGTGGTAGAGCGGCCACAGGGTGTCGTTCGCGAACCCCTCGTAGTACCGCTCGATGTCGGAGGCGCTGAGCGCGACGGGCACCAGCAGCATGTCGTCGGCCTCGAACGGCTCGTGGTCGAGGTCGGGCGCGCCGGACCAGCCGACCCACGCGCCGTCCGCCTCCTGCATCACGGGCTCGAGGGCGGTGACGAGGCCGCCCGGGGAACGCTGCCACTGGACGCCGCCGTCCTCGTCCACGGTGAAGTCGACGGGGAGCCGGTTGGAGACCACGACGAGGTCGTAGCCGCCCTTCTTGCGTGACGTTCCTTGACCTGTCAACGGGGATCTCTCCAAGAGTTGTTGGACATCGTCCTACCCGGACAGGGTAGCGAGGCCCTTCCCCGGTCACCCTAGTCAGGGGCGCAGTGGCACGCCCTCGCAGCGCGCGCCCGCGGGTGCGCGGGCGGCTACGGTGTGCGCATGGGTGAGGTCGACGCGGTGCAGGCCCCGAGTCCGGGTCCAGGGCCGGTCACGATCCGGCCTGGGCGCGACGGCGGTCTCGCCGAGGGCGCGGAGGTCGGCGGCTACACGGTCGTGCGGCAGCTCGGCCGTGGGGCGATGGGTGCCGTCTACGAGGCGGTCGACGGCGGCGGGGACGCCGTCGCGCTCAAGGTGCTGCACGCGCACGTCGACGCCGACCCCGCCGGCCGGGACCGGCTGCGCCGCGAGGCCGCCGCGCTGCAGCGCCTGCGCCACCCCGCCGTCGCGCAGGTCCTCGACGCCGAGCTCGAGGGGCCGTACGCGTTCGTCGTCACCGAGCTCGTCGACGGCGTCACCCTCGAGGAGGAGGTCGACGCCCGCGGGCCGCTCGACGCCGCCGACCTGTTCTCCCTGGCCGACCAGCTCGCCGACGCCCTCGAGGCGGTCCACGCGGCCGGCGTCGTGCACCGCGACCTCAAGCCCTCGAACGTCATGATCACCGCGGCCGGCCCCGTGCTGATCGACTTCGGCATCGCCCAGGGGCCGGGTGACGCCCGCACCACGTCGACCGGCTTCGTCATGGGCACGCCCGGCTACATCGCGCCGGAGCTGCTCGACGGCGGGGCGCCCGTCGCCGAGACCGACTGGTGGAGCTGGGCGGCGCTGCTGTCCTTCGCCGCGACCGGGCGCTCGCCGTTCGGGGTGCGGCCCACCGAGCTGGTGCTGCGCCGCTCGCGCGAGGGGCGGCCGGACCTCGTCGGCCTGCCGGCGCGGAGCACGCGGGCGCTCGCGGGCGCGCTCCAGGCCGACCCGGGCCGGCGCTTCGGGCCCACCGAGGTGGCGCGCGCGCTGCGGCGGGACCTGGACGACGCACTCGGCGGCGCCCCCGCGGCCTGGGAGGACCTCGACGGGACCCAGCGCATCGTGCAGGCCTTCGAGACCGAGCGCGTCGCCCTGCCCACGCAGGTCGTGGGCCCGGGCGTAGCGGCGGGCGCGGCGGCCGGGGCGACGACGACGAGCCTGCCCGTGCCCAGCACGCCGCCGCCACCCCCGCCCGCCAGCGTGCCGCCCGCGGCGTCGACGGCGCCCGTCCGGGCGGACGAGGCCGCCGTCGCCGATCCCGGCGACCCGACCCAGACCATGACCGCCCTCGAGCGGGACCGCATGCAGGCGCAGGACGGCGGGACGCGGGCCATCCCCGTCGGCGACGCGCGCTACAAGGGCTACGACCAGCTCGTCACCGAGCTGCCGGAGGAGCCGCAGCCGTACGTGCGGCCGGTGCACCCCCGGCGGCCCGGGTCGGCGCTCGCGCTCGCGGTGCCGCTCGTCGTGCTGGCCGCGACCCGCCCGCTGATCGGGTTCGGGGTGCTTGTGGCGATCGTCGTCGTGTGCCGCATGGTCGCGACGTCCGGGGACGCCCTGCACCACCGGCGCGAGCGCAGGGGCGTGCGGGGCTCCGACGGGTTCGTCGCCACGCTCCTGTTCCCGTGGCACGCGCTGGTCGGGGCGCTCGGGGTCATCCCTGCGGTGCTGGTCGGGGCGTGCGCCGGCGTGCTGTGCGTCGTCGCGGGGTGGTGGCTCTTCGGCGCCGGGCACCTCGTGCTGCTGCCGCGCGGCGACCTCGAGGCCAGGTCGGTCGGCGGGATGAACGAGGAGATCGTCTTCAACGGGGTGCTCGCCGGCGCGATGATCGTGGCGCTCGTGGCCACGTGGTTCGGCCCTGCCGGGCGCACCGCGCGGGAGGGCGGTCGCATCCTGTTCGCGCGCCTCGCCCCGGGGCGGTGGGGTGCGGCGGTCTTCGTCGTCGCCTGCCTGGTGCTCGCCTGGGTGTTCGCGGCGCCGCTGCTCGACGAGCCTCCGCTGATCGAGTGGTGGCCGTTGAGCGGGGCGCCGGACCTGCTCTGAGCGCGCCCCGGCAGGCCCTGGAGCCCGGGTAGGCTGGGCGTCGTCCCGCTTCTCGCTCGACGCGGCCGGGTGGCCGCCGTCTCGCACTGCCCGAAGGGATCCCCGAGGACACGATGTCGACCAAGAACCCGAACATGACCAAGGCACAGCGACGCGACGCGGCGCGTGCCGAGGCCCTGGCCCTGCGCGAGAAGGAGCTCCAGCGCGACAAGCGCAACCGCGTGATCACGCTCAGCGTGCTCGCCGTCGCGCTCGTCGCCCTCGCCGTCGTGGTGTGGGTCATCCTGCAGCAGGGGCAGAAGAAGGACATGCCGCTCGCGGACGTGACCATGCCGTCGACGGCCCAGGAGAGCGGCGGCATCCCCGTCGGCGCCGACGGCGCGGCCGGCACCTCCAACGAGGGGGCCCCGGTGATCGACGTGTACCTCGACTACATGTGCCCCATCTGCGGCCAGTTCGAGCAGGTCAACGCCGAGAGCATCGACCAGATGGTCTCGGGCGGCGACGCGACGGTCGTCTACCACCCGGTGGCGATCCTCGACGACCAGTCGGCGGGCACGGAGTACTCGACGCGCGCGGCCGCCGCGGCGGCGTGGGTGGCCGACCGGGCGCCCGAGGCGTTCCCGGCGTACAACGCCGCGCTCTTCACGAACCAGCCGGGTGAGGGCACCGAGGGACTGACCGACGAGCAGCTCGCGTCGTACGCCGAGGAGGCGGGTGCCCCGGCGGACGTGGCCTCCGGGATCTCGGACGGCACGGCCCGCGACACCTTCGGGCAGTACGCCTACTCGGCGACGCAGGCCGCGACGACCGACGAGGCGCTGCAGAACCCGCAGACGGGGGGCTTCGGCACCCCGACCGTCGTCGTCGACGGCGAGCGGTTCGACAACTGGAGCACGGCCGGCGCCCTCGAGGAGGCCGTCACGGCCGCCGCGGGCAGCTGACCGACTGCACCGTCGCGCGGCACGGCCTACCGGGCGTCCCGGTAGGCTGTGCCGCGCTCCCGCCGCCTTAGCTCAGCTGGTAGAGCTCCCGTCTTGTAAACGGAAGGTCGTCGGTTCGAACCCGACAGGCGGCTCCATCTCCGCTGGTCGAGCCTGCGCCGCCCCCAGCCAGCTCGTCGAAGCATCGAAGCCAGGAATCGGCAGGCTCGACCGACGACGT
The DNA here is from genome assembly GCF_039531145.1 of Isoptericola hypogeus. NCBI lineage: Bacteria > Bacillati > Actinomycetota > Actinomycetes > Micrococcales > Promicromonosporaceae > Isoptericola > Isoptericola hypogeus. Next base: position 306,951 of record NZ_BAAAPM010000005.1, read on the forward strand.
CCTATCGCTCGGGCGGCCAGGTCGCGGCCGGCGTCGGCCACTTGGGTTGCCGGCCGTCGCCGCTGGACGTGTGCCGGATCCGTCGCTGCACCCACGGCACGACGTGCGTGCGCGCCCACTGCGCGTTGGCGCGGGCCCGCGCGACGAACGCCTGCGGCGGCAGCGGGTCGAGCTGGACGGCGAAGTCGGGGTCGTCGGGCTCCAGGCCGAGGCCGACGAGGGCGGCGTCCGCGACGCGACGGTGGCCCTCCGGGGTCAGGTGGATGCGGTCGTCGGACCACATGCGCAGGTCGAACAGGGGGTTGAGGCCCCACAGGTCCAGCACGAACGCGCCGTGCCGCCGCGCGACGGACCAGAGGTTCGCGTTGTACTGCCCGACGCGCCCGCGCGTCCAGCTCAGGCCCGGACCGGCCTTGAAGCCCGTGCCCAGCAGCACGTCGATGCCCGCCGCCCGCAGCTTCGCGACCTCCTCCTCCAGCCGCGCGGAGAGCACGTCGATGTCGGCCTGGGGCCGGAGGATGTCGTTGCCGCCGCCGACGAGCGACACCAGGTCGGGCTGCGCCGCGAGGGCAACGTCGACCTGCTCGTCGAGGATGGGCCGCAGCAGGCGGCCACGGATCGCGAGGTTCGCATACTCGAGCGGTGCCTGGCCGGCGGCGGTGCGCCGGGCCGAGAGGGCGTCGGCGAGGCGGTCGGCCCAGCCGCGCTGCTTCGCGTCGGACTCCGTGCCCGCGGGGGCGGGGGAGCCGTCGTCGTACGGGTACGGGTCCCACAGGCCTTCGCTGAACGAGTCACCGAGGGCGACGTAGCGCGACCAGCGGGGTGCGCTGTCGGCCGAGGTGTCGGTCGAGCTGTCGGCGGTGGGGGCGGGCTCGTGCGTCGTCACCCGGCCATTCTGCCCCCGGCCGCCCACAGGGTGCTCGCGGCAACGAGAGTCAGGGCAGCCGCCAGTCGACCGGCGCCGCACCCTGCGCATCCAGCAGCGCGTTGACCCGGGAGAACGGGCGCGAGCCGAAGAACCCGCGGTACGCCGACAGGGGGCTCGGATGGGCGCTCTCGACGGACGGGACGGCACCCAGCCACGGCTTGAGCGACGCGGCGTCCCGCCCCCAGAGAATGGCGACGAGCGGACCGCCCCGGGCCACCAGGGCCTTGATCGCCGCCTCGGTGACCTGCTCCCAGCCCTTGCCGCGGTGCGACGCCGGCGCCCCGGGCCGCACCGTGAGCACCCGGTTGAGCAGCATGACGCCCTGGTCCGCCCACGGCCGCAGGTCGCCGCCGGACGGCGGCGGGGCGCCGACGTCCTCGGTGAGCTCCGTGAAGATGTTGACGAGCGACTTCGGTACCGGCCGCACCTGCGGCTGCACCGAGAACGACAGGCCCATGGGGTGGCCGGGCGTGGGGTACGGGTCCTGGCCCACGACGAGCACGCGCACGTCCGCGAGCGGGCGCGCGAACGCGGCGAGCACGTGGTCGCCGTCGGGCAGGTACGTGCGACCGGCCGCGACCTCGGCGCGCAGGAAGTCGCCCATGGCGTGGACCTGCGGCTCGACGGGGGCCAGCGCGGCGGCCCAGTCGGGCGCCATCACCGCGTCGAGCGGGGGCCGGGTGGGCGTCGTCGTGCCGGTCGTCGGGGTGTCCACGCCCGCGACGCTAGCGCACCCTCCCCGCGAGGTGACAGGTGCTCGTGGGCCTGACAGGTGGCGGGAACAGGGTCCGCGGCGCGGCGTCGTCGGCCCCGGGGCGGGGCGGGCCATACTGGGTCGCCATGAGCAAGATGCTGGTCCAGGAGGTCCACCCGGACCCCGAGGCGACGTCGTCCGCGACGACCCAGGCTCCCGCCGACGCGGCGGAGTCCGGCCTCTCCGACCGTGACCGCGAGGTCCTCGCCTTCGAGCGGCAGTGGTGGAAGTACGCGGGCGCGAAGGAGCAGGCCGTCCGGGAGCTGTTCGACATGTCGGCCACGCGCTACTACCAGGTGCTCAACGCGCTCATCGACTCACCCGCGGCGCTCGAGCACGACCCGATGCTGGTCAAGCGGCTGCGGCGCATGCGTTCGACCAGGCAGCGGGCCCGGTCGGCGCGGCGCCTGTCGGACGCGCAGGCCTGACCCCGGTCCGTGTCCGAGGGGCGGCTGGACGGCACGCGGCGCGGAGCGGATACCCTGTCCGCCGTGAGCAAGAGCCAGTACTCCTACCCGCCCGACGAGTTCGACGTCCGCGGGCCCGAGGGCTCGCCGGTCGGCGTGCACCGCGAGCCGCGCAGCGGGTGGAGCTCGGTGTGGCCGTTCCTCCTGGTCGCCGTGGTGTGCGGCGGCATCGCCGTGGGCGCCGTGTCGTTCCTGTCGAACGACGAGCCGAGCAACCCGCCTGCCGCCGAGCAGTCGGAGGGCGGCGCCGCGGGCACCGACGAACCGACCACGGAGGAGTCGCCGTCCGACGACGCGTCCTCCGAGCCGACGGACGGCGAGAGCGAGGAGCCGACGGACGACGGCGACGGGGCGACGGAGCTGCCGGGCGACCCGGCGGCGGCGAGCCTCGACGCCCCGGTGATGGTCTTCAACGACATCGCGGGAGACGCCGCGGCCGGGCAGGCGGCGGCCGGGCAGGGCGTCCTCGCCGACGCAGGCTTTGCAGAGGTCACCGCCGCCGACGTGCCGGACACGCTGGACGACGTCTACGACGAGACCACAGTCCTGTACGGGGCCGACCGCGCAGACACGGCCAGCGGCGTCGCCGAGGCGCTCGGCGTCGACCCGGCGAACGTGCAGGAGTCGGACGACGTCTCCGCAAGCCCCGAGGCCGTGTGGGTGGTCCTGAAGGAGCCCGTCGGCTGACCGCCGACGCGCCGGCGGCTCCATCCTTCGACGACGGGCCCTCATCCTGCGGGATTGGGGGCCCGTCGTCGTGCCCGGGACGGCACGACCGGACGTCGCCGGGTGGGGGTGGCCCACCGGGATCCGACCGTGACCGCAAGGACGGTTGACACCGCGCCTCAGAACACAGCAGGATGCAGATCGAAGATCCTATTTGCTATTTCATTCTCAACGTGGAGGACGAGATGCACGTTCGCACCACCACCCGGACGCTCGTGATCGCGGCCGTTGCCGCGCTCGCGCTCACCGCGTGCACCAGCAAGTCCGAGAACACCGCCCAGGGCACGGAGGGTGCCGCCGGCGGCACGGACGCCGCCGGCGTCAAGGTCACCCTCGTGTCGGGCGGGTCGCACCCCTACTTCCAGCCGTGGGAGGAGGCCGGCCAGCAGGCCAAGTCGGACTTCGGCCTCGGCGAGGTGACCTTCAACGAGACCGCCGAGTGGGACCAGGCCAAGCAGAACGAGGTGCTCAACAGCCTGGCCGCCCAGGGTTACAACGCGTTCGGCGTCTTCGGCGTCTCGCCCACGGACATCAACACCACGTTCAAGCAGCTCAAGGACCAGGGCTTCGCGGTCGGCTCGATCGCCTCCTGCCCCGCGGGCGACACCAACGAGGCCGACTTCTGCCTCTCCACCGACACCGAGGTCGCCGCGTACAAGGCGGCGCAGGCCGCGATCGAGGCGATGGGCGGCTCGGGCAACCTCGTCCACCTCACGGGCAACAACGTCGACGCCAACACCCAGCGCCGCATCGCCGGTGTCGAGAAGGCGGTCGACGAGACCGGGGGCGAGGTCACGCTCCTCACGACCGTCACGGACATCGACAAGGACCTGTCCACCGCGCAGAAGGCCGTCGCCGACCTGCTCGCCGCCAAGGGCTCGGAGATCAACGGCTTCGTCTCCACCGCGTACAACCCGGCCGTCGCGTCCGCCTCGGCGGTCAAGGACTCCGGCCTGCCGATCGAGGTCGTCGCGATCGACGACGACGTGGTCATCCTCGACGGCATCAAGGACGGCTCCGTGTCCGCCACGGTCGTGCAGAACCCGGCCGGCCAGGCCTACGTCGGCTCGTACGTGCTCTCCCAGCTCCAGACGAAGGCCTGCACGATGGCCGACCCCGGCGTGGTCATCGACTCCGGCTCGTTCGTCGTCACGCAGGACAACGTCGAGACCTACGACGACGAGCGCCAGGCCGAGACCGACACGATCCTCGACCAGTTCAAGAACGAGCTGCTCACCTGCGAGTGACCGCAAGCCGAGCCACCGGGAGACCCGACAGCATGACCGTGATCACCGCTGCGCGTGCCTACCTCGTCGACATCGAGGTCGAGACCGCGCGCACGGACGCCGTCCAGGCGTTCCTCAAGCAGGAGACGATCCTCGTCGAGATCGATACCGCCGACGGCCTCACCGGCGTCGGGTACTCCTACACGATCGGGACGGGCGGACGAGCCGTCCTCGCGCTGCTGCGCGAGGACCTCGTCCCCCGCCTGGTCGGGATGGACAGCCGGTCCGTGGAGGCGGTGTGGTCGGACCTGTTCCGTTCCACCCGCGCCACCACCGTCGGCGCCATCACCTCGCTGGCCCTCGCCGCCGTCGACACGGCGCTGTGGGACCTCCGCGGCCGGCGCACCGGCCAGGCACTGTGGCAGATGGCCGGCGGCTACCGGCGCGAGGTCCCGCTGTACGACACCGAGGGCGGCTGGCTGCACCTGCCGGTCGACGAGCTCGTCGCCGGCGCGCAGGCGTCGCAGGCCCGCGGGCTGCGCGGCGTCAAGATCAAGGTGGGCAAGCCCAGCGTCGCCGAGGACGTCGAGCGGCTGCAGGCCGTGCGCGACAAGGTCGGTCCGGAGCTGCACCTCATGGTCGACGCCAACCAGTCCATGACGGCGGCCGAAGCGGTGCGCCGCGCGGCCGCCTTCGAGCCCCTCGACCTCTACTGGCTCGAGGAGCCCCTGCCGGCCGACGACGTCAGCGGGCACGCGCACCTCGCCCGCTCGACGTCGATCCCCGTCGCCGTCGGGGAGTCCCTCTACTCGGTCGGGCAGTTCCGCGACTACCTGCACCGGGGGGCGGCCGGCATCGTCCAGGTCGACGTCGCCCGCGTCGGCGGCATCACCCCGTGGCTCAAGGTCGCGCACCTCGCCGAGGCGTACAACACGGCCGTCTGCCCCCACTTCCTCATGGAGCTCCACGTGAGCCTCGTCGCGGCGGTGCCCAACGGAGCGTACGTCGAGCACATCCCCCAGCTGCGCGCGGTCACCCGGACCGAGCTGCACGTCGCGGACGGCCTCGCCGTGGCCCCCGACTCGCCCGGGCTCGGCATCGACTGGGACCCGGACGCGCTCGACGACCGGAGGGTCGCGTGAACGCCGCAGGTGCCGCCGGGGGCAGCCCGGCCGGCGCCACGAAGGACGCCCCGTCCGCCGCACACGGCGTCGCCCGCGCGGAGCACGAGGTGGGGGAGCGGATCGACCGCGGGGTCGACCCGTCGACCAGGGCGCGGTTCGGCCGACTCGTGTCGGACAACCGGGTCGGGCTCGTCCTGCTCATCGTCGTTCTCGCCGTGGTCATCGGCTCCGCTCGCCCGATGTTCTGGAACGCGAACTTCGTGCTCGGCCCGATGCTCACCACCGTGGCGATCTACACCGTCGTCGGCCTCGCGCAGATGACCGTGCTCTCCGTCGGGCAGATGAACCTCGCGGTCGGTGGCATGGCCGCCACGGGCGCCATGGCCAGCGCGATCGCCTTCGACCGGCTCGGGGTCTCCCTGCCCGTCGGCATCCTCGTCGGCATCCTCGTCGGCGCGGCCATCGGCGCGCTTTGCGGCGTCCTCGTCGCGAAGGCGGGGGTCAACTCCTTCGTCGTGACGCTCGCGATGAGCTTCGCCCTGTTGGGCCTGGTGCCCGCCGTCTACGCCTGGGTGAGCACCGGAGCCGCGATCTCCGCCGACGTCGAGGGCCTGGACCTGCTGGGCCGCGGCCGCACGTCGGACCTCTGCCTCGGCGACGTCTGTGGTCCCGCCGGGATCCCCCTGCTCGTCATCCTGGCGATCGTCGTCATGGCGGTCGTCGGCTTCCTCTTCGCCCGCACGCGGTTCGGGCGAGAGGTGCTGCTCACGGGGTCCAACCAGCGCGCGGCACTGCTCTCCGCCGTCCCCGTGGACCGGCGTGTCATCTCCGTGCACGCCCTGTCCGGCGGCCTGGCCGCCCTCGCCGGGATCATGCTCGGCGCCAGCACCGGCTCCTTCACCCCGGCGATCGGCCAGGAGTTCATGCTCCAGTCGTTCCTCGGCCCGATCCTCGGCGGCACGCTGCTCGTGGGTGGGTACGTCTCCGTCCTCGGCACCTTCCTCGGCATCACGCTGACCGTCCTCATCCGCCAGGGCCTCATGCTCTTCGGCGTCGGCATCGAAGGCCTCAACATCCTGCTTGGCAGCGTGCTCCTCCTCGCCCTCTGCACAGATCGGATCCGCACCGTCATGAGCCAGCGCTCGCGGCTGCGCGCCAGCCTCGCCCCCGTGCCCGTTGCGGGCGCCGCCGCGCCCGAGGGCGCCTCCCCCTCCACGGCGGGGGCGGAGCGATGAGCGCCCGCATCGCGGAGCTGCTCCGCCGTCAGACGACGACGCTCGCTCTCGTCGTCGTGGCGGGGGTGGCCGTGCTCGCGATCCAGTCCGGCGGGGAGTTCCTCGCTCCGATCTCGGTCACCACCTTCTTCGAGTTCCTCGCCATCCCGATCGTCATCGGTCTGGCCCAGATGGCCACCCTCGCCGTCGGGCAGATGAACCTCGCGGTCGGGTCCATCGGCGGGTTCGCCGCGTGCCTTGCCGGAGTCCTCGCCGCCGACCTCGGTCTGCCCGGCTGGCTCGCGGGCCTCGCCGCCGTCCTCGTCGGCCTCGTGGCGGGCGTGCTCAACGGCGTCATCGTCGTGCTCACCCAGATCAACGGGTTCGTCGTCACGCTGGCCACCATGACGATCCTCGCCGGCGCGCAGTACGCGCTCGTCGGGACCCGCACCATCACCTCCGCATCGTGGGCGGGGCTCCAGTCGCTCGGTGACCTGCGCCCGCTCGGCATCCCGCTGATCTTCTGGTTCGCCGTCGTGCTGGCGGTCGCGCTCTCGGCGGCCTACCGGCACCTGCTCCCCGCCCGCGAGATGCTCGCCAGCGGCGGCAACCCCCTCGCGGCCACGCTGTCCGGCATCTCGAACTCGCGCGCGCTCATCACCGCGCACGGACTCTCGGGTCTGCTGTGCGGCATCGCGGCGCTGCTCGTCATGGTGTCGCTGCCCGGCGTCAACAAGAGCATCGGCGGCGACTGGCTGCTCGCGAGCTTCGCAGCGCCGATCATCGGCGGCGTCTCGCTCACCGGCGGCTCCGTCGCAGTCCTCGGCACGGTCCTCGCAGCGACGATCGTGCGGCTCGTGGACAGCGCACGCGCCGCGTTCCAGCTCGACCCGAGCTGGGTCAACCTGGTGATCGGCGCCGTCGTGCTCGGCACGGTCGCCCTCGACCGCTTCCGCAGCCGCGCGCCGCGCGCGGCCGCGCCCACCACGACCGGCCCGGTGCCCCGCCGTCCCGTCGTCGAAGGAGCCGCCTCGTGACCAGCCAGCCCTGGGCCCTCGAGGTCCGCGACGTCAGCAAGTCCTTTCCGGGCGTCCGCGCCCTCGACGGCGTCAACCTGCGGCTCGCTCCCGGCGAGGTGCATGCCCTGCTCGGCGAGAACGGGGCGGGAAAGTCCACGCTCATCAAGATCCTCACCGGCATCCAGCCTCCCGACGCGGGGTCCCTGGTCGTCGCAGGCCAGGAGAAGGTGCTGCGCTCCGCGCAGGACGCGACCCACGCCGGCATCGGCGTCGTCCACCAGGAGCGCAACGTCGTCCCCGGCTTCACCGTCGCCGAGAACATCGTCCTCGGTCACACACCGACCCGCGCCGGGCGCGTCGACTGGCCCGCGGTGCGCGAGGGCGCGCGCCGGGTCCTCGACGACCTCGGCTTCCCGATCGACCCGCGCACGCCGATGGGGCGGCTCTCGCCCGCCCAGACCCAGCTCGTCGAGATCGCGCGAGGCCTGTACACCGACAGCGCGGTGCTGCTCCTCGACGAGCCGACCGCATCGATCAGCGGCACCGAGACCGAGATGCTTTTCGACGTCGTGCACCGGCTCACCGCGCAGGGGCGCTCGGTGCTGTTCGTCAGCCACAAGCTCGAGGAGGTGTTCGCGCACTGCGACACCGTCACCGTCTTCCGGGACGGGCGCTCGGTGTGCGAGTCGCGGCCGCTGTCCGAGTTCGACCGCGACACGATCGTCGACCTGCTGGTGGGCCGTACTCTTGCCAAGCTCGACGTGCCGCAGCGCGCACCGGACCGCTCGGGCACCCCGGCGCTCGAGATGCGTGGCGTAGCGACCGCGACGGGGCATCGCGACGTCGACCTCGTGGTGCACCCCGGGGAGATCGTCGGACTGTACGGCCTCGTCGGGGCGGGGCGCAGCGAGCTCGCCCGCGCCCTCCTCGGCCTGGACCGGATCACGGCGGGCGAGGTGCGGGTGTCCGGCGAGGCGACCACGATCCGCGACGTGTCGGACGCGCTCGACCGTCATCACATCGGGTATGTCACGGAGGACCGCAAAGCCGAGGGGCTCTTCCTCGACCAGACCGTGGCGCGCAACCTCACCGTGACGGTGCTGCGCCGCCTGTCCGACCGGCTCGGCGTGCTCCGCGGCCGGCGCATGCGGGACACGGCGGACGAGCTGATCGACCGGCTCGACATCAAGGTCTCCTCTCGCGACCAGCTCGTGGGGCAGCTCTCCGGCGGCAACCAGCAGAAGGTGTCGCTCGGCAAGTGGCTCGCGGCCCAGACGGACGTCCTCGTCATCGACGAGCCGACCGTCGGCATCGATGTCCGCACCAAGGGCGCTTTCTACCGTCTCATCTGGGAGCTCGCCGACCAGGGCAAGGCGGTGCTCGTCATCTCGAGCGACCTTGCGGAGATCGTCACCCTCGTGGACGCGATCGTCGTGATGAGCGACCTCGAGGTGACCGGCCGCGTGGAGAACACGCACGACTACGACGAGATGAGCAAGGCCGTCATCCGCCTGGTCCACCGCGAGCCCGCGGGGGCGGCATGATCGTCGCGCTGCACTCGCGCCTGCGACCGGGAGCGGTCGAGGGGTACCGAGACGCGCACGCCCGGATCCCGGACGACCTCGACGCGTCCTTCGCGCGGGTGGGCATCCGCGCGTGGACCATCTGGCGCTCGGGCGAGAACCTCTTCCACCTGGTCGACTGCGACGACCTCGACGCCGCCCTCGAAGCCCTCGAGGACGACCCGGCCAACGTCGCGTGGCAGGCGTCCATCGGGCGGTGGGTCGAGGTGTTCCGTGACGCCGACGGCGCGGACCGCCTCGCGCCCCTGGAACGCGTGTGGTCGCTCGCGTCCCAGCGCGCCGGGACGGGCTCGTGACCGCGCGGGCGGCGACCCGTGCGATAGTGGACGCCGGCCCAGGACGGGCCGTGCGGAGGAGAGGAGCAGGCACGATGAGCCTCTCCGCGCCCGGGCCGATCTCACGGTCCGTGCTGTCCGACGAGATCCACCTCGTGGTGCGGGACATGATCCTGGAGCACGTCATCGCGCCGGGGGCGCGCATCAACATCGACGCGCTCTCCGCCCAGCTCGGCGTCTCGCCCACCCCGCTGCGAGAAGCCCTGGTACGACTCGAGTCGGACGGGCTCGTCGTCAAGACGCCGATGCGCGGCTACTCGACCACCCCGCTGCTGTCGGTCGGCGAGTTCGTCGACCTTTCCCAGCTGCGCACCGTCCTCGAGAGCTGGACGGCCGGCACCGCGGCCCGGCGCGCGGACGACGCGGCGCGCGCGGCGCTCGCCGCCGAGCTCGACGCCGCCCGGGCGTCGTTCGCGGACCCGGGCGACGAGGTGAGCGCCTACCGGGCGCTCATGGAGCACGACTCGCGCTTCCACACCCTGGTGGCCACGCTGGCCGGCAACGCGCTCATCGTGCAGACCTTCGAGCGCACGCACTTTCACCTGCACTTCCTGCGTCTGTACCTGGCGTCGCGGACGGTGCACGTGGCGTCGGTCGATGCGGAGCTGGTGGACGGGCAGTTCGGGCTGTACCTCGACGAGGGTGGTGCCCGGGGCTCGCGGGTGCTGGACGAGCATGCGGCGATCGCTGCCGCCGTGGCGGCCGGCGACGTCGACCGGGCATCCACGCTGATGCGCGAGCACATCGAGTCCTCCGAGGCGAGGTTCGAGCCCGTCGTCGCGGCGCTGGCCCAGCTCGGATAGGGCGCCGCCCGACCGGATCCCGACATCCCGGACATCGGTGCTTCCCTCGTCGTGAGGCGCGCCACTAGGCTCGCGTCACCGTGGGGCGCCGGCCCTGCGGCCCGAGGGAAGCACAAGGAGAAGTACATGGCCCAGGGCACCGTCAAGTGGTTCAACGCGGAGAAGGGGTACGGGTTCATCACCCCGACCGCGGGCGGGCAGGACCTGTTCGTCCACTACAGCGCCATCCAGAGCGACGGCTACCGCAGCCTGGACGAGGGGCAGCCGGTCGAGTTCGAGGTCGGGCAGGGGCAGAAGGGACCGCAGGCCGAGCAGGTCCGCCCCGCCTGAGGACGCGCCGCGAGGGCCGGTGCCCCACGACGCGTCGACGCGTCGCGGGGCGCCGGCCCTTCGTCGTGCGCTCCACGCCCTGGGCGAACGTCTTGCACTCGCCACCCGAGAGTGCCAATAATGACTTAGCACTCTCGACCGTCGAGTGACAGCCGCGCTCCGCGTGGCGGTCAGGCGGCGGCGAGGGTGAAGCACTCGGGTCGACAGGTGAGGCCCCCGCGCGTGCGTGACATGAACGCCGCGAGGGTGGTCGTCCGTCGCGGGCACCGGCCGGCCAACTCAGCCACCAGCGGAGGATCAGTCCCCATGGCCAAGATCATCGCGTTCGACGAGGTTGCTCGTCGGAGCATGGAGCGCGGGCTCAACCAGCTCGCCGACACCGTGAAGGTCACGCTCGGCCCCAAGGGCCGCAACGTCGTTCTGGACAAGAAGTGGGGCGCCCCCACGATCACGAACGACGGTGTCTCCATCGCCAAGGAGATCGAGCTCGAGGACCCCTACGAGCGGATCGGCGCGGAGCTCGTCAAGGAGGTCGCCAAGAAGACCGACGACGTCGCAGGTGACGGCACCACCACCGCCACCGTGCTCGCCCAGGCGCTCGTCAAGGAGGGCCTGCGGGTCGTCGCCGCCGGCGCCAACCCGATCGCCGTCAAGCGCGGCATCGAGAAGGCCGTCGAGGCCGTCACCGAGCAGCTCCTGAACGCTGCCGTCGACATCGAGACCAAGGAGCAGATCGCCGCCACCGCCGCGATCTCCGCCGGCGACCCCGCGATCGGCGAGCTCATCGCCGAGGCCCTCGACAAGGTGGGCAAGGAAGGCGTCATCACGGTCGAGGAGTCGAACACCTTCGGCCTCGAGCTCGAGCTCACCGAGGGCATGCGCTTCGACAAGGGCTTCCTCGCCCGCTACTTCGAGACGGACCCGGAGCGCCAGGAGGCCGTCCTCGAGGACCCGTACGTCCTCATCGTCGAGTCGAAGATCTCGAACGTGAAGGACCTCCTCCCGGTCCTCGACCAGGTCATGAAGTCGGGCCGCTCGCTGCTCATCATCGCCGAGGACGTCGAGGGCGAGGCCCTCGCGACCCTGGTGCTGAACAAGATCCGCGGCACCTTCAAGTCCGTCGCCGTCAAGGCCCCGGGCTTCGGCGACCGCCGCAAGGCCATGCTGCAGGACATCGCGATCCTCACCGGCGGCCAGGTCATCACCGAGACGGTGGGCCTCAAGCTGGAGAACGCGACGCTCGACCTGCTGGGCCAGGCGCGCAAGGTCGTCGTCACCAAGGACGAGACCACGATCGTCGAGGGTGCGGGCGACGCCGAGCTCATCTCGGGCCGCGTCAACCAGATCCGCAGCGAGATCGAGAAGTCGGACTCCGACTACGACCGCGAGAAGCTGCAGGAGCGCCTCGCCAAGCTGGCCGGCGGCGTCGCCGTCATCAAGGCCGGCGCGGCCACCGAGGTGGAGCTCAAGGAGCGCAAGCACCGCATCGAGGACGCGGTGCGCAACGCCAAGGCCGCCGTGGAGGAGGGCATCGTCGCCGGTGGTGGCGTCGCGCTCATCCAGGCCGGTGCCGTCGCGTTCCCGAAGCTGGAGCTCGAGGGTGACGAGGCGATCGGCGCGCAGATCGTCGCCGCGTCGGTCTCGGCCCCGCTCAAGCAGATCGCGATCAACGCCGGCCTCGAGGGCGGCGTCGTCGCGGAGAAGGTCAAGGACCTCCCCGCCGGCCAGGGCCTCAACGCCGCCACCGGCGTGTACGAGGACCTGCTCGCCGCGGGCGTCAACGACCCGGTCAAGGTCACGCGCTCCGCGCTGCAGAACGCCGCGTCGATCGCCGCGCTGTTCCTCACCACCGAGGCCGTCGTGGCCGACAAGCCGGAGCCGGCCCCGGCCGCTCCGGGTGGTGACGGCGGCATGGGCGGCATGGACTTCTGATCTGAGGTCCGTCGCAGCCCCGCGCTGACGCACGACGGCGGCC
>NZ_BAAAPM010000005.1:319468-327222 GCF_039531145.1 Isoptericola hypogeus
AGGGGTGACCGGCCGCCGTCGTCGTTCATCGGGTCGCGCGCCTGGCCGGCGCGCGGGGGCTCAGCCGCAGTCGTCGCAGATGCCCGTCGCCGGGAGCGTCATGGAGCAGGTGGGGCAGATCGCCGGCTCGGGCTCGGGCACGACGGGCTTGCGAGGCGCTGCCGTCCGGGGAGCGCGGCGCTTCGCCGGCACCGCGGACGGCGCCGGCGCCGGAGGCGGCGCGGGCACGTCGAAGCCGCGCTTGTGCAGCAACGCCATGGTGTCGACCTTGCCGCTCGTGAGCTCGTCGGTGGTCGCGGCGCGGCCGGTCGCGTACCGGTGCGCGACGCCGAGCACGGCGGCCGCGTCGTACCGGGCGCCCTCGTGGTCGAACATGTCGCCCGACGGGAGGTAGCCGTAGACGCCGAGGAAGTTCGCGGCACCCCGGCTGTCGTACTCGGCGATCGACTGGAGGAGGTGCTGCCGTGTCACGGCGGAGAAGGTGGCCACTACACGAGGGTAGGCGCACCCGCAGGGGCTCCCTGCCGCCCGGGCGGTCGCGGGGACGTGAACCGCGACACTGCGCGCGCTTCCGGTCGAGCCTGTCGAGACCCGCCCGGGTCTCGACAGGCTCGACCGGAAGCTTCCGTCAATGGGCGAACAGGCGGGTCGCCTGCGCCTCGGCGTCCGCATAGGTGCGCGACGCCGAGGACAGCGCCGCCGTCACGGCGTCGAGCGCCGCCTCGACCTGCGTCTGCGTCGACTGCCACTGGCCCATGACGCCCGCGAACGACGTCGCGGCGCTGCCGTGCCAGCTCGACTGCAGGTCCTGCAGGTGGCGCATCATGGCGCCCACCTCTGAGCGGATCGCCGCCACGGACCCGTTGACCGCCGCGCTCGCCTGCGCCACCCGTTCGCTGTCGACCTCGTACCGCACGTGTCCTCCTTCGTCGTCGTCACCCGGGACCGGGATGCCGACGACGACGCTAGGCGCGGTGGGCCCCCGACAGGGCGCGTCGTCCACAGCCTGTGGACGACCGGAGGCGTCACGGGGGACGGTGGCGGGTCAGGAGCGCTCGGGCCCGGCCGGCGTCTGGGCGTCGAGCTTGGCGCGCTCCTTGAGCAGCCGGTGCAGCTCGGCGTCGACGTTCTGGCGCGCGGGCTCCTCCCACGCCGCCCCCATCGGGCTCCAGTAGAGCGACGGCCGCTTGAGCAGCTTGGTCAGCACGCGGATGCGGGCGTCGAGGTAGTCCGGCAGCGGGATGTGCGCGTACTCCGCGCGGACGTCCGCCATGTACTCGCGGTAGCGCTGCGGCTCGGTGGCGAGCATGCCGAGGTCGGCGTCGTTGAGCACGGCCGAGTCGACGTCCTTGGGCAGGGGCTTGTGCCGGGCCAGGGAGTCGACGAGCTGCGCGACCCGCTCCGCCCGGCCCGCGGGGATGCCCAGCTCGGTGAGCTGGGTGCGGGCCAGGTCCGCGCTCGACGTGGTCTGCTCCCCGCCCTGGGTGGCGGCGGCCACCTTGCGCGTGGCGTCGAACACCGCGCCGTGGTACCAGGCCGCGAGCCGGACGAGGTCGGGCTCGTGCGTCTCCTCGGCGAGCTCGTCCACGCGGTGCAGGACGTCGGCGAGGTGCCGGAGGTTGTGGAATCGGCGGTCCGGTGCGGACCACCGGCCGACGAGGTCGGTCCCGACGGCGCGGACGGCGTCGCCGTCAGCCGTGGTCCCCGCCCCGTGCGCGGCACGGACGAAGGCGGAGAGGAACCAGGCGGGTGCGTCGGCGCTGATCACGCCCATCGCTATCGGCTTTCGGTTGTCGGACGGTGCTGCGGCCCGTGCATTCTGCCGCACTCACCGACAGGTTACGACCGTCGTCCGACAGTGGACCCTTCGACCCTGCGATTCGCTCACGGCGACGCCGGTTCGGCGGGAGGGAGCTCCACCCGGACCGTGAGTCCGCCGCCGGGCGTGTCGACGACGGACACGTGGCCGGAGTGCGCGCCGACGATGGCCGCGACGATCGCCATCCCGAGCCCGGAGCCGCCGGACTCGCGGTTGCGCGACGAGTCGGCGCGGTAGAACCGCTCGAAGATCCGCGCGCCCGCCTCCGCGGGGATGCCCGGTCCGTGGTCGCGCACCTCGACCACGGCGCCACCGGTCGGCGTACGGCCGATCGCGATCTCGGCGGGCGAACCGGCCGGGGTGTGCCGCGAGACGTTGCCGACCAGGTTGGTCAGCACCTGCCGCAGCCGGTCCCGGTCGCCCGTGACCTGCACGGACGCGGGAACAGGAGCGTCGCCGGGCAGGCCGGTGACCGCGACCTCGCGCGTGGGGTCCAGGGCGTGCAGGTCCTGGGCGGCGTCGCGCGCCATCGCGGCGAGGTCGACGTCCTCGCGGCGCAGCGGGCGCCCCTCGTCGAGCCGGGCGAGCACCAGCAGGTCGTTGACCAGCGTGCTCATCCGCCGCGCCGAGTCCTCGATGCGGCCCATGGTGTCGTCCACCTTGTCCGACGTGTCGAGCGCGCCCATCCGGTACAGCTCGCCGTAGCCCTTGACCGTGGCCAGCGGCGTGCGCAGCTCGTGGCTCGCGTCGGACACGAAGCGCCGCATGCGCCGCTCCGACTCCTCCTGCGCGGAGAACGCCCGCTCGATGTGCGCGAGCATCGTGTTCAGCGACTGGCTGAGCGAGCCCACCTCCGTCGTCGGCGGGTGCTCCGGGACGCGCTGGGACAGGTCACCGTCGGCGATCGCGGCCGCCGTCACCTCGATGCGTCGCAGCGGCCGCAGCGACCGGTGCACCAGCAGCAGCGCCGTGCCGCCGCCCAGCAGCACGATGCCCAGCCCGGACAGCAGCAGCGACCGGGTGAGGAACGCGACCGTCTCCTGCACGCCGGCCAGGGGGAGCGCGACGTAGGCCTCGCCCAGTACCTGCCCGCCCGCGGAGTAGACGAACGGGACGACCCGCCACTGCGCCGGGGTCGACCCGCCGGTCGAGTCCACGGTGAACGGCTTGCCCTGCCTGTCCTGGAGCTCGTCGAGCGTCTCGGCGGGGATGTCGGGGGTGCCGAACCGGGCCAGCGTCTGCGGCCAGGCGTACGGGTCCTGACTGCTCTGCCCGTTCTCGTCCCGGATCACGACGACGTAGTCGGTCGGACCCCGCGGGGTCGGCGCCTCGGGCTGCCGCAGGGTGAAGTTGGCGACCTCCTCCGCGGACTGCGCGAGCTGCTGGTCGACCTGGTCCACGAGGTAGCCGGAGACGACGGTCCGCGTGACGACCGTTGCCAGGATGAGCCCCGCGGCGAGCAGCAGCACGGTGATGGTCACGAGCCGCGTGCGCAGCGGGACGCGCTCGAGCCAGCCCCAGCGTCGGCCGCTCGGCCCGTCGCCGGTCGCCGCGGCGCGGGACGTCGCGGCGTCCGTCGGCGCGGCGAGACCGGCGGTGCCCGGGCCGGCGCCGGGCGCCACGTCCTGCGCCGTCGTGCCGGACGGCGGGCGGGTGCTCATCGCGGCGCCTGCGGCGCCCGCAGCAGGTAGCCCACGCCGCGCTTGGTGTGGATGAGCGGGGGCAGCGCGACGTCCTCGCCGTCGGGCCCGGCGACGGTGAGGTTGTCGACCTTGCGGCGCAGGTAGGAGATGTAGGACTCGACGATGTTCGCGTCGCCGCCCCAGTCGTACTGCCACACGTGGTCGAGGATCTGCGCCTTGGACAGCACGCGGCCGGCGTTGAGCATGAGGTAGCGCAGCAGCTTGAACTCGGTGGGGGAGAGGTCCACCTCGACGCCGGCACGACGCACCTCGTGCGAGTCCTCGTCCAGCTCGAGATCCCCGACGCGCACGACGGCGTCGTCCTCGGGCTCGCCCGCGTGCGTGCGGCGCAGGACGGCGCGGATGCGGGCCACGACCTCCTCCAGGCTGAACGGCTTGGTGACGTAGTCGTCGCCGCCCACGGTGAGGCCCTGCACCTTGTCCTGCGTGTCGTCGCGGGCGGTGAGGAACAGCACGGGCGTGTGCCGGCCGGTGGAGCGCATGCGGCGGGTCACGGTGAAGCCGTCCATGTCGGGCAGCATGACGTCGAGCACCACGAGGTCGGGCTCGACGTCGCGCACCAGCTGCAGCGCGCCGTTGCCGTCGGCCGCCGCGTGCACCTCGAACCCCGCGAACCGCAGGGAGGTGGACAGCAGCTCGCGGATGTTGGGCTCGTCGTCGACGACGACGAGACGTGCCTCGGGTGCGCTCATGACTCCATGGTGGGCCGTGGTTCTGAGAGACGCCTGGGAAGACCCTTGGACGTTGCTCCCGGCGGCTCGGACGCCGCGGCTGTCGGTGCCGCACGGCAGGATGGGCGGGTGCGGATCACGGCGGACCAACGGCGACGGCGGCTCGTCGTCCACCAGCTCGCGCTCGGCGTCGGGCGCCCCGGGCGCCCCGAGGCGACGACCCCCGAGGACGTGACGGAGCGCCTCGTCGCGCTGCACGCGACCGACGCCCCCAGCGTGCACCTGGCGGTGCTCGCGCGTGTGCCCGGGCTGACGCTGGACGACGTGCGCGACGCGCTCTTCGTGCGGCGCAGCCTCGTCAAGGTGCTGGGGATGCGGCGCACGATGTTCGTCGTGCGCCGCGAGACGGTGCCGGTGGTGCACGCCGCGGCGGCGCTCACGGTGGCGGGGCGGCTGCGCGCCCGGCTGCTCAAGGAGCTCGCGACGCTGCCCACCGACCCGCCGGTCCGTGACCCGGAGGCGCTGCTGGCGGCGGCGGAGGCGCAGGTGCACGAGGCCCTCGTCACCCACGGGCCGCTGGACGGCGCACAGCTGTCGCGGGCGGCGCCCCTGCTGCGCACCGCGTTCCTGCCCACGACCGCCAAGGCGTGGGACGTGCGCCGCACCATGACGTCGCCGCTGCTGGCCGTGCTCTCGGCCGAGGGGAGCGTCGTGCGGGGCGAGCCGCGCGGGGCGTGGTCGTCGCCGCGGCACGTGTGGTCCCCGATGACCGACTGGTTCCCCGGCGGCATCCCGGAGACGGACGAGGAGGCGGCGCGCGTCGAGCTCGCCCGGCAGTGGCTGGAGGCGTTCGGGCCGGCGACGGTGGCCGACCTGAAGTGGTGGACGGGGTGGAGCCTCGGCCAGGCGAGGCGCGCGGTCGCGGCCCTCGACGTGCGTCAGGTGGAGCTCGAGGTCGGGCCGCCCGGCGCGGCGCCCGTCGTGGCCGACGGCATGATGCTGCGCTCGACCGACCTGGACGCGGCGCTGGATCCCGCCGTGGACGACGTCGTGGAGGGTCACGTCGCCCTCCTGCCGACCCTCGACCCCACGACGATGGGATGGACGGCGCGCGACTGGTACCTCGGGCCGCACCGGGAGCAGCTCTTCGACAGCGCCGGGAACGCGGGCGCGACGATCTGGTGGCAGGGGCGCATCGTCGGCGCGTGGACGGTGCGGCCGGACGGCGAGGTCGTGTGGCGGCTGCTCGAGGACGTCGGCGCCGACGCCGAGGCATCCGTCGCCGCGGAGGCCGCGCGGATCGGCGGGCTGCTCGGCGGCGTCGGTTTCACGCCCGGGTACGCGACGCCGCTGTACCGAGAGCTGCGGGCCTGACACGGGCCGAGCCCGCCGGCGGGCGCAAGCCGCCACCGCTCCCTAGACTCGGCGTCGACCGCGGAACCGCGGCATGAGCAGGGAGGTCGTTCCCGGGTGAGCCAGAGCGCGACGAGGGTGCCGGGCGACGGAAAGCGTGGTGGGGCCGCGCGCCGTTGGGTCGCGGGAGCGCTGGTGGTGATCACCTCGCTGCTGTTCGTCGCGTCGTCGGTGGCACTGTGGGCGCACCAGACGGTCTTCGACAACGACCGGTTCATGGCCGCCGTCGAGCCGGCCCTCGAGGACCCCGCGCTCTACGACGCGCTGAGCGAGACCGTGAGCAACCAGGTCCTCGACGCACTCGACCTCGACGACCGGGTCTCGACGCGCCTGGAACAGCTCGACGAGGTCGTCGCCGGCGCGCTCACGGCCCAGCTCGACGCGGCGGACCGGCCGCTGCTGGAGGGGCTGCTCGGCCGCGTGGACCGGCCGTCGCTGGCGTCGCTCACCCCGGTGGTCGTGGAGCGGCTCGAGGGGCGCGTGCGGCAGATCGTGGACCGGCTCGTGACGTCCGACGCGTTCGCCGAGCGCCTGCCGCAGCTCGTGGGGCGCGCGCACGCCGCGGCGATCGGGATCGCGCGCGGCGACGTGGACGATTACCCCAACGTCTACCTCACCGACGACGCGGTGATGCTCAACACCGTGCCGATCGTCGCGGACGCCCTGCGCGAGGTGCTCGGGGAGTTCGGCGACATGCTCCCCGAGGTCACGCTGCCGGACAACCTCTCGGACAAGGCCGACGAGGCCCGGGCCCAGCTGGGCGAGGCCCTCGGCTCACGGATCCCGGACGACGTCGGCAGGGTGAAGCTCCTGGACCGCGAGACGTTCGACCTTGTCCAGGGCACCGTGCGCGACATCGACCGGGTCGTGGTCGTGCTGGTGGTGGTGACGATCCTGCTCGCCGCCGCGACGCTTGCCGTCGCCCCGAGCACGCGCCGCGGGGCCGTCCAGCTCGGGCTGGGGGTCGTGGCCGGCCTCGTGCTCACCGCCGCCGCGGTGGCGCAGCTGCGATCGACGGTCGTGGACGTGGCGCGCCAGCCCGACGGGCGGCACGTGGCCGGGGTCCTGTACGACTCGGTCACGGGAGGGCTGCACCAGATCTTCTGGCTGGTGGGCATCGTCGGGGCCGCCGCCGTCGTCGGCGCGCTCCTCGTGGGCAGCCCGCGATGGCTGGCTAGCGCGGGCGACCGGTGGCCGTGGGTGCTGACGGCGACCGGTGGCGACGGGCGCCTTGCGCGCTGGGTCGCCACGCACGCCGATGCGCTGCGGATCGCCGTCGGGGCGGTCGTGCTGCTCGTGGTCGTCCTGACCGGGTTCGCCTGGGTGCCGCTGGTGCTCGCACTGCTGGGCGGCGTCGCGGCACTGTGGGGGATCGCCGCAGCGGCGCGCATCGAGCGATCGCTCGACGCCGTGCCTCCCGCCGACGCCGTGCCTCCCGCCCCCGCCCCGCCGGGCGGGACGGGGCCGGGCGGTCAGAGGTAGCGCAGCGGGTCGAACTCGTCGAGCGGGATGATCCGCACGCGCGGCAGCGGGGCGGTGAAGGCGTCGGCGTCGCCCTCGAGGTCGAACGTCTCCAGCCCCTGGTCGGCGAGCTGGGCGAACTGCCCGTTGACGAACTCACGGAACGCGAGCAGGCCGACCCGGCGGTCGGTGCCGAGCAGCGCCTCGATCTGCGGCAGGAAGTCGCCGTCATGGCTGGCGAGCAGCACGTCGCCCTCGCGGTCGGCCAGCGCGTCGAGCGTGCGCTGGATGCCGACGTCCACCACCTTCTCCGTGCCGGACGACGCCAGCGGGATGGGCTTGTAGCCCATCGCCATCAGCGCCTGCACGAACGCCATCGGCATCTGCCCGCTGCTGGCGTTGAGGAAGAAGAGCGGCACGACCTCCTGGTCCCACAGCTTCTGCGCGAACCCGGTGACCCGGTCCCACCGCGGGCGCTCCTGCGGGTCGGGGCGCCGGTTCAGCACGTTCATGCCGAGCGTGGCGTCGATGTTCTCGCCGTCGACCAGCAGGTAGGTCCGGCGCGCGGGGACGTCGGACGGCGGGGTCGGCACGAACGGCGTGGGGGCGGCCGTCGGCGTCGGGCCGTCGAAGGAGGGGGACATGAGCCTCAGGGTAGCCGCCCACGTCGGTCGAGCCTGTCGAGAC
>NZ_BAAAPM010000005.1:327271-403632 GCF_039531145.1 Isoptericola hypogeus
TCGGGGTCAGGGCTGCTCGGCGACCGGGCTGATCTGCGGGGCGGGGGCGCCGGACTTCAGCGCCGCGAGCCGGGCCTCGAGCTCGATCTCCTTGTCGGACATCTCCAGCTCGGCGAACTGCGCGTCGAGCGACGACGCGGCGATCTCGGCCTGGCCCATCGCCATGGCCTCCTCGCGGCGCACGGTCTCCTCGAACCGGCCCAGCTCGCTCGTGGGGTCGAGCACGTTGATCGAGCTGATCGCGCCCTGCACGGTCTGCTGCGCCTGGGCCGCCTTCTGCCGGGCGACGAGCTGGTCGCGCCGCGACTTGAGCTCGCCGAGCTTGTCCTTCATCGCGGCGAGGCCCGTCTTGAGCTTGTCGACGGTCACCCGCTGCTGCTCGATCATCGGCTGCGCCTGCGTGACCTCGGACTCGGCGTCGAGCTGCTTGCGGAGCGCCACCTTCGCGAGCTTGTCGAACTTGTCCGCCTCGAGGGGGTTGCCGCCGGACCGGTACTCGTCGGCCTTGCGCGACGCGGCCAGCGCCTTGGAGCCCCACTCGCGCACGGCGTTGAGGTCCTCGTCGTAGTCCTGCTCCGCGAGCCGGAGGTTGCCGATCGTCTGGGCGATCGCCTGCTCGGCCTCGGCGATGTTGTTCGTGAAGTCGCGCACGAGCTGGTCGATCATCTTCTGCGGGTCCTCGGCGCGGTCGATGAGCGCGTTGATGTTCGCCTTCGCGAGCTGGCTGATGCGACCGAGGATGCTCTGCTTCTGCGTCATGGTGCTGCTTCCTTCCGCCTGGTCCGGCGCGTCGTCCGGATCCGTGGGTCTGTCGTCGTCCGAGAGCTCGTCAGAATCGTCCACCACGGGAACGTCCGCCACGCCCCCCGCGGTTCCCGCGGGAACCGCCGCCCCCGCGCCCGGCGCGTCCGCCCCCGAACCCGCCGCCGCCGAAGCCGCCCCCGAACCCGCCGCCGCCGAAGCCGCCCCCGGACCCGCCGCCGACGCCGCCGCCGAAGCCGCCTCCGAAGCCGCCGCCGAACCCGCCGCGGCGGGCGCCGCGTCCGGGGCCGCGCAGGACGGTGTCCAGCAGGATCCCGCCCAGCACCATGCCGGCCGCGTCGGAGCCGGAGCCGCCCTGGCGCATCCCGAACCCCGCGGTGTCCTCGCGGGCCAGCCGCGCCGCCTCCTGGGCGTGCGACTCGGCGCGGCGGGCGGCGTCGAGCGCCCCCACCGGGTCCTGCGGCTGCAGCCGCCGGGCGTCGTCCGCGAGCCGCGCGGCCTCCGCCAGGCGCGTGCGGGCCTGCGTCCCGACCGCGCCGCGCCGGGTCGCGACGTAGTCCTGGGTGGCCCGCACCTGCGCGTCGACCCGCCGGAGCACGTCGCGCAGCAGGGCGCCCGCGCGCACGGCGTTCTCGGCCTGCTGCCGCGCGGGCGCGAGGGCGGCGTCGAGGTCCGTCTCGGCGGCGGCGACGCGGCGCAGCGCGGCGAGCGGGTCGCCGCCCGAGCGCGCGTCACGGGCCTGGTCGATCGCGGCGCGCGCCTCGGCGACGGCCGAGGCCACCGTCGCGTCGCCGGGCGCGAGCCGGTCGGCGTCGGCGACGTCCTGGCCGATCGACGCGACGCCCTTGTCGAGGTCGGCGCCCGCGGTCGCGAGGCCCGCCCCCGCCGAGTCCACGGCGTCGAGCAGGGTGGTCGCCTGGCCCAGGGCGTTCTGCGCGGCGCGCAGGAGGCCGACCGTCGTCGTGCGGGTGCGTCCGGTCAGAGCCTCCCGGCCCGAGTCGAGGGCCTCCCGGGCGTGCACGACCAGCGCCGCCGCCTGGTCGGGGTTCTCGCGCACCGACGCGAGCGCGGACGCGGGGTAGGTGCTGGCCAGCCCGGCCAGCGTCTGCCGCGCGACGTCGACCCGCTCGCCGATCTCGTCGGCGCGCAGCGCCGTGGTCTCCAGCAGCTCCGGGGCCCGGGTGTGCAGGTCCCGCAGGTCGTCGAAGGCGTCGGTCTGGGCGTCGAGGGCCGCGGCCGCGCGCTCGCAGCGGGCCAGGACGGCGAGCAGGAGCTCGCGGCGCTGCGGCTCGTCCTCGGGCTCGCCGTCGTCGAGCTCCTGGCGGCGCCGGAACGCGGTGGCGACGTCGGCCCGGGCCGCCTCCAGCGCGGCGGCGAACTCCCGCGTCGCCTCGACGCCGAACTCCGCCTCCGCGAAGCCGAGCTCCTGCTCGCTGGTGCGCAGCGCGTCGTCGACGTCGACCAGCGCGGTGCCCGCACGACGCTCCAGCTCGTCGGTGTCGAGCGCGGCCAGCGCGTCCTCGTCCGGGACCGGCGTGCCGTGCCGCCCGACCGAGGTGGGCGCGGCGGACGCGGCGGCGCGCCGGCGCGACCGGAACCAGACCCAGCCGCCCACCACGACCAGGCCCAGCACCAGGACCGCGACGAGCACGCCCCACGGCAGCCCGCCCCCGGACGACCCGCCCGCGTCCAGCACCGCGTCGACCGCCGCGACCGTGGCGCCCGCCCAGTCGTCGGCACGCAGCGCGTCCTCGGTCGCCGTCTCCACGGCGTCGAGCTGGTCGTCGCTCAGCCCCACGTTCGTGTCCACGGACAGCCCGTAGACCCGGTCCTCGGTCGCGACGGCGAGCAGGAGGTCGTCCGTGCCCAGCGACGCGTTGTTGGCCGTCTCGTTGGCCCAGTCGCGCCCGGCGATGCCGTCGAACGAGTCCACGTAGACGACGAAGAGCTGGTACGGCGTCTCCTCGGCGAGCCGGTCCAGGGCCTCCTGGACCTCGGGGGCGTCGTCGCCGAGCACCCCCGCCGGGTCGGTGATCTCGCTGTCCAGGGCCGTCAGCGGCGGGACGGCGTGGGCCGGCGCGGGCGCGGTGAACGGAGCCACCAGCAGCGCGACGAGGAGGAGCAGAGCGGCGAGGACGGGTGCGGCCGTGCGACGCGGCACGGTCGGGTCGGGCGCGATCACGCCCTGATCGTGTCGCGGGGGAGTCCCCGACGCAATCGCGCCCGGGCGCGGGTCGGTCACACCCCTGCTCCGCCGGGCGCACGCCCCGGGACCAGGGCAGACGGCCCGCGGCGCGCGGGCGCCGGCGCCGCGGTCGTCGGACCGCCTACCCGCCGGCCTGCTCGCGGCGCTCGTCGACCGTCCGCGCCGCCTCGCGGGCGGCGCGCCGGTTCGCCCGCCGACGTCGTGAGCCTCCCCCGTGCGTGTCGTCGGGCGGGTTGTCGGACGCGTCGTCGGACGGGTCGTCGGGCCGGTCGGCGCCGCGCTCCGGGTCGTGCAGGAGGTGCGACTCCACCAGCTCGTAGCGCAGGAGGTAGGTGTTGCCCACGGCCTGGATGGTGGCGGCGATCGGCAGCGCCAGGAACGCGCCGAGCGGGCCGAACACGGCGCCGAAGGCGAGCACGGCGACGAAGCTCACCGCCGGGTTCATCTCCAGCGCGCGCGCGGAGACCTTCGGGGAGAACACGAGGTTCTCCAGCTGCTGGTACGCGATGATGAACGCCAGCACCGCCAGCGCCTGCGGCAGCCCCTGCGACGTGAGCGCGACGGCGACGGGCAGCGCCCCGGCGAGGTAGGTGCCGATCGTGGGCACGAACTGGGAGACCACGCCCGTGAACACGGACAGCGGCAGCGCGTACGGCGTGTCCATGATCAGCAGGAACACGAAGGTGAATACGGCCGACAGGGCCGCGAGCACGATGCGCGAGTTGATGAAGTCCGAGACCTTCACCTGCGTGATCTCCCACAGGCGCAGCACCTCGGTCTGCCGGTTCGGCGTGAGCCAGCGGCACACCGCCACCCGGAACTGCGGCCCGGCGGCCAGCAGGTAGTACGTGACCAGCATGATCGTCAGCGCGGCGAAGATCACCCCGATGATCGTCGTGCCGATCAGGATCGTGCCGGTCGCGACGTCGGTGCCGAACTGGTCGACGGCCTGCCGCAGCAGCTCGTCCGACTCGGGCAGGGTCGCGCCCCAGGTGGTCTCGACCCACGCGCGCAGCTCGAGGTACAGGTCGGGCAGCGCGTTCACGAGCTGGATCAGCTGCTGCACGAACAGGTTCCCGAACAGCGCCATCACGACGATCACCACGACGAGGGACCCGATGAGCGCGGTGAACGCCGCGATCCCGCGGCGCCAGCCGCGCCGCACCAGCCACACGACGATCGGCTCCAGCGCGAGCGCCAGGAAGAACGCGATGACGAGGTTGACGATCAGCCCGCGCAGCTGGCCCAGCGCGTAACCGACGGCGAGCGCCGCGAACACCGCGGCCGCCGCCATGACGAGCGCGCGCGGCACCCAGCGCGGCGGGCGCACGGAGTCGTGCTGGAGGGGCCGTGCGTCGGGCACCGCGCCCGTGTCGGCCGCGGCCGCCGGGGCCCGGGCGTCGTCGGACGGCGTGGTCATGGAGCGAACCTAGCGGCGCCATCGTCCTCCGGCGCGGCGGAACGCCGCCGCACCCCGACGTCGGCCGAGGTCAGGCGGCGTCGGCCGGTGCCGCTTCGCGGAGCCTGGCCAGCAGCGGCCCCGCGCCCTCGTCGAGGAACTGCTGCTGGCGCTCGTCACCGATCTGCACCACGGACAGGTCCGTGAACCCGGCCTCCCAGAACGCCGACGCGGCCTCGACGACGGCGTCCAGGTCCGGGCCGCACGGGATCGAGGCGGCCACGTCGTCGGGCCGGACGAACCCGCTCGCGCGCTCGAAGGACTCCGTCGTCGGCAGGTTGGCGTTGACCGGCCAGCCCAGCCCGAACCAGCGGAACTGCTCGTGCGCGCGGGCGACCGCGGCGTCGCGGTCGGGGTCCCAGGAGATCGGCAGCTGGCCGATCTTGCGCGACGGCCCGGTCGCGGCATCCGCGCGGGTCGCGTCCCAGCGTTCCACCAGCTCCTGCTTCGGCTCGGTCGCGATCAGGTGGTCGGCGAGCGGGGCGAAATGCTCGACCGACTGCGGCCCCGACACGGCGACGCCGATCTCGACCGGGCTGTCCGGCAGGTCCCACAGCCGGGCGGAGTCCACCTGGAAGTGGTTGCCGCGGTAGCTCACGAGGTCGCCGGAGAACAGCGCGTCGACGATCTCGAGGGCCTCGGCGAGCATCTCGTGACGTTCGTCGACGGCGGGCCAGCGCTCGCCCACGACGTGCTCGTTGAGGTTCTCGCCCGCCTCCAGCCCCAGCGTGAAGCGCCCGTCGGAGAGCAGGCCCAGGGTCGCGGCCTTCTGCGCGACGACGGCCGGGTGGTAGCGCACGGTCGGGCAGGTCACGTACGTCATGAGGCCCACGCGCTCGGTCGCCTGCGCGACGGCGCCCAGGACGCTCCACGCGTACGGGGAGTGGCCCTGGGCGGCCAGCCACGGGAAGAAGTGGTCGCTGCAGACCTCGAAGTCGAAGCCGGCGCGCTCCGCGTCCGACGCGTACCGCACCAGCTCCCGTGGCCCGGACTGCTCGGTCATGAGGGTGTAGCCGAATCGGGTCATGCGGCCACCGTCCGTCGAAGCCGCGATGCCCGCACCCCGGTCACCGGGTCTACAGCGCGAGGTCCGTGCCGGAGGCGTCCAGCTCCTCCGCGTCGACGATGCGGTAGGCGTACCCCTGCTCCGCGAGGAACCGCTGCCGGTGGGCGGCGAAGTCCTGGTCGACCGTGTCGCGGGCGACGACGGCGTAGAAGTGCGCCGTCCGGCCGTCCGCCTTCGGCCGCATGACCCGCCCCAGCCGCTGTGCTTCCTCCTGCCGCGAACCGAAGGAGCCGGACACCTGGACCGCCACCGACGCCTCCGGCAGGTCGATGGAGAAGTTCGCGACCTTGGACACCACCAGCCGGGAGATCTCCCCGGACCGGAACGCCTCGAACAGCCGCTGGCGCTCGCGGACCGTCGTCGCGCCGGTGATGAGCGGGGCGTCCAAGTGCTCGCTGAGCTCCTGCAGCTGGTCCAGGTACTGCCCGATGACGAGCACCTGGTCGTCGGGGTGGGACGAGACGATCTGCTCCACGACGCGGTTCTTGCCCGGCGCGCACGCGGCCAGGCGGTACTTGTCCTCCGGCTCGGCGGTGGCGTACGTCATCCGCTCGTGCTCCGGCAGGGTGAGGCGCACCTCGACGCAGTCCGCGGGGGCGATGTAGCCCTGGGCCTCGATGTCCTTCCACGGCGCGTCGTAGCGCTTCGGGCCGATGAGGGAGAACACCTCGTCCTCGCGCCCGTCCTCCCGCACCAGCGTGGCGGTGAGGCCGAGGCGGCGGCGCGCCTGCAGGTCCGCCGTCATCCGGAAGATCGGGGCCGGCAGCAGGTGCACCTCGTCGTAGACGATGAGGCCCCAGTCGCGGGCGTCGAGCAGTTCGAGGTGGCTGTACACGCCCTTCCGCTTGGTCGTGAGCACCTGGTAGGTCGCGATGGTGACGGGCTTGACCTCCTTGCGGGAGCCCGAGTACTCGCCGATCTCGTCCTCGGTGAGCGACGTGCGGCGCACCAGCTCGTCGCGCCACTGCCGGGCGCTGACCGTGTTGGTGACGAGGATGAGCGTGGTCGTGCCGCTCTTCGCCATCGCGGCGGCGCCGACGATCGTCTTGCCGGCGCCGCAGGGCAGCACGACGACGCCCGAGCCGCCGTGCCAGAAACCGTCGACGGCCTGTGCCTGGTACGGGCGCATCTCCCAGGTCTTCGGCTGCTCGGTGGGCGTGCGGGGGTGCGTGGGGGAGGCCAGCTCGATGGCGTGCTTCTCGCCGTCGACGTACCCGGCGAGGTCCTCCGCCGGCCAGCCGAGCTTGACCAGCACCTGCTTGAGGTGGCCGCGCTCGGACGGGTGCACGACGACCGTCTCGTCGTCGACGCGCTCGCCCACCAGGCCGGCCGTGCGCTTCGACTTGAGCACCTCGGCCAGCACGGCGCGGTCCGTGGCCTGCAGCACGAGCCCGTGCGTCGGGTGGGTGGCGAGGGTGAGGCGCCCGTAGCGGCCCATCGTCTCGGCCACGTCGATCAGCAGCGCGTGCGGTACCGGGTACCGGGAGTACTCGATGAGGGTGTTGACGACCTGCTCCGCGTCGTGCCCCGCCGCGCGCGCGTTCCACAGCCCCAGGCTCGTGAGCCGGTAGGTGTGCACGTGCTCGGGTGCGCGCTCCAGCTCCGCGAACGGCGCGATGGCGCGGCGCGCGTCGTCGCCGCGCGGGTGGTCCACCTCCAGCAGGAGGGACTTGTCGCTCTGCACGATGAGCGGGCCGTCGGGCATGCGGTTCCTTTCGGTGTGCCGGGCGTGGGGGCGGACGCCCGTGGGCATCCAGCATGCCAACACCGGGCCCGGGCCGCGTGTTCCGCGGGGCCCGAACGGTCACCCCTCCGGCCGCAGCCAGGGGTTCAGCACGGCGACGCCGGTCGGCTCCATGTCCGCGACGTTCTGCGTGACCACCACCAGGTCGTGCGCCGCGGCTGTCGCGGCGATCAGGCAGTCGCGGTCGCTCCGGTGGTCCGGGACGTGCATCATGGCGGCGCGCCGTGCGGCCGCGGCGTCGAAGGGCAGCACCCGCTCCCCGAACCCCGGCACGACGACGGACTCCAGCCAGTGCCGCAGCCTGGCACCTTGCGCGGCGAAGGTGCGCTCCTTGCGGAGCACCCCCATCTCGAGCTCCAACAGGCAGATCGCGGAGGTGTGCAGGGTCTCGTCGGGCTGAGCATCGGCCCAGGCGAAGACCGCGGGTTCTCGTCGGGACGGGCTCTTGCGCAGCTCTGAGATGACGTTGGTGTCCAGGAGGTAGGTCACAGGTCGGCGGCCTCGATCCGCGGCTCGACCCGACCAGGCTCGAAGTCGACGTCGTCCGCGTCGGGCGCGCCCGCACCCATCGAGAGGCGACGTGCCAGGCTGGGGAGGTCGGCGGTGAGCCGCCGGTACTCCTCGATGCTGAGGAGGACGTGGGACGCTCGCCCTCGCTCGGTGATGACGACCGGTCCGCGATCGGCCGCGCGCTTGGCCGCCGAGGCGTGGTGGTTGAAGTCGCGTGCGCTCATCGTCGTCATGGCAAGCCTCCGTGGCGCCGACTCGTTGCTACGTATGTACATCGTAGGCCGGAGGCCGGTGGTCGTGGCAGTCCCTCAGCTGTCGGAGGGCTCGACGGCGGCGATGCGGTGGACGGCGACGGTGAGCTCGGCCTCGCGGACGGGGTCGAGCGCGCGCAGCCTTCCGCCGTCGAGCCGCAGCGGCTTGAGCTCGCGACGCTCCATCGCCCCCAGCGGCCCGACCATCTCGACCCACACCCGCCGGCCGTCGCGCAGCGCGTCGTGCAGCACCGCCATCGCGTCGCCGGGCTGGGTGCCGGCCCCCGGCGTGCCGTGGCGCGGGTGGACGGGCGCGCTCGCCGGGCCGGGCGACGGCGGCACGTCGGCGGCCGTCTGCGCACCGCGGGCCGCGAGCCGGTCGACGGCGGTCGCCTCGCCGCGGTCCGCGGCGCGCAGACGGGCGACCAGCATGGCGTGCGCCTCCTCCGTCGAGCCGTTCGGCACGGCGCCCGACGCCGCCACGCGCGCCGCCGCCCCGCGCCGCGACGGGGCGGCCCGGTCCAGGCGTGGCGGACGCCGCAGCCGGGCGCTGAGCACGCGCCCGTCGGGCCCCTCCAGCGCCGACAGCAGCCCGCGGGCGCGCAGCGCGTCGTGCAGCTCGGCGGCCGGGACGGCCGCGGCCAGCACGGTCGGCGCGAGGCGCACCAGCCCGAGGTGGGCGAGGCGCGGGTCCTGGTCGAGGCCCGCGAGCGTCGTGGGGTCCGCCGCCCGCACGTACGACCCGGCGTTCCCGACGCGCACCGCCTCGTGCCGGCGTGCGGTGTCGCGCACCAGGTACTCCAGGGGCTGCGGCACCGGCACCCGTGACCGGCGCGCCAGGTCGGCGACCAGCTCGTCCGCGGTCGTGCCGTGGTCCAGCGCGCGCGTGACCGACGCCGCGGAGAAGCGGACCGTCGTCGCCGCCCCGCGCGACTCGACGTCGGCCGCCCGCTCGAGCAGCCGCGCCAGCGCCTGGGACGGTCGTCCCGGCACGATGCCGGTGAGGTCGCCCTGCAGCAGCAGCTCGTCCACCTCGGACGGGAGCGCCGCGCGCATCGCCTCCGCCAACGTGTCAGGCGCGGGGTTCGCCCCGGTGGGCAGGGTGCCCGACAGGTGCGTCTGCAGCGCCCGCCCGGGCCCGGAGAGCGCGCCCGCGCCGGTGACGCCGAGCAGCGCGGCCTCGGTCAGCAGCCCCGCGACCGCCTGCTCGGGCGGCACGGTGCGCGGGCTGTGCCAGCGCAGCACCGTCATCACCGCGTCCGGGTCGAGCGCGGTGCCGGGCTGCGCGGCGAGCACCCCGAGCACGTGGCGCCGCAGGCGGGGCACCCACGCCCGGTGCAGGTCGGGCGACAGCGCCGCCCGGACCGTGCCCTTCTCGTCCCGGGAGCCGACCAGCCACGGGGTGCGGCGCGACGTCGCCCACGCCGCGGCGAGCAGGGCCCACCGGCCTGCGTCGTCCAGGTCGTCCCAGTCGTCGGCGGCGGTCGTGGGCCGATAGGACGGCGGGGCGTCGCCGTCGTCCGCCAGCACGCCGGCCGAGGCCGCCAGCTCGACGACGATCGCCGCCACCCGCTCGTCGCAGCCGAGCGCCTGCGCGGTGCGGCGCAGGTCGCGCACGCCGACGCCGCCGCTGCGGAGCACGGACGGCGGCGCGTCCTCCCAGGCGGCGACGAGCAGGTCGACGTACCGCACGAGGTCGAGCGCGGCGCTCGCGGACTCGGCGTCGGAGATCTCGGGCCGGACCGCGCGGCCGTCCGGGGCCGGGGGAGCGAGCTGGGGCGACCGGTGCGTGCGGCCGCCGCGCAGCGCCAGGCCGACGTCGCGCGGCAGCACGACGTGCCGCGCGTCCGTGCGCTGCAGCAGGCCGGCGTCGGCGAGCGCGTCGACCGCGGCCCGCGCGGCCGTGCCCACCGGCGGCACGACGCCGACCGGAGGCCCCCACGCCAGTGCGTCGAGGATCTCGCGCCCGCCGCGCGGCAGGTCGTCGAGCTGCGCGGCACGCGGGCTGCGTCCTTCTGCGTCGGTCGTCCCGGTGCCGGTCGGCGGTTCAGAGGGATCGCGGGGCGCGTGCCGTGCCGGCCCGAGGCCGGCGGGGTAGGGCCCGAGGACGTCGGCGAGCCCGGGGCTGACGCGCAGGTCCGGGCCGGACGGGTCGCCCGCGTCCCACAGCAGGCCCGCGGTGAGGGCGTCGTCGAGAGCCCGTCCGACGGCGGCCGCCGCGCCGCGCGTCGCGCCGACCCCTGCCGCGCCGTCCCTTGTCGCGCCCCCCGCGGCACTCTCGGTCGCCGGTCCCGCGGCGTCGAGGGCGCCGATCGCCGCCGCGACGCGGGGGGCGGTCACGGGGCCGGCCTCGGCGAGCACGGCCACGGCCTCGAGCACCTGCAGCGTGCGGGCGTCGGCGTGCGCGACGGCGCGCTCGAGGCTCGTGCGGCTCGACGCGCGCGCGGCGAGCGACCGCAGCGTCGACGGCGACGGGGTGGCGAGATCCGGCCGGGCGCGCAGCAGCGCGACGAGCGCGGCGTCGTCCCGCGTGCGGATCGCCTCGGTGAACGTGCGCGGAGCCGGGTCGCCGAGGCCGTCCGCGACGTCGACCGCGGCCGTGCTCCCTGGCGACGTGCTGACCATCTGATCGATGCTACGCGCCGTCTCCCCGCCGCCCGTCCGGCACGCCCTCGTGGGGGCGTCGCTCAGCCCTGCGCGGTGCGCCGGCATACCTCCGCCCACGGCGTGGGTGCGATGCCGAAGCGCTCCTGCGCCGCGGTCGAGTCCATGACGTACGGGCGCTCCCACTGGTAGGCGAGCTCGCGCAGCTCGCGCATCATCGGCGAGACCAGCGCCACGCCGGCCAGCGCGGCCCCGCGGAGCGACCCGACGCGCACGGGCGGGCGCCCGGCCGACGCGAGGACGTCGGTGAGCGCCTGCACCTGGCTGACGGGCGCGTTGCTCGGGGTGTGCCAGGTGCGGCCGTGGGCGCCCGCGTCCTCGGCGGCGGCGACGAGCGTGCGCGCGGCGTCGCCGACGTCGGTGAACGTGTGCGGCCGGTCGGTGCGGCCGATCATCGTGACCCGCTTCCCGGCCAGTGCCGCGGGCACGACCCGCGAGACGTGCCCGTTGCCGCCCACGCCCGGCCCGACGAAGTCGGAGCTGCGCACCTCGACGGCGCCCGCGAGGCGCCCGGCGGAGAACGCGGTCCTGGCGTCGGCCCACATCCGGGCGCGCAGCCGGCCCTTGTGGTCGGTCGCGGCGTCGGGCAGGTCCTCGGTCATGGGGCCGTCGACGGGGCCGTAGGGGTAGAGGTTCCCGGTGAGGGCGTAGACGGCGCCCGAGCGCTCGGCCGCTGTCTGGAGCGCG
The DNA here is from genome assembly GCF_039531145.1 of Isoptericola hypogeus. NCBI lineage: Bacteria > Bacillati > Actinomycetota > Actinomycetes > Micrococcales > Promicromonosporaceae > Isoptericola > Isoptericola hypogeus. The sequence continues at coordinate 338,621 of NZ_BAAAPM010000005.1, forward strand.
GCCGCGAGCGGTGGCCATACCCGCTCCCACTGCGGGTAGCTCCCCGGGTTGGCGCAGTTGTAGAGGACGTCCGCGCCCTCGGCGGCGGCCGAGAGGGCGTCGGCGTCGGAGGCGTCCAGCGCGAGGTGGCGGACGCCGGCCACGCCGGTGTCGCGCCCGGAGCGGGTGACGACGGTGACGTGCGCGCCGCGGGCGGCGAGGAGGGCGGCGACGTGGCGGCCGACCGGGCCGGCGCCGACGACGAGCTGACGGTCGGTCATGACGGGTGCTCCAATCCGAGAGCGGTGCTCTCTGTCCGTTCGAGCATGTCACGCCGGTGCGCCCCAGGCAAGAGCAGTGCTCGCATTTGTGGGCGGTGATCTCGCAATGGCAGGCTGGGGCGATGAGCGACCCTCACGACGCCCCGGTCGGCACCCCACGCACCGCCCGCGCGCTCGCGCGCGAGGCGATCACGCGCGAGATCCTCGCCGCGGCCCGCGCCCGCCTGGCCACCGACGGCCCCGCCGCGCTCTCGCTGCGCGCCGTCGCGCGGGACGTCGGCATGGTCTCCTCCGCCGTCTACCGGTACTACGCCAGCCGCGACGCCCTGCTCACCGCGCTGATCGTGGAGTGCTACGACGAGCTCGGCGCCGCCGTCGAGCGCGCGGAGGCCGACGCCCCCCGCGACGACCTGCCCGCGCGCTGGCTCGCCGCCTGCCGCGCGCTGCGAGACTGGGCCGTGGCCCATCCCGGCGAGTTCGCCCTCCTGTACGGCACGCCGGTGCCCGGCTACGCGGCCCCGCGGCGCACCGTGGACCCGGCGACGCGCGTCGTGCGGGTCCTGATCGCCGTGGTCGTGGAGGCGGACGCGCGTGGGTCGCGGCCCGTGCCCGCGCCGGCCGACGGGGACGCCGGGGACGCGCGGGCCGAGGGCGACGCCGCGCTGGTCGCCGGAGCCCGAGAGTTCGCCGCGGCGCGCGGGCTGGCCCACGACGCGCCCACCGAGGCCGTGGTGCGCACGCTCATGGCGTGGACCGCACTGTTCGGCACCGTGTCGTTCGAGCTCTTCGGGCACCTCGTGGGGTCGGTGACGGACACCGGGCGGTGGTTCGACGCCGTCGCGGGACGCCTCGCCGCCGACCTCGGCATCCACCGATCGGCAGGGCGCGGGCGGGCGGAGGCGACGGCGCCCTCCGTCGGCCGGTAATCTGGGACCTTCCGGTCCCGCAGGGCGCACGTCCGCGCGGCCGGCCCACGACGACGAGCACGACGACGAGCACGACAACGACGAGCACGAAGAGGTTCCAGGTGCCCAGCGGCAAGGTCAAGTGGTACGACGCCGACCGCGGCTTCGGCTTCATCGCCGGCGACGACGGCGGCGAGGTGTTCCTGCACGCCTCCGCATTGCCCGCGGACGCCGCGAGCCCCAAGCCGGGCACGCGCGTGGACTACGGCGTCGCCGACGGTCGGCGCGGCCCTTCGGCCCTCGCGGTCAAGGTGCTCGATCCGTCGCCGTCGGTCACGAAGGCGAAGCGCAAGGCGCCGTCCGAGATGGCGACCATCGTCGAGGACCTCATCAAGGTGCTCGACAACGTCGGCGACCAGCTCAAGCGCGGCAAGTACCCTGATGGGGCGACGGGCAAGCGCGTCGCGACGTTGCTGCGCGCCGTCGCCGACGACCTCGACAGCTGACGAGAACTCCGAGAGACCGAGACCCGAGAAGGAACATGGTGACTGCTGCCGCTCCCGCGCCCGCGCGCACGACCCGGGTCAGCGCCCGCGCACGCAAGGACGCCGTGCTGCTGGGTGCTGCCGACCTGGCACGCGCCGCCGCGCAGGAGGTGGCGTCGTCACCGTCCGACGTCGGGGAGCACCTGGGCGCGGTCGCCGACGGCGAACGCCTCATGTCGCACCGGTTCGCGGCGGCGATGAAGGGCTACCACGGCTGGCACTGGACCGTCACGGTCGCCCGCGTGCCGCGCGGGCGCGTCGCGACGGTGTCCGAGGTCGAGCTGCTGCCCGGCGACGACGCGCTGCTCGCTCCCGCGTGGCTGCCCTGGTCCGAGCGCCTGCGACCGGGCGACGTCGGCCCGGGCGACACGCTGCCGTTCCGCGCCGACGACCCGCGCCTGGAGCCCGGCTGGACGCCGTCCGGCGACGACGAGCTCGACTCCGTCGCGATCGACGAGCTGGCGCTCGCCCGGGAGCGCGTGCTCTCGCCGCAGGGTCGTGACGAGGCCGCCGAGCGCTGGTACCGCGGGTCGCGCGGGCCGACGGCTCGCGGGGCCGTGGCGTCCAAGTCGGAGTGCGGGACCTGCGGCTTCCTCGTGCCGCTGGCCGGTCCGCTGGGCCAGCTCTTCGCGGTGTGCGCCAACGAGTGGTCGCCCGACGACGGCAAGGTCGTCTCGCTCGACCACGGCTGCGGGGCGCACTCGGAGACGGACGTCGAGCAGCCGCCGAGCGACTGGCCCGCCGACGCCCCGCTCATCGACGAGGTGAGCATCGAGCGAGTCGATCCCGCCGACGACGAGCAGTGAGGCCGGCGGTGGTCGAGCCCGCCGAGACCACTGAGCCGCCGGTCGAGCCGGCGCAGTCCCGAGCGGGTCGCGGGGTCGAGACCGCCGACCCGTTCGGCACCGCCGGGCTGCGCGACGCCGTCGTGGCGGCGTGGCTCGCGTCCGGCACCCGCTTCCGGGAGGACGCGAACGCCGAGGAGGACCACGCCCGGGGCTACTACCGCGACCGGGTCGTCGTCGAGCTCGCGCAGAACGCGGCCGACGCCGCTGCCCGCGCGGGTGAACCCGGCCACCTGCTGCTGCGCCTCGAGCGCTGTGAGCATGATTCTGGCCCACTCTCGGGCTCCGAAGTGGGCCAGAATCATGCTCACAGCGGGTGGCGGCTGGTGGCGGCGAACACGGGGGCGCCGCTCGACGCCGACGGCGTCTCCTCCCTCGCCTCGCTGCGCGCGTCGGCCAAGTCGGCGGAACCCGGGCGGGCGACCCACGACGGACCGGTCGGCCGGTTCGGCGTCGGCTTCGCGGCCACCCGGTCCGTCGCGGACGACGTGGCGGTGCGCTCCGTCACCGGGGGCGTGCGGTTCTCGCTCACTGGGACGCGGGCGCTGCTGGACGAGGCCACGGCCGCCGGTGGCGAGGCGCAGTCCCGCCTCCGGCGCGCGGTGGCCGAGCGGGGCGACGACCTGCCGGTGCTGCGGTTGCCGTTCGCAGCCCCCGGGCTCGACGACGCCGAGCAGGCGGAGCTCGACGGCGCCGCGACCGTCGTCGAGCTGGCGCTGCGCGACGACGCCGTGGAGGCCGTGCGCGACCAGCTCGCCGCCGTCGACGACGCGCTGCTCCTCGCCCTGCCCGCCCTCGCGTCGGTCACCGTCCAGCGCTGTGAGCATGAATTGGGCCCTGTTTCGGGCGCCGAGGTGGGCCAAAACCATGCTCACAGCGTGGAGGTGCGGGGGGTCGACGAGCGGTGGGTCGTGCGCCGGCGGACCGGCGTCGCCCGGCCCGAGGACGTCGCGGACCTGCCGCGCGAGCAGCGTCGCACCGCGTGGTCCGTCGCGTGGGCGCTGCCCCGGCGCGGCGCGCGACCGACCGGTGCGCCGGCCGACCGGGCGGCGGGCGTGCTGCACGCCCCCACGCCCACCGACGTACCTCTCTCGCTGCCGGGGCTGCTGGTCGCGTCGTTCCCCGTGGACCCGGGTCGCCGGCAGGTGCTGCCCGGACCGGTCACCGAGCTCCTCGCCGCCGAGGCCGGCGGGGCGTTCGCCGACCTGCTCGCCGATCTCGCCGTCGAGCGCGGGGCCGACGTCCTCGACCTCGTGCCCGCCGACCTGCCGGCGGGCGAGCTCGACGCCGCGATCCGGGACGCGGCCACGGACGCGCTGCGCGCGACGCGGCTGCTGCCGGCCCCGGCGGACTCGACGTCCGGTGCGGACCCGACGTCCGGTGGAGACCCGGCCCTTCGGCAGGCTCAGGACGGCGCCCTTCGGCAGGCTCAGGACGGCGCCGGCGGGTCCCTCGTCGCCCCGGGGGACGCGACGGTGCTCGCGGGGCCGGCCGGGGACGACGACCGGCTGGTCGCGGCTCTGGCCGGGGTGGTGCCGGGGCTCGTCGCGCTCGGGCCGCGGCACCAGGGAGTCGCGCGCAGGCTCGGCGCGGCCGCCGTGACGGTCGCGGACGTCGTCGCCGACCTGCCCGCGGGCCTGCCGCCCGCGCGATGGCACGCGCTGTGCGAGGCGCTCGAGCCGCACGCGTCCGACCCGGGCGTCCTGGAGGCGCTCGCCGGCGCGCGCGTGCCGCTCGTCGACGGGCGGACGGCGTCCGGCGTGCGCGGCACCGTCGTGCTGCCCGAGGACGACGACGACCCCGCGCTCGTCGCCATCGCGCGGACCCTCGGGGTGCGCGTCGTGCACCCCGACGCGGCGCACCCCCTGCTGGTGCGGGCGGGGGCCACGCCCACGGACGCTCGAGCCCTGCTCGACGACGACGGCGTGCGGGCGCTGGCCCTCGCCGCCTCGGAGGCCCTGCTCGACGGCGCCGCCGAGGTGCCGCCGGTGGCCGACTGGCCGGCGCCCACGACGCTGGTCGGGCCCGTCGACGCCCGCCCGCACGAGGTCGTCGAGACGGCCCTGGCCCTGGCGCGCCTCGCGCTGCCGGCCGGGCCGGAGGGCTTCCCGTTCTGGCTCGGCGAGCTGCCGCTGCCCACGGCCGACGGCGAGCTCGCGCCCGCGCGCGAGACGACGGTGCCGGGCTCCTGGGCGTCCGGGGCACTCGACGGTCTGGCGCCCGTGACCCGTGCCGCGACGGCCCGGCACGGCGCCGAGCTGCTGCGCGCCGTCGGCACGCACGCGGACGTCGACGTGTACCGGGTGCCCGACGTGCTCACGCCCGACGTGGACGACCCGGACCCGGAGCACGGCCCCGACGAGCCCGCGGGCTGGCTCGCCGGGTGGGCCGACTACCTGCGGTTCCTGTCCGGGCGTCTGGGGCCGGGCGTGGACGTGGGCGAGGTGCTCGCCGTCGCCGACCTGGACGCCGTCGGCGCCCAGGAGGAGGGCGACGGCGTCGGTGGCCCGGGGGCCGCGGCGGACGACGTCCCCGACCGTTGGGCCGACGTGCTCGCCCGGGTCGCCGCCGACCCGGCCGCGCGGCGCGCGCTCGTCACGCCGGTCGCGGGCGCGCCGTCGTACACCGCGTGGTGGCTGCGTCGCCGGCTGCGGGCGCCGTTCGCCCGGCGCACCGACGTCCCCCTGCTGCCGCCCGTCCCGCCGGCCCTGGCCGGGCTGGACGACGAGATGCAGCGCGCCCTCGGCGCCGTCGGCGGGCTCGGCGAGCTCGCCGCGGCCGACTGGCCGGCGGCGCTCGACCGGCTGCCGGACGCCGGCACGCCGCTCGAGCTTCCGGTCGCGCTCGGCGTGTGGCGCGGCCTGGCGGGCCTCGCCGTGCGCCTCACGCCCGCGGCCCGGGCCGCCGCGCTCGACCCGCTGCCCGACCGGCTGCCCGCGCTCGACGCAAGCGACGTGGTGGTGCGGCGGGCCGACGACGTCGAGGTGGCGGGCACGGCGCGCTGGGCGGTGCTCGGCCCGGTGCTGCCCGTACCCGCGGGGGAGGTCGACGCGGTCGCCGACCTGCTCGACCTGCCCGTCGTGGGCGAGGACGGGCTGCCCGCGCCGGACGGTCTCGGCGCCGAGCGTGAGCTCGACCCGCGCGTCGCCGCGCTCGACCCGCGCCTGCCCGGGACCTGGATCTGCCACGAGCGGCTGTCCGTCGCGGGCGCCCCCGTGCCGTGGTGGGTGGACGCCGAGGGCCGCGCGCACGCGACCGATCGGGCCGGGCTCGCGGCGGCGCTCGCCGACGTCCTCGGCCGTCCGGACCGCGCCGCTCTGCTCGCGACCGTGCTCGCGGCGCCCGACCGCGCCACCGAGCTGTGGGTCACCACCGCCTGGGGCTGACGCTCGCGGGTTGAGCCTGTCGAAACCCTCGCAGTGGTTTCGACAGGCTCAACCACCGTCCGGGTCAGTCCTCGCCGCGGTAGGCGCGCCGGTTCCGGCGTTCCCACAGCAGCCCGAGCCCGCCGAGCAGGATGCCGACGGAGCACGTGACGACGACCTCCGGCGTCGCGCGCCCCAGGGCGAGCAGCACGACCGTCACCGCCAGCGCCGTCGCCCAGGCCGCGATCCCGGCGAGCAGCACGCGGCGCAGGTCCACCCGCAGGGGCGGGGGACCGGGACGGCGGCGCTCCGGGTGCAGCAGCATGCTGGTGATCGAGGGCACGCGGGAAGTCTACGGTCCGCGGGCGGCCGCCGGGCTGCCTCGGCGGCTCGTCCCGGCCGGCCGGGGCGAGTGCGGGTCCGACCGTTTCGTCAAGACTGACGAGCGGGTGAAACTGCAGGTGAAGGGTACTTTCACCCGCGGGTGAAGCGCGGGTGAAAGCGGGGGTGAAAGGCCCCGCGAACGGTCCTCGGTGGCGGCCTCCCGCTCCTACTGTGGTGAGCGTCCAGCCGCAGGAAGGAGGCCGCCGTGATCACCGTCCCGGACACCGTCCAAGCCCCGCGCTCACGCCGCGCCGCCGTCCGCGCGGCTCAGCTGCGCGAGGTGCGCGAGGAGTTCCGGAGCGAGCCCTGGCAGGCCGTGTACCGCCGCCGGCTCGTGCGGACGGACCTCGGGGTGGTCGTCGCCACCGCCGTGCTCGCGGCCCTGTTCCGGGGCGTGGTGACGAACGAGAGCGTCACGCCGTGGGTGCTCGGCGACCAGCTGATCCTCGCCCTGGTACTGGTCGGGGCGTGGACGTGCAGCCTCGCGCTCGCCCGTGCCTACGACGTGCGGGTCTTCGCCTCCGGGCCTGCCGAGTACCAGCGCGTCCTCGAGGCGTCGTGGAAGCTCGTCACCCCGCTCGCGCTGCTGGCGCTGCTGGTCTCCTGGCCGGGCGCGCGCATGTTCCTGCTGGTCGCGGTGCCGACCGGCGTCCTGGCCCTGCTCGGGGGCCGGTGGGCGAGCCGCAGCTGGCTGCACCGACAGCGGCAGGCCGGCGGCTGCGTGACCCTCGTGCTCGCCGTCGGGCTGAGCGACCAGGTGGAGCGACTGATCCGCGAGCTCAACGACCGTCCCTCCGGCTACCGGGTGGTGGGCGCGTGCGTGCCGGCCTCCGACGACGTGCTGCCGGGCGAGGAGATCCTCGGCGTGCCGGTGCTGGGCGACCTGCGCACGGCCGGCACGATGGCCGCCGAGGTGGGCGCGGACTGCGTCGCGGTGAGCGGGTCGGACGCCATCACGGCCGACGTCGTGCGGCGCCTCGGGTGGGAGCTGGAGCCCGTCGGCGTCGACCTCATGCTCACCGCCGAGCTCGCCGACGTCGCGGGGCCGCGCATCACCGTGACGCCCGAGCAGTCGGTGTCGCTGCTGCACGTGGACGCCCCGCGGTTCTCCGGGCCCCGGTACGTGCTGAAGTCCGTCGTGGACTGGCTCGGCGCCGCCCTCATCACCCTGGCGCTCCTCCCCGTGATGATCGCCGTGGCCCTCGCCGTCAAGCTCACGAGCCGGGGGCCGGTGCTGTACCGGCAGGACCGGGTGGGTCGCGACGGGCGGACCTTCCCGATGCTGAAGTTCCGCTCGATGCGGGTGGGCGCCGACCGCGAGCTGACGCTGCTCACCGGGGGGAGCGACGGTGCCGGCGTGCTGTTCAAGCTGCGCGACGACCCGCGCGTCACCCCCCTCGGCAAGGTCCTGCGCCGCTACTCGATCGACGAGCTGCCGCAGCTCTTCAACGTGCTCGTCGGGCAGATGTCCCTGGTGGGACCGCGGCCGCCGCTGCTCGCCGAGGTGTCGCGGTACGAGACGCGGATGCGTCGTCGCCTCCGGGTGAAGCCCGGCATCACCGGGCTCTGGCAGGTGGGCGGGCGATCCTCCCTGTCGTGGGAGGAGACCGTGCGGCTCGACGTCTTCTACGCCGAGAACTGGACGCTCTTCGGGGACCTGCTGATCCTCGCCCGCACCGCCAAGGCCGTCTTCTCCGCGCGCGGCGCGTACTGAAGCCGTCCCGGTCGGGCCGGGTCGAGATCACACGGTCTCGACCGGCTCGACCGACCGATTCGTGCAGGCTTCCTTCACAGCGTCTGCCATGATTCTGCTCATGGCGAACCAGACCACCGCGCCGCCGTCGGGCGACCTGAGCGCGATCGACCGCTTCTTCAAGATCACCGAGCGAGGCTCGACCGTCGGGTCCGAGATCCGCGGCGGCCTGGTCACCTTCTTCGCGATGAGCTACATCATCGTGCTGAACCCGCTGATCATCGGCACGGTGCCCGACGGCACCGGGCAGGTGCTCGGCGGCGGGCTCGAGGCGACGCCGGAGACGCTGGGCATGATCGCGTCCGCGACGGCGCTCGTCGCGGGCCTCCTCACCATCGCGATGGGCGTCTTCGCGAACTACCCCCTGGCGCTCGCAGCCGGCCTCGGGCTCAACGCCGTCGTCGCCTTCTCGATCGCGAGCCTCCCGGGGATGACCTGGGCCGACGCGATGGGCATCGTCGTCATCGAGGGCATCATCATCCTCATCCTGGTCTTCACCGGATTCCGCGAGGCCGTGTTCAAGGCCGTGCCGGTGGAGCTCAAGACGGCGATCAGCGTCGGCATCGGCCTGTTCATCGCGCTCGTCGGCTTCGTCAACGCCGGCTTCGTGGTCCCCGGCAACGGCACCCCCATCGCGCTCGGCTACCTCGGCACGTGGCCGATCCTCGTGTTCGTCGTGGGTCTGGTCCTGACGATCGTGCTGTTCGTGCGTAAGGTGCGCGGCGCGATGCTCGTCGCGATCGTCACCGCCACGGCGCTCGCCGTCGTGCTGGAGAACACGCTGCACATCGGCACCAAGGCCGGCGGCAACCCGAACGGCTTCAACCTCAACGCGCCCACGTTCGAGGGTGTCGTCGACGTGCCGGACCTCGGCCTGCTCGGCCAGTTCTCCCTGCTCGGGTCGTTCGAGAACCTCACGGTCGTCACGGTCGCCCTCCTGGTCTTCTCCCTCCTCATCGCGGACTTCTTCGACACCATGGGCACCATGGTCGCGGTCGGGGCCGAGGGCAAGCTCCTCGACGCCGGGGGCAACCCGCCCCGGACCCGCGCGATCCTCGCCGTCGACTCCGTCGCCGCCGTGGCCGGTGGCATGGGCAGCGTGTCGTCGAACACCGCCTACGTCGAGTCGACGACCGGCGTGGGCGCGGGCGCACGTACCGGCCTCGCGTCGGTCGTGACGGGCATCGCGTTCGTCCTCGCGATCTTCCTGTCGCCGATCGTCGCGCTCGTGCCGTACGAGGCCGCCGCGCCGGCGCTGGTGTTCGTGGGCTACCTGATGATGGCGCAGGTCGCCGGCATCTCCTGGCGCAACGTGGAGATCGCGATCCCCGCGTTCCTGACGATCGTCCTCATGCCGTTCACGTACTCCATCGCCGACGGCATCGGAGCCGGCTTCATCGCCTTCGTCATCATCAAGCTCGCGCTCGGCAAGGCGCGGCAGATCCACCCGCTCATGTGGGGCGCCGCCGTGATGTTCGTCGTGTACTTCACGCTCGAGCCCATCCAGCAGGCCCTGGGGATCTGACACCGGGTGGAGAGTGTCCCCGTCGTGGCGGGGCAGATGACGGCAGCCGGGGCGTCGGCCGGCCGGAGCGGGTCAAGTCCGGGTCTGTTTGTCCGCTTGGTGATGATTCTCCAGGTGATCATGGCCGAATCGTGATCTAGTCGTCACTGTGTTCCGACGACCCAGGACCCACGAGCGTGGGCGGGCACCGGCGTGGTCGACCGCGACCGCCCGCAAGGCGCTGTGGCACCTGCGCCACGGCGGCGTCCCCCAGCTGCGGACGTTCCTGCGCCGCCGGCGCGTGCTGGGCGACCAGCCCCGCGGCGCGGGCCGGATGACGCGGCGCGGCCTCACCTTCGATCGCTGGGTCCTGCCGGAGCGCCCGCCGGCCCGCACGGTCCGCGTCGGTGTGATCCTCGACGACTTCTCCCGGCTGGCGTTCGGCTACGAGTGGGAGCAGGTGCTGCTCGAGCCGTCGTCGTGGCGCGAGCAGCTCGACGGGCTGGACCTGTTGTTCGTCGAGTCGGCGTGGCACGGGAACGGCGGGGCGTGGCGGTACCACCTCACGGGCCCGTCCGCCCCGCGCCCGGCGCTGGTCGAGCTGGTCGCGGCGTGCCGCGAGCGCGGCATCCCCACGGTCTTCTGGAACAAGGAGGACCCGGTCCACTTCGAGGACTTCGTCGCGACCGCGGCGCTGTTCGACCACGTCCGCACGACCGACGTCGGCCGGCTCGACGCGTACCGGACGTTGCTGGGTCACGACCGGGTCGGTGTGCTGCCGTTCGGCGCCCAGCCGGCGATCCACAACCCGGTGCGCACGCACGGCGGGGGTCCGGGGCGTGACGTCGCGTTCGCGGGGACGTGGTTCGCGCACCGGTACCCGGAGCGGCGCGAGCAGGCCCACATGCTGCTCGGGGGCGCCGTCGACGCCTCGCCGTGGATGGCGGCGGGGCTGGAGATCTTCTCCCGGTTCCGCGGGCAGGGCGACCGCTACGAGTTTCCGGAGCCGTACGCGGCGTACGTCGTCGGCTCGCTCGACTACGCGCAGATGCTCACCGCGTACCGCGACTACAAGGCGTTCCTCAACGTGAACTCGGTGGTCGACTCGCCGAGCATGTGCGCGCGGCGGATCTTCGAGATCACGGCGTGCGGCACGCCGGTCGTGACGGCGCCCAGCGCCGCGACCGGCGAGTTCTTCGGCGGCGACGAGGTGTTCGCCGTGGCCACGCGCGCCGAGGCGACGGACACCCTGCGGGCGTTGGTCCGCTCGCCGGCGCTGCGCGACCGCGCCGTGCACCTCGGGCAGCGGCGGATCTGGCGCGAGCACACGTACGGCGCGCGGGCGCAGCGGGTGCTGCACGACGTCGGTCTGGCGTCGTCGGCCGAGGTGCCGCGTCCCCGCGTCACCGCCCTGGTCTCGACCCGCCGCCCGCACCGGCTCGACGACGTGCTGCGCACGGTCGGCGGTCAGGAGGGTCTCGCGGTGCAGCTCGCGCTGCTCACCCATGGGTTCGACGTCGACGACGAGGCGGACCTTCGGGTGCGCGCCAAGGAGGCGGGCGTCGAGGAGCTCGTGCTGCTGCGCGCCGACGCGGACGTGCCGCTGGGCGGGTGCCTCAACCGGCTGGTGGACGCGGCGGACGGCGACGTCGTCGCGAAGCTCGACGACGACGACCTGTACGGGCCCCAGTACCTGTCGGACCAGCTGTACGCGCTCGACTACAGCGGTGCCGACGTCGTGGGCAAGCAGGCGCACTACATGTATCTCGAGGGCCACGACGTGACGCTGCTGCGGTTCGCCGACCGGGAGCACCGGTTCACGGACTTCGTGATGGGCCCGACGATCGTCGCGCGCCGGGACACGGCCGCGGCGGTGCGGTTCGCCGACACCTCGACGGGGGAGGACACCGCGTTCCTGCGCGGCGTCGTGGCCGCCGGGGCGCGGGTCTACTCCGCCGACCGCTTCAACTTCGTCCAGGTGCGCTCCGGCGGGGGCCGGCACACGTGGACGGTCACCGACGCCTCGCTGCTCGCGGGCGGCGAGGTCACCTGTTACGGGCGTGCCGACCGGCACGTCCTCCTCTGACCGGGGCGGGAGCATGGGGATCAACTCGGTGTGCGTCGTCGGGCTGGGCTACATCGGCCTGCCCACCGCGGCCGTGCTCGCGTCGAAGGACGTCAAGGTGGTCGGGGTGGACGTCAACCCGGCCACCGTCGAGGCGATCAACCACGGGGATGTGCCGTTCGTCGAGCCGGACCTGGCGACCTACGTCGCCGGGGCGGTGCAGCTCGGCATGCTGCGGGCCGCGCAGGTCCCAGAGCCGGCGGACGCGTTCATCGTCGCGGTGCCGACGCCGTTCTCGGACGGCCGCGGGCCCGACCTGTCGCACATCCGGGCCGCCGCCGAGGCGCTCGCCCGCGTGCTGCGCGGCGGGGAGCTGGTCATCCTGGAGTCGACGTCGCCGCCGGGTGCCACGCAGCGGATGGCGGACTGGATCCTCGCGGCGCGTCCGGACCTCAGCCTCGACGGCTCGGACGCCCGGCCCGTGATCCACGTGGCGCACTGCCCCGAACGGGTGCTGCCCGGGCGGGTGATGATCGAGCTCGTCACCAACGACCGGGTGGTGGCCGGGCTGACGCCCCAGGCGGCACAGATGGCGCGGGATCTCTACGCGGTGTTCTGCCAGGGCGAGATCCTCACGACCGACACCGTGACGGCCGAGATGGTCAAGCTGGCCGAGAACTCGTTCCGCGACCTCAACATCGCGTTCGCCAACGAGCTGTCGCTCATCGCCGACAAGGTCGGGATCGACGTGTGGGAGCTGATCCGCCTGGCCAACCGGCACCCCCGGGTGGACATCCTGCGGCCCGGCCCCGGCGTGGGCGGGCACTGCATCGCCGTCGACCCCTGGTTCCTCGTGGACGCCGCGCCCCAGCAGGCGCGCCTCATCCGCACCGCGCGCCAGGTCAACGACGCCAAGCCGCAGTGGGTCGTGGACAAGGTGCTGGCGGCGGTCGTGGGCATGGAGCGGCCGGTCGTGGCCGCGCTGGGGCTGTCGTTCAAGGCCGACGTCGACGACCTCCGCGAGTCCCCAGCCGTGGAGATCGTGCGTCGGCTGGCGTACGAGGCGCCGCACGCACGGATCCGGGTGGTGGAGCCGCACGTCTCCAGGCTGCCGGGGGACCTGAGGCGCCTCGCCAACGTCGCCCTGGTCGACCCGGACAGGGCGCTGGACGGCGCGGACGTCGGCGTCCTGCTGGTCGACCACGGCCGGTTCGAGCGGCTTCTCGACCGGCTGGGCTCGGTCCCGGCGGTCGTGGACACGCGCGGGGCGCTGGCTCGGCGGCAGGATGGGGGACGGCGCCCCGGCCGGCCGTCCCGGGCGGCACACGAACGACACCGGGGAGGCCCGCGTTGACGACGGCACGGCTCCGCCCGTTCACCGCAGAGGTGGGGAGCGTGGTCCTCAACTACGACACCCCCGACGACACCCTCGAAGCCGTCGCGTCGCTGATGCGCAGCTCGTGGCTCGACCAGCACGTGGTGGTGGTGGACAACAGCACCGACCCCGCGGAGCGCGAGCGCCTGAGTGCAGGCCTCCCCGGGTCGGTGTCGTACCTCCCGACGGGCGAGAACCTCGGGTACGCGGCGGGGAACAACCGGGGTATCGAGCTCCTGCTCGACGGCGGCGTGGAGTACGTGCTGGTCGTCAACCCGGACGCGCGCGTCGAGGGCGGCACCGTCGAGGGGCTGGTCCGGACGGCCCAGCGCGTGGGCGACGCCGGCTTCGTGGGCCCGCGGATCGTGCACGGCGGGTCCAGCCCGGCCACCGTCCAGTCGGATGGCGGTCGCGTCGACTGGTCCCTCGGCGGCGCGACCAGGCACGCCGCGGGAGGGGTGCGCCTCGAGGAGGCGCCGCACGGGATCGACCACGTCGACTACGTGACGGGCGCGTGCGCCCTGCTGCGGCGGCGGATGCTGGAGGACGTCGGTCTCATGCCGGAGGACTACTTCCTGTACTTCGAGGAGACCGAGCACGCGCTGGCTGCCGCGAAGCGGGGCTGGGCGTGCGTGGTCGACCGCGACGTTCGGGCGCACCACTACCGCCGGTCGACGGCGACGGTGCCGTCCCGGGCCTACGTGTACTACATGACGCGCAACCGCGCGGTGTTCGCGTCGCGGCACTGCGGCGAGGCGGACGCCGTCGACCGCGCGTACGCGCATCTCGACGAGACGTTCCTCGAGCCGTGGGCGCTCCTGGTCGAAGAGCGGGCACCCGCGCTGTCGCCCGCCTTCGCGCAGGTCGTGGCCGTCGCGAAGGAGCACGGGCGTCGTGGGGTCACAGGTCGGTTCGAGGGACTCGAGGAGTTCGGTGTCGACGATGTCGCGGGGTGGGACGATGGACGCTGAGGTGCGGGACGACGCGGCGAGCGGACGGATCCGCGACCTGGAGGCGGAGCTCGACGAGGCGCGGGACCGCATCGCGTCGCTGGAGCGACTGATCCGGCAGGAGCGCGCGCAGTACCTCGTCGAGCAGCGCCGCGCGGCCGACACGATGCGTGCCGCGGGCAGGGCGGACGAGGGCGTCCTGAAGGCGCTCGCGCGGGCCAAGGAGGAGATCAAGGAGCTGTCGCGGTACAGGCGGCAGGTCGAGCGCCTCGAGGGGTCGCCGCTCTACGGCCCGGCGCACCGCTTGTGGAGCCGGTTCCGGTCCGTCCGCGGCTACGACCAGAAGGTCGGGTGACGGCGGTCGTGCGCACCTCGCGGGCGAGAGCGGTGACGGCCGAGTACGAGGCGCTGGTCGCGGGCGTCGCGCCCGTCGCGGACCAGGGCCTGGAGTTCGACTTCCTCGTCTCCACCGTCGACTTCTCCCACGGCCGCGGCGACCTGTTCGTCGCCGCCGGCCTGGCACGGGCGCTGGTCGCGCGCGGGCACGGCGCCCGGCTGTCGGACCAGCCCGAGTGGTACCGCGCGCGGGACGTGGGCACCGTCGTGGTGGTCATGGTCGCGGGCGCGGACGTGCGCCGGATCCCGGCGGTCGCGACGCGCGTCGCCTGGATCCGCAACCGGACCTCCGACTGGCTCCGGTCGCCGGGCCTCGGCCTGTACGACGCGGTGATCTCGTCGTCCGAGCTGAGCCGGCGCGAGGTCCTGCGGACGTTCGACGGCCCGACGGGCGTGTGCCGCATCGGGTTCGACCCGGACCTGTTCTCCGACGAGGGGTGCGCCCGTGCCGTGGCGGCCGTGAGCACGGCGAACCACTGGGGCGGGCACCGGGTCGTCCACGAGGCGCTGCTGCACCTGTCGCAGCGGGACGTGCCGGTCGACTGGTACGGCGTCGACAGGTCGGGCCGGGAGGCGTTGAGCAGCGTCCACCGCGGCGAGCTCGCGTACGTCGACGTACCTGACGTGTACCGCGCGGCGCGGGTGACGGTCGACGACATGCAGGACAGCTCGCTCGACCACGGCCATCTCAACAGCCGCCTGTTCGAGGCGCTGGCCTGCGGGTCGCTGGTGGTCGTGAACTCGGGCCTCGGCCTGGCCGAGGCGGGGCTCGACGGCGTGCCGGTGTACCGCAGCGCCGCGGAGCTGGAGGAGATCGTGGAGCGCGCCGCCGCCGGCGAGTACGACACGCTCACCAAGGACCTGCACCAGCGGGTCGTGCGGGAGCACTCGTTCGCCGCGCGGGCCGAGCAGTTCGAGGCTCTGGCGCGGGACGCGATCGCCGCGCACCCGGAGCGGGCGAGCCGCACGGTGGTCAGCTTCTTCCCCGACTACTCGTCCACCAACCCGTACCAGACGCTCCTGTACGGGGGTCTCGGGGCGCACGACGCGTTGGCCGTGCCGGCCCACGACGTCCTCGACCACCCTGTGCCGGGCGACGCCCACGACGGCGGCTCGCTCGCCGGGCAGGTCCTGCACCTGCACTGGCTGAACGGGATCGTGCAGCCCGGGCGGAACCTCCCGGAGGCCTTCGACCGCCTCGAGGCGTTCAAGCGGGCGATGACGGAGCTGGTCGAGCGCGGCGCGCGGATCGTCTGGACGGTGCACAACGCGCTGGCGCACGAGCTGACCTACCGGTTCCTCGAGCTCGAGCTGAGCGAGTTCGTGGCCGAGATCGCGGACGTCGTGCACGTCATGTCGCCGGCGACGCTGACCGAGACCCGCGACCTGTACCGGATCCCGCCCGAGAAGGTGGTGCTGGTCGAGCACCCGTCGTTCGACGGCTGCTACCCGGAGCTGCTCGACCGTCCGGCGGCCCGGGAACGGCTGTCGATGAACGACGACGACGTCGCGGTGCTCTTCTTCGGGGGCATCCGGCCCTACAAGGGCGTGCCTCTGCTCCTGGACGCGTTCGAGATCGCCGCGGCCGCGGACGCCCGGCTGCGGCTCGACGTCGCGGGCGGGCTCGGCAACACGATGAACAAGGCGGTCGTCGAGCGGATGCTTGAGCTGCCGCGTGTCGTGCCGCACGTCGGCTTCGTCGAGAGTGCCGCGGTCCACCAGTTCCTGCGGGCGGCCGACCTGATGGTGCTGCCGTACGAGACCATCCTCAACTCGGGGAGCCTCATGCTCGCGACGACGTTCGGGGTGCCGGTCGTCGCGCCCCGGCTGGGGCAGCTCCGGGAGCTGGACGGCGCCCGGTTCGTCGAGTTCTTCGAGGCGGGCTCGGCCGAGAGCCTCGCCGAGGCGCTGCAGCGGGCGGTCGTCACCTTGCGGACGCCCGAGGCGCGACGGGCGGCGCGCCGGTACGCCGACGACCGCCGACCGGATCGGCTGGCGGCGGACTTCGCCGACGCGGTGCTCGGACGACTGGCGGAACCCCGCGCGGTGTCACGGGGCGGTGCGGAGCCCAGCACGAGCCCAGCACCGGCGCGACCAGGCCGCTAGTGTGACCGAGGGTCGACGTCGTAGGGGCCGTGGCGGTACGAGGACGGACGGGGCGAGGATGCCGAACAAGAGGAACGTGACGTCTCCGGTCTCGCTCGTCGGGTGGGGCAGGTCCGGCACGACCTTCGTGACGAACGTCTTCCGCCGTCATCCCGACTTTCGTGCGCTGGGCGAGACCGCCGACGTCGTCTTCTCGACCTACGGGCAGATCGAGAGGTCCCTCGCCTACACGGGGCCGATCAGGGGCGGGCGCAGCGTCGACACGGCGGCTCGGGACGCCGTCCACGCGGTGCTGGTCGAGCTCTACGGTTCCGGGAAGCCGCGGTGGTTCCAGAAGCCGATCATGGTGCCGGGGATCGCCGACACGTTTCCCTCGATCGACGCGTTCGGCACGTGGTACTGGGCGACGTTCCGCAGCCTCTTCCCGGACGGGCGCGTGCTCACCGTCGTTCGCGACCCCGCCGAGACCGTGCGGTCCAGCATGATCCGCTGGGGCGGCTCGGTCGAGCGGAACTTCGCGCGCCTCGACGAGATGCTCCAGCTTCTGCTGCACCGGGACAGCCTGCTGGAGCGGGTGTTCACCTTCGAGTCCCTGCAGGAGACCCCGGAGGCGTTCATCCGAGGCGTCCTCGAGTTCGCCGACGCGCGGTTCGACCCGGCGTGCCTCGAGACCATCAAGGGCAGGTTCGCGGTCAACCCGGTCTCGGACATCAGCGCGCCGACGTACGTTCCCGGCGGCGTCGCCGAGCGCTACGACGAGCTGCGCGCTCGCGCGATGCCCCTCCCCGAGCCGCCCTCCTCGCTGGCGAGCCCGGTCACGTCTTCTGGAGGATGACGACGTCCTGCTTCTTCGGGAGGCGGTGGTGCTCCTCGCGGATCTCCATGATCCGCCCCCAGACCCGACGGACGTAGTCCTGGTGGTAGAAGACCTTGCTCGAGTAGGACCGGTCCGCGTACCAGCGGAAGACCATGCGCTCCTCAGGGAGCTCCGCGCGGCTCTCGTGCGCGACGTACGGCGCGAAGTCGGGCTGGTGCTTGAGGCGCTTGTACAGGCCCCAGTTGTCGTTCATCTCCGCCCAGGTGCGCTCGGAGTGCAGCGTGATCCAGGCGATGCCGCCCGGCTTCAGGACGCGTCGCAGCTCCATGAGCCACGCGGTCTCGAACGCCTCGATGTGGGTGAACACGGAGTACGCCGACACGGCGTCGAGGCTGTTGTCCGGCAGGGGCAGGCTCGGGATCGAGTGGTTCTGGAAGGCGACGGCCTTCGCCGGCAGGTAGCGGTTGATCCAGTCGACGTGCCGGCGGTTGAGGTCGCAGCCGTAGACCTCGCTCAGGTCCCCGTCCAGCGCGAGGTGCCGCAGCACCCGTCCGCTGGCGCACCCGAGGTCGAGGTAGCCGCGCAGGTCCACGCCGAGCCGCTCGCACGCCTCGCGGAGCAGCCGGGCGTCGCGGTAGCCGCTCGCCCAGTAGCTGAAGTGCCAGCCCCCGTAGTAGCCCTCGCGATCCTCCGTGCGGGGCAGCGGGTACGTGTCACGCTCCAGGGCCGCCTCGAGGCCGGGACCCTCGGAGCTCCAGTCGGTGTGGGTGTCGCCGTCCCGGTAGTGCCCGGCCGGCTCCAGCACCTCGAACTGCGCGAGCCCGCGCGAGTGCAGGGAGACCATGTCCTCCCAGATCGGCTGTGCGCTGGTGGTTGCTCTCTCAGCCATGCTCGGGAGTCTGCCACGGGGTCACGGTGGCGGCGAGGGATCCGTGGGCCTTCGGCTGCGCGCGCCCCCTGTCCGTCCTACCTGCCTCCCAGGAGCTCGAGCGCGGTCGGCTCGAGCCGGTGGTAGAGGGCGTCGAGGCTTTCGTCGACCTCCGGCGAGAGCTGCCAGCTGGCGAGCGCGCACCGCGTCTCGGACCGCTGCTCGGTCACGCTTGCGGCGTCGGCGCCGGTGGACTTGACCGGGTTGACGACGAGATCGCCGTAGGCCGCGTCGACGCGGCTGGCCTCCGCCTGGATGAACGGGTCGGAGTCAGCGAGCCGGATCGTCATCGCGACCTCGCCGAAGGCGGCCGCGAAGGCCTGGAACTGCGCCGAGGCCTCGAAGGCCCCCGACGACTCCGTGTACGCCATCCGCAGGTGCCGACCGGGAGTCCTCCCCTTGTGTGCCGAGTGAAACCTGCGGTTGAGCTGCCTGACGAGCTCGACGCGCTCCGCGCTGTAGGACGGGTTGACCCGGGCGCCGTCGCCGGCGAACACCGGGGACGTCGTGCCCAGCACGACCCGGCCGAACGTCTCGAACAGGTCCTCGGAGTTCTCGTACGAGATCAGCCTGAGGTCGTCCCGGCCGAACACTGCGGCCAGCTTCGCCAGCTGCGTGCTCGGGATGACCTGCTCGTAGCTTCCCTCGAGCCAGCCGTGGATGCGGGCGAGGTACTCGAGGTACGTCTGCGGGTTCCCGTGTTTGACGGTCTCCTGCCAGTGCGACGGCAACGTCTTCGTCAGCGACCGCAGGGTGAAGACGACGGTGATGTCGTGGCCGGCCAGCGTCGCCCTGAGGTGCCGGAGCTGCTCCTCGCTGAGCAGCACGAAGTTCTCGCTCGACAGCACGAGCGTGGGCTGGTCGGTCAGCGCCTCCATCTCCTCGGCCGTGACCGGCGGGCCCCATCCGCGCAGGCGCCGCGCGAGGGCTCCGTGCCCGTACACCGGCGACTTCAGGTCGGGGTACGACACCCCGTGCTCGGCGAGCACCGCGGCGTTCTCCCGCAGCTGCTTCTGGATGTACGTCGACCCGGTCTTGTGCGGCCCGACGTGGATGAAGACGTTCGCCATGCTGCTAGACCATAGTGCTGCAGCCGGCCTCGTGGTCGAGCCCGGCGCGCGAGCGCTATCCGGTCGCCGTCCGCGGTCCGAGCGCGCCGACCGTCCGGCGGACGCCTTCGGCGAAGCCCACGGTCGGCGTCCAGCGGAGCGCCCTCTCGGCGAGGCGGACGTCGAGCGCGATCCGGTCGACGTCGGTCGCGCGGGCCGGGAGCTTCTCGATCTCGAAGCTCGACCCGGTGGCCTCCTCCAGGCAGGAGATCACGTCGAGGACGGTCCGGTGCCGGCCCGAGCCGACGTTGACGGTGAGCTCCTCGTGCCCGGGCAGGGCCGCGGCGCGCACGATCGCGTCGACGACGTCGTCGATGTACACGTAGTCGCGCGCCGCGGACCCGTCGCCGTAGACGGTGACGGGCAGCCCCTGGGCCTGCCGGTCGAGCAGCGCGGGGATGAGGCCCTGGCCGGCCTTCACGACCTGCCCTGGCCCGTAGGGGTTGGCCACGCGCAGGATGACGTGCTCGAGGTCGTCGAGGTGCGAGTGCAGCCGGATGAAGTGCTCCATCATCAGCTTGGTCACGCCGTGCGACGAGATGGGGCGCGTGGGGTGCGTCTCGGGGATCACCCGGTCGCCCGGCACCGGGCCGTAGACGGCGCCCCCGGACGAGAGGAACACGAAGCGCCGCACGCCGACGTCGACGCACTCGCGCAGGAACGCGACGTGCGGGATGACGTTGTCCTGGATGTCCTGCGTGCTCTGCGCGATGCCCTGGGCCGGGGTCGAGGTGCCCATGAGCTGGACGACGGTGTCGACACCCTCGAGGGCATAGCGCATCGCGGAGCGGTCGCGCAGGTCGCCGGCGACGGTGCGGACGCCGAGGGAGTCCAGGCCCGGGTCGAACCTTCGCGCGACGGCGGTGACCGCCTGCCCGTCGCGGGCGAGCCGACGGACGAGGTGCTGGCCGATGAAGCCGTTCGCGCCGAACACACCGATCATGGCGAGGTTCCTCCCCAGGGGCGGACCGCCGCCCTGGAGCGGCGAAATTGTGTGTCCTGGGTCACTATAGGTCGGTGCGGTTGTCCGGGCTCTCGCTCAGCGGGTCAGACGACGGAGGGATCTTCGCTTGCAGTACGAGGCCGCGCTCGAGCGGACGCTGGAGCGCCTCCGAGTCATCGAGCACGGCTTCCGGCCGGCGGTCCTCGCCAACGCCTTCGGACCGGAGTCCATGGTCCTGACCGACCTGATCGTGCAGCACGACCTCGACATCCAGGTGATCAGCCTGGACACGGGTCGGCTGCCGGAGGAGACCTACCGCACCGCGCAGAACGTCCGGGAGCGGTACGGACCGGTCGTCACGATGGTGTACCCGGATCAGCTCGAGGTTCAGGACTGGGTCACCAAGAACGGCCCGAACGCGTTCTACGAGAGCGTCGAGCTGCGCCAGGAGTGCTGCGCGATCCGCAAGGTCCACCCGCTCGCACGCGTCCTGGAGGGCAAGCGCGCGTGGCTCACCGGCCTGCGCCGCGGTCAGTCGGCGAGCCGCACCGGCCTTCCCGTGTCCTCGTGGGACGAGGGCTACGGCATCCACAAGTTCAACCCGATGGTCGACTGGACGGCCGACGAGGTGTGGGCGTACATCAAGGACCACGCCGTGCCGTACAACGCCCTCCACGACCAGGGCTACCCGAGCGTGGGATGTGCGCCGTGCACCCGCGCCGTCTCGGCGGGCGAGGACGTCCGCGCGGGGCGGTGGTGGTGGGAGCAGGACGCCCCCAAGGAGTGCGGGATCCATCTCAACCCCGGCACGGGCCGGATGGAGCGGTCGGAACCGCGAACGCCGGCCGAGGACGTCTTCTCCGCCGCCGACACCCGGCGGCCCCCCGTCGCCACCCTCGAGAGGTTCGACCGCCACCGTCACGACGAGCAGACGCACGAGCCCAGGCGTACGCCTGGTGCGCAGGGGAGGAAACCGATGAAGGTCCTGGTACTCGGCGGCGACGGCTTCTGTGGCTGGCCCACCGCGCTGCACCTCTCCGCGATCGGCCACGAGGTCGCCATCGTGGACAACCTGTCCCGCCGGAACATCGACGTCGAGCTCGAGGTCGAGTCCCTGACGCCGATCCGACCGCTCGGGGAGCGGCTGCGCGCCTGGGAGGAGGTGTCCGGCAGGCGGATCGACTTCCACAACTTCGACGTGGCGGTCAACTACCACCGGCTGCTGACCCTGCTGAGCGACTGGCAGCCCGACGCGGTGGTGCACTTCGCGGAGCAGCGGGCCGCGCCCTACTCGATGAAGAGCAGCCAGCACAAGCGGTACACCGTCACCAACAACATCAACGCGACGCACAACCTCCTGGCCGCCATCGTCGAGAGCGGCCTGGACATCCACGTCGCGCACCTCGGGACGATGGGCGTGTACGGCTACGGGACGGCCGGCATGCAGATCCCGGAGGGGTACCTGAACGTCAAGGTCGAGGTCGCCGGCGGCGAGCTCGTCGACAACGAGATCCTCTACCCGGCCAACCCGGGCAGCATCTACCACATGACGAAGACTCAGGACCAGCTCCTGTTCGTCTTCTACAACAAGAACGACAAGGTCCGCGTCACCGACCTCCACCAGGGCATCGTCTGGGGAACCCAGACGGCGGAGACCAAGCTCGACGAGCGGCTGATCAACCGCTTCGACTACGACGGCGACTACGGCACCGTCCTCAACCGCTTCCTCATGCAGGCGTCCGTCGGCCACCCGCTCACGGTGCACGGCACCGGCGGGCAGACGCGCGCGTTCATCCACATCCAGGACACCGTGCGATGTATCCAGCTCGCGCTCGAGAACGCGCCGCAGCCGGGCGACCGCGTCGCGATCTTCAACCAGATGACGGAGACCCACCGCGTGCGGGACCTGGCCAAGCTGATCTCCGAGCGGACCGGCGTCGCCGTCGAGAACGTGCCGAACCCGCGGCTCGAGGCCGACGAGAACGAGCTGCACGTCGCGAACGACCGCTTCCTGCACCTCGGCCTCGACCCGATCACCCTCAACGCGGGCCTCATGGAGGAGGTCCAGGACATCGCCGCCAAGTACGCGCACCGCGCCGACCGGACGAAGATCCCGTCGACGTCGCGGTGGCGGTCGAAGGCCGCGGACGAGCTGCTGGCTCGCGCGGGCGACGAGCCGGTGTCACAGACGGTCGTCGTGATCGCGGACTGAGCGGACGAGACGGGAGCACTGTGCCGATGGAGCAGCACGCCGGGATCGAGGAGATGTTTCCCGAGGAGGTGTTCGACAGGGCCTTCTATCTCGCGGACAACCCCGACGTGAAGGCCGCCGGGGTCGACCCGTGGGTCCACTTCACGACGTACGGGCACCGGGAGGGGCGGATCTGGTCGGCAGCGGCACGACCGGTCGCGCCGGCTCTGCGGGCCTGGGCGGCGCGGCTGCCCGGCGACGCGCGCACGCCCGTCCTGGACCTCCTGCGTCTGGTGCCCGCCGAGCACCGTTCGTCGCTGCTGAGCGACGCGGGGGCCTGGCAGACGCTCCACCAGATGGTGCATCCCACGATCTACCGGATGCAGGAGCTGGTCGCCGCCGGTGCGCTCGAGCCCGGCGACCCTGACCCGGAGGCCGACCCGGGGTCGGAGACGATCGATGCCGGGGCCGCGGTCCTGGCCGCCGGGCGCGACGAGTCGGTCGACGACGTCCTGGCCGACTTCCTCGTCGACGGCGTCCACCGCGGCCTGCGGCCCTCGGCGCTCTTCCACCCGGAGTGGTACACCGAAGCCGCGTTGCGTGAGCTCGGTTCCGGCCCGGACGGCCACCCCCTCTTCCACTGGCTCGCGGTCGGGTACCCGGCGCGCGTCTCCCCGACGCCGCTCTTCGACGAGGACTTCTACCGGCGCACCCACGGCGACATGGCGAACGTCAAGGGCTGGGCCTTCGACCACTTCGTGAACCACGGATGCTACGAGACGTTCCGCGTCCCGAGCACGGTGCTCAACCAACGACTCGGCCACGGGCGACACTCCCGGCCGCACCGGATCCCGATCGTCGCCGACATGATCCTCGCCGAGGAGCGGCTCGAGGACATCGCCCGCACGTCGGCGCTCGAGGAGCGCGCGATGCTCGCCCAGCGGCTGCGGTCCAGGCTCGACGACCCGGTGATGCGGGAGCTGGTGGAGCGGGCGTACGAGATCGAGCCGATGATCCGCCGGCCGTACACGGCGCGTCGTGTCTCGCTCGCGCCCGTCCTGAGCCACGCGAGCGACCTCTTCGAACGGGCGGAAGCGCTCAGGCGGTCGCTGCCGGTGTCGCGGGTCGACAACGTCGTCGTCGTGCCGCACGTCCGCATGGCCGGCTCCGCGCGGGTGGCGGGCGCCTTCGTCCGCACCCTGCACGATCTCGACACCACCGGGCGGACCCTCGTCCTGACGACCGACCTCAACGAGTTCCAACGCCCGGACTGGTTCCCCGAGGACGTCCTCCTGGTCGACATCGCCGAGGTGGCCCGCGAGCTTCCCGAGGAGGCGCGGGTGCGGCTGCTGCTCGACGTCGTCCGGGGACTGCAGCCCCGGCGCGTCATGAACATCAACAGCGGCCTCGGATGGGTCCTCTACACGACCTTCGGGCGGCAGCTGTCCGCGATCATGGACCTGCACGCCTACCTCTTCACGTGGGAGCTCGACAAGCACGGCAACAAGGGCGGGTACCCGGTCCGGGCCATCCAGGAGTGCCTCTCCTCCCTCACGTCGGTGATCGTGGACAGCAAGCCGCTCCACGACGAGCTGACCTGGAGGTACGGGCACTCGTCCAGGCTGGCCGACGTGTTCCGCCTCGTGTACACCCCGGCCGAGTACCTCGAGCACATCGATCACTCCCAGGTGCTCGCGTCGCGCCGCCAGGAGGGGCGCGTCCTGCGGGCGTTCTGGGCGGGGCGGTTCGACCGGCAGAAGCGGTTCGACGTCGTCGTCGACGTCGCGACGATGCTGCCGGACCTGGAGATCTGGGTGTGGGGCCGCAGGGTCCTCGGCGGCAGCGACATCGACTTCGCCGACCTCCCCCCGAACATCAAGCTGCAGGGGACGTACCAGCAGTTCGACGACCTCCCGGTCGAGTCCTGCGACTTCTTCCTCTACACCGCGGAGTGGGACGGGGTCCCGACCATCCTCATCGATGCTGCCGCGCGCGGCGTCACCACGGTCGCGAGCGCGGTGGGTGGGGTGGCGGACCTGGTCACCGAGGAGACGGGATACCCCGTCACCGACGCTCTCGATCCCGCCGCGTACGTCGCCGCGATCGAGGAGATGGTCGCGTCGCCGGTGGAGGCGGCCCGGCGATCCGGCCTCCTGCGCAAGCACGCCCGCTCGCTCTGCTCACGCGAGACGTTCGCGCGCGCGATGTCCGTCGCGCTGCGCCTCGAGGGCGAGCCGACGGCACTGACCCAGGAGACTCCCCGATGACCGACGTGACCGTGATCCTGGCCGCGCACCACGAGGGCGCGCTGGCGGGCCCGACGATCCGCAGCATGCTCGACGCCGTCGCGCGCGCCCAGGAGGACGGGATCGCCGTCGAGGTGGCGGTGGTGCTCGACGACCCCAGCGCCGCGACGCTGGAGGTCTTCTCGGACGCCGAGGAGCGCGGCTGGGTCGTGCACCAGGTCGACTTCAAGGACCACGGCCTGGCGCGGAACTACGCGGTGGAACGTGCCGCGGGGAGCTGTGTCGCCCATCTGGACGCGGACGACCTCTGGAGCCGGAACTGGCTGTCGGCAGCGTTCGGCCTGTGCCGGTCGGAGGGCGACGTGATCGTCCATCCCGAGGTGGACTGGTTCTTCGGCGAGAGCGCGAACCTGTTCTTCCACGTCGACCAGGTCGACCCCTCCTTCGACCCGAACTTCATGCGGTTCAGCAACTACTGGGACTCGCTCTGCCTGGCGCCCCGGAAGGTGTTCCTCGACCACCCGCTGGCTCCCCGCGACATCGCCGGCGGGTTCGCCTACGACGACTGGTACTGGAACATCGAGACGGTGCAGGCCGGCCTGGTCCACCGCGTCGCCCCGGACACGATCCACTTCAAGCGCCGCCAGAAGATGTCCCAGAACATCGTGGCCGTCACGAACAAGTCGCTGACCCGATGGGCGCCGCTGCTGACCTACGACTACGCGCAGGACGCCGACCTCGTGTGACCCGGACGGAGAGACATCGCATGGAGGGTTCCTCGCGAGCGCGTGTCGCCGTGGTCGGCGCGGGGATCTACGGGTCGACCACCGCGCTCCGGCTGGCGGAACGGGGGCACCGCGTCGACCTGTTCGACCCCCGCGGGATCCTGCGCGCGACCTCCGCGACGAACCAGTACCGCGTGCATGCCGGCTACCACTACCCGCGCAGCCCCGAGACGATCGAGGAGATCCTCGACGCCCGGGCCGAGTTCAGCGAGGCCTTCGACGAGGCGATCGTCCGCTCGTCGACGAACTACTACGCGATCCCGCACGAGGGGTCGCTCACGAGCCCCGACGAGTTCGAGCGCGTGATGGACAAGTACGACCTCCCCCTCACCCGCCGCCGCCCGAACTGGATGGACTTCGACTTCATCGACCGCTGCTACGAGGTGGCCGAGGAGGTCTACGACCCCGACGTCCTGCGGGAGGTGGTCGCGGACCGCCTCGCGCGTTCCGGGGTGAGCGTGCGCCGCGAGTCCTACGTGTCCCCGATGCGCGACGACTACGACTTCGTCGTCTTCGCGACCTACGGGCTGGGCGAGAGCAGGACCGTGTTCGCGATCGCCCGGTACCAGGTCGCCGAGAAGGTGCTGATCGAGCTTCCCCCGCACCTGCGGGGGATCGCGCTAGTCGTGGTGGACGGTCCGTTCACGGCCTTCGACCCGTTCGGCACCTCCGGCCGCTCGCTCTTCGGGTCGGCGCTGCACACCAACCACTGGACGTCGACCGACCCGTGGGAGGTCGTGCCGCCCGCGCTCCAGGAGCTCGTCGAGGCGGACGAGTTCGCCGAGACCCCGCTGACCAGGTTCGCGGAGATGCGGAGCGCGGCCGCTCGGGCCGTCCCGGAGGCGGCCCGGGCCAGGTACCTGGGTTCGCGGTTCGCCCTTAGGGTCGTGGAGGACAGCCCGGCAGACGACCGGCGCGTCCTGCACGTGCGCGAAGGAAACCCGCGGGAGCTCCACATCTTCTCGGGCAAGGTCGTCTCGGCCGTCAAGGCGGCGCGGACGGTCGCGGACCTGATCGATGCCCGGGGCTGACGGCGCCCGGATCGCCGTGCTCGGCCGGGGCCGGTGGGGGACCAAGGTTCGGTCCATGCTGGAGCGCGCCGCGTTCGACGTCGTGCCGCTCGGCGCGGTGCGGCAGCGGGACGGCGAGAGCGACCCGGAGTACGTCGCGCGGATGTCCGCCGCGCTGGGCGAGGCGCGGTGCACGCACGCGTGGCTGTGCGTGCCCCCGGGCCGCCACGTGCCGCTCCAGGTCGAGGCCGCGGCGCGCCGCGGCATCCACGTCATCGGCGAGAAGCCGTGGCCCTACGACCCCGCGGACCTCGGCGCCGTCGCGGCCGGTCACCACGGCGTCGCCCCGCGGGTGCTCGTCTGCTTCGAGTACGTCCTGCTCAGCGGGGTGCAGGCGTGGCGCGAGTCCCAGGGCGGTGGCGCGGGGCTGACCTTCCACGGCGTCTTCTCGGTCGCGGCCCCTGACCGGCTGGGCATCCCGGCCCTCTGGAACATGGGCAGCCACCTGGCGGCGATCCGCGAGTGGGCGGTGCCGGAGTCGTCGGTCGGCAGCCTCCGTGCGCGGTACGACGCCGAGCCCGAGCGGCGGGTGTGGCTCGAGGACGCCTCGGGGACACGCGTGTCCGAGGTCGACTTCCTCTCCAGCGCCGAACCGATCCTCGAGCGGTTCGCCGCCGGCGCCACGGAGGGTCGTGGCCCGGTCACCGAGCTGGACCCGGGCTTCGCCGCCCGGGTGTCCCGGGTCGTCGCGGCCCTCGAGCCGTGGCCCGGAGGTGCGGACCGATGAAGTACCTCATCAGCCCCGGGTTCGCCAAGAGCGGGACGACGCTGCTGCACGCGTGCCTCGGACGCACGTCCACGTTCGCCGTCCCCCGCAGGAAGGAGCTCAAGCACTTCCTCGGGCCGCGGGCCGACCTGGGCGGGTGGGTCGCGGAGTTCGGCGACGTCCCGGAGCAGACCGAGGTGCTCTTCGAGGCGAGCCCGCAGTACCTGACGGCGTCCAGCCCGGAGGTGATGGCCGGGGTGGTGGCCCGCATCGTCGAGCGGGTGCCGGACGCGAGGTTCGTCCTCAACCTCCGCCATCCGACCGAGCGTGCGTACTCGCACTACGTGCACAACGTCGCGTCGCACTTCGCGCGCTTCGGCGCCGGGCGGTTCCGGCCGGGGGACGGGCGGGAGGCCGTCGAGCGGCCCTATACCCGGACGTTCGAGGAGGCGCTGGAGACAGAACCGCACCTCACCGCAGACCTGCACGCCCGGCTCGTCGCGCTCACCGAGACCGTCGGGCCCGAGCGCGTGAAGCTCTTCTTCCTGGAGCGGGACGGGCGCGACTTCGGCACCTTCTACCGCGACCTCTGCGGCTGGCTGGGAGTCCGCGACGACGGCGCGTTCCGTCCCGGCGACGCCCCGCGGGTGCACGAGTCCGCGGGCGCGCCCGTCATCCTCTACGGGGGAGAGCACGGAGAGCCGGTGGACGGGATCGAGGTCCCTCGAAGGACGCTCGTCATCGTCAACGGGCGCCGACCCACCACGGTCGTGCGCGACGTCTCCGATGCCGAGGCCCGTCGTGTGGTGGCGGCGTCCGGCGCCTGGTCGTTCTCGATGCCGGCCGACCGGATGCGGGGCATCTACGAGCGCCACCACAAGGCCCGGACCGAGGCCCTGCTCGACTACGTCTCGCGCAGGTTCCCCGCCGAGACCGGCGTCCCGGACTACGGGAGCTGGGCCTTCACGGACAAGGTGATCGACCCGGTCGAGCCGAGCGCGCCGGTGGTCCGGGCGGACCTGCGACGGAGCGCCGGGACCTAGGTGACCGTGTACCTGACGGCGGTGGTGCCCGCCAGGGGCAGCTGGAGCAGGTGGATGCGCCGGCGTCCGTCGCGGAAGTAGGTCACGTCGACGGGGACGGTCCGGGCCTCGCCGGCGCTGCTCCACCGGACCTCGAAGGTGGTGGCCCCGCGGACCACGGTGAGACCGGTCGACGTGCTGGACGAGGCCTCGCCGTGGACGACGGCGGTCCCGTCGGCCCAGCTCACCCGGTCCGTGTCGGTCAGGAGGAGCGGCACCTGCTCGACGGAGCCGTCCGGGGCCGTCACGGACCGCCGGAGCTCGGTGTCCGTGAGGCGCACGTCGACGCGGAACCTGCCGTCGGGGTCCGCCCACGACAGGTGCGCCGGCGCGGGTCCCGGGTCGAGCTCCGGGGTGGGCGTGGCGGCGAGGTCCTGAGCGCCGCCCGCACCGTTCGGCACGACGGACGCGCGCAGCCCGGACGTCGCCTCGGAGTCCTCCCGGCCCGGCCCGACGGCGCCCCAGGCGCAGTCGACGTCGTCGCCGGCCGACGCGTGGACGAAGGTGCCGGCGCCCGGTGTCCAGAGCGTCCCGAGGCCCGCGCGCACCCGGGTGCTCGCCCGCGGGCCGAAGCAGGCCTGCAGGTAGTACCGCGGGCGGCGCACGAACAGGTAGACCTGGTCGCGCCCGGACGTGCGGACCTCGACGAACCGGGCCCGGGCGACCGGGGGGAGCCGGTCGACGGCGGCCTGGCGCTCCGCGCGCGCGGGGAGCACCTGGGGGAGCGCCAGGTTCGCGATGACGCGCGGGTTGGGGACGTCGGGCTCCAGGGGCTCCGTCGCCCCCGCCCACCGGCGTCGCTCGTCCGCGCGGTCCTCCAGCGCGGTGAGGAAGGCCGCCAGACCCGGGGACCCGGCGACGAGCGACGACGCCGGAGCCGTGGCGTCCTCGTCGTCGGCGATCGCGTCGAGGTACCGGGTCTGCGTCCGGGTGGACGCCGCGACGAAGGTGACGAAGCCGGACCCGTCCGGCTCCGGGAGCAGGGCGAGCCCCCACCAGCCGGCGAGGCCGTCGACGACGGCGGCGAACGGTGCCGCGCCGAGCGCGCGGTGCAGCTCGGCGATGCGGGGGAGGGCGACGGCGAGGTTGTACCCGATGTCCATCCCCCCGGCCTCGTAGAGGAACCCGGCCGGGCTCTGCACCCGTCCCGCGGCATCGCGGACCCGCGCCGCGAGGAGGGACGCCACCGCGGGGTCGCGGTGCTGGTCGAACGCCAGGGCGCTGCCCGCGAGGCCCACGATCAGCTGGTTCGTGTACTCCAGCGGGACGTCGGACCAGTCGGGGTTGAGGGCCGGGGTCAGGAACCATCGCGAGCCGCGTGCCAGAGCCTCGCGGATCCGTCGCTGCTGCCGGGGCAACGCCCCGGCGCGCCCGAGGTGCGCGAGGGTGCGGCTGAGGTAGCCGAGGGCGAACGCCGTCGCGGCGGTGCTGTGGTCGTCGGGCGCCAGCTCGGGCCAGGAGCCGTCGTCGTGCTGCAGGCCGAGATAGTGGTCCAGCAGGGCGTCCGTCGCCTCGAGGAGCGCGGGGTCCCCGGCGTACGGGTGCCACGGCCGGTCGTTCGCGTAGAACCAGGCCAGGCTGAGCACCTGCTCGCAGACGCGCGCGTTGAAGCCGGAGACGTCGTCGCGCCACCAGCTCGTCCCGAACAGCCCCCGGCGGCCTGCCTCGAGACCGACACCGTTCGCGAGCCGGGCGATCGTCAGCCCGTAGGCGGCGAGCGGCTGCTCGCGCCCGGCGACCGTGCTCCGGTCGATCCCCGCGGGGGTGGCCAGGCCGTCCGCGGAGGCGGACGGCCGCACGGTCGGGGCGCCGCCGTCGTCGGACGTCGCGCCGCGGACGATCGCGTAGCCGACCGCTCCGGCCGACGCCGCCCCCGCGACCAGGACCGCGCGCCGGGACAGACGGCCGCCGGGGAACCCCCGTCGTGGTGCCTGCGACCCGGCGGGCGGTGCACCGGGCGGTGCCGGCGCACCGGGCGGTCGGTCGTCCGGGTCGCGGGTGGGGTGGTCGGCCATCGAGGCGGGCTCCCGGTCTGTCGTCGCGGACGCGACGCTCAGACGGTCGAGGGGGAGTCGTAGCCCAGAGCGGCCAGCGCCGGGGCGAGGTGGGTCTCGACCGTCGTGAGCTGGTCGGGGCTGAGCCGCTCAGCCCACCCGGGGCGCCCGATGGCGCCGGGCGGCGTCGTCGCCCCGCTGAACGGGGTGCGCTCCTCGTCCTGCTCGCGCAGGAAGTCGTCGACCTCGGGCGCCGGGTCGAGGCCCAGGAACTCGAGCAGGCGGTGCGTGGCAGCCACGCCGTCCGCCACGAGGTCCTCGTAGCGCAGCTCGTGGTACCGGCGCGGTCCGACCTTGCGCCCGATCGCCCGGGAGGCCTCGACGTGCCTCGTCCAGACGTCGCACGCCTCCTCGAGGTCCACCCACCCCTTGTCGACGAGCGACGTGACGACGTCCCGGCCGTCGCGGGTGATGTGCACGAACTGGCACCGCGGGAACAGCCTGGCGACGTCGTCGAGCAGCCCGGGGTCGGTCTTGGCGTCGGCGTAGTGCGGGAACTTGTCGCCCCAGCGCATCTCGTCCGTGGCGCCCAGGCGGCGGTAGAAGTCCCGCACGATGCCGGGTACGTGGCTGCGGAACGTCTCCAGGAAGAGCTGGCGCTCGGCCATGAGCGCCATCCGGTCCTTGCTGTGGCGCGTGAGGGCGCGGTGCATGAAGGTCATCACGCGCGTCTCGTTCGTCAGCAGGATCTCCGGGTGCCGGTCGAGGACCTGCACCAGGTAGGAGGTGCCGGATCGGGGTGCACCGATCACGAAGAAGGGCGGTTGCATTCGGCTCCTTGCGTGCGCGATGTCCGGATGGTGGGGCCGGGGTTCAGGCTCAGGCTCGTCTCGACGCCTCCTCCATCATGCCGACGATCCCGCGAACTGCCTCGCCGTCCCGCCGGATCGCGTCGTCACTCCGCGGTGGCTGCGGCGTCCCGCGCGACCGCGGGTGAAATCCGACCGACCCGTCCTCATGCTGAACATCCGGTGTCGGCCGGGTGAACGCCGCCGGTACGATTGCCCGCGGCCGGTATCGACGAGGACCGGCCACCAGACGTGCGGGCCTCGGTCGAGCGCGTCCTGCCCGCACCTCCGTCCGACCGAGGATTGACACACGCTCCATGCTGGTTCCTGGGACACGGCGTTGGCCCGTCGTGACCGCACGAAGGGCGCTGTGGCATCTGCGACAGGGCGGTTTGTCCCAGTTTCGGACGTTTCTCCGGCGAGAGCGGATGGTCGGCGCCCACCCGGCTCGGCGCGCGAGGATCGAGCACGACCGCGTGGTCTACGACCCGTGGCCCTTCCCCGACCGTGCGCCCGCCCGCACGATCCGCGCCGGCGTGATACTCGACGACTTCTCCCGGCTGGCGTTCGGCTACGAGTGGGAGCAGGTGCTGCTCGAGCCGTCGTCGTGGCGCGAGCAGCTCGACGGTCTGGACCTGGTCTTCGTGGAGTCGGCCTGGAACGGCAACGGCGGCGCGTGGCAGTACCACTTCACGGGCCCGTCGGCACCGCGCCCGGCGCTGGTCGAGCTGCTGGCCGCGTGCCGCGAGCGCGGCATCCCCACGGTCTTCTGGAACAAGGAGGACCCGGTCCACTTCGAGGACTTCGTCGCCACGGCGGCCCTGTTCGACCGCGTCTACACGACCGACGTGGGGCGCGTGGAGGCCTATCGGGAACGGCTCGGTCACGACGGTGTGGGGGTGCTGCCGTTCGCCGCGCAGCCGGCGGTCCACAACCCGGTGCGCACGCACGGTGAGGGCCCGGGGCGTGACGTCGCGTTCGCGGGCACGTGGTTCGCGCACAAGTACCCGGAGCGGCGCGAGCAGGCCGAGATGCTGCTCGGCGGGGCGCTGGACGTGTCGCCACGCATGGAGACGGGGCTGGAGATCTTCTCCCGGTTCCGCGGGCAGGGGGACCGGTACGAGTTCCCCGAGCCGTTCGCGTCGCGCGTGGCCGGGTCGCTCGACTACGCGCAGATGCTCACCGCCTACCGCGACTACAAGGCGTTCCTCAACGTGAACTCGGTGGTCGACTCGCCGAGCATGTGCGCGCGGCGGATCTTCGAGATCACGGCGTGCGGCACGCCGGTCGTGACGGCGCCCAGCGCCGCGACCGGCGAGTTCTTCGGCGGCGACGAGGTCTTCGCCGTCACCACCCGCGCCGAGGCCGCCGACACGGTGCGCGCCCTCGTGCGCTCGCCCGAGCTACGCGACCGCGCCGTCCACCTCGGGCAGCGGCGCATCTGGCGCGAGCACACCTACGGCGCGCGGGCGCAGCTGGTGCTGCACGACGTCGGCCTCGCGCCGACGGCGGCGCTGTCGCGGCCGAGCGTCACCGCGATCGTCTCGACCAACCGTCCGCACCGGCTCGACGACGTGCTGCGCACGCTCGGCTCGCAGGCCGGGGTGCAGGTGCAGCTCGCGCTGCTCACGCACGGCTTCGGCGTCGACGACGAGGCCGATCTGCGGATGCGCGCCACGGAGGCGGGCGTCGAGGACCTCGTGCTGCTCCACGCAGGCACCGACGTGCCGCTGGGCGGGTGCCTCAACCGGCTGGTGGACGCGGCGGACGGCGACGTCGTCGCGAAGCTCGACGACGACGACCTGTACGGGCCCCAGTACCTCTCGGACCAGCTGTACGCCTTGGCGTACAGCGGCGCACAGGTGGTGGGCAAGCAGGCGCACTACATGTACCTGGAAGCCCACGACGCGACCGTGCTGCGCTTCGCGGAGCGGGAGCACCGGTTCACGGACTTCGTGATGGGCCCGACGATCGTCGCGCGCCGGGACACGGCCGCGGCGGTGCGGTTCGGCGAGACGTCGACAGGCGAGGACACCGCGTTCCTGCGCGGGGTGGTCGATGCCGGGGCACAGGTGTACTCCGCCGACCGCTTCAACTTCGTGCAGGTGCGCGGCGGTGCGGGAGCGACGGGGCACACCTGGCAGATCTCCGAGGCGGGTGTGCTCGCCAGCGGGGACGTCAGGTTCTACGGGCGCGCCGACCGGCACGTCATCATCTGATCGGAGGATCGCACGGCATGGAGCTGAGCACTGTCGGTGTGGTCGGGCTGGGTTACATCGGACTCCCGACCGCCGCCATCCTGGCGTCCCAGGACGTCAAGGTGATCGGGGTGGACGTCAACCCGGCCACGGTCGAGGCGATCAACCGCGGCGACGTGCCGTTCGTCGAGCCCGACCTGGCGACCTATGTGGCCGGGGCGGTGCAGCACGGCACCCTACGCGCCACGGACGTCCCCGAGCCCGCGGACGCGTTCATCGTCGCCGTGCCGACGCCGTTCGCCGGTGACCACGTGCCCGACCTCTCCTACATCGAGGCGGCGGCCCGCTCTCTCGCGCCGGTCCTGCGGGGCGGCGAGCTGGTCATCCTGGAGTCGACCTCCCCGCCCGGAGCGACGCAGCGGATGGCGGACTGGATCCTCGAGGCGCGCCCCGACCTCAGCCTCGACGGCGCCGACGGTCGCCCGCAGATCCACGTGGCGCACTGCCCGGAGCGGGTGCTGCCGGGCCGCGTCATGATCGAGCTCGTCACGAACGACCGCATCGTCGGTGGCCTCACGCCCCAGGCTGCGGAGATCGCCAAGGGCCTCTACGCCGTGTTCTGCCAGGGCGAGATCCTGCTCACCGACGCCGTGACGGCCGAGACGGTCAAGCTGGTCGAGAACTCGTTCCGCGACGTCAACATCGCGTTCGCCAACGAGCTCTCCCTCGTCGCCGACCGGCTCGACGTCGACGTCTGGGAGCTCATCCGGCTGGCGAACCACCACCCGAGGGTGAACATCCTGCAGCCGGGCCCGGGGGTCGGCGGCCACTGCATCGCGGTGGACCCGTGGTTCATCGTCGACGCCGCCCCCGAGCAGGCACGGCTCATCCGCACCGCGCGCGAGGTGAACGACGCCAAGCCGCAGTGGGTCGTCGACGAGATCGTGACCGCGGCGCGGGAGGTGGGCGCCGCGACGGTCGCCCTGTTCGGGCTGGCGTTCAAGCCGAACATCGACGACCTGCGGGAGTCGCCCGCGCGCACCATCGCCGCTACGGTCGCCGACCGCCTTCCGGAAGCGCGGGTCCTCGTCACCGAGCCGCACATCGACGCGCTGCCGCCAGAGCTCGCCAACCGGCGGAACGTCGAGCTGGTCGCCATCGACGACGCGGTGCGTCGCGGGGACGTGCTGGCGCACCTCGTCGCGCACGGCGCGTTCCGCGAGCACCGCGACCAGAACGGTGCGTGGGCGCTCGCCGGCAAGAAGGTGCTCGCGTTCACGGGGCCCAGCGGAACGGCGGCCCCATGACCGGCTCGCGCTCCCCGTCACCGCACGACTCGTCAAGGACCCGGATGACCGACACACGACCTGTCCTGCTCACCGTCGTCATCGAGTCCGACGGTCCCGTCGACCGCGAGTCGGAGACCTACCGCCGGATCGTCGGGGCGCGGCTGCGCTACGAGACGCTGTTCGACGTCGCGCTGGTCGACGGCCCGCTCACGACGGCGCGGGTCGCCGAGCTCTGCGCGCGTCTCGGCAGCACCTACGTCGTCTTCGTTCGCGAGTCGCACCAGATCCCCGCCGCCTTCCTGCCGACGCTGCTCGACTACCTGCGCAAGCGGACGGTGTACTTGGCTGAGCCGACGGTCTACACGGGCCCGGTCCCGAGGGACGTCGGCGCCACCAGGCTCGACGACCGGTATCACTACGCGCGCGACACCGACGTCTACGGGGTGGCGTTCCACACCCGGCGCCTGGCGGACCTCGTCGAGGCCGCGGGCGACGTCGAGCGGTCCGCGCTCTACCTCGCTTACCGGCTCTACTGGTCGATCGCCAAGGTGACGCCGCTCGCGGTCGGGTACTCGTACGCCTCGGACACGAAGGCCGTCATCGGGGTCGGGGCCGGCCCAGGCACCGCGCGTCTCGTGCCGCTGATCCCCACCGCGTCGCGGGAGCTGCGGCTGTACGTCCTCCGGTACCTCGTGCTCTTCCTGCGGGGGCTGCGCTCCCGTGGCGAGTGCGGGGTCGGCCTCGACCACCTGCGCGACCTGATCCGGGAGCTCGACCTCATCGGGCTCGTCGGAGCTGCGGTGCGTGAGCCGCTGGAGTCCTCGTGGATCCGGTGGATCGACGATCCGTCGACGACGCGGTACCTCTACAAGCGCCTGACCGGCAGGGACGCCTACCTGGAGTTCGCCCTGGACGGCGCGCCGCAGGCCGAGGTGCCGCTGTACCGGGTGCGTCTGGGCGACGAGACGGTCTCGATCGGCAAGTCCTACCGCCCGGGCGACGACCGACCCGGGCACGACGACCCGGCGGTGTACGACTTCTACAGCCGCCCGGTGGGCCTGTCCTCGACGATCCTCTTCTTCGACCGGCCCGGCCAGGCCGACGACAACGCCGAGCACCTGTACGAGTACTTCACGGCGCACCACCCCGAGTACACGAAGGCCTACTTCGCCCTGGCGCGCAAGTCTCCCGACTGGGACCGGCTCGAGCGCAAGGGATTCCGGCTCGTCCCGATCTTCACGCCCGAGTTCTACGAGCTGTTCCTGGTCTCCGACCTCGTCGTCTCCTCGCAGATCTACAACCTGCAATACCGCGGAAAGACGCTGGCCAACTCGCGCTTCGTCTACCTGCAGCACGGGGTCCAGCTCAACGACATGACCGACTGGGTCATCTCCAAGCACTTCGACGTCTTCGTCGCCACCGGGGAGATGGAGGCGTCGTACCTGCGCACGGTCGCGCCGGTGGAGACCCTCAACTCGGGGCTGCCGCGGCTCGAGTCGCTCGCGCGGGTCCCGTCGGAGCACCGGTACCTGCTGTTCATGCCGACGTGGCGGTTCAACCTGCACCAGCTGT
Organism: Isoptericola hypogeus; assembly: GCF_039531145.1. NCBI lineage: Bacteria > Bacillati > Actinomycetota > Actinomycetes > Micrococcales > Promicromonosporaceae > Isoptericola > Isoptericola hypogeus. The sequence continues at coordinate 374,852 of NZ_BAAAPM010000005.1, forward strand.
CGACCGAGAGCTTCAAGCAGTCGGACTACTACCGGTCGATCGACGCGCTCTTCACCGACCGCGTGCTGCTCGACCACCTGGAGCGGACCGACCGGTACCTGCACGTGAAGCTGCACCCGAACGTCGAGAAGCGGTCGTCCACCTTCCACTTCTCGGACCGGATCCGGCCCACCGACGTGAGCTACCGGGACGCGATCGCCTCGGCCGAGATGGTCTTCACCGACTACAGCTCCGCCGTGATCGACGCTGCGTTCATCGGCACGCCCATCGCCTACTACCAGTGGGACGCCGAGGGCTTCTTCCGCGAGCAGCCCTACGAGAGCCGGCTCGACTACTCGACGGAAGGGCTCGGGCCGGTCTTCTACGACCACGCCGACGTCGTCGACCACGTCGTGGGCGGCCGGTACGCCGTCCCCGACGACGAGATGGCGCGGCGCAAGGAGCGGTTCTTCGAGGGCGTGGACCCGTCGCGGATCAACGCGACCGTCGTGGAAAGGATGCTGAGCCTGTGATGAAGAAGGTGGTCCGCCGCGCGACGGCGCTGCGTTCGGGTGCCCGCTCCATGGCCTACTCCGCCCCCGTGCGGGCCGCGGTCCGCACGGTCATGTCCGCCCCGGCAGGGGCGCCGGTGCGGCGGGTCGTGGAGTCGAAGGGGCTGGACGGCGCGGCGCGGCGGCTGATGTCGGAGCAGCTCCCCGCCGGGAAGTACTACGCGAAGCTGACGATCGACGACTGGGAAAAGCATCGGGGCCGGTCGTTCCGCCTGCTGCAGGGCTCGACCGTCGTCTACGGCAACGAGATCGAGCCGCCCGCACGGGGATCGGCGCTCGAGTACCGGAACATCGTCGTCACGTCGAAGGACCCGGGCCGGTTCAGCCTGGACATCGACGCCCCCTTCTCGCTGAAGATCGGGCACGGGGCGTTCACGACGCCGCAGCAGATCGAGTACGACGAGCGCTACGGGGTCGAGCAGCACGGCGACGTCTTCTACTCCGTGCGCGGCAACACCACGAACCCGTCCAGGCTGCTCGTCACGTTCCCCGGCTTCGGGCCGTCGACGTCGCGGATCTCGTACGCGGTCTCGTACCTCAAGGACCTCGACGAGGACGACCTGCAGGACACCCTGATGGTCTGCTTCCAGGACCGCTACCTGGTGTCCGGCTCGTACATGCTCGTCGACAACGGGGGCAGGCCGCTGTACGACCGGGTCCACCGGGTGATCGACGACCTCGTGAGGCGGCACGGGATCGCGCAGGACGACGTGATGTTCTTCGGCGCCTCCAAGGGAGGCAGCATCGCGATCACCTACGCGAAGGAGTTCCCGCAGGCGCACCTGCTCCTCGCCGTCCCCCAGATGAACCTGCCGTACTACTTCAACAAGCCGTTCTTCAAGGACAGCCTGTTCCGGATGCCGCAGCTCCGGGAACTGGATCAGCCGCAGGAGCTGCTGCGGCGGTACTTCGCCGAGGGGCGGAAGATCGACTACTTCTACACGAACGACGACGAGCTGAGCAATCACTCGCTGATCGAGCTCGTGCACGACGTGGAGAACCTCACCAAGTACCGGGTCGGCGGCGTCCACGGCGCGGTGGCCAAGAACGCGCTGCCCGCGATGCTCGGGGTGATGCGGCGGTTCATCGCGCCGCGCTCCGAGCACGCCCTGGGCTGCGACGGCCTCCGGACCTTCGTCGAGGGGGACTCCGTGCGGCTGCAGCTACGGCTCGACGACTCGAGCAAGGACCTGCCGTCCAGGGCGAACACCTTCGTCGAGGGCACCCTCGGCCGCACTCGCTTCCTGCAGATCCTGTCGAGTCACGACTACCCGTTCGTCAGGTACATGGACACCTCGCAGCGCCTCTACCCGGCGTACGACCGGCTGGTCGACATCGACCGGGTCACCGTGCTGGACGCCTCCGGGGACCGGTACAGCGGTCCGCTGCCGGAGAAGATCGCGGCCGACGGCGCACCCGCCGACCTCGAGCTGACCACCGCGCCGCTGCAGCTCGAGACCGACGGCGTCCAGGAGTACGCCGTCGTGGACGACACGCGGCTGGGGCGGTTCCGGTACCGCAGCGCGCCGGCCGCGCCGGACGGCGACACGCTCGAGGTGCACGTCGTGAGCACCATGGGCGAGGACGGCGGTGAGCCGCTCGTCGCGAGCAGCGACCGGGCCCGGTTCGTCGCCCGCGTCGCTCCGAGGGGTGACGGGGCTCTCGTGCACCTGATCGTCCTCCGGCTGGTGGTCGCCGGGGGCGTCTCCCGGCTCCGCGTCGTGGTCGAGGGTGGGCCAGCCGAGGCCGCGCGGGCGCTGCAGGACATCGCCTGGGACGACGTCGAGCTCGTCGCCGACGACGTGCGCACCGAGGCAGGCTGAGATGGCGGCGCCCTCGCAGGTCATCAGGAGCTACGGCGACGTCGATGGCATCCGGGACAACGTGGTCCACCTGAACCCGGGCGCGGGTGGTGAGCTCGTGTCGTCGTCGATCGAGTTCGTCGGCACCGGCAACGTGCTGCACGTCGAGGACGGCGCCAAGCTGCGGAACACGAGGCTGCGGTTCCTGGGGAACGACTCCGTGATCCATCTCCGGCGCTCGGCGCGCTACACGGAAGTGGTCGCGACGCTGTTTCACGAGTCCGTGCTGTACCTCGGCCCCGGCAGCTCGTTCACCTCGGCCGCCCGTTTCATCCCGTCCGAACGGCGCCACGTCATCGTGGGTTCCGACGCGATGTTCTCCTCCCGGGTCGCGTTCCGTACCGCCGACCCGCACCTCGTCTACTCCGCGCACGATCACCGGCGCGTCAACCCGAGCCGGTCGGTGTGGGTGGGTGACCACGTCTGGCTGGGGGAGGACACCCTGTTCCTCAAGGGCGCCCGCGTCGGCTCGGGCAGCATCCTCGGCGCCCGGGCGGTGGTCACGAAGGAGATCCCCTCCAACACGTCGGCCGGCGGCGTCCCGGCCCGGGTGATCGGCACCGACGTCTTCTGGACCCGGCCGTCGGTGCACGCGTGGACACAGGACCAGACCGACAGGGGCGCGTCGCACCCCGGGGACGAGTTCCTCTTCGCCTCGGACGCCGACACCCTCGACGTGGACGCGCTCGAGAAGGAGCTCGACCGGGCCGCGACCTCCGCCGAGCGGGCGGCCTGGTGCGAGCGGCTCGACGCCCTGACCTCGAAGAACCGGTTCTGCATCGGCCGCTGACCGCGTCGGCTTTCGAGCCCCCGCCGCGAGACGCCCGGGCTCGCCGGATCGGGCGATCGGCTCAGCGCCGCGGGTCGGCGGCGGCCTGCGCGATCCGGTCGACGTCCGTCCAGTGGGACAGGTCGCGGCCGGTGAGCTCCTGCACGAAGTCGACGTCGGCGCGGTAGAGCTCCACCAGCACCCGGAGCTCGGCCGCCGACAGCGGGCTCGCCGCGCGCATGATCGCGGCGGTGGCGTTGCGGTTGACCGGCGCGGCAAGGGCCTTGTCGCTCGCGCTGTGCTCGGGAGCCGGCGCCCCGATCGCGCCGAGCGCCTGCGTGAGGAACCCGCGAGGATCGGCCACGAGGTCGTCGTGGAGGAGCACCTTGAGGCGGTCTGCCCCGACCATGCTCGCCCAGTGCCGGTAGTGCCGCTCGTAGGCCCCGATGCCGAGGATGCCGCGGGTCCCCGCGGCCTCGAAGATCGACGTGCCGGCCGCGACCTTGCCCAGGACGACGGCGTGCCAGTAGGCCGAGATCGCGCGGGAGACGGGGTCGCGCAGCGAGACGAGGAGGGGCGCGTCGTCCGGCAGGTAGTCGCGGACGATCGCGGCGCTGTCCTCGCGGCGCGGGTCGAACCGGTCGCCCTCGCTCGTCCAGAAGTAGAGGAAGGACCGCTGTCCGCGCCATCGCTGCTGGCCGGCGTCGGCGAAGACCTTGAGGTAGGCCGCGCGGGACTTCGGGTTCTCGATGCGCTTGCGGCCGGACAGGATCGGGCCCTGGGAGATCGGGGCCATGAAGACGTCGGGGTGGGCGCTCAGGTGCTGCTCGAGCCAGGCCGTCCCGGCGCGTTGCGCCCCCAGCAGGAGGAAGTTGGGCCCGCCCTCGAGCTTCCTAGGGCTCGTGCCGGCGTCGGACCCGCCACGGGCGGCGTGCGAGGCCCGCGTGGACGTCCGCGTCGGGCTGCGTCGCGCGCCCGACGCCGTCGACGTGCCGGCGCCGGGGCCGTCGTCGGCACGCCAGACGGCGCGGCCCGCGGTCCCGGTGAGCATCTTGACGACGCGGAGGTAGACGTCCTCGGCGTAGTGGAACGGAGCCTCGCCCCAGGGGTGGTTCGGGCTCGATGCGACCTCGTCGGGCTGAAGCGAGACGACCTGGGCGCCCAGGGCCTGCGCGGCCACCTGGACATAGGCCCGCAGCACGGGGTTCGCCTCGGCGGCCGAGACACCGAAGCTGTCGGGTGTCGAGGCGCCGGTCTCGGAGCGCTCTGCCCAGGGGATGTCGAGCAGGGCCACCGCGGCCTGGGGCATGTGGTGCCGGATGAGCTCGCCCACGGCGGCGATGCCCTGGGACCAGTACTGGAAGTGCTGGTCGCTGCCGAAGGCGAGATGCTGCGACCCGGCGGGCAGCTGCTGCTCCGCGCCCGACTGGATGAGCTCGGTGGACCGGGTGACGACCGACCCGTCGGGCAGCACGTAGGCGCCGAGCCGCTCGTCGGTGAGGTCGACGAGCACCAGGTCCGTCCGCGCCGCCGCCTCGGGGATCAGCACCTGCAGGCTGGACGCGAAGTCGCCCGCCACCATGCGCTGCTGGAACGGCGACTCCAGGGTGGGGGGGTCGATCAGCGTGACGGGGCGGGTGTACGCGCTGAGCGCGGACTGCCGGGCCACGTACTGGTCCAGGACGAACCGGGCCGGGTCGAGGTGCTCGAACGTGTCGCGCGACACGCACGAGCCGTAGATGAAGACGCGGGTCTTGCTCATCGGTTTCCTTCAGTTCCCCAGTCCGCCGGTCGCGGGCCGAGATCGAGCAGGTGGGTGATGGCGGCGACCGAGCGCCGCGCGCCCTGGCCGTCGCCGTAGGGGTTCGTCGCACGAGCCATCGCCTCGTGCGCGGCTGGGTCGGTGAGCAGGGTCGTGACCTCGTCGACGATCCGGTCCTCGTCCGTCCCGATCAGCCGGACGGTCCCGGCCGACACGGCCTCGGGGCGCTCGGTGTTCTCGCGCAGCACGAGCACGGGCTTGCCGAGGCTCGGCGCCTCCTCCTGGATGCCCCCCGAGTCGGTGAGGACGACGGAGGCGAGCGCCAGGAGCCGGGTGAACTCGCCGTAGCCCAGGGGCTCGGTCACGGTGACGTTCGGGTGGGCATGGAGATGGGGGAGGAGCGCCTCGCGCACGACGGGGTTGCGGTGCACGGGCAGCACGACCTGGGTGTCGGGGAAGCGCTCGGCCAGCCGTCCGAGCGCCCGCCCGATGCCGTCCATCGCGTCGCCCCAGCTCTCGCGCCGGTGCGTGGTGACGAGCAGCACGCGGCGGCCGGAGTCGGCGAGGTGCTCGAGCGCCGGGTCGGAGAACGGGGGCTTCTTGTCGACGGCAGTCAGCAGGGCGTCGATGACGGTGTTGCCGGTGACCACGATCGGGGCCCCGTCGAGGGCCTCGCGCACCAGGTTGGCGCGGCTGGTCTCCGTCGGCGCGAGGTGGAGCGAGGCGAGCTGCGAGGTGAGCCGGCGGTTCGCCTCCTCGGGGAACGGCGAGTTGACGTCCCCCGAGCGGAGCCCCGCCTCCAGGTGCACGACCGGGATCCGCCGGTGGAAGGCGGCGACGGCCGCCGCGGTCGACGTCGAGGTGTCGCCCTGGACGATCACCGCCGCCGGCCGTTCAGCCGCGAGCACCGGGTCGAGGCGCTCGAGGACACGGGCGACGATCAGCGACAGCGGGGCCCCGTGCTCGAAGATGTCGAGGTCGTGATCCGGGGTGATGCCGAAGAGCTCGTTGACCTGATCGAGCATCTCGCGGTGCTGGCCCGTCACGACGGTCACCGGGTCGACGACGTCGCTGGCCTCCAGCGCCTTGATCACCGGGGCGACCTTGATGGCCTCGGGGCGCGTGCCGTACACGGTCATGATGCGCGGCCGCATCGGCTACCTGCCCTTCGGGTTCGTGGTCGAGACGCCACGCGGCCTCACGTGACGGGAAGTGTACCGACGTGGCGAGCGGGGTTCCTCCACCCGGACCTGCGTCTGCTCGCGCTCGGCGAACGCTTCCTCGATGAGTCTCTTCGCGACGTCGGGCTTGTCCTTGGCGATGGCCCACGCCCACTTGCGGTAGCGCACGGCCACGTCCTCCGCGGGGCCGTCGAGCACGAGGCGGCCGTGGTTGAGCCAGATGGCCCGGGTGCACGTCTCCTCGATGGTCTGTGCGGCGTGGGACACGAGGAACACGGTGCCAGCGCTCTTGCGCAGCCCCTGCATGCGCGCCTCGCTGCGCTCCTTGAAGGCAGCGTCGCCCGTGGCGAGCGCCTCATCGATGAGCAGGATGTGCGGGTTGGAGGCCGTCGCGATGGCGAAGCGCAGTCGGGCCCCCATCCCGGACGAGTAGGTCTTCATCGGCAGGTAGATCGACTTGCCGAGGCCCGCGAGCTCCTTGACCTCCGGGACGGCGGCCTCCGCCTGCGCCGGCGTCAGTCCCATGGCCAGGCAGCCGAGTCGGATGTTCTCCTCGCCGGACAGGTCGGGCACCAGGGCGGCGTTGACGCCGATGAGGACCGGTGTGCTCTCGGCGAGCACCCGGCCCTTGGTGGGGTTCTCGAGGCCGGCGATGATCCGCAGCAGCGTGCTCTTGCCCGACCCGTTCTGGCCCACGAGCCCGACCTGCTCGCCGGACCGCGCGACGAACGAGATGCCGGACAGCGCTCGGACGATCACCTTGGGGTCGTTGCCGAGCACGGTGCGGGCGGCGCGGGCGATCGGGTTGGCCCGGCGGCGGCGCTCGGCGGCGTCGGTGGACGGGACGCGGTAGCGCACGCTGACGTCCTGCACGGCCACCGTGGCCTGCGCGAAGGGATCGGCGAGGTCAGGCACGGCCATAGGACTCCTCCGCGCGCCAGAACACGAAGAAGCCCACGACGAGCGTCCCGAGGGCCCAGCAGCCCAGCCCGATCCAGGTGGACACGGCCGGCACGACACCGTAGAGCAAGGTGTCCCGAGCCCCGTCGAGCACCATGTACATCGGGTTCGCCTCCATGATGCCGACGATCCACGGGTAGTCCTTGAAGCGGTCGATCGAGAAGAACACCGCCGAGCCGTAGAGCCAGAACCGCATGAGCACGCTGATGAGCTGGTTGAGGTCGGGCAGGGCCGAGGCAGCTCGGGCCAGCAGCAGTGCCAGCCCGGTGGTGAACACGACCTGCAGCGCGAGGACGGCAGGAAACAGGGCAGCGGCCGCGGTCCAGTGCTCCTGCTCAGGCAGCACGAGGAGCAGGACGAACATCGCGCCGAGGGTCGGGGCCAGGTTGAGGATGCCGCGCAGCACCACGGAGATCGGCAGGGAGGCCCTGGGGAAGGTGAACGCGCGGATGAGGTTGCGCCCGCTGGCGATCGACTTCGCCCCCCCGGTCACGCACTGTGTCGTGAACTGGAAGAGGAAGACACCGACGATCAGGTAGCCGAGGAAGTTCTCGATCCCTTCCCGTGCTCCCAGCACCACTCCGAAGATGAGGAAGTAGGCGAGGCCGTTGAGCATGGGGTTGATGACCAGCCAGGCCTGCCCGAGGACCGTCTCGCGCGTGCCGCTGGTGACCTTGGCGCGGGCCTCTGCCCACAGGAAGTACCGCCGCTTCCAGAGCTGTCCCAGGTAGGCCCGCACCGGCGGACGAGCGCCCACCTGGGCGAGGCGGCCCGACGAGACGACCTCCAGCGCGGTGGACTGCCCCCTGAACAGCTCCGCGTACAGGTCGCCAGGGCGCGTGGCGCCCGGGCGAGCTTCAGCCTCGTCAGTCATCGCCCCGCATTCTAGAGTGAGCCGCGAACCGGTCCGGCGCGCAGGTGCGCGTGCCGGCGCCTCGGCGAAGGGCGGCAAACGCGTGAAGATCTCGGTGATCGGCCTGGGCTACCTCGGTGCCGTCCATGCGGCGAGCCTGGCGAGCCTGGGGCACGACGTCGTGGGCATCGACGTCGACGAGGCCCGGGTGGACGCTCTCGGAGCAGGTAAGGCGCCATTCTTCGAGCCTGGCCTGGATGAGCTCTTGACGCAGGTCGGGGGCACGGGGCGGCTCACAGTGTCCACCGACCTGTCCCAGGTCGCCGGCGCGCGCGTGCACTTCGTCTGCGTGGGGACTCCGCAGCGCACCGACGGCAACGCCGCCGACCTCCGGTTCGTCGACGCTGCCCTCGACGCGCTCGCCGAGCACCTCGCACCGGGTGAAATCGTCGTGGGGAAGTCCACTGTGCCGGTGGGCACGGCGGCCCGGCTGGCGGGGGTCCTGGGCACCACGGTGCCGGGCGCGGTGCTCGCCTGGAACCCGGAGTTCCTGCGTGAGGGGTTCGCGGTCAAGGACACGCTGCACCCCGACCGGCTGGTCTACGGCGTCCCCGAGGGTCCGGCGGGCGAGCAGGCGGTGGCGGCGCTGGACGAGGTGTATGCGACGCCGCTGCGCGAGGGAGTCCCGCGCATCGTCACCGACTATCCGACGGCGGAGCTGGTCAAGGTCGCGGCCAACTCGTTCCTCGCCACCAAGATCTCGTTCATCAACGCGATGGCCGAGCTGTGCGAGGTCGCCGGCGGCGACGTCACGCGGCTCGCCGACGCCATCGGCCACGACGCGCGCATCGGCCGTCGCTTCCTCAACGCGGGGCTGGGCTTCGGGGGCGGGTGCCTGCCCAAGGACATCCGCGCGTTCATGGCGCGCGCCGACGAGCTCGGCGCGGGCGACGCGGTGGCGTTCCTCGGTGAGGTGGACGCGATCAACACCCGGCGCCGGGCCCGCATGGTCGAGCTGGCGACCGAGGTCCTCGGCGGCTGGGTCGACGGCGCCGAGGTCGCGGTGCTCGGGGCGGCCTTCAAGCCCGACAGCGACGACGTGCGCGACTCGCCGGCGCTCGACGTCGCGGCACGCCTCGCGGAGCTGGGCGCCCTTGTCACCGTGCACGACCCGCAGGCGATCGACAACGCCCGGCAGAAGGAGCCCGGCCTCCGCTACGACCGTGACCTCGAGGGCGCGCTGGCCGGTGCCGACGCGGTCCTCGTGCTCACCGAGTGGCAGCAGTACAGGGACCTGGACCCGGAGCGGGTCGGCCGCCTCGTCGCGCAGCGCACGGTGCTCGACGGGCGCAACGCGCTGAGCAGGTCGGCGTGGACGGCCGCCGGGTGGCAGTACCGCGCCCTCGGCCGCCGCTGACGCGACCGGGCGCTGACGCGACCGGGCGCTGACGCGACGGGCTCAGGGGGCGTAGCCGGTCCCGTACCGCTCGACGTACGCGTCGAGGTCGTCGCCGCGGATCGCGTCACCGAGGTCGGCGGCCTGCGCCTCGTCGACGAGGTTCACCGACGCCCCGCCGCGGGTGCCGAACCCCGTGAGGGGCACCATCAGCCCGACGACGTCGTCGCGGCCGAGCTCGGCGGCCAGCGGCACGAGGTCGACCAGGTCGGCGGGCTTCAGGTCGCCGGTGAGCTTCACGTTCCCTGCCATGAGCGGCACGAGCTTTGCGAGCGCCTTCGGCTCGTCCGCGCGCTCGGCCAGGCCGGCGAGGATGCCGGTGACGGCGGCGCGCTGCCGCTGCGCGCGGTCGAGGTCGCCCAGCGGCAGCGTCTTGCGCTCCCGCACGTAGATGAGGCCGTCGGTGTTCTCCAGGCTGATGCGGCCCTCGGGGAACTCGACCACCCGCCCGGTGGACAGCACGGTCACGGTCGACGCGTGCGCGTTGTCCACCTCGATGCCGTCGAGCGCGCGGGTCAGGGCGATGAATCCGTTGAAGTTGGTCTGCATGACGGCGTCGACCTCCGCGCCGCCGAGCACGCCGGACACCGTCTCCACAAGGGTGTCGGTGCCGCCGCGCGCGAACGCCGCGTTGATCTTGCCCTCCCCGAGGCCGGGGATCGGCACCCACATGTCCCGTGTGAAAGAGACGAGGTACAGCCCGGACCGGTCGGCGGGCACGTGCGCGAGCATGATCGTGTCGGCGTTGCCGCCGAGGCTGGCCGGGTCGCGCGAGTCCGTGCCGACCAGCAGCACGTTCACCGGTCCCTCGGGCAGCGGGTCGGCCTTCTCGCTCGGCGACGGTGTCGGTGCCGGCTGCTTGGTCGCCGGGGAGGCGGGGCGGCTCGCAGTGACGGTCGGGGCGGCCTCCGGCGTCGTCGTCGTGCACGCCGCGAGCGCCGGGGCGAGCAGGCCCGCCAGGGCGGCGAGGGCCGCGGTGCGGCGTCGGGCTCGGGCAGGCGTCCGCGTCATGGGGCCTCCTTGGGTCGGGCGACCCGGGCGTAGACGTCGTTGTAGCGCGCGACGAGCCGGGTCCAGGTGCGCTCGCGGGCGACGTCGCGGCCAGCGGCGACGAGCGCGGCGCGGTGGGCGTCGCCGGTGAGCAGGCGCGCGACGGCGCCGGCCCAGGCCTCGACGTCGTCCGCCTGGACGAGCACGCCTGCGGGGTCCCCGCCGTCCAGCGGGGAGAGCACCTCGGCGAGGGCGGGCAGGTCGCTCGCGACCACGGGGCGGCCGAGCGCCATCGCCTCGACGGGCTTGAGCGGCGTCACGAGCCGGGTCACGCGGTCCGGTCGGCGCGGCACGAGCACCACGTCGAGCGCCGCGAGGTAGGTGCGGGCGACGTCGCGGGGCACGCGGCCGGGCAGGATCGCGTGCGCGCCCAGGCCCAGCTCGTCCGCGAGCCGCAGCAGCCCGGGCCGGGCGACGCCGTCGCCCACGACCAGCGCGCTGACGTCGACGCCGCGCGAGCGCAGCAGCGCTGTCGTCCGGAGCACCGTGTCGAGCCCCTCGTACCCGACGAGGCTGCTCACCGTGCCGATCACGAACGGTGCCGTGCGCAGCCCCAGCGCCGCCCGTGCCTCGGCCGGATCCGGGGCGGGCGCGAGCAGCTCGGCGTCGACGGCGTTCGGCACCACCGTGATCCGCTCGCGCGGCACGCCCCGGCCGACGAGCTCGTCGCGCATCGTGCCGCTGAGCGTCACGACGTGGTCGGCGGCCAGCGCGAGCTCGGTCTCCTTGGCGCGCATCAGCGCGTACCGCTCGGACGCCGCCGCCCGCTCGCGCGCCTCGGGAGTGGGGTGGGACGCCGCCCAGGTCTCCTCGGGCAGCCCGCGCACCTCGTACACCCACGGCAGCCCGCACCGGGCGGCCGCGGCCCGCGCGGCGTCGCCGGTGGTCCATGGCGTCGTGGCGTGCACGACGTCGGGCCGCCGCCCGCCGGCGGCGCGGTCGAGCGCGCGGGCGAGCAGGTCGACGCCGTCGTCGAACCGGCGCCGCTGGTCGGCGGGCAGCGACCGCGGCACCAGCCGCCGGTAGGGGACGCCGTCGACGACGTCGGTGCCGCGCGCCCCGAGCGCCCCGACCGTCAGCGGGTAGCCCGACCGCGTGGACGCGGAGACGGCGAGGCCCGCCGTGCGCTGCGCGGTGAGGATGGCGTGGGTGCGGAGGGTGTAGCCGCTCTGGGTGTGGGGCAGGGAGTTCGTCAGGTGGTGGTGGACCGCCACCGGGCCGCGGATTTCACCCGGTCCCGATCGAGCCGGTTTTTCACCCGCTGCGGCCCGCGGTGCGTCCGCATCGTGAGACGAATCCGGGGTCGGCTCCAGCAGCGCGACCTGGCCGAGCAGGGACTCGCGCACCCGCCGGGCCGACCGGGCGGTGGGGGCGGCGGCGCGGAGCGCGCCCACGTCGCCGGCCTGCCACGCGGCGCGCAGCCGGCCTGCCGGCCCCGTCGTGCCGTCGCCCAGCAGCCGCTCCGCCCACGGCACGACGACGGCGCTCACCCGGGCGGGCGTGCGCCGGGCGGCCTGCAGCGCCAGCCATGCCGGGTCGGTCGTCAGCGCGCCTGCGACGAAGGACGCGGTGAACCGCAGGTTCCGCGCCAGCTCCCGGATGCGGGGTGCGCTCACCGGGTCGCCTCGCCCTCGTCGGTGGAGCTTGTCGAGACCACGGACGAGGTTTCGACGAACCCGGCCGGCGTGGTGGGGACAGCCCCGGTGAGCTCCCGCAGCAGCGCGACGTACTTCGCGGCCAGGACGTCGTCGTCCGCGTTCTCGGCCACCCACCGGGCCGCGAGCGGCTCGACGTCGGGCACGGCCTCCGTCGCGGCCCAGCCCGCCCACAGGTCCGCCAGCGCGTCGGAGTCTCCCGGGGAGATCACCGACCCGGCCCCGGACCGGCGGACCAGTGCCGCCGCCTCGCCCGCGACGCACGCGGTGGCGTAGGTGCCGGACGCCATCACCTCGTACAGCTTGGACGGCACGGTCCACTCGAGGGGCTTCCAGTCGCGCAGCGTCACGACCACCGTGTCCGCCCAGGAGTAGAGGCGGCGCACCTGCTCGTGCGGCACCGGACCCACGAAGGAGACGGGGGCGTCCAGGTCGGCCGCGAGCCGCTGCAGGGCCGGCACCTCGGAGCCCGTGCCCACGATCCGCAGGTCGATCGGCAGTCCGCGCCTCGCCACCAGCGCCGCGGCGCGCACCACGCACTCCAGGTCCTGCGCGCGACCGACCGTGCCCGCGTAGACCGCGCGCAGGGGGCGGCGGGGCGCGGTCACGTCGGCCCGGTCGGCCAGCTCGCGGGCCTCGTCGCGTGCCTCGTCGCGGGCTCGGTCGGCAGTCTCGTCGCGCGCCGGGTCGGCCGCGTCGCGGGCGTCGAGGGGGCGGAACGACGTGCCGTTGCGCACCACCGTGACCCGTCGGATGCCTCGCTCGAGCAGCACCTGGGCGAACGTCTCGGTGGTCGTGACGACGGCGTCCGCGCGGGCCTGCAGGCGGCTCACGGCGCGGTGCGCGGCGGCGCGGAGCCCCGACAGCGCGCGGGCCCGCGCGGGCCGGTCGTTGTCGAGGATGCCGCTCGGCTCGATGAGGTCGGGCCAGGCGTCGCGCATCTCGACGACCAGGCGCGCCCGCAGGAGGCGGGCCAGGGCCCAGGCGGCGAACATCGACGGGATGCCCGGCACCGTGCCGATCACGACGTGCGGCCGCGCCCCCCGGCGGCGGAAGTACCGCACGCCGAGCCACACGGAGCTGGCCGCCGCGATCGTCTGGTCGAGCGTGCGCGACAGCAGCCGCGGGGAGTGCGGGCGGAACCGCACGCGGACCACCCGCTCGCCGTGCCGGCCACGAGTGATGCTGCCGGGCCGGTAGCGGGCGTCGTCGTCCTGGAGCCGGCCCGTCGGGTAGTGCGGCGGCGGGGCGAGGACCGCGACGTCCAGCCCCGCGGCCATGATCCGCGGGGTCAAGGTGTCCCAGCGCCGCTGTGGTGCGCCGTGCTCCGGCGGGTAGTGGTGGGTGACCAGCAGCAGGCGGGGTCGCGGGGTCTGCGACGGTGCCCCCGTCGTCGTGCCGCGCATGTCCCGCCCCTCGTGTCGCCGTCGTCGGTCCGGTGCCCACGGCCCGGCGCCTCTCACGGCCCGTGCCCGCCCGCGCCGTGGCCGGGTGCACCGGGGCGAATGCTAAGGGCAACCTGTCACGAGAGGCACACGTCGTCTCCGCAACCCGGCCCGTAGTCTCCGCAGCCCTGCCCGTAGGATTCCGCCTTGTGAGCAGACCCGCCAGCGAACCGCAGCCCGCGACCACCAGCGGCCCGTCCCCCCGCCGCCACGCGCGCGACGAGTCGCACGGTACGCGCCGGGCGGTCGCGGTCCTCGGGGTGCTCGTCCTGCTGCTCGCGGCCGGCGGCTTCGGCGCCGCCTGGTGGTTCCAGAACCGGCTCGACTCGAACATCGAGCGGCTCGGCGACCCGTTCGCCGGTCTCGACAACCGCCCTGACGCCGCGCCCGAGAACCCGGACGAGAAGCACGAGGCCGTGAACCTCCTCGTGCTCGGCTCCGACAGCCGGATCTCGGCGGGCGACCCGTCGCAGTGGGAGGCCGGCGCCCAGCGCACCGACGCGATCATGCTCGTGCACCTGCCCGCGAACCGGGAGTCGGCGCAGGTCGTCTCCATCCCGCGCGACTCGTGGGTGGACATCCCCGGCTACGGCGAGGCGAAGATCAACGCCGCGTTCTCCTACGGGGGCCCGGCGCTGATGATCGACACCGTCGAGCAGCTGACGGGCGTGCACGTCGACCACTTCGTCGTCACGGACTTCGAGTCGTTCACCTCGATGACGGACGCGCTGGGCGGCGTGCGGATCCGCGTCCCGCAGGACATCGGTGACGGCGACGAGGTCTTCTTCTCGGCCGGCGTCCACATGATGTCCGGCGAGGAGGCGCTCACCTACGCGCGGCAGCGCCACGGCCTCAACAACGGCGACTTCGGCCGCGTGCAGCGCCAGCAGAACTGGATGCGCGCCATCCTGGCGAAGGTCAACAACAACCGGAACGACGTCCGGATGATGTCCGACTTCTTCACGACGGTCAGCGAGTCCGTCGCCGCCGACGAGAACTTCACCATCGACCGGATGCGCAACCTCTACATGAGCGCGCGCGGGCTGAGCACCAACGAGGTCACGTTCATGACGGCGCCCTACTCCGGCACCGGCCGCAGCGACGACGGGCAGTCGATCGTCGTCATCGACCGCGACAGGTTCGACCCGCTGATGAAGGCGATCTCCAAGGACAAGGCGGCCTCCTACGTGAACAAGCACGCCGAGGAGCTCGAGGTCCTCCCGGCCACGGTCCAGTAGTCGCCGCGGCACGCGTGCGAGCTCTGATGCGGCGCGGCGCCCTGCTCGCGGTCGTCCTGGTCGTGGCCGTCGCGCTGTCGACGCTCCTGCTGGCGCGGGTCGGGGTCGGCGGCGAGCAGCCCCCGGGATCCGGCACCTCCGGTGCGACGACGGCGGCCGGCGTCGTGTCGCCCGCTCCCGCGAGCCCGCCCAGCGGTGAGGCCGCGCCGAGCGTCCCGCCCGCGCCGAGCGTGGCTCCCTCGCCGAGCGGCGAGGCCGCGCCGAGCGCGACCCCGGCGGCCACCGTCGCGGCGTGCCCCTGGGGCGGGCGCCTCGACCGGCCAGACCGGTCCGTCGAGGTCGACTACCCCGTCTCCGGCTACTTCATGCTGACCACCGCCGACCGGTGCGCGACCCGCGCCAAGGTCCAGGGCGCGCACGCCATCGGCGCGGACACGATCGTGACGTTCGGCGCCGAGCTGACACCCGTCACCGTCGGTGCTCTGCGCAGGCCCGCGAAGGACAACCCCTTCGCCGGGTTCGCCGTCGACGGGACGGACGGCTACCGGTACGCGACGGCCCGGACCGGGGGCGGGCGGATCCGCGACGTCTACACGTATGCGAACAAGTCGGCGTTCAGCGACGCCGCGCTGTTCTGCCCCCGGCGGGACGGCCGCTCGCGCACGCCGGACGGCGACTTCACCTGGTGGCTGCTCCCGGTCGAGGGCGGCTACAGCGACTGCGACTCTCCCAGCCGCACGTACGACCTCGTGGTGTCCTACGGCGGCAGCGTGGACGCCGACACGCTGCTGGTCGCCGACGCCGCCAGGTTCGGCATGTCGGTGTACCTCGGGATGCCGCGGCCTCGGCCCGACCCGGGCGTGGGGTTCGTCGCCGACGCGTCGTACACGCAGACGCTCGGCGGGTTCACGTCGCGCGTGCTCGCGGACTGGGACCGGAAGTTCGGCCGCCTCGACGCGTTCGCAGGCGCCTACCAGACGGTCGAGACGGCCGTCTTCACCAACGCCGACGTCTGGCGGCCGAACCTGAAGGTCTACGAGCTGCAGAACCGGATCGTCGGGTTCCGGCTCCCGAAGGCCAAGCAGCGCGTGGTCGTGAGCCCGTACGCGGACCTGCGCCGCGGCGCGCTTCCCGTGTCTGCGGTGCGGCCGTCGTTCCAGCAGATCGCGGACACGGCGGCCGGGGTGCGGATGATCCTCGCGCCGCAGGACGGCGGCGGGACGGGTCGCGTGGGCGCCTTCCGGCCGGGCGACGGCGGCACGCGGGTGCGCGCCGACCTGCGCGGCGTCGTCGGGCGGACCACCTACGGGGCGGCGTACGCCGCCTCGACGGCGACGCTCTACGCGGAGGCGAGCCGCGTGCGGGGCGTGACCCTCTGGGCGAACGTGGAGGCGTTCCGGCCGCCGGGCCAGGTCGGGCACCGCGCTCCCGGGAGGCTCGACGTCCTCGACACCCAGGTGGCGCTGGCGAGGCCGCACGTGCAGAAGGTCATCGCGTACCGCTGGGACGAGTACCTCGACGGCTCCGGGCTCGCCGACCAGATCCGCGCCCGCGGCTGACGGAGTGCCGCACTCCGGGCTCAGGCGGAGCTTGTGGCCGCCCGAGCCCTGCGTTCCGCTACCGGCGAGCGCCTCGTACCTCGGCCCTCACCGTCCGCCGCACTCCGGTCTCAGGCGGAGCTTGTGGCCGCCCGAGCCCTGCGTTCCGCTACCGGCGAGTGCCTCGTACCTCGGCCCTCACCGTCCGCCGCACTCCGGTCTCAGGCGGCGGTGTCCAGCGCGACGCGACCGTCGGCGAACGCCATGCCCTGCACGACGGCGCCGGGGTGCTTGGCGGCGAGCAGCCGCTGTGCGTCCAGCGCGATCCGCGCGTCGGGGCGGATCTGCACTGACCCGGCGGGCAGGCCCTTGGACGCCAGGACCGACTCGATGCGGTTCGCCGCGAGCCCGAGGAGCTTGTGGGCGGGCAACCCGCCGGCGCTGGCGTCGACGGCCAGCACGGCGACGCCTTCGTCGAAGCTCTCCACGCGCAGCTTCGACCGCACGGCCGGCACGAGACGGGTGGCGAGCTTGAGCGGACCGGGCAGGTTCTTCACCGCGCGGGCGTCGGCCACCACCTCGAGCACGTCGCCGGACCCGGCGACGGAGGTGACGAAACGAGGCAGGGTCGTGCCGCCCAGGAGGCCGAGCTCGTTCAGGGCCTGGGCAAGGGTCATCTCGGTACGCACGCCGCATACCGTACTGGACCCGGCTCGCTCGGCGGGGCGCCATCTGCCGAGGCTGTGGCCCGGCACACGCCGCAGCAGGGAATAGAACGATTCGACAACCTGTTGACCAGGGCGATCACCCTGCCGAGGAGAGGAGACCCGTGGCCCCCGCGAGCGACGAACCCGTCCGGAGCCTCGCCCCATGAGCGCCACGTTCTCCTCCCTGAAGTTCAGGAACTACCGCATCTGGTTCGCCGCCGCCCTGGTGGCCAACGTCGGCACGTGGATGCAGCGCGTCGCGCAGGACTGGATCGTCCTGACCGACCTCAGCGACGAGTCGGGCGTCGCCGTCGGCATCACCACCGCCCTGCAGTTCGTGCCTTTCCTCCTGCTGTCCCCGTGGGCGGGCGTGCTCGCCGACCGGCTGCCGCGCCGTCGTCTCCTCATGGCCACGCAGGGCGGCATGGGCGTGCTCGCGCTCGGGCTCGGCGCGCTCGTGCTCTCCGGCCGGGCCGAGCTGTGGCACGTCTACGTCTTCGCGCTGCTGCTCGGCGTGGTCTCGGCGCTCGACGGCCCGGTCCGCCAGACGTTCGTCGCGGACCTGGTGCCCGTGGAGAAGCTGCCCAACGCCATCGGGCTGAACAGCGCGTCGTTCAACGGCGCCCGCCTCATCGGCCCGGGCGTCGCCGGGCTGCTCATCGCCGCCGTCGGCTCGGGCTGGGTCTTCCTCATCAACGGCGTGACGTTCGGTGCGACGATCCTCGCGCTCGGCGCCATGAACGTCCGGGAGCTGCGCAGCCGCCCGGCCGCGCCGCGTGCCAAGGGGCAGATCCGCGAGGGCGTGCGGTACGTGCGGGAGCGCACCGACATCGTCGTCATCATGGTCGTGATGTTCGTGGTCTCCACGTTCGGCCTGAACTTCCAGCTCACGTCCGCACTCATGGCGCGGGTCGAGTTCGGCCGGGGCGCGAGCGAGTACGGGATCCTCGGCTCGGTGCTGGCCATCGGGTCGCTGACGGGCGCGCTGCTGGCCGCGCGCCGCGAACGTCCCCGGGTGCGGCTGGTCATCGGGTCCGCGTTCGCGTTCGCGGTGACGACGGCGGTGCTCGCGCTCATGCCGACCTACCCGGCGTTCGTCGTCGCCTGCATCCCCGTCGGCCTCGCGTCGCTGACGATGATGACGGCGGCGAACAGTGCGCTCCAGGTGTCGACCGACCCCGTGATGCGCGGGCGGGTCATGGCGCTGTACGTCATGGTCTTCCAGGGCGCGACGCCGATCGGGTCCCCGATCGTGGGGTGGATCGGCGAGGCGTGGGGGCCGCGCTGGTCGATCCTCGTCGGGGCCATCGCCACGTTCCTCGTCGCGGCGGCCGCCACCGTGTGGGCGGTGCGGCGCTGGCACCTGCGGGTGCGTTACCGCGTGCGGCGGCGCCCGCACCTGGAGGTCGTGTACCTCGACCGGGAGCGCGACGCCGGCCGCGTGCCGGCCCCGGCGGCGGCCTGAGCCCGACGCCGAAGGTCGGACGGCGACGGGAGGCTCCTGGGATCGTCAGACGCCGACGCGGGTGCCGCGCCGGCGCAGCCGCTCCTCGAACTCGTCGCGCGAGCGCATCTCGTCCTCGGTGGGCCACATCATCACGATGAAGATCAGCGCGACGGTGAGCGCGACGATCCCGAGGATGAGCGGGCCGAGCAGGTCGATCGGGTTGGTGCCGCCCGGCGGCTCGCCGCCGGCGCCGTGGATCGTCAGCGCGGCCATCCCGGTGTAGTGCATGCCGCTCACGGCCACGCCCATGAGCATCGCCGCGCCGGTGGTGGCGCGCCGGCCGCGCACGTTGACGCACAGCCACAGCGCCGCGGTCGCCGCGACGACGGCGATCACGACGGACAGGGCGACCACCCAGGTGGTGTAGCTCAGGTGCCCGGTCATCCGCATGGCGGCCATGCCCATGTAGTGCATCGTGGCCACCCCCAGGCCCGCGACGACGCCACCCGTGAGCAGCACCGGGAGGCGGTCGCCCGCGAACCCCACGAGGAACAGCCCGATCGCGACGACGACGATCGCCACCAGCGCGCTGAGGATCGTCATCGGCACGTCGTAGTAGATCGGCATACCGGTCACGGTGAAGCCCAGCATCGCGACGAAGTGCATGACCCACACGCCGGTGCCGCCGATCGCGATCGCCCCGATCAGCAGCCAGGCGCTCCGGGAGCGGGCGTCCTTCGAGGCGCGGGCCCGGGACGTCGCGGAGAGCCCGGCCGCCGCCCCGACGCACGAGGCGACGTAGGCGAGCATGGGCGTGATGACCCCGTAGGTGAAGTGGTGCATCTCCGGCATGGTCGCCCCTCCTGGCCGCGTCGCCTGCGCTGTCGGTCGCTGAGCCCGGTGAGGGCCGAGGTAACGTAACAGCAACGATGCCGGGTGAAAAAACCGGAGAATTCGGGCGTGTCGGTAGCAGGGTGTGGTATTGGCGCCGTGGCTTCGGAGGTACCTCAGAGGTGCTCGACGACGTGGTCGACGCACGCCGTGAGAGCCCGCACGTCGTCGGGGTCCACCGCGGGGAAGAGCCCCACGCGCAGCTGGTTGCGGCCCAGCTTGCGGTACGGGAAGACGTCGAGGACGCCGTGGGCGCGCAGCACCCCCACGACCGCGGGCGCGTCGATGCCGGGGTCGAGGTCGATCGTGCCGACGACGGTCGACCGCGCGCCCGGGTCCGCGACGAACGGGGAGGCCCAGTCCCGGGCCTCGGCCCAGCCGTAGAGGGCGCCGGCGGACTCGGCGCAGCGCGCCGACGACCAGGCCAGGCCGCCCTGGGCCAGCAGCCACTCGACCTGCTCGGCGAGCAGCACGAGCGTGGCGACGGCGGGGGTGTTGAGCGTCTGGTCCGCCCGCGAGCTGGCGAGGGCCGTGGTGAGGGAGAGGAACTCCGGCACCCAGCGCCCGGCGGCCTCGGCGCCCGCCTCGACCTCGGCGGCACGCTCGACGGCGGCCGGCGAGCAGACGGCCAGCCACAGCCCGCCGTCCGCGCCGAACACCTTCTGCGGCCCGAAGTAGTAGACGTCGGTGTCGCGGACGTCGACCGGCAGGGCGCCCGCGCCCGACGTCGCGTCGACGAGCAGCAGCGCGCCCCCGGCGCGGGCGTCGGGCACCTGCCGGGTGGGAGCCATCGCGCCCGTCGACGTCTCGTTCTGCACCGTGGCGTAGGTGTCGACGCCGTCGACGGCCTCGAGCAGCGCCACCGTGCCGGGCGCGGCCTCGCGCACCTCGGACGGCTCGAGGAACGGCGCCCGCCGCGTGGCCGCGGCGAACTTGCCGCCGAACTCCCCGAAGACGGCGTGCTGCGCGCGCCGTCGCACGAGGCACGCGGTCGCGACGTCCCAGAACGCCGTCGAGCCGCCGTTGCCGAGCGCGACCTCGTAGCCGTCGGGAAGGTCGAAGAGCGTGGCGAGGCCCTGGCGGACCCGGCGGACCAGGTCCTTGACCTGCGGCTGCCGGTGCGACGTGCCGAGCACCGGGGCCGCCGGGTCGCCCGCCGCGGCGAGCGCGGCGACCTGCGAGGCGCGGACCTTGGAGGGACCGGAGCCGAAGCGGCCGTCCGCAGGCAGCAGCGACGAGGGGATGACGAGGGTCGGCTCGACGGGCATCGGGTCTCCGAGGGCTCGGGGGCGGATCGGCGGCGGGCGGCGGCCCGCGTAGGGGCGGCGCGCCGCCGACGGGTGGGTGACGGACGACGTGGTGCGTGTCGGTGGCGTGGTGCAGGATGGCGCAGGCCCCTGAGGGCGCGCACCAGGACCGGACCTGGGTGGACGCGGTGCGAATAGACTAGGCCCGGGCCTGAAGACGGGAGTGGACGTGACCGACCTGATCGACACCACCGAGATGTATCTCAAGACGATCTACGAGCTTGGCGAGGAGGGCATCCCTGCACTCCGTGCGCGCATCGCCGAGCGCCTGGGGCACTCCGGGCCGACGGTGTCGCAGACGGTCGCGCGCATGGAGCGCGACGGCCTCGTCGTCGTGACGGGGGACCGCCATCTCGAGCTGACCGGGCCCGGTCAGGCCAAGGCGACCCGGGTGATGCGCAAGCACCGGCTCGCCGAGCGGCTGCTCACCGACGTCATCAAGCTCGACTGGGAGCACGTGCACACGGAGGCGTGCCGCTGGGAGCACGTGATGAGCGACCTGGTCGAGAAGCGCCTCGTGACGCTGCTCGACCACCCGCACATCGACCCGTACGGCAACCCGATCCCGGGCCTGTCCGAGCTGGGCGAGCAGTACGAGGACGTCCCGTTCCTCGACGGCGTGAAGTCGCTCCCTGCCGTTCTCCTCGCCTCGCGCGCGGCCGGTACGGCCGCCGACGACGAGGCGGACGGCGGGACGTCGCTCGTGCTGCAGCGCATCGCCGAGCCCCTGCAGGTCGACATCGAGCTGCTCGCGCGCCTCGGCGAGGCTGGCGTGGTGCCCGGTGCGCACATCGCCGCGCGGATCGCCGGCGGGGACTACGCCGTGCAGGTCGAGGGCTCGGGAGTGGTCCTGGAGCTCCCCGAGGACCTCGCCAAGCACCTGTTCGTCGCGGCCCGCTGAGGCCGTCCCCGCGCAGGTCGCGCGGGAATGCCACGGGTGTCGTGACCGGAGCGTGACATCGCGGGCATTCATCCGGTACGGTCGGGGTCGCTCGCCGGAGATCGATCTGGCGGGCGCTCGGACGGACGCCGAACCCTGCCACCGGCCGAGCTCCCACGGAACACCGCACGGCAGGAGCGGGGGACCCACTTTCGGGCGTCGGAGACGACGTCCTTGGGGTGAAGCCGCACGGGTCGGTCTGCACGGCAGACCCGGACGGCCGGGTGCTTTCTCCCACCCGAACCCGACAGCTGACCTCGCAGGCGACAGGAGAGGTTGACACGTGACCGCACGCACCACCCGCGGCCGGCATCGCGCCGCCCGCCGTCCGATCGCCATCGCCACGAACGGCAACGCCGGTCGCCGCGTGGCCGTCGTCGCCACCGCCGGTGGTCTGCTCGTCTCCACGTTCGCCAGCGCGAGCGCCGCCCAGGCCGCGCCGGTGGACAGCGACGCCGCCCACAAGCTCAGCACGGTCGACCTCGGCGCGCTCACCGACCAGGCGCGGCACGCGCTCGAGGCGGCCCCGGTCGTCACGGTGGACGCCAAGGCGAAGGTCGACGTCGAGAAGATCACGGCGAAGATCGCGTCCGAGGCCGAGATCACGCCCGCTCCCGAGCCGGAGCCCGTCGTCGTCGAGACGTCGTACGAGTCCGAGTCGACCTCGACGTCGGCCGACACCGCGTCGCGCTCGGCCGAGCGCGAGGAGGTCTCGACCGCGGCTCCCGCGTCGGCCAACGGCTCGTCGATCGTGTCGATCGCGATGCGCTACGTCGGCGTCCCGTACGTCTCGGGCGGCACCAGCCCGTCCGGCTTCGACTGCTCGGGCCTGACCCAGTACGTCTACGCGCAGGTCGGCATCAGCCTGCCGCGCACCACCTCGGAGCAGCGCTACGCGGGCACGGTCGTCTCCGACCCGCAGCCGGGTGACCTGGTGTGGACCCCGGGCCACGTCGCCATCTACGCGGGCGACGGCATGCAGATCGACGCCCCCAAGCCGGGCGACGTCGTCCAGTACCGCGCCATCTGGCAGTCGAACCCCACGTTCATCCGCGTCGGCTGAGCCGCCGCACCGGCCGCTCGGCGGCCCCACCGACGCCCCGTCGCGCACCGCGCGGCGGGGCGTCGGCGCGTCCGGTCGGCGACCTCCCGAGGGGCCGGAAACGGCCTGTGGACAGGGTTTTCGTGCCCTCTGGTCACCTCCTGTGATCGAAACGTGACATTGACGGCCGGGTCCGCTACGGTTTCAACCACTCGCCGGCCATCTGGTGAGTCTCGACCGGAACGCCGAGCCCTGCCGCCGGTCGGGCACCTTAACCCCAGGCAGGGGCGGGGGACCCACTTCCGGGCATCGGAGACGGTGTCCTCGGGGTGAAGCCGCACGGGTCGGTCTGCACGGCAGACCCGGACGGCCGGGTGCTTTCTCCCACCCGAACCCGACAGCTCACCTCGTAGGCGACAGGAGAGGGAACACGTGAACGCACGCACCACGCGCGCCCGGCACCGTGCCGCGCGCCGTCCGCTCACGCCGCTCAGCGTCGGTACCGCCGCTGCAGGGCGTAGGGCCGCAGTGGTCGCCACCGCTGGCGGCCTGCTGGTCTCGACCTTCGGCGGCGCCACCGCGGCGCAGGCCGCTCCGGTCGACCACGACGCGGCCAACAAGCTCAACACCGTCGACCTCGGCGCCCTGACCGACCAGGCCAAGAACGCGCTGCAGGCGGCTCCGGTCGTCGCGGTCGACGCCAAGGCCAAGGTCGACGTCGAGAAGATCACCGCGAAGGTCGCGGAGAAGGCCGAGATCACCCCGGCGCCCGAGCCGGAGCCCGTCGTCGAGGAGGTCGTGGAGACCGCCACCGAGACGGTGTCGCGCTCCGCGGAGCGCACCGAGGTCCCCGAGGTCGCCTCGTCCTCGTCGCTCGGCTCCCAGATCGTGTCGATCGCCTCGCGCTACATCGGCACGCCCTACGTCGTCGGTGGCTCCACGCCCGGCGGCTTCGACTGCTCGGGCCTGGTCACCTACGTGTACGCCCAGGTCGGCATCGACCTGCCGCACCAGTCGAGCGCGATCCGCTACGCCTCGAACGTCCAGGTCGTCTCGTCGTCCGAGGCGCAGCCCGGCGACCTGATCTGGTCCCCGGGGCACATCTCGATCTACATCGGCAACGGCCAGCAGATCGACGCGTCGCGGCCCGACGGCTGGGACACCCGGGTGCGGGACATCTGGCAGTCCAGCCCGACGTTCCTGCGCGTCACCGGCTGACCTTCGGGCAACCCCGACGCCGCGACCCCCGGCGCTCCGCACGGAGCGTCGGGGGTCGTCGCGTTCCCCGGCGCTTTGCTGTGCCTTGCGCGGACCTTTCGCTAGGCTTGAACGTGCCCGGTCGTCTCGACGGTGAGGCGGCGCAGCGGGCTCGTTCGACGGGAGGCGCGACATGACACGTCCTGAGGTCGTCCTGGTGGGGGTCGACGGCTCGGCAGCGAGCCTGCACGCTCTCGACTGGGCCGCCGCGTACGCGCGGCGCACCGGGTGGGGTCTGCACGTCGTGTGCAGCTATTCGCTCCCGTCGTTCACCGCGGCCTCCCTGGACGGCGGCTACGCCGCGCTCGACGACTCCGCGATCCAGGAGGGGGCCAAGGCGGTCCTGGCGGAGGCCCAGGCCCGGGTCGCCGGGGCCGGTGTCCCGGTCACGGCCACGGTCGCGTCGGGCGACGCGGCAGGCGTGCTCGTGGAGCAGTCGCGGGAGCACGCGCTGGCCGTGGTGGGCACCCGGGGCAAGGGCGGGTTCACCGAGCGGCTGCTCGGCACCGTCTCGTCCGCGCTGCCGGCGCACGCGCACTGCCCCACGGTCGTCGTGCCGTACCGCGGTTCCGGGTCGGGCGCGTCGACGGACCCCGACCGGCGCGACGGCGACGTGGTGCACGAGGTGCGTCGCATCGTCGTGGGTGTCGACGGGTCCCCGTCGGCGGAGGTGGCGCTCAAGCACGCCGTCGCGCAGTCGCAGGTCTGGGGGGCGGAGCTCGTCGCGGTCGCCGGGGTGCCGCTCGCGGGCGGCGCGGGGGTGCTCGCCTGGCTGCCCTCGCAGATCGACCACGAGCAGGTGCTGGCCGACGTCAAGGCGGGACTGGACGTCACCGTGGACCGGTTCGAGGCCGAGAACCCGGGGATCACCATCAAGCGGCACGTCCTGGACGGATCGGGGGCCGAGCTCCTCACCGAGTTCTCGACGGGCGCCGACCTCATCGTCGTCGGGTCGCGCGGTCGCGGTGGCTTCCGCGGCCTGCTGCTGGGCTCGACGAGCCAGGCCGTGCTGCACCACTCGGCCTGCCCGGTGCTCGTCGTGACGCGCAAGTGCGACGAGGAGCTGCGCGAGGACGCCGAACCCGCCGCCTGACGCTGTGAGCATGATTTTGGCCCGCTTTCGCCACGGAAAGCGGGCCAAAATCATGCTCACAGCGGGGGCTGTGGATCGGCCGCACGAGGGACCGCAAGCCACGGCACTCTGCGGGGATGAACGCGTTCGACACCCCGTCGTCGGGGCCGCTCACCGTCCCCGACGCCCTCCGTGCGGGGCTGACCCGCAAGCAGCTGCGATCGACGAGACGGTGGCGATCGCCGTTCCACGGAGTTCGGGTTGCCGCGGGCACGCCGGACGACCTCGTGTCACGGTGCCGTGCCTTGGCGCCGCTCCTCGACGACGGCGTCGCGTTCAGCCATACGACTGCGCTACGGCTGCTCGGGGTCGAGATCCCCTGGACCGTCGCCGACGACACGAGAATCCATGCGGTGACCTCGCGGGTGCAGGACCGGCCCCAGCGCGGCGGTGACGACATCGTCGCGCACTGGTCGCGCCAGACGTTCCTCGAGACCGTCGAGCTCGAGGGGCTGCTCGTCACGTCGCCGGCGCAGACGTTCGTGCACGTCGGCGCCGGACTCCTGTTGCCGGACGACGTCGTGGTGCTGGGAGACGCGATGATGCGCCGAAAGGGCCCGCTCGTGACACCGGCCGAGCTGGCCGGGATCGCCGAGCGCACGCACAAGGTCAAGGGAATCGTGCGGGTGCGCGAGCAGGTCGAGCGGATGTGCCCGGGGACGGACTCGTCGACCGAGACCCGGACGCGTCTTGCCCTGACGGCCGCGAATCTGCCGTGCCCGGAGGTGAACGGCGTGGTCACGGCCCCGGACGGGACCTATGTGAAGCGGGTCGACATGCTCTACCGAGCTCTCAAGGTCGCGATCGAGTACGACGGCGACCAGCATCGCACCGACCCGGCGCAGTGGCGGGACGACGTCCGCCGGCGCCGGATGCTCGAAGCCCTCGGGTGGACCGTGATCGTGGTCGTCGCGGACGACCTCCGGGACCCGACGGAGCTCGTGGCGCGCGTCCGGGTCGCGATCCGGCGTGCGCGCGCGGCGTCCCCACTGTTGTGAGCATGAGTTTGGCCCGGTTCCAGGACCGGAACCGGGCCAAATTCATGCTCACAACACCTCAGTGGCGGGTGCGGTACAGCCGCATCGTGATCGGGCCGAAGACGGCCGTGAGCACGACCGCCGACACGAGCACCCAGATGATCTCGCCGCTGTCGGGCTGCCCGGCCATGAGCCCGCGGACGGCGGTGACCAGGTGCGAGACCGGGTTGATCTCGACGAACCGCTGGAGGGCCGCAGGCATCGTCGACGGGTCCACGAAGATGTTCGACGCGAACGTCAGCGGCATCAGCACCATCATCGACACGCCCATCACGGAGTTCGGGGTGCGCAGCAGCAGCCCGAGGATGGTGAAGATCCAGCTCAGCGAGAACGCGAACACCAGCAGGAGCAGCACGCCGAGCAGCACGCCGACGAACCCGCCGTCGGGACGGAACCCGAGGATCAGGCCGAGGCCGATGGTCATCACCGACGCGATCAGGTAGCGCACCTGGTCCCCGAGCAGGGCGCCGACGATCGGTGCGGGGCGCCAGATCGGCAGCGACCGGAACCGGTCGAACACCCCCTTGGTGATGTCCGTGTTCAGCGTGTACCCCGTGTACACGGTCACGAAGACGATCGTCTGCACGAGGATCCCCGGCAGCAGGAACTGGATGTACGTCGACGTGGAGCCCATCAGGGCCCCGCCGAACAGGTACGTGAACATCAGCGTGAAGATGACGGGCGAGACGAGCACGTCGAACAGCTGCTCGGGCACGTGCTTGATCTTCAGCAGCGCGCGCCACCCGAACGTCATCGTGGTCGACACCGCCGACGGGCGTGACGGGCGCTCGTCGAGCGCTACCGCCTGCCGCAGGCTCGTCGGGGTGATGGTGGCCTCGTGGTCGGTGGACTGGGTAGTCATCGGGACACCTCCTCGGCGGGGACACCGGCGTCGCGGCCTGCGCCGCTCCCGTCGTCGGCGGTGTCGTCGTCCGGCAGCGGCCTGCCCGTGAGCGTCAGGAACACCTCGTCCAGGCTCGGCTGGCCGAGCGAGAACTCGGGGACCGCGATCCCGGCCTCGGCGAGCGCGGGCAGGACGTGCGCGACCGCGTCCGCGCCGTCGTCAGGGACGCGCGCGCTGAGCGCGTACGGGTCGGTCGGCAGGGTGGGGGAGGTGCCGAGCAGCCGCTCGACGATCGCCGCCGCCTCGCCCCGGCGCGCGGAGTCGGCCAGGCGCAGGTCGACCGCGCCCTGACCGACGGACCGCTTGAGCTCGCTCGTCGTGCCCTCGGCGATGACCTTGCCGTGGTCGATGACGGAGATGCGGTCGGCGAGCTGGTCCGCCTCTTCGAGGTACTGCGTGGTGAGCAGCACCGTGGCGCCGTCCTCCACGAGCACGCGCACGATGTCCCACACCTGGTTCCGGCTGCGGGGGTCGAGGCCGGTGGTGGGCTCGTCGAGGAACAGGACGCGCGGCGCCAGCACGAGCGAGGCGGCGAGGTCGATGCGTCGCCGCATGCCGCCGGAGTAGGTCTTGACCTGCCGTGCGCCGGCGTCGGACAGGCTGAACGCCTCGAGGAGGCCCTCGATCCGTCGCCGGGCACTCGCGCCCGTGAACCCGTACAGGCGCGCGAGCATGAGCAGGTTCTCGGTGCCCGTCAGGTCCTCGTCGACGGAGGCGTACTGTCCCGTGAGCCCGACCGCGGCGCGTACCGCGTCGGCGTCGTGCACGACGTCGTGGCCCAGCACGCGGGCCGAGCCCGCGTCGGGGCGCAGCAGCGTGGCGAACATCCGGACGACGGTCGTCTTGCCCGCGCCGTTGGGCCCGAGGAGACCGAAGACGGTGCCTGTAGGGATCCGCAGGTCGATGCCGTCGACGGCCTTGGTGACCTGCTTGCGCGTGGTGAAGTGCTTGACGAGCCCGGTGGCCTCGACGGCGAACCCGTCGCCGGGCGGCGGGGCGGACGCGGGCTCGTGGTTGCTGTGCCGGCCCGGGGGCGGGCCGGGGTGCTGGTCGGGGTCGTTCGAGGGTGAGGTCATGAGTCTTCTCCCGGGTGTGACGGGGGTCACGCTAGACGTTACGACGGGCCGCCGACAGAGAATTCATCGCTCGGCGTAGGCCCGCCGCCGTCGTCGCAGGCCAGCACTCCGCGAGCCCTCATTAGGGTGTCCGCATGTCGACCGACCCGGATACGCCCGACGCCCCGCTGGACATCACGTACCTCGAGCGATGGGTGGCCACGCAAGCCGGGCTGGCCCGCGTGCCGGGGGTGCAGTACGCCGTGCTCGTCGGGGGCGACGTGGTCCTGGACGGCGCGTGGGGCGTCGTCGACGTCACCACGGGAGAACCGCTGGCGACCGACCACCTGTTCCGCGTCGCGTCGCACTCCAAGACCTTCACGGCGACGGCGGTGGCCGCCCTGGCGCAGAACGGGCTGCTGCGCCTCGACGACCCCTTCGCGTCCCATCTCCCGGAGCTCGAGGGGGCGCCGGTCGGGGCCGTCACTCTGCGCGAGGCGCTCGGTCACACGGGCGGCGTGCTGCGCGACGGGCGCGACGCGGACCACTGGCAGCTCGGCGCGCCGTTCCCGGACCGCGCGGCGCTCCTCGCCTCGGTCCGTGCCGACGGGGAGGTGCTGGGCCGCGGCGAGCACTTCAAGTACTCCAACCTCGCGTACGGGCTGCTCGGCCTGGTGGTCGAGTCCGTCACCGGGCTCGGTTACGCCGAGCACGTGCGCCGGGCGCTCGTCGACCCGCTCGG
>NZ_BAAAPM010000005.1:403694-457745 GCF_039531145.1 Isoptericola hypogeus
GGCTGCCGGTCGCGCCGGTGCCGACGACGGGAGCGCTCGCGGCGGCGACGGGGTTCTGCTCGACCGCGCACGACCTGGTCCGCTGGGCGTCGGCGCACTTCGACGCCGGCGCGCCCGCGGACGGGGACGACGCGCGCGTCGGGGCGCTGCTGCGGCCGGAGACGCGCCGGCTGCTGCAGCGCGAGGAGTCCGTCGTCGAGCGCCCGCACGCGCGCCGGCGGGCCTACGGCCTCGGCTTCGAGGTGCGCGACATCGAGGGACGGCGCGTGGTGGGGCACTCGGGCGGCTTCCCGGGCCAGCTCACACGGACGTGGGCCGACCCGGCCGGGCGGGTCGCCGTCTCCGTCCTCACCAACGCCGTGGACGGGCCGGCCGACGCGATCGCGACCGGCCTGTTCGAGCTGGTCGCGACGGCGCTCGACGGGACCGCGCCGGCAGCCGCGTGCCCGGGTGCGACGCCGGCGCCGTCCGTCGCGGAGCTCGACCGGTGGACCGGCAGCTTCGCCAACCTCTGGGGCCAGACCGACGTCGTGCGCCTCGGCCGCCGGCTCTGGCTGATCGACCCCCGCGAGGCGGACCCGCTCGGCGGCGCGGAGGAGGTCTCGATCGACGGGGACGCGCTCCGGCCGCTGCCGCACGCAGGGTTCGGGCCGGTGGGTGAGCCGGTCGAGGTGCTGCGGGGCGCCGACGGCCGGCCTGCGGCGATCGTCATGGGCGGCATGACGTCGTGGCCGGTCGAGGACTACGAGCGGGAGCGTCAGGCCCAGCTCGCCCGCCTCCGCTGACCGCCCCGGGTGACTGCTGTGAGCATGAGACACGCCGTGTCGGCCACGGCCGGCACGGCGTGTCTCATGCTCACAACGCTCAGGGCTCGGGGAACGTGGGCGTGATCGGCTCCAGCCGCGGGGCGGGGGCGGGGCGGGGCTCGTCGAAGGTCTCGACCTCGAGGCTCTCGGGTGCCAGCAGCCGGACGACGGCCTCGTCGAGGTTCGCGCGGATCGCTGCCACGAGGCCGTCGGCGTCGCGGGCCTCGAACCGCTCCACCAGCTCGAGGTGCGACTCCGCGGCGTCCTTGCGCACGGCGTAGTCCTCGCTGGTCGTGAAGCTCGCGATCCGGACCTCGACGATGAGCGTCGTCATCCAGCGCAGCAGCCACGGGTTGCCGCTCGCCGCGACCAGGGTCCAGTGGACGTTGAGGTCCGCGTCGCCGACGCGGCGCGCGTCCTCGCTGCGCTCGGCGGCGAGGAGCGTGTCGTGCGCGGCGCGGACGGCGGCCACCTGCACGGTGGTGGCGCGCTCGACGGCGAGCGGCGCCGCCGAGGTCTCGACGGTGGCCCGCGCCTCGTACAGCGCGCGGACCCGGTCGCGGCCGATCTGCACCACCCGGAGGCCCCGGCCGGGGGAGGAGAGCAGCAGGCCCTCCTGGACCAGGCGCTGCGCCGCCTCCCGGAACGGGCCGCGGCTCACGCCGAGCTGGCCCGACATCTCGACCTCGCGGATCGGCGAGCCGACCGGCAGCGCGCCCGAGTAGATGGCGTTGCGCAGCTCGACGGTGATGAGGTCGACCGTGGACGGTCGCGTCACCGGCGTCAGGAACGGCGCGGTGCCGACGGGCACCCGCGACGACGGGGTCATCTGCTCTCCTTCCGCGAGGCCGGGGACGGCGCATCCCGGCCGGCATATCTTCTCGCGATCCGGACGATTCCAGATCGTGACCAGACTGTGACGAAGCGTTTTCGAGGTCCGGTGGCGTCCATGACCACTCTGGCCATGCCGGCCGGTGCAACGCGCTGACCTGCGACGACGCAGGCAGCGGAGGTGGCGAGCCACCCGCCACCCGTGATTGTAGACAATCGGACAGGCGGACACGTAGATTGTCGCACCGTCAGCATCGGCGCTACCGTGGCCGATCGTCCACGTACCCCAGGTCGCGACGACGGAGCCGGCGACGGTTCCGACGCCGGGCCACGGAAGGGAGACACCCGTGTCGTCCACCAGGACCACGACTCGTCGCCGCGCGTTCCTCGCCGCCGGCTCCGTCCTTGCCATGACCGCCCTCACAGCCTGCTCCAGCGTCGACGACGGCGGTTCGGGCGAGGGCGGTGGGTCGGCTCTCGCCGACCTCCAGGAGGCCGGCACCATCAACGTCGCGTTCAACGGCGAGGAGCCCTACAGCTACGAGGACGGCGGTGAGCTCACCGGAGCGACCATCGCTCTCGACAAGGAGATCTTCGGGGCGCTCGGTGTCGACGACGTCGAGGGCACCCAGACCGAGTGGAACTCGCTCATCCCGGGTCTGAACGCGGACCGGTACGACACGGTCTCCGCCGGCATGTCGATCCTGCCGGAGCGCTGCGAGCAGGCGGCGTTCGCCGAGCCGACCATCATGTACACGACGGCCTTCCTCGTGCCGGAGGGCAACCCCGAGAACCTGACCGACTGGCAGTCGGTGGAGGGCTCCGACCTCACCCTCGCCGTCACCAGCGGCGCGATCGAGGACGGCTACGCCCAGAAGACCGGCGTCGAGACGATCACGGTCGGCGACTCGACCGACGGCCTGAACGCCGTCGTGACGGGCCGTGCCGACGCGTTCGCGCTCACCGGCATCTCGATCCGCGCGCTCGCGGACAGCACCGACGAGCCCGTCGAGGCCACCGAGGCGTTCGTCGCCACGATCGACGGCGTGCCGCAGATCGGCGCCGGCGCCGAGGTCTTCCGCAAGGGCGACACCGAGCTGCTCGACGCCTACAACGAGGAGCTCGCCAAGATCACGGGCGACAAGGCGAAGTGGCTCGAGATCATGGAGCCGTTCGGGTTCACGGAGGCGGAGTACCCGCCGGAGGGCCTGACTGCCGAGATGCTCTGCGAGGGCGACCTCGGGAAGATCTCCGACGAGCTGGGCCTCTCCTGACCGCATGTCCGACAATCTCCAAGCGCTGATCGACAGTCTTCCCGACCTCGGATCCGCGGTCGCCGTCACGCTCGAGATGGCGCTGGGCGGCGCGGCCGTCGCGATGGTCGTCGCGCTCGTGCTGGGCTTCGGCTCGCGCACTCGCTCCCTGTGGGTGCGCGGGCCGTCCCGCGTGGTGATCGAGTTCTTCCGCGGCACGTCGCTGGTGGTCCAGGTCTTCTGGATCTACTACGTGCTGCCCCAGCTCGGCTTCAAGATGGAGGCGCTCGCCGTCGCCATCGTCGCCCTGGGCCTCAACTACGGGGCCTATGCCGCCGAGGTCGTCCGCGGCTCCATCGACTCCGTGCCGAAGGGCCAGTGGGAGGCGGCGACGGCTCTCAACCTGGGCTGGGCCCACAAGGTACGGCGCGTGATCTTCCCCCAGGCGTGGGCGCTGATGATCCCGCAGCTCGCCAACCTGCTGATCCAGCTCGTCAAGGGGTCGGCTCTGGCGTTCTACATCTCCCTGCACGACGTGTACTGGTGGACCGACCAGCTGCAGCGGGAGACGCGGGACACGTTCTTCAGCTTCGGCGCCGGCCTGATCGTCTACTTCGTGATCTCCTACGTCCTCACGTGGGGCATGAACTACCTCGAGGAGCGGGCCAAGCGCCGCCTCGGTCGCGGCACGCGTCCGCGGCTGCGTGACGTGTTCGGCCTCAAGCCGGGCGTCCCGACCGAGATCGCTCGCGTGAAGGGAGGCGTGGCATGAACGAGGACAGCCTCTGGAGCTGGGAGACGGCGTGGGACGTCCTGCCCGACCTCCTTCGCGGCCTCGTCGTCACGATCGAGGCGACCGTCGTGGGCATGGTGATCGCCTCGATCCTGGGGCTCTTCATCGCCCTGGCGATGCGTGCGCCCACCCGGTGGGTCCGCGGGCCGCTGCGGTTCGTCGTCGACTTCATCCGCATGACGCCGCTGCTGGTGCAGCTCGTGTTCGTCTGGCTGCTGCTGGTCGACATCCCACCGCTCGTCATCGGGTTCGGTGTGCTCGGCGTCCACTACGCCACCTACATGTCCGAGGTGTATCGCGCCGGCATCGAGGCGGTGCCGGCGGGGCAGTGGGAGGCGGCCACGGCCCTCAACCTCCCGAAGGGGCGGACCTGGTTCGCCATCATCCTGCCGCAGGCGATCCGCAAGACCCTGCCGGGCCTGGGGAACTACGCGGTCTCCATGTTCAAGGAGACCCCGTTCCTCTTCGCGATCACCGTGGTCGAGATGTACCAGGCCGCGCAGAACTTCGGCGCCAACACGTTCTCGTACATCGAGCCGCTGACGATGGTGGGTCTGCTCTTCCTCATCGTGAGCTACCCGACGTCGCTGCTGGTGCGCCGGATGGAGATGCGCCTTGCCTGACCCGGTGCCGCCCGACCCGACGACCTCCCGAGGGAGCCATGCCATGACCACCACCTCGAACGGCACCCCCGCCATCGAGTTCCGCGACGTCGTCAAGCGCTTCGGCGACAACGTCGTGCTGGACAAGCTCAACTTCAGCGTCGCCAAGGGCGACCGCGTCACCCTGATCGGGCCGTCGGGCTCCGGCAAGACGACCATCCTGCGCCTGCTGATGACGCTCGAGGAGGCGAACGGCGGGCTCATCCTCATCGACGGCGACCCCTACACGCACGAGTACAAGGGCGACAGGTGGGTCGAGATCCCGGAGAAGCGCCGCCGCGTGGTGCGCAACCGGGTGGGGATGGTGTTCCAGCAGTTCAACCTGTTCCCGAACATGTCCGTGCTGGAGAACATCATCGAGGCTCCCGTGCATGTGCTCGGGCTCTCCAAGAAGGACGCGGTCGAGCGCGCCGAGCAGCTGCTCGAGCAGGTCGGGATGTCCGACAAGCGCGACGCCCGCTGCACGCAGCTCTCGGGCGGCCAGCAGCAGCGCGTCGCCATCGCGCGGGCGCTCGCCATGGACCCGGAGATCCTGCTGCTCGACGAGGTGACGTCCGCGCTCGACCCCGAGATCGTCGCCGACGTGCTCGGCGTCCTGCGCGAGATCGCCCGGACCACCGACATCACGATGCTCCTCGTCACGCACGAGATGCAGTTCGCGCGGGAGGTCTCCAACCGCGTCCTGATGTTCGACCACGGGCAGATCGTCGAGGAGGCGGACCCCGAGACGATGTTCACGAACCCGTCCCACGAGCGCACCCAGGAGTTCCTCAAGGCCGTCCTGGGCTGAGGAACCCCGCCGAACAGGCGGTTGCTCCCGCTACGCCGTCGCGAGACGTGCCATCGCGGGAGCAACCGCCTGTTCGGCGTTCTGGGACCGGGTCATCCGGACGCCGCGGCGGCGTCCTCCTGGGCGGTGCCGGCGCCCGAACCGTCCGTGCCGGTGGCGCCGGAGCCTCCCGTGGTGGCGTCGCCACCCGTCCCGTCGGCGCCGGTGTCGGTTCCCGTGCCCGTTCCGGTGTCGGTTCCCGTGTCCGTTCCGGTGTCGGTGTCCGTCCCCGACCCGGAGTCGGTGCCCGTGTCCGTCCCGCCGCCGTCCGTCCCGTCCGTGTCGCCCGAGCTGCCGGAGCCGTCCGAGGTGCCGGAGCCGTCCGAGGTGTCGGTACCGTCCGTGCCATCGGTGGACCCGTCCGTGCTGCCGTCGACCGACCCGGTGCCGGTCGGGTCGCCCGCCCCGCCGGTGCCGTCGGACGAACCCTCGGTGGGACCGCTGTCCGGGACGTTGGCAGGGTCGTCCGCGGGCGCGTCCTCGGTCGGCACGTCCTGCTCGCTCGTGTCGCCCGTCGACCCGCGCTCGGTGCCGGTCGGGTCCGTGCTGTCGTCGGCTCCGCGGATCGTGCTGATCGTCGTGCCCGACCCCTCCTGCCCGCGCACGGCGTCGGAGATCGGCTTGCCGATGGCGAGCTCGACGGCGAGCACGACCCCCATGACGACGGCGAACAGCGCCAGCGCGGACACGGTCAGCACCTTGGCCTTGCCGTGCTTGTCGACGAGCCGCAGCCAGCGGTTGCGCGGCTGCGCCGACGAGTCGGGCGCGTCCGACGTGCTAGCGCCGGCCCCGCCGGACCCCGCGGCATCGGCGTGCGCCGTCGGGCCCGAGGACGTCGTGGACGGGGCGTCCGCGGCGAGCGTCGCGATGCCGGCGTCCCGGAGGCGCGCCGTCGCCGGGGTCGCGCCGGCCGGCCGGGTTCGGATGCCGGGCTTGATGGTCGCGACGACGGGCCCCAGCTGGGCCTGCGTCTTCTCGATGGACCGCGTGTAGAGGAAGTTGCCGACGACGGTCACCACGCTGGCCAGACCGGCGCCGATGATCGTGCCCGCGATCCCGAAGAACGACATGAGGACCGTCGCGCTGACGGCCGCCAGGGCGCTCGCCACGACCTGGGTCAGCGAGAGACGGGTCGGCGCGGCGGCAGCCTTGTCGCCGGGGCCGTCGCCGGGGCCGTCGCCGGGGCCGTCGCCGGGGCCGTCGCCGGGGCCGTCCCCGGAGCCGTCCCGCGAACCGCCCGCGGTTTCAGGGCTCAGCCCGTCGTGCGCCGTGCGGGCTGCGTCGTCGTCCGGCGCGTGCTGCGGCGTCGGGTCGGCGGGCCGGGGCGGGCGACGCGGGGCGTCGTCGGGCCCCGCGGGGGCCGGGGGGATCGAGGGAGGTGCTGTCACGGGCTACGTCCAGGTCGAGGCGGGTCCTTGCAGGACGCCCTGCCCCCGCCGGCCTGCGTCGCCGCGCGCCGCGGGACCGGCGTCGGCCGCGGGCGTCCCGATCAGCCTAGGCGGGGGCGCGTGCAGGCCGCCCCGGGCGCAGGTGACCGGCCCGTGAGAGTCCGCGGAGATCCTGTGTGCACGCTCCCGGGGGCGTCGTGCGGGGTGCACTTGGCGCCGTCCGGCCTCGGACGGCGCCAAGACCGCACCCGCCACGCGGCACCGGTCAGACGGGGGTGGCGGCCTCTGCCGCGGCGAGCAGGATGCACGTCGCGACGCCGTCCATGGCCACCTGGACCTCCTCCAGCGGAGGCATCGTCGGGGCGAGCCGGATGTTCCGGTCCTGCGGGTCCCGGCCGTAGGGGAAGGTGGCGCCCGCCGGGGTGAGGGCGATGCCGGCCTCCTTGGCCAGCTGCACCACGCGCGACGCCGTGCCGGGCGCGACGTCGACGGAGACGAAGTAGCCGCCGTCGGGGTTGGTCCAGGAGGCCACCCCGAGGTCGCCGAGCCGTTCGGCGAGGATCGACGTGACGGCGGAGAACTTGGGGGCGAGGATCTCGCGGTGCCTGCGCATGTGGGCGCGCACGCCCTCGGCGTCGCCGAAGAAGCTCGCGTGCCGCAGGTGGTTGACCTTGTCCGGGCCGATGGAGCGGATCCCGAGGTGCTTCGTGAACCAGGCGACGTTGGTGGGCGAGGCGGCGAAGAACGCGACGCCGGACCCCGCGAAGGTGATCTTCGACGTCGACGCGTACATCAGCACCCGGTCGGGGTTACCGGCCTCCTCGGCGAGCTGGAGCGCGTTCGCCGTCTTGGTCTCGTGCTCGGTGAGGTGGTGCACGGCGTAGGCGTTGTCCCAGAAGATGCGGAAGTCGGGGGCGGCCGCGGGCATGGACACCAGGCGGCGGGCCACGGCCTCGGAGACGACGGAGCCGTCGGGGTTGGCGTACGTCGGCACCACCCACAGGCCCTTGATGCTCGGGTCGGAGGCGACGAGCTCCGCGACGGCCTCGGCGTCGGGCCCGTCGGAGGTCATCGGCACCGTGACCATCCGGATGCCGAGCTCCTCGCAGATCGCGAAGTGCCGGTCGTAGCCGGGCACCGGGCAGACGAAGGTCACCTGCTCCTCGCGCGACCAGGGGCGCTCCGACCCGGGCACGCCGAACAGCAGCGCCTGGACCACGGTGTCGTACATCAGGGTGAGGGAGGCGGTGCCCTGCGCGAGCAGCTGCTCGGTCGGGACGCCCAGCAGCTCGGCGAAGATGCGACGCAGCTCGGGCAGGCCGGCGAGGCCGCCGTAGTTGCGGGTGTCCGTGCCGTCCTCGGCCGTGTGCGCGCCCTCGCCGGGCAGGGCCAGCAGCGGCTCGGAGAGGTCGAGCTGCTCGGCGGACGGCTTGCCCCGCGTGAGGTCCAGACGAAGCCCGCGCGCCTGCAGCGCGGCGTACTCCCGGCGCAGGTCGTCGAGGCGGGCGGCGAGGCCGGACGTCGCGGTCGAGGCGGAGCCGTCGACGGGCTCCCGGGGGACCGGCGGGGTGGTGGACGACGGCGCGGAGGACGGCTCGGTGCTCACGACCGCGACTCTACCGGCCCCTGCCGGCCAGCCGACGGGCCAGCCGTGCCAGCGAGACGCGCATCATCGCGCCGAGCCCGAGGCGCACCAGCGGGTCGGTGAGACGCCGGGGGAGCGGACCGGCGGCCCCCTCCGCGAGATAGGCCTCCTCCCACCACACGACCCGGCACCGGTCGGCGTCCACGGGCACGACGTCGAAGCCCGCGTCGCCGAGCAGGACCGGGCCGAGCTTGCGCAGCCGCGTGCGTCCCACGCGCGACGCCGAGGTGGACGGGCGCTCGATCGACTCGATCACCATCGAGTCGGTGACCGCCGCCCGGGCCAGGAGCCCGCGCAGGCGCCCGTCGCCGGCCAGACCCACGCCCGGGCCGCTGACCATCGTGATCCGGTCGCCGCTCTCGGGACCGCGCGGCGAGCCTTCGACAGGCTCAGGGGGGACCGGCGAGGCCATCCGGGTCAGCGGGATCCAGCGCGGGTGCGTCCGCGGGTCGGCGACCCACGCGAACGCGACCGACGCCTCCACGGGCACGAGGCGCGCCACCTCGACCCGCCGGGCCGGCCGGTGCGGCGTCGGCATCGCCGTCAGCCCTTGGACCGGCGGCGCGGCCGCCACCGGCTCGAGGTCCTGCGACCGTCTCCCGCGGGGTCGAGCGCCGGGCGCACCGTGGCACCCTCGACGCCGCCCCCGACCGCCGCGCCGTCGACCCCGCTGACGACCGCACCGGCGACCGTCCAGGGGAAGTGGTCCGGCGGCGGCCCGAACGCGCGGCGGGACTGCGCGACCACGCCGTGCCCCAGCGCGCGCCCGCCTGCGACGCCCACGACCACGCCGACGCCGAACGGCAGCAGCCGCCCCAGCGCCAGGGACCCCTGCTTGGCGACCTGCCGCTTGAGGAACTGGCGGGCGAGGGTCCGGTTCACGCGCTTGATGGTGGTCTGCGGCATGGACGTGAGCAGCACCTTGCCCCACGCGACGGTCGAGCCGCCGATGGCGTTCTCGACGTCGCGCGCGCCCCGGTCGCCGAGCACGGTCGCGAGCAAGAGGGCGCGCCGCCGGGGGACGTCGTCGATCTCGATGCCGTGCACGTCGGCCACGGCCAGGGCGAACGCCGCGGACGACGCGAAGAAGGTGGCGATGTCGCCCGTGGTCAGCGCGGTGGCGGCCGCGGTGCCGACCGACGGCGCGGCCGCGGCGGCGCCCACGGCGCCCCCCGCCGTCGTGAGCAGCGTGAGGTACTCCTTCTCGAGGAGGCGGACGATCTGCGCCGGGTCCGCCTCGGGGTTGCGCGCCCGCAGCTTGTCCACGTGCCGGTGGATCGACGCGGACGGGATCGTCACGGCCTTGTCGAGCAGGGCGTCCAGCACCGGGGTGGGGCTGTACCGGGTCCACTCCTCCCGGCTGGCCCCGACGTCGCCCGACGTCGCGACCTGCCCGCCGTCGGCGGTGCCGTGTGGCGTGACCTCGTCGCCCGGCGCTGTGCCCTCCCGGCGCGGCGTCACGACGCCGCTTCCTCCGCGTCGTGGCCCACGCCGTCCGTCGCCCCCGCCGTCGGCTGCTCGAACGTCGCGGGCGGCACGAGCGCGCCGGCCTTGAGCGTGCGGCCCACGGTGCACGCCCGGTCGATGGAGCGCTGCGCGAGCAGCAGCGTCTTGTCGCGCGCCGCCTCGTCGAGCGAGGACAGGTCGATCTCGAAGCGCTCGGTGAGGACGGGGTAGGTGTCGGTGTCCATGTCCTTGGGGTCCTCGACGCGGATGGTGACCTCGTAGTCGTCGCCGAGCACGCGGGAGAACTTGGTGTCGCTGCTCATGCCCGCGCACGCCGCCAGCGCGATCTTCATCAGCTCGCCCGGCGTGAAGACGGCGCCCGCCTCGGCCGGCCCGACCTCGACGGTCGCCCCCCGCGCCGAGAATCCGCGGTACGTGCGGGTGCCGGTGCGCTCGACCCACAGCGGGTCCGTGGGCGACGGCGTCACGGGGGCCGGGGCGTCGGTCTCGGCGGCGGCCGTCTCGGGCGTGGAGTTCTGGTCCGTCATGAGGTGATCCTCCCACTCGTCGGCGCGGACGGGAGGAGCTACTCGAGGAGCCCAGGGACCGGAACCTCGGGGAGCTTCACGTGACGCTCGGGATCGACGCCGAGCAGGCGGAGCGCGTGCACGATCGCGTACCGGTGAGTCGACGCGCCGACGTCCTCCTTGAGGAAATAGGGGAGCAGGTGGACCGAAGACCTGTCGTCAGCGATCTCCAGCACCGTCTGGGGCGCCCGGCCCACGGTCCCGCGCACTACCCGGACGGCGTCCCCGGTCCAGCGGAGCCGCCATCGCGGCCGGGAGTCCTGGGGGAACCAGACCTCGACCACGTCCCGGTCGCGGACAACGGCCATGGGCGCGCCGCGATCGGTTCCGATGCCTCGGGCGGGGACGCCTGCCTCTGCGGCGTCTCGCTTGGTCATCGTCGTCTGCCTGCCCAGCAGCACCGTCACGTGCGGGCGGCCCGAGCGGGCCTCGTGGCGCAGCACACGGAAGGTCTGCTGGGTCTTCTTGGTCGTCACCGCGACGAATGCGGCGAC
The DNA here is from genome assembly GCF_039531145.1 of Isoptericola hypogeus. Classification (NCBI taxonomy): domain Bacteria; kingdom Bacillati; phylum Actinomycetota; class Actinomycetes; order Micrococcales; family Promicromonosporaceae; genus Isoptericola; species Isoptericola hypogeus. Next base: position 414,429 of record NZ_BAAAPM010000005.1, read on the forward strand.
GACGAGGATCGCGAATGTCACCACGATGACGACGACCGGGCCGTCACCGTCCTGCCAGTTGGACCATGCCTTGTACCCGAGCAGCGCCAAGGGCACTGCGGTCATGAGGACGCCGGTGACGACCTGCCGCCGGCGCGTGGTGCGGAGATCGATGAGGCCGTCGGGCTGGGACACAGGTGCTCCTGTCTGTGAGGTGGGCCGAGTATGGCAGCGGCCGCCCCCTGCCGACCAGGGTGGTTCTCGGCGACCGGGCCGCGCGTCACGCCGGGGGTCGGTGGCTGGTCGTAGGGTTCTGGCATGGCCGCGATCCCCACCCCGTACGAGGACCTCCTGCGCGACGTGCTGGACCACGGCACGCACAAGGACGACCGCACCGGGACCGGCACGCGCAGCGTGTTCGGGCGCCAGCTGCGGTACGACCTGCAGCAGGGCTTCCCGCTGATCACCACCAAGCGGGTGCACCTGAAGTCGGTGGCCTACGAGCTGCTGTGGTTCTTGCGCGGCGAGGGCAACGTGCGCTGGCTGCAGGAGCGCGGCGTCTCCATCTGGGACGAGTGGGCGGACGCCGACGGCGAGCTCGGGCCGGTGTACGGCGTGCAGTGGCGCTCGTGGCCGACGCCGGACGGGCAGCACATCGACCAGATCCAGGGCGTCATCGACCAGATCAGGGTCAACCCCGACTCGCGGCGGCTGATCGTCAGCGCGTGGAACGTAGCCGAGCTCGCGGACATGGCCCTGCCCCCGTGCCACCTGCTGTTCCAGTTCTACGTGGCCGACGGGAAGCTCAGCTGCCAGCTCTACCAGCGCTCGGCCGACCTGTTCCTCGGCGTGCCGTTCAACATCGCGTCGTACGCGCTGCTCACGCACATGGTCGCGGCGCAGACCGGGCTCGAGGTGGGCGAGTTCGTCTGGACGGGCGGCGACTGCCACGTGTACGACAACCACGTCGAGCAGGTGCGCACGCAGCTCGCGCGCGACCCGTACCCGTACCCGACGCTGCGCCTCGCGCCGCGGGACTCGATCGTCGACTACACGTACGAGGACATCGAGGTGCTCGGCTACCAGCACCACCCGGGCATCAAGGCCCCGGTCGCGGTCTGACGGCATGATCGGCCTGATCTGGGCGCAGGCGCGCGACGCCGCCGGCCGCCCTGTCATCGGCGCGGCGGGCGCCATCCCGTGGCGCGTGCCCGAGGACTTCGCGCACTTCAAGGCCACGACGGCGGGGCACCCGGTGGTCATGGGGCGCCGCACGTGGGAGTCGCTCCCGCGGCGCCCGCTGCCCGGGCGGACCAACGTCGTCGTCACCCGGCAGGCGGGCTGGGGCACCTCGACGGGAACCGCGGCGGGAGCGGTGGCCGCGGGGTCGTTGCGTGAGGCGCTGGCCGTCGCCGCGGCGTCGCCCGGCGGGGACGAGATCTGGGTCATGGGCGGCGGCGAGGTCTACGCCGCGGCGCTGCCCCTCGCGGCCCGGCTCGTGGTCACCGAGATCGATCTCCAGGTCGCCGGCGACGCGTTCGCGCCGGGCGTCGACCCGGCGGTGTGGCGGCCCCTGGACGGCCCTTCGACAGGCTCGGGCGGGACCGGAGCCTGGGCGTCGTCGTCCGGCCCCGGCGCGCTGCGCTACCGCATCCGGACCTACGTCCCGGCGAGGTAAGAGCCCGTCCAGGCTCGGTCCCGACGGGCTCAGCCGGCGGGGGAGCAGGTGGCGAGGAACGTCCACCGCGGGTCGAGCGTCTCGCCGAAGCCCTGGGACTGGACGGTGAGCGTGCCGTCGCCCGGCGCCACCAGGCGCATCCGCGTCGTCGCGAGCTCGTCGCCGTGCCCCGCGCAGCGCACGTCGAGGACGCCGGGGGCCGACCAGGCCGCGGTGATCACCGCCGGGTCGTCGGCGACGGTCGTGCGGACGGGGCCGTCGAAGGACAGCTCGAGCACCAGGCCCGCCGTCGAGCTCACGGTGCCACCGCGCTCGTCGAGGCGTAGCGCCAGCTCGACCGGGTCGCCGTCGGCGGTGCGGCCCGACCAGCGGCCGGTGAGCGGGCGGGCGTGGGCGGCGTCGTGCCGCGGTGCCGGCCAGGTGAGCTCGACGGCGTCGTGCGCCGGTGCCGGGCCCCGCGACGCCGCCGGGCCGTCGACCGCGGGGTCGACGACGTGCGCGAGCACCAGGTCGAGGAGCTTCGTGTCCCCGGAGCCGGCCGCCTGCGCGTCCGCGGTGACCACGACGGCGAGCTGGTGGCCCGGGTGCCCGTACACGACCTGCCCTCCGAGGCCGAACATCAGCCACCCGCCACGCGGGGGCAGCCAGAGCTGGTAGCCGTAGGCGCCGCGGAACTCGGCCCCCCACGTCGCGGTCGCGGTGTCCGTCTGCGGCGACGTGGCGGCGCGCAGGTAGTCGGCGGGGAGCAGCCGCTCGCCGCCCGCCACCCCGTCGTCGAGCAGCAGGTGGGCGAGCCGCAGCAGGTCGCGCGGCGTGCAGACCAGCCCGGACCCGCCGTGGCTGAACCCGTCCGGCCCGGTGAGGAACCGCAGGCCCGGGGACATCCCGAGCGGATCGAAGACGCGCGGCCGGAGGTACTCGGTGAGGGAGGACCCGGCCGTGCGCTCCACGAGCGCCGCGAGCGTGTACGACGCGCTGGTGTCGTAGGTGAACATCGTGCCGGGCCGGTGGCTGGGCGGCACCCGGAAGTACGACTCCAGCCACCCGCCGTCGCGCACCTCGTACGTGGTGGAGCGATGCGGCCCGCGCATCGCGAGCATGTGCCGCAGCGTGGTGGCCTCGAGCCACGGGTGCACCGGGGCCATCTCGGGGAAGTGCCGCACGACGGGGTCGTCCAGCGAGACCTTCCCCTCCGCGGCCAGGAGGCCCACGGCCAGCCCCGTCACGGTCTTGGATACGGAGTACATCCGCTGCGGGACGTCGAGACCGAGGGGCGCGCACGCGGCCGTGGCGACGGGCTCGCCGCCGACGGTCGCCTGGACGGTGTGCACGGCGACGTCGAGCGCGTGCGCCCGCCGCGCCAGGGTGGCGAGGCCGGCGTCGATCGCGGTCGGGTCGGACGTGGTCACCGAACCCCCAGGTCGCGGACCGCCGCGTACTGCTCCCGGACGAGGGGCTGAAGGTCGGCGTCCAGGGTCGCGGCGATCGTCGTCGACCACGACGGCGGGCCGGCGGCGCGGTCGGTCGCGGCGGCCAGCACCCAGGCGGCCTGCCGGGCCGCGCCGTCCGCGACGTACTCGCCCGGCTCCGGGACGCCGATGGGAAGGCCGAAGACCTGCGTCGCGATGCGCTGGACCGCCGGCGACTGCGCCGCCCCGCCGATGAGGCTGACCCGCTCGACCGGCACCCCCTGGGCGCGCAGGGCGTCGAGCCCGTCCGCGAGCCCGCACAGCATGCCCTCGACGTACGCGCGGGCGAGGTGCTCGCGGGTGGAGGTGGCGAGGCGGACGCCGTGCAGCGTCCCGGTGGCGTCGGGCCGGTTGGGGGTGCGCTCGCCCTCGAGGTAGGGGACGAGCACGAGGCCGTCCGCCCCGGGTGGCGCGGCGAGCGCGAGGTCGGCCAGCTCGTGCACGTCGACGTCGAGCACCGCGCGCGCGGCGTCGAGCACGCGCGCGGCGTTGAGCGTGACGGCGAGCATGAGCGCGTTGCCGGTGGCGTCGGCGAAGCCGTTGATCGCGCCGGAGCCGTCGGCGGTGCGCCTCGGCGCGACGGCGGACACGACGCCCGACGTGCCGATGGAGATCGCGATGTCGCCGGGGCCCATGCCGAGGGCCAGCGCGGCGGCGGCGTTGTCGCCGGCGCCGGGGCCGAGCAGGGCCCCGGCGCGCCGTCCTGAGCCTGTCGAGGGGTCGACGTCCCTGCCGGCGTGCGAGGCGTGCGCGCGGCCGGCCGGCTCCGCGGGGCCCAGGACGCGGGGAAGCACGACGTCATCACGCCCGAACGCGAGCCGCAGCAGGTCGCGCCGGTAGGCGCCGGCGCCGCCGTCGGCCTCGGCGTCGTAGTACCCGGTGCCCGAGGCGTCGGAGCGGTCGGTGACCAACGCGTCGAGCTGCGGGCCGAGCGGCGACTCGCCCTCGGGGCCGTACCCGGCGATGCGCCAGGTCAGCCAGTCGTGCGGGAGTGCCACGGCCGCGACGCGCGCGGCGTTCCCGGGCTCGGCGTCGCGCAGCCAGCGCAGCTTGGTCACGGTGAGCGAGGCGACGAGCACCGAGCCGACGGCGTCGGCCCAGGCCTGGGCGCCGGCCTCGCGGCGCTGCCCTGAGCCTGTCGAAGGGTCGCCGTCCCCCAGCTCGCGGACCAGATCCTCGGCCGCGGGGGCGGAACGGGTGTCGTTCCACAGGATCGCGTCGCGGACCACGCGCCCCTCGGCGTCGAGCGCGACGAGGCCGTGCTGCTGCCCGCCGACGGCGAGGGCCGCGACGTCGTCCAGCCCGCCGGCATCCCGCGCCGCGGCGAGGAAGGCGTCCCACCAGTGCCGCGGGTCGACCGACGTCCCGTCCGGGTGCCTGGCCGCGCCGCTGCGGACCAGCCGGCCCGTGCCGGCGTCGCGCACGACGATCTTGCAGGACTGCGTGGACGTGTCCACGCCGGCGACGAGGGGCATCTTCGCTTCCTTCTCGGTACAGGGGCTGCCGGTTGAGCCTGTCGAAACCCGGCTCCCGAGGTTTCGACAGGCGCAACCGGCGATCGTGAGGGCGGTCAGCCGATGAGGTGGCGCAGCGCGAGCTGGTGCAGGCGCACCAGGCCGTAGTCGCGCTCGGCGACCGCGTCGATGTCGACGTCCTCGTAGGCGGACCGGTCGGCGAGAAAGTCGTCGAACGACTCGCCCTCGGCCAGCGTGGGCTGGCCGAGCTCGAAGATGCCGGCGTGCTCGAACGCCTTCTGCACCTCGGCGTCGTCGCGGTAGGCCTTGGCCTTGGCGGCGAGCAGGTCGTACGTCTCCATGTTCGCCTTGGCCGACTCCCACACGCCGTCGAGGTGCTCGGTGCGGCTCGGCTTGTAGTCGAAGTGGCGCGGGCCCTCGTAGCGCGGGCCGCCGTTCGGGAAGCCGTTCTCCAGCATGTCGACCGTGAAGAAGGCGCTCAGCAGGTCGCCGTGGCCGAAGACGAGGTCCTGGTCGTACTTCGGGCCGTGCTGGCCGTTGAGGTCGATGTGGAAGAGCTTGCCCGCGTACAGCGCCAGCGCGAGGCCGTGCGTGTAGTTGAGGCCCGCCATCTGCTCGTGGCCCGTCTCCGGGTTGAGGCCCACGATGTCGCCGTGGTCGAGCGTGTCGATGAGGGCGATCGCGTGGCCGATGCTCGGCAGGAAGATGTCGCCGCGGGGCTCGTTGGGCTTGGGCTCGAGCGCGATGCGCAGGTCGTAGCCCTTCTCCTTGATGTAGGAGGCGACGGTGTCGATGCCCTCCGCGTAGCGGGCGTGCGCGGCGTGCAGGTCCTTGGAGTTGTCGTACTCCGTGCCCTCGCGGCCGCCCCACATGACGAACGTCGAGGCGCCCATCTCGGCGGCCAGGTCGACGTTCGTCAGCACCTTGCGCAGGCCGTAGCGGCGCACCGTGCGGTTGTTCGACGTGAACGCGCCGTCCTTGAAGATCGGGTGCGTGAACGTGTTGGTGGTGACCATCTCGCAGACGAGGCCGGTCTCCTGCGACGCCTTCTTCACGGCGTCGATGTGCTTCTGGCGCTCGGCGCCCTCGGTCCCGAACGGGAAGACGTCGTTGTCGTGGAAGGTGAAGCCCCACGCGCCGAGGTCGGCCAGCTTGCGGATCGACTCCGCCGGGTCCAGGTCGGGGCGGGTGGCGGTGCCGAACGGGTCGGCGGCCGGCCAGCCGACGGTCCACAGGCCGAACGAGTACTTGATGTCGCTCACGGGGTTCTCCTCGTCGAGTCGTGGTGGGTCGCGTCGTGCCGGTGCATGCCGTGGCCGCGTCCGCGCGACGGTTTGTTGTACCGCTGAACTATTACGTGTCGCTCGGCTAGAGTCAACACGTGCCAGCCACCTCGACGACCTCCGCGCAGACCGGCCCGCCGTCCGGTCCCGCCGCCTCGCGCCAGCACACGCTGCGCGAGCGCAACCTGCGGCTCGTCGCGTCCGCCGTCTTCGGCGCCACCACACCACCCTCGCGCGCCGACGTCGCCGCCGCCACGGGGCTGACCCGGGCGACCGTCTCGACCCTGGTCGACCGGCTCCTCGCCGGGGCGCTCGTCGTCGAGCTGCCGCCCGTCGCCGTGCAGCGGGCCGGCCGCCCCGCCGTGCCCCTCGTCCCCGCCGCGCGCACCGTCGTCGGCCTCGGGCTCGAGGTCAACGTCGACTACCTGGGCGTGCGCGCGCTCGACCTCGTCGGCGACGTCGTCGCCGAGCGGGTGGTGAGCGGCTCGTTCCACGACTCCGACCCGGGTGGGGTGCTCGGTCGGCTGCGCGGCCTCGCCCTCGAGGCGATCGCCGAGGTCGACGGCGGCGGGATGCGCGTCGCGGGGGCACGTCTCGCCCTGCCCGGGCTGGTCGACTCGCGGCGCGGACGGCTCGAGGTGGCGCCCAACCTCGGCTGGTCCTTGATCGACCCCGTCGACGTGCTCGACCTGCACACCGGGGACGGTGAGCCGCTCGCCGTCGAGGTCGCCAACGAGGCCAAGCTCGCGGCGCTCGCGGAGCTGGCCGGCGACGTGCCGTCGTCGTTCCTGTACGTCTCCGGGGACGTGGGCGTCGGCGCGGGGATCGTCGTCGACCGGCGCCTGTTCCTCGGCGAGCGGGGCTGGAACGGCGAGATCGGGCACGTCGTCGTCGACCCGTCAGGCCCTCGATGTTCGTGCGGCAACCACGGCTGCCTCGAGCAGTACGCCGGCAAGGAGGTGCTGCTGCGCGACTCCGGCCTGTCGGTCTCGGCCCCCTTGGGCGCCGTCGCCGACCTGCTGCGCTCCGGCGACGACGCCGCAGCGGCCGCCGTCCGGCGCGGCGGGCAGGCGCTCGGCGCCGCGCTCGCGACGTTCGTCAACCTGGTCGACGTCAGCACCGTCGTCCTCGGCGGCGCGTACGCGGAGCTCTTCGACTGGCTCGGGGAGGTCGTGGCCGAGACCGTGCGGTCCCGCGCGCTCGCCGCGCCCTTCGCGCCGATCGACGTGCGCCCCGCCGCCGCCGGTCCGCACGCCGCCCTCTCTGGCGGGGCGCGTGAGGTCCTGCGGGCGGTCGTGTCCGACCCGGCCGGCTGGGTGTGATTCCTGGGCGACTGGTGTCGGCCGCTAGGCTGTACGGCGTCGCCAGGTCCCCGTCGGCCCTGCGGCAGGCCGCACCGGCGGCCACGCCTGCGTAGCTCAGTGGATAGAGCAACCGCCTCCTAAGCGGTAGGTCGCGCGTTCGAGTCGCGCCGCGGGCACCTGTTCGCCGAGTGCCCGCCGTTCGCGGGCTGCCTGATGGGGATGGGCCGCTATGCCGGCGGCACGGAGTCGAGTTCCATGTAGCGCGTCATGAAGCGGTCGAACTGGGGAACCGTGAACTTCGCGTATCCATGTCGTGGCGTGTACAGCAGACCCTTGTTGACGAGGCGTGCCCGGATTGGCGCGACTTGTTCAGAGGTCTTGCTCAGGACACTGGCCACGTCGCCGGCCTTCTGAGCGTCCGGTCCGAGCTCGGCCATCGCTCGCATGTAACGCAGCTCCTCAGGAGACGACCGCTGGACGCGTGCGCGAAAGAAGCTCTCGTCCAGTTCAGCGTCGACGACGTCGCCAGCGGCGGCGACGTCAGCTCGTGTGATCGTCGAACCCTCGGCGACGTTCCATGCGGCTCGTCCGTACTCCTGCAGAAAGTACGGATATCCCTCCGTGTAGCGGAGGATCTCGTCGACTGCGGCGACCTCGTAGTCGACGCCCTCGGCTCGCGCGGGAAGGACCAATGCCTCCCGCGCGGCGGGCTCCGGCAGCTCGCCAATGAGGGGGAACTTGAACAGTCGCTCCGCGTAGGACTTCGCCTCGCCTGCCAGACCGGGCAGCTGCGGAAGGCCGGCACCGGCGAAGGTCACCGGCAACCTGCGTTGCACGGTGCGATGCACAGCACCGATAAGCGCCTCGAGCGCATTCTTATGGAGAAACTGGATCTCGTCGAAAAGGAAGACTACTCCGCTATCCTTCTCCTTGGCAGCCTCGCCGATCGCCTCGAAGACATCCGCCAAGTCCTCGTTCAGGATCCCCGTGTCGGCCTTGCCCCAGGCCTGCTCGACGTCCAGGCCCCCAGTCAGCGAGCCGTCGGGCTGGACAGTGAGGGAAAAGGACTTGATCGCGGCCGCGGCAGCCCTCGCCCGGTCGCCCCACCGAACCTTGGGTGACACTTGCAGCAGAGCTCGTCGCGCAAGGTTCGCCATCTGCGGGCCGAAGTCGCTGCCCTTGGAGACCTCCGCGTCGATGGCGACCCAGCGTTCTTCCTCAGCGATACGTCGGTATTCCCCGAGGAGGACCGTCTTGCCGACCCCACGAAGCCCGGTGACGACCACCGACTGCTCGGTGTAGCCGGCCGCCAGCCGCTTGAGCAGGACGCGAAAGTCTTCGACCTCAGCGGCACGGCCAGCGAAGTAGCGCGGTGGCGCCCCAGCGTTGGGCGTATAGGGGTTCCGGGCACGATCCATGCCACGAAGTTAACGACGTCCGGTAGGTTTAACAAGTGCCGTTAAGGCGCGTCGGCGGTGCTAAGACTTGCCGCGCTGGGGACACCGGGCGACGGCCGATGCTCGGTCCCTCGGCGAGACCGGGTGTCACGACGGGTGACGTTTTGGGGTTCCGTCGTGCCACAGCCGGCGCCCGGGGCTACGGTCTGGGAAGGTGCGGTCGACAGCAACGGAGCTGATCCCTCATGGCCGAGGAGCCCTGGCACGAGGCACGGCTGATCCCGACGTCGGGGATCAACGGCGCCGAGGAGCAAGAACGGCGCGCCACGTCGGCGCTGCCGGCCGTCATGGTGGCCGTGCGCGAGTTCGGGCGGGCGCTGACGAAGCCCTTCAGCGCCCCGTCCGGCAACCTCGACGCGTTCATCGAGGTCCCGTTCGTCCTGGGCGAGAGGCGGCTCTATCCCGACGGCCTGCTCCGGGTGCGACGAGGGCAGAAGAGCTGGACCGCACTGATCGAGGTCAAGACCGGTCGCAACGAGCTCGGTATCGAGCAGATCGAGAACTACCTGGATATCGCGAAGGAGCAAGGTTTCGACGCCGTCATCACGATCTCAAACCAAATCCCTCCGGTCGTCGGGCAGCACCCGACCAAGGTCGACAAGCGACTACTGCGGAAGGTCGCCCTCCATCACCTCTCGTGGACACAGGTCCTCGCCGAGGCGGTGATGCAGAAGGAGTTCCGTGGCGTCGCTGACCCGGACCAGGCTTGGATCCTCGGCGAGCTGGTCCGGTACCTAGAGCATCCGCGGTCGGGCGCTCTCGAGTTCGAGGACATGGGGGAGTCCTGGGTCGCGATCCGGGACGGCGTGCGAGCGGGCACGCTCCGCCCGAACGACAAGGGCGTGGACGAGGTGGCTGCGCGCTTCGACGCGCTGCTGCGGTTCGCCGGCCTCGAGCTCGGCCGAACCTTGGGAGCCGAGGTGACCACCGTGCTCTCGCGGAAGGAGCTCGCCGAACCCGCCGTGCGGACCCAGGGCCTGATCGCCTCGCTCGTGAGCGACGGCGGGCTGAGCGGAGCGGTCCGGATTCCGGACACCGTCGGGAACCTGGTGGTGACTGCGGACCTGCGCGCACGCACGATCACGTGCCACGTGGACATCGACGCCCCTCGCGAGGGGCGGCCGGCAACCCGGGTGAAATGGCTGGTCCGGCAGCTCAGGAACGCGCCCGAGTCCGTCAGGGTCGAGGCGTTCGTCGCGCATTCGCGGGGCGCGGGTGCCGCTGAGCTTCTCCGCGACGTGCGAGAGGACCCTGCTCTCCTGATCGTGGACCCCAAGAAGGAGCTTCGGTCGTTCAGGGTCGCGATGTCCGCGCCGATGGGTGCGAAGCGAGGTCGTGGTCGTGGAGGCTTCATCGATTCGGTGCTCGACACGGTGGACGGTTCCTACGCCGACGTGATGCAGCACCTCAAGGCCTGGTCCGCGGCGCCGCCGAGGGTCAGGGCTGTGCCTGAGGACGATGCAGAGAGCAGGACGAGCGACTCTCTCGTCTCGACCTCGTTGTCCTCCCAGGACGGTGCGGAGCCGGCGTAGTCGCCACGCTCGGGCCCGGCGCATCGGCGTCGTACGCTGCCCGCATGCCACTCTCCGACGTCGAACCCCGCCTGGACTCCGCCGACCCGGCTGCCCAGTTCGTGGCCTACCTGGACTACTACCGCGCCGCGGTGGTGCGGAAGCTCGAGGGCATGACGGACGCCCAGCTGCGTACGAGCCTGCTGCCGAGCGGGTGGACGCCGCTGGAGATGCTGACCCACCTCGTGCACATGGAGCGCCGCTGGTTCGTGTGGGGGTTCCTCGGCGAGCAGGTCGCGGACCCGTGGGGCGACAACGAGACCGGCGAGCCCGAGGGCCGTTGGCACGTGACCGACGGAGTCGGCCTGGACGCGCTGGTCGAGGCGCTGGACGCCGGCGGCATGCGCACGCGCGAGATCGTCGCGCACCACGACCTCGCCGAGCGCGGCGCCGTCGGCGGCCGGTTCGTCGCAGGCGACGGGACCCCGCCCACGCTCGCGTGGATCTGCTTCCACGTGCTGCAGGAGTACGCCCGCCATGCCGGCCATCTCGACGTCGCACGCGAGCTCGCGGACGGCGCGACAGGCGAGTAAGCCGGACTGCCTCGGCGGGAGCCCGGACTACCTCGTCAGTCGGTCGACTCGGTGTGGGCGATGTTCGCGAGCTGCCGCCACACCAGCGCAAGCGTGACACCGGCACCGACGAAGCCGAACCACATGGGCGCGGTGAGCCCCCATCGCTCGGCGATGACGCCGCCGAGCGCGTTGCCCACGACGATGCCGCCGAACACGCACATCATGTAGACCGACGCCACGCGCCCCTGGAACCGGGTGGGTACCGCGCGCTGGCGCACCGTGTTCGACACGGTGCCCCACACGAACGCGTACGCGCCGAACACGAACAGGATCACCAGCGCGACCCACCCGGTGCTCGCCAGCGCGAGGGCCAGGTGGAACACCACCTCGAGCGAGAGGCAGACCTTCATCAGGGTCGCCATCGAGAACCGGCGCTCGAGCCGGCCGTAGGCGAAGGTCCCGATGAGGCCGCCCACGGCGGACGCCGTCGTCAGCAGGCCGAACCCGACCTCGCCCATGTGCAGGTGGTCGAGCGAGTACTTGACGAGGATGCCCCAGGGCATCGCCCAGGTGATGTTGAAGACGAGGATCACGAGGGCGAGCGTGCGCACCGGGGGGTGGTTCCAGATCCAGCGGAGTCCCTCCGCGACGTCCTGTCGCACGTGCGTCTTGCGTGCTGCCCCCGAGGCGTGCGGGTCGTCGGGAACCGGCGGGAGCACGACGCGGGCGACGAGCAGCACCGCCAGCACGACGCACAGCACCTGCACGACGAACGGCCACGCCATCCCGGCGGCGAAGAGGAACGCGCCCAGCGGCGGGCCGACGAGCTGGTTCGCGGTGAGGAACCCGGCCTGCAGCCGCGAGTTGCCGATGCCGAGGTCGGCGGGGCGCACGAGCATCGGCAGCAGCGTCTGGGACGTGGTGTCCGCGAACACCTCGGCGACGCCCATCAGCAGCATGGCGGCGAGCACGACGCCGATGCTCACGTGCCCGGTCGCGACGACGACGCACAGGGCGGCGACGACGACCGTGCGCAGCAGGTTGGCGACGATCACCAGGCGGCGCCGGTCGAGGCGGTCGGCGAGCACGCCCGCCCACAGGCCGAAGATCAGCCAGGGCAGGCGCTGCAGCATGGCCGCCAGCGCGACCAGGAACGCCGAGTCCGTCTGCGACGCGACGAGCAGCGGCCCCGCGGCGAGGGCGACACCGTCGCCGATGTTGCTGGTCCACGACGACGACAGCAGCCACCGGAAGCCCGTACCCATGCGTGCCGGGGCCACCGCCTCGACCGTCCTCGCCACCGCTCGTCTCACGAGCGAGCAGCCTAGGTGCCCGGAGCATCGCATCGCGACGACGTTTTCTCGTCGTTCGAGTTGCGAGGACGCCGGGTCCCGGGTATTGACGGACTGCCGCGCCGGGCGGCACACTCTCGATGGCAGCGCGCATCGCCCGCCCCCTGCGCGGTGCGCGCTGTCCCACGCCGGGCCTGCCCGGTCGCGACGCCCCTTCGGACCCCCCGCCGAGGGGGCGTCGACTCGTATCGGGCCCGTCACGCCGCCGTCGGCGCGCCGACCCCCTCGCGGCCCGCCCGCCGTTCTACCGTGCTGGCGTGAGAGCCGCCCGACGATCCACCGCCACGACCGCGGTCACCCCCTCGGCCGTGGAGCCCGCCGAGCCGGCCGCCTCCCCCGGGGGCGGCCCGGGTGACGTGCGCCCGGGCACGGGGGGACACGGCCCCGACGCGACGACCCCCGACCGCCCCGCCGGTGGTGACGCCGCGCGCCCACGTGCGCGGGGCGACCAGGACGGCGCCGGGAGGGACGCGCGGTCCGCAGGTCCGGTGCCGCCGCCCGCGGCGGCGGACGCCGTCGAGTCCGCGACCCGGCGGTGGCGGGCCTCGTTGGTGGAGATGGTGGGCGGCTCGTCGTTGTCCGACGTCGGCCTGCTCGGCGAGGCGGTGGTCGACCTCTCGGCCGCGCACCCCTCGGGCGTGGCGGGCCTGTTCGCCGGCCGCCCTACCCGCCTGTCCAACCTGGTGCGCGAGGGGGACGCCCTCCCGGCGGCGCGCCGTCGCGCCCGGGCGGTCGCGGCCCGCTCCGCCGAGCACGCGTCGCGGTACGGGGTCGCGCCCACGTACCTGGCGATCGGCGTGGCCACCTGGGTCGAGCACGAGGACGCCCCGGAGGTGCCGTTCGGCGGCGGCGGGCCGCAGCGGCACGACGTGGCGGCGCTCGCCCGCGTCGCGTCGGGGCCGTCGGTCCGCGCGGCCGCCGTCAACGACGACGCGGCCGACGACGCCTGGCACGAGGACGGCGAGCCCGAGGACGGCGCCGCGCCGGACGACCGGCCGTCGGCCACCCACGTCCCCCCGGTCACGGACGACGAGGGACCCGCGCTCACGACGTCGATCCCGGTCGTGTCGATGGCGTCCCGCGAGCACGGCGACCAGCCGCCCCCGCGCCCTGCGCCCCCCGCCGGGCCGACCGCTGACGGCGAGGCCGGAGCCGGCGACGCGCCCGCCCGCGGCCGGGTGGTGCACGCGCCGGTCGTGCTGCGGCCGGTGACGCTCACCCCGCGCGGGGACGGCGGCGCGGACTACGACCTCACGCTCGAGCCCACCGTCGAGATCAACCCCGTCGTCGCGCGCACCCTGCGGGCGCACGGCGCGCTCCTCGACCCGGCGGCGCTCGCGAAGGCCACGTTCACCCTCGCGGGCTTCGACCCGACGGACGTGCTCGCGCGGGTTGCGGCGCTCGGCGAGGCCGTGCTCGACGACTTCCGGCTCGACCGGCGCGTGCTCGTCGGCACCTTCGTGCACCCCGGGCAGATCCTCGTGGACGACCTCGACGAGCTGGCCCCGTCGCTGCAGCGCCACGAGGTGGTGTCGGCGCTCGCCGGCGTGGACGAGTCGGCCGCGCGGCTCGGGGCGCTGGAGCTGCCCGAGCCGCGGCGCGGCGACGCAGACCCGACCCGCGAGCGCGGGGTGGGCGACCTCGACCCGCAGCAGCGGCACGTGCTCGACGCGCTGGCCACGGGCGGTCACTTCTTCGTCGACGCCCCCGTCGGCTCCGACGTGGCGGGCACGCTCGCGGCCGTGGTCGCCGAGGCGACGTCGGCCGGCCGGTCCGTGCTGTACGTGACGGGGCACCGCCGCGCGGCCGACCGGCTCGCGCTGCGCCTGGACGACCTGGGCCTGGACTCGCTGCTGCTCGACGTCCCGCCCCAGCCCACCTGGCGCGAGACCGTCTCCCGCAGGCTCCTCGCGGCCATGGCGAGCGAGCCCGAGCAGGTCGACGTCGACGCGACGGCGCGGGTGCGCGACGCGCTCATCGGCACGCGCGCCCAGCTCACCGGGTACATCGAGGCGCTGCACGAGCGCCGCAGCCCCTGGCAGGTCTCCGCGTACGACGCGCTGCAGGCCCTCGCCCGCCTCACCTCCGAGCAGCCCGCGCCGTCGACCCCCGTGCGGCTGCCGTCGGAGGCCGTGCTGGCGCTCGGAGCCGAGCGGCGGCGGGCGATCGCCGCCGACCTCGTGCGCGCGGCCGAGCTCGGCGCCTTCACGCTGCGGCCGTCGTCGACGCCGTGGTTCGGCGCCCACCTGCTCACCGACGACGACGCCCGGCAGGCGCTCGTGCGCGTGGAGCGGCTGCGCGACGTCACGCTGCCGCAGCTGCGGCGCCAGGTCACGTACACGGGAGAGGTCACCGGGCTGACGACGCCGACGACGGTGCGCCGGTGGGGCGAGCAGCTCACCATGCTCGGCGGCATGCGCAGCACGCTCGACCTCTTCCACCCGATGGTCTTCGAGCGCACCGCCGCCGACCTGGTCCAGGCGACCGCGTCGCGGCGCTGGCGGGCCGAGCACGGCATCGAGATGGGCTGGTTCGCGCGGCGCCGGCTGCGCAAGCGCGCCAAGGACATGGTGCGCCCCGGTGTCCGGGTGCCCGACCTGCACGCGGCCCTCGTCAAGGTGCAGGAGCAGCGCGAGGTCTGGGCCGAGCACGCGCAGCGCGGCGGCTGGCCGACGCTGCCCGAGGGGCTCGCGTCGATCGAGGACACCTACGAGGCGGTGCGCATCGACCTCGAGGCGCTCGAGCCGGTGCTGGCCCCGTCCACGCTGGGCGGCCACCTGCTCGACCTCGACCTGGACGCGCTGGCGGCGCGCCTGCAGCGGCTGGCGGGCGACGCGGGCGCGCTGGCGACTCTCCCGGAACGCACCCGCCTCCTGCGCGGGGCGCGCACGGCCGGCGTCGGGGACCTCGTCGACGACCTCACGCACCGCCGGGCGCCCGCCGCGCTCGTCGGGGCGGAGATCGAGCTGGCGTGGTGGTCGTCGGTGTTCGAGCAGCTCCTGGCCGCCGACCCGGCGCTGGCCGGGCAGGACGGCGCCGGGCTGGACGCGCTCGCGGGGCGCTTCCGCGAGCTCGACCGGCAGCACCTGGCGGCGCTCTCCCAGCCGGTGCGCGTCGCGGCGCGGGCCCACCTGGGCACCGCAATGCGCGAGGACCGCGAAGGGGCCGAGGCGCTGTTCACCGAGCTCATCGAGGGGCGCCTGACGACGCTGCGGGACCTCGCCGACCGGCACGGCGACGTGCTGCGGCGGCTGCGGCCGGCGCTCGTCGCGACGCCCACCCTCGTGCCGCACCTGCTGCCGGCGCACCGCACCGCCGACCTCGTGATCCTCGACGCGGTGCAGCACGTGCCCACCGAGGTCGTGGTCCCGGCCCTCGCGCGCGGCCGCCAGGTCGTCGTCGTCGGTGACCCGCGCTCGGCGTCCGGGTCGAGCGTGCACGACCTCGCGGCCCTGCTGCCCGCGGTCACCCTGCAGCCGTACGAGAACCGGCGCGACCCCGAGCTGACGCGGCTGCTCGCCGCGCACGGTTACGAGGGCCTGCTGCGCCCGGCGCCGCTGCCACGGGCGGAGGAGCTCGTTCACCTCGACGTCGTCGAGGGCACCGGCATGCCCGACCCGGTCTCGGGGAGCGTGGAGAGCACGCAGGCCGAGGTGGAGCGGGTCGTCGAGGCGTCGATCGAGCACGCCCTGACCCGGCCCGAAGAGACGTTCGCGATCGTCACCGTGACCGCGGCGCACGCCGACCGGGTCCGCGAGGCGCTGCTCGCCGAGGTGCGCGCCAACCCCGCGCTCGCACCCTTCTTCTCCGGGTCGCGCCCCGAGCCCGTGGTGGTCGCCGACATCACCGGGGTGGCGGGCCTGTCCCGCGACACGATCCTGCTGTCCGTGGGCTTCGGCCGGACGCCGCACGGCCGCGTGCTGCACCGGTTCGGGGTGCTCGGCGAGGCGGGGGGAGAGGCCATGCTGCTCGGCGCGCTCGGCGCCACGCGCAAGCGGCTGCACGTCGTCACCTGCTTCCGCGCCGACGCGCTCGACCCCGAGCGGCTGCGCGGGGCCGGGCCCCGGCTGCTCACCGAGGTGCTCGACCTGGCCGAGCGGCGCTCCGGCGTCGCCGACCAGGTGCGTCTCGGCAACGGGGTGGACGTCGGGCGGGTGCCGGACCGCCTCCTGGTCGACCTGGGCGAGCGACTCTGGAAGCTCGGCTACCTCGTGGAGACCGACTACGGCGCCGAGGACGGCGACCGCATCCCCCTCGTCGTCGGGCACCCCGACCTGCCGGGCGAGCTGCTCGTCGCCGTGCTCTCCGACGACGCCGCGTACGTGGCCGAGCCGTCCGTGCGGGTGCGCGACCGGCAGCTCGCCCAGCGGCTCGAGCGCGTGGGGTGGGTCGTGACGCAGGTCTGGTCGGCGGCCGCGTTCCTCGACCCCGCGAGCGAGGCCGACCGCGTGCGCGCCCTCGTGCAGCGGGTGCGCGACGAGCGGGTCGGCACCGCCGGCGGCGTCGTGCCGCCGCGCGAGGTCGTCGTGCCGGTGCTCCCGGACGAGGAGGACGACGAGCGGGACGGCGAGCCGCTGAGCGTCGTCGTCGACGGCGAGGTCATGGACGGCGGGATCGTGGACGGCGGGGTCGTGGACGGCGGGGTCGTGGCCCAGGGTGCACCTGCCGACGGGCCCCCCGCGGAGGACGAGGTCGTGCCCGAGGGCGAGCCCGACGACAAGGTCGTCGAGCCCGACGTTCAGGTGGTCGAGGGCAGCGCCGAGGTCGCGGCCGACGGCGAGGTCGCGGCCGCCGCCGAGGCCACGGCAGACGACGACGCCACCGCCGACGACGCCACCGCCGAGGACGAGGCGCAGACGGCGTCGGGCGAGACGCCGGAGCCCCTGGCCGAGCGGCGCCGCGACGCCGCCACCGACCGAACCGCCACCGACCGAACCGCCACCGACTGAGCCGCCACCGACGGGACGGCTCCGAAGGACGGGACCGGTCGCGTCGCGGGGCTCGACGGCGGGACCTGTCCCGTTCTCGGAGGCGTTCGGGTGCGGGTGGAGAATGGTGCGGTGAGCGACCGCGACACCGAGCAGGAGAACGGGACCGAGAGCGGCCGCGCGCCCGGCGACACGCCGCCGGCGCGCCGGCGCGGACCGCGTCGTGCCGTGCGTCGGGGGACCGAGCGCGAGTCGGGCTTCGGCGTGACCAACGACGAGCGCGGCGGCCACGGGTCGAACGACGAGCGGCTGCACCGGGACGTCCCGCCCCACTGGTGACGGCGTCGGGCCGGACCTGAGGCAACCTCGCTCGGAGGAGGCACGGACCCTTCGACCGTGCGAGGCGTGACCGGACGGGGACGGGCCGGGCGCGTCAGGGTTGTTGCCGGCCGGCCTGCGCGGCCAGGAGGTCGCGGATCTCCTGCAGGAGCACGACGTCCTGCGCCAGCGGCTCCGGCTCGGGCTCCTGACCCCGGGCCCGTCGCTCCGCCAGCTTGTTCAGCGGCAGCACGACGGCGAAGTACAGGGCGGCCGCGATGATCAGGAAGTTGAGCACGGCGTCGAGGAAGCCGCCGACCGACAGGACCGACGCCGGGATGCCGTCGTGCTCGGCGCGCAGGGTGATGTTCCACAGGCTCGTCAGGTCGGGCTTGCCGAAGATCGCCCCGATGATCGGGTTGAGGATGTTGTCGACGAGCGCCGTGACCACGGCGGTGAACGCGCCGCCGATGATGATGCCGACGGCGAGGTCGACGACGCTGCCCCGCATGATGAATTCCTTGAACCCGGACAGCACGTTCTTCATGTGATTCCCCCTGGGAGTCGGCCTCGGACGGCGTCGCCGGCGCGGACGCCGGACGCTTGCCTGGGTGACGGTGGCCGATTCTCGCCGGGCTCGGCACGGACCGCAACGAGGGGACGCCTCAGGGCACCAGGCTTCAGGGCACCAAGCCTCAGGGCACCAGGACCGCGCCCACGGTGCCCCACCCGGACGCGGCGGACAGCCGGACCGCGTCGTCGGGCGCGACGGCCACGAGAGTGACGTCCCGCGCCGCGGACGCCGGGTCGTCGACGCCGAGGAGTCCGCCCCCGCCGCCGTCGGTCGTGGGCGTGCCAGGCCCCGGGAGCACCAGCGCCCGGCGGGCGAGGTAGACGTCGCCGTCGTCGTCGGCACCGTCGTCGTCCGTGCCCGGGTCCGGCACGACGCCGCCGTCGTCCCGGGCGAGGAGGTCGACCCGGTCGCCGGGGCGCAGCCAGCCGGCGGCGGTCTCGTCGAGACGCACGGGCACGACGACGGCGCCCTTCGGCGCCTGCGCCACGATCCCGCCGCCGGGCAGCAGGTCGGCGTGCAGCGGCAGGCCGGCGGGGAGGGGCACGGCGGGCGCGCGGCCCACGACGGCGCCGGGCTCGGTCAGCACGTCCGGGGGGACGAGCTCCGCCGGGACGGTCCTGGTCGAGAGGTCGGAGGGCTGCACGGGCTCCCCCGCGGCGAGCGGGTGCGCCGGCACCACGACGTCGACGGTGGGCGGGGGTTCGGGCCGCAACGCCTGCACGACGACGGCGGCCGCGAGGCCGCAGCAGGCTGCCGCGAGGACGAACCGCGTGCGCCAGAGCACGGACCGCAGCCGGCGCGCGGCACGCCGGCGGGCGGCCGGGTCGCGGCCGGGGGCCTGGCGGGTGCGGGGGGAGCGGGGGCGCGGGCTACGGTCGGGCATGGCCGCGACGGTAGGGGCGCCTTGAGCTCCGGAGGCGAGCGGTGCCGGACGGCTGTGGACGACGCTCGCCTGGGGACGGGTTCGGGGCCGGCCGTCAGGCCGACGCGGCCTTGCCGGACCCGGCGGACGACCCGGACGACGACGACCCGGACGAACCCGACCCGGACGAACCCGACCCGGACGACGACGTCGACGCGCTGGACGACGACCCGGACGAGCTCGACGAGGCGGTCGAGCTCGACGCCCCCTTGCGCGAGTCGGTGCGGTAGAAGCCGGATCCCTTGAACGTCACGCCGACGGAGCCGTACTGCTTGCGCAGGCTTCCGCCGCACTCGGGGCAGACGGTAAGGGACTCGTCGGTGAACGCCTGGTGCACGTCGAAGACGTGGTTGCAGTCGGCGCACCGGTACGCGTAGGTGGGCACGTGATCTCCTCGGGGCGGACGCCGCGACCGCGGGGATCGCTGGCACTCAAGTCATGCGAGTGCCAAGCATACGCGGGCGGTAGTCTCGCCTGCGTGTCATCGACCGCCCACCCCGCAGCACCCGGCAGCTCTCCCGACGACGACCCGACGTCGGCGCCGACGGACCTCGGCGCCGACCTCGGTCCCGACCTCGACACCGACCTCGACCTGGACGAGGAACGGGCGGACGAGGAGCTCGCGCCGCGCGGTCGGTCGCGGCTGCGGAGCGCCGCCGTGGGCGTCGCCGTCGTCGTGGTCCTTGCGGTCGTGGCCACCACCGCCTTCACCGTGGTGACCGTCCGGCGGCCGCTGCCCGACCACGAGGGCACCCAGACCGTGCCCGGCCTGTCGGCCTCGGTCGAGGTCCGCCGCGACGCGCAGGACGTTCCGCACGTCTACGCCGACTCCGCCGAGGACCTCTTCCGCGCCCAGGGCTACCTGCAGGCGCAGGACCGCTTCTTCGAGATGGACTATCGCCGTCACGTGACCGCGGGCCGGCTCGCCGAGCTCGTCGGTGACGTCCCGGAGGCGATCGAGGCGGACAAGGTCACCCGGACGTTCGGCTGGCGGCGGGTCGCCGAGGAGGAGTGGCGCCTCGTGTCCGACTCCACCCGCGCCTACCTGCAGGCCTACGCCGAGGGCGTCAACGCCTACCTCGACGACCGCGACCCCGAGGAGCTCGCCGTCGAGTACACCGTGCTGGGGGCGAACGTCGAGATCGCCGAGCCCGAGCCGTGGGACCCGGTGGACTCGCTCGCCTGGCTCAAGGCCATGGCCTGGGACCTGCGCGGCAACTACGACTCCGAGCTCGACCGGGCGCTCGCGTACAGCACGCTCGGCGACAGCGAGCTCGTCGACGAGCTCTTCCCCGCCTACGACGAGAGCGGGAACGCGCCGATCCTGCGCTCCCGCGACCTGGCGAACCGCGACTCCGCGGAGGCGTCGCCCGACGACGTCACGACCGGCTCCGTGGGCGACTACGCCTCCGCCGGCGTCCAGGAGGCTGTCGACGCCGCGCGGACGGCACTGGACTCCGT
Organism: Isoptericola hypogeus; assembly: GCF_039531145.1. Classification (NCBI taxonomy): domain Bacteria; kingdom Bacillati; phylum Actinomycetota; class Actinomycetes; order Micrococcales; family Promicromonosporaceae; genus Isoptericola; species Isoptericola hypogeus. Next base: position 434,715 of record NZ_BAAAPM010000005.1, read on the forward strand.
ACCGGTGCTGGTGGGGCGCGGCGACGCGGCCGGGTCCAACTCCTGGGTCGTCTCGGGCGAGCACACGGCGTCCGGCGAGCCGATGCTCGCCAACGACCCGCACCTCGCGCTGTCCGCCCCGGGCATCTGGTCGCAGGTGGGCCTGCACTGCAACGAGGTGAGCGACGCCTGCCCGTTCGACGTGGCGGGCTTCTCCTTCGCGGGCTTCCCCGGCGTCGTCATCGGGCACAACGCCGACCTGGCGTGGGGGCTGACGAACATGGGCGCCGACGTCACCGACTTCTTCGTCGAGCGCGTCCGCGGCGACACGTGGCTGCGCGACGCCCAGGCGGAGGAGTGGGAGCCGCTCGACGTCCGCACCGAGACCATCCGGGTCGCCGGCGCCAGCCCCGTCGACCTCACGGTGCGCAGCACGACGCACGGACCGCTCGTGTCCGACGTCCTCGGCGTCGAGGACGTCGTCGGGTCGCCGACCGAGTCCGGGACGGAGTTCGGCGAGTACGACGTCGCGCTGCAGTGGACCGCCCTGCAGCCGGGCCGCACCGCGGACGCCATCTTCGCGATGGACGCCGCCGGTGACGCCGGCGACGTCCAGGACGCCGCCGCCCAGTTCGACGTGCCCGCGCAGAGCATCGTCTTCGCGACGGCCGACGGGCACATCGGCTACCAGGCCCCGGGCCGCATCCCGGTGCGCGACGAGGTCGAGGGCCCCGTGCCGTCCGACGGCACCTGGCCGCGACCCGGCTGGGACCCGCGCTACGACTGGCAGGACTGGGTGCCGTCGGACGAGATGCCGCGCGCCCTCGACCCGGAGAAGGGCTTCATCGTCGCCGCGAACCAGGCGGTGCTGCCAGGCGGATCGGGGCCGTACCTCACGTCCGACTGGGACTTCGGCTACCGCTCGGAGCGGATCCGCACCCTCCTGACCGAGCAGATCGACGCCGGCCGCCCGTTCGACGCGGCGGACATGAACCGCATCCAAAACGACGACTGGTCGCCGTTCGCCGGGATGCTCGTCCCGGTGCTGCTCGACCTCGAGGTGGACGACTCGTTCGACGCCGCGGGGCAGGAGCTGCTGGCGGACTGGGACTACCGGACCGGCGCCGACTCGCCGGCCGCGGCCTACTTCGCGGCCGTGTGGCGCAACCTGCTCGCCGAGACGTTCTGGGACGACCTGCCGGAGAGCATGCGCCCGTCCGGCGGGTCGCAGTGGCTCCAGGTCGTGCAGTCCATGCTGGAGCGCCCCGACGACACGTTCTGGGACGACCGCACCACGGTCAACGTCGTGGAGACGCGGGACGAGATTCTCACGCGGGCGCTCACGACGGCCCGCCGCGACCTGACGGTCGAGCTGTCCAAGGAGCCCGAGGACTGGGACTGGGGCAGCCTGCACACCCTCGCGCTGGAGCACCCGGTGCTCGGTGGGCCGGGCGTGCCGGGGCTCGTGCGCGACTACGTGAACCCGGACCCGGTGCGGATGCCCGGTGGGTCGTCGATCGTCAACGCCACCGGGTGGGACGCCGGCTCCGGCAGCTTCGCCGTCACGACCGGGCCGTCGATGCGCATGGTCGTGGACCTGGCCGACCTGGACGCCTCGACGTGGGTGACGGCGACCGGCACCGCCGGGCACCCGGCGTCGTCCCACTACGACGACCAGCTCGACGAGTGGGCGGCGGGGGAGACGTTCGCCTGGCCGTTCTCGCGCGGGGCCGTCGAGGCCGCCACGGACGTGCGGACGACCCTGACGCCCTGACGATCCGGTCGGTCGAGCCTGTCGAGACCCGGTTTCGACAGGCTCAACCAGCGGGGGCGGGAGCGGGCGCCGGCAGCGGCTGCCAGCCGGCCGGGGTGACGAGGGCGTGCACGGTCACGTCGTGGTCCTCCTGCGGCAGGGGCCGAGCGGCGGCGTCGTAGACCTCCTCGGGGAAGACGAGCACGACCACCGGCACGTCGGGGCGCCGCATCTTCAGCAGCCGGTCGTACCAGCCGCCGCCCTGTCCGAGCCGCACGCCGCGGTTGTCGACGGCGAGCGCGGGGGCGACGACGACGTCGGCCTGCGTGATGGCGTCGGCGCCGAGGGTGGGTCCGGACGGCTCGGGCGGGCGGCCGGGGGCGCGCTCGAGCAGGTCGTCGGGGCCGGCGTACTCCGCCCAGTCGCGGGCCAGACCCGCGCCGAGCACGGGCAGGAGCACGCGGGCGCCGCGCGCCTCGAGACGTCGGAGCAGCTCGCCCGTGCCGGGCTCGGTGGGCCGCGAGACGTAGGTCGCGACGGTCTGTGCGTCGCGGACGGCCGGCAGCGTGTCCAGCACGTCGGCGAAGGCGACGGCCGCCTCCTCCCGCAGGCGGGGCGAGCGCTCCGCGCGGTGCGCGCGGACGGCCCTGCGCAGCTCCTCCTTCGCCTCGGAGGGCTCCATCCCGGCGAGGAGCGGGTACGGCTGATGGAGTGAGGATCCCTTGCGGTCGCCGCGCATGGGGCCATTGTGGCAGGGTCCCGTGCCGAGGGGCCCGGCCCGCGCCGGGCGACGCCGAGGTGGCCCGGATCACAGGGCTCTCCGGGATCGGGCAGAGGATCGGGCACGGGATCGAGCGCCGGGACGACCGGCGGATCGGGGTGGCATGACGCACAAGCACGTCCGGGGGCTGACCGTGTCGCGGCCCTGGCCGGTCACCCTGCGCGAGGACGGGTCAGCGGGCGCGGTCGTGCTGCGTCCGCTGCGCCGTCGCGACGGGACCGAGTGGCTGCGCCTGCGCGGCGAGAACGCGCGGTGGCTCGAGCCGTGGGAGGCGACCAGCCCCGGCGAGCGGCCGAGCGTCGCGACCTTCGGGGAGTACCTGCGCGCCCTGTCGGCGCAGGCCCGCGCCGGGACCACCCTCCCGTTCGCGGTAGAGCTGGACGGCGCGCTCGTGGGCCAGCTGACCGTCTCCCAGATCTCGTACGGGTCCCTGTGCTCGGCGAGCATCGGGTACTGGGTGTCGCAGGACGTGGCCGGGCGTGGCGTGATCCCCACCGCCGTCGCCATGGCGGGCGACTACTGCCTCGGCGTGCTCGGCCTGCACCGCATCGAGGTGAACATCCGGCCGGAGAACGCCCCGAGCCTGCGCGTGGTGGCCAAGCTCGGCTTCCGCGACGAGGGCGTGCGCCGCCGCTACCTGCACATCCAGGGGGAGTGGCGCGACCACCGCACGTTCGCGCTCACCACCGAGGACGTCCCGGAGGGGCTGCTCGCCCGCTGGCAGGCCACCCGCGACGCCGTGTAGCACGCGACGCAGCACGAGACGCCGCCGGCACCGACACCGGACACGCCGCCCCGGGTGCCGTCGGTGTGGTCGTGGCGTCCCCTACCGTCGTGACGTGGAATCGTCGGCGGCAGGGGTAGCAGCGCTCGCGCTGTTCGTCCTGTGGCTGGGGTTCTGGGTGCCGCACCGGCTGCGGCTCCGCCAGCAGCTGCTCGACTCCCGCGTGGACGACAGGTTCTCCACCGGTCTGCGGGTGCTGGCGGTGGCCGACGGCCCTTCGACCCTTCGACGGGCTCAGGACGACGCGGGCTCAGGACAGCGCGGGGCAGCGCCGGGGCCCGTGACCGGTTCGACGATGCTGCCCGGCGGGTCGGCGCCGCTCCTGGCGCCCGGCCCGTCGTCGGACGACGCAGGAGGGGAGCGACCGATGGGTCACGACGAGCACAGGGACGCGTCGCGCGGTCCGGGCGCGTCGCGCGGCGCGCCGCCCGGCGAGGGCGGAGCCGCCGACGCGCGACCTCGCCCCGAGCAGCGCGCGTCTCGCCTGGCGCAGCTCGAGCTGCGGGCCGCCCGGGCCCGCCGCCGGTTGCTGCTCACGGTCCTGCTGCTGCTCGCGACGATCGCGGGCTGGGCCGTCGTCGCGACGGGCCTCGTGGACTGGTACGCGGGCGCAGTGCCGTCGGCGCTCCTGCTCGTCGTGCTGGCTCTCGGACGGCTGGCGGCCCGCTCGGCGCGCCGCGCCGACGCGCGCTGGACGGCGGAGCGGCGCACCGCGCAGCGCGAGGCCACGCAGGCGCGCGCCCTCGCCAACGGCGGCCCGTACGCGCCGCGCAACCGTGCCCGGGTGACGGGTCACGCCGTGCGCCCGTCGGCCGCGCACACCCAGATGATCCCGCGGGTGCCGGCGCCGTCGTCGGCGCGCGCCGACCAGGGGTTCCGGGTCGACGTCCGGGCGGGGACGCCCGTGCCGATCGACGTCGTGACGCCGGCGGAGGCCCGGCCGGCGCGTCGCGAGCCGGCCACGGCCGCGGTCGGGGACCGCGCGGAGACCGACGGCGGCGACGTCGACCGAGGGCCACAGCCCGGCGCGGCGACCACCACGACGGGACGCGCGCCCGTCGGCGGCGAGCCGTGGGACCCCGTGCCCGTTCCTCTGCCCACCTACGTGACCAAGCCCTCGGCGCCGCGGCGCGAGCCGAGGCCGCTCCCGGCCGTCCCGTCCGCGGGAACCGGGTCGGCCGCCGCATCGCTCGCGGCCACCATGCACGAGGCGCTCGGCCCGACCGTGACGCCCGCGCGCACGGCCCCCGAGCATCCCTCCGACGGCGGGTCGTCCCACGCCGGCGACGAGCCCCGGCCACGCACGGAGACGCTCGGTCTGCCGCTCGAGCAGATCCTGGCCCGACGCCGGGCGGCGGGGTGACGCCGATTTGGCGACCTGCGGGGCCGTGGTGCTAATGTTGGCACCGCTCTCGGGGCTATGGCGCAGTTGGTAGCGCGTCTCGTTCGCAATGAGAAGGTCGGGGGTTCGAATCCCCCTAGCTCCACCGAAGCGAAGGCCGTCGACCGTCAGGTCGGCGGCCTTCGTCGTTTTGGTACGGCCTCGTTGTCAGCGAGATTTCAAACCATCGAATCGTCACCGGCCCCATGTGGGTCCGCGGCTCAGTCGGACTGGTCGAGCCTTGGCGCGCGGGGCCCTGCCGGGTCCGGACGAGCTGGCATGTCGGCCAGACCCGGCTTCGCGGTGCGGGCCGGGGAGCGTGTGGTGTCCGAGGTGCCCCAGTGCAGGCAGGCACCAAGGACGAGGACCAGGAGAAGCGCCGGTAGTCGGGGGTCGCCGACCGGCCGCTGGAGCTGGTCGTCCATCTGGTCGGTGAGGAGCCCGAGATAGCGGTTCGTCGTCCACCCGTTCACCACAGCCTGTTGAGGCGCGCCCTCTGCCGACGCGTTGTTGAGATCGTCCTCGGCCTCGATGCTGGCCACTTCGCCGGCATGGCCGCCCGTGTCGACGCTCTCCGGTGCAGCGACGAAGAAGACCGTGGCCGCCGCGATTGCGAGCATGCCGAAGCCGATACGTCGAACGATCATGGCCGTGTGCATCTCTGCCCCCAGCGTCGGCGGCCTGGAACGTGACCCGGTCAACCGTACGATCGCTGGGCACGGCTCGCCCTTCAAGGGGTGTGCATGCCCAAGTTCGAGAAGTTCGCGCTGCTGCGGCGAGCCCAGGTTCTCGAGGCCGTCGACCAGGGGCGGTCGGATACGCAAAGATGTGGGTCGTGCCCCTCCGGAACGTCCGATTCGTCCTGCCTGCCCTCGTCGCGACCGGTGCCCTGACGCTCGGCGGGTGCAGCGCGGCGGATCCCGACGACGCCGCCCGGCCCGAGGAGTCCGCGCCGTCGGTCGCGGTGCGCGAGATCGAGGAGCACGCCGTCCTCCTCGACTCGGCCGACCCGGCGGAGCTCGCGCTCACCGCGAGCCAGACCGTGTACGCGCGCGCCGAGACGGTGGTGCTCGCCGACGCCGAGGACGCCGACGCCCGCGGGGCTCTCGCCGCGGCAGCCGTCGCCGTGCGAGGACCCGCCCTGCTGGCGCGGGCGGACGGCGCCGACGGCGGCCTCGGCGAGGAGCTGCAGCGGCTCGGCGCCCGCGCCGCCGTCGTGGTCGGCGACGCCGACAGCGCTGCGGCGGTGGCCGCCGAGGCGGCGGGGGTGCAGGTCGTGAACGTCGCGGCCGACGTCGTGGGGCCGGCCGGTTCTCCGGACGCCGACGCCGGCGGGTACCCGGCGCTCGACGACGACGACCTGGCGGACCTGCGCGCGGACCTCGAGGACGTCGTCGGCGCGCCGGTGGCCCTGGCGGGGGAGGACGGCGCGGCCGACCCGGAGCTGCTGCGCGAGGTGCTCGTCGTCGTCGACCCGATGCCCGGGCAGGAGGCCGCGATCGCGTCCCTGCGGGCGGCGGGCGCGGTCGCGTCGGAGGTCGCGGGCGGCGACCTCGGTGCCCTGCACGCGGTGCAGACACTCGACGAGGCGCAGGCGCTCACCGTCGTGGGGGTGGGGCCGTCGTTCGGCGACCCGGGCGACTTCGCCTGGCGGGTCGCGGCCGCCGAGCGGGCGGCGGTGCTCCCGACGGGCTCGCAGCACCTGCTGCCGGCGCGGTACGTCACGACGACCGCCGACCGGTGGGACGACCCGGAGGCCGCCGTCGCCCGGGCCCAGGCCGCGGCCGCCGCGTACGAGGGCGCGGACCCGGCATCCGCGGAGGACGCGTCCGAGGACGACGACTCCGCCGTCGACGGCGACGCGACCGAGGACGCCGAAGGTGACGATGCCGCCGAGGACGCCGGCCCGGTGGTGCCCACGCTCGTCGTCACGGCGAGCACGTCGTCGTCCGTCCCGGGGGAGGACGGCGACTGGGTCGACGAGGAGGAGCTCGACGTCCTGGGGCCGCTGCTCGACGCGGCGCGCGCCGCGGGGCTGTACGTGCTGCTCGACGTCGGCGCCGGGTCGGCGCCGCTGGTCGAGGAGGTGCGCGCCGTCGAGCCGCTGCTGCGCGACCCCGGCGTCGGGATCGCGGTGCACCCGGAGCGACGGCTCGGCGACGGGTACGCGACGCCGAGCCACGAGGTCACGGCCGCCGAGGTGCAGGCGGTGATCGACCTCCTCGCAGAGACGATGACGCGCGAGGGCCTGCCGCCGACCCTGCTCGTCGTCCACCAGACCCGGCCCGAGTCCGTCACGGACCGGGGGGCGCTGCGGCCGGCGCCGCAGGTCGAGGTCGTGCTCGCGGCCGACCGCACCGGCGGCACCACGACCGGGGAGTGGGTGTGGGAGCAGGTCACCGCCGACGTGCCCCCGGGCGTGCACCTCGGATGGTCGGGCCCGGAGTACCCGTACCCCGGGGTGGCCGGGTCGGTTCCGTCGGAGCCCGCGCCCGTGCTCGTCGCCGCGTCGTGAGGCGACCCGCCCCGGCTCGTTGACAGCGATTCGGCAGGCTCACTAACGTTTTGCCTTCCGCCCCTGGCCCACCCCTGTCTGGAGACTGATCGCGTTGCTGCCGCTGATCCCCTGGCCCACCGTCGTCGACCAGCACGACGGGCCCGCGCTACGAGCGAGGGCCGTGCACGTCGCCGCGCCCGACGACGAGCTCGCGGCGCTGGCGGCCGAGCAGCTCGCCGCCGCCGGGCTGCCGGTCGCCCAGGCCGACGGCGCGGACGCCGACGGGGCCGTCGACGTCGTGCTGCGGCTCGACGAGGCGGCCGGCCCCGACGGGTCGGACAACCCGGAGCGGTACACGCTGCGGGTGTCGGCCGACGGCGTGGTCGCGACGGCGCCCGAGCGCGTCGGCCTGCTGCACGCCGTCCGCACGCTGCGCCAGCTCGTGCCCGCGGCGTCGGGCCCCGCCACGCAGGCCGGCGTCGCGGCCGAGCCGCGGTCCGTGCCCGCCGTCGTCGTGCACGACGCCCCCCGCTACCCGTGGCGCGGGCTGTCGTTCGACGTCGTGCGGCACTGGTTCGGCCCCGACGACATCCGCGCGGTGGTGGACCTGGTCGCGGCGTTCAAGCTGCGCGTGCTGCACCTGCACCTCACCGACGACCAGGGCTGGCGCCTCGAGATCCCGTCGCGGCCGGAGCTGGAGAAGGCGTCGGACAACCAGGTGGGCGGCGGCACCGCGGGCTTCCTCACCGTCGACGACTACCGAGAGCTGCAGGACTACGCCGCGGCGCGGTTCGTGACGATCGTGCCGGAGTTCGACATGCCGGGGCACGTCAACGCCGCGACGCACGTCTACGGCGGCCTGACGAAGGACGGGCTGGCCACCGACTCCTACGACGGCATCGAGGTCGGCTTCTCGCGCCTGTGGTTCGACAACCCGGCGACGGAGCCGTTCCTGCGCGACGTCATCGGCGACGTGGCCGCGATGACGCGCGGCGAGTGGGTGCACGTGGGCGGCGACGAGGTGCACACCATGGAGCTCGAGGAGTTCGCGAAGTTCGTCGAGCTCGCGGGCCGGATCGTGCGCGAGGCCGGCAAGACGCCGATCTTCTGGCAGGAGGGCGCTCGCGGCCCCGTCGAGCCCGGCACGCTGCTGCAGTACTGGGAGCCCAAGGGCGAGGAGTTCGGCCGGTTCGTCGGCGCGGCGCGGGCCGGGGCACGGTTCGTCATGTCGCCCGGCAACCACGCCTACCTCGACATGAAGTACACGCCCGAGCACCCGCTGGGCCTGCACTGGGCCGGGTACGTCGAGCTGCGCGACTCCTATGAGTGGGAGCCGACCAAGGTGATCGACGGCCTGCCCGCGGACGCCGTCGAGGGCGTCGAGGCCGCCGTGTGGACCGAGACGATCAGCACCCGCGACGAGCTGTTCTCCATGCTGCTGCCACGCCTGGGCGCCGTCGCCGAGGTGGCGTGGACGACGCCGGAGCGCAAGGACTGGGACGGCTTCCGCGCCCGCACGGCCGCCCAGGCCCCGGCCTGGCGCGCCGTCGGATGGGAGTTCCACCCGACCCCCCAGGTCGACTGGTAGGACCCGCTGGTTGAGCTTGTCGAAACCCGGTCCGTGGTTTCGACAAGCTCAACCACCGATGACGTCAGATCCAGGACTCGAGGCGCATCAGCGTCTGCCAGTACGAATACGGCACCTGCAGGCCGGACCACAACGGGTAGAACGCCACCGAGACGGCGACGATCAGCGTGAGCACGATCGTGATCACCGCCACGACCCGACCCCGGCCGCGCCGGCCCTCCGTACGTTCCAGCGCCACCACCATCGGGTACACGAGCGTGAGCACGACCCACGGCGCGAACGCGATCGAGTAGAACGTGAAGATGGTCCGGTCGCTGAACGGCGGGGCGTAGGCGAACCAGGGCAGCCAGCCCGCGACGGTGCCCGACAGCACGGCGACGGCGCGCCAGTCGCGGAACCGGATGCCCAGCCAGACCGTCGCGACGATCGCCAGCGCGGCCAGCAGCCACAGCAGCGGGTTGCCGAGCGACGTCACCGCCCGGGTGCAGGCCTCGGCCGCGTCGGCGGGGCACGTGCCCTGGCCGGGGGCCTCCTTCTCCCAGAAGAACGAGGTGGGCCGCCACTGCACGATCCAGCCCAGCGGGTGCGCCGCGTAGTTGTGCTCGGAGTCGAGCCCCGTGTGGAAGTCCCACATCTGTCGGTGGTACTCGACGAAGCTGCGCAGGGGGGCGGGCAGCCAGGTCACGCCCTCGCCGGGGTTCTCGGCCGCCCACTGCCGCAGGTAGGCGCCCTGGTGCGCGAACCACGACCACCACGACGCCACGTACACGACGAACGCCGTCGGCACGATGGTCAGGAAGGCGGGGACGGCGTCGACGACGAGGCCGTCCTCCCACCAGCGCCCGACGCCGACCTGGCGGCGCGCGGCCAGGTCCCACAGCACCGTGAGGATGCCGAACACCGCGACGAACCACAGCCCGGACCACTTGGTGCCGCACGCCAGGCCGAGGCTCACGCCGGCCGCCAGCCGCCACCACCGGAAGCCCACCCGCGGCCCGTACCGGCCGACGACGCCGCCCGCGTCGACCACGGCCGCCACGCGCGAGGCGAGCCGCCGTCGGGCCTGCTCCCGGTCCATCACGAGACAGCCGAACGCCACCAGCACCCAGAACATGAGGAACTGGTCCAGCAGCGCGACGCGTGAGTGCACGATCGCCTCGCCGTCCACGGCGAGCAGCAGCCCTGCCACCACCCCCATCAGAGACGACGAGAACAGCCGTCGCGCGATCCGCACCAGCAGGAAGACGGCGAGGACCCCGACGACGGCGCTCGCGAGCCGCCACGCGAACGCGCTCGTGGCGCCGCCGCCGGCCTCCATGCCGAGCCAGATCATCCACTTGCCGACCGGCGGGTGCACGACGTACGCGGCCTTCTCCAGGAACGTGAAGACGTCGCCCGCCTCGAACGCGGGGTTCGGCTCGTCCGGCCACTGGGCAGCGAAGCCCAGCTCGCCCAGGGTGAAGGCGTCCTTGACGTAGTACGTCTCGTCGAAGACGAGGGCGTGCGGCTGGCCGAGCTGCCACAGCCGTGCGGCGGCCGCCAACAGCGTCACGACGATCGTGCCGAACCAGCCCCAGAACCGGTCGCGGCGGCGCAGGTCGAGCTGCATGCGGCGGCGTCCCAGCAGCCGCTCCAGCAGCCGCGTCTCGGTGGACCGCTCGTCGGCGGGCGCGTCCGCCGTGCTGGCGAACGGCGGCGCGGGCCGCGCCCACGGGTCCGGCGGCGGGGTGCCGTCGTCCGTGGCGAGGTGGCGGCCCTCGGCGGGCGGCTCCGCCTCGACCGGCCTCTCCGCGTCGGCGGGCGGCTCGGCGTCGAAGGACGGCTGCTCTCCGGGCGCGGGTGCGGCGTCGGGGTCGGTCACCGGCACATCGTAGGGGCGTGGGACGCTGGTCACCATGACCCCCGAGCCGCCCGTCGACCGCCCCGCCCCCGCCCCGCCGTCCGGCCCCGGCGCCGGCGACGGAGGCCGCCCGACGCCGGAGGCCGGGTCGATCGTGCTGGCGGCGACCCCGATCGGCAACGTCGAGGACGCGTCGCCCCGGCTCCGGAGGCTGCTCGCGGACGCCGACGTCGTCGCCGCCGAGGACACCCGCCGGCTGCACGCCCTCGTCGCCCGGCTCGGGATCACGGTGGGCGGGCGGGTCACGTCGTACCACGAGCACAACGAGGCGGCCCGCGCGGACGAGCTGCTCGACGTCGTCGCCGGCGGGGGCACCGTCGTCGTCGTGTCGGACGCCGGGATGCCGGCCGTGTCCGACCCCGGCTACCGGGTGGTGGCGCGCGCGGTGGAGCGCGGCCTGCGCGTGACGGCCGCGCCCGGGCCGTCGGCGGTGCTCACCGCGCTCGCCCTGTCCGGGCTGCCGACCGACCGGTTCACGTTCGAGGGGTTCGTGCCGCGCAAGGCTGGGGAGCGGGCACGCTGGCTCGGGGCGCTCGCGGACGAGCACCGCACGATGGTGTTCTTCGAGGCGCCGCACCGGATCGGCCAGGCGCTGCGGGCGATGGCGGAGGCGTTCGGCGACGGCCGCCCCGCCGCGGTGTGCCGCGAGCTGACCAAGACCTACGAGGAGGCGCTGCGCGGGCCGCTCGGAGAGCTCGTGGCGCTCGTGGACGCGCGGGACGCCGACGGCGACGGGCTGCGCGGCGAGATCTGCGTCGTCGTCGGCGGGGCACCGGCCGCCGCGGCGCCGAGCGCCGAGGACCTCGTCGCCGAGGTGCTGGCGCGCGTGGAGGCGGGCGAGCGGCTCAAGGCGGCGGTCGCCGACGTCGCGACGACGGCGGGCGTGCCCAAGCGCGACCTCTACGCCGCCGCGCTCGCCGCGAGGTAGCGGGGGTTCGGCCGGTCGCGGTGGACCGCGGGTCGAGGTCCTGGCAGGCTGAGGTCAAGACCGTGCCAAAGACGGAGGTCCACATGGGTGACGACCGAGGTATCGCAGGCCGCATCCGCGCCTGGTTCCGCCGGGCGAAGGAGCCGCCGCTCGAGCGCCCCCGTGACGTCCCGTTCGTCCCGCCCGCCCCGGACGGCGCGCGGCCGATGGCGGGGACGATGTGCGTCGAGCCGCTGCGGCCCCCCGACGTCGGGGGGTACGGCGCCTACTGAGGTCGCCCGACCACGCCCGTCCCAGCCCGACCTGGTCGGACGGTGGCACAGTGGGCGTATGAGCGACACCACGGCCACCCCGCCGACCACGCGCCGCGCCCTCGTCGTCGTCGATGTGCAGCCCACCTTCTGCGAGGGCGGCGAGCTCGCCGTCGACGGCGGGAACCGGGTCGCGCACGACGTCGCGGCGTACGTGGCGGCGCACCGCGGCCGGTACGCGCTGGTCGTGACCACGCAGGACTGGCACGTCGACCCCGGCGACCACTTCAGCGACACCCCCGACTTCGTCGACTCCTGGCCGCCGCACGGCATCGCGGGAACGCCGAACGCCGAGCTTCACCCGGCGCTGGCCGACCTCGACCCCGACGTGTCCGTGAAGAAGGGCCAGTACGCCCACGGCTACTCCGGCTTCGAGGGCACGGACGGCGACGGGCGGACGCTCGAGCAGGCGCTGCGCGACGCCCGCGTCGACGCGGTCGACGTCGTCGGGCTGGTGGAGTCGCACTGCGTCAAGCGCACCGCGCTGGACGCCGTCGGGCTCGGCTTCGCCACCCGCGTGCTCACCGACCTCACCATCCCCGTCAGCGCGGAGCAGGGCGTCCTGGCCCGGCGGGAGCTCGCCGCGGCGGGCGTCGAGCTCACCGGATCCCCGGCGACGTAGCGCACGATGCCGACGTTGCGCACGACGCCCGCGTGGTGGCGCGGCGCGCTTCCGCCCGATGTCGGTGGGCGAGGCCCCAGGATGGGGCCATGACCCGCTCCCCGTCCCGGTTCGGCCGCGTCGTCGTCGCGTCGTCGTTCGCGGTCCTGGCCGCCGCGGGCTGCTCGGGCCCGGGCGACACGCCCGAGGACGGGACGACGCGGAGCCCGGTGCGGCCGACGCTCGAGACGCCGCTGTCGCCCGAGCCGACGGGCACCTCCACGACGCTGCACGCGGAGCCCGCGCCGCGGGCCGTGGCCGAGACGGTGGTCGAGTCGCTCGACGTCCCGTGGGGACTGGCCCCGCTCGGCGACGGCACGCTGCTGGTCACCCTGCGCGACGCCGCACGGCTCGTCGTGGTCGACCCCGCCGCCCGCACGACGACCGACGTCACCGGCCCGGGCGCCGACCTGCTCGCCGCCGAGACGGTGCCCGGCGGCGAGGCCGGCCTGCTCGGGGTCGCGATCGCTCCGCCGGACGCCGACCGGCCGGGCGAGGTGTTCGTCTACCGCACGGGCGCCGACGACAACGCCGTCCTGCGCGGCAGCCTCGACGGCACGACCCTGGGCGAGCTCACCACGGTGATCGACGGCATCCCCCGCGCCGGGAACCACGACGGCGGCGGCCTCGCCTTCGGCCCCGACGGCTACCTCTACGTGGGCACCGGTGACGCCGCCGACCCGGCGAACTCCCAGGACCCGGGCTCGCTCGGCGGCAAGATCCTGCGCCTGGAGCCCGACGGCGACCCCGCCCCCGGCAACCCGGACGCGGGTTCGCCGGTGTGGACGCTCGGGCACCGCAACGTGCAGGGCCTCGGGTGGGACCCGGGCGGGCGGATGTTCGCGAGCGAGTTCGGGCAGAACGCCTACGACGAGCTCAACGTCATCGAGCGCGGCGGCAACTACGGCTGGCCCGACGTCGAGGGGCCGGGCGGCGGGGACGGCGACTTCGTCGACCCGGTGGCGTGGTGGGCGCCCGCCGAGGCGTCGCCGTCGGGCCTTGCGGTGACGCGCGACGCCGTCTACCTCGCGGGGCTGCGCGGCGAGACGCTGTGGCGGGTGCCGTTCCTCGAGACGGCCGACGCCGGCACCGACGTGCAGACCGACGGCGACAGCCCGGGCCTCGGGCGGCCGCAGGCGCTGCTCGCCGGCGAGCTGGGCCGCCTGCGCGCCGTCGTCGCCGTCGGCGCGGGCGACGGCGACGGGCTGTGGGTGCTGACGAGCAACACGGACGGCCGGGGCTCGCCGGCGGGCGGCGACGACCGTCTGGTGCGCGTCGCGCTGCGCTGACGCCCCCGACCGGGCCCGGGTAATTGATGGGTCATCTGCACACTCGCGCCGTACGCGGCGTCGCGGCGACGCTGAAGCGCCGGAGCGTCGACGTCGACCACGTCGTGCCGCTCCGACCCACCGTGGCCGGCGCGCGAGAGGAACCCCCGTGAGACTCACCAGAGACCGCCTGCATCGGTCGGTAGCGTCGGTCCTCGCCGTCGGGTGCGCGGCAGTGCTCGCGGCGGGAGCGCCGGCGGCGGCCGAGCCCGCCGCCGTCGCGACCGACGCGCAGGCCGGCACCGACCCGGCCGCCCCCTCCGCGGAGCCGACGGTCGAGCGGCGGGTGACGGCGGAGCTCGAGGACGGGGGAGCCACCACGTTCTGGGTCTACCTGAAGGAGGAGGCGGACCTCAGCGGCGCGGCCGCGATCGACGGCCGCTCGCGCCAGGGTCGCGTCGTCTACCAGCGGCTCACCGCCGCTGCCGAGGAAAGCCAGGCGGACCTCGTCGAGCTGCTGGACGCCGAGGGCGCCGACTACGAGACGTTCTGGATCGCCAACACCGTCGAGGTCACCGGTGACGCCGGGCTCCTGGAGCGGATCGTGGCGCTGCCGGAGGTGGCCACGGTGGCCGCGGACCGGGTCTACGAGCTGCCGGAGCCGACCCCGACGGCCGACGCGCCGACGGCCGACGCGCCGACGGCGGCCGCGGGCGTCGAGTGGGGCGTCGACCAGATCGGGGCACCCCGGGTCTGGGAGCAGTGGGGCGTGACCGGCGAGGGCATCGTCGTCGGCAACATCGACTCCGGGGTCCAGTACGACCATCCCGCCCTGGTCGCGCAGTACCGCGGCAGCAACGGCGACGGCACGGTCGACCACGACCACAACTGGTGGGACGCGACCCGCAGCTGCGGCATCCTGGGGCGCACCCCGTGCGACAGCGCCGGGCACGGCACCCACACGATGGGGACGATGGTCGGCGACGACGGCGAGAACCACATCGGCGTCGCGCCCGGCGCCCGGTGGATCGCCGCGAAGGGCTGCGCCGGCCGGTCCTGCACCCAGAACGCGCTCCTGTCCAGCGGCCAGTGGATGCTCGCGCCGACCGAGATCGACGGCGACGACCCGGACCCCGCGCTGCGGCCCCACGTCATCAACAACTCCTGGGGCAGCGCCGCCGCCGCCGACGACCCCTGGTTCCAGGAGACCGTCCGGGCCTGGGTCGCCGCGGGCATCTTCCCCGTGTTCTCCGCCGGCAACGAGGGTCCCGTGTGCGGGACGGACGGCAACCCGGGCAACATGCCCGAGAGCTACGCGGTGGGCGCGTACGCCGCCGACGGCACCATCGCGGAGTTCTCGAGCCGCGGGCCGTCGGAGTTCGGCGGCCTGGTCAAGCCGAACATCGCCGCGCCGGGTGTGGCGGTGCGGTCGTCGGTCCCCGGCGACGGCTACGCGGCCTCGGACGGCACGTCGATGGCCGCGCCGCACGTGGCCGGCACCGTGGCGCTGATGTGGTCCGCGGCGCCCGCCGTCTCCCGCGACGTCGTCGAGACCCGGCTGCTGCTGGACCGGACCGCGGCCGACGTCGACGACCGGACCTGCGGGGGCACGGCCGGGAACAACAACGTCTGGGGCGAGGGCAGGCTCGACGCCTACGCGGCGGTGGACCGCGCGCCGCGGGGGCCGGCCGGCCTGGTGACCGGCGTGGTCACGGACGCCGCCACGGGGGCGCCGGTCGCCGGCGCGACCGTGACCGTCGCCGATGCCTCCGGCCCGGTCGGGCTGCCCCGCAGCACCGACGCCGACGGGCGCTACGACGTCCGGCTGCCGGTCGGCGACTACACGGTCGCGGCCTCCGCCCTCGCGTACGTGACGGGGACGGCGGCGACGTCGGTCGTGCAGGACGCGACCACCTCGCGCGACCTCGCGCTGGCCGCCCCGGCCGGTCGTGGCCTCGACGTCGGCCCGGCGTCGCTGGACTTCGGCACGGTGCCGATCGGGACGGCCGGCGGGCCGATGAGCGTGACGCTGACGAGCACGGGCTCCCGCCCGGTGACCGTCGCGTGGGTGTCCCGGCCCGGGTCCGGCTTCGTCCGGTCCGGCGGCACCTGCGACCACCTGCCGTTCCGGCTCGGGCGGCTGGAGAGCTGCACCCTCGAGTACTCGTTCCGGCCGACGGCCGAGGAGCCGGTCGAGGCGACCTTCTCCGTGCTGAGCGACGGCGGGCGGCCGGCGGCGGTCTCGCTCCGCGGCAGCGGGACCACCGTCCCCGCGCGGATCGGGGCGGTGCAGGCCCGCAGTCTCGAGGAGAACCTCGGCTCCGCGGTGATCGACCCCGCCGGGAGATACGCCTACTTCGGCACCGACCGGGTCTCCAACCCCTTGCCCGGCTACGTCGTGAAGGTCGACCTGCAGACCTTCGAGCGCGTGGGCGCGGTGTCGGTCGGCGTCGGCCAGCGGCGCCTGCAGGACGGCGTCATCGATCCCGCGGGCCGGTACGCCTACTTCGGGGTCGCCACCTCTCCGAGCCGGGTGGTGCGGATCGACCTCGAGACGTTCACGCTCGACAAGATCCTGGTCCTCGGCGAGGGCGAGGTGAACGTGCGGTCGGCGGTGATCGACCCCGCCGGGGAGTTCGCCTACTTCGGGACCGGTACGAACCCCGGACGGGTGGTGAAGGTCGACCTTCGCACGTTCGAGAGGGTCGGCGCCGTCGTGCTCGGCCCGGGTGCGGAGTTCCTCGCCAGCGCCGTCATGGATCCGAGCGGCGAGTACGCCTACTTCGGCACGATGACCTATCCGGCCGGGCAGGTGGTGCGGATCGACCTGGAGACCTTCGAGCACGCCGGCACGGTCACGTTCGAGCCCGGCGAGCGCTACCTGCGCTCGGCGGTCGTCGATCCGGACGGCGAGCACGCCTACTTCGGCACCGGCGAGGGCACCAGCGGCCGGGTGGTGCGGGTCGACCTCGGATCGTTCGAGCGGGACGCCGCGCTGAACCTGGAGGCCGGCGCTCTGTTCTCGGCGGTGATGGATCCGCAGGGCGACTTCGCGTCGTTCGCCACGCACGGACGTGTCGTCACGGTCGACCTCGAGCGGTTCGAACCCGTCGGCTCGGTGGCGCTCCCGGACGGCGAGGACGGCCTGGTCTCCGCAGTGATCGACCCGCGCGGCGAGCACGCCTACTTCGGGACCCAGACGGCGCCGGGGAGGGTGGTCAAGGTGCGGGTGGGCGCCCGCTTCGTGGCCCGTGCCGCGGCGCACGAGCTCCACGGGCTGCGCTGGGTCGACCTCGAGTGGGAGGGCGCCACCTCGGCCGAGGTCGACGTGGTGCGCAACGGCAGGGTGGTCGCGACGGTGCCCAACACGGGGCGGTACACCGACCTGGGACCGGGCTACCGGGACTCGCTCACCTACCGGCTCTGCGACGCGGGGACCGACCGGTGCACCGACGACGTCGTGGCCGCGTTCGACGTCCCGTCGCCGGACGCGACCCCCGCGCCGGGCGAACCGGCCACGCGGGCCCCATAGAATCGCCCGCATGACCCACATCCTCTCGGCCGTGGCGTGGCCCTACGCCAACGGCCCGCGGCACATCGGCCACGTCGCCGGCTTCGGCGTTCCCTCCGACGTCTTCAGCCGGTACATGCGGATGGCGGGTCACGACGTGCTGATGGTCTCCGGCACCGACGAGCACGGGACGCCGATCCTCGTGCAGGCGGAGCAGGAGGGCGTGACCCCGCAGGAGCTGGCCGACCGGTACAACCGCGTCATCGTCGAGGACCTCACGTCGCTCGGCCTGTCCTACGACCTGTTCACGCGCACCACCACGCGCAACCACTACGCCGTCGTGCAGGAGATGTTCCGCACGGTGCACAAGAACGGCTACATGGTCGAGAAGTCGACCATGGGCGCCATCTCCCCGTCGACGGGCCGCACGCTGCCCGACCGCTTCATCGAGGGCACCTGCCCCATCTGCTCCTACGACGGCGCGCGCGGCGACCAGTGCGACAACTGCGGCAACCAGCTCGACCCGATCGACCTGGTGAACCCGCGCAGCCGCATCAACGGCGAGACGCCGAAGTTCGTCGAGTCGAACCACTTCTTCCTCGACCTGCCGGCGTTCGTCGACGCGCTGAGCTCCTGGCTCGACACCCGTTCCGGGTGGCGGCCCAACGTGCTGAAGTTCAGCCGGAACCTGCTCGACGACGTGCGCCCGCGCGCCATGACGCGCGACATCGACTGGGGCATCCCGGTGCCGCTGCCGGGCTGGGAGGACAACCCCACCAAGCGGCTGTACGTGTGGTTCGACGCCGTCATCGGCTACCTGTCCGCGTCGATCGAGTGGGCCCGCCGCTCGGGCGACCCGGAGGCGTGGCGCGCCTGGTGGACGCAGGAGAACGCCCGGTCGTTCTACTTCATGGGCAAGGACAACATCACGTTCCACTCCCAGATCTGGCCGGCGGAGCTGCTCGGCTACGACGGGCTGGGGAACAAGGGCGGGGCGCCGGGCCAGTACGGCGGGCTCCAGCTGCCGACGGAGGTCGTGAGCAGCGAGTTCCTCAACGTCGAGGGGCAGAAGTTCTCCTCCTCGCGCGGCGTCGTCATCTACGTGCGCGACATGCTCGCCCGCTACCAGCCGGACGCGTTCCGGTACTACGTCGCCGCGGCCGGGCCGGAGAGCCAGGACGTCGACTTCACGTGGGACGGCTTCCTGCGGCGCACCAACGACGAGCTGGTCGCCGGCTGGGGCAACCTCGTCAACCGCACGGCGAGCATGGTGCACAAGAACTTCGGCGAGATCCCGACGCCCGGCGAGCTGGCCGACGTCGACCGCGCGGTCCTCAAGTCGACGAACGAGGCGTTCACGACGATCGGCTCGCTCGTCGAGTCCAACCGCCAGCGGGCGGGGGTCGCGGAGGCGATGCGCGTCGTCGGCGACGTCAACCGGTACGTGTCGGAGACCGAGCCGTGGAAGCTCAAGTCCGACCCCGACCGGCTCGCCACCGTGCTGCACACCGTGACCCAGGCGGTCAGCGACTGCAACACCCTGCTGAGCCCGTTCCTGCCGCACTCGTCGCAGAAGGTCCACGAGACCCTCGGCGGCGCCGGCACGTTCGCGCCGCAGCCGCGCATCGACGAGGTCACGGACCTCGACGACGACTCGCGGCAGTACCCGGTGATCACGGGCGACTACCGCGGCGAGGCCGGCTTCCCGGCCTGGACGTCGCGCGCGGTCGTGCCCGGCACGCCGATCGACAAGCCCGTGCCGGTGTTCACCAAGCTCGACGACTCGATCGTCGAGGAGGAGCTCGAGCGGCTGCGCGAGAAGGCCTGACCGGGTGGCGCGCCAGCGCGAGCGCGGGTTCCCGCCGGACCCCGAGCCGCTGCCCCTGCCCGTCGTCGACAACCACACGCACCTCGACGCGATCGCAGGCGTCCTGCCGGACGGCGTGGTCGCGCCCGCCGTGGCCGAGCACCTCGCGTGCGCCGCGGCGGCGGGCGTCGACCGGGTGGTGCAGGTCGGCTGCGACCTGCCCGGCATCGAGTGGACCGACGCCCTCCTGCGCGCCCTCGCCTCGTCGGTCGAGCCTGTCGAGACCCCGTTGGCTGAGCCTGTCGAGACCGGGTCTCGACAGGCTCGACCGGCGGGGGCTCGACCGGCGGGGGCCCGAGCGGCGAGTGTGCTGGGAGCCGTGGCGATCCACCCCAACGAGGCGGTGCTGCACGCGGGCGTGCGCGAGGTGGGTCCCGACGGCCTCGAGCCCGACCCCGCACCGCACCACGCCACGTCGCTCGACGACGCCCTCGCGCGGGTCGCGGACGTCGCCCGTGCCAATCCGCGGGTGCGCGCGATCGGCGAGACCGGCATGGACCTGTTCCGCACGGGCCCGCGCGGAGAGGTCGCCCAGCGGGAGGCGTTCCGCGCCCACGTCGCGCTCGCGAAGGAGCTGGGCCTCGCGCTGCAGATCCACGACCGCGACGCGCACGCGCAGGTGATCGACGTCCTGCTGCGCGACGGCGCCCCCGAGCGCACCGTCTTCCACTGCTACTCCGGCGACGAGGAGATGGCCGCCCTCGCGGCGGAGCACGGGTGGTACCTGTCCTTCGCCGGACCCGTGACGTACCCGAAGAACGACCACCTGCGGGCGGCGCTCCGGGCGGTGCCGCTCGAGCTCGTGCTCGTCGAGACCGACGCGCCGTACCTGCCGCCGCACCCGTACCGGGGCCGGCCCAACGCGCCCTACGTCGCCGCCTTCACGGTGCGGGCGATGGCCGAGGTCCTCGACCGGCCGCTCGACGCGGTGTGCGCCGCGGTCTCGGCCACGTCCGAGCAGGTCTACGGCCCGTGGTGAGCCGGGCGGGGTTCCGCGTGGCGGTCCGGCCGCCCGGCGCGTGACCGGGGCTTCCCCCCGAGGTCACGGTTCGGCTACGGTCTGGTGCTCGTGGCCAGGGTGAGCGGGACGACGGGGCGTGGTCGCCCGCGGCGACGCCGCGACCCGCTGCCCTCGGGCTCCCGGCACGTCGTGCACGGCGTGGTCCTCCTCGCCCTGGTGGGCGGCTCCCTCGCCGTCACGCACGAGCAGAAGACCGTGACGATCGACTACGACGGGCACGTCGCCACCGTGGACGCGTACGGCGACTCCGTGGGCGACCTGCTCGCCTACCACCACATCGCCGTCGGCCCCGACGACCTCGTGCAGCCCGCGCCGAACGGGCCGGCGCGCGACGGCGGCGAGGTCGTGGTCCGCACCAGCCGCGAGGTGACGGTCGAGATCGACGGCGCGACGACGACGTTCGCCACGACGGCGCACACGGTGGGCGAGCTGCTGGCCGCGCTCGGCCCGCGCGGGGACGGGGCGGTGACGTCCGCGTCGCGCTCCTCGGTCCTCGACCGCGACCCGGTCCGCGTGTCCACGGTCAAGACGGTGCACGTGGCCGTCGACGGCTCGGTGCTGCCCATCCGCACGTCGCAGTCGACGGTGCGCGACGTGCTCGACGTCGCCGGGATCACGCTGGGCAAGCACGACCGCACCTCCGCGCCGCTGGACGGTGCCGCCGTCGACGGGATGGTCGTGCTGGTGAGCCGGGGCGACGCGGGCTCGGACACGGTCACCGAGGTCATCCCGTTCGAGTCCACGACGATCGAGTCGGACGAGCTGCCCGAGGGCTACGAGGTGGTCCGCACGGCGGGCGTGCCGGGGGAGCGGGTCACGACCTACTCCGTGAAGACCCTGGACGGCACCGAGATCGAGCGCACGGTGAAGTCCCGGGAGGTCACCCGCGAGCCGGTGGACGAGGAGATCCTGATCGGGACCCTCGACGTCTCGACGGCCACCCCGGACCCGGGCTCGGCCAAGGCGATCGGGCAGGCGATGGCGGCCGAGCGCGGCTGGGCCGGCTCGCAGTGGTCCTGCCTCGAGCAGCTGTGGGACAAGGAGTCGGGCTGGCGCTGGAACGCGGACAACCCCGCCAGCAGCGCCTACGGCATCCCGCAGGCGCTGCCGGGCTCCAAGATGGCGACCGCCGGGGCCGACTGGGAGACCAACCCCGCCACGCAGATCTCCTGGGGGCTGGGCTACATCGCGGGCCGCTACGGCACCCCCTGCGGAGCGTGGTCGCACTCCGTCGACGTCGGCTGGTACTGACCTTCCGTCGGTCGAGCCTGTCGAGACCACATGGTCTCGACCCTTCGGCAGGCTCAGGGCGGCGCAGGCGTCGCCGGACGCACTCACTTTCCGGACAGCGCATGACAGAGGCGGGCATCTCTACCACACCCGGGCTTGGTAGATGGTCACGATCCGGTTACGGTCGGTCGGTGCCACCGGATCGATGCCGGACCCGACCGCCAGCCGGGACCCCGCCGTCGTGACCGGAACCCGCGACGACTGGACCCGAGTGAACCCCACGAACGACACCCCGACCACGCCGCCCGCGCCGACCCCCGAGGAGACCGCCACCGCCGAGACCTCGACCCGGACGCGGCGGCGCTGGCCCCTCGTAGCGGGCCTCGCGGCCGGAGCGATCGTCCTGGCCGGCGGCGGAGCCGCCGCCTACGGGCAGGCCCACAAGACCGTCACCCTCGACATCGACGGCGCCACGCGCACCGTCGACACGTACTCCGGGTCCGTCGCCGGGCTGCTGGAGTCCGAGGGCGTCCGCGTCGGCGACCGCGACGCCGTCACCCCCGGCGCGGACGCCGCGCTGCGTGACGGCTCCGACGTCGTCGTCCGCTACGGGCGCGAGCTCACCGTGGACGTCGACGGCGAGCGCGACGACGTGTGGGTCACCGCGCTCGACGCCGACGAGGCGCTGCGCGGCCTCGACGCCCGCGGCTCCGACGTGGCGCTCGTCGCCTCCCGGTCCGGCGACCGCGCCTCGCTGCCGCTGCGCCTCGACGCCCAGGAGCCGGTCGCGATCGTCGCGGACGGCACCACGACCGTCGTCGACGACGGCAGCGTCGGGCTGGAGGGGATCCTTGCCGGGCTCGACCTGACGGTCGACCGCGACGACAACGTCTACGTCGAGCGCCAGGCCGCGATGGCCGAGGGCGATCCCTCGGTGCGGGTCGTCATCGAGCGCGTGGACACGAAGAAGGTCGCCAAGAAGAGCGCGATCGAGCACGAGTCGCGCACGGAGACCGACGCCGACCGGTACGCCGACCTGGGGAGCACCGTCAGCCAGGAGGGCAAGGACGGCGAGCGCACCAAGGTCTTCCGCGTGACGACCGTCGACGGCAAGGTCACCGAGCGCGAGAAGCTCTCGGACAAGGTGACGACGAAGCCGGTCACCGAGGTCGTGGTCGAGGGCACCAAGGAGCGCCCCGAGCCCGAGCCGGAGCCCGAGCCCGCGCCCGTCGAGGACACCTCCGACGACTCGTCCTCCTCCGACGACTCGTCATCCTCCTCCGGCGGCTCCGCGCCTGCGGGCGTGTGGGCGCAGCTCGCCGAGTGCGAGTCGGGCGGCGACCCGACGACGAACACCGGCAACGGCTACTACGGCCTCTACCAGTTCTCGGCGCAGACCTGGGTGGCCATGGGCGGCAGCGGCCTGCCCTCGGACGCCTCGGCCGCCGAGCAGACGCAGCGCGCCCAGGCGCTCCAGGCGCAGTCCGGCTGGGGCCAGTGGCCCGGCTGCGCGGCCAAGCTCGGCCTGCTGTGAGCTGAGTCGTCCCGAGGGCGACGAACCCGTCGGTCGA
>NZ_BAAAPM010000005.1:457780-461336 GCF_039531145.1 Isoptericola hypogeus
CTGCGCGGCTTCGACCACGGTGTGGGGCCGCCGTGAGGATCCCGTGGGGCTCGTCACTCCGGGGCCCGCAGATTAGGTACCCCATAACGAATCGGTTACGGTCTTGTGTCCCGCGTGCGAGCCGCATCCACAAGGTGTAGTGCGCGCAGCGGGTATCGACCGCCGGATCGGCGGGTCGAGGCCGCGACGGCACCACCGGTGCCGACGCCGCCCGGGCGACATGCCCGCGGTGGCACCGACCGTGGGCGACTCCGCCCACGGCCGGACGCGGCGGGCCACGCCCCGACTCGACCGCCCTGCCCGGACAGCGCGACGACTGGACCCCCGTGACCCTGATCCCTGACGCCACGCCCGAGACCGCAGGACCCGAGAGCACCGAGAACGTGCAGCACGCCCGCGCCCGCCGCCGCTGGCCGCTCGTGGCCGCAGCCACCGCCGTCGCGATCGCCGTCACCGGTGGCGCCATGGCCTACGGGGACGCGCGCAAGACCGTGACGCTCGACGTCGACGGCCACGTGCGCACCGTGACGACCATGGCCGACTCGGTCGACGCGCTCCTCCAGGCCCAGGGCGTGACGGTGGACGAGCGCGACCTCGTCGCCCCCGCCGCGACCAGCACGCTGACCGAGGACGCCGACGTCGTCGTGCGCACCGGCAAGGAGCTGACGCTCCAGGTCGACGGCGAGAAGACGGACGCGTGGGTCACCGCGCTCGACGCCGACGAGGCGCTCGACACGCTCACCGCCCGCGGCAGCGACGTGCAGATCGTCGCGTCGCGGTCCGGCGAGCGGGCCACCCTGCCCGTCGACGTGGACGTGGACGGCCCGGTCGCCGTCGTGCACGACGGCAAGGCCGACCTGGTCGACGGCGCCGAGGACGTCGAGGCCGTGCTCGCCGAGGCGGACGTCGAGCTCGACGGGGACGACCGGGTGCACGTCGCCGAGGCGTCCCACCCCGACGTGCAGAAGGACGTCGCGGCCGCCGAGAAGCAGGACGCGAAGCAGGCGGAGCAGGCCCAGGCCGAGCTGACCACGGAGAACGTCGCGGTGCGCCCGACCGGGACGCCGCAGGTCGCCGTCGTCGTCGAGCGCGTGGAGACCAAGAAGGTCGCCACCACGACCGACGTCACGCACGACACGACGACGAAGACCAGCAGCAAGCGGTACTCCGACCTCGACGCGAAGGTCGCCCGCGAGGGCAAGGACGGCGAGCGCACCGTCGTGCACCGGGTCACCACCGTGGACGGCGACGTCGTGGCGAAGAAGAAGGTCTCCGACGAGGTCACGACGAAGCCCGTCACCGAGGTCCTCGTCGAGGGCACCAAGGAGCGCCCCGAGCCCGAGCCGGCCACCCCGAGCGGCTCGACCCGCGAGATCGGCCAGCAGCTGGCCGCCGCGCGCGGCTGGACCGGGTCCGAGTGGACCTGCCTGGAGTCCCTGTGGACCAAGGAGTCGAACTGGGACGCCTCGGCGATGAACGCGTCGTCCGGCGCCTACGGCATCCCGCAGTCGCTGCCCGGCTCGAAGATGGCCACCGCCGGCTCCGACTGGCAGACCAACCCCGCCACGCAGATCGAGTGGGGCCTGGACTACATCGCAGGCCGCTACGGCACCCCGTGCGGCGCGTGGGGCCACTCGCAGTCCGTGGGCTGGTACTGAGCCGATCCGGCTGACGGCCGCTCCCGGGCGGCCGGATAGCATCACCCCCATGAATCACACCCCCGGCGCCCTGCTCGGCCCTGCGGAGATCCGCGAGCTGGCAGGGCGCCTGGGCGTGCGGCCCACCAAGACGCTGGGCCAGAACTTCGTGCACGACGGCGGCACGGTGCGCAAGATCGTGCGCGCCGCCGACCTGCGCCCGGGCGAGCGCGTCGTCGAGATCGGTCCCGGCCTCGGCTCCCTGACGCTCGGGCTGCTGGAGGCGGGCTGCTCCGTCGTCGCCGTCGAGATCGACCCGGTGCTCGCGGGCCAGATCGAGGCCACGGTCGCGAGGCACGCGCCCGGCGCGGACCTCGAGGTGGTGCGCGCCGACGCGCTGGACGTCACCGACCTGCCCGGGGCGCCGCCCACCGCGCTCGTCGCGAACCTGCCCTACAACGTGGCCGTGCCCGTGCTGCTGACGTTCCTCGAGCGTTTCGCCTCGCTCGAGAAGGTGCTGGTCATGGTGCAGGCCGAGGTCGCGGACCGGCTCGCCGCCGGGCCCGGCTCGCGCACGTACGGCATCCCGTCGGTGAAGGCCGCCTGGTACGCCCGTGCGCGGCGGTCGCTCAACGTGAGCCGCAACGTCTTCTGGCCCGTGCCCAACGTCGACTCCGCGCTGGTCGCGCTGGAGCGTCGTGACCCGCCACCGACGACGGCGACGCGCGAGCAGGTGTTCACCGTGATCGACGCGGCCTTCGCGCAGCGCCGCAAGACGCTGCGGGCCGCCCTGTCGGGGCTGTTCGGCTCCGGCGTCGCGGCCGAGGAGGCGCTGCGGGCCGCAGGGGTCGACCCTGGCCTGCGCGGTGAGCGGCTCGACGTCGCCGACTTCGCCCGCATCGCCGAGCGGCTGCGGCCCGCTCCTGGCACGGTGGACGCGTGACGCACCTCGCCGCCGCCCCGCCGCCGTCCGTCCGCGTGCGCGCGCCGGGCAAGGTCAACCTGTCGCTGCGGGTCGGCCCGGTGCAGGACGACGGCTACCACCCGCTCGTGACGATCTTCCAGGCGGTGGCGCTCTACGAGGAGGTCACCGCCCGGCAGGCGCCCGGGGGCGCCGGCGTGAGCATCGCCGTGGACGGACCCCAGGCCGACCGGGTGCCGCTCGACGGGAGCAACCTCGCCTGGCGCGCCGCCGAGGCGCTCGCCGACCACGTGGGCCTGGAGCCGGACGTCGCGCTGCACCTGACCAAGGGCGTGCCGGTCGCGGGCGGGATGGCCGGCGGGTCCGCCGACGCGGCCGCCGCGCTCGTGGCGTGCGACGCGCTGTGGGAGACGGGCCTGCCCCGGGCCGAGCTCGGGTCCATCGCCGCCGGGCTCGGCTCGGACGTGCCGTTCGCGCTGCTCGGTCACACCGCCGTCGGCACCGGACGGGGGCACCTGCTCACGCCGGCGATGACGCGCGGCGAGTTCCACTGGGTCTTCGCCGTGCAGGACGAAGGGCTGTCCACGCCCGCCGTCTTCGGCCGCTTCGACGAGCTGACGGCCGGCGGGGGCTCCGGCGCCGCGCTCGTCGACGACCCGGGGCTCGCGGAGGACACCGGGCTCATGCAGGCGTTGCGCGCCGGCGACCCGCACGCGCTCGGGGCGGCCCTGCACAACGACCTGCAGGACGCCGCGCTGTCGCTGCGCCCGGAGCTCGAGCGCACCCTCGACGTCGCCCGGGAGGCGGGGGCGCTGGGCACGCTGGTCTCCGGGTCCGGGCCCACCGTCGCCGCGCTCGCCCGGTCGCGCCAGCACGCGCTCGCCGTCGCCGCGACGTGGACGGCCGAGGGCGCAGCCGACTCCGTGTGGTGCACCAGCGGCCCGGCGTCCGGGGCTCGCACCCTCCCCTGACCCGACGCCGTCGGTCGAGCCTGTCG
>NZ_BAAAPM010000005.1:461397-466253 GCF_039531145.1 Isoptericola hypogeus
ACGCTCCCGGGTCTCGACAGGCTCGACCGACGGGACGGTTCAGAGGTGCTTCGCCAGCCAGGCCAGGGTGGGGGCGAACCGGTAGGCGTCGCCGCCCTCGTGCCCGTTGTACGGGTAGACGTCGATCCGCGTGTCGGCGGCGCCGGCCCGCTCGCCCCAGGCGTTGAACGCCGCGTAGACGGTCGAGGGCGGGCAGACGGTGTCCATGAGCGCCGTGGAGAACAGGCCCGCAGCGCGGGCGCGCCGCGCGAAGCTCACGCCGTCCAGGTAGGAGAACGTGCGCCACACGGCGTCCACGTGCTCCCGGTGCACCGACAGGTACCGGGTGATCTCGCCGTAGGGGAACGCGTCGGAGATCTCCACGGCGCGTCGGTAGTGGCACAGGAACGGCACGTTGACGGCCGCGGCCGCGACGTCGGGGACCAGGCCCGCCACGGCGACGGCGATGCCGCCGCCCTGGCTCGTGCCGGTCACGGCCACGCGCGCCGGGTCGATGCCGTCGACCCGGCGGACGGCGTCCACCGCCCGGACACCGTCGGTGAAGACCCGCCGGTAGTAGTGGTCGGCCGGGTCGAGCACGCCGCGCGTCATGACGCCCGGCGACGCGGGGCCGCTGCCCACCGGGTCGGGGGTGTCGCCGCCCGACCCCCAGCCCGAGCCCTGCCCGCGCGTGTCCATCACGAGGTGCGCGTACCCGGCCGCCGCGAGGGCGAGCCGCTCGTGCGGCAGCCCGCGCCCGCCGCCGTAGCCGAGGTACTCGACGACGGCTGGCAGCGGGCCGTCCACGTGCGCGGGGCGCACCAGCCAGCCCCTGATCGGGTGCCCGCCGAACCCGGGGAACGTCACGTCGTCGACGACGAGCTCCGTGAGCCCGGCGTCCACCCGCTCGAGCACCGGCGTGCCGTCGTGACCGCGGGCCTCGTCGATCGTGGCGGCCCAGAAGTCGTCGAAGTCGGGGGGCTCGCCGACGTCGGGGCGGTAGGCCTCGAGCTCGGCGCGGGGCAGGTCGAACTGGGCCATGGGTCCTCCGGGCGACGACGTCGGTGCGGGCTGCACTCTAGCGCCGGGCGACCGGGCTGCGGCTACCCTGAGCGCAGTCCGGCGGCACGCGCGGTCCGGCGTCGGGTCGGGGGAGGGAGGCGCAGGTGCGACGCGGAACGAACCTCCCGCGTGTGGGCGGCTTCAACCAGCGGGTGGTGCTCGACCGGATCCGGCGCGCCACCGACGGCGTGAGCCGGGTCGAGCTGGCCGCCGACACGGGACTGTCGCTGCAGACGATCTCGAACATCGTCGCCCGGCTCCTGGCGCGGCGCCTCGTGGTCGAGGGGGAGCGCAAGGTCGAGGGCCGGGGGAAGCCCCGCACGATGCTGCACCTGGACCCGCAAGGCGCGCACGCGCTCGGGGTGCACGTGGACCCGGTGGTCGTGACCGCAGTGCTCACGGACCTCGACGGCGGTGTGGTCGGGCGTCGCATCTTCCCGACCCCGTCCGGACCGGACGCGCTGGTCGCCGCCGTCGCCGAGAGCGCGAGGGAGCTCGTCGACGAGGCGGACATCGCGCCGGGCGGCGTGCTCGGGCTCGGCGTGGCCGCGCCGGGACCCATCGACATGCCGTCCGGGCGCGTCATCAACCCGCCGCTGCTCGACGGCTGGGCCGACGTGCCGCTGCGCGACGAGCTCGCCGGTGCGACGGGCCTCGCCGTGCTGCTCGAGAAGGACGTGAGCGCGGCGATGGTCGCGGAGCTGTGGCGCGGCAACCGGATGCACGAGGGCACGTCCCTGTTCTTCTACCTGGGCTTCGGCGTCGCGGCCGCCGTGGCGCACGACGGCGAGCTCGCTGCCGGCACCTCCCGCAACGCGGGCGAGATCGGGCACCTCATCGTCGACAGCGACGGGCCGCGGTGCGGCTGCGGCAACCGCGGCTGCATCGGGGTGTGCGCCTCGCCGGCGACCCTGGTGGCCGAGGCGGTCGAGCGCGGCATCCTCGACGTTGCCACGCCCCGGGCAACGCCGCGTGAGCTGGACGCCGCCCTCACCGCGGTCTGCCGGGCCGCGGCGGCGGGCGACGAGTCAGCGGGCGAGGTGCTGCGCACCTCCGCACGGCGGGTCGCGCACGGCATCACGCTCGTCGCCGACCTGGTCGACGCCGATGTCGTGGTGTTCGGCGGGCCGAGCTGGGCGCGGCTGGCGCCGGTGTATCTCCCCGCCGTGCGGGCGGAGCTGGCCGCGCACGCGACGCTGCGCGAGATGCACGCGGTCGAGGTGCTCGGGTCCGCGGTCGGGGACGACGTCGGGGCTGTCGGGGCGGCGAGCCTCGTGCTCGACGACGCCTTCGCCCCGCGGCCGTCCGAGCTGATCGGCCGCTCGGGCGCCGTCCTGCCCTGACTCGCGCCGCGCCGTCCGCGGGCACTTGACAGCATTAACTCTATTCGGTTGAGTTAATCGGGTCAGGCGGTCCGACGCCGTCGGGCCACGCACTGTGGGCAAAGGAGCACCATGCGACTGGCACGACCCCTGGCCGCGGGCACCGCGGCAGCAGCGCTCGTCCTCGTGGTCGGCGCGTGCGGTTCTGGCGCCGGCGACGACGGCGAGGCGACGATCAAGATCGCCTACCAGAAGTTCGGCAACTTCACGCAGGCCGACGAGCTGTTCAAGGACGTCAAGGCGGACTACGAGGACGCCAACCCGGACGTCACGATCGAGCTCGTGCCCATCGAGGCCAGCCAGAACGACTACTTCACCAAGCTCGCGCTCATGCAGCGCTCGCCGAGCACCGCGCCGGACCTCATGTACGAGGACACGTTCATGATCAAGTCCGACGTCGAGGCGGGGTACCTCCTGCCGCTCGACGAGCACCTGGCCGGCTGGGAGGAGTGGGACCAGTTCGTCGACACCGCCAAGCAGGCCGGCCTCGGCGACGACGGCAAGACCTACGGCGTCCCGATGGGCACCGACACGCGCGGCCTGTGGTTCAACAAGAACGTCCTCGCCAAGGCGGGGCTCCCCGAGGACTTCGCCCCGAAGACGTGGGACGAGCTGCTCGAGGCCGCGCGCGCCATCAAGGCGGCCGACCCGGAGGTCATCCCGCTCAACGTGTACTCGGGCAAGCCGATGGGCGAGGGCTCGACGATGCAGGGCTTCGAGATGCTGCTGTACGGCACGGGCGGGACGCTCTACGACGACGCCTCGTCGAAGTGGGTCGTCGGGTCGCAGGAGTTCGTCGACTCGCTGGCCTTCATCGAGACCATCTACTCGGAGGGCCTGGCGCCCACGCCGCAGCAGGCGCTCGACCCGAACGTCGGCAACACGGTCTCCGCGGAGTGGCTGCCGAAGGACCAGCTCGGCATCGCCCTCGACGGCTCGTGGATGCCCGGGACGTGGCTCGAGGAGGGCACGGCCCCGTGGCCGGAGTGGTCCGACGTCATGGGCACCGCCGGGATGCCCACCCAGGACGGGCAGGAGCCCGGCGCAGTGAGCATGTCCGGCGGCTGGACGCTGGCCGTCGGCGCCGGCACCGAGCACCCCGACGAGGCGTTCGACGTGCTGACCATGGCGCTGAACAAGGAGAACTCGCTGCGCTTCGCGATCGACAACAGCCAGATCGCGGTGCGCACCGACGTCGCCGAGGAGCCCTCGTACGCGGAGGCCAATCCGACGGTGCCGTTCTTCTCGGACCTCGTCGAGGTCACCAACTTCCGCCCGGCCACGTCCGACTACGCCCAGATCTCCAACGCGATCCAGGTCGCCATGGAGGCCGTCATGACCGGCCAGACGTCCCCCGAGGACGCGGCGGCCGCGTACGACCAGGCCGTGATCGACCAGGTCGGCGAAGAGAACACGACGGAGGGCTGAACCCGTGACCGCCCTCGCCCCCGCCGCCGCGGGGGCGAGGGGGCCCGGGGCGCCGGCGCCCCGCCGCAGCCACGTGCGGCGCGACGCCCGGCGCCTCGTCCCCCTCGCCCCGGCCGTGGTCCTGCTCGCGCTGTTCATGCTCGGCCCCGTGATCTGGTCGTTCTACGGCTCGTTCACCAACGCCGCGCTGACGGGCCCGGCCGCCGCGAACCCCGAGTTCGTCGGCCTCGAGAACTACGCGAACCTGCTCTCCGACCCCGACTTCCCGAAGTCGCTGTGGCTCACCGTGGTGTTCGTCATCGCGTCCGCGGTCGTGGGGCAGAACCTCGTCGGCCTCGCGCTGGCGATGCTCATGCGCTCGGCGGTGAAGCCGGTCCGCGCCGTCGTCTCGACGCTCGTCGTCGCGGCCTGGGTGCTCCCCGAGATCGTCGCGGCTTTCGCGGCGTACGCCTTCTTCCACGCCGACGGCACGCTGAACTCGCTGCTGGCCGGCGTGGGCGTCACCGGCCCGGACTGGCTCTTCGAGTACCCGATGCTCGCGGTGATCCTCGCCAACGTCTGGCGCGGCACGGCCTTCTCGATGATGGTCTACGCCGCCGCGATCGCGGAGGTGCCGCCGGAGATCACGGAGGCCGCGACGGTCGACGGCGCGAACGGCGTCCAGCGTCTCGTCTGGGTGACCCTGCCGACCATCCGCCGCAGCATCTCGACCAACCTCATGCTCACGACGCTGCAGACCCTGTCCGTGTTCACGCTCATCTACGTGATGACCGGCGGCGGCCCGGGGACCGACAGCTCCACGCTGCCGATCCTCGCCTACCAGGAGGCGTTCAAGTTCGCCCAGGTGGGGTACGGCACCGCCATCGCCACCGTGATGCTGGTGATCGGAGCGATCTTCTCCGTGGTGTACATCCGCAGCCTCAAGCCGGAGGTGGACTGATGGCCGACCTCGCCGTGCCCGCCCCGGCGGCCCGCCCGACCCGCAAGCCCGCGCCGGCCGCGCCG
>NZ_BAAAPM010000005.1:466277-485921 GCF_039531145.1 Isoptericola hypogeus
GCGCCGCCCGCCGCGGCCGGCGGACGACGTCGCGGCGCGCTCGCCGCGCCCGGCCCGCGCTTCACGCGCCTGCTGGCCAACCTCGTGCTCGTCGTCGTCGGGCTGTGCTTCCTGCTGCCGCTCGGCTGGATCGTGCTGGCCTCCCTCGACGCGAGCGCGTCCCTCGTGGTGGACGTCCCCGAGGAGGTGACGTTCGCGAACTTCAGCGCGGTCATGACGCCCGAGCAGACGTGGATCCCGCTGGCGAACGCGTTCGTGCTCTCGGCAGGAGCGGGCCTCATCACGGTGCTCGCCTCCGTGCTCGCCGCGTACCCGCTGTCGCGGTACCGGATGCGGTTCAACAAGCCGTTCCTGTACGTCGTGTTGTTCGGCACGTGCCTGCCCATCACCGCGATGATGGTGCCGGTCTACTCGCTGTTCGTGCGGCTCAACCTGCTCGACTCCCTGCCCGGGACCATCTTCTTCATGGCCGCCACCTCGCTGCCGATGGCCCTGTGGATGACGAAGAACTTCATGGACTCGGTGCCGATCTCCCTCGAGGAGGCGGCCTGGACCGACGGCGCGTCGGCGATGACCACGCTGCGCCGCATCGTGCTGCCGCTGATGCGGCCGGGGCTGGCGGTCGTCTTCATCTTCGTGTTCATCCAGGCGTGGGGGAACTTCTTCGTCCCGTTCGTCCTGCTGCTCTCGCCCGAGAAGCAGCCGGCGGCGGTGAGCATCTTCGCCTTCTTCGGCCAGTACGGTTCGGTGGCCTACGGGCAGCTCGCCGCGTACTCGATGCTCTACTCCCTGCCCGTGATCGCGCTGTACGTGCTCGTCTCGCGCATCTCGGGGTCCGGATTCTCCCTCGCCGGGGCCGTCAAGGGCTGAGCCCGCGTCCCGCAGCCGGCCGTAGCCACGCCCGGCCACCCGCACCCACCCCACGAATCACCCCTGGAGCTCTGCCATGCACGACACCACCGCCCGCACCACCGCGCGCCTCGAGCGGTTCGTCCACGACTGGCTCGAGCCCGCCGTGCACCGCGCGCGCCGCCCGCTCGACGTCGCCGCCTGGACGGTGGGCGGGGAGCCCGTGCCGTTCGCCGAGGCGGCGTCGGCCGCCTACGAGCCACATCCGATCGGGTCGCCGTGGGGGCGCCCGTGGGACACGGTGTGGTTCCGCGTCACGGGGACCGTCCCCGCCGAGTGGCGGGGCGCGGCCGCGCCGGCCGGCACCCGCGCCGAGCTGGTGGTGGACCTCGGCTTCACGGGCGCCGGGCCGGGCTTCCAGGCCGAGGGCACGGCCTGGACCACCGACGGCCGGATCATCAAGGCCGTCGAGCCTCGCAACCAGCACGTGCCCCTGGTGCCGGGCGGCGCCCTCACGGCGGCGGACGACGGGACGATCGACCTCTTCGTCGAGGCGGCCGCGAACCCCGACGTGCCCGGCGGGGCGTGGACGCGGCCCACCCCGATGGGCGCCTGGGACACGGCCGGCTCGGAGCCGATCTACGCGCTGCGGACGATGCACGTCGCGCTCGTCGACGAGACGGTGACCGAGCTGCTCGCCGACGTGCGGGCGCTCGCCGGCCTCGTGCGCGTGCTGCCGGCGACCAGCCCGCGTGCGGCCGAGGTGCTGCGCGCCCTGGAGGACATGCTCGACGCCGTCGACCCCGACGACGTCTCCGGCACGGCCGCGGCCGGCCGGGCCGCGCTGGCCGGGGCACTGGCCAGCCCCGCCGCGCCGTCGGCGCACCGCGTGCACGCCGTCGGGCACGCGCACATCGACTCCGCGTGGCTGTGGCCGACGCGGGAGACGGTGCGCAAGTGCGCCCGCACGTTCTCCAACGTGCTGGCGCTCATGGACGCCGACCCGGACGTGAAGTTCGCCTGCTCGAGCGCGCAGCAGTACTCGTGGGTGCAGGAGCACTACCCCGAGCTGTTCGAGCGGATCCGCGAGCGGGTGCGCGAGGGCCGGTTCGTGCCGGTCGGCGGCATGTGGGTCGAGTCGGACACGAACATGCCCGGCGGCGAGGCGCTGGCCCGTCAGCTCGTGGCCGGCAAGCGCTACTTCATCGAGGAGCTGGGCGTGGAGCCGGGCGAGGTGTGGCTGCCGGACTCCTTCGGCTACACCGGCGCCCTGCCGCAGCTCGCCCGGCTCGCGGGCAGCGAGAACTTCCTCACCCAGAAGATCTCGTGGAACGACACCAACACGATGCCGCACCACACGTTCTGGTGGGAGGGCATCGACGGCAGCCGGGTGTTCACGCACTTCCCGCCCGTCGACACGTACAACTCCGACCTGTCGGCCGAGGAGCTGGGCCGCGCCGAGCGGCAGTACGCCGAGAAGGGCCGGGCCAACACGTCGCTCGCGCCGTTCGGGTACGGCGACGGCGGCGGCGGCCCCACGCGGGAGATGGTCGCGCAGGCGCGCCGGACGGCGGACCTCGAGGGCTCGCCGCGGGTCACGCTGTCCGACTCGCAGTCCTTCTTCGACGCCGCCCGCGCCGAGTACGACGCGCCGCCCACCTGGGTGGGGGAGATGTACCTCGAGTACCACCGCGGCACCTACACCTCGCAGGCGCGGACCAAGCGCGGCAACCGGCGCAGCGAGCACCTGCTGCGCGAGGCCGAGCTGTGGGCCGCCACGGCGGCCGTACGCGTGGGCGCCGAGTACCCGGCCAAGGACCTGGAGCGGATCTGGCACACGGTGCTGCTCCAGCAGTTCCACGACATCCTGCCCGGCTCGTCGATCGCGTGGGTGCACCGCGAGGCCGAGCGGAACTACGCCGCCGTCGCCGCCGAGCTCGAGGCGATCGTCGCGGACGCGCTGGCCGCGCTGGTCGGCGCCGGCGACCGCGAGGTCGCGGTCAACGCCGGGCCGTTCCAGGCCGCCGGGGTCCCGGCGCTGGGCGCGCGGGCCGCGGACGCGCGCGGGGCCGCCACGCCCGCGACGCTGCGCCGGGAGGACGACGGCTGGGTGCTGGAGAACGACGCCGTGCGCGTCGTCGTCGACGCCGACGGCCTGGTCACGTCGGCCGTGGACGCCGCGAGCGGGCGCGACGCGATCCTGCCCGGCGCGCGCGCGAACCTGCTCCAGCTGCACCGCGACGTCCCCAACGAGTGGGAGGCGTGGGACATCGACCAGCACTACCGGCGGAACGTCACGGACCTGGTGGCCGCGGAGTCGGTGGAGCAGGTCGACGGCGAGCACGGGCCGGCGCTGCGCGTGGTGCGGTCCTTCGGGTCGTCCCGCGTGGAGCAGCTCCTCGAGCTGAGCCCCGGGGCGGCGGCGCTGCGCATCACGACCCGCGTCGACTGGCACGAGCGGCAGAAGCTCCTCAAGCTCGCGTTCCCGGTCGACGTGCACGCGGAGCGGGCGGCCTCCGAGATCCAGTTCGGGCACGTGTACCGGCCCACGCACGCCAACACGTCGTGGGACCACGCCCGGTTCGAGACGGTCGCGCACCGCTGGGTGCACGTCGGCGAGCCCGGATTCGGCGTCGCCGTCGCGAACGACTCGACCTACGGGCACGACATCGCGCGCACCCATCTCGAGGCCGTCACCGACGAGGCCGCCGGCGCGGCGGCGGGCGGGCGCACCGGCACCACCGTGCGTCTGTCGCTGCTGCGGGCGCCGATGTTCCCCGACCCCGATGCCGACCAGGGCAGCCACGAGCTGCGCTGCGAGCTCGTCGTCGGTGCGGGGATCGACGACGCGATCCGGCACGGGTACGCGCTGAACCTGCCCGAGCGGGTGGTGCGCGGGGAGCGGGACGTCGAGCCGCTGGTGTCGGTCGACGACGACGCGGTGGTCGTCGAGGCGGTCAAGCTCGCCGAGGACGGCAGCGGCGACGTCGTCGTACGGCTCTACGAGAGCCGCGGCGGCCGCGCCCGGGCGCGCCTCACCCCGCGGTTCGAGCACTCCGCCGTCGACGTCACCGACCTGCTCGAGCGCCCCGTCGCCGCGGCCGAGCGCGACGGCGACGACGTCCTCCTCGCGCTGTCGCCCTTCCAGGTCGTCACGCTGCGCGTGCGCCGCTGACCCGTCGGTCGAGCCTGTGACCCGCTGGTCGAGCCTGTCGAGACCTCGCAGTCGGGGTCTCGACAGGCTCGACCGGCGACTGACCACCCAGCACCACCGAGCGAAGGAGAGAACGATGAGGTTCACCAGAGCAGTCGGTACGGTCGCCGCGCTGGCGTGCGTGGCTGGGGCGGCGGCCCCCGCGACGGCGCAGGTCGAGGCGCACGGAGGCGGCCACGGCCACGAGGCGTCGCAGCGCGTCCAGGTGCAGCGCGCCCTCGCCGGCTACGAGGCCATGCAGGAGTACCTGTACGCGGACGACGGCTCGGGCCTGTACCTCGAGAGGTACCCGCTCGGCGCCGAGGACCGGCCCTACTCGTACGAGTGGCCGTTCTCGCAGGCTCACGTCGCGACGCTCGACCTCGCGGGGATCCCGGGGCGGGTGGGCCGGTCGTTCACCGACGACCTCGCCGACCGGTCCCGCGCCCAGGAGCACTTCTGGAACGCGGGCGGCGGCACGACGGGCCTGCCGGCATACGACTCTTACGCGCGCGCCCCGTACGGCGACGGCGGCGACATCTTCTACGACGACAACGAGTGGGTGGCCCTGGCGAAGGTGCAGCAGTACCTGGACTCCGGGGACGACGCCGCGCTCGAGCGGGCAGAGGAGATCTTCGACCTCGTCGTCTCCGGCTGGGACGCCGACCCGAGCCACCCGGCGGCGGGCGGCGTCTTCTGGACCCAGGCGCCGTGGAGCACCGACCGCAACACGGTCTCCACGATGCCCGGCGCCCAGCTCGCGACGCGCCTGTTCATGATCACGGGCGAGGAGCGCTATCTGCGCTGGGCCGAGCGCATGGTCGGCTGGACGGACGAGCACCTGCTGGCGCCCAACGGCCTGTACTGGGACAACGTCAAGCTCGACGGCTCGATCGACCGGACGCAGTGGTCCTACAACCAGGGCGTCCCGGTGGGCACGTACACCCTGCTGTACGAGGCGACCGGCGAGCGGGACTACCTGCGCAAGGCCGAGGCGATCGCCGCGGCGTCGTACCGGTTCTACGTCACCGAGGAGCGGCTGGCCGGCCAGCCGATGTTCTTCAACTCCATCTGGTTCAAGAACCTGCTGCTCCTGGAGTCCGTGACCGGCGGCACGCGGTACCGCGACGCCATGCAGGACTACGCCGACCACCAGTGGCGCGAGGTCCGTGAACCGGCGACCGGTCTCTTCTCCGGCGGCGACGAGCACACCGAGCTCCTGGAGCAGGCCGCGATGGTGCAGATCTACGCCACGCTCGCCTGGCCGCGCGGCAAGGCGTCGATCCTGTACTGAGCACCTCCGCCGGTCGAGCTGACGTACACCGCTGGTTGAGCTTGTCGAAACCCCGGTGGTTTCGACCAGCTCAACCAGCGGGTCCTCGACAAGTTCGACCGGCGGGGTCTCGACGGGCTCGACCGGCGGGTCCTCGACGGGCTCGACCGGCGGGGTCTCGACGGGCTCGACCGGCGGGTCCTCGACAGTGACTACCCTCGTTGGGTGGCACATCTCCTCGGGGCCGACGGCATCACGCTGACGATCGGCACCCGCACCCTTCTTCGCGACGTCTCCCTCGGCCTCGACGACGGCGACCGCGTCGGCGTCGTCGGCCCCAACGGCGCGGGCAAGTCGACGCTGCTGCGACTGCTCGCCGGCACGCAGGCGCCCGACCCTTCGACAGGCTCAGGACGACGCGCCGGCCGGGTCACGCGCGTGGGCGGCTCCCGGCTCGGCATGCTCGTCCAGCGCGACGTGGACGACGACGCCGCGACCATCCGCGACCTCGTGCACGGGGACGACGCCACCCACACGTGGGCGTCGGACTCGCGCATCCGCAACGTGCACGCCGGGCTCCTCGCCGACCTCGACCTGGACCAGCCGGCGTCGACGCTCTCGGGCGGGCAGCGCCGCCGCGTGGCGCTGGCCGCGCTGCTCGTCGAGGACCCGGACGTGCTGCTGCTCGACGAGCCCACCAACCACCTCGACGTCGAGGGCGTGGCCTGGCTGGCCGAGCACCTGCAGGCCCGGTACGGCCGGCCCGGCGCGACGGGCGCGCTCGTCGTCGTGACCCACGACCGCTGGTTCCTCGACGCCGTCTGCTCGCGCACGTGGGAGGTGCGCGGCGACGGCTCGGGCGGCGTCGACGGGTACGACGGCGGGTACGCGGCGTACATCCTGGCGCGCGCCGAGCGGGCCCGGCAGGCCGCCACGGCCGCCGAGAAGCGCAACAACCTGCTGCGCAAGGAGCTCGCGTGGCTCAAGCGAGGCGCTCCGGCCCGCACGTCGAAGCCCAAGTTCCGGCTCGACGCCGCGGCCGCTCTCATCGACGACGAGCCCCCGCCGCGCGACAGCCTCGAGCTCACCCAGATGGCCACGCGCCGGCTCGGCAAGGACGTGCTCGACCTCGAGGACGTCACCGTGACGGTGCCCGCGCGCGACGGCGCCCGGGTTCCCGGCGCCCCGTACGACGACGCCGGCCGGCGCGTGCTGCTCGACGACGTCACCTGGCGGCTCGGGCCTGGCGACCGGTACGGCGTGGTCGGCGTCAACGGCGCCGGCAAGACGACGCTGCTGGCCCTGCTCGCGGGGCGCCGGTCGCCCGAGGGCGGTCGCGTGCGGCGCGGCAAGACCGTGCATGTCGCGGAGCTCACGCAGGACGTGGGCGAGCTCGACGACGTCGCGCACCTCACCGCCGTGCAGGTGGTCGACCGCGAGAAGCGCACGGTCGTCGTCGACGGCAAGGAGCTCACCGCCGGGCAGCTCACTGAGCGGCTCGGGTTCACCCGCGAGCGGGCGCACACCATCGTGCGCGACCTCTCGGGCGGCGAGCGGCGGCGCCTGCAGCTGCTGCGGCTGCTCGTCTCCGAGCCCAACGTGCTGCTGCTCGACGAGCCCACCAACGACCTCGACACCGACACCCTCGCGGCCGTCGAGGACCTGCTCGACGGGTGGCCCGGCACGCTGATCGTGGTCTCGCACGACCGGTACCTGCTGGAGCGGGTCTGCGACCGGCAGTGGGCGCTGCTCGGCGACGGCACGCTGCGCGACCTGCCCGGCGGCGTCGAGCAGTACCTGGCGCTGCGGCGCGCGGCGCCGTCGTCGGTCGAGCCTGCCGAGACCACGGCAGGGTCTCGTCAGGCTCGACCGACGGTGCAGCCACCAACCTCCGCCGCCTCCCCGGCCGAGACGCGGGCCGCGAAGAAGGAGGTGGCGCGCGTCGAGCGGCGCCTGGCGAAGATCGCCGACGAGGAGAAGGCGCTGCACGACAAGATGGCAGCCGACCCGACGGACTACGAGGGCGTCGCGGCGCTCGACGTCCGCCTGCGGGAGCTGGCGGCAGAGAAGGAGGAGCTGGAGATGGCGTGGCTCGAGGCGGCGGAGGTGGCGGGATGAACGACCGCGCGCCGGAGGCGGCGCTGGACGACGTCGACCGGGCGCTCGTCAAGGCGCTGCGGGAGGACGGCCGGGCCACGCTCGCCGCGCTCGCGGCCGCGGCCGGGCTGTCGCAGTCCGCCGTGCAGGCGCGCGTGCGCAAGCTCGAGGGCCGCGGCGTCATCACCGGCTACCGGGCCGTCGTCGACCCCGAGGCCGTGGGGCTGCCGATCGCCGCGTACGTGGAGATCACGCCGCTGGACCAGTCGCAGGCCGACGACGCGCCCGAGCGGCTGCGCGACGTGCCCGGCATCGAGGCGTGCTGGTCGGTGGCGGGCGCCGCGAACTACCTGCTGCTGGTGCGGGTGCCCTCGCCGAGCGCGCTGGAGGACCTGCTCGGGCGGATCCGCCGCGAGGCGAGCGTGTCCACCCGGTCCACCATCGTGCTGCGCACGTACTTCGAGGGCCGCCCGGTCGCACTGTGACGGAACTTCTTCCGGTCGATACCTGGATGCGCCGGAGAATCTCCCTTACGGTCGGGGTATGACCGAGACAATCTCTCAGCGCACGCCTGCCAGCGTCGGCGGCCCGATCGAGGCCGCCGCCGTCCTCGACACCCTGCGCGACCACCTGCTCGTGGACGGCTTCGACCTCGTGCTCGACCTCGAGCGCTCCCAGGGCTCGACGCTCGTCGACGCCCGCGACGGGCGCGAGTGGACCGACCTGTTCACGTTCTTCGCCTCCAACCCCCTGGGCATGAACCATCCCGCGCTGTTCCGCGACCCGGTCTTCCGCGAGGAGCTCACGCGGGCCGCGATCAACAAGCCGTCAAACTCCGACGTCTACACGGTGGAGCTGGCCCGCTTCGTCGCTACGTTCTCCCGGGTGCTGGGCGACCCGGCGCTGCCGCACCTGTTCTTCATCGACGGCGGCGCGCTGGCCGTCGAGAACGCGCTCAAGGTCGCGTTCGACTGGAAGTCGCGGCACAACGAGGCCCACGGGCGCTCGTCCGAGCTGGGGACCCGGGTGCTGCACCTGCAGCACGCCTTCCACGGGCGGTCGGGCTACACGATGTCGCTCACCAACACCGAGCCCGGCAAGGTCGCCCGGTTCCCCAAGTTCGACTGGCCGCGCATCAGCTCGCCCTACCCGGGCCACGACGCCGACGGCGCGCCCCGCGACGCCGAGTCGCTGGAGGCCCGCGCGCTCGCCGAGGCGCGCGCCGCGTTCGAGGCGCACCCGCACGACGTCGCGTGCTTCGTCGCCGAGCCGATCCAGGGCGAGGGCGGCGACCACCACCTGCGGCCGGAGTTCCTGCAGGCCATGCAGGCGCTGTGCCGGGAGCACGACGCGCTGTTCGTGCTCGACGAGGTGCAGACGGGCGTCGGCATGACCGGCACCGCGTGGGCCTATCAGCAGCTCGGCGTCGAGCCCGACGTCGTCGCGTTCGGCAAGAAGGCCCAGGTCTGCGGCGTCATGGCCGGCGGGCGCGTGGACGAGATCGACGACAACGTCTTCCGCGTCTCGTCGCGCATCAACTCCACCTGGGGCGGCAACCTCGCCGACATGGTGCGCTCGCGCCGCATCCTCGAGGTGATCGAGGCCGAGGGGCTGATCGAGCGCGCCGCGCGCGTCGGGGCGGGGCTGCTGTCCCGGCTCGGGGCCGTCGCCGCCGCGCACCCCGGCGTCGTCACCGACCCGCGCGGGCGCGGGCTGATGTGCGCCGTGTCGCTGCCGTCGCGGGAGGTACGCGACGCCGTGCTCGCCGGGCTGCACGGCGAGGGGTACCTGATCCTCGGCTGCGGCGAGCGGTCGGTGCGGTTCCGGCCGGCGCTGACCGTCGAGGAGTCCGTGCTCGACGACGCCGTCGCCGCGCTGGACCGGGTCGTGTCGCGGCTCGCTGGTTGAGCCCGTCGAAACCCGCCCTGCCAAGGTGATCACCGCGGCAGTTCGGGATCAGGGAGGCAGTTCGAACTGCCGCCGTGATCCCGAACTGCCGCGCTGATCGAGTGCGTCAGCCCGCCAGGCGGCGGGTGAGCACCAGCCGGGAGCGAGTGACCAGCCACGCCGCGGCCACGGCGAGCAGCGGCAGCACGACGACCAGGGCGGCCAGCACCGGCCACGGGATCTCGACCGTCCAGCGGAGGTCCGGGACGTCGTACCGGTAGCGCTCGAACAACACGAACGCCGCTCCCAGCGCGATCCCCGACACGGCCCCCAGCACGCTGCCGATGACGACGATCGTGCCCGCCTGGGCGGCGACGATCCGCTTGCGCGTGGTCGGGGCGGCGCCGACGGCGGCCAGCGTCGCCAGGTCGGGCCGGGACTCCGTCGCTGCCAGCGCCGCCGCGATCCACGCCGCCGCCAGCGCGAGGACGCCCGCGCTGCCGACGATGAGGAGCGTGCTCAGCCACTGCGGCGCGCCGATGTCCTGGACCGGCTGCCCGACGCCCGCGCACACCTGGCACGTGCCCCACTCGCCCGCGCCGAACTCCTCGTCGAGGGCCCCCTGCAGCGTCTGGAGCTCCGCGTCCGACGGGGGCGTCCCGGGCATCCCGATGACCCCGATGACGCTCGTGCCCACGCCCGACTCGTCCACGAGGTTCGGCGGCACGACCGGCAGGCCGGTGTAGGTCGGCCCGAGCGGGTCGCCGACGCCGGTGGCGGGCAGGGTCACCGTGCGGTTCTCGAGCTCCTCTTCGGACTCCGAGTCCCGCGAAGACACGTTCAGGTGCGTCGTCCCGTCGTCCCACACGTCACCCGCCAGGACGACGGCACGGCCGTCGCGGAGCGCCTCGCGGGCGGCCTCGGGTTCGGGCACGCCGAGCAGCTCGAGCAGGGCGCCGTCGTCGACGATCGGCCCGACGATCGACCCGACCTCGGCGCCGTAGGCACTGCTGAACTCGTGGTCCGGGGGCGGCACGGCCCACGACGACGTGGTCACGGAGCCCTGGGTGTCGCGCAGAGCCGTCACGGGGTGCAGCTCGCCGGCGTCGGGGACGACCTCCCGGACCAGCTCCTCGATGCGGTCCACCTGCCGGTCGGACAGGGCGGTCGTCCCTGCCAGGTCGGAGACCGCGACGGTCAGGGCGCCCGGCGCCGCGGCGAGGGTCTGCGACCGCACGTCGAAGGTCGACTGGGAGGACGAGTAGACGAGCCCGCCGCTGGCGCCGGCGACGGCGATGAGC
Source organism: Isoptericola hypogeus (assembly GCF_039531145.1). Lineage (NCBI taxonomy): Bacteria > Bacillati > Actinomycetota > Actinomycetes > Micrococcales > Promicromonosporaceae > Isoptericola > Isoptericola hypogeus. Next base: position 476,878 of record NZ_BAAAPM010000005.1, read on the forward strand.
ACGGCGGCGAGCGCGGGGGCGGTGCGCGCGCGGTGCCGGGCGGCGTCGCGCAGGGCGAACCGCCACGACAGCGGCAGGTGCCGCGCGAGCCGGCCGAGCAGCGCGACGATCCCGCCGCACGCGAGCACGAGCCCGAGCTCGCCCACGACGACGCCCGCCGCGAGCAGGAGCGCCTGGCCGGCGACCGCGGCCACGACGGCGCCGGCGAAGCCGCCGAGGCCCAGCACGGTGCCGACGACGGCGGGCCAGCGCCGGTAGGCGACGTCGCCCCGGCGCCCGGCGAGCACCGCGACGACGTCGGCCTTGGACGCCCCGCGGGCGGGCAGCCACGCCGCCGACGCGGCGATGCCGACGCCGACGAGCAGGATGCCGAGCACCGGCAGCCAGGGGACGACCGGGACGTTGTCCGACGCGGCGTTCACCGCGACGACGCCCGCGACCACCCCGATCACCGTGCCGACGAGGGCTGACGCCGCCCCGATGACGACCCCCGTGCCCAGCACGACGGCGCGCAGCGCGCGCGTCGTGCCTCCGGTCGCGGCGATCAGCGCCAGCGATCGCGCCGACCGGCGCGCCCCCACCGCGAAGGCCGGGCCGATGAGCAGCACGACCTCCAGCAGCGCGACCGCGACGACCGCGGCGAAGGGCGTCCACTGCTGGACGAGGTCCGAGGTGGTGCCACCAGCCGGCAGCCCGCCGTAGTAGGGCACGTCCTCGTCCGGCGGCGGGTCCAGCAGCACGTCCCGGCTGGTCACCACTGCGCCGACCTCGTTGAGCGCGAGCACGTCGTCCCAGGTCACGGGGGAGTCGCCGGCGACGAACCACTGCACCCAGGTGTCCTGGGACGAGGGGAGCTCCGCGGGCGCGGCGAGCGGCCCTGAGGCCGGGAACAGGACCTCCACGCGCTGCGGCTGGGGGCCGTCGAGCAGCCCGGCGACCTGTGCGGACGTCGGCTCGATGTCGGGCGCGCCCGACATGGGCGAGATCGCCACCTCCACGGTGTCACCGATGCCGACGCCGAGCTGGTCGGCCGTCGTCGTGGACAGGGCCACCTCGCCCTCGGCAGGCGACGTCCCTTCCGCGAGGGTGAAGGACACCATCAGTGCCGGGTCGGAGAGGTCGGCCTGCATCGCCTCGCCGTCGAGCTGCAGCCCGCCGGCGTGCACCTCGGTCGAGGCCCGCACGACCGGCACCAGACGGTCGCCTCCGGGCAGCGCCGCGGCGAGGTCGGCCTCCACGTCCTCCCGCGGCCGCGGCTCCGTCTCCTCGCCGGTGCCGCCCCACCCCAGCGCGTCGGGCTGTTGCTCGACACCCGGCGAGTCGTAGGCGAGGTGAGCCTGCATCTGCGTCCCGAGCGCGCGCTGCGCGATCGACTCCGGCGTGTCGCGCGCGGACCACAGCACCGTCGCGGCGAACGACCCCAGCGCGACGGGCAGCACCACCATTACCGCGACGAGCGCCGTCCGGCCCTTGTTCCGGCGCGCGTCGCGCCACCCGTACCGCAGGGCGACGCGCCATCGTCCGCGGAAGCGCCCGAACGCGCTGCTCCTCGCGCTCACGCGTTCACCGCGCGGTGGAGCAGGGAGTCCGGCCCGGCGGCGGCACCGGTGGAGTCGACGACTTGGCCGTCGCGCAGGAACACGATGCGGTCCGCCCACGCGGCGTGCCGCGCGTCGTGCGTGACGAGCAGCCCGGCGGCACCGGCGTCGACCCGCTGCCGCAGCACGCGCATCACGGCCTCGCCGGTGACGGAGTCGAGCGCGCCGGTGGGCTCGTCGGCGAGCACGAGCCGCCGCGGGCCGACCAGCGCGCGGGCGATGGCGACGCGCTGCGCCTGCCCGCCGGACATGTCGTCGGGGAACCGTTCGGCGAGGTGGTCGAGGTCGACGGCGGCGAGCGACGCCGTGCCCTCCGCGCGCGCCCGGCGCGCGGGCATGCCGTCCAGCTCGAGCGGCAGCGTCACGTTCTCCAGGGCGGTGAGCGCGGGCACGAGGTTGAGGTCCTGGAAGACGTAGCCGACGTGCTTGCGGCGCAGCCGCGCGCGGCCGGTGGCGTCGAGGGTGCCGACGTCGTCGCGCCCCACCGTGACCGTGCCCGACGTCGGCGTGTCGAGGCCGCCGGCGAGGTTGAGCAGCGTCGACTTGCCGGAGCCGGACGGCCCCATCACGGCGACCAGCTCGCCCATCCGGACCTCGAGGTCGACGCCCCGCAGGGCGTGCACCTCGGCGGCGCCGTGCCCGTGCACGCGCGTCACGCCGGTCATCCGCAGCATCACCGGGGCGTTCATCGCGCACCGCCCCGGATTCGCTGGTTGAGCTTGTCGAAACCATCTGGTCCGCCGTCGGCGGGCGGGGTCTGGACAGGCTCGACCGTCGACGTGGCCGACCGCCGGTGCGCGGCCTGCGCCACCGTGGACTCGACGTGGTCGAGCCACCTCACCTCGGCCTCGGCCGCGAAGATCAGCGAGTCCAGCACGAGGGACCATGCGAGGCCGTCCGGGTCGTCGGTGACGTCGTGCTTGAGGCGGGTGTAGTCCCGCAGCGCCCGCAGCGACTCCGTGCGCTGGCGCTGGATGACGGCGGCGACGTCGACGGCGTGGTCCGCCGGGTGGACGGTGACAGCGAGGGCGAGCTTGATCGCCAGCTCGTCGCGGGCAGGGGCCTTGCGCTCCACGGGGCGCAGCCACCACGCGTCGGCCTCGGCGCGGCCGGCGTCGGTGAGCCGGAAGCGCTCCGGGGCTTCGGCGGCGTCGCCGGGCACGGGCTCGACCAGGCCGTCGCGCTGCAGGCGCTGCAGGGTGGTGTACGCCTGGCCGATGTTGAGCGGCCACGTGCCGCCGGTGCGGGCCTCGAACTCCTGCCGGAGCTGGTAGCCGTGCATGGGGCGTTCGGACAGCAGCGCGAGGAATCCCTGCTTGACGGACACTGCGACCTCCATTGGTTACCGGGTAAGCGTCCCTGCTGGCGAGCATACTTCCTCGGTAACTACCGCACGGTCAAGCGCCGCGCCGCCGCTGCCGAGTTCGGATCAGGTCGGCACTCCGTACCCGTGTCGGTAGACATGAGTGCCGACCTGCGTACGGGCTTGCCGACCTGAGGGGCCATGGATGCGGCACCCGGGCGATCGTTACTGATCCTTAACAGTGATTTTCACCACGCAGGGCCGGGATGGCGATATGTTCCACGGCAGACGTCGTGACGGCCTCGGGGACGTGGTCCGCGACGACGCGCACGACGACGTGCACGGCATGGGCGACGACGCCCGGAGCGACCACGACGTGGGGAGAAGCCGGTGAGGATGAGGCGAAAGGCCGTCACGGCGGCCGCGACGGCGACGGTGACGGCACTGGTGCTGGCGGGCTGCGGCGGAGGCGGCGGCAACGAGGAGGGCGACGGCGAGACGCAGGGCACGGGCGACGGTGAAGGCACCGTGCGCCTCGCGCTCGCGCAGGACGTCGAGACGCTGCTGCCGGCGGACTCGAACGTGAACGACAACATCGCCGTGCTCGACGTCGTGTACGACGGGCTGGTCCGGTACGACCCGGAGACCACGGAGCCGTACAACTACGTGGCCGAGAGCATCGAGTCCGACGACAACACGGTCTGGACCATCAAGATCAAGCCGGACCTGACGTTCCAGAACGACGAACCGGTCGACGCCGAGGCGTTCGCGCGGGCGTGGAACTACGCCGCGTACGGGCCGAACGCGATGGCCAACAACTACTTCTTCGAGCGCATCACGGGCTACGAAGAGATGCAGGGCGAGGTGGACGACGACGGGAACGTCGTCGAGGAGCCCGCCGCGCAGGAGCTCTCGGGCCTGAAGGTCGTGGACCCGCAGACCCTCGAGGTCACCCTGACCGGTCCGTTCGCGGGCTTCGCCACGATGCTCGGCTACACCGGCTTCTACCCGATCGCCCAGGCGTGCCTGGACGACATCGAGGCGTGCGCCGTCAAGCCCATCGGCAACGGCCCGTTCCAGGTCGACGAGTGGGAGCAGGGGGTCGGCATGACGGCCACCCGCTGGGAGGACTACACGCTGGACGAGGCACCCACGTACAGCACCATCGAGTGGACCGAGTACGCGGGCGAGGAGAACTGGCCGGACTTCCAGGCCGGCGACCTCGACTTCGCCGTCCCGCCGCCTGCCGAGCTGGCCGCGGCGCAGGCCGACCCCGACCTGCAGGAGCGGTTCGTCGAGGGCCCCGGCGCCGCGCTGACCTACCTGGCGTTCCCGCTGTACCAGGACGGCCCCTGGACCGACATCGACTTCCGCAAGGCGGTCTCGATGGCGATCGACCGGCAGGGCATCATCGACGCCCTCCTGCCCGGGGAGCGCGTCCCGGCCGACAGCTGGGTGGTGCCCGACGGTGTGCCCGGCGGCGAGGCCGGCACCTGCGAGTGGTGCACGTTCGACCCGGACGCGGCCAAGGCAGCGCTGGAGGCGGCCGGCGGCTGGCCCGAGGGCGAGACGCTGACCATCCACCTCGGCCAGGACGAGACGGAGGAGGCACTGTTCAAGGCGATCGGCGACTCCATCCAGCAGAACCTCGGCATCCCGTACGAGCTCGACCCGACGCCCGACTACTTCGACCGTCGTACGGCCCGCGAGTTCACGGGGGCGTTCCGCTCCAACTGGTTCCCGGACTACCCGCTCAACGAGAACTACCTCGCCCCGGTGTACGCCAGCGGCGACCCGAAGAACGGCAACACCAACTTCGGCTACTACGGCGAGGAGTTCGAGGCGGCGATCACCGCGGGCGACGAGGCCGCGACGCTGGACGAGGCGGTCACCCACTACCAGGACGCGGAGGCCGCGCTCGCGGTGGACTTCCCGACGATCCCTGTCGTCTTCTCCGTGAACTCGTACTACTACAGCGAGAACATGTCGAACGTGGTGCTCGACCCGTTCAGCGGCGAGCCCAAGCTGCGCCTGCTGGAGGTCTCGGGCGACATGTGACGCCCGGACGTCGGTCGACCTTGCACCATCGTCGGTCGAGCATGTCGGGACCACCGTCGGCGTGGTCTCGACAAGCTCGACCGACATGACCACCGAAAGACTGTGAATGGGCCGCTACATCATCCGCCGGGTCATGCTGGGCGCCGGCACGCTGCTGCTCGTGATGTTCGTGCTGCACCTGCTCACGACGTTCGCGATCCAGCTCAACGGGAGCCCGGCGCTCGCGTTCTTCGGCGACGAGGTGCCGAGTGCGTCGCAGCTCGCCGCCGTCGAGGAACGCTTCGGGCTCGACGACCCCTGCTACGACCAGACCGGAAACCCGTGCCTCGGCGCGTTCGTGGAACGAATCGGCGGGTACTTCCAGGGCGACTTCGGCACCAACCTGCGCGGCCGTGAGGTGACGGACATCGTCGCCACGGCGGCGCCGAATACCCTCAAGCTGTTCGCGATCGTGACCGTCACCTGGTTCGTGCTGGGCATGGGCCTCGGGTCGGTCGCCGCCCGGTGGCGCGGCCGTACCGCCGACCACGGGATCCGCTTGACGTCGGTGCTCATCGACGCGTTCCCGATCTTCGTGCTGCTGCTCGTCTACCGGTACGTGTTCGCCGTCCCGCTCAGCGACTGGGCCCGATCCACCTTCGGCGACGACAGCATGGTGGCGCTGTGGTTCCGCCCGTCGTTCGACGCCGACCACCCGTGGGCGACCGTGCTCGTGCCGGGGATCCTGCTCGGGCTGGCAGGGTCGGCGGCGTTCATCCGGCTCGTGCGGGCCAGCCAGCTCGAGGCGTACGCGGGTGAGCACGTGCGCACCGCCCGCTCGCGGGGGCTCTCGGAGCGGCACGTCGTGGTCCACCACGTGGTGCGCAACTCGTCGGTGCCCGTGGTCACCGCGGTCGGGCTGACGTTCACCGAGGCGCTCGCGGGCGCCGTCATCACCGAGGGGATGATGAACATCTACGGCATGGGCGGCGTGCTCTGGGAGGCCGTGCGCGGGTCCGACGTGGCGCTCGTGGTCGGCATCGTGACGATCCTCGCGGTGGTGACGGTCCTCGTGATGCTCGTCGTCGACATCGCCTACGCCGCCCTCGACCCGAGGATCCGTTATGCCTGAGCCGACGGCCGTCACCGCGACCCCCGAGGCCCCGCCCACCGCGACCGCGTCGCGGTCGCTCCTGGCGGACGCGGTACGCCGGCTGCGCCGCCGGCCGGACGTGATCGTCGCCGTCGTCGTGGTCGTCTTCTTCACGATCATGGCCGCGTTCCCGACGCTCTTCACGAGCACGGACCCGCAGCAGTGCATCATCGGCGACTCGAAGATCCGCCCGCAGGGGTTCGGCGCCACGCACCCGTTCGGCACCGACGTGCACGGCTGCGACGTGCTCGCGCAGCTCGCGCACGGTGCCCGGCCGTCCCTGCTGCTGGCGTTCGTCGTCGTCGGCGCCTCGGTCGTCATCGGCGTGGTGTTCGGGCTGCTCGCCGGGTACTACCTGGGGTGGGTGGACACCGTGGTGTCGCGCACGATCGAGGTGTTCCTCGTGATCCCCCTCCTGCTCGCGGCCCTGCTGCTGCTGTCGCTGTTCACCAACGTCAGCGTGGGGTCGGGCACCTTCGACGTCATCCTGCTGCCCGCGCTGGTGCTCACGCTGTTCGGGTGGATGGGGTACGCCCGGTACGTGCGCGCCAGCGTGCTGGAGGCGAAGAACCTCGACTACGTGACGGCGGCCCGCGCGCTGGGCGCGTCGGACCTGCGGATCATGTACCGGCACGTCCTGCCCAACGCCATCGGCCCCGTCACGGCGCTCATCCCCACCGCCATCGCGGGCGTCATCAGCGCCGAGGCGGTGCTCGCCTTCCTGGGCATCGGCGTGCGCCCGCCCGCGATCAGCTGGGGGATCATGATCACGCGGGGCTCGGAATGGGTGACGGGCGGCTACGCCTACCTGCTCCTGATCCCGCTGGCGTGCCTCGTCCTCACGGTGCTCGCACTCGTCGTCCTCGGAGACGCGCTGCGCGACGCCCTCGACCCGAGGCTGCGGTGAGCAGGATGGAGATCGACATCGACATCGACGTCCGGGACGACATGCCGGGGCAGGCGCCGGCCGCGCGGACCACGGGTACGACGCTGCTCGAGGTCACCGACCTCGCCGTCGAGTTCCGCACCGACGACGGGACCGTCCGCGCCGTCGAGGGGCTGAGCTATCGGGTCGAGGCCGGCCGCACGCTCGCGCTCGTCGGCGAGTCCGGCTGCGGCAAGTCGGTGAGCTCGCTGGCCGTGATGGGGCTGCTGCCGGCGACGGCGCACGTCACGCGGGGCGAGGTGCGCTACCGCGGCACCGACCTGCTGACGCTGCCTCGCACCAAGCACCGGGCGTACTGCGGGCAGCACGTCGCGATGGTGTTCCAGGACGCGCTCGCCGCGCTGAACCCGGTGCACACCGTCGGCTACCAGCTCACGGAGTCGCTGCGGGCGCGCGCGGGGCTGTCGCGGCGCGAGGCGCGGCGGCGCGCCGTCGAGCTGCTGGACCTCGTGAAGGTGCCGAACGCGCGCCAGCGCGTCAACGAGTACCCGCACCAGTTCTCCGGGGGCATGCGGCAGCGCGTGATGATCGCGTCGGCGCTCGCGATGGACCCGGACGTGCTCATCGCGGACGAGCCGACGACGGCGCTCGACGTTACCGTCCAGGCGCAGGTGCTGCACCTGCTGGCGGAGATCCAGGCCGAGCGGAACATGGGCCTGGTGCTCATCACGCACGACCTCGGCGTCGTGGCGGGCGTCGCCGACGACGTCACCGTGATGTACGCCGGCCGGGCCGTGGAGCAGTCGCCCGTCCGCGACCTCTACGCCGCGCCCGCGCACCCGTACACCCGCGCGCTCCTGCGGTCCGTGCCCCGGCTCGGGGTCGACGACGACGCCGGGCGCGGCCGGCTCCCGGTGGTGCCCGGTCGGCCGCCGTCGCCCGGCCGCGTCCCGTCGGGGTGCCCGTTCCACCCTCGTTGCGACGTCGCACGAGCGAGCTCCGGGGGCGCTGGGGTCGAGGGCGGGGACGGCGTGCGCGACGTGTGCCGCACGGACCGCCCGCCGCTCCTGGAGGTCGCCCCGGGGCGGTCGTCCGCGTGCCACTTCGCCGCCGAGCTCCTGGGAGGCGACCGTGCCTGACGTCGTCGACACGACCGACGCCCCCGTCCTCGAGGTGCGCGACCTGGCCAAGTCGTACCCGGTGCGGCGCGGCGTCGTGCTGCGCCGCACGGTGGGCCAGGTGCAGGCGGTGGACGGCGTCTCGCTCACGCTGCGGCGGGGCCGCACGCTCGGCCTGGTGGGGGAGTCCGGCTCGGGCAAGTCGACGCTCGCGCGCGTGCTCGTCGGCATCGAGAAGCCGACGCGGGGCACGGTGCTCGTCGACGGCGAGGACGTGTCGACCATGTCGCGCTCCGCGCGGCGGGAGCTGCGCCGCTCCGTACAGATGGTCTTCCAGGACCCGTACACGGCGCTCAACCCGCGCATGTCGGTGGGGGAGATCGTCGGCGAGCCGTTCCGTATCCACCCCGACGCCGTCCCGCCCGGCGGGCGCCGCAAGGCCGTGGGCGAGCTGCTCGAGCTGGTCGGGCTCGACCCCGACCACGTGCACCGCTACCCGCACCAGTTCTCGGGCGGGCAGCGGCAGCGCATCGGCATCGCCCGCGCGCTCGCCGTCAAGCCGCGGGTGCTGGTGTGCGACGAGCCGGTCTCGGCCCTCGACGTGTCCGTGCAGGGTCAGGTCATCAACCTGCTGGAAGACCTGCAGGACGAGCTCGGCCTGTCGTACCTGTTCATCGCGCACGACCTCGCCGTCGTGCGGCACATCGCCGACGAGGTCGCGGTCATGTACCTCGGCCGGGTCGTGGAGCAGGGCGCGGGGAACGCCGTCTACGACGCCCCGCGCCACCCGTACACCGGCGCCCTGCTGTCCGCGGTCCCGGTGCCCGACCCGGCCGCCCAGCCCTCCGGCGGCGTGCTCCTGCTCGACGGCGACCCGCCGTCGCCCGCCGACCCGCCGCCCGGCTGTCGCTTCCACACGCGCTGCTGGCTCGCCCGGCAGCTCGCCGCC
>NZ_BAAAPM010000005.1:485951-576712 GCF_039531145.1 Isoptericola hypogeus
CGAGCAGGCGGGCGCCGTCGACGCCGGCGCGGGGCTGCGCGTGCCGGCGCGCTGTCGCACCGAGGACCCGGTGCTGGTCCCGCTCGGCGTCCGGCCCGGCGAGAGCGGCAGGGTCGGTGGGTCGGAAGAGACGGCGGCGCGGCTCCCGCACACCGCGGCCTGCCACTTCGCGAGAGATGCGCACACCGCACCTGCGGCGGCGCGGACGCCCGAGCCGCGCGGGCACGCCGAACCGCACTTGCCGGCCACAGCGCCCGGGCCGACGGGGCCCGCCGACCGCCGTCCCGACCCCGCCACCGTCCCCGACCACCGCGCTGCCGACCACCGCGCTGCCGACCACCGCGCTGCCGACCATCACGTCTCCGACGACCGCGTCTCCGACGCCCGAGGGAGCTGACCTGTGACCCGTCCGACCGTCGTCCTCGTGCAGAACTCGCCGACGAGCGGGCCGGGCCGGCTGCCCGGTTGGCTGACCGAGGCCGGGATCGACGCCCGCGTGGTGCAGGGCGCGGAGCTGGCCGCCCGCGTCCCCGGCCTGGGCGCGGCCTTTTCCGGCGACCCGGCGACCGGCACCGCCTCCGGCGAACGGCCGACCCCCGTCGACGGGCTCGTTCTGCTCGGCGGCGGCCTGCTGCCGGACGAGGACGAGCGCGCGCCGTGGCTGCCGCACGAGCGCCGCCTCGCCGGCGCCGCGCTCGCCGCCGGCGTCCCGGTGCTGGGCATCTGCCTGGGCGGGCAGCTCCTCGCGCACGTCACGGGCGGGCAGGTGACCGCGCGGTCGGGCGAGACGGAGAAGGGGCTGTGCACCGTTCGGCTGCTTCCGGCGGCCGGCGACGACCCGCTGCTCGGCCCCCTCGCCGCCCTGCTCGCCGATCCATCCGCCGGCCAGCCCGCCGGCCAGCCCGCCGATCCTTCCGCCGGCCAGCCCGCAGGCCAGCCCGCAGGCCCGTCTGGCATCGACGGGCTGCGCATGGTCGAGAGCCACGTCGACTCGATCACGGGGCTTCCGCCGCAGGCGGTCCACCTCGCGACGAACGACGCCTGCCGCGTGCAGGCGTTCCGCGTGGGCGACGCGGCGTGGGGTCTGCAGTTCCACCCGGAGGCCGATCCCGCGCGGATCGGCACCTGGGACGCGGAGGAGCTGGCGAAACTCGGCTTCGACCGCGACGCGCTGCACGCGGCCGCGCTGGAGGGGGCGGCGGAGAACGAGGCACAGGCTCGCGCCCTGGCCGACGCCTTCGCCGCCGTCGTCCATCGTCGTTGTGAGCATGATTTTGGCCCCCATTCGCGTCGCGAACCGGGCCAAAATCATGCTCACAACGACGCGGGGGTGGGGCGCTGATGCCGGCCACCGGGACGCACTCGGACGGTGTGCCGGTCGTCGCGTACCAGGTGCGACGGGCGGGCGGCACGATCCTGGCCTGCCGTGACGCCGCCGAGCCGTTCTACGCCGCCTCGACGGTCAAGCTCGCCGTGCTGGTGGCGGCGGCCCGTGCCTTGGAGGCCGGGACGGTGTCCCTCGAGACGAAGGTGGTCAGCACCGACACCTTCGCCTCGCAGGTGCCGGGCGCGCCGGACTACCGCATCGAGCCCGACGACCTCGACCCCGGGATGCCCCCGCCCGGCACCCCGATGCCGCTGGCCGAGGTGCTGGAGCGGATGGTCGTCGTCTCGTCCAACGAGGCCACGAACATGGTCATCGACCTGGTCGGGCTGGACGCCACGAACGCGGTCCTCGCCGACGCCGGCGCGACGTCGAGCGTCGTCGGGCGCAAGTACAGCGACCTGGAGGCGGAGGCTCGCGGGGCCTCGCACCGCACCACGGCCGCCGACCTGGCGGCGCTCATGTCCGCCGTCGTCGCCGGCCGGCTGGCCGGCCCCCAAGCCACCGCCTGGACCCTCGGGCTCCTCGGCCGGCAGACGGACCGCCAGCTCACCGACTCCGTGCCCGCCGGCGTCCCGCACGGCTCCAAGTCGGGGTGGGTGGACGGCATCCGGCACGACGTCGCGTTCGTCGGGGAGCCGGGCCCCGACGCGCTCGTCGTCGCCGTGTGCACGCGCGGCTACGCGGAGGCCGACGCCGAGGAGACGCTGCGGGCGCTCGGCGCGCTCGCGCTCGACCTCACGGGCGCGCGGGCCCGACGGGCGGGGCCGCCGGCCGCCGCGACGCCACCCACATCACCACGGCCATGACGGTCAGCACGCCGGTGACCAGCACCAGCGGCACCGTCCATCCACCGGTGGCCGCCTGCACGGCACCCATCCAGGTCGGCGCGAGGGCGGCGCACGCGTAGCCCGCCGTCTGGATCGCGGCGGAGCTGCGCCGGGCGACCGCCAGCACCGGGCTGCGCTGTGCGACGAGGGTGAAGATCACGGTGAAGTTGCCGCCCTGCGCCGCCCCCGCGAGCCCGACCCACAGAAGCCACAGGCCAGGGGCGACGAGCAGCCCGACGGGGAGTGACAGCCACATCGCCGCCATGACCATGGCCGTGGTCCGGGCCGAGAGGCCCCGGGCGAACGCCAGCGGCACGAGGAACGACCCGGCCACCGCGCAGAGCTGGAACGGCGCCGCCGCGCCGCCGGCCGCGGCGTCGGTCATGCCGAGCCGGTCCTGCAGGATCTCCGGCAGCCACGCCGTCATCGCGTAGTAGCCGGTGGCCTGTCCGGCGAACGCCACGGAGAGCAGGACGGCGAGCCGGCGGGCCGCGTGGCGCGCGGGCGGGTCCAGCGCGGCGAGCTCCTGGCGGGTCGACGGCGGCCGGACGGCCGTGGCTCCCGCCTCGCGCGCCGCCAGGGTGCGGCCGGCGGGGATCCAGGCGGCGAGCGCCCCCGCCGCCAGCACGCCCCAGCCGGCCAGGGCCCACTGCCAGCCGAAGGACACCGCGAGGGGGACGGTGAGCATCGTGGTGAACGTGGACCCCAGGTTCATCGTCGCGCTGTAGGCGCCGGTCACGGCGGCAGCGCGGCGCCGGAAGTCCCGCGTGATGACGACGGGGATCGCGACGTTGCCGATCGTGATCGCGATGCCGATCAGAGCCGTCCCCACCAGCGCCGCGGGCACGCTGCCACCGGACCGCACCACCGTCCCGGCGAGGATGCCGCCGAGCGCCGCCGTCACGGACGCCTCCGGTCCGAGCCGCGCGACCAGCACCGACGCGAGCGGCGTGCAGAGGGCGAAGCACAGCACGGGCACGGAGGTGAGCAGCCCGACGCCGGCCGCGGAGAGGCCGAGCCCCGCCGCGAGCTCGTCCACCACGGGCGGCACCGCCGTGATGGGCGCGCGCAGGTTGAGCGCGACCAGCAGCAGCGCCGCCAGCAGCCAGCCGGTGCGTGCGGCGTCGCCGGGGCCCGGCGGGCGGCCGGGCGTCGGGCTGCCCGTCACTCGTCGAACTGGGCGACGACGGTGCGCAGCAGTGCGGCGAGCTGCGGACGCACCGCGGGGGGCAGCGCGTCCAGCACCCGCGCCTCCACGTCGAGCAGGTCGCTCATCGCCGCGTCGACCCGCTGCCGCCCGGCGGCGGTGAGCTGCACGAGCACGCCCCGCCGGTCGTCAGGGGAGCGGTGCCGCTCCACGAGCCCGCGCGTCTCCAGGCGGTCGATGCGGTTGGTCATGGTGCCGCTGGTGACGAGCGTCTGCGCGACGAGCACCCCGGGCGAGAGCCGGTAAGGCTCGCCGGCGCGGCGCAGCGCGGACAGGACGTCGAACTCCCACGTCTCCAGGTCGTGCCGCGCGAACGCGCCGCGCCGGGCGCGGTCGAGGTGCCGGGCGAGCCGGCTGACCCGCGAGAAGACGGTCAACGGCTCGACGTCGAGGTCGGGGCGCTCGCGGCGCCATGCCGCGACGATCCGATCGACCTCGTCACCCCCGGTCGCTGCCAAGACGTCCATGGCGTGAGGGTACTCCGGTCTCTCGACGTCAAGACTCTTGACGCGGCCTCCGCAGCGTGACGAACGCGATCACGGCGACGACGACGACCACCGCGGCCGCGACGGCGAACGCCGCGTGCACGCCGGAGACGTAGGCGTCCGTGGCGAGCGCCGCGGACGCCGGGTCCAGGTGGTCCGGCACCGTGCCCTGGGCGAGCCCCTCGCGCTCGGTTTCGCTCAGCCCCAGGGTCCCGGTGCCCGCGTGCACGTTCGTCGCGACGAGGGCGGACATGACGGCGGTGCCGAGCGCGCCACCGATCTGGATGCACGTGGACTGGAAGCCGCCGGCGACGCCCGCCAGACGCAGCGGGGCGGAGCCCACGATGGCCTCGGCGCCCGCGGTGATGGTCATGCCGGTGCCCATCGCGAGCACGACGAAGCCGACCGCGAGCACCCCGTACGCCGAGGTGGCGGAGGCGTCCAGCAGGATCAGCAGCGCCACGGCGGTGAGGCCGAGGCTGAGCACCCCGGTGGCGCGGGTGCCGATCTTGGCGACGAGCAGGGCGCCGATCGGGGCCGAGACGATCGAGACGGCGGACATCGGCAGCATCATGAGGCCGGCGTCGAGGCCCGAGGCGCCGCGCAGGTTGATGAAGAACATCGGCAGGACGAACGTCGCGCCCATGAGCACGAAGAAGTTCACGGCGATCATCAGGCCGCCGGTGCCGACCGTGGTGCCACGGAAGAGGGACATGGGCAGCAGCGCGTCGCCGGTGCGGGCCTCGGTGCGTGCCTGCAGGGCGACGAACCCGACGAGGACGAGGATCCCGGCGGTGAGCAGGCCGAGCGTGCGGGCGTCGCCCCAGCCCCACGTCTCCGACTGCACGATGGCGAACACGGTGGCCACGAGGCCGACCGCCAGGACCAGCACGCCGAGCACGTCGAACCGGCCGGACGCGGGGAAGCTCGTCCGGGGAAGCAGGCACAGGCCGTACACGAGCCCGACGGCCGCGACCGGCACGTTGACGAAGAACACGGACTGCCAGCCGAACGACGCCTCGAGGGCACCCGCCAGGGTGGGGCCGACGGCGATCGCGATGGACGAGACGCCGCCCCAGATGCCGACGGCCATGCCGAACCGCTCGCGCGGGAAGGTGGCACGCAGCATGGCGAGCGTCTGCGGCATGAGGAGGCCGGCGGCGATCCCCTGCACGACGCGGAAGCCGATGAGCCCGGCGGCGGTGCTCGACAGGCCGATCGCGACCGAGGCGAGCGTGAACAGGACGAGGCCGGCCAGGTACAGGGTGCGGTGGCCGTACCGGTCGCCGAGCTTGCCGGCGAGGATCAGGGTCACCGCCAGGCCGAGCAGGTAGCTGTGGGTGACCCACTGGAGCTGCGCGAAGGTCGTGCCGACGTCGGCGGCGATCGCAGGGTTGACGATCGAGACGACGGTGGCGTCGAGCCCGACGAGGAACAGGCCGAAGGCCACGCCGACGAGCGTGAGCCAGGGCCGCCCGCGCAGCGGCGGGCGGGCGGTGCCGGCGTCGGGGGCGGCGGACGGTGGGCGGGCAGGCGTGGTGGTGCTCATGGAGCTCCTCGGGGGCTGTCGAGCGGGGCAGGGGGCGCGCGGCGCCGCGTCCTCCCCGGACGGCGGGACGCCCGGGCGGTGGCCCGGGCGCAGATAATGATTATGAAACTATAACCAACACACCGACCTAGACTCGGCCCATGCCCGACGAGACGATCGTCACCCCGCGCGGGGGTTCGACGAGCGGACTGCCCCACCTCGCCGACGTCCTCGTCGAGCTGGCGCGCCACCTCGACCCCCGCTCGGCCGAGCTGCGCGGGATCGTCCCGCTCACGGGCACCGAGGTCGCGGTGATCCGCGCGGTCCACCACTCGCCGCGGGCGTCGCCGTCGCGCATCGCGGCGGCCACGGGCCTCGCGCGCAGCAACGTCAGCACGGCGTTGCGCGCCCTCGAGGCCGGTGGGCTCGTGGTGCGCGAGCACCCGGCCGGCGATGGCCGGGCGGTCGAGATCGTGGCGACCGCGCTCGCGGTCGAGCACGTCGCACGGATCCACGAGTTCTGGACCCGCAGGCTCGAGGGGGCACCCGACGACGTCCGGGCCGCCGCGCTCGACGCCCTGCCCGCGCTGGACGCGCTCGCGACCGCCCTGGCTCGCCGCGCCTGACGACCGCACGCGCGTTGCGCGCTCAGGCGTGGTCGTGGGCGTCGAGGAACTCCGTCACGAGCAGCAGCACCCGGTCGGGCAGCTGCCAGAGCAGGCCGTGCCCGCCGCCCGGCACGATCTCGACCCGCGCGCCGGGCACGTGGTCGGCCACGCGGCGCCCCGCCGCCACGGGGTCGCCGAGCGCCGTCTCGGCGCCGAAGAGCGCCAGCGTCGGGGCGGCGATCGCCGCGAGCTCGGCGTCGGTCAACGGGCTCGGCCAGGGAGTCCGCCGCCGGTACCTCGTCGCGGCGCGCGCGACGCCGCGGTCCTCCGGGCTGAGCTCGACGCCGGGGGTGAGCCAGGCGTCGAGCTTCGCGAAGCTCTTCTCGGTGGGCCACATCGCGGCCCGGACCATCCGGCTCACCACGGCGCGCGACGGCTTCACCAGGGCGCTGATGCCCTCGCCCAGGGTCAGGCTGGCCAGGCGGTGGGGCGCACGGCTCGCCAGGTGTCCGGCGAACCAGGCGCCCTCGGAGTAGCCGAGCACGTGCGCCCGGCCGAGGCCGAGCCCGGCGAGGAGCTGCTCGCCCCAGGCGCCGTAGTCCGCGCCGCTCGTCAGGGGCGCGGTCTGCACGCTGCGGCCCGCGGTCCCGACGACGTCGGGCGCGTAGACGACGCGGTCCGCCGCCAGCGGGGCGACCGTCCCGTGCCAGCTCAGGCTGCTCCCGTTCAGGCCGTGCAGCAGCACGAGCGGCGTGCGGTCGCCGGCGCCGGACCGTCGCACGTGGGTGCGGCCGAACTGCGTCTCGACCTCCAGCTCGGTGGCGGGCAGCGGCCAGAGCCGCTCGAGGTCGCGGTACGCGCGCTCGTAGTCCGCGCGGGCGGCGTCGGAGCGGAAGCTGCCGATGGAGGTGGTCATGTGCTTCCCTCTCGAGTCGTTGATGATACGACCGTACCACCAAGATGGTACGGTCGTATCATCAAGCGTCAGCACACGGCGATCCCTGAAGGGGGACGGATGCCACGGTTGGTCGACCACGACGTGCGCCGGCGGCAGATCACGGACGCGAGCCGCCGCGTCGTCGCTCGCGACGGGCTCGAGGCGGCGACGTTCCAGGCGGTCGCCGCCGAGGCCGGCGTCTCCGTGCGGCTCGTGCAGTACTACTTCGGCAACAAGCAGGGCCTGCTGGAGGCCACCCACCGGGCGGTGATCGAGGACGCCGCGGCCCGCTTCGGCCCGGCCGGGCAGGCAGAGCCGGCGGCGCCTCGCGAGGTGCTGCGGGGGATCCTCCTGGCCCTGCTGCCGCTGGACGACGCGCAGCGGGCGGACGCCGTCGTCCTCGCGGCCTTCCACGCCGCGGCCGTCACCCGCTCCGGCATCGGGCCGGACGCCCTGCTCGGCGCCCCCCGCGTCCTCGTCGACGTGGTGGCCCACCAGTTCGCGCGGGCCGACGGTGCGACCGACGGGAGCGCCGCGGGCAGCGGCCGCCGCCTGGACGCCGAGATCGTGCTCGCGGCCGCGTCGGGGCTGACGCAGGGGATGGTCGGAGGCCACCACTCGCGCGAGACGGCGCTCGCCGTCGCCGACCGGCTGCTGGACCGGGTGCTCGGCCCGATCGGCGCGTCGTCGTGAGCGGTCAGGCCGGTACGAGGCGCACCACGACGGCCTTGGACACGGGCGTCCCGGACGTCTCAGCGGTCGCGCCGAGCGGCACGAGGACGTTGGCCTCGGGGAAGTAGGCCGCCGCGCAGCCGCGCGCCGTCGGGTAGGCGACGACCCGCTGGCCGCGCAGCACCCGGTCGACGCCGTCGTGGTACTCGCCGTGCACGTCGACGGTCGCGCCGTCGGTGAGGCCGAGCTCCGTGACGTCGTCGGGGTGGACGAGGACGACGGCGCGCCCGCCCTTGATCCCGCGGTAGCGGTCGTCGCGGCGGTAGATCGTCGTGTTGAACTGGTCGTGCGAGCGGATGGTCTGCAGCAGCAGCCGGCCCGGCGGGCACTCGACGGGGGCGAGCTCGTTGACCGTGAGGTGCGCGAGCCCGTCGGGCGTGGGGAACGTGCGCGAGTCGCGCGGCCCGTGCGGCAGCAGGAACCCGCTCTCGCGCCGGATCTTCGCGTTGTAGTCCTCGCACCCGGGCACGACGCGCGCGATGTGCTCGCGGATCACGTCGTAGTCGCGCTCCATCGCCGCCCAGTCGACCTGCCCGGGCTGGTCCGACGACGTCCCGGCCCGTGCGCCGAGGACCGCACGCGCCATCCGCGTGACGATCGCGACCTCGGAGAGCAGCCCGGCCCCCACCGGCTCGACCTTGCCGCGCGACGCGTGCACCGCGCAGACGGTGTCCTCGACCGAGACGAACTGCTCCCCGGAGGCCTGCCGGTCGATCTCGGTCCGCCCGAGCGTGGGCAGGATGAGCGCCTCGCGCCCGACGACGGCGTGCGAGCGGTTGAGCTTGGTCGAGATCTGCACCGTGAGGTCGGCGCGACCCAGCGCGTCCTCGGCGACGGCGGTGTCGGAGATCGCCGACGCGAGGTTGCCGCCGAGCGCGACGAGCGCCTTGATGCGCCCGGCCGCCAGGCCCTCGACCGCGCCGACGGAGTCGACGCCGTGGGCGCGCGGCACCGGGAAGCCGAACTCCGCCTCCAGGGCGGCGAGGAACGGTTCCGGCATCCGCTCCCAGATGCCCATGGTGCGGTCGCCCTGCACGTTGGAGTGGCCGCGGATCGGCGACGCCCCCGCTCCCGGGCGGCCGATGTTCCCGCGCAGCAGCAGCAGGTTGACGATCTCCTTGATCGTGGGCACGGCCTTGGTGTGCTGGGTCAGGCCCATCGCCCACGTGACGATGACGCGCTGGGCGCGGACGTAGCGGTCCGCGAGCTCGTCGATCTCGGCGCTCGTCAGCCCCGTCGCGGCGAGCACGGCCTCCTCGTCGAGGTCCGCCAGGTGCGCGGTCAGCTCCTCGAGGCCCGACGTGTGCTCGGCGAGGAACGCGTGGTCGAGCACGGTCCCGGGCGCCGCCGCCTCGGCGTCGAGCACCCGCTTGGACACGGCCTGCAGCAGCGCCATGTCGCCGCCGAGCCGGATCTGCAGGTACTGGTCGGCGAGCTGCGTGCCGCGGCCCGCCAGCCCGCGCAGCGTCTGCGGGTTCTTGTAGCGCATGAGCCCGGCCTCGGGCAGCGGGTTCACGGCGACGATGCTCGCGCCGTTCCGCTTGGCCTCCTCGAGCGCGGTCAGCATGCGCGGGTGGTTGCTGCCCGGGTTCTGGCCCATGATCACGACGAGGTCCGCCTGGCCGAAGTCCTTGTAGGTGATCGTGGCCTTGCCCACGCCGATCGTCTCGCCGAGCGCGGCACCCGTGGACTCGTGGCACATGTTCGAGCAGTCGGGCAGGTTGTTCGTGCCGAAGGCGCGCACGAACAGCTGGTAGACGAACGCAGCCTCGTTGGACGCCCGCCCGCTCGTGTAGAAGGCCGCCTGGTCGGGGTCCTCGAGCCCGCCCAGCCGGTCGCCGAGGATCGCGAACGCCTCGTCCCAGCCGATCGGCACGTACCGGTCGGAGCCGGCGGCCTTGTGCACGGGCTCGACGAGCCGGCCCTGCTGCCCCAGCCAGTGCTCGGAGCGCGTGCGCAGGTCGGAGACCGGGTGCTCCGCCCAGAACGACGCGTCCACGACCAGCGGCGTCGCCTCCCAGTTGACGGCCTTCGCGCCGTTCTCGCAGAACTCCGCGGGCTTGCGCCGGTCCGGGTCCGGCCACGCGCAGCTCATGCAGTCGAAGCCGTCCTGGTGGTTCATCGACAGCAGCAGCTTCGCCGACCGGGCGGGCCCCATCCCGCGCAGGGCCGGCCCGAGCGCGTGCACGATGCCGGGCACCCCCGCCGCCCACTCCTTCGGAGGTCGCGTCTCCTTCGGCCGGTCCGGAGTCATGCGGCGTCCCCTCTGCCGTCCTGCGCGTGCTCGACGGCGCGCTCGACGACCCGGTGCCCTCCGGAGTAGACGACGAGCGACGGGTCGCGGACGAACCCGACCAGCGTCAGCCCGGCCTCGTCGGCCAGCTCGGCGGCCAGCGACGACGGCGCGGAGACGGCCGCGAGGACCGGCACCCCCGCCATGACGGCCTTCTGGGTGAGCTCGAAGCTCGCCCTCCCGGACACCACGAGCACCGTCCCGCGCAGCGGCAGCATCCCGGCCGCGGCGGCCCAGCCGACCACCTTGTCGACGGCGTTGTGGCGCCCCACGTCCTCGCGGACCACGAGGCACGCGCCGGTGGCGGCGTCGAACAGTCCCGCGGCGTGCAGCCCGCCGGTGCGGGCGAACACGTCCTGCGCCGCGCGCAGCCGGTCGGGCAGCGCCGCGAGCAGCGCGGCGTCCACCCGAACCGGGTCGTTCGCCACCGCGAACGCGCTGCGCGTGCGCACCGCGTCGATCGACGCCTTGCCGCACAGCCCGCACGCGCTCGACGTGAAGAACTCCCGCGCGAGCGCCGGGTCGGGCGGTCGCACGCCGGGGGCGAGGGCGACGTCGAGCACGTTGTAGGCGTTCTCGTGGCTGCCCGGACCGCCCGGGAGCGGCGACGCCGCGCAGTACCGGGCCCCGGCGACGTGGGCGCCGTCGGTGACCACGCCCTCGGAGACGAGGAAGCCGGTCGCGAGCTCGACGTCGTTCCCGGGGGTGCGCATCGTGACGGCGTACGAGCGCCCGCCCACGCGGATCTCCAGCGGCTCCTCGCCCGCGAGGAGGTCCTCGACCTGCGACGTGCGCTCGCCGATCGTGAGGCGCCTGACGCGGCGTCGGACGGTGACCCGGGTCATACCGCAGGCCTAGCAGACCCCCGGGCCGCGCACAACGGCAGCCCCGGGCGCGCGCCTTTCGACGTCGGTCGGCCCCGTCCTGCCGGCAGGGCGGGACGTGGCTACGGTCGACGTACCGGCTCGGACCGGGGCCGCATGTGTACGACCGGACGTGTTCGAGGAGGAGCACCATGGCAGACAAGAACCGCGCCGTCGCCTACAAGGGGACGGGGCAGGTCGAGGTCATCGACATCGACTACCCGACGTTCGAGCTCAAGGACGGGCCGGGGGTGAACCCGGCCAACGTCGGCCGCGCGGTGTCGCACGGCGTGATCGTCAAGACCGTCGCGACGAACATCTGCGGCTCGGACCAGCACATGGTCCGCGGGCGCACGACCGCGCCGAAGGATCTGGTGCTCGGCCACGAGATCACGGGCGAGGTCGTGGAGACCGGTCGCGACGTCGAGTTCGTCAAGGTCGGCGACATCGTCTCGGTGCCGTTCAACATCGCGTGCGGGCGGTGCCGGAACTGCAAGGAGCGCAAGACCGGCATCTGCCTCAACGTGAACCCGGACCGCCCGGGCAGCGCCTACGGGTACGTCGACATGGGCGGCTGGGTCGGGGGCCAGGCGAACTACGTGCTGGTGCCGTACGCCGACTGGAACGTGCTGCGGTTCCCGGACCGGGACCAGGCGCTCGAGAAGATGATGGACCTGACGATGCTGTCGGACATCTTCCCGACCGGCTTCCACGGCGCCGTGACGGCCGGTGTCGGGGTCGGGTCGACGGTGTACGTCGCGGGCGCCGGCCCCGTCGGGCTCGCCGCCGCGACCGGGGCGCTGCTGCTCGGGGCGGCGGTCGTGATCGTCGGGGACCTGAACGCTGACCGGCTCGCCAAGGCCCGTACGTTCGGCTGCGAGACCGTCGACCTCACGAAGGGCGACCCGGGCGAGCAGATCGAGCAGATCCTCGGCGTCCCCGAGGTCGACGCCGGCATCGACGCCGTCGGCTTCGAGGCGAGGGGCCACGGCTCGGACTCGGGCCACGAGGCGCCGGCGACGGTCCTCAACTCGCTGATGGACGTCACGGCCGCGGGCGGCGCGATGGGCATCCCGGGGCTCTACGTCACCGGCGACCCCGGTGGCGTCGACGAGGCGGCGAAGAAGGGCGCGCTGTCGCTCAGCCTCGGTACGGGCTGGGCCAAGTCGCTGTCGTTCACCACGGGCCAGTGCCCGGTGATGAAGTACCACCGCGGCCTGATGCAGGCGATCCTGCACGACCGCGTGCAGATCGCGAAGAACGTGGGCGCGAAGGCGATCACCCTCGACGAGGCCCCGCAGGGCTACGCCGAGTTCGACGCGGGCGCCGCGACAAAGTACGTCATCAACGCCAACGGCTACCTCGACGGCCGCTGACGGACCCTTCTTCGGTCGAGCCTGTCGAGACCCGGGTCTCGACGGGCTCGACCGACGCGGAGGGTGCGAGCGGGCGGTCAGCGGGGCTTCGTGAGCCTCGGGCGCTTCTCCATGCCGGCCAGCCCGTTCCACGCGAGGTTCACCAGGTGCGCGGCGACCTCCGCCTTGTCGGGGCTGCGGGCGTCGAGCCAGTACTGGCCGGTCAGGGCCACCATCCCGACGAGCATCTGCGCGTAGAGCGGGGCCGTGCGGGGGTCGAGCCCGTTGACCTTGAGCTGGTCGGCGAGGATGTGCTCCACCTGGGTCGCGACGTCGCCGATGAGCGACGAGAACGTCCCGGTGGCCTGGGCGACCGGGGAGTCGCGCACGAGGATGCGGAAGCCGTCCTCGGACGCCTCGATGTACCCGAGCAGGGCCAGCGCGGTGCGCTCGACCAGCACCTTGGGGTGGCCGCCCTCCTCCAGCGCGCCGGTCAGGGCGGAGGTGAGGGCCTGCACCTCGCGGTCGACCACGACGGCGTAGACGCCCTCCTTGCCGCCGAAGTGCTCGTACACGACCGGCTTGGACACCTCCGCCCGCGCGGCGATCTCCTCGACGCTCGTCCCCTCGAACCCCTTCTCGGCGAACAGGCCCCTGCTGACCTCGAGCAGCTGCTCGCGCCGCTGGCTCGCCGTCATCCGGGCACGCGGCTGGCGCTTGGACGGGCGCGGGTCGGCAGGCATGGGTTCATTGTGCCCGCTCTACGCTGGCGACCATGCCGAGCAGGAAGAACGACCCCGCGCCGCCCGTCGTCGACCCGGTCGTCCTGGCCGACCTCGCGCCCGGCGACCGGTACGACCTCACCCGCGACGTCGACCTGGAGGGCTTCGCGTTCACGGGCCTGGACCTCGACGAGGTCGACCTGCGGGACGCGAGCGTCTACTCCTCGCGGTTCGACGGCCTGCGGGCGCCGCAGGTCGACCTGCGGGCCGCGACCCTGGCCGAGGTGGCGCTGGAACGGCTCGACGTCCCGGTGCTGAAGGGCGTGCGCGGCCGCTGGCGGGACGTCGAGGTCACGGGCGGGCGGCTCGGGTCGGCCGAGCTGTACGAGTCGGCGTGGCAGTCGGTGCGCTTCGTCGGCTGCAAGCTGAGCTTCGTCAACCTGCGCGGCGCCGACCTGCAGGACGTCGCCTTCACGGACTGCACGATCGACGAGCTCGACCTGGTGCAGGCCACGGTGCGGCGGATGGCGTTCACGGGCACCCGCGTGCGACGACTCGACGTCCAGGCCTCGACGCTGCTGGACGTCGACCTGCGCGGCGCCCGGATCGACGAGCTCGGCGGCATCGGGTCGCTCCGCGGGGCCACGATCGACCAGGAGCAGCTCGGCCACCTCGCACCCGCCCTGGCGCAGGAGCTGGGGATCGTCGTCACCGACTGAGGCGGAGGTGCAGCGGAGGGTGGGGGCCGAGGGACGAGGCACGCGCCCGCAGCGGAACCGCAGACTCGGTCGACAGACAACCCGACTGAGGCGCACGCACGTTGCAGTCGGGCCGGGGGAGTGGGCGGGGTGTGGCGCGCGCCACGGCCGCGGGCTGTCCGCTTCGTCCGGAGAGCGCGAGGGCGGTGCCCGTGACCTGGCAGACTGAGGACGGACGCCCGGGGTGGTCGCGCCACGACGCGCGGACGCCGGCCCGGCGCCCGTTCCGCCTTGGTGTAATCGGCAGCACAAGGGTTTTTGGTGCCCTTGGTCCAGGTTCGAGTCCTGGGGGCGGAGCACGTGCACACCCGAGAAGAGACGGAGCACTCGTGGTCTCGACAGGCTCGACCGCAGGAACGCCCGACGCCCCCGGCACTCCCCTTCGACAGGCTCAGGACGGCGCCCTTCGACAGGCTCAGGACGGCGCCCTTCGACAGGCTCAGGACGGCGCCCTTCGACAGGCTCAGGACGGCGCCCCTCGACAGGCCCAGGACGGCGCGGACGGAGCGCCCCCGCGGCCCGCCGCGGTCGTCGTCCTCGCCGCAGGGCAGGGCACGCGCATGAAGTCGTCCGTGCCGAAGGTGCTGCACGCCCTCGGCGGGCGCACGATGCTGGGGCACGCGATGACGGCTGCCCGTGAGCTCGACCCGTGGCACGTCGCCGTCGTCGTGCGGCACGAGCGCGACCAGGTGGCCGCGGCCGCCGCGCAGCTCGACCCGGCGGCCCTCGTCGTCGACCAGGACGAGGTCCCCGGCACCGGCCGGGCCGTGCAGTGCGCGCTCGACGCGCTGGACGCGCGCGCCCACGCCGGCCGCGCCGCGCAGCTCGTGCACGACGACGCGGTGGACGACGAGCTGCACGCCGACCACGCCGACGGCGGCGACCACCCGCTCGGCGACGGCCTCGACGGCTCCGTGGTGGTGCTCGCCGGCGACATCCCGCTGCTCGACGGCGCCACCCTCGGCGAGCTGCTGGCCGCGCACCACGCGGACGGCAACGCGGTCACCGTCCTCACCACCGAGGTCGCCGACGCGACCGGGTACGGGCGCATCGTCCGCGAGGAGGGCACCGGCGACGTGCTCGCCATCGTCGAGCACAAGGACGCCACTCCCGCGCAGCGCGAGCTCCGCGAGATCAACAGCTCCGTCTACGTCTTCGACGCCGCGACGCTGCGCCGCGGGCTCGGCGGCCTCGGCACGGACAACGCGCAGGGCGAGGTCTACCTCACCGACGTCGTGGCCTCGGCCCGGGCCGAGGGCGGGTCGGTGCGCGCGCTGCTCAGCGACGACCCGATGCTGGTCGAGGGCGTCAACGACCGCGTCGCGCTCGCGACGCTCGGCGCCGAGCTCAACCGCCGCGTGCTGGCCGAATGGATGCGCGCGGGCGTCACCGTCGTCGACCCGGCCACCACCTGGGTGGACGTCGACGTCGAGCTCGCCCCCGACGTCACGCTCCTGCCCGGCACGCAGCTGCACGGCGCGACCAAGGTCTCCTCGGGCGCCACGATCGGCCCCGACACCACGCTCACCGACGTCGAGGTCGGCGAGGGCGCGACCGTCGTGCGCACGCACGGCTCGCTGTCCGTGATCGGGGCGGACGCCACGGTGGGCCCGTTCGCCTACCTGCGCCCCAACACGGTGCTGGGCACCCACGGCAAGATCGGCACGTTCGTCGAGACGAAGAACTCCGAGATCGGCGCGGGCTCCAAGGTGCCCCACCTGTCGTACGTCGGCGACACGACGATCGGCGAGCACACGAACATCGGCGCCGCGTCCGTCACCGTCAACTACGACGGCGTGGCCAAGCACCGCACGGTCATCGGCTCGTTCGCCCGCACCGGCGCCGACAACATGTTCGTCGCGCCGGTCACCGTGGGCGACGGCGCGTACACGGCGGCCGGCTCGGTCATCGTCAAGGACGTGCCCGCCGGCTCGCTCGGCGTCGCCCGTGCGCAGCAGCGCAACGTCGAGGGCTGGGTCGAGCGCCGCTGGCCCGGGACACCGGCCGCCGAGGCCGCCGCCCGGGCCCAGACCGACACCACGAACGGCCAGCAGTCTGGCCCGGGGCTCGGCGCGCAGGCGCAGCGCCAGCTCGCCGAGCACAATGCCCTCACCGGGGCCGTCCCGGTGGTCGACCCCGCACGCACCCCCGCCACCGATGACGAAGGAAGCACGCAGCGATGAACAACTTCATCCCCGGAACCGGTGAGCGCACCCTCGTCCTCGCCTCGGGCCGAGCGCACCCGGAGCTCGCGGAGGCGGTCGCCAAGGAGCTCGGCATCGAGCTGCTCCCCGTCTCGGCCTACGACTTCGCGAACAGCGAGACGTACGTGCGGTTCAGCGAGTCGGTGCGCGGGTCCGACATCTTCCTGCTGCAGAGCCACACCGCGCCGGTGAACCAGTGGCTCATGGAGCAGCTGCTCATGGTGGACGCCGCCAAGCGGGGCTCGGCGCGCTCGGTCACCGCCGTGGCGCCGTTCTTCGCCTACGCGCGCCAGGACAAGAAGAGCCGCGGTCGCGAGCCGATCTCGGCCCGCCTCGTCGCGGACATGCTCAAGACCGCCGGCGCCGACCGGGTCCTCAGCGTGGACCTGCACACGCCGCAGATCCAGGGCTTCTTCGACGGCCCGGTCGACCACCTGTGGGCCATGCCGGTCCTGGTCGACTACGTGCGCACCCGCGTGGACCTGTCCAACGTCGCCGTCGTCTCGCCGGACGCCGGCCGCATCCGCGTCGCGGAGCAGTGGGCCGCGAAGCTGGGCGGCTGCCCGCTCGCGTTCGTGCACAAGACGCGCGACGTCACCCGGCCGAACCAGGCGGTCGCCAACCGCGTGGTGGGCGACGTCGAGGGCCGCGACTGCGTGCTCGTCGACGACCTCATCGACACCGGCGGCACCATCGCCGAGGCCGTCAAGGTCATCAAGGAGGCCGGCGGTCGGTCGGTCGTCGTGGCCGCCACGCACGGCGTGCTCTCGGACCCCGCCCCGCAGCGCCTCGCCGAGTGCGGCGCCTCGGAGGTGGTCGTCACCGACACGCTGCCGATCTCGTCCGACAAGCGGTTCGACAGCCTTACCGTGCTGTCCATCGCGCCGCTGGTCGCCCGCGCCATCCGCGAGGTGTTCGACGACGGTTCCGTGACCAGCCTGTTCGACGGCAACGCCTGAGCGTCGATGCGTGAGCGCGCCACCCGCGTGACGAGGGCGGCGCGCTCACGGATAGTTCAGCGCGATTCGCCGTACCTGGTGCTCATAGATCCGAGGACGAACGGCGGATTGGTACGTGCCGCCCAACGAAGATCGCCGCTTGGTGCCGTACGAG
Source organism: Isoptericola hypogeus (assembly GCF_039531145.1). Lineage (NCBI taxonomy): Bacteria > Bacillati > Actinomycetota > Actinomycetes > Micrococcales > Promicromonosporaceae > Isoptericola > Isoptericola hypogeus. The sequence continues at coordinate 502,971 of NZ_BAAAPM010000005.1, forward strand.
CCACTCGAGAGCAGTGGGTGCCGGGATGCGCTGGTTGGTGATCGTGAACACGCGGGCATCGCACATGTGGACGATCCGCGCCTCCACGGGATTGCGCGCGATCCGGACGTCCTTGGTAAGGAGAAACTCGCCTCGCTGGGTGGCCTCCCGGATCCAGTCGACGTCCGAGACGCTCTGACTGACGTCCACGCCGTATCGGTCGTCCATGGTGGTCACGTCCCAACCTGCTGACCGGAGCCCATCAGGGATGATGACCGAGCCCAGATTGCGGTCGACGAAGAACCGCGGGGACACGTCCCGGCCGCGCATGCTTCAGGCGGCGAGCGCGAGCACGTCGGCGAGCTCGAGCCGGAAATCGTCCGCGACTTGATCGGCCGGTTCTCCCGCGTCGAGCCGAGCTCGGACATCCGCGACACGGATCCCCCGCCGCGCGAGCGTCGGTTGACCGAAGTTGCGCTCAGGGTCGACTACGACCTCGGGGACGAACTGGGGAAGCCGAATCAAGGACACTCGACCGTAGACATACGTGATCGTCCGCAAGTACTTCTCGATCACGTCACGGAAGACCATCTGGCCGCTGCGGACGACGACGAGGCTGTCGCGCAGCTCGGCGTCGTCGGTCTCCTCGCCGAACTCCCAGAGAACTTCGGCGCCGTCGGTCTTGAGCTGCTCGCTCGCCAGGGCCGCGTGCATTCCGAACTCGCTTTCAAGCTTCGAGAGCGCCGGCCTGATGCGCTGCATCGGGACACCCGCACCCCGGAAGGCGTTCAACACGTAAGCCTCGCTGAGACCGACGAACGGGACCACGGGACCCCGTCCGACGCCCGTGGTGGTGATCAGAGCGTCGATGTCGTGCTGTGTGCCGTCGATGCCCTTGTAGCGGTACCCGCGCGCCCATGTGTGGAACGTGTTCGCGGGCATGTCGACGATCCTTGCCGCCTCCTGCATCGAGTAGAGAGGAGTGGCAAGCGGGTCGTGGTCTGCCGTCAGAATGGGCATGTCGCCAGGGTATCGGCGGGCTCCGACGGCGGGCGTACCCGGGCCCCGTGGGCCGTAGGCTGTCCGAGCGAAGGAGGCGCTCTGTGGACGTGACCGTGGTGGTCCCCACGTACAACGAGGGACCGAACGTCGCGGAGCTCGTGACCAGGCTCGCGGCGGCGCTCGACGGCGACGTCGTGCCCGGCGGCGCCGAGGTGCTCTTCGTCGACGACTCGACCGACGACACACCGGCGGTGATCGCCGACGTCGCCGCGCGCTCCGCGCTCCCGGTCCGGGTGATCCACCGTGCCCGGCCCGACGGCGGGCTGTCCGGGGCGGTGGTGGCCGGGCTGGAGGCCGCGGCGGGCGAGCGCGTCGTGGTGATGGACGGCGACCTGCAGCACCCGCCGGAGATGGTCCCGCTACTGCTGACCACCGCCCGCGAGACGGGCGCCGACGTCGTCGTCGCCTCCCGGTACACCGGCCGCGGGGACGCGGGCGGGCTGGACGGGCCGTGGCGCCGGTGGGTGTCGAAGGCATCCGGGCTGCTGGCCCGGTCGATGTTCCCCGTGAAGCTGCGCGACGTCTCCGACCCGATGACCGGGTTCTTCGTGCTGCGTCCCGGCGCCGTCGACGTCGCCGCGCTGCGCCCGCGGGGCTTCAAGATCCTGCTGGAGGTCCTCGCCCGGCAGCGCCTGCGGGTCGCCGAGGTGCCGTTCGTCTTCGGGGAGCGGTTCGCCGGGCGCTCCAAGGCGACCGTCGCCAACGGGCTGCGGTACGTGCAGCAGCTGACGCTGCTGCGGTTCGGGCGACTGTCGCCGTTCGCGCTCATCGGGGCGGTCGGGGCCGTGCTGAACCTGGCGATCCTCGCCGCGCTGCAGGGTGTGGGCGTGCACTACCTGCCCGCCGTGGTCGTCGCCAACGGGCTGACGATCGTCACGAACTTCCTGCTGCAGGAGCGGTTCGTTTTCGGCGACCTGCGCGACGGCGCGTACGGCTTCTGGGGCCGGTTCGTGCGGTCCTTCGCATTCAACGGCACCGAGGCGGTCGTGCGCACGCTGCTGCTGTGGTGGATCGTCGAGGCAGCCCTGTGGCACCCGGAGGTCGTGCAGGCCCTGCTCATCCTCGTGGCGTTCGTCGTGCGGTTCGTCTTCCAGGCGCAGGTGGTCTACCGGCCGCGGCGGTCCGGCCCCCGCGCCGCCCGCCGCGGCGGGGCGCCCGACGCGGCCGGCGTGACGGACCCGACGGACGATCGGACCCGGAGGGCCTGACCGCCCGGCCCGCGTGGGGCTATACTCGTCCGGTTGCCTCGGCGAGGGACGTCTGACGGGCGCCGGTCCACGCAAGCTTCTTGCAGCGACCAGGTCGCACCCTCAGAGCAGGATCCGTCGGATTTCCGTGATCGACTGGGCGGCCTCGGTGCACCGTGCTCTCGCGCGGTCCCCGCGGCGCGTCCTCGGTCGCGTCCGTCATGTGTCCCACGCCGACGCAGCCGCCGGTCCGCGGGGCGCCCCACACCTCGAGGACCAGCCGACGTCTCCCTCTGGCCGTCGGCACGCACAGACCTTCCAGGAGTGATCCACGTGTCCGAGATCAAGCTCGCCGCCGAGGCCCGCACGGAGTTCGGCAAGGGCGCCGCCCGCCGCATCCGCCGAGAGAACAAGATCCCCGCCGTCCTCTACGGTCACGGCACCGACCCGGTCCACATCACCCTCCCGGGCCACGCGACCATGCTCGCCATGCGCCAGTCGAACGCGCTGTTCTCGATCGAGGTCGAGGGCACCAACGAGCTCGCCGTCGCCAAGGACGTCCAGCGCGACGCCGTGCGCGGCACCATCGAGCACGTCGACCTGCTGCTGGTGAAGCGCGGCGAGAAGATCGCCGTCGACATCACCGTGAACGTCGTGGGCGAGTCCGCCCCCGGCACCATCCACTTCGTCGAGGCGCAGACCCTGTCGGTCGAGGCCGAGGCCACCCACCTGCCCGAGTCCGTCGACGTGTCGATCGAGGGCCTCGAGGCCGGCTCGCACGTCACCGCCGGCGAGGTGGAGCTCCCGCAGGGCGTCATCCTGCTGACCGACCCCGCCGCCGCGGTCGTCGCCGTCTCCGAGCCGCGTGCCGAGGTCGCCGCCGAGGACGAGGCCGAGGCCGAGGCCGAGGGCGCCACCGAGGAGTCGGCCGAGGCCGCCGAGTCCACCGAGGGCTGATCCGCCGCACCACGCAGAGGGCGCCCGGTACCGTCTGGTCCGGGCGCCCTTCGCACGCCCGGACGCCCGCACCGAGAGGAACGCACCCCAGATGACCGACACCCCGTGGCTCGTCGTCGGGCTCGGCAACCCCGGCCCGAAGTATGCGGGCAACCGGCACAACGTCGGGCAGATGGTGCTCGACCTGCTCGCCGAGCGGGCCGGCGCGCGCTACTCGAAGCACCCGCGGGCGCAGGCGGCCGTCGCCGAGGGGCGCCTCGGCGTCCTGCCCGGCGGGGCGCCCGGGCCGCGCGTCGTGCTGGCGAAGCCCACGACGTACATGAACACCTCCGGCGGCCCGGTGTCGGGGCTCGTGAAGTACTACGGCATCGCGCCCGAGCGGCTGCTCGTCGTGCACGACGAGGTCGACATCCCGTTCGACACGATCAAGCTCAAGGTCGACGGCGGCGAGGGCGGGCACAACGGGCTGCGCGACATCACCAAGGCGCTGGGCACGCGCGAGTACACGCGCGTGCGTGTCGGGGTCGGCCGCCCGCCGGGGCGCATGGACACCGCCGACTACGTGCTCAAGGACTTCTCGCCCACCGAGCGCAAAGACCTGCCCATCCTGGTGGACGACGCCGCCGACGCCGTCGAGATGGTGCTCGTCGAGGGCCTCCTCGCCGCGCAGGGAAGGTTCCACACGAAGGTGTGACGGGAGGGCTCGCGAGCGGCGTCGTCCCGGACGAGGATCGTGCGCGAGACCTGTGGACGACCCGGGCAGGAGGAACGTCATGAGCCACGACGGCGGGACGCCGCCGAACCCGTACGGGCCGCGGCCCGACGACCCGGGCGCGCACCCCCACCAGTCGCCACCTCCGCACCAGGGTCCGTCGCAGCATCCGCAGGCCGCGCCGTACGGGCACCCGGCGCCCTACCCGTACCCGCACCCGCCGTCGGGCGGCACGGACGGCTTCTCCGTCGCGGCGCTCGTGACGGGGATCCTCGGGATGGCGATCATTCCCGTCGTGCTCGGGATCATCGGCCTGGTCCGGGTCGGCCGGACGGGGGAGTCGGGCAGGGGGATGGCGATCGCCGGGATCGTGCTCGGCGCGATCTGGATCGTGCTGTGGCTGGTGATCATCCTCGTGGGCGTCGCGTTCCTGTCCGAGGTCGACTGGAACGAGTTCGACCCCAGCGTCTACGAGCGTCCGCGGGTGTAGCCGCCCCCTGTGACCGGGTGAATCCCTGTCGTCCGGCGGCCACGCGGGGTCGCGGGCGCCGCGCAGACGGCACAGTGGGTGCATGTCCGACACCTCGAGCACGCCCGACGGGCGTGACGTCGTCCTCGTCGCGCACCCCTCCGCCGAGTGCTACGGCAGCGACCTGCAGATGGTCGAGACCGTCCGCGCGTGCCTCGAACGCGGAGCGCAGGTCGTCGTGACGCTGCCCGGCGACGGCCCCCTCGTCCCCGTCCTGAGGGCCGCGGGCGCGCGCGTCCTGCTCATGGACGTGCCGGTCCTGCGCAGGTCCATGCTCAGCTCGCGGGGGCTTCTCGGGCTGGCGGTCGGCGCCGCGACCGCCCTGCGGGGGCAGCTGCGGATGATCCGCCGGACCGGTGCCGGCTGCGTCCTGGTGAACACGCTGACGATCCCGACATGGCTCGCGGCGGCACGTCTCGCGGGGGTGCGGGCCGTGTGTCACGTGCACGAGGCGGAGGACACCGGGCCGTGGGCGGTACGCGCCGCGCTCGCCGCCCCGCTGCTCGCCGCGCACGCGGTGGTGGCAAACTCCGCCGCCTCGCGCGCCGCCGTCGTGGGCGTGGTGCCCGCGCTCGCCGCACGCACGCGGGTGGTGCACAACGGCGTCGGGGAGCCCGGGCGCCCGACGGGGGCGCTGCGGGACCGCGTGCCCGGAGATCCGGCCACCGTCGTGCTCGTCGGCCGGCTGTCGCTGGTGAAGGGGACCGACGTCGCGCTCGAGGCCGTCGCCGCGCTGCGCGACGAAGGGAGGCCGGTGCGGCTGCTGCTCGCCGGCGCGGTCTTCGCCGGCTACGAGTGGTTCGAGCGGCGGCTGCGTGACCGGGCCGCGCGGGCGGACCTCGACGGGGCGGTGGACTTCCTCGGCTACGTCGACCCGTGGCCCTGCTACGAGGCCGCCGATGTCGTCATCGTGCCCTCGCGGATCGAGTCGTTCGGGAACGTGGCCGTCGAGGCGATGCTGGCCGGGCGTCCGGTCGTGGCGAGCCGCACCCAGGGGCTCGTCGAGGTGGTGCGCGACGGCGTCGACGGGACGCTCGTCGAACCGGAAGAACCCGCGGCCCTGGCCCGCGCGGTCGCCGCCGTGCTCGACGACCCCCGGTGGGCCCGTGCGAGGGCGGAGCGGGCGGCGGGCCAGGCGCGCGAGCGGTTCTCGGTCCCCGCCTATCACTCGGCGATCTGGGCGGCGGTCATGCCGGCACGTGCCGAGGACGACGTCGATTTCGCCCGCTGACGGGGGCCGCTGGACGAGCCGGAGCGGTTAGGTTGCCCAGTATGTTCGCGATCCCCCGGCTCCTGCTCCGGCTGCTCCTGACGGACCGCGCCGCGCTGCCGGTCGCGCTGCGGAGCGTCGGGCTCGCGACGAGGTTCGGCGTCCGCAACCGGCTCAGCAGGGAGTCGGTCGTGGGCGACGTCGACGTCGACGTGTGCGTCACGACGTTCGGCTCCCGGACGGCGAGCGCCTACCTCGCGCTGGAGTCCATCGGCGCCGGGAGCACGCGGCCGCGGCGGCTGATCCTGTGGATCGACGAGCCGGACGTCCTCGCGAACCCGCCCGCGACCCTGCGCCGGCTGCGACGACGCGGGCTCGAGATCGCGGCCTGCGAGAACTGGGGGCCGCACAAGAAGCAGTACCCGTACGTCGTCGCGCCGGGTGCCGGCACGTCACCCTTCGCGACGGCCGACGACGACACGTTCTACCCGGCGTCCTGGTTGGCGGAGCTGGTCGAGTCGCATCGGGACGACCCGACGGTCGTCCACGGGCACCGCGCGCACCGGATCGTCGCCGAGGGCGGCGCGATCGCGCCCTACTCGCGGTGGGTGGCCGAGACCACGGACCGGCCGGGATTCGCGACCCTGTGCACCGGTGTGGGGGGAATCATCTATCCCGCGCCGATGGTGACTGCGCTGCGCGAGGCGGGGACCCGGTTCCTCGACGTCGCTCCGACGGCGGACGATCTCTGGGTGCACGCCGTCGCGGTGGGGTCGGGCATCAGGTCGGCCCAGGTGGGCACCGTCTCGCGCGACTATCCGCAGATCCTGCGTCGGGCCGTCGGGTCCCTGTTCTCGAAGAACGTCGCCGGTGGCGGCAACGACCGACAGATCGCGAGGGCGCTGACGGGTGTGGCCCTCGCGCGTGTGCTCGGCGACGCCGACGAGCGGATGCTCCATGGCTGACCGGCACGCCCCCGGCAGGGCCCCGGCGAGGCGTGGCCTCGCCCGGCCGATGTCGATGATGTCGGCCGTGTCGGTCACGACGATGGGCAACGCCGTGCCGGCCGTCGTCTCCGTGGTGACCGGCCCGGTGCTCGCGCAGGCCCTGTCCGTCGACGGACGCGGTGCGGTCGCGGCGGCGATGGCGCCGTTCGTGCTCCTCTCGTCGCTCGCGATGTTCGGCATCCCCGAGGCGTCGACCTACCTCATCGCCGCCGCACCCGGGCGGGTGCGCCACGTCCTGCGCCGCAGCGCGGCCATGGTCTCGGTCACCGGTGCCGCCGCGGCGGCCGCGGGCCTCCTCGCGGCGTCGTTCTTCAGCGGCGGCGACCAGGCGATCGAACGGCTGATGATCATCGCGGCGGCGGCCACGGTGCCGAGCATGCTGGTGGGGTGCCTGCGCGGGGTCGCCTACGGCCTGGGGCTGTGGCGGTTCGTCGCCATGGAGAAGACCATCAGCTCGCTCGCCCGGTTGCTCCTGCTGGTGCCGCTGTGGATGCTCGACGCGCTCACCCCGACCACCGCGACGCTCGTGCTCGTCTGCACACCCCTCCTCGGAGGGCTGCCGTACCTCGTCGTCCTGCGACGTCGGGGGACGCCGCAGGACACCGTCCGGACCCGGCAGATCGCCTCCTACGGGATGCGGGTCTGGGTCGGGGCGCTCACGGGGATTCTGCTCATGCGGATCGACCAGTCCCTGGTGACGCCGTTGTCGGACGTGGTCCAGACCGGCCTGTACGTCGTCGCGGTCTCGATCAGCGAGCTGCCGCTCATCCTGACCAGCGCAGTCCGGGACGTGACGTTCGTGAGCGAGACCGCCCGGTCCGACGACCAGCGGCTCGCCGCGACCGCGCGCCTGACGACCCTCGCGAGCGCGACCGGGGCTCTCGTCCTCGGCCTGACCCTGCCCTGGTGGCTGCCCGCCCTCTTCGGCTCGGACTTCTCAGGCTCGGTCCTGGTGGCGCAGATCCTGCTGGTCGCGGTCGTCCTCGGGCAGCCCGGATCCATCGCCGGGAGCGGCCTGAGCGCGCGCGGCCGGCCCGGTGCGCGGAGCATCTCGATGGTGATCGCCTGCGTCCTGAACATCGGCCTGCTCGTCGCGCTCGTGCCGACGTTCGGAGCCGTCGGCGCGGCGCTCGCGACGCTCGCGGGGAACATGGTCGCCGGCGGACTGAACGTCGTCTTCATCCACCGCCTCTACGGGATCTCGTGGCTCTCGTTCCTCGGGGTACGGCGCAGCGACCTGACGGTCGTCCGCGGCCTGGCGCGGCGGCTGACGCGGCGGCTGACCCGGCGGCCCGACCGGCTCCGCTGACGGGCCCTCCGAGGCGGACGCGGATCGCAGATCGCGCCCCGGGCGACGGAATTCACCCGGGTGAGCGGGTGGAGATTCGGCCCCTCTGCGCCGGAGCGCTATATAGCCTCACGGTCACGGCACACGACTGCGGGGCGGGGAGACATGGCGGCCCAGACGCTGAGCATCGCGATGATCGGGACCCGGGGCGTCCCCGCCCGGTACGGCGGTTTCGAGACCGCGGTCGAGGAGATCGGGACGCGCCTGGCGGCGCGCGGTCATCGGGTGCGGGTGTACACCCGCCGGGGCAACTCCGAGGGCGGCGCGGCCGAGTACCGCGGCATGCAGGTCGTCACGCTCGGGGCCCTGCGGCGACGCTCGCTCGAGACGTTGAGCCACACGGCGCTGTCCGTCGCGCACCTCGTCGCCCACCGGACCGACGTCGCCTTCGTCTTCAACGCCGCCAACGCGCCGTTCCTCCCCGTGCTGCGTGCCGCGCGGGTCCCGGCCGCCACGCACGTGGACGGGCTCGAGTGGCGGCGGGCGAAGTGGGGCGGCGCGGGCCGGCGGTACTACCGGGCGGCCGAGACGGCGGCGGTCCGGTGGTCGGACGCGATCATCGCGGACGCCGCAGGGATCCGGGACTACTACGAGCACACCTACGGTGTCCCGTCGGCCCTCATCGCCTACGGCGCGCCGTCCGCGACGACGACGGGGGACGGCTCGGCGCTCGCGGACCTCGGGCTCGTGCGCGACGGCTACCACCTCGTCGTGGCCCGGTTCGAACCCGAGAACCACGTGCACACGATCGTCGACGGGTACGCGGCGAGCCGGGCCACCCGCCCGCTCGTCGTGGTGGGCTCTGCGCCGTACGCCGCCGGGTACTCCGGCAGGATCCGTGACGCCGCCGCCCGGGACCCGCGCATCCGGCTCCTCGGGGGCGTATGGGACCAGGCGGTGCTGGACGAGCTCTACGGCTCCGCGTTCACCTACCTGCACGGGCACTCGGTCGGCGGGACGAACCCGTCGCTCCTGCGGGCCATCGGCGCCGGGGCGCCCGTCGTCGCGTACGACGTCGCGTTCAACCGTGAGGTGCTGCGCGACGCGGGCGAGTACTTCCGGACGCCGGGCGAGCTGACCGGTCTGCTCGAGAAGGCGGAGGCCGACCCGGGACTGACGCGGGAGCGTGGGGCCGCCGGCGCCCACCGCGCCCGGGACTACGACTGGGACGACGTGGCCGCGGCGTACGGCAGGCTCGCCGAGGACCTGGCCGCGCGCCGGACCCCGGGCCCATTCCGCCGGGCCCGCCGCAGCCCGGAGCCGTGGAAGGAGCTCTCGTGACGCTGACCGAGCGCGACACGTACCGTCAGACCGTGCAGCGGCTGGCGTCCGCGCAGAAGGGAGCCGCGCGCAGCGCCCCGGCGTACTCGCGGTACGTCAACCGACGGCTGGGCCGGCTCCTCGCGGCCGCGGCGTTCCGGCTGGGTCTCGGCCCCAACGCCGTGACCGGCATCAGCGCGCTGTTCACGTTCGCGGGCGTCCTCGCGCTCGCGCTCGCGACGCCGTCGTGGGCGCTGGGCGTCGTCGTGTCGCTCCTGCTCGTGGTCGGCTACGCCCTGGACTCGGCCGACGGCCAGGTCGCGCGGCTCACCGGGACGGGGAGCTCCGCCGGGGAGTGGCTCGACCACATGGTCGACGCGACGAAGGTCGTCAGCCTCCCGGTCGCCCTCCTGGTCGGCCTCTATCGGGCGGACGCCGTCGCGGACTCCTGGCTCCTCGTCCCGCTGCTCAACGCGATCGTCTCGAGCGTGCTCTTCTTCGGGATGATCCTCACCGAGCAGCTGCGGCGCGCGCACGGCGTGACGTCGCGCGCCGACACCGGCGGCCGGGCACCCTGGCTGCGGTCGGTGCTCGTGGTCCCGACCGACTACGGCGTGCTCTGCCTGCTGTTCCTGCTCTACGGGGCGACGACCGTCTTCCTCTGGGCGTACGCCGCGGTGACCCTCGCGACCGCCGGCTTCCTCGTCCTCGCCGCCGCGAAGTGGTTCCGGGAGATCGCGGCCTTCGGCCGCGTCGAGGACCGGTCCGCGACGTGAGCCGGGAGCCCGAGCAAGCACGGTCCGGCCTGGCCGTCGTCGTGGTCTCCTACGCCTCGCACCAGCTGCTGGCCGACAACCTCGCGCGGACGGCACGCTCCGCCGACCTCGTCGTCGTGGTCGACAACCGGACGGACGACGCCGAGCGCGCGGCCGTGCGTGGTCTTGCCGGGACCCGCGGCTGGCACGTGGTCGAGCCTGCCGACAACCTCGGGTTCGGGGCCGGGATGAACGCGGGCGTGGCGCGCGCGCTGGAGCTCGGCGCGACCGAGCTGCTCCTGCTCAACCCGGACGCGTGGATGGCGCCGGACGGCGTCGCCGGGCTGCACGCCGCCGTGCGCGAGGAGCCGTGGGCGCTCGTGGTGCCGCGCATCGAGCGGCCCGACGGGACCGTGTGGGCCAGCGGCATCACGGACCTGTACCTGCGCGACGGGACGATGCACGCGCGGCGCCGACGGCCTCCGGGCATGGTGGTGGGCCGGGACGTCGAGGAGTGGGTCTCCGGGGCGTGCGTCGCCCTCAGCAGCATGCTGTGGGACAAGATCGGCGGCTTCGACAGCTCCTACTTCCTCTACTGGGAGGACGTCGACCTCTCGCGACGCGCCCGCGACGCCGGCGGGCGCCTGGTGGTGCTCGACGACGTCGTGGCGGTGCACGACGAGGGCGGGACGCACCGCGACGCGAGGCGGGGCCCGGCGAAGTCGGCCACGTACTACCGGTACAGCGTGCGCAACCGCATGCTCTACGCGCGCCGCTGGCTCGCGCCCGAGGGCGTCCGGCGCTGGCGCCGCGCGTCGCTCCGGGCTGCGTGGAAGGTGCTGCTGCAGGGCGGGCGGCGGCAGATCCTCACCGTGCGACCGGTCGTCGCCGTGAGCCGGGGGCTCGTCGAAGGGCTGCTCGTCCGGGCTCCCGCACGGCCCCCGGGCCGAACGGGCGGGTGAGCGACACCTACCGGCCGTGCTCGGCCGACAGGTCGTCGGCCCGGACGGGAGCCTCGCCCGTGGCGACGGCGTAGACCCGGTCCAGGAACCCGGGCAGGCGGGCGGCGTCCCAGCGGCGCGACCGAACGCCCCGTTCGAGGGGCAGGCCGGCGACCGTCCGCGCGACGGCGGCGGGCAGGTCCTTCTCGAGCGGTACGACGTGCGCGTTCACGTCGGCGAGCGAGGGCGGTCCGCCGAACGGCAGGCACACCACCGGGCACCCGAACGCGCTCGCCTCGGCCGCGACCCACCCCGCCTGGTCGTGCATCGACGGGAACACCAGCGCGTCCGCTCGAGCGAGGGCCGCGAGGGCCTCCGCACGAGGGCGGTGGCCGAGGAACCGCACGCGATCCGTCAGACCGAGCCGGTGTGCCTGCCGCTCGAGCGACGCGCGCTCGCGTCCGTCGCCGTAGATGTCCAGGGTCCAGTCCGCGAGCGCCGGGTCTGCCAGGGCGGCCACCGCGATCCGGACGCCCTTGAGCGGGATCAGGCGACCGACGTACACGGCCCGCCGCCCGGTCACGGCACCGAGGGGGACGCTCGTCGCACCATCGGGCGGCAGCGCGACGTCGTCGAGCGAGATCGAGGCGTTCGCCTCGACGACGACGTGGCGCGACGAGCGGAACCGGTGCGCGACGTCCTGGTTCTGAGCGATCACCACCGACGCCGTGCGTGCCGCGGCGTCGCCCCAGAGACGCCGCAGGGGGCGGGTCGCGCACTCGCGGACCACCTCGGTGAGCGTGCCCCGGACCCCCAGCCAGCGGGCCAGGCGCAGCGGCGACGCCGACGCGCCGCCGACCGGGCCCCAGACCAGCGGGGCGTCCGTCGCGCCGACCAGCCCGCACGGCAACCAGTCGTTGGCGAACGTCACGTGGTGGACGAGGTCGAACCGCCTCTCGCGGTGCAGCTGAGCGGCGAGCCGTCGCACCTTCCGCTGCCACAGGACGTAGTACCAGTAGATGCCCGCCTGGCCGCGCTTCGCGGCAACCAGCGCAGGGTGGCGCTCCATGTGCAGCACGGTGATGCGCTGGGCCAGCTCGGGATCCGCATCAAGCGCCGCGGCGATCGAGTCGGCGAATCGGCGACGCGTGATCACCACGACGTCGGCCTGGGTCGCGGCGGCGGTGGCGAACGCCCAGCCGGCGGCGGCCTCCGGCCCGTCACCCGGCCCGCAGGCGTAGGCGCTGATGAGGACACGACGCCTCGGCTGGGACCCGGGCTCGCTCATGGCACCCTCGTTCGGGGCGCGGGGGTCGCGTCGCGGCGGTACTCGCGAAAGCGCAGCCCGACCGCGCCGGCGACGCGGCCGGCTCCCCGCCAGGCGTCTGCGGTGGCCCGTGCCCGGCGCGCGAGCGACGCCGTCGCGACGCCGGCGAGCCAGTGCGCCGCCGCGGACGCCATGAGGCCGCCGCCCTTGACGATGCCGAGGGCGCGGGCCCTCGTCCGTCCGAGCCGGCTGCGGGCGAGCCGGACCTGGACGGTCGTGGTCGCCGTGCCGTGTGCGAACCGGCGGCGCAGCACCCATTGCCTGCACAGCCGCGACGCCGGGACACGGTCGACGACGACCGAGTCCGGGGCCCAGACGATCCGCAGGCCCTGCCGCGTCAGCGCGCTGGTGAAGAGCGTGTCCTCGCCGCCGCCCAACCCCAGGCCCCGGTCGAACCGGACGCCCGAGCGGCGCACCTGGTCGACGTCGAGCAGCAGGTTGCCTGCAGCCGCCGCGTGCACCGCGGTGCCGCGCGGCCGGTACCGGCGCTCGAAGAAGCGGCCTGCGCGGACCCAGGCGTCGGGCTCGACCTCGAACTCGGCGGTCACCCGCCCGACGACGACCGCCGGGCGATTCTCGAGCCACACGGCGAGCAGCTCGGCGAGCCATCGGTCCTGCGGCAGCTCGTCGTCGTCGATGAACACGACGACGTCCGCGTCGAGGCTGTGCTGCAGCGCGGCGTCCCGAGCCGCGGCGATCCCCGGCTCGGGCTCGTGCACGTAGCGCACGCCCTCGTCCCCGGCGGCCGCGACAGGTTCCGCGGAGCGGTCGGGATCGTTGTCGACGACGAGGACGTGGCCGCGCGTCGGCGCGCCCACGGCGCCCGCCAGGCCGTCGAGGTGCGGTCGGACCGCGGCGAGCAGCCCGGCCAGCTCGGCGGGGCGCCGGAAGGTGGGGACGGCGACGGTGACCCTGAGCGGGGCCGCCGGGCGGGCGGTCACGACGACCTGCCCCGACGGATCGCCACGGCGCGGCGATAGGCGTCCACGTGACCGGCGATGCCCACGTCCCAGCCCCGGCGGCTGAGGTCGGGCGCCGCCCCGGGGGCCAGGGACTCCGCGTGCGCGACCGCCTTCTCGAGGTCTGTCCCGGTCAGCTCGTCGTCGAAGAGCAGGACCCAGTCCGCCCCGACCTCGTCGGCGAGGCTCCGGTTGGCCTCGTTGTCGGGCACGAGGACGGGCCTGGCGAGCGAGAGCGCGGCGAGCACGCTGCCGGAGTTGTGCATGTGCCGGTAGGGCAGGCAGACGAGGGACGACCTCGTCACGAGCCGGACGAGCTCGTCGTCGGGGACGAACCGCAGCGCGAGCTCGATCCGCGGGTCGCCCTGGGCGAGGGACCGCACCTGGTCGGCGAGCTCGGTCGTGGACGGCCCGCCCGCCACCACCAGCGTGAGCTCCGGGTCCTCCGTCTGACGGAACGCCTCGAGGAGCCGGTCGACGGACTTGTACCGCCGGATCGACCCGAAGTACGCCACGCGCCCTCGCTCGCGCCCGGCGGCCGTGAACCGGCCGTACCACGGTCGGTAGTCGCCGTGCAGGACGACGGCGGCGGGTGTGCCGTCCGGGACGGGCGTCGTCTCGTTGATCATGATCCGCAGGGTCGTGAGCCGGTCCACCGCACGCACGAGGGTGCGCTGGGTCCAGGACAACCCCTCGGGCGGGTGGAGGTTGTGGACCGTGCGTACGACCGGGCGTCGGGTGAGGACGATGCGGATCAAGAACAGTGCGGTGAGGAGCTCGCGGGTCGCGCGGCCCGCGGCCCGGTGGCCCCCCACGAGGAGCTCCGGCCAGTGCACGTGGAAGACGTCGAACCGGCCGAGGATCGCGCGCGGCCAGCTGAAGTACTCGAGCCGCACGTCGGGTGCCCGGTCGAGCCCCTCGCACAGCATGACGTTGTAGGGGTTCGTCGTGGGGCGTGGGCGTCGCGACGCCTGCATCACCAGTAGATCGCCCATGGTCTCCGTCCGCGTGCGCGCCGAATCGCTCTGCCGCCACGGTAGTCGGACCGTCGTGCGTGGTCCGCTCCCCGGCGGGTGAAACCGTGCCGCGACGGACATTCGGCCGGTGCGGCGTGGATATCCTCGAACAGCCCACGAACGGCGGAGGGCACGCGTCAGGAACGGACGAGATGAGCGATCAGCAGAGTGCACCAGGGTGGGGCAGGCGGCGCTGGGCGGTCGTCGTGGGCGCACTCGCGGCGGTCGTCACCGCCCTCGTCGTCGTCTTCGCACTGACCGGTCGTACCGCTCCCGACGACGGTGCGGCGGCGGACCCCTCGCCCGGCGCGACGACCTCGGCCTCGCCGGACGACGCACCGACGGGCGAAGCGTCGAGCGAGCCGACCGGGAGCGCCGGGCCGGACGGGGACGACGCGCCCGCCGACGACGGCCCGGAGTCCGGAACCAAGGCGCCGCCGCCGGAGAAGGCCACGACGGGGCCGGCCGAGGGCGCGGTCGACGACGAGGCGACCGTCGACGCGGACGGCCGCGTCGTGCAGGCGCCGATCGAGTACGACGAGGTCTCGGCACCGCTGGACGACGTGAGCGTCGCGGCCGTCAAGATCGAGAAGGTCGAGGGCCAGGCCAACCTCCCCGGCGAGATCGGCGGGCCGTCGCTGCGGTTCACGGTCGAGGTGGACAACGGCACCGACGAGGCGATGGACCTACGCACCGTGGTCGCCAACGCCTTCTACGGACCCGACCGGACGCCGGCGGTCGTGCTCCTCAAGCCCGGGGCGAAGCCCTTCCCGCAGGAGGCCGGCGCAGGCGACAGCGCACGGGGCGTATTCGTGTTCAACGTCCCGGTGGACGAGCGCGGCGACGTGCGGCTCGAGGTCGACCTCGGGGTCGGGGCGGAGATCGTCGCCTTCGAGGGCGCGATCAGCTGATCCTGGCGTGCTCTGTGCCCTGGGCACCGAGATTCACCCTGGACCGCGTTGAGTTCACCCTTGCGGGACGGCTCCCGCACAGGCCCGCGAACCTAGCATTGCAGCGACTCCCCACGGTTGTCGGGAGGGCCGGTCGATCCAGGTTGGACGATCCTCCGGGCGGATTTCGCACAGGGCGGGGTATCGCGGTGGCACATCGAATCTTCAAGGGCCGGAAGATCACCGGCCTCGTCGCGGTCATGGCGCTCGCTCTCACCGGGCTGGTCGGCACCGTCGGCACCGCCGGCGCAGCCGCCGCCGAGGAGACTGCGCAGGAGGCGGCAGCCCCCCTGCCCGAGACGGTGTCGGCGGACGGCCTGCCGACCGTCCAGATCGACGGGGTCGTCTGGAGGCAGGTCATCGTCGGCAACACGGTGTACGTCGGCGGGAACTTCCAGAACGCGCGCCCGGCCGGGGCCGCGCCGGGCACGAACCTCGTGCCGCGGACGCACCTCCTCGCGTACAACCTGACCACGGGAGTCCTGAACACCTCGTTCAACCACACGCTCAACGGCGACGTGACCGACATGGCGGCCTCGCCCGACGGCCGACGGCTCTACATCGTCGGCGGGTTCACCACCGTCGACGGGCAGGCACGCAGCCGCATCGCCGCCTTCGAGCTGCCTTCCGGCGCGCTGAGCACGAGCTTCGCGCCCAGGAGCAACGGCAACACCAAGGCCGTCGCCGCGACGAACACGACGGTCTATGCGGGCGGGTACTTCAGCGCGGTGAACGGCACGGCCCGGACCCGGCTCGCCGCGATGAACGCGTCGAACGGCGCCGTGGTGAGCGGGTTCGTCCCCCGGGTGGACGACCGGCAGGTGCAGTCGATCGTCGTGGCCCCGGACGAGCAGTCCGTGGTCGTCTCGGGCTCCTTCACGTCGGTCAACGGGTCCGGCACCCCGGGCTACGGCCTCGCGCGGCTGGCCGCGTCGACCGGCGCCACGATGGCGCTGCCCGTCAACAGCCGGATCCGCAACGCCGGGGACAACGCGAGCATCCTGCGCCTGTCCACCGACGGCGCGCGGTTCTACGGCGTGGGGTGGCACTACGGACGCGGCGGGACGACCGAGGGAACCTTCGGCGCGGACTGGTCGACCGGCGAGCTCTCGTGGCTCGAGGACTGCCACGGCGACACGTACGACGTGGCCAACGCGGGCGGCGTCGTCTACACCGCGAGCCACAAGCACTACTGCGGCAACAGCGGCGGGTTCCCGCAGACGGACCCGTGGACGTACTACCACTCCACGGCCTTCAGCGGCGACGTCCGCGGGACCAACACCCCCGACATCTACGGCTACCCCGACCACCCGGGAACGCCGCGTCCGGAGCCCCTCAACTGGTACCCGCACACCGAGTGGGGGAGCTACACCAACTCCAAGCAGTCCGTGTGGACCGTGACCGGCAACGCCGACTACGTCCTCTACGGCGGCGAGTTCCCGCGGGTCAACAACGTCGGGCAGCAGGGGATCGTCCGCTACGCCGTCCGCTCGATGGCGCCCAACAGGATCGGGCCGGCCGAGTCCGGGGACGCGATCAACCCGTCGGTGCAGTCGGTGACGTCGGGCAAGGTGCGCGTCGCGTTCCGGACCACGTGGGACAAGGACGACCTGGGCCTTACCTACAAGGTCTTCCGCGACAACGAGACGTCGGCCCCGGTGTACCAGGAGACGATCAGCACGCCGTTCTGGAAGAAGCTCTCCCGCTCCGTGACCGACTCCGGGTTGACCCCGGGATCCTCGCACCGGTACCGGCTCGTCGTGAGCGACCCGTGGAACAACGTGGTGAGGTCCGCGTGGATCCCCGTCACCGTCTCCTCCGCGGCCGTGAGCCCTTACGCCGAGGCCGTGCTCGACGACGGCGCGACGAACTACTGGAGGCTGGGCGAGCCGTCCGGGCCCACCGGGTTCGACTGGGCCGGCGGCGACGACCTCACCCTCGGCACGGGGACGTCGCGCGGCGCCGCGGGTGCCGTGGCCGGCGACGCCAACACCGCGACGACGTTCAACGGGACGTCGGACGGCCGGGGCGCCGGCGCGAGCGCGATCACGGGCCCCAACACGTTCACCACCGAGGCCTGGTTCCGGACGAACACCAACCGGGGCGGGAAGATCATCGGTTTCGGCAACGCGACGACCGGCAACTCGTCGAGCTACGACCGGCACGTGTACATGGCCAACAACGGCAGGCTCGTCTTCGGGGTCTACAACAACACGGTGTCGACCGTGACCTCGCCGTCGAGCTACAACGACAACAACTGGCACCACGTCGTCGCGACGCTCGGTTCGAACGGGATGCAGCTCTACGTGGACGGCAAGCGGGTCGCGCAGCGCTCCGACGTGACGGTCGGGCAGGGCTACTCGGGCTACTGGCGGGTCGGCGGCGACAACCTCGGCTCCTGGACCTCGCAGCCCACGAGCTCGTCCTTCGGCGGGACCATCGACGAGGTGGCGATCTACGACACCGTGCTCTCCACGACGAAGATCCGCGCGCACTACACCGCGTCGGGTCGCACGCTCGCCGTGCCCGCCCGTCCGGCGGACGCCTACGGCGCGGCGGTCTACGACGCGGACCCCGACCTGTACTGGCGGTACGACGAGACGTCGGGGAGCTCCGTCGCGGACTCCGGCACCTACGGGAACCCCGCGGGGATCTCCGGCGCCTACTCCCGGAACGTCACCGGTGCGCTCTCGGGCAACGTCGGCAGAGGCATCGCGTTCACGGGTACGAACGGCGGGAACGTCTACTCGACGACGAGCGTCAACAACCCGACGAGCTACTCCCTGGAGACGTGGTTCAGGTCCACGTCCACGCAGGGCGGGAAGCTCATCGGGCTGGGGAGCTCGCAGTCCGGCAACTCGGACAGCTACGACCGGCACGTCTACATGCAGGACGACGGCAGGCTCGTCTTCGGGGTCTGGACCGGTCAGGCGAACACCGTCACCACGTCCGGCGCCTACAACAACGGGGCGTGGCACCACGTCGTGGCGACCCAGGGTTCCGACGGCATGCGGCTCTACGTCGACGGTCAGCCGGTCGGGACCCACCCGCAGACCGGGGCGCAGGATTACTCCGGGTACTGGCGCGTGGGTGGCGACACGACGTGGGGGTCGTCGTCGCCCAACCTCGTCGGGTCGTTCGACGAGACGGCCGTCTACTCCAGCGTGCTGAGCGGGGCGGATGTCGCGACCCACTACGCCGTGGGCACGACCGGGCAGGTCCCCAACCAGGCTCCTACGGCGGCCTTCGACAGCGAGGTCACCAAGCTGAGCGTGGCGTTCGACGCCAGCGACTCGTCCGACCCGGACGGAACCGTCGAGTCGTATGCCTGGGACTTCGGTGACGGCGAGTCCGGTTCGGGGGCCACGACCTCGCACGCGTACGACGAGCCGGGCACCTACGAGGTGACGCTTCAGGTCACCGACGACGAGGGCGCGACCGACACCGTCAGCCACGACGTGGTCACGGTGGCGAACGAGGTGCCGGAGGCGGTGTTCTCGTCGTCCGCCTCCGGGCTGACGGTCTCGCTGGACGGCTCCGGTTCGTCCGACGGCGACGGCTCGGTGGAGTCGTACGCCTGGGACTTCGGCGACGGGGAGGCGGGCACGGGCGCGACGACGTCGCACACCTACGACGCCGCGGGGACGTACCAGGTCACGCTGACGGTGACGGACGACGACGGCGCCGACGGTGCCCTGTCGCAGGACGTGACGGTGAGCGCGGTGGTCATCGTCGCCCAGGACGGTTTCGGCCGGACCGTGTCGTCGGGCTGGGGCACGGCGGACACCGGCGGCGCCTGGACGCTGTCGGGCGGAGCCTCGCGGTTCAACGTCGCGGGCGGTGTGGGCACGGTCCTGATGCCGACGGCGGGCTCGGGCACGAAGGCCCAGCTGCAGGGCGCGTCGGGACGCGACGTGGAGCTGCGCGGCGAGTTCTCGCTGGACAAGATCGCCGACGGCGGCGGCACGTTCGTGTCGTTCACCGGACGCACCGGCGGGTTCTCGAGCGAGTACCGCGCCAAGGTGTGGGTGAAGTCGACGGGGGCGGTGCAGCTGCTGCTGGTGGCGGCGCAGCCGTCGGAGACGACGCTCGCTGCGGCGAACGTCGCCGGCCTGTCGGTGACGGCCGGCCAGACGCTGAAGGTGCGGGCGCAGCTGGAGGGCGCGAGCCCGACGACGTTCCGGGCCAAGGTGTGGAAGGACGGGACGGCCGAGCCGGCGAGCTGGCAGCTGACGGCGACCGACGCGACGGAGGCGCTGCAGGACGCGGGCGGCGTCGGGGTCATCACCACGCTCAGCGGCACGGCCACGACCGGTGCGAGCGTCGTCTCGGTCGACAACCTCTGGGCCGGTCCGCTCGGCTGACCCGGTACCGACATGCGAGCCCTGGTACACATCGGGACCGAGAAGACCGGGACCACGAGCATCCAAGAGTTCTTGTCGAGCCATCGTGACCAGCTCGACAGCGTGGGGATGCACTTCCTCCGGTCCGCGGGGGAACGGAACAACCGGTGGCTGCCGGCGGCGTGCGTGGACCTCGACCGCCCGGACGACTTCTTCTCGACCCGAGGGATCGAGGGCGCCGGCGCGCGAGAACAGGCGGTCGCCGGGTTCGTCCAGCGGTTCCACCAGGAGCTGAGGTCGCTTCCCGAGAGGACCGAGTCGGTGGTCATCTCCAGCGAGCACCTGCACTCCCGACTCGTGTCGCAGGCGGAGGTCGACCGGCTCGCGGGCCTGCTCGGCGAGCACGTCGACGAGGTGCGGGTGATCTGCTACCTCCGCCCCCAGGTCGACCTCTGCTCGTCCCTGTACTCGACGGCGCTCCGCGTCGGTCACACCATCGACTTCGAGACGTTCCTCGAGCAGTGCCACCCGGGCAACCCGTACTACGACTACGCCTCGCTGCTCGACAGGTGGTCGAGCACCTTCGGTCGCGACTCCCTGACCGTCCGGCGCTACCCCCAGGACCTGCGGAACGGCGACCTGCTCGACGACTTCTCGCAATGGCTCTCGATCGACAACCAGGCAGGCAGGGGCCGCGACGTCTCCGCCAGCAACACCTCGATCTCCACCGAGGGGCAGTGGCTGGCCCTGGCGATCAACCGCGCGTTCCCCGGTTCCCGCTCCCGTGATTCCGAGATCGTTCGCGCGCGCGCCGTCGACCTCGTCGCCAGGCGCCTCGCGGGCTCCGGCCGGCAGCCGGATCCGGCGTCCCGGCAGCGGATCCAGAGCGCGTTCGACGAGTCGAACGATGCCGTGCGGGCCCGCTTCTTCCCCGATGACGGCGAGCTGTTCCCCGGGAAGCCTTCCCGCAGCACGCCGCCGACGGACGGGGACGTCGGTCGCGACGCCGCCGTGGTCGCGACGACGGCCGAGGTACTCCGGCTCGTCGCCGACAGCGCGGTCGAGCGGCGCCGGCTCGTCCACCGCGTGCGGCGGGCAGCGGCCGGGGGAGCGCGTCGGATGGTCGGTGTGGTGCCGTCACGCCTCTTTGTGCGTCGCGGATTCACGGACGACCAGCAACAGGCCGAGCGCGATGACGAGTACCGTGAGGCTGCTCGCGAACGGGCTGAAGAAGATGTTCCACAGTGACTTGACGACGAGAAACGTCAAGAGCGCGGAAAGCGTCCGCGAGTTCAGACGACGCACCAGGTGGAGGACGAGCAGCACGGCGAGCGTGACAGCGAGAAGAAGTCCGGGTAGCCCGCACCATGCCCAGAGGTCGCCCGCGAGAGAATGCAGCTCGAACCCGTTCCCGAACATGAAGCGTTCGACGTAGCCGTTGTTGGGGTCGTAGTTGAGTGCCGCCATTCCTTCTTTGGCGACATGTATCTCGCCCGCGGCAGGTGCCGTGCCGCCACCGAAACCGAACGGGAACCTGAAGAGCAGCGCGCTGAATGCGCCGATCTCCGGCCTTCCGCCTGTGATGAGGCTGCCCGAGTACGTGATCTGAAGCTCTGTGCGTTCGCGTGCTCCTTCGCCGAGGAGGCCCTCCAGGATCGCGGCCTGCCCGATGAAGTAGGTCGTCGCGGCCGTAGCGGCGAGGAACGCTGCCGTCCGAAGCGTGGCGAACCACGACCTGCCCGTCGGCCGACGAGCTTGCCAGAGCACGAGGAGCAGGACCAGGATCATGATCGCGCTCGAGGATCGGCCCCCGTTGACGGCCGAGAGGACGGCCAGCCCGACGAGCACCAGCATCTCCGGCCATCGGTGCTTGGCGCGTGAAGCCAGGGCGAGGGTGAGCACCGTGACCGGCACGGAGAACCCGAACCGCCAGGGGTTCTCGGCGAACATCCCCTCGCCAGGGCGAATGGCAAGGAGCATCCCCACCCCGAAGAGCGCGCCGACCAGCCAGGGCTGGAGCCAACGGCGCGTCCACAGGATGTAACCCGTGCCGGCCGCGATGGTCAGCAGCCCGGCCACCACGTCCACCGACCACGCCGGGGACCACTCGTGGTCGCCGGCGCGTGATGCGGTGAGCCACACCGACGACAGTGCGCTGATGGCGACGAGCGCGGCGATGAGCGTGAATCCTCGGTAGGTTCTCGCGTGCCTCCACCAGAGCGGCATGAGGGCGACCGCGACGACCAGTCCGACGGTGACCCCGAAGTCGATGTCGAAGGACGATGCGATCAGGACGACCCCGGCTGCGGCGATCCAGGGCTGGGTGACGTCGAGCGGTGCGATCGAGTCCGCGGTGACGGACGGTGACTCGTGGTGCACATCGGCTCCGTGTCTGGGCTGGCGATCGGCGATCCACATGGATGCAGACCTGGGCCACCGACAGGTTACCGAGTTCAGGTGCCGAGGAACCTGTCCGAGCGGGCGAAATTCGGCGCGACTGCGCCGCTCACGCATGGATCGCGTCTAGTCTGAAGGTCCTCCGCACATAGAGCCGTGGCGGAGCAACCATGCGATTTCTTGGACCAAGAGGTGGCGAGCAATGGCGAGTTCGGTGCGCCTCCCGTGGATCGACGCAGGACGCGGGATCGCCATCTGTCTCGTCGTCCTCTACCACGCGGCACGCTGGCTCGACGCCAGCGGCTGGGAGCGCGTCAACGAATACGTCACGACGCTGAGGATGCCGTTCTTCTTCGTCCTGTCCGGCTTGCTCGCCGTTCGTGTCACGACCATGGCGTGGAGCGAGCTCTGGTCCCGTCGGCTCTCTCTCTACCTGTGGGTGTTCGTCGTCTGGGAGGTCGTCGGAGCACTCGCGTACGTCGTGGGATTCGCGATCAGGGGGACACCGATCGGTCCCCTCGGGCTGGCGCGCGACGTCCTGGTCGCACCGTTGATGCCCGTGTACGAGCTGTGGTTCATCTGGGTCCTCGCGGTGTTCTGCGTCGTGGCACGGCTCCTTCGTCCCGTGCCCCGATGGATCCAGCTCTTGGCTGCGGCGGTCTGCTCGGTCGTCGCGCTCGCGCCGGGCTTCGACCTGGGGAACCTCGGGTGGAACGGCGCACTCAGGTACTTCGTCTTCTTTCTCGCCGGCATGTACGGAAGGGCATGGCTGATCGGCTGGGTCGAGTCGTCGCGAGGCTGGAGAGCGGCCTCGGTCGCCGTGTGGATCGGCGGCGTCGTCGCCGTGCAGGTGCTGGGTCTCGGGGGCGTCATCGGCGGCCGCTTCGCGCTGAGCGTCCTCGGCGTGTTCGCGGGACTCTCGTTGAGCTCGTTCCTCGCGCGCTGGTCGTCGCTGCGTCGACTCGGCGCGAACACGCTCCCGGTGTACGTGGGTCACACCCCGGTGATCATCGTCGTCTCGACGACCCTGCTCGCCACGCTTCCCGCCGAGACCGTCGCGGGGTGGAACCTCCTGCTGTGCCCGGCGCTGGGTGCCCTGGCCATCGCGGTGTCCCAGCTGGCCTACCGGCGCAGCGCGCCGACCCTGCTTGCCTACCTCTACAAGGCGCCGCCGTTCATGGTCAGCCTCGGGAGTCGTCGCTGGGCCCCGATGTCCCGGAGCTGAACGAGTTCCCGCTGGGCTCGAACAGCCACCGGTCGGCCCTGAGCCGTGAGTCCTCGGCCGGCAGGCTGCCCAGGACGTCGGCCGGGTCGAGCGGGGTGGCCACGGCCTTCGTGAGGGCGTCGGCGAGGATGCCCGGGGCACGGTCGCCGTCGACGACGGTGTGGCCGTGCTCGGAGAGCCACGACGCGATGCCCGTCTCGTCCGTCGTCACGACCGTGCACCCGTGCGCGAGGCCCTCGACGATCGGCAGGCCGACCTGTTCGCGCCAGGCCGACATGCGCCGGGACGGCAGCACGACGACGGACGCGCTCCGAAGCTCTTCGTGGATGCGGTCCCGGGGTGGGTCGTGCACGAACGTGACCCGGGGGTCCTCGGCTGCGACCCGCTCGACCTCGTCGTGGAACTGGCCCCGCCCGACGACGACGAGACGCGCCGTCGCCGACCAGGCGGCGAGCCGAGGCCAGGCCTCCAGCACGGTGTCGATCCCCTTGCGCTCGGAGAGGGCGCCGAGGAACAGGACCCGTCCCGGGACCTTGGCGTCGGCCACGGTGCCGCACGAGCACGGGGCGGGCAGCGCGGGGATCGTCCTGGTCTGGGCGCCGACACGCATCGGCCCGAAGACGCGGCCGTACAGGTCGCGCGCCGTGTCGGTCCCGTAGACCACGCGGTCGACCTGGCGCCAGAGGCGACGTGCCAGCTTCTCGTCGAGCCGACGCCCGAGGTGGGGGACGAGCCGCCGCGGCCGGGGCCGGGTGGCCGGGTCGACGTTGCCGATCGCGTACACGACGACGCGGCTGCGCCGCCGCGTCACCAGGTCGCGGAGCCGGACGGCCGAGACGACGTACCAGGACCGGCGGACGCTGGGGATCGCCATCGGCTCGTTGATCTCGATCTCGTCGTAGCCGCGGCGCATGACGAGCCAGGCGGTGCGGAGGTCGCCGGCCTGCTCGGGCGCCAGCTTGCTGGCGAGCGCGCCGTCGAAGTCGTACCGGCTCTCCAGGTACAGGAGGTCGGCGGGCTCGAGCTCGAGGGCGCGCTCGAGGTGCGCCGTGCGCAGCGTCTCGTAGACCCGGACTCGCCGGGTGGGCGCGGAGGCGTCCGCGGACGCTCCCGGGCGCTCAGCTTGCACGGGACGCATCGTCACGTTCGCGCGACCGACCTGACTCGGGCAATGCGGCGAGCTCGGTGCCGAACACGCTCTCCTCACGCGCACGGGAGAAGGGGAAGCGGCGGCGGGTCTCCGCCCGGTAGCCGTAGAACTCCCCGTCCGCGCCCGAACGTGGCGCGAACGTGAGCACGATCCCGAGGATGCGCGCGCTCACCGCATCGAGGGAGCGCAGCGCCTGTCGGAGCTGTTGGCGTCGCACCCGCTTGCAGCCGACCACGGCGATCACCCCGTCGGCCATGGTGGCCAGCACTGCGGCGTCGGACACCGGCAGCAGGGGCGGGGAGTCGATCACGACGATGTCGTACCGGGTGCGGACCGAGGCGAGCAGGTCGCGCATCACCGTCGACTCGATGAGCTGGTGGGGGTTGGGCGGCAACGGGCCCGAGGGCAGGATGTCGAGGTTCGCGATCCCGACGTTCCGCACGACGTCGGCCAGCTCCGCCCGGCCCACCAGCACGGTGGTGAGGCCGGCGGACGACTCGAGCCCGAACGACTCGGACACGGACGGGCGGCGCAGGTCGGCGTCGAGCAGCAGCACGCGCCGGGCGCCCTCGGCCAGGGTGAGGGCGAGGTTGCGGGCGGTGGTGGACTTTCCCTCGCGGGGGACGCTCGACGTGACGACGATCGAACGCACAGGGACGGCCACGTCGATGTACGACAGGTTCGTCTGGATCTTGCGGTACGCCTCCGCCGTGGCGCTCAGGGGGTTGTCGACGACGGCCATCGAGGAGCTGCGCTTGCGCGTCCGGGGGAGCGACCCGAGGACGGGGACGCCGTCGGAGACGAGCGGTTCGATCTCGCGCTGCCCACGTACCCGCGTGTCCAGCGCGGACCAGAGCAGGGCGGTGACGAACCCGAGGGCCAGCCCGGCGACGAACCCGCTGGCGACGAGGAACCGCGTCCGGGGCGCCGACGGGAAGGCCGGCGTGGTGGCCTCGGACACGACGTCCACCGACACCGACTCGTCGCCCGCCGCCGAGCTCGGCGCGAGTCGCTCGACCGTCGTCGAGAGGTTGTTCGCGACCGAGTTGGCGATCGCGGCGGCCTGCTCGGGCGAGCCGTTGACGGCGCTGATCTCGATGATGGACGTGTTCAGCACGGCGTTCGCCGTCACCGCACCGTCCAACGAGCGGCCCGGCGAGTCGATCCCGACGTCCTCGGCGACCGCGTCGAGGACGACCGGCATGTCGGCGAGCGCGGCGTACGAGTCGATGAGGTTCTCCACGAAGGCGGAACCCTGCAGCAGGTCGTTCGTGGTCTCGCCGTTGTTGAGGGAGACATAGACCTTGGCGGTGGCGGTGTACGTCGGCGGCGTGGTCCGCGCGTAGAAGAAGGCCGCCAGCGCACCGACGAGGGCGAGCGCGACGATGACGGCCCACCGCTTGCGCAGTGCTGCGACGTACTCGCTCATATCCACAGGGAGGCTCCTGCCGCTCGTGACAGTGCCATCGTCCCACGTAGGGCGTCGGGAGATACGGTGTGTCGCGTGCACTGATCGTAGAGGCATCGGCTCACGGTCGTCCCAGCGCACGGCACGTCCACTCGGTGCGCAGGAGAACGGCGCCGGCGCCGTTGCCGAGATATCCGCAGCCGATGTCCGATACGCGCATGAGGCCTCCTCCGTGTGACATCAGATCGTACGGATCTCGGCCGGTGCGACGGTGGTCCGGGGCGGGTGAACTCAGCGTGGCCGTCCAGACCTCAGGCAGGCCGACGTCTGCGTCCGTGTCGCGCGTGCGGGACCGGGACCGGGGCGACCGCCATGCGCCACCGCCGGCCCCGCCCGGGTTCCCTGTCCCGGTCCGGGGTGACGTCCGGGCCCGGCTCCGCCGCCTCGGGGCCTGACGGGGGGAGGGGGTGGATCGCTCGGGCGACTTCTTCGACGGCGATCTCGATCGCCGTGAATGCTTCGCGGTATCGCCGCTTGGACCGACCGTGCGGATCGGCGACGTCGAGCGCCGTGGGAGAGAGCGCGAGCTGTTTCCGCTGAGCATTGGCCAGTCGGGGAAGCCTTTTCACCCGGTCCGATTCCGATGCCGATCCCAGCGCGGCGGGTGAAAGGCCGCGAACGAGCGCCGCCGCCTCGAGGAGAGTGAAGGTGCGATGCACCGCTCGAGGGTCGATCGTCACTACCGAGGCCCGCTGCGAGCGGGTCATCGTCAGGATCAGGTCGGCCGACGCGATCATCGGTGCCGAGAGCTGGCGCGCCTCGCCCTCGGGGCCGGTCAGGCCGCGCGAGGCGAGGAGGGCTGACATCGGGTCGTCGATCCGACGGCCGACGAGGGCCTGGGTCCCGGCGCTCGTGACCGTCACCGTGGGCGCGGTGCGTGCGTCGAGAAGCGCTTGGGCCACCGGAGAGCGGCACACGTTGCCGGCGCAGACGATCAGCACCTGGGAGGGCATGTCGGCATTCCTCGAGAAGGTTCGGATGAGTGTCCCGATCTAGGTGACGGGCCGAAACTAACACGACGTCGTATGGCTGCAGAGACGAGGAGAAAAGGGCCCCGACGCATCAGACCGATTTCACCCGCCGCCGTGAAGGTTCACCCCGTCGGAACCTCCAACTTGCTCGTGGTCGCGACCTAGCCTGTGACAAGTGCTGGCCAGCGAGTCAATTCGGGAGGTCGTCGACGTGCGAGTCGGTTACGCGCCGGGCGCGTGGGATCTCTTCCACGTCGGGCACCTCAACATCCTGCGGCATGCCCGCGACCGCTGCGACTACCTGATCGCCGGCGTGGTGGACGACGACATGCTCGAGCTGGCGAAGGGCCGCCGTCCCGTCATCCCCGTCACCGAGCGCGCCGAGATCGTGCGCCACGTGCGCTACGTGGACGAGGTGTTCGTCGAGTCCCAGCCGGACAAGGTCGAGACGTGGCGTCTGCGGCCGTTCGACCTGTTCTTCAAGGGCGACGACTGGCGGGGCACCCCCAAGGGCGAGGAGCTCGAGCGCCGGTTCGCCGAGGTCGGGGTCGAGGTCGTCTACTTCCCGTACACGGTGCACACGTCGAGCACGGCCCTGCGCCGCGCGCTGAGCCAGCTCGAGGGCGCGGCGTCCGGCGAGCTCGTGCTCGAAGGCTGACCCGGTCGCACGGACGGTCGGCCGCGGGTGTCCGCTCCTCCCGCGCCACGGGCCCGGATCGGGCATAGTGGCAGGTGGAGGGCCGTGAGCCGCCCTCGACGCGAGGAGGAGGACCGGCCATGAGCCAGGACGACGGCACGCAGCCGAACCCGTACGAGCCGAGGCCGGACGAGCCGAACCCGCAGCAGCCGGGCACCCCGCCCGACGCGTCGAGGCCGGACCCCTACGCGCACGACCCGTACCGGGAGCCGGGCCCGGACCAGCCTGGCGCGACGCCTCAGGGCGGGTCGCAGCCGGGCCCGTACCCGCCGTCCGACCCCTACGGGCAGGGCGCTCCCGCCCAGGGCCAGCCCGGCTACCCGCAGCACCCCGGTGGCGAGCAGCCCGGCTATCAGCAGCAGGGATACCCGCAGCAGCCTTACGCCCAGCCGTATCAGCAGTACCCGCCGCCGTCGGCGGGCACGGACGGCTTCTCGATCGCCGCGCTGGTCACCGGCATCCTCGGCATGGCGATCATCCCGATCGTGCTCGGCATCATCGGCCTGTCCCGCGTGAACCGCACCGGCCAGTCGGGCAAGGGGCTGGCCATCGCCGGCATCGTGCTCGGCGCCATCGGGGTCGTCGCGTGGATCCTCGTCATCGTGTTCGTGTTCGCCGTCGTCTCCCAGGTGGACCCGAACGATCTCGAGAACCTCCGGAACGAGCTCGAGACGATGGACACGTCGTGGGTCCCGCCGCACGTCGGGGCGGGGCTGGGGCTCGCCTGACCCGGAGTGGTGCCGGTTCCGTGGAGGCGTCGTGACGCCCCCGACCGGCGGGTGACCCGGGGCGGCGCCGGTGCGTAGCATCGGCGTCTCGTCGACCTCGACCCGGGAGATCCATGACCCAGCCACACGGCGCCGACCAGCAAGGACACGATCGGCAGGGTTCCGACCCGCACGGGGTCCCGCACACCCAGGTGCTGCCCCCGCGGCCGTCCGCCGGGGACACCCAGGTCCTCGCGTCGACCTCCGGCCAGCACACGCAGGTGCTGCCGTCCTCGGCCTCGGACGGCACGCAGGTGCTCCCGGCGTCGAGCCCGTCGCCGGCATCGGACGGCACGCAGGTCCTCCCCGCGTCCAGCCCCGCGCCCGCCGCGCACGTGACCCAGGTGCTGCGTGCGCCGTCGGCGGCGGCCTCCGCTCCGGAGCGGACGCCGGTGCTCCCGGAGTCGCGAGCCGCGACCCAGCCCTTCCGCCAGCCCGCCCAGCCGGCCTGGCAGGTGGCGGCCCCGCCGTCCCCCGCGACCGCCGCGTCCGCGACCGCCGCGCCCGCGACCGCCGCGCCCGCGCAGCAGCCGTACCCGCCGGCGCCGCAGCGGCCCGCGCCGCAGCAGGCGACGTCCCAGCGGCCCGCACCCCAGCAGTACGGGCCGCAGCCGTCGGGGGCCGGCACGGAGCCGACGGCGGTCGCGTCCTTGCTGATCGCCCTGCTCGGCCTCGTCGTCCCGCTGATCGGGATCCTCGCCATCGTCCTCGGCGGCATCGCCCTGGACCGCACGCGGCGGCGGGGCACGGGCGGACGGGGGATGGCGAAGACCGGCGTGACGCTCGGCTCCATCCAGGTCGTGCTGACCACGCTGCTGGTGATCGGCGGGCTGATGTTCTGGAACGCCTACGGCGACGACATCGAGAACGGCCTGGCGCAGGCGAGCGAGCTCGCGGGCACGGAGATCTCGGTCCCGGACCTCCTGCTCGGCGGGCTGACCGGGGACTTCTCCTTCGGCGACCTGGGGGAGCTCGGCGGCATGCTCGGCGACGCCGGCGAGCTCCAGGACCTCGGCGGCCAGTGCCAGTCCGGCGACGCGGCCGCCTGCCAGGACCTCCTGCAGAACGTGCCCGACGGCCTGCTCCCGGAGAACCTGCCCGAGAACCTCGAGGACTACCTCCCCGCCGGCCGCTGACCCGCCCCGACCCGGCGCCGAGCACGGGGTTGGCTTCGCTTTGACCCGCTAAAGCGAAGCCAACCCCGTGTTCGGCAAGGGGACGATGCCTCGGCGTAGTCTGGTGCGGCATGCCCGGCACCCCGCCGGCCCCATGGTGCCCTCCGGTAGCGACCGGGGAGCATCACGTGCGTCCCGGGGAGAGCTGGGCCCGTCGTCGTGCCTGC
Source organism: Isoptericola hypogeus (assembly GCF_039531145.1). Classification (NCBI taxonomy): domain Bacteria; kingdom Bacillati; phylum Actinomycetota; class Actinomycetes; order Micrococcales; family Promicromonosporaceae; genus Isoptericola; species Isoptericola hypogeus. The sequence continues at coordinate 532,530 of NZ_BAAAPM010000005.1, forward strand.
ACCGACAGCGCTGCGCCGTCCGACCTGCGCCGTCCGACCTGCCCCGAAGGACCTGCATGAACCTCACCGGCATCGTCCCCGCCCTCCTCGCCGACCCCGGCGCCGCGGCCGCGCTCGAGCACGTCAGGGCGCGCGGCGCCGCCGACGTCGTCGGCCCGGCGGGCGTGCGCGCGCCGCTGCTCGCGGCGGCCGCCGAGCGACGCCCGCTCGTCGTCGTCACCGCGACGGGCCGCGAGGCCGACGAGCTCGCCGCCTCGGTGCGCGCGTACCTGCCCGACGAGCGCGCCGACGACGTCGCGGTCCTGCCGTCGTGGGAGACGCTGCCGCACGAGCGGCTCTCGCCCCGCGCGGACACGGTCTCCAAGCGGCTCGCCGTGTTCCGGCGCCTCGCGCACCCGGCCGCCGAGCCCGGGCAGACCGGCCCGATCCGGGTGCTCGTCATGCCGGCGCGGGCACTGCTGCAGCCGGTGGTCGACGGCCTGGGCGAGCTGGAGCCCGTCGAGCTGCACACGGGGACGACGGCGGACCTCACCGACGTGGCCGACCGGCTCGTCGCCGCCGCCTACTCGCGCGTGGACATGGTCGAGCGGCGCGGCGAGTTCGCGGTGCGCGGCGGCATCCTCGACGTCTTCCCGCCCACGGAGGACCACCCGCTGCGCATCGAGTTCTGGGGCGACGAGGTCACGGAGATCCGCTGGTTCGCCGTCGCCGACCAGCGCTCGCTGGAGATCGCCGAGCACGGCGTGTGGGCGCCGCCGTGCCGCGAGATCCTGCTGACGGACGCCGTGCGCGAGCGCGCGGCCGCCCTGGTGGAGCGCCTGCCGGGCGCGATCGAGATGCTGGACAAGCTGGCGGCCGGCATCGCCGTCGAGGGCATGGAGTCCCTCGCGCCCGTGCTCGTGGACCGGATGGTCCCGGTGCTGGAGCTCGTGCCCGACGACGCGCTGCTGATCCTGGACGAGCCGGAGCGCGTGCGGCGGCGCGCGCACGACCTCGTCGCCACGACCGAGGAGTTCCTCGCCGCGGCCTGGACCGGCGCGGTGGCCGGGGGCGCGGCGCCGATCGACCTGTCCGCGGCGTCGTTCGAGACGTTCACCGAGGTGCGCGACGTCGCCGCCCGCCGGGGGCTGGGCTGGTGGACGCTGTCGAGCTTCTCGCTCGACGCCGGAGACGCATCGTCGGTCGAGCCTGTCGAGACGCCCTCGTCGGTCGAGCTTGTCGAGACCAACCCTGGGGTCTCGACGAGCTCGACCGGCGAGGTCACGTTCACCGTCGGCGCGCGCGACGTCGAGCACTACCGCGGCGACCTGCAGCGCGCGCTCGACGACGTGCAGACGCTGCAGCGTGCGGGCTGGCGGCTCGTGCTCACCACGGAGGGCCACGGCCCGGCCAAGCGCATGGTCGAGCAGCTCTCCGCCGTCGACACGGCCGCCCGCCTCGTCACCGCGCTCGGGGAGGAGCCCACCGGCGGGGTCGTGCTCGTCGCCCCGGCGCTGGTGGGCAAGGGCTTCGTCGCCCCGGACCTCCAGCTCGCCGTGTTCTCCGAGTCCGAGCTCACGGGCCGGCAGGGCTCCACGACCCGCGACATGCGCAAGATGCCGAGCCGGCGGCGCAACGTCGTCGACCCGCTGCAGCTCAAGGCGGGCGACTTCGTCGTGCACGAGCAGCACGGCGTCGGCCGGTTCGTCGAGATGGTGCAGCGCACGCTCGGCGCGGGCGCGAACGCGGCCACGCGCGAGTACCTCGTCATCGAGTACGCGTCGTCCAAGCGGGGGCAGCCGGGCGACCGGCTGTTCGTCCCGATGGACCAGCTCGACCAGGTCACGAAGTACACGGGCGGCGAGTCGCCGTCGCTGTCCAAGATGGGCGGCGCGGACTGGAAGAACACCAAGGCGAAGGCCCGCAAGCACGTCCGGGAGATCGCCGGCGAGCTCATCCGGCTGTACTCGGCGCGCATGGCCACCGAGGGCCACGCCTTCGGCCCGGACACTCCGTGGCAGCGCGAGCTGGAGGACGCCTTCGCGTACGTCGAGACGCCCGACCAGCTCGTCACGATCGACGAGGTCAAGGCCGACATGGAGAAGGCGGTCCCGATGGACCGGCTCGTGTGCGGCGACGTCGGCTACGGCAAGACGGAGATCGCCATCCGTGCCGCGTTCAAGGCGGTGCAGGACGGCAAGCAGGTCGCCATCCTGGTCCCGACGACGCTGCTGGTCCAGCAGCACTTCGATACGTTCTCCGAGCGGTACGCCGGCTTCCCGGTGACGGTGCGGGCACTGTCCCGGTTCCAGTCGGAGAAGGAGTCCAAGGAGACCGTCGAGGGTCTCGGCAAGGGCACCGTCGACATCGTCATCGGCACCCACCGCCTGCTCACCGGGTCGGTGCGGTTCAAGGACCTGGGCCTGGTGATCGTCGACGAGGAGCAGCGGTTCGGCGTCGAGCACAAGGAGACGCTCAAGCAGCTGCGCACCAACGTGGACGTGCTCGCGATGTCCGCGACGCCGATCCCGCGCACGCTCGAGATGGCGGTCACCGGCATCCGCGAGATGTCGACGCTCGCCACCCCGCCGGAGGAGCGCCACCCCGTGCTCACGTACGTGGGCGCGTACGAGGAGAAGCAGATCGGCGCGGCCCTGCGGCGCGAGCTGCTGCGCGAGGGCCAGGTCTTCTACGTGCACAACAAGGTCGAGACGATCGACCGCACCGCGTCCAAGCTCCGTGAGCTCGTGCCCGAGGCCCGCGTCGGCGTCGCGCACGGCAAGATGAGCGAGCACCAGCTCGACCAGGTGATCCGCGCCTTCTGGGAGAAGGAGCTGGACGTGCTGGTCTGCACGACGATCATCGAGACCGGCCTGGACATCTCCAACGCCAACACGCTCATCCTCGAGCGGGCCGACGTGCTCGGCCTGTCGCAGCTGCACCAGCTGCGCGGGCGGGTGGGCCGCGGGCGCGAGCGCGCGTACGCCTACTTCCTGTACCCCCCGGAGCGGCCGCTCACCGACACGGCGCACGACCGCCTGGCCACGATGGCCGCGCACACCGACCTCGGCGCGGGCATGCAGATCGCGATGAAGGACCTCGAGATCCGCGGCGCCGGCAACCTGCTCGGCGGCGAGCAGTCGGGGCACATCGCGGGCGTCGGCTTCGACCTGTACGTGCGCATGGTCGGCGAGGCCGTCGCCACGTTCCGCGGCGACCGCGAGGAGGAGCAGCCCGAGGTCACCATCGAGCTGCCCGTGGACGCGCACCTGCCCGAGTCGTACATCGCCACCGAGCGGCTGCGCCTCGAGGCGTACAAGAAGATCGCGGCCGCGCAGGACGCCGCGGCGCTCGCGGAGATCCGCGCCGAGCTGGTCGACCGGTACGGCAAGCTGCCCGACGTCGCGTCCGCGCTGTTCGACGTCGCCGACTTCCGCAACCACGCCCGCCGCGCCGGCCTCGCCGACGTCACCGCGCAGGGCAAGTACGTGCGGTTCGCGCCGGTGGACCTGCCGGAGTCGGCGCAGCTGCGGCTCAAGCGCCTGTACCCGGGGACCATCCTCAAGCCTGCGATCCGCGCGTTCCTCGTGCCGTTCCCGACGACGGCGCGCATCGGCGGCCGCCCGCTGCGCGGCGCCGAGGTGCTCGCCTGGGCGCGCCAGCTCATCGACGCGATCGTCCTCGGCGACGTGAGCGCCGCCGCGGGGGTGGGCACGCGCGCCGCCGGTTGAGCCTGTCGAAACCCAGGTCGGTTGGCCTCGACCCTTCGACAGGCTCAGGACGGCGCAGGCTCGACCGACCGGGACGCTACGGTTGCTCCCCGTGACCACCACCGACGTCGAGATCACCGCGGACCTGGTCCGGGACCTGCTGCGCGAGCAGCACCCGGACCTGGCCGACCTCCCGATCGACCTGGGTGCCAAGGGCTGGGACAACCAGCTGTGGCGGCTGGGCGACGACCTCGCCGTCCGGCTGCCGTGGGCGACGGACCGCGCCGACGACCTGCTGCGCAAGGAGCACGCCTGGCTGCCGGTGCTCGCGCCGCACCTGCCGCTGCCGGTCCCGGTGCCGCGGCGGCTGGGGGAGCCGGGCGAGCGGTTCGGCCGGCCCTGGATCGTCACGACGTGGGTGCCCGGCACCCCCGCCGACCTGGCCCCGGCCACCCGGCCGGAGGCCGCCGACGTCCTGGCCGCCTTCCTGTCCGCCCTGCACCTGCCCGTGCCGCACGACGCGCCGCGGGGGAGGGTCAGGGGTGGGCCGCTGGTGGACGCCGCCGACGGCGTCGAGCACGGGCTCGCCGAGGCCGGCCGGCTCGGCCTGGTCGCCGACCCGGGCGTCGTGCGCGCCGTCTGGGACGACGCGGTGGCCGCGCCCGCGTGGGACGGGCCGCCGGTGTGGTTGCACGCCGACCTGCACTCGGCCAACGTGCTCACCGCGGACGGCACGTTCTGCGGCGTCGTGGACTTCGGCGACCTGGCCGTCGGCGATCCCGCCTGCGACCTCGCGTCCGCGTGGACGCTGCTGCCGGACGGCGCCCTCGAACGCTTCCACGACGTCTACCGGACGGGCGGCCCGGGTGGTCCCGCCGCCGACGACGCCACGCGACGTCGGGCCCGCGGCTGGGCGGTCCGGACCGCGCTCGGCGGGCTCCTCGTCGGCGACGCCGGCGACCACGGCCGCCCCGGCGGCAAGCCGTCGTGGGGCCCGCCCGCCCGCGCCGCGCTGGAGCGGCTGGTCGCGACGGCGTCCTGACCTCGTACCCGGGCCTGCTGGCTCAGGGCAGGTGACGCTCGATCGCGTCCGCGGCGGCGGGCGCCCCTCCGGCGGCACGAAGGTCGGCGCCGATCCGGGCGGCGGCCGCGGCGTAGCGGCCGTGGGTCAGGACCTGCCCGACGCCGTCACGCACCTGTCGCGCGGTCGGGGTCCCGGTGCGCAGGTTCACCCCTGCGCCGGCCCTCTGCACGCGTGCGGCGATCTCGGGCTTGTCGAGATCGCCGCCGGCGACGACGAGCGGGACGCCGTGCCGCAGCGCCGCGAGCACACCGCCCCAGCCACCGTTGGTCACGACGACGGCGGTGCGCGGCAGCAGCTCGTCGTACGGCAGCATCGTCGCCACGCGCGCATTCGCGGGCAGCGGGCCGGGAAGCGGCGGGGTCCGGGGAGCGAGGCCGACGACGGTGAGGACATCACGCCCCGCCAGCGCCTCGACCGACGGCAGGATGAGGTCGTGCGGGTCGACGTTGTAGGTCCCCTGGGTCACGTGCACCACCGGGACCTCGGCCGTGCGCACGTCGTGCCACCAGTCCGGCAGGCGGGCAGGTCGGGGCGACACGGCGCCGCCCGGCTCCCATGCGATGTCGCCGACGAACCGCGCGAGCCCGGGCCACGACTCCCGCCGGTCGAGGGCCGGTACGCCGCTCGCCACGACGTCGTCGCCACCCAGCCACACCTCGTCCAGCCGCTCGGGCGTGGGGCCGAGCCCGGCGTCGCGTCGCGCGCGGCCGTAGGCGCGGCGCAGCGGCGTGGTCGCGACCTCGAGCGCACCCCACAGCGCGGCGTCGCGCAGGCGCCCGACCGGCCCCGGCAGCGGGTCGAGGCCGAGGAACGGCGGCGGCGCGTCGCGGTCGGGGATCGCCAGGGGCACGACGCTGAGCGCGACGCGGGGGCGCCGCGAGAGCTCGGCCGCGAACCGGGCGCCCAGCGCGAGGGAGTCGGCGGCCACCAGGTCCCAGGGGCGACGGCGGAACTCGTCGTGCAGGTCCGCGCACTGGCCGGCCGCCGTCCCGAGGAAGAGGGCCTGGACGTTGGCGATCATCTGCCGGGCGCCCTTGCGGTCGCGCAGCCGCGGGAAGGTGGCGGCGAGATCCCGTTCGTCGAAGTCGCGCGCGTGTCGCCACGGCACGGGCGTCGCCCCTGCGTCGGCGAACGTCGTCGCGTACGCGCTCCCCGTGTGCACGCGGACGTCGTGCCCGCGTCGCACGAGCTCGCGCGCGACCGCGGCGACGGGTGCGACGTGCCCGGCGAACGGCATCGCCGACATGAGGATGCTCGCCACCGCCCCATCGTGCCCCGGACGAGCCCTCGGCGCTGCGCGACGGGCGCGGGCGATCCGCCGGGAGGCGACGCGGTTAGCCTGGTCGGGTGAACGCGCCGGCGCGGGTCGTCATCCACGTGGTCGCCGACTCGACCGGCGACACGGGCGCCCGGGTGGCGCGCGCGGTGCAGCCCCAGTACCCGGGGCAGGACGTCGTCGTCGTGCGGCATCCCCGGCTGCACAGCCAGGAGGGCCTGGACGACGTCGTGGACCAGCTGCGTGCCGAACCCGCGGAGGCGGTCGTGTTCTGCACGGTGGTCGACGAGACGCTGCACGCCCAGGTCCTCGACAGGTGCGCCGAGCTCGGCATCCCGTGCGCCGACCTGCTGACCCCGGCGCTGGACGCCGTCACCGCGCGCACGGGCGCCACCCCGGCACGGCTGGTCCAGCCGGTGGGGCTCGCCGCCGACTACTTCGAGCGCATCCACGCGATGGAGTTCGCCGTCGCCCACGACGACGGGCACGTCACCGACGCGAGCCTGGAGGAGGCGCAGGTCGTGCTGGTCGGTGCCTCCCGGACCGGCAAGACGCCGCTGTCGATGTACCTCGGCTACCTGGGCTACCGCACCGCGAACATCCCCTTGGTGGCGGGCCTCGCCCCGCCGCCCGTGCTGTCCCGGGTCGCGGCGTGGAAGGTCGTCGGCCTGACGATCGACCCGGAGCGGCTGCTGACGATCCGCCGCCGGCGGGTCGCCCTCATGGGCGCCGGTGGCCACGACGCGGGCCGCCTCGGCGGGTACGCGGACCTTGCGCGCATCTACGACGAGCTCGACGAGATCTCCAGCGTCCAGCGCCGGCTCGGCTGCCCCGTCCTCGACACGACCTCCCTCGCGCTGGAGGAGGCCGCGGGGCGGATCATCGAGCTGGTGACGGCGCGCCGTCGCGCCCATACAGTCCCCGAGCAGGACCCCGAGACGGAGGCGACCGACCGATGACGAGCCAGGCCACCACCCCCAGGACGGACCGACTCGTCTACGACCTCGCCGAGGGCAGCGCTGAGATGAAGCCGCTGCTCGGCGGCAAGGGCGCCGGCGTCGCGGAGATGATCCGCATCGGCGTGCCGGTCCCCGACGGGTTCACCGTCACGACCCAGGCCTGCGTGGCCGCCATGGAGGCGGGCGGCACCTGGCCCGAGGGGCTGTGGGAGGAGATCCTCGAGCATCTCGACGCCTTCGAGCGGCGGACCGGCCGACGCCTGGGCGCGGCCGAGCGCCCGCTGCTCGTCTCCGTCCGCTCCGGGGCCGTCGTCTCCATGCCCGGGATGATGGACACGATCCTCAACCTCGGGATCTCGGACGACTCCGTGGCGGGGCTCGCCGAGGAGTCGGGCAACCCGCGCTTCGCGTGGGACTGCTACCGCCGGTTCCTGCAGATGTACGGCGAGGTGGTCGAGGGCGTGCCGGCGCACGCGTTCGCCGACGAGATCGCCGCGCTGAAGGGGCGCCGCGGCGTCCGGGAGGACACCGGGCTGACGGTGGACGACCTGCGGGAGCTCGTCACCACCTTCCGCGCCGTCGCCCGGCACCACACGGGCGAGGAGCTGCCGACCGACCCGCGCGAGCAGCTGCGCCGTGCGGTGCAGGCCGTCTTCGCGTCGTGGGACACCCCGCGCGCGGGCGTGTACCGCCGGGCGCACGACATCCCCGACGACCTCGGCACGGCCGTCAACGTCATGCAGATGGTGTTCGGCAACCGCGGCGAGGGCTCCGCCACCGGGGTGTGCTTCACGCGCAACCCGTCGACCGGGGCGAAGGAGCTCTACGGCGAGTTCCTCGTCAACGCGCAGGGCGAGGACGTCGTCGCCGGGATCCGCACCCCGCGCCCGCTCGACGAGATGGAGCGGGTGCTGCCGGACGCCTACCGCGAGCTGCTGGACACCATGCAGCGGCTCGAGCAGCACTACGGCGACATGCAGGACATCGAGTTCACCGTCGACGACGGGACGCTGTACCTGTTGCAGACCCGCACCGGCAAGCGCACCGCCGCGGCGGCGCTCAAGGTCGCGCGCGACCTGGTGGCCGAGGGCGTCATCGACCGGGAGGCGGCGCTGCGCCGCATCGAGCCGGCCCAGCTCGACCAGCTGCTGCACCCGGGCCTGGACCCCGAGCACGGGCAGGAGCCGCTCACCCGCGGGCTCAACGCGTCGCCCGGGGCGGGCGTCGGCGCGCTCGTCTTCGACGCCGACACGGCGGCGGCCCGCGGCGAGGCGGGCGAGGCCGTGGTGCTCGTGCGCTGGGAGACGACGCCGGACGACATCCACGGCGTCATCGCCGCGCAGGGGGTGCTGACCGCGCATGGCGGCATGACGTCGCACGCCGCCGTCGTCGCACGGGGGATGGGCAAGCCGTGCGTCGCGGGCGCCGGGGACCTGCGCATCGACGCCGAGGCCCGCACGTTCACCGTCGGGGACACCGTGCTCTCGGAGGACGACACCGTCACCATCGACGGGTCGAACGGCGAGGTGTACGCGGGGGCGCTGGCGCTGGTACCGCCGCAGATCACCGACGACTTCCGCGAGGTGCTGTCGTGGGCCGACGACGTGCGCCGGCTGGGCGTGCGCGCCAACGCGGACACGGGCGCCGACGCCGCCAAGGCGCTCGAGCTCGGGGCCGAGGGCATCGGGCTGTGCCGCACGGAGCACATGTTCATGGCCGCCGACCGGCTGCCGGTCGTGCAGGCGATGATCCTTGCGGAGAGCCCCGACGAGCGGGCCACGGCGCTCGAGCGGCTGCTCCCCATGCAGCAGGCGGACTTCGAGGAGATCTTCGCCGCGATGAGCGGGCTGCCGGTGACGATCCGGCTCATCGACCCGCCGCTCCACGAGTTCCTCCCGGACCTCGTGGAGCAGTCCGTGCTGGTGCAGCGCCTGGAGGACGCGGGGACCGCGGGCCACTCGGCCGGCCAGGAGCTCGACGACGCCCGCGCACTGCTCGCGCACGTCAAGCGGCTCAGCGAGACCAACCCGATGCTCGGCACCCGCGGGGTGCGGCTCGCGCTGCTGTACCCCGAGATCGCGCAGATGCAGGTGCGGGCCGTCGCCCGCGCGGCCCGTGCCGTCCGGGCGCGGGGGCTTGACCCGCGCGTGGAGATCATGGTGCCGCTCGTCGGGTTCGCCGAGGAGCTGCGGCGGATGCGCGACGTCGTCGAGGAGACATGGTCCGACGAGATGGCGCAGGAGGTGCCGGACGGCCTGCCGTACGCCGTCGGCACGATGATCGAGCTGCCGCGCGCCGCGCTGGTCGCCGACCGGATCGCGGAGCACGCCGACTTCTTCTCCTTCGGCACCAACGACCTCACGCAGACGGCGGTCGGGATCTCCCGCGACGACGCGGAGGGCTCGTTCCTGCAGGCCTACCTCGACGGCGGCGTCGTGCCGGCCAACCCGTTCGCGAGCATCGACCGAGACGGCGTGGGCGAGCTCGTGCGGATCGGCGTCCGCAAGGGGCGGGACACCACGCCGGGGCTGAAGACGGGCGTGTGCGGCGAGCACGGCGGCGACCCGGCGTCCATCGCCCTCTTCCACGAGATCGGGCTGGACTACGTGTCCTGCTCCCCGTACCGGGTGCCGATCGCCCGGCTCGCGGCCGCGCGGGCCGTGCTCGACGACGCGGAGCGGTCGCAGCGCCGGCCCTGACCGTCCGCGACCGCGCCGCCGCCTCACCCTGTCTGGGTGATGCGGCGCCGCGGCCCGCTTCCTAGCGTGGTGACGTACTCGTCTCTGACCCGACCGGGGAGGCCGCCATGCGACCCTACGCGCACGCCCGCACGATGCTGCCCGTCCCGGACCGGCCGGCGCCCGGCCTGACGACCTACGACGCCAAGGACCCGGACACGTCCTACCCGCCGATCGAGCCGCTGCTGCCGCCCGAGGGCGCGCCGAACGTCGTCGTGATCCTGCTGGACGACGTCGGCTTCGGGGCCGCCAGCGCTTTCGGCGGGCCGTGCCGCACGCCCACGGCCGAGCGGCTCGCGGCGGGTGGGCTGCGGCTCAACCGGTTCCACACCACGGCGCTGTGCGCCCCGACCCGCCAGGCGCTGCTCACGGGCCGCAACCACCACTCCGTCGGCATGGGCAGCATCACCGAGACGGCGACGTCGGCGCCCGGCAACAGCTCGCTGCGCCCGAACACGAAGGCCCCGCTGCCGCTGACGCTCAAGCTCAACGGGTACTCGACGGCCCAGTTCGGCAAGTGCCACGAGGTGCCGGTCTGGCAGACGTCGCCCATGGGCCCGTTCGACGCCTGGCCCACGGGCGGCGGCGGGTTCGAGACGTTCTACGGCTTCATCGGCGGCGAGAACAACCAGTGGGACCCCGCGCTCTACGACGGGACGACGCCGATCGAGCCCCCCGCCACCGCGGAGGAGGGCTACCACCTCACCGAGGACCTCCTCGACCACGCCTGCGGCTGGGTGCGCCAGCAGAAGGCGCTCATGCCCGACCGGCCATTCTTCGTGTACCTCGCGCCCGGGGCGGCGCACGCCCCGCACCACGTGGCGCCGGAGTGGATCGAGAAGTACCGGGGCGCGTTCGACGACGGCTGGGACGTCCAGCGGGAACGGACGTTCGCCCGGCAGCAAGAGCTCGGCGTCGTGCCGGCGGACGCCGAGCTCACGCCGCGGCACGACGAGATCCCCGCGTGGGACGACATGCCCGACGACCTGCTGCCCGTGCTCGCCCGCGAGATGGAGACGTACGCCGGCTTCCTGGAGCACACCGACGTGCAGGTGGGCCGGCTGATCGACACGCTCGAGGACCTGGAGGTCCTGGACGACACCCTCGTCCTCTACATCATCGGCGACAACGGGGCGTCGGCGGAGGGCACCGTCCAGGGCGCGTTCAACGAGATGGCCAACTTCAACGGGATGGCCGCGCTCGAGACGCCGGAGTTCATGCGCAGCAAGATGGACGAGTTCGGGTCGCCGAGCTCGTACAACCACTACGCCGTCGGCTGGGCGTGGGCGATGGACACCCCGTACCAGTGGACCAAGCAGGTCGCCTCCCACTGGGGCGGCACCTGCAACGGGACCATCGTGCACTGGCCGCGGGGGATCGCCGAGCGGGGCGGGCTGCGGTCGCAGTTCGCGCACGTCATCGACGTCGCGCCCACCGTGCTCGAGGCCGCGGGGCTGCCCGAGCCGGTCATGGTCAACGGCGTGCAGCAGTCCCCGATGGAGGGGACGTCGCTGCTGTACGCCTTCGGCGATGCCGACGCACCGGAGCGGCACGACCTGCAGTACTTCGAGATGTTCGGCAACCGCGGCGTCTACCACCGCGGCTGGAGCGCCGTCACCAAGCACCGGACGCCGTGGGTCATGGTCGGGGGCACGGTGCCGGCGTTCGACGACGACGTGTGGGAGCTGTACGACGGGTCGACGGACTTCAGCCAGGCACGCGACCTCGCCGCCGAGCGGCCGGACGTGCTCGCGAGGCTCCAGCGGCTGTGGCTCATCGAGGCCACCAAGTACAACGTGCTGCCGCTGGACGACCGCACGTCCGAGCGGCTGGAGCCCACGATGGCGGGCCGGCCGACGCTGGTGCGCGGGTCGTCCCAGCTCTTCTACCCCGGCATGGGGCGGCTGAGCGAGAACAGCGTGGTCAGCGTGAAGAACCGGTCGTTCTCGGTGACGACGGAGGTGGAGGTGCCCGGCCCGGGCGCGCACGGCGTCGTCATCGCCCAGGGCGGCCGGTTCGGCGGGTGGAGCGTGTACGTCCACGAGGGCCGGCTCACGTTCGCCTACAACGTGCTCGGCATCCACCTGTACCGGGTGACGGCCGACGACCCGGTCCCGACCGGGACCCACCAGCTGCGGGCAGAGCTCGCGTACGACGGCGGCGGGTTCGGCAAGGGCGGTGACGTCACGCTCTACCACGACGGCACCCTCGTCGGGTCGGGCAGGGTCGAGGCGACCCAGCCGCTGGTGTTCTCCGCCGACGAGACGACGGACGTCGGGTACGAGTCCGGCACGACCGTCTCCCCGGACTACACCGCGCGCACCAGCCGGTTCACCGGTCGCCTCCGCTGGGTCCAGCTCGACGTCGGCGGGCACGACGCCGACCACCTCGTCAGTCCGGAAGAGCGCCTTCGCGTCGCGATGGCGAGGCAGTAGGCCGGCGTGCGGACGGACGAGCCCCCGCCGCGTGACCCGGCCCCCGACCGGGAGGGCCCCGGCCCGGCGTCGGGCGCGGACCGGCGCGGGCCCGCGTACCTGTACGGGCTGGTCATCACCGGCTCGGTCCTCGCCGCCGCGCCCGAGGACCTGGGGCTGCTCCGGGTCGCCGCCCTCCTCGCCGGCACGCTCGTCGTCTACTGGTGCGCCGAGACCTACGCGCACGTGATCGCCGCCCGGACGCACCTGCGGCGCACGCTCGCCCCGCACGAGCGCCGGGAGATCGCGGCCGACGGGCTGCCGCTGGTCGCGGCCTGCGCGATCCCCGGCCTCGTCCTCCTGGCCGAGGCGCTGCTGCAGGTGGAGCCGGCGCTCGCGGTGGACGTCGCCCTCCTCGTCAACCTCGCGCTCCTGGTCGTCGTCGGCTGGCGCATGAGCACCGCGAGCGGCCTGACCGGCGCGCGCCGCCTCGTCTCGACCGCGCTGGCCGGGCTGCTGGGCGTCGCGATGATCGTCCTCAAGCTGTCGCTGCACCACTGACGGCGAACCCGCACTCCCAGGAGGTCCTGATGGCAGTCGTCCCGACGTATGACGCCGAGCAGCTCGCGGGCGTGCTGGCGATCCTGCCCGACGTGGACGCGGTCGAGCTCAAGCTCACCGTCCCCGACGACGACCAGCGCTCCGCCGTGCGGGCCCTGGGCATCGACCCCCTCGACGCGGTGGTCCGGCAGGTCGCGTTCGTCGACACCCCGGACCTGCGGCTCTCCGCCGCGGGCGTCGTGGTCCGCGCCCGCCGGACCCAGCGCAAGCCCGGGGACCTGACCGTGAAGCTGCGCCCGATGCTGCCGGCGGACGTGCCCGAGGACCTGCGCGGCCGCGACGGCTTCAAGGTCGAGGTGGACGCGTCGCCGGCCGGCTACACGTGCTCGTGCTCCCTGACGGCTGAGGTGCCGGACGGGAAGGTGAGGAAGCTGCTGGGCGGCTCGCGCACCCTGTCCGATCTGCTCGACGGCACGCAGCGCACGGTGCTGGACGAGCGCCTGCCGGAGGGCGTCCGCCTCGCCGACCTGGCCGTCCTCGGCCCCGTGAACCTGCTCAAGTGCCGGTTCTCGCCGCCGGGTCATCGGCGGCGGATGGTCGCCGAGCTGTGGGTGCTCCCGGGCGGCGCCCGGATCCTCGAGCTGTCGACGAAGGCGGCGCCCGATGCGGCGTTCCAGGCTGCCGCGGAGACGAAGGTCCTTCTCGCCGGCCACGGCATCGACCTCGGAGCGCCTCAGGAGACCAAGACGGCCACGGCGCTCGCGGCGCTGGTCGCGGAGCGCGCGGAGGAGGAGCCCGTCACCTCTTCTGGGTGATGCGACGTGTCGACGCGGTCCCTAGCGTCGAGATGGCCCCTCGTGGGCTGGGAGGTGGAGGTGCTCATGGACGAGTCGACCCGCGCCCACGAGCCCGGACCGACGGCCGACCCGTCCGTCGTCGCGGCGCGGATCGCCGAGCTCGAGCGGGAGAACGCGGACCTCCGTCGCCGCCTCGAGGAGGGGACCGACGGCGCCGGGAGAGGACCCGGGCCGGCCGGGCCAGCGCCGGGCGGGCCGCCGCCCGCCGGGCACCGGTGGCGGAGCACGACCGCCGTCGCCCTCGTCGTGCTGGGCACGCTGCTGGCGCCGGCGGGCGCGATCGCGGCCTGGGCGAAGGGCCAGCTGACCGACACCGACCGCTACGTCGCAGCCCCTGCGGGTCACCCTGCGGACGGTCGGCGTGCTCGGCCTGGTCGTCGCGCTGGCGGCCTAGCTGGGCGGGGAGAGCGCGTCCGCGCGCAGCCTGCGCTCCGGAGCCGCCGGCGGGCTCACCCGGGCACGCGCCTGGGGCGAGCGCCGGGGCTGGTCGACCGGGCCGGTGGGCTCGTGGCTCGGGCAGCACCGCGGCTTCGCCCGCGGCGTGGTGATCGCGGTCGCCGCCCTGGTCCTGCTGCTCGCGGCAAACCCCACGGCGGGCCTCGTGATCGGCACCGCCGTCATCGCGGGTGCGGTCGTGGCGCTCCTCGAGCTGATGGCCCGCCCGCCCGTCAGCCCGGCGCCTTCACCCGTCAGCCCAGCGCCTTCGCCTTGAGGGCGGCGAACTCCTGGTCGTCGATCACGCCTGCGTCGTACAGGGACTTGGCCTCCGTGATCTGCGACGCGGCCGACGTCCCGCCGGCGGTGGCGCGGATGTAGGCGTCGGTCTCGGCGCGGGCTGCGCGCGCGCCTGCCGCCTGCCGCTGGGCCATCCCGCGGCCGCGGGCGATGAGGTAGACCAGCGCCGACAGGAACGGGACGGCGATGAGCACGACGATCCAGAGGGCCTTCCACCAGCCGTTCAGCTCGTGGTCCCGGAACAGGTCGCCGATGATGTGGAACAGCACCATGAGGTACATGACGAACGCGAACCACCAGAGCATGAGCCAGAACCAGTCCATGAAGCTGTCCACGCGACTGCCCTCCTTGCAGGTAGGGGCCGTGTGCGTCGCGGCCCTGACCGCAGCCTGTGCCGCCGGACCGCCCCGCGTCGTCACGCAGAGTGCGTGAAGTTGCCCCGCACGGTCGGCGGACCCGGCTTCACGCGATCGGGGTGATGCGGCCCGGCCCGCCGGTGCGCGTCAATGGGTGGGACGGTCGTCCCGACGCGGAGAGGCGGACCTGTGGACTACGTCGACCGACTGCGGCGCTTCGCCGTGAACGACCCGAGCCTCGACGTCGACCAGCAGGTCGAGCCGACCGCGCTCGACGCCAGGACGGTCGCGGTCGCCCGACTCGCCGCGCTCGTCGCGGTGGGCGGGGCCGAGCCCACGTACGGGAGCCTGGTGGACGAGGCCGTCAGCGCGGGCGCGACGACGGCCGAGATCGTCGACGTGCTCGCCGCGGTCGTGCCGATCGTCGGCCTGCCCGGTGTCGTGGCGGCGGCGCCCAAGCTGGCGCTGGCGCTGGGGCACGACCCGTTCGGCGCGGACTCGCCGGGCTGAGGTTTGCGAGGGTCCCGAGCCCTCACGAGCCGAGCAGGCCCATCGCGGTGGCGCGGTCGACGGCGCCGCTTCGTGAGGCGACCCCGAGCTTGCGGTAGATCGACCCGACCTGGGAGCTGGCCGTGTTTCGGGTGACGAACAGGCGCTCCGCGATCTCCCGGATCGTCAGGTGCGTCTGCAGGTAGGGCAGGAGCCGCAGCTCGGCGGGCGTGAGGGGTGCTCCGGGGCTGCCGGGCACCCCGAGGCGTGCTCCCGCACCCACCGCGGCGCGGAGGTCGTGCGCCTCGTCGACCAGCGCCCCCAGCGTGGGGCGGTGCAGCAGGACGTCGTCGACCTCGCGGAGGAGGTGCCGGACGGTCGAGACGTCGCCCGTCGACCAGCTCGCGCGCGCGAGCTGGAGGCGCACCCGGACGGCGAGGGTGGGGAAGGCGTAGGTGCAGAACACCCGCGCCCGCATCCCCTGCGTCAGTCGCCGGTGCGCCTCGTCCACGTCCCCCAGGTGGAGCGCGAGGCGGGCGGCGGCCGCATAGCCGAGGGCGCTGGTCGGGTAGTCGTCCATCCGGTGCTCGCGCACGGTGTCCAGGGCGAGCGCGACGCGCCCGACCGCGTCGTCCCAGCGGTCGTGGTCCATGTCGAGCTGCGCGAGCAGTGCCGCGGCGTACACGAGGGTGTCTCCGTTCCCGACGGCGAGCGCCGCGGCGACGGCCTCCTCCAGGTGCCGCGTCGCGCCCGCGACGTCGCCGGTGAGCAGCAGCGCGTCGCCCGCGAGGGCGAGCGCCGTGTCGCGCCACCCGCCCCACCCCGGCTCCTCGGCGAGAGCGCGGCGGGAGTCGTCGATCATCCGCTGCGGACCGTCGGGGCAGCGCAGCGCGCGGTACATGGCGCGCGCGGAGTCGAACGAGGCGGTCCCGTCCGCCGTCTCGCCGTCGTGCGACGCAGCGTCCGCCACGGCGCCCCAGCGTTCCGCGTCAAGTGCCCGCCCCTCGTACACCGCGACATAGCCGGCGAGCACCGCGAGCGGCGGGTAGCCGGCGACGGTGTCGTCGCCCAGCGCCCGCAGCCACCGCTCGACGGTCGCGATGCGGCCCGCCTGGAAGGCCGTCATGACGATCCCCGTGACGAGGCGGACGCAGCGGTCGTGCTCGGGCGTGGGGAGCAGGTGCTCGACCGCCTGCTCGGGGGAGCCGTGGGCCTCGAACCAGTCGGCCGCGCGGACCCGCAAAGTGTCGGCGAGCCCAGGCTCGGCGTCGGCCAGCTCGCCGAGCAGGAACTCCCGGAAGAGGGCGTGGTACCGGTACAGCTCGCGCCGCCGGTCGAGGGGCACGAGGAACATGCTCGACGCCTCGAGCCGGCGCAGCAGCCGCTGTGCCGTGCCGTCGCGCTGCGCCGTGCCGTCGTCGACGACGGCGTCGCACAGCGGCGCGGACAGGATCTCCAGCACGGAGGTGCGGCGCAGGAACCGCCGCGTCGCCGCGGGCAGCCGCCGGAACGTCTCGCGCTGCAGGTAGTCGGCGATGTAGGGGTCGGCGCCCGTGACCGGCACGTCCGGCGGGCCGCCGCCGTGCCGGGCGACGAGCGACGCCAGGTACACCCCCGCGGGCCAGCCCTCCGTCCGCGCCGTCACCGCGGCGGCGACCTCCCGCGTGACGGGGACGTGCGAGGCCGCGAACACCCGCTCGGTGCCGGCGACGTCGAGCGCGAGGTCGCGCGCGCCGATCTCGACGACGTCGTCCGACGCGCGCAGCCGCGGCACGTGCGGCTGCTCGGCACGGCTTGCGGCGACGAGCTGCGACCCGGCCGGGATGCCGGCGATCACGAGGCCGAGCGCGTCGTGGCAGGCGGGGGAACGGACCACGTGCAGGTCGTCCAGCAGGAGGAGGAACGGCAGGGCGCTGGAGCGCAGCGCCGACGCCAGCCGGGGCGCCCCGCGGCCGAGCACCGAGACGTCCGGTCCGGTCATGGCCGGAATCAGGTCCGGCTGCCCGGGCAGGAACGGCGCGCACGCGGTGGCGAGCGCGATGAGCAGGTGCTGCGGGTTGTCGTCGAGCCGGTCGAGCGACACCCACGCGACCGGTCGGTCGTCCTGCGCCGCCCACTGCGCCAGCAGCGTCGACTTGCCGTAGCCGGCCGGCGCGGTCACGGCGACGACCCGGCGCAGGCTGGCCCGGGTCGCGTCGATCAGGGCGGCGCGGCTCACCGTCCCCGCGCGCGGGCGGGGCACCGTGAGCCTGGCCTCGAGGAGACGCCGGTCGAGCTCTGCGGACGCCCGTGCCGTGCCCAGCCCGTGGCTCATACCGTCGACTCTAGGAACCGCGGCCGACCGGGGACAGTCGTCGGGTCGTCAATCACCCGCTCGCACAGGCCTGCGGCTGGTCGTGCGCCTGGTCGTGCGCCTGGTCGTGCGCCTGGTCGTGCGAACGCCAGGTGAACGTCAGGTGAGAGACGTCTCACAGGGACCTCACACACCCCTCAGAGAGGGCCCGCAGAGTCAGGGCCATGGTCAGGCACAGGGTCTGACCGGACATGAGGAGGGGAATCCCATGGCACGCTCCGGTCTGTTCACGGCGGTGACGCCCGCCAAGCGTCGGGCGAAGAACAACAGCAGCGACTCGTCGAAGGTGAGGCGTCGTCGCCGTCGCAACCGCCGTCGCAACCGCAACCGTCGTCGTCGCAACCGCAGCTCGAGCTGACGACGGCCCGTCATGTCTGCAGACACGCCCGAGCGTCCCGGCCGCCGCGTGCGGCCGGGGCGCTCTGGCGCGCGCCGTCCGGGCACCGCGGTGCGGGCGCTGCGCGCGCGCCTCGACTCGCTCGTCCGGCCGCGGGCCGAGG
The DNA here is from genome assembly GCF_039531145.1 of Isoptericola hypogeus. Taxonomy (NCBI): domain Bacteria; kingdom Bacillati; phylum Actinomycetota; class Actinomycetes; order Micrococcales; family Promicromonosporaceae; genus Isoptericola; species Isoptericola hypogeus. The sequence goes on from NZ_BAAAPM010000005.1 coordinate 550,541, forward strand.
GCACCGGCCTGATCGCCGACGCGCCGACCGTGCCGTTCCGCGACGTGCTGCGCCGGCTCCGGCCGGAGCTGTCCGGTCGCGGACCCGTCCTCACGCTCCTCGTCCTGCTCACCGTCGCGGTGGCAGGCATCGAGACCGTCGAGATCTGGCTCTTCCAGCGCGTCGTCGACGACGTCCTGGTGCCCGTGGACGTGAGCCCGCTGCTGGCGATCGCCGGGCTCTACGTCGCCCTCGCCCTGCTCAGCGGCCTGCTGAGCTGGGTCGACGAGGTCGCGTCCGCCTGGCTGAGCGAGCACGTCTCCCTCGACCTGCGCCGCCGCGTCCTCGCCCACCTGCACAAGGTCCCGTCCGACGTCGCCGACCAGCAGCGCGCGGGCGACGTCCTCACCCGCCTCACGCGCGACGTCCGGTCCGTCGAGACGCTGCTGCTCGGCGCGGTCGACGGCGCCGGGGCGCTGGCGCGCCTGCTGCTGTACGGCGGCGCGATGATGCTCCTCGACTGGCAGCTCGCGCTCGTCGCGTTCGTCGTCGCGCCGCTGTTCTGGTGGGCGTCGGACCGCTTCGCCCGCCGGTTCAAGAAGGTCGCCAAGGAGAAGCGGCGCCGCACCGGCTCGATGACGGCCGTCGCGGAGGAGAGCCTCGCCGCGCTGAGCCTCGTGCAGGTGCACGGGCGCGAGCGCGAGGAGCAGGAGAAGTTCGAGCGCGAGGGGCGCGCCGTCGTGGCCGCCGAGCTCGGCGCCGCCCGCCTGCGGGCCACCTACCCGATCGTCGTCGACCTGCTCGAGCTCGCCGGCCTGCTGGCCGTCATCGGGCTGGGCATCTGGGCGCTCGCCGAGGGGCGGCTCACCCTCGGTGGCCTGCTGGTCTTCCTCACCTACCTGTCCCAGCTCGTGCGCCCGATGCGGGAGCTGGGCGACCTGGTCGTGTCCGTCGCGTCGGCCGTCGCCGGCACCGAGCGCGTGCTCGAGGTGCTCGACCTGCCGACCGGGCTCGCCGAGCCGGCCGACCCCGTCGCCCTCGACGACGTCGAGGGGCGGGTGCGCGTCAACGACGCGTCCTTCACCTACCACGGGGCCGCGGCGCCGGCCCTGACGGGCGTCAACCTCACCCTCGTCCCGGGGCGCATGGTCGCGCTCGCCGGCGCGAGCGGCAGCGGCAAGTCGACGCTCGTGCGCCTGCTCGGGCGGCTGTCGGACACGCCCACCGGCAGCGTCACGCTCGACGGCGTGGACCTGCGCGACCTGCGCCTGCAGACCGTCCGCGAGAACATCACCGTGCTCCTCCAGGAGGCCCCCGTGCTCGACGCCAGCGTCCGCGACAACGTCACCTTCTCCCGGCCGGGAGCGACCGACGACGAGGTATGGGAGGCGCTCGCGATGGCGGGTCTCGACGACGCCGTGCGGGCGCTCCCCGCGGGACTCGACGCGCGGCTGGGGCAGCGCGGGCGCTCGCTCAGCGGGGGCCAGCGGCAGCGCATCGCGCTCGCCCGGGCGCTCCTGGTGGACTCGCGCGTGCTCGTGCTCGACGAGCCCACGACCGGCCTGGACGCGGCCGCCGCCCAGCGGCTGCTCGCCACGCTGCGGCGGCTGGCCGACGACCGTAGCGTCGTGGTCGCCAGCCACGACCCCGCCGTGCTCGCCGAGGCGGACGAGGTCGTGACGATCGAGCGCGGCACGGTCGTGCCCTCGCCGGCCTCTTCGCCGGACGCGTCTCCGGACCCTTCGCCGGCCGGGTCGGCTGCCGCGGCACCGGGCGGGGCCCAGGGTGCCGGGTCGACGACGGGGGTGGCCCGATGAGCGCCCCCGCCGTGCCGGGGTACCGGCTGCGCCGGCTCGTGCACCGCGGCACGTCGTTCGACGTCTACGACGCGTGGAGCGACGAGCGGGCCTGCCCGGTCGTCGTGAAGCGCACCCGCCCGGGCGCGGCGGCGGAGGCCGGGCGACGCCTGCTGCGTGAGGGCCGGATGCTGCTGACGCTCACGCACCCGCACATCGTGCGGGCGTACGAGGTGCCGCAGGTCGACCGCCCCACCGTGGTGCTCGAGACGCTCACCGGGCAGACGCTGGACCATCTCTTCGACGAGAACGGTGCGCTCGCGGTGCGCGACGTCGCCGAGCTGGGGCGCCAGCTCGCCTCCGCGCTGGTCTACCTGCACTCCCGCGGCATCGTGCACGGCGACCTCAAGCCGGCCAACGCCGTCAACGCCCAGGGGCTCGCGCGGCTCATCGACCTGTCGCTCGCCGGGCCGCCGAGGGTCTGGCGGTCGGCGCGGGGCACGCCGGGGTACGTCTCGCCGGAGCAGGCGCGGCGCGAGCAGGTCTCGCCCGCGACCGACGTCTGGGGACTGGGCCTGCTGCTGCTCGAGGCCGCCGCCGACGACGACCCGTACCCCGTGGGCGACGACGGGCGGTACCGCGAGGGCCACGGCCCGCTCGAGGCGCCGGTCCCGCTCTCGCGACGGCGGCGCGTGCCGGCCCGGCTCGGCGACCTCGTGACGGCGATGTCGGCGTTCGACCCCGCCGCGCGGCCGTCGATGGCGCACGTGCGCCGGGAGCTGGAGGCGCTCGCGGAGCGGTGACCCGGGCGCCGTCGGCGGCCGCCGGTCGCCGGCGTCTACGGCGCGGGCGCCGAGGGCGCGTGCGGCAGGCCGGGAGGCAGCCCGAACGCGGGCAGCACGTCGGCGTCGAACCGCGTCACGGCCCCGACCCGTTCGGCCGTCAGGCCCAGGACGATGAGTCCGGTGGCCGGCCGCCCGCCCCCGCCGGGCGCGCGAAGGTACGCGGCGAACGCCGGCTGGCCGTTCGCACGGGTGCCTACGAGGTCGAACCGGCGTCCTGCGCGGAAGATCGCCTCGAAGAGCGCGGCCACCGCCTCGCGGCCGACGTACTCGAACGGCATCGGTGGCATCGCCGCGACGACGTCGTCCGTCAGCAGCGTGACGAGCGCCTCGAGGTCGGCCGACTCGTAGGCGCGGACGAACCGGTCGACGACGGCCGCCTCGGCGGCCGAGCGGGGCGCCGGCGGCGGGTCGTGCAGGTGCGCGCGACGGCGCAGCGTCGCGCGGGCGTGCCGGAGCGCGCTCGTCACCGAACCGACCGTCGTCCCCGTGATGGCGGCCACCTCGCGGGCGGGATACCCGACGACGTCGCGCAGCACCAGCACGGCGAGCTGGCGCGGGGGGAGCAGCTGGAGCGCCGTGACGAACGCGAGCGACGTGGACTCCCGGCGTTCGTACCGCGCCTCCGGCCCCGGCGGCTCGCCCGGCGCCCCGGCCAGGAGAGCGTCGGGGAGCGGCCTGAGCCACACGGCCTCGCCGTGGCGGGTCGGCTCGGGAGGGTCGACGCCGGGCACGTCCCACGCCTTGGCCGGGCGCCGGCGTGCTGCCCGGAGGGCGTTGAGGCACCGGCGGGTGGCGATCCGGTAGAGCCAGGTGCGGACGGACGCGCGCTGCTCGAAGTCCGCGAGGCCCTGCCAGGCCGCGACGAGCGTCTCTTGCAGCGCGTCCTCGGCGTCCTCCGGCGAACCGAGCATGCGATAGCAGTGGACCAGCAGCTCGCGCCGGTAGGGCTCGCACAGCGCGCCGAAGGCGTCATCGTCTCCTGCGCCTGCTCGCGCGAGCAGGTCGGCCACGTCGTCCATCCCGCGCCCCGTCTCCGCGCCCGTCGCCCGTCGCTCCCGAGTGTAGGGACGGGTTGCCCACTTTCGCCGTCCTGCGGTGTCGGTACGGAATGCCGGCCGTTCCGGGCCGTCGGTTGCACGAGTCGGGTGCCGAGGCGCCCGGAAGGAGAGGGCACCATGTTGCTGGAGGACAGGATCGCAGTGGTCTACGGGGCCGGCGGCTCCATCGGCGGGGCGGTCGCCCGCGCGTTTGCGCGCGAGGGCGCGCACGTCCACCTCGCCGGGCGTCGACGCCTGCCGATGGAGGACGTGGCACGGGACGTCGTCGCCCGCGGCGGGGTCGCGGAGGTGGCCGTGGTCGACGCGCTCGACGAGGAGGCCGTCGATGCGCACCTGCGGTCGGTGGTCGAGGCGTCGGGACGGCTCGACGTGTCGTTCAACGCCGTCGGCATCCCGGACCAGACCGTCGTCGGCGTCCCGCTCGTCGACCTCGAGGCCGAGCGGTTCTCGGGGCCCGTGGCCGACTACGCGACGTCGTACTTCCTCACGGCCCGGCTCGCGGCGCGCCGGATGCTGCCGCAGGGGTCGGGCGTCATCATGACCGTCACCGCGCTGCTGGGGCGCACCGGCACCTCGCTGGTAGGCGGGTACGGCCCGGCGCAGGCCGCCAAGGAGGCGCTCACCCGGGGTCTGTCGGCCGAGCTCGCGCCCCACGGCATCCGCGTGGTCGGGCTCCGTCCGCAGGCGATGCCGGAGTCGAGCACCATCCGGGAGGCGTTCGAGCCGCGCGCCGCGGCGACGGGCCTCACCTGGGAGGCCTGGCAGGAGCAGCTTGCGAGCAGGACCCACCCCCGGCGGCTCATGACGCTCGCCGAGATGGCGGAGGTCGCCGCGTTCGCCGCGTCGGACCGGGCGAGCGGCCTGACCGGGACGACGCTCAACCTGACGATGGGAAGTCTCGACGACTGACCTGGTCGGCGAGGAACGCCAGGACCTCCGCGGCCAGGACCTCCGGCGCGGTCAGGTGCGCGACGTGCGCCTGACCGGGCAGGACGCGGATGCGCGCGTCCGGGAGGGCGGCGGCGACGACCTCGGGGTCGGCCGCGATCTCGGCGGGACTCTCGCCGCCCACGAGCAGCAGGACAGGGACGCGGATCCGCGCGGCGTCGGCGGGGTCGAACGCGTGCTCGCCGAAGGCCCACACCTCCCGTGGCACGGTGGGCGCGGCGGCGACCCGGGCGGACCAGGTCGGCGCGGCCTTGATCGCTGCGACCTCGGCCGGCGTCATCATCGCGATCTCGCGGCAGAACAGCTCGAGCATCGCCTCGGGCCGCCCGGCCGCGAGCAGGGTGTCGAGCCGCGCCAGCAGCTCGGGCGGGTAGCGGCGGTGCGCGACGTCCGGCACCGGCCACCCCTCGTACAGCAGGAGGCGGCGCACGTTTCCGGTGCGCAGGGCCGCGCCGAACGCGACGTTGCCGCCGTAGGAGTGTCCCAGCAGGTCCACCGGCCCTCCCCATGCGGCGGCCGCCGCGTCGACGACGGCGGCGACGTCGTCGTGCTCCGCCGGGAGCGAGTAGGCCCCGGCGTCGCCGCTGAGACCGCGGCCGCGCCGGTCGACGGCGTGCACGGCGACGTGGTCAGCGAGCAGCGGGGCCACGAGACGCCAGGTGGTGTGGTCGGACGTCGTGCCGGGCACGAGGACGAGCGGGCGCCCGCGGCCGGAGACGAACACCGCGATCCGCGTGCCGTCCGGGGAGGTCGCGCGGACGAGGTCGGGCTGGGTCGCGGTCGTCATCGGATGCTCCTTCGCGGGATCCTTCGGGAGCACCAGCGTCGCCGGGCGCGCGCCGTCGCCGCATCGGTAGTGCTGCCCATCTTGGGGCGGGCCTCAGCGCAGCAGGTGGTGCTCGACGGCGAACAGCGCGGCCGCCGCGCGGCTGGACGTGCCGATCTTCGCGTAGACGTGCTGCACGTGGTGCTCGGCGGTGCGCCGGGAGATGACGAGCCGGCGGGCGACCTCGGCGTTGCTGCAGCCCTGCGCGACCAGGCGGAGGACCTCGACCTCCCGGCCGGTGAGCCCGTTCGGGTGGGGTGGACGGAGGGACGCCGGCACGGGACGGCCGGCCGCGGCGAGCATCGCCCGCGCGGCGTCGGCGTCGAGCCGGCCGCGGCGAGCCTCGTCGAGCACGCGGTGGGCGGCCTGGTCGGGGTCCAGCGCCGGCCGGTGCGGCCGGGCCTCGGTGAGCGACCGGTACCGGTCGGAGACCGCCAGGACGCGCGCCGCCGTCGGCTGGTCGTCGGCGGAGCACCCGCGGTGGAACCCGCTGCCGTCCAGGCGCTCGTGGTGGCGCCCGGCGAGGCCGGCGAGCCGGGACAGCTCGGCGGACCCGGCCAGGATGCGCTCGGTGTAGTAGGGGTGCAGGCGCACCTGCTCCCACTCGTCGTCGTCCAGCGGGGCGGTCTTGTCCCAGATGGCGCCCGACACCCCGACGCGGCCGACGTCGTGCAGGAGCCCGGCGAGCTCCAGGCCCGCCGTCGTCGCGTCCGGGAGCCCGAGCCGCACGGAGGCGTCGCGAGCCAGCGCCGCGACCGCGCGGGAGTGGCCCGCCAGGTACGTGCTCTTCAGATCGGCGAGGTCGCCGAAGACGCGGGCGACCGGTCGCAGGTCGGACGCCGTCACGTGCGGCTCCGGCTCGGCCGCGAGGGCCGCGCGGCGGAGGTCCGCGGTGGCGAGGTCGGCGAACCACCCCGCCGCAGCGCCGTCGAATCGGGCCGCGAGCGCGGGGTCGAGCATGCCGCCCGCCCGCCGGCGCACCGCCCGGACGGCGAGGTCGGCGCCGCCGATCGACTCGAACAGCGCGGCGACGCCGGTCAACCGGGCGATGCGCGCGCCGACGGGGATGTCGTCCCCGCCGGGGCGGCCCGCCCGACGCTCGCCGCGCCACAGGTCGTACACGTGGAACAGGCTCGCCGCGACGTCGTCGGGCAGCCCCAGCCGCCACGCCGACTCGCGCCCCACCTCGCAGGCCGCGGTCGTGTACGCGTCGCCCCAGCGGGCGCCGCGCGTGATCGCGACGAGGGCGGCCCTCGCCGCGGCCCCGGGGAGGCCCCGCGCGAGCGTCGGGACGAAGGTCGTGAGGACGTCCCGAGCCGACGCGGTGTCGGTGCGGCCGGCGGCCGCGTTGACCACCAGGTCGTCGCCGAACAGCCGTGCGGTCTCACGCGCGAAACCGACGCAGCCGACGTGGTGCAGCAGAGCCGTGTAGTACGCCGACCGAACGTCGTCGGGGCCGAGACCGCATGCCAGCGCGAGCCTGCTTGCCAGGACGCACGAGCGCCCCGCCGTCCCGATCGGGAGCCCGAAACCCAGGTCGGCCTGCCGGGACAGCCCGGCCAGCAGGTCGGCCGTCCTGACCGCTGCCATGGGCCGAGCCTAGCCAGGAGTCGCAGAGCTGCTTGGATGGCCCGATGCTGCTGCATGCCGAGGACCTGGGGGAGGCGCACGAGGTCGCGGTGCTCGTGCACGGCCACTTGGGCTCGGCCGAGAGCTGGTGGCGGGTCGTCCCGCTGCTCGTGGCGAGGGGCTACCGCGTGCTCGCGCTCGACCTGCCCGGGCACGGGCGGTCGCCGCGCGACCCGGGGCTGACGGTGGAGCGGGCCGCCGACGCCGTCGCCGAGACGGTCGAGCACCTCGCCCCGCAGGGGGCGGCGCTGGCGATAGGGCATTCGTACGGCGGGCTGGTGCTCGCGGCCGCGGCCGCACGGATCGATCCGGGTCGCGCCGTCTACGTGGATGCGGCGTTCGCGCTCGCGGGCGGGCTGGACCATGCGGAGGTGACGGCGTCGTACGAGCGGGACCGCCGGGAGCGGACCGTTGACCGGCTGCGGGCGACGCGTCCGCAGTACAGCGAACGGGACTGCGTCGTCGAGGGCGTGGCCGCGGAGCGGTTCGACGCCGCCACGGCCGCCTCCGTCGCCGCCGGTCCTGGTGGGGCATGGGATCCGGCGCCCGGGTCGATCGTCGTGCGGGCCGACCCGAGCGCATTCGTCGGCGACGACGACGTGCGTCGTCTGGCGCGGCGCGGTGTCGACGTGCGCAGCATCCGCGGCGCCGCGCACTCCGTCTGGTACAGCCACTTCGACGAGTTCGTCGCCGTGCTGCCCGAGGTGTTCGAGCGGACTCGAGGCGTGTCCTGACGAAGGCCGTGCGGCCTCGGCCCGGCGGCTGCGGGGTGGGCCAATAGTCCTGTGACCAGTGTCGACGTCTTGTCCACATCCCCGTCATGCCCCTTGTTTCGGCTCGCGCTCACCGATAAAATCGTACACATGTTCGACGATGGAGCGGGGCGCGGCGACGACGGCGCGGAGGGCGTGCCGGAGTCGTTCGCGCCCGCGCCGTTCCCGCGCGCGGCGTTGCCCGGGAGCGGTCGGGTCCCCGACGGCGGGAGGACGGGCGGTGAGCTCGGGCCTGGCGATGTCGCACGCTTGGTGGACCCCGGGCCGGCACCGACGGTGCTTGACGTGTCGGCGGCGATCGACGACGTGGTCGCGATCCAGGAGCGGATCGACGCGCTGGAGGGCCGCAAGCTGCTCGCGGTGGAGCGGGCCCGGCGCGCGGCGGCCCGATGCGAGGCCGCGCTGCTGGACGACTCGGACCCTGAGCTGCGTCGTGCCTCTGCGGTGCGGCGCCACGACCTCGCGGAGAGGGCGTTCACCGCAGACCTGGGCACCGCGCTGCGGCTGTCGGAGGAGCAGGCCTCCCTCCTGGTCGACACGGCTCGCACCCTGACCGAGGCCAGCGACCTGGCCGTGGAGCTGTGCGGGGCCGCCGAGCACCCTGGCGCCGACGAGGGGTCGCGGCCGGTCACGTCGACGCTGGTCGAGCTGTGCCGGGGCGGGTTCTCCGCCGCGCACGCCCGGGCGATCGCGGACGTCCTGGCCGACCTGCCCGGCCGGTGCGACGACGGCGGCGAGGCCCGCGCCCGCGTGCAGGCCGCGGTGCTGCCTGCCGCTGCGGAGGCGACCCTCACGCAGCTGCGCAAGCGGCTTCGGCGGGCGCGCGACCTGGCCCACCCCCGGCCGGTGGCGGAGCGGCACCGGGCCGCGGCCGAGAAGCGTGCCGTCTACGTCGATCCCGGCAAGGACGGCATGGCCTGGCTCACTGCGCACGTGCCGGCCGCGTTCGCGCACGCGATCCACGACCGTCTCACCCGCGCCGCCCGCGAGCTCAAGCGCGCAGGGGGCGTGACCGGCGGCGGCCTCGGCAACGTCTCGGGCAGAGCCATCGGCGATTGGCGGACGCTGGACCAGCTGCGCGCCGACACATTCGTCGCCCTGCTGATCGCCGGCGTCGACGGCGCCGGAATCGCCGGGGTCGACCGGTCCGGATCCGCAGGGAAGGCAGCAGGGGTTGCCGGGCTCGACCGGCCCGGAGCCACCGGAAAGGCCGCCAGGGCCGCCGGGGCCACCGGCCTTGACGGGCAGGGAGCCACCGAGGGCGTGGCGGGGGAGTCCGGCGCCGGCGTCCTGGGTCCGATGCCCGGTCTGGCCGAGCTCGCGCGGCGCATCACCCCGACCGTGCACGTGACGGTTCCCGTGTCCGCCCTGCTCGGTGGCGACGCGCCGGCCGACCTCGACGGGTACGGCCCCGTCGATGCCGACACCGCCGCCCGACTGACCGCGAACGCCCGTTCCCTGCGGCGCCTGCTCGTCGACCCCGTCGACGGGCGCGTGCTGGCGACCGACCCCGGCACCTACACCGTCCCCGCCGCGCTGCGCACCCTCCTGCGGGCGCGCGACCGGGTGTGCCGCTTCCCCGGCTGCACCCGCAAGGCCGCCGCGTGCGACGTCGACCACGTCACCGCATGGGCCGACGGCGGGCGCACCACCGCGGACAACCTGGCTCACCTGTGCCGTCGCCATCACGTCATGAAGCACCAGACGCGGTGGCGGGTGGTTCGCCACGACGGCACTCTGACCTGGACCTCACCCACCGGACGCGTCCATCACGACCGCGTCGCGGTCGACGACCTGCACGCCGGTGACCCCACCGCCGGCGACCGGGCCCTGCGTGACCCGGGACCGCCGAGCCTCGGGCGACCGAGCCTTGGACCGGCACGCGCCGGGCTGTCGAAGCCGGAAGACCGGGAACGGTCGGATCTGGAGCCGCCGGGTATGGGAACGCCGGACGTAGAGCCGCCCGACCCGGGGCCTCCGCCGTTCTGATCTGCGCTGCTCCGACGACGTGCCAGCCGTCGGCCGCGCGCCGACCACGGGGGCTGGCACGCGCGACGGTCGTGCCGCGCGTGCCCGCCCTCGGTGCCGGAGCGCCCGGCGAGGTCGCGGGGCTCAGGCCACCTCGGTGACCTTCCCGGCCGCGATGCGCAGGCGGCGTTGCGCACGGCGGGCGACGACGGAGTCGTGGGTGACCAGGATGACGGTCAGCCCCTGCTCCTTCCAGAGCCCTTCGAGGAGGTCGACGATCTCGTCGCGGGTGGCCTCGTCGAGGTTGCCGGTGGGCTCGTCGGCGAGGAGCACGGTCGGCTCCTTGACCAGGGCCCGGGCGATCGCGACGCGCTGCTGCTGACCGCCGGACAGCTCGCCGGGGAGGTGGTCCGCGCGCTCGGCCAGGCCGACCGACGCCAACGCCTCGAGCGCCCGCCGGGAGCGCTCGGCCGCCGGCACCTTGGCCGGGACCAGCGCGGTCTCGACGTTCTCCGCCGCGGTGAGCGTGGGGATGAGGTTGAAGTGCTGGAACACGAATCCCAGCCGCTGCGCGCGGGCGCGGGTCAGGCCGCGGTCGTCCAGTGCGGCCAGGTCCTCCCCGGCGAGCCTGACGCTGCCGGACGTCGGGCGGTCCAGACCGCCGAGCATCTGCAGCAGCGTGGACTTGCCGCCGCCGGTGGGGCCCTGGATGGCGACGAGCTCGCCGTCGCCGATCTCCAGGCTGACGTCCTTCAGCGCGTGCACGGTGCGCTTGCCGGTGTAGGTCTTCGTGAGCTTCTCGAGCTGGTACATGAGGATCCTTCTCTCGCGGGTTGAGCTGCGTCGTCCTGAGGTGGCCGAAGGGTCGAGACCGGCGGTGGTCAGGCGAGCGACCGCAGCGCCTCGGCGGGCCGCAGGCGCGCGGCCCGGCCCCCGCCGACGACGCCGGCGAGCAAGCCGCCCAGCACGGCGAGCCCGACGGCCGCGAGGACCACCCATACCGACACCGGGGCGTGCAGGACGACGTCGACCGCGCTGCTCGCGGCGTCGGCGGCCTGGCCGAACGGGCCGCCACCGCCACCGCCGCCTCCGGGCATCGCGCCGTCGGCCGGCTGGACGCCGGCGCCGCCCTGGCCGCCACCGCCGGGTCCGCCGAAGGTGAACCCGCCGGCCCCGGACGATCCGGACAGGGTGATGCCCGCCAGGTTGATGGCCAGGACGGCGACACCGCCGAGCACGATGCCCGCGACGCCGCCGATGAGGCCCTGCACCACGGACTCGCCGGCCACCTGGCCGACGACGCGGCGCTTCGCCCAGCCGATGGCCTTGAGCGTGCCGAGCTCGCGGGTGCGGCGGTTCACGCCCGAGACGGTGAACAGGATCGCGAGGCCGAACGCGGCGACGAGCACGACTCCGCTCAGCCAGGTGCCGAGCGTCGACACGAGCGACGACGCCGTGGACAGCGAGCCGGTCACGTCGCCGGCCAGGTCGGACTGTGTGCTGACCGACGCGTCGGGCAGCGCGGCGGCGATGCCGTCCGCGACGGCGTCGACGTTGTCGGCCGAGTCGACGGACACGTACAGGTCGGTGACCTGTCCGGCGAGGTCCGCGAGCGTCTGCGCGAGGGTCAGCGGCACGTACACGTCGGACGCCGTGGCGACGCCCTCGCCGGTCGTCGACGTGACGGTGCCGACCACCTCGAGGTCCGTGCCGCCCACCGTGACCGTGTCGCCGACGGCGAGCTCCTCCTGCTCGGCGTACGTCGCGTCGAGGACGGCGACCTTCGCGGCGTCCGATCCGTCGTCGGACGTCCCGGCGTCGGCAGCCTCGAGGCTGCGCCCGTCGGCGACCTCGACGGTCGTGAGCGGGCCGACGGCGTCGGCGGCGGGGTCGACGCCGGTCACGGTGAGGCTGTCCACCTCGAACGCGCTGCCGCCGGCGCCGTCCGCGCCGCCGGTCGGCGGCTGCTGCGTTCCGTCGGCTCCGCCCTGCATGTCGTCCTGCGCCCCGCCCGCGCCCTGCTGCTCGCGCATGGCGTCGAAGTCCGGCATCTCGCCGGAGAACGACGTGTTCTCCAGCGTGAGCGTCGCCGCGGCACCGGTCACGTGGTCGACCCCCTCGACGGTGCTCAGGGCCTCGGCGTCGAACGACGCCGATCCGCGCGCCACGTCGAGCCGGTCCTGGTCGAGCGTGCGGGTGCCCTCCCCGTCGGCCTCGCCGCCCGTCTCGCCGTCCTCTGCGTCGAACTCGAAGCGGCCCGGCCCGCCGCCACCGCCCGGTTCCTGGGCCTGCGTGACGGTGACGTCGGTGCCGACGCCGTAGACGGACTCGAGCACGGAGGCCTGGGCGTCGCGGACGCCCGCGGACACGGAGGACACGACCATGACCAGCGCGATCGCGACGGCCAGCCCGATCGCGACCACCACGGTCTGCTTGCGCCGGTGTCGCAGCTCGCGGCGCAGATAGGTGACGAACATGAGGCTCCTCGGGAGGTGCGGGGGACGAACGGGGACGGTGCACGCCTGGCAGCGCTGCCGCGGACGAGCGGAAACCTAGGGCCGCCGGCTGGGGCGGTCCTGCCGCGAGCCTGTGGCGATCCTGTGAATCCGCAGATCAGGGAGTCGGCTGAAGGCCTCCTGGGTGCGAGTCGCACCGCCGCGTAGCGTGGGCGGCGTGGAGCTCACCGCCGACGCCCTCGTCGCCGACCTGCGCGCGGCCGCCGACCCGGCCGCGCACCCGAACCGGCACTACGCCGGCGACGGCGAGGTCCTGGGCGTGCGGATGGGGACCCTCTTCGACATCGCGAAGTGCTACACCGCGCTGCCCCTGGACGAGGTGCACCGCCTGCTCGACGAGCCCGGGTACGAGCCGCGCCTGGCCGCGTTCTGCGTCCTCGACTTCGCCGTCCGTCGCCCGCGCGCCGCGGACGACGAGCGCGAGGCGCGCTACCGCCTCTACCTCGACCGGCACGACCGCATCGACACCTGGGACATGGTCGACCGGGCGGCGCCGCGCGTCGTCGGAGCGTTCCTGCGTGACCGGTCGCGGGCGCCGCTGTTCGAGCTCGCGCGCTCGGACGACCCCCTGCGCCGCCGCACGGCGATGACCGCGCCGCTCGCATACACACGCCCGCCGCACCCGGCGGGGATCGCCGACCTCCTGCGGCTCGCGGAGCTGCTCGCCGACGACGCCGACCCCGTGGTGCGCAAGCCGGTCGGCATCGCCCTGCGGCACGCCGGCGGTGCAGACCCCGCGGCCGTGCGTGCCTTCCTCGACCGGCTCGGCGACCGGCTGCCGGCGCCGGTGCGGCGCGCGGCCGCGGAGAAGCTGCCGAGAGCCGCCGGGCCGTGACCGCCGGGCACGACCGGAAAGCCCGCGACCGCGGCGTCAGCGCCGGGGTGACTCGTCCCCGGGACCGCCGGCGTCGTGCTCGACGTCGTGCTCCGCGCCCTGCTCCGCGCCCTGCTCCGCGCCCTGCTCCGCGCCCTGCTCCGCGCCCTGCTCCGCGCCCTGCTCCGCGCCCTGCTCCGCGCCCTGCTCCGCGCCCGGTCCGAGCAGGCCGGCGATGCGCTGCTCCATCGCGTCGGTGGCGGCGTCCGGAAGCGCGATGATGCCCTCGAGCTCCTTGGTCGCCCGGCGGTAGGCCGACTGCCGCTCGGCGCGGGTGGCGCCCTCGTCGTCGGCGATCGCGAGCAGCTTCTTCGCCCGATCCAGGGCCTGGCGCTCCGTCGTGGAGAAGTCGGAGGCACGACGGCGTCGCGCCTCGCGCTCGGCGACGTCGAACCGGACCTGGTACTCGCGCACGGCCTCGCGGTACCGGTCGAGCCGCCGGCGGTCGCGGAGCTCCTGCGGGTCGTCGGGGCGGAGCCCTACAGCGTCCCGCCGGGCCCGGTGGAAGTCGACCGTGACCTGCTCGCGCATGTCCGTCATGACGGGGTACTCGAGCACCTTGACGGCGTCGAGCTCGTAGTCGAGCCAGCGTCGCTCGGTCTCGTCGTGCTCGGCGATCACCCGCTCGATCTCGCTGGCGAGCGCCTCGTCCGCCTGCTCGGTGGCCCGCTCCTCGGCGTGCTTCAGCCGGTACAGCTCGATCTTGTCCCGGCGACGCCGCTCGTCCCACTTCTGGGCGCCCCCGATCCAGCCGCCCACGATGCCGCTCAACGGGAAGACGAGCCACCAGTAGGAGCCGACGAAGTCCCAGAAACCGTCCACCGGTCTCAGGCTAGTCGGGTCCGGCTGCCCGCCACGTGGTCGAGGGCGCTACCGGCGCGGTGCCGGTCTAGGGTGGGACCGTCAACCCAGCACCGTCGCGGGCCTACTGCGGTCTCGGGCGCGACATCTGCCCGGAGGTGACCGCACGGTCGCCCGCGAGCCCCCGTCTGAAGGAGCACCCGTGGCAAGCATCGAAGCCGTTGGAGCACGCGAGATCCTCGACTCGCGCGGCAACCCCACCGTGGAGGTGGAGATCGCGCTGGACGACGGCACCTTCGCCCGCGCGGCGGTCCCGTCGGGCGCCTCGACCGGCGCGTTCGAGGCCGTCGAGCGTCGCGACGGCGACAAGGGTCGCTACCTGGGCAAGGGCGTCGAGGGCGCGGTGAACGCCGTCATCGACGACATCGCCCCGGAGCTCATCGGCTACGACGCCGAGGAGCAGCGCATCATCGACCAGACGCTCATCGAGCTGGACGGCACCCCGAACAAGGGCAAGCTCGGCGCCAACGCGATCCTCGGCGTCTCGCTCGCCGTCGCGAAGGCCGCCGCGAAGAGCGCCGGCCTGGACCTGTTCCGCTACATCGGCGGCCCGAACGCCCACGTGCTGCCCGTGCCGATGATGAACATCATCAACGGGGGCTCCCACGCCGACTCGACCGTCGACTTCCAGGAGTTCATGATCGCGCCGATCGGCGCGGGCACCTTCAAGGAGGCCCTGCGGTCGGGCACCGAGGTCTACCACGCCCTCAAGAGCGTGCTGAAGAGCAAGGGCTTCGCCACGGGGCTCGGCGACGAGGGCGGCTTCGCCCCCGACCTGCCGTCGAACGTCGCCGCCCTCGACCTCATCGTCGAGGCCATCGAGAAGGCCGGCTTCGCCCCGGGCAGCGACGTCGCCATCGCGATGGACGTCGCCGCCACCGAGTTCTTCTCCGACGGCGCGTACCGCTTCAAGAACGGCGAGGTGCACTCGACCGAGGACATGATCAAGCTCTACGAGAGCATGGTCGCGAACTACCCGATCGTCTCCATCGAGGACCCGCTGTCCGAGGACGAGTGGGGCGCCTGGTCGCAGTTCGTCTCCGAGGTCGGCGACAAGGTCCAGGTCGTCGGCGACGACCTGTTCGTCACGAACCCCGAGCGCCTCGCCAAGGGCATCGAGCTCAAGGCCGCGAACTCCCTGCTGGTCAAGCTCAACCAGATCGGCACGCTCACCGAGACCCTCGACGCCGTGACGCTCGCGCAGCGCAACGGCTTCACCACGATGACCTCGCACCGCTCCGGCGAGACCGAGGACACCACCATCGCGGACCTGTCCGTCGCCACGAACGCCGGCCAGATCAAGACCGGCGCCACCGCCCGCGGCGAGCGCATCAACAAGTACAACCAGCTCCTGCGCATCGAGGAGGCCCTGGACGACGCCGGCCGCTACGCCGGCCGCAGCGCCTTCCCGCGCTTCCAGGGCTGACGCCCCGGCGGTCGGGCCGTCGACACCCTCGGTGGTCTCGACAGGCACGACCGGCGTGCTCGCCGACGGCCGGTCGCCCCCCTCGGGGGTGGCCGGCCGTCGTCGTCCCCCGGGTCCGCCGCGAGGTAGAGCCTCGCGTACCGCCGTCGTGCCCTCGGCGTCCTACCGCGGTGCACGAGGCTCTACCTCGGCGCGAGGGGACGGCGGGACGACGGTGGGACGGCGGCGGGACTGGTGTGGGTTCGGAGTCCGGAGGGTCGGCGCGCCGACGACGGTCCGCCGCCGGGCCGGATCGGGTCGGCAGAATCGACGGGTGCCAGCTCGTCGACCGACCTCGCCCGCCTCGCGCCGCCCGGCGTCGCGCCCGTCCGGCGCGCGACCGGCGGCGTCGCGCGGGACGTCGCGCCCGACGACGACGGCTAACGGCTCGGTTGGCGCGCCGCCCGCCTCGAAGAAGCCGGCCTCGAAGCCGGCCTCGAAGCAGGCCTCGAAGCAGGCCTCGAAGCAGGCCGCCCCGGCGGCCCCGACGTCGTCCACGTCCTCGAAGTCCTCGAAGTCCTCGAAGTCCTCGAAGTCCTCGACGTCGAAGCCGCGGGGCTCGCGGCGCCCGGCAGGCCCGGCGCGCGAGGAGCGGCGACGCAGCCGGTACGGGCTGGTGCTGCCGGAGGTGCTGACGGTCCGGCTGCTGGTGCTGTCCGTCGTGGTGCTGCTCGCGGTGGTGCTGCTGCTGCCCACGGTGCGTGGCGCGGTGCAGCAGTCGGGCGACCTCGACCGGCTGCGCGCCGAGCTCGCGGCGCACGAGGCGGAGCGCGGCCGCCTGGAGGTCGAGCTCGACCGCTGGGAGGACCGCTCCTACGTCGAGGAGCAGGCGCGGTCGCGGCTGAGCTACGTCATGCCCTCGGATCGGGTGTGGCGGGTCGTGGACCCGGGCGCGGCGGGCGCGGACGACGTCGACCCGGTGACGGGCGAGGCGGTCGACGCCGGGCCGGTCGGCACGACGAGCGGCGACGGGGTGCCCTGGTACCAGTCGGTGTGGGAGTCGGTGCAGGTGGCGGACGGGCCGGTCGGCTGAGGTCTCACCCCGTCGCCCGCCTGCGGCATCGGTCGCCCGCCCCTACGATCCGACCATGAGCTCCTCCGGGCGCCACCTGCGCACCATCCTCGTGACGGGCGCCGCCGGGCCCGCGGGGCGCACGCTCGGCGCGCAGCTCGCCCGCCGCGCGGACCCTGCCAGGTGGCGCGTCGTCGGGGTCGACCTGGCGCCCGACGACACCCCGGGCTTCGACGTGATCGAGGCCGTCCCGGCGGCCGCCGACCCGGCCTACGACCGCGCGACGCTCGAGCTGCTCGCGCGGCACCGCCCCGACCTCGTGGTGCCGACCGTCTCCGACGAGCTGCCCCGGCTGGCGGTGCTCGTGCGGGCCGCCGGGCTGGGGGAGAGCGTCGTGCTGTCGCGCCCCGGTCCGACGGCGGTGGCGGCGGACAAGCTGCTGACGATGTGGGCGCTGGACCGCGAGCGCGTGTCCGTGCCCCGGCACGCGCCCGCCGACACGCACGCGTCCGCCGCCGACGCCCTCGTGTGGGCGGGCGGCCCCGTCGTGGTCAAGCCGCGCGTCGCGCGCGGGGGGCGGGGCGTGCACGTCGTCGAGGACGCGCGCGACCCGGTGTGGGCCGATGTCGACGGGTCGTGGATCGTCCAAGTCTTCGCGCCCGGCGTCGAGTACAGCCCGCAGGTCTACCGGTCGCCGGCCACCGGCCGGTGCACGGTCGTGGTGCTGCTGAAGACCGGGCGCAAGGAGGGTCGGGTCGGGAACGCGACGGGCGTCGCGCGACTGCCCGACGGCGAGGCGGCCGACGTCGCCGCGCTGGCCGCCCGGACCGCGGAGGCGCTGGACCTGGTCGGGCCGCTCGACATGGACGTCCGCCGGCTCGACGACGGCACCCCGGTGGTCCTCGAGGTCAACGCCCGGTTCGGCGCCGTGTCCGCGGGCGCGCCGGAGCTGCTGGACGCCGTCCTCGACCGCTGGCCCGGGTGACCGCATGGTCTCCGTGCTCACGGCGCTCCTGCTGGTGCTCGGCCTGTCGCTGCTGGTCGTGGGCGTCGTCCGGCTCGCGTTCGTGCCCTCGGCCCTCGTCTTCGAGGCGCGGCAGCGGCGGGCGCCGACCGGCCCGGCCGGGTACGGGCCGCTCTTCGCCGAGCCTCCGCTCGTGAGCGTCGTCGTCCCGGCGTACGACGAGGCCGTGGTGATCGAGAACTGCGTGCGGTCCGTCCTGCGCAGCGACTACCCGCGCTACGAGGTCATCTGCGTCGACGACGGGTCGTCGGACGACACGTTCGTTCGCATGGAGGCGCTGGCCGCGGCGCACCCGGAGGTCACCGCGGTCCGTCAGGAGAACGCGGGCAAGGGCGCCGCTCTCAACACGGGGATCGCGGCGGCGTCGGGGGACGTGCTGCTGCTCGTCGACGCCGACGGGCTGTTCCGGCCCGACACGATCACGCGGATGCTGCGTGGCTTCCGTGACCCGGGCGTCGGTGCGGTGTGCGGCAGCGACCGGCCCGTGAACCTGGACCGCGTGCAGACGCGGCTGCTGGCGCTGATCAGCCACGTCGGCACCGGGCTGATGCGCCGCGCCCTGGACGTGCTGGGCTGCCTGCCGGTCGTGTCCGGGAACATCGGAGCCTTCCGGCGCGAGGTGCTCGACCGGACCGGGCCACTGCGCACCGACACCCTCGGCGAGGACCTCGAGCTCACGTGGCGAGTGCACCGCGAGGGGTACCGGGTCACGTTCGCGCCGGACGCTCTCGTGTACGCCGAGTCGCCGTCGACCCTGCGCGGTCTGTGGCGGCAGCGGGTGCGGTGGGCGCGCGGGCTGCTGCAGGCGACGGAGCTGCACCGCTCGATGATCGGCCGGACGCGGTACCGGGCGTTCGGGATCTACCTCGCCTACAACACCTTGGCGCAGATCGTCGCGCCGTTCGTCCAGGTGCTGGCGATGGTGGTCCTCGCGGTGCTCGTAGCCGTCGACGGCCCCGGCAGCCTGCCCGCGTCGTGGTGGGGCTGGATCTTGTTCCTGGGCCTGCCGCTGTCGCTCGGGCTGCTGCTGCTCGCCGTGCTCCTGGACCGGGCG
Source organism: Isoptericola hypogeus (assembly GCF_039531145.1). Taxonomy (NCBI): domain Bacteria; kingdom Bacillati; phylum Actinomycetota; class Actinomycetes; order Micrococcales; family Promicromonosporaceae; genus Isoptericola; species Isoptericola hypogeus. The sequence continues at coordinate 569,169 of NZ_BAAAPM010000005.1, forward strand.
CCGGGCGACCTGCGCCAGCTGTGGACCGTCGTCCTGTGGCCGGCCTACTCGCTGATGATGACCTTCGTCATGCTCGAGGCCGCCAGGCGCGAGCTCGGGAACGCGGAGAACCGATGGGACAAGCTGGACCGGAGCGGGACGGTGTCCGTGCGGGGGCTCGTCGACGACGACGGGCCTGGGGGCTGAGCGCCGTCCTCGCCCTGGTCGCGGCGGTGGTCCTCGCCGTCGTCCTCGCGCGGCCGTGGGAGCAGGTGCCGCCCACGATGCGGCCGGCCGAGCCGCCGGACGAGGTGCGCTCCGTCAGCGTGGACTTCGGGATCGTGACGGACCCGGACACCGACTGGGGCGCGATCGACGAACGGCTCGACGACGTGGCGACCACCTCCGTCGACCTCAATGCCGGGCGGGTGGAGTTCACCGCCTTCGACTGGCCGGCGCACCCGGACGCGGCGGCCGAGCCAGGCACCGACCATCTGGCGCGGGCGGCGCGGGCCCTGCACACCTCGGCCGACGGGACGGCCCGCGAGGTCGGGTTCATCGTGGACGCGTTCGTGCCGGCGTGGATCGAGGCCGACCCCTCGGTCGCCGGGGTGGACGTCGAGGGCCGGCGGTCGCCGTACCAGGCGTCGGCGTCGGCGCTGACCACGGGGCCGGTGGGCGACCGGCTGGTGGAGTACGTCGCGGCACTGGGGGAGCGGTACGACCCGAGCCAGATCGCCGTGACGGAGCTGTTCCTCAGCCGGTACACCTTCGGCGACGACGACCTCGCCCTCTACCGGGAGATGACGGGCGCGGCCGACTGGCCCCGCGACGACGACGGGCGGATCGACCACGACGCCCCCGAGATCGGGGCGTGGCGCTCCGACGTGCTCGCCGGGCTCCTGACCCGGGTGCGCGCGGCCCTGGACGACGTGCGCGACGGGCGGGGCACGCAGATCGCCCTCGCGATGGACGTGCGCGTCGACTGGGACGACCCGGCCGCGGGGGTGCCCGCGAGCGGGCACGACTACGAGGTGCTGCTCCGGGCGGCCGACCGCCTCGTGGTGTGGGCGTACGTCGGCCCGCGGGACAAGTCGCCGCGGGACGTGGAGCGGCTCACGGCCGGGCTCGCGGCCGGGGGGATCGATCCGGCGCGTCTCACCCTGTCGGTGGGCCTGTGGGGCGGGTCCGCGGACGCCGACCCGCCGCAGGCCATCTCCCCGGAGCTGATGGCGGGAACGGTGACCGCCGCCGCCACGAACGGCGTGACGGACGTCAACGTCACGCCGCTGTCCCACCTGACCGACGCGCACTGGGAGGCCCTGGCGGCCGTGTGGTCGCCGTGAGGTCGGGGAGCGTCACGTCGACCTCCGTGCCCTGGCCGAGCGTGCTGCGGATCGTCATCGTGCCGCCGTGGTCGTGCACGATCTGGTCCACGAGCGCGAGCCCGAGACCGACGCCGCGGACCCGGCGGCGGCGGGTGTCGCGCGACCGGTAGAAGCGCTCGGTCACGCGGCCGAGCTCGTCGGGGGAGATGCCGGACCCGTCGTCGGCGACGAGCAGCCGGGCCAGACGGGAGCCGTCCGCTGCCGCTCCCGACGTCACGGTGATCCGGACGTGCCCATCCTCCCGGCCGCGGGTGTACTTCACCGCGTTGCTGAGCAGGTTGTCGACCACCTGGCCGAGGCGGTCGGGGTCGGAGATGAGCGGCACCGACGCGTCCCCGTCGACCATCACCTGCACCCCTGCGCTCCGCTCCGACGGCAGCGCGCTCGCCACCGCGTCCCGGACCACCTGCACGACGTCGACCTCCTCGGCGGTCAGCGTGTACGTGCCCGAGACGATCTGCGCGCTGGTCAGCAGGTCGTCCACCAGCGACCGCAGGCGGCGGGCGTTGCGCTCCACGACCTCCAGGTACTCGCGCTGCTCGTCGTCGAGGCGGTCGTCGCCGAGCCGCATCAGGTCCAGGTACCCGAGGATCGACGACAGCGGGGTGCGCAGCTCGTGGCTCACCAGGCCGACGAACTCGTCCTGGGTGCGCTGCTCCTCGTGCCGGGCCGTGACGTCGGTCGCGACGAACAGGTACCCGGGGGGCAGCTCAGGGGTGGCCCCCGCGAGCGCCGGGCGCCGGGTCACGACCACGTCGAGGTCACGGCGCGACCCGTCGGGGAGCAGGCACTCGCGCTCGTGGACCTCCGTGTCGCCCGCGGCGGCGCGGCCGACGAGGGCGTCCAACGACGACCCGTCCACCGGCGGCCCCGCCTCGGGTGTGCCGGGGGCAAGAAGGTCGGTCACGGCGTGCCCGACCAGCCCCTGCTCACCGCGCCCGAAGATCCGGACGGCGCCGGTGCTGACGGCGACGATCGTGCCGTCGACGTCGGTCGCGACGAACGCCTGCTCGGTGGCGGCCTCGAGGATGCTGCGCAGGGTGTCGCGCGAGTCGCGCAGGCGGCGTGACCCCACGGCCAGCTCGTCGCGGGCGCGTTCGAGCTGACGCGCCTGGCGCCGGGACAGGCCGACGATGCCGTGCGCTCCCGCGGCGACGAATGCGAAGACGAGCAGGTCCATCAGCGCGTGCACCGTCAGGGGCATGCGACCGGCCGACTCGTCAGCCCAGAGCACCGGCGCGAAGAGCACCGCGGCGCTGCCGGCGAACGCGATCCCGACGCCCCACAGGCCGCTCTGCAGCGCGAGGCTGACGATCGGTATGACGAGCAGCACGTCGAAGGCGGTCAGGCTGTAGCCGGACCCGAGCTCGAGGAGGCCGATGGCGAGCATCTGGGCGAGCGGCAGCGCGTACTGCCACGCCCGCGGCCACCGGTCCCACCGGCCCAGGCTCCCCACCAGCTGGGCCACGACGACGATCGCCGCCGAGGCGCCGAGCAGCGCGGCGTCGTTCGGCACGGGGCTCCCGGCGAGGAAGAGGAGGACGGCCGAGACGGAGACCGTGACGGGGAGCTGCCGCAGACCCACGGCGTCGTCGGCGAACCACGCGGACACGACCCGGCGGTAGGTGGCGTCGGCGCGTGCGACCGGTCGGCGACGCATCAACCCTCCCGGCGGTGCACGAGGTCGGAGCCGTGCTCGTCGACCACGGCGGGGACCGCGCGCACCGCGCCCGCCGTCGCGACGGTCTCGCTCGCGCGGACCGTCTCGAGCGGCTCGACCTCCCGAGCGGGACTGAACCGGGACCAGTAGCGCGCCGTCGTGCGCACCGTCTCCGGCTGCATGTAGTCCCGGTGCGCCTGGGAGACGTAGGCGGCAAGCATCCGCAGCTTGGTCTCGACGAACCCGTCGACGCCCACGAACCGGTTCGGGGCGAACTCGACCGTCGACGACGGGCTCTGGAAGCACCACAGGCTCGGCACGCCGCGGGCCGCGATCTGCACCGCCTCGTTGACCGCCCGGTGGTCCTGGTGCCGGTCGTGCACGCCGTGGGTGTAGACCCGGTCGGGGTCGAGGTCGCGGACCACCTCCTCCACCGCTGCGATCAGCCCGTCGGCCGGATCGAGGCGGGTGTCGGGGAAGTCGAGGTGCACGAGCCGCGCGCCGACGACCTCGGCGGCCGCGAGCGCCTCGGCACGCCGGCTCGCGGCCGGTCCGCCGACCCCACCGCCGGAGATCGTGAGGATCACGAGCTCGTCGCCCACGGCGGCGTGCGCGGCGAGCGTGGCGCCCACGCCGATCTCGACGTCGTCCGGGTGCGCCCCGACGGCGAGCACCCGCTGTCGGGCGGCCGAACGCTCCCGCCGCGCCCGCAGGGCCAGCTCGGTGGCGCGCTCGACGACCTGCGACGCGGTGACGGGCTTGACGAGGAACTCGTCGGCCTCTTCCCGGAGGGCCTCGATCGCCCTGCCCACCGTCGGGAACGCCGTGACGATCATGACGGGCAGCGTGGCGTCGAGGGCGCGCACCTCGGGCAGGATCTCCAGGCCCGACCGCCCGGGGAGCTGAATGTCGCTGACGAGGACGTCGTAGGTGCTCCGGCGCAGCGCGGCCAGGAGCTGCTCGGCGGTGCCGGTGACCTCCACGTGCATGCCGCCGTAGCGCTCGAGGGCGATCCGCATGAACTCGGCGGCGTCGGGATCGTCCTCGAGGACGATCGCCCGGAGCTGGTCGTCGGCCACGGTTCACTCCTCGGGATGGCGCGGAGACGGCGTGCCTGGTTCGTACCGTACGCGCGGTCCTGGGGCACCGCGCGGGCGCCGCGGTGGAGGCGGCGGGGGAGAATGAGAGCCCGCGACCCCGATCACCGATCGCCCGATCTCGAAGAGGCCCCCGTGACCGACCCCGTCCCCGACCGCACGCGCGCCGACGGCGCCGACCCGTCGTCCGCGACCGACCCGACGACCGTCACCGACCGCGATCTCGAGGTGCTCGCCGAGCAGCTCGGCCGGGAGCCGCGCGGGGTCGTGGGCATCGCCGCGCGCTGCGTGTGCGGGCGCCCGCTCGTGGTGCGCACCGCCCCGCGACTGCCGGACGGCACGCCGTTCCCGACGACGTACTACCTCACGCACCCGGGCGCGGTCGCGGCCGCGTCCCGGCTCGAGGCCGAAGGCACGATGCGGGAGATGACCGAGCGGCTGGGGCAGGACGAGGAGCTCGCGGCGGCCTACCGGCGCGCCCACGAGCACTACCTCGCGCGCCGCGAGGAGCTGGGCCACGTCGACGAGATCGACGGCATCTCCGCGGGCGGCATGCCGACGCGCGTCAAGTGCGTCCACGTGCTCATGGGCCACGCCCTGGCCGCCGGCCGCGGCGTCAACCCGCTCGGCGACGAGGCGCTCGACCTCGTGGCCGACCAGTGGCGCCCCGACCGCTGCACCTGCTGAGCGGCGCCCGGCCCGGCGGGCCACGGCGGGCGCCCGGCCCGGCCGGCCGGGCCATGGTCGGTGGCGGGTGAGAGGGTGGGGCTCGTGACCTCGAGCTCCACCACCCGTGTCGCGGCCATCGACTGCGGCACCAACTCCATCCGCCTCCTCGTCGCCGACGTCGCGGCCGACGGCACGCTCACCGAGGTGGACCGCCGCCAGGAGATCGTCCGCCTGGGCCAGGGCGTGGACCGCACGGGCGAGCTCGCCCCCGAGGCGCTGGCGCGCACCCTCGCCGCGTCGCGGGAGTACGCCCGCGTGATCGCCGAGACCGGCGCCGAGCGCGTGCGCTTCGTCGCGACGTCGGCCACCCGCGACGCGCGCAACCGCGACGTCTTCGCCGCCGGCGTCCGGGCGGCACTGGGCGTCGACCCGTACGTCGCGTCCGGCGACGAGGAGGCCGCGCTGTCGTTCCGCGGCGCCACGGTCGGGGTCGCGGCGACCCACCCGGGTCCGTTCCTGGTCGTGGACATCGGCGGCGGCTCGACCGAGCTCGTGCTCGGCGACGGGTCCCCGAGAGCCGGGCTGTCGCTCGACGTCGGGTCGGTGCGGATGACGGAGCGGCACCTGCACTCCGACCCGCCCACGGACGACGAGGTCGCCGCCGCGCGCGCCGACGTGCGGGCCGCGCTCGACCGCGCGGCGCAGACGGTCCCGTTCGGCGAGACCGTGACGCTGGTGGGCCTCGCCGGGTCCGTGACGTCGGTGACGGCGCACGCGCTCCGGCTGCCGAGCTACCAGCGCGAGCGGGTGCACGGCGCCACGCTCGGCGTCGAGGAGGTGCTCGCCGCCTGCGACGACCTGCTCCACCGCTCGCGCGAGCGGCGGCTCGGGCTCGGGTTCATGCATCCCGGGCGCGCCGACGTCATCGGCGCCGGCGCGCTCGTGTGGTCGGAGGTCGTCGCGCGCGTGCGCGACGAGGTCGCAGTCGCGGGCGGGCCGACGGGCCGGGCTCTGACGCAGGTCGTGACCAGCGAGAGCGACATCCTCGACGGCATCGCCCTGTCGCTCAGGTGACGTCCGGCGGCACGGCAGGGTCGCTGGATGGACCGCCCGCCTGCGGGCGTCGCGCACGGTCGTAGACTGAGGCCATGCCTCAGAACGTTCTGTCGTCGGACACCCATGCCCAGGACGCGCCCGCACCGGCGTCGCGGCCCCGCAAGGTGCCTCGTGTCGTGGTCCTCGGCGGCGGGTCCGTCGGCCTCTACGTGGCGCGCCGCCTGCGCCGCAAGCTCGGGAAGCGCGAGGCGGCGATCGTGGTCGTCGACCCCCGCCCGTACATGACCTACGCGCCGTTCCTGCCGGAGGCCGGAGCCGGCTCGATCGACGCCCGCGACGTCGTGGCCCCGCACCGCAAGGCGCTCAAGGGCATCGACGTGCTGCAGGGCATGGTCGTGAACATCGCGCACAGCGACAAGAAGGTCACGATCCACCCCGAGGAGGGGCCGGACTACGAGGTCTCCTACGACCAGCTCGTCGTGGGCCTCGGCTCCGTCTCGCGCACGCTGCCCATCCCGGGCCTCGCCGAGAACGCGATCGGCTTCAAGAACGTGGAGGAGGCCATCGCGGTCCGCAACCACGTCCTCAACCGCATGGACGTGGCGTCGTCCACCTGGGACGCCGAGGCACGCAAGCGGATGCTCACGTTCACCTTCGTCGGTGGCGGCTTCGCGGGCATCGAGGCCCTCGCCGAGATCGAGGACATGGCGCGCTACGCCACGCGCAACTACCCGACGATCGAGCCCGAGGACCTGCGCTTCGTCATGATCGAGGGCTCGGGCCGCATCCTGCCCGAGGTGTCCGAGCCGATGGGGCTCTGGGCGCTCGACGAGATGAAGAAGCGCGGCATCGAGTTCCACCTCAGCACGTTCCTGTCGTCCTGCATCGACGGGCACGTCGTGACCTCGACCGGCGTCGAGTTCGACACCGACACGATCGTGTGGACGGCGGGCGTCAAGGCGAACCCGGTCATCAAGGACGAGTCGGACCTGCCGGTCGACCGGATGGGTCGCGTCACGGTGCTGCCGACGCTGCAGGTCGCGACCATGGACGACGACGGGAACGGCGTGATCGTCCCCGACGCGTGGGCCGCGGGCGACTGCGCCGCCGTGCCGGACGTGCTCAACCCGGGCCAGTTCTGCCCGCCGAACGCGCAGCACGCGATCCGCGAGGCGAACCGCCTGGCCGACAACATCGTCGCCCAGTACCAGGGCCAGGCGCCGGTCGAGTACAAGCACAAGAGCGTCGGCGTCGTCGCCTCGCTCGGCATGTACAAGGGTGTGGCGGAGCTGTTCGGCTTCCTCAAGCTGCGCGGCCCGCTGGCCTGGCTGGCGCACCGCGGCTACCACGTCATGGCGATGCCGACGGGCAACCGCAAGTTCCGCATCATGGTCGGCTGGATCGGCCAGTTCATCATGGGCCGCGAGATCGTCTCGCTCGGTTCGCTGCACGACCCCCGCGACGAGTTCCGCAAGGCGTCCGTGCCGCCGAAGAAGCCGGGGGAGAAGGTCGAGCAGAAGGCGGAGTCCTCCGCCTCCCGCGCCGAGAAGGGCTGAGCCGGGCCCACCAGGGCAGCCCCCGTAGCCCAACTGGCAGAGGCAGCCGGCTTAAACCCGGCCCAGTCCCGGTTCGAACCCGGGCGGGGGCACCCATTCTGACCTGCGTGAATGTAGGTCGGGGTTGACCGTGTACGCA
>NZ_BAAAPM010000006.1:0-6679 GCF_039531145.1 Isoptericola hypogeus
CGAGCGTCTGCGTGATCTACTGACGGCCACATAGACCATCAGGTGTTGCGAGGACCCCTAGAAACCGCCCAGCGGCGTCCGGGCCCTCGTTGTCGCCGACGGTGTCGCGGTCGCGCGGCCGGCACCGCCGCCGAGAGTCAGCCGCCGGCGACCGGCGCCGCGGTGGCGTCCCCGACGATGACGTCGGGCGTCGCGGCCGCCGTGCGGCCGCTGAGGTAGCGCGAGAGCCACCGCGCGACCGCGGTGAGCGCCCAGTTGATGACGATGAAGATGACCGCCGCCACGGTCAGGGTCTGCAGGTTGTTGCCGTTGCCGTTGCCGAATATCTGCGCGGCCCGGAGCAGCTCGTTGTACGTGATGATCTGGCCGAGGGCCGTGTCCTTCAGCACGACGACGAGCTGGGACATCAGGGCCGGCAGCATCGCGATGAGCGCCTGCGGGAGCTGGATCGAGCGCAGCGTCTGGCCGCCGGTGAGGCCGATCGCGAGGCCGGCCTCGGACTGGCCCTTGGGCAGGTTGCCGACCCCGGACCGGACGAGCTCGGCGATGACGGACCCGTTGTAGAGGACGAGCGCGATGACGACCGCGAGGAAGGCGGGGTCCTCGACATCGGTGTTGAAGCCGAGGAGAAGCCAGAAGAAGATCATCATCAGCAGCACCGGCACGGCGCGGAAGAACTCCACGACGACACCGCTCGCCCAACGGACGGTGCGAGAACGCGCGAGGCGGCCGGAGCCGAAGATCAGGCCGAAAACCACAGCCCCGACGACGGCGTAGGCCGCGGCCCGCAGCGTGTTCTGCAGTCCGGGCAGGAAGTAGTACTGCCACGCGTCGGACGTGAAGACCGGGCCCCACAGGTTCCACGAGAGCTGGCCCTTGCGCGCGAGCTCGGCGACCACCAGCGCTGCTACGCCGAGCACCACGAGCAGGCCGACGACGTTGCCGAGGATGATCCGGCGTCGTGCCCGAGGCCCGGGGGCGTCGAAGAGGACGGTCTTCTGCGTGCTCATCGGCGCACCGCCAGTCGGTTGGAGAGGTAGGTGGTGACCAGGCCGATGGGGATCACCAGGACCGCGAAGCCGATCGCGAAGAGCACGAAGATCGCGTAGATGAAGTTCGCGTTGCTCTCGATCATCTCCCGCATGACGGTCGAGGCCTCCGTCGAGACGCTCACCGCCACAGCGACCGTGGAGTTCTTCAGCAAGGCGATGAGCGTATTGCCCAGCGGTGCGATCGCGCCGCGGAACGCCTGCGGCAGGATGATGAGCCGGGCCGCCGGAAGGAACGAGAGGCCGATCGCCCGCGCGGCCTCCGCCTGGCCGATCGGCACCGTGTTGACGCCGGACCGGATCGACTCGCACACGAACGCGGCGTGGTACACCGTGAGGCCGATGACGCCGAAGCGGAAGAAGTTCTGCGTGAAGTCGTCCGAGAGGCTGATCTGCAGCTGCAGGAAAACCGCGAGGAACAGGAACGTCATGATGACGGTCAGGGGCGTGTTGCGCAGCAGATTCACGTAGGCTGCGCCGGCCCACCGCAGGCTCGCGACGGGGGAGATCCGTATGAGCGCCAGGACGGTGCCGAGGATCAGCGAGAAGATCGCGGCCCAGAACGTCAGCTGGATGTTGACCCAGTAGGCCGCGGCGATCGGGTACTCGGCGAAGAGCTCCCCGAACTGGGACAGGAAGTCACCCACGGTGTGTCAGCCTCCGGAGGGGTGGTGCGGCGGGGTGCCGCCACGGACGGGGCGAGGGGAGCGGCGCGCGCGCCGCTCCCCTCGGTCGGTCGTCAGGCGCAGGCGTCCGGCGTCGGCGGGTTGAGGTCCGCGTTGGGCTCGTAGCCCGTGCCCTCGGTGTTCGAGGTCACGAACTCGTCCCACGACTCGTCCTCGATCATCTTGGTGATCGCGGCGTTGATGTCCTCGCAGCGGTCGTTGTCCTGCGGGAGGCCGACGCCGTAGTTCTCCTCGGAGAAGGGCGCCCCGACGACCTTCACCTTGCCGGCGTTGGCCGGCTGCGCCGCCAGGCCCGCGAGGATGATGTCGTCCGTCGTGACGGCGTCCACCTGTCCGGCGGTGAGCGCCGTGACGCACTCGGCGTAACCCGGCCGCTCCACGAGCTGGACGCCCTCGGCGTACTCGTCCTTGATGCGCTGCGCCGACGTGGACCCGGTCACCGAGCAGAGGTTCTTGCCCTCGAGCGCCTCCGGACCCGTGATGTCGGTGTTGTCCTCGGCGACGAGGAGGTCCTGCCCGGCGACGAAGTACGGGCCCGCGAACGCGACCTGCTCCTTGCGCTCGTCGGTGATCGAGTAGGTGGCGAAGATCATGTCGACCTGGCCGGTCTGCAGCATCGTCTCGCGGTTCGCGGACGGCGCCTCGACCCACTCGATCTGGTCGGGCTCGAAGCCGAGCTCCCCGGCCACGTACGTGGCGACGTCGACGTCGAAGCCGGTGTACTCGCCGGCGTCCTGGTAGCCGAGGCCCGGCTGGTCGAACTTGATGCCGATCTTGATCGAGTCGCCGCCGCCCTCGGCGCCGCCGGTCTCCTCCCCGCCGCCACCGACCTCGCCGCCGCCGCCGCAGGCGGCGAGCGTGAGAGCGGTCAGCGCGGCGAGCGTGGCGGCACCTGTGTGTCGTGTGCGCATCGTTCTACCCTTCGTGAGTGGTCGCCCGTGCGGTCCCGGCCCCTGCCTCGCGGCCGGTTCGCGCGGTCGGCGGGGTGCCCGCCTGATGGGTGGGTGGGTCAGTGGGTCAGGATCTTGGACAGGAAGTCCTTCGCCCGCCCGCTGCGCGGTGCGGTGAAGAACTCCTCGGGCGTGGCCTCCTCGACGATCTCGCCGTCGGACATGAAGACGACCCGGTTGGCCGCCTTGCGCGCGAACCCCATCTCGTGCGTGACGACGACCATGGTCATGCCCTCCTGCGCGAGGGCGACCATGACGTCGAGCACCTCGTTGATCATCTCCGGGTCGAGCGCGGACGTCGGCTCGTCGAAGAGCATCACCTTGGGCTTCATGGCCAGCGCGCGGGCGATCGCGACGCGCTGCTGCTGACCGCCCGAGAGCTGGGCCGGCATCTTGCCCGCCTGGTTCTTCACCCCGACCCGGTCGAGCAGCGCGAGCGCCCGATCCTTCGCCGCGCTCGTCTTCTCCCGGCGGACCTTGATCGGCCCGAGGGTCACGTTCTCGAGGATCGTCTTGTGGGCGAAGAGGTTGAAGGCCTGGAAGACCATGCCCACGTCGGACCGCAGCTTGGCGAGGGCCTTGCCCTCCTCGGGCAGAGGCACGCCGTCGATGCGGATCTCGCCGGAGTCGATCGTCTCCAGCCGGTTGATCGCGCGGCACAGGGTGGACTTCCCGGAGCCGGACGGGCCGATGACGACGAGGACCTCGCCCTTGCGGACGGTGAGGTTGATGTCCTTCAGCACGTGCAGATCACCGAAGTGCTTGTTGACGTCGGTCAGCTCCACGAGCGGGGGCCCGAGGGGGGCCGACGCCTCCACCGGCCCGGTCGTCGTGGTCGCTTCGCCGTGATCCATCCCTCGAACCTATCCAGTCGGTGTTACCGCGACCAGCACCCGGGGCGCCGGTTCCGCAACGGTTGAGTAACAGTGCGTGCATGACGAGTGCACGAGCGTGCCACGACGACGGCGTCAGCGCTGATGACACTTCGTCGGGACCCGCGCGCCCGGCACCGTACCCTAGAAGCGATGTCCACCACCACGTCCTCCACCCCGCAGAGCGCTGCCCTCGCGCCCGCCGGCGACCCCGGTTCCGGCGCCGGCACCGCGACCCACCCGCGCACCTACCTCGTGCGCACGCTCGGCTGCCAGATGAACGTGCACGACTCGGAGCACATGGCCGGCATGCTCGAGCAGGCGGGCTACACGCGCGCCGCGCCCGAGGAAGAGGCCGCGAGCCGCGCCGACGTCGTCGTCATCAACACGTGCGCCGTGCGCGAGAACGCCGCCACCCGGCTGTACGGCAACCTCGGCCAGCTCGCGAGCGTCAAGGCGGCCCGGCCGGGCATGCAGATCGCCGTCGGCGGGTGCCTCGCGCAGAAGGACCGCGGCGAGATCGTGGGCAAGGCGCCCTGGGTGGACGTCGTCTTCGGCACCCACAACCTCGACGCGCTGCCGGTGCTGCTCGAGCGCGCCCGGCACAACGCCGAGGCACAGGTCGAGATCGCCGAGTCCCTGCAGGTCTTCCCCTCCACCCTCCCCACGCGCCGCGAGAGCGTCTACGCCGGCTGGGTGTCCATCTCGGTGGGCTGCAACAACACCTGCACCTTCTGCATCGTGCCGCACCTGCGCGGCAAGGAGCGCGACCGCCGGCCGGGCGAGATCCTCGCCGAGGTCGAGGCGCTGGTCGCGGCCGGCGCCGTCGAGGTGACCCTGCTCGGGCAGAACGTCAACAGCTACGGCGTCGAGTTCGGCGACCGCGGCGCGTTCGCGAAGCTGCTGCGCGCCTGCGGCACGATCGAGGGCCTCGAGCGCGTGCGGTTCACCTCGCCGCACCCCGCGGCGTTCACGGACGACGTGATCGACGCGATGGCCGAGACGCCCAACGTCATGCCGCAGCTGCACATGCCGCTGCAGTCGGGGTCGGACCGGGTGCTGCGCGCGATGCGCCGCTCCTACCGCTCGGCGAAGTTCCTCGGCATCCTCGAGCGGGTGCGCGAGCGCATGCCCGACGCCGCGATCACGACCGACATCATCGTCGGCTTCCCCGGCGAGACCGAGGAGGACTTCCTCGACACCATGCGCGTCGTCGAGGCGTCCCGGTTCAGCTCGGCCTTCATGTTCCAGTACTCGCCACGCCCCGGCACGCCCGCCGCGACGATGGAGGGCCAGCTGCCCAAGGAGGTCGTGCAGGAGCGCTTCGAGCGGCTGCTCGGCCTGCAGGAGCGGATCAGCGCCGAGGAGTCCGCGCGGCAGGTGGGCCGAACGCTGGAGGTCCTCGTGGCCGAGGGTGCCGGCCGGAAGGACGGCGCTCGGCACCGCATCTCTGGGCGCGCGCGCGACAACCGCCTCGTGCACGTCGCGCTCCCGGCCGGAGATTCCGCGCCCACGGGCGCGCCCGAGTCGCTGGCCGACCCGCGCCTGGCCGACCGCCCGCTCGACGGCGACCTGCCCCGCCCCGGCGACATCGTCACGGTCGAGGTGACGCACGCGGCCCCGCACCACCTCGTCGCCGACTCCGCCCTGGCGGGCGGCACGTACGCCGTGCGCCGCACCCGGTCGGGCGACGCGTGGGCGCAGCGGGAGCGTGCGCGGCTCGGCGGCGACGACGAGGACGGGCACGGCGCCGCGCCGGCCGAAGGACCCGTGACCCTCGGGATGCCGACCCTGCGCCGCTGAGCGGTGCCGTCGTCCGCGGCGCCGCGGACGGGTCAGTCGGTACCCGGCGCGCCGGGAGCGCCCGGGGCGAGCGTCCCGACCGTGGCGAAGAACTGCGACGCCGTGACGAGGCCGCAGGACACCGTCGCGGCGAGCTGCTCGTCGGTGGCGCCGTGCTCGAAGTCGACCGACACCTCGGTGTAGAGGGCGAGCCCGTCGCCCTCCGGTCGGGTGTAGACCTTGGGCCACACCCGCTCGCGGTTCCAGTCGTTGACGGCCTGCAGCACCGACAGCCGGGCCTGGGCCGGCACCGTGCCGGCCCACCGGCCGCGGACCTGCAGGATCTCCTCGTGGTCGCCGAGCAGCAGGAACCAGAAGCGGTTGCCGTCCCACGTGCCGGTCACGTCGCCGTCGTCGTCGGTGCGCACGCGGTAGCCGCGGCGGGTGAGATCGTCGGCGACCCGCGGGCCGCTCAGCGGGCGCGGCCGGACGACCGGGCCGCCAGCGCGCCGGGCGCTGCCCCGGCGCCGGCGGCCGGCGTCGCCCTGCTCGGGGAGGTCGCCCTGCCTGCTGTCCTGCACCTTCTGCCCGACCGTCCGGCCCACCGACGTCGTGACCCGGCGCGCACCCTCGGCGGCCTGCCGGGCGACCTCGGCGGCTCGCCGGGCGCCGCGGCGCCACCCGGCGCTCACGGGGCCGCCCGCAGGGGGTCGGGGAAGAGCGTGTCCAGGTGCTCGAAGAACATCGATCCGGTGCTCAGCCCGCACTGCAGGAGCTGGTCGAGCTGGGCGGTGGTCGCCGCGCGCCCCACGTCGGCCGTCACCTCGGCGCACACCACGACCGAGCCGTCGTCGCGTACCCGCACGTACGCCTTGGGCCAGATGCGCTCCGCGTTCCACTCGTTGCAGATCTCGAGGACGTCCTCGAGCCGCTCGATGGCGAGGTCGCGGTGCCACTGGCCGCGCACCTGCAGCACCTCGGACCGCTCGCCGAGCACCAGGAAGTAGAACAGCCAGCCGTGCCACAGGCCGCCGGCGTCGCCGTCGGAGTCGACGAAGTACGAGAAGCCGGAGCGCTCGAGCCAGTCGGTGACGCGGTCGCGGGACAGGGCGGTGGCCGGTCCGTGGTCGTCGGGTGGCGCGCCCGACCCGTCCACGTGACTCAGCAGAAGACCCTCCACGCGGGCCCGCAGCTCGTCGTCGCCCAGCTCGTCCGCCGGGCCGTCACCGGCCGGCCGGGACCTGCTCGTCCGGCGTGCACCGAAGAACCTCACCCCGCCCACGCTACACGGCGCCCACGGGGCGCCGGCCGCGCCGCCCGGTGCGCCGCCCGGTGCGAGG
>NZ_BAAAPM010000006.1:6701-109633 GCF_039531145.1 Isoptericola hypogeus
GGCCGGGAGCGCGGCCGGGAGCGCGGCCGGGAGCGCGGCCGGGAGCGCGGCCGGGAGCGCGGCCCGTCGGCGGCCCGTGCGCGGCGGGCGACCCGGCGCCGTCGAGAGCCCGAGCCGCTAGGTTGGCCGGGTGCCCGTCCGTGCCGTCGTCGTCCCCGCGACCCCGCTGCTCGTCCCCGGCGCCTCCGGTGGCGCGCGCGTGCTGTCCGCGACCCGTGACCTGGTCGGCGCCGCCCTGGGGGAGCTCGTCGCCCACGCGTTGCGGCCCGGAGCACCGGCGGGTCTGCTCGTGCTCGCATCGGCGGGCCGGCAGGGCGCGCGCGGCCCCGTCCGGTCGGGGAGGCCGCGGTCCGGTCGCCTGCGCCCCAGCCTCGCGGGAGCGGGTATCGCGGACCGTTGGGTGCCCGGCGTCGCCGCGTGGCCGCCGTCCGACGAGGCCACGTACGCGCCCGACGACGTGGCGCACGTGCCCGCGTCGGTCGCCCTGCTGTGCCTCGCCGCCGCGCTGGAGGCGCGCGGTGCGGCGGGCGCGCTCGCGGAGGTGGAGGTCGTCGAGGTGCCCGCGCGGCTCCACGCGGAGGACGCGGAGGTGCTCCGGCTCCGCCTGCGGGCCGCCGCAGCGGTCGTGGCGGCCGACGACGACGGGCCCGTGGTCGGGACGCTCGGCGACGTCGCCGGGCGCGCGGGGTGGATCCCTGAGGTGCGCATCGCCGCCGAGGCGCACGAGCACCTGCAGGAACGTTACGACGTCACCGTGTGGCGGTCCGGCGCCTGAGCGGCCACCGTGCCGACACGCTGCCGGTCGCCGACCGCGGTGCCGGTCGTCGAGGCCGTCCTCCGACCGCAGCACGTACCGTGGGCCCGTGATCGTCGTCGCCGTCGTGGGCCCCACCGCCACCGGGAAGTCGGACCTCGCCCTCGACCTCGCCCGGGCACTGTCCCCGTCGGGCCCGGAAGCGTCGGGCCCGGCAGCGCCGGGCTCGGACCAGTCGGGCTCGCACCAGTCGGGCGCGACCGCGCCGGCCGAGATCGTCAATGCCGACGCCTACCAGCTCTACCGCGGCATGGACGTCGGCACGGCCAAGGTCCCGCCCGCCGAGCGTCGGGGGGTGGCCCACCACCAGCTCGACGTCCTCGACCCGGCGGAGGACGCGTCGGTCGCGCGGTACCAGGCCGCGGCGCGCGCCGACCTGGACGCGATCGCGGCCCGCGGCGCCCGCGCGGTCGTCGTCGGCGGGTCGGGGCTGTACGTCCGGGCGCTCCTCGACCACCTGGACTTCCCCGGCACGGACCCGGAGGTGCGCGCCGGGCTCGAGCGGCGCGCCGAGGCGGACGGCCGGCGGGCCCTGTACGACGAGCTCGCGCGCCTCGACCCCGAGGCGGCCGCGTCGATCGGGCCGCACAACACCCGCCGGATCGTGCGCGCGCTCGAGGTCATCGCGATCACCGGCCTGCCGTACACCGCCAACCTCCCGCGCCAGGAGTACGTGCGGCCCGCGGTCCAGCTCGGGCTTGACTGCGACCGCGAGGCGCTGGACGCCCGGGTCGCCGCTCGGGTGGAGCGCATGTGGTCCGGCGGGCTCGTGGCGGAGGCACGCGCCCTCGCGTCGCCCGCGCAGGGCGGCACCGGCCCGGGCCTCGGCACGACGGCGGCGCGCGCGGTCGGGTACGCCGAGCTGCTCGCGTGCTGGCGCGGCGAGACGACGCTCGACGAGGCCCGCGCCGCCGTCGTCGCCAACACGCGGCGGCTCGCCCGCAAGCAGATGGGCTGGTTCGGCCGCGACCCGCGCGTCCACTGGCTCGACGCCGCGTCGCCCACCCTGCTGGCGGACGCCCTCGCCGTGGTCCGCGCCGCCGACGCCGGGAGCCTGCCGGAGGCGGGCGACGCCCCCGTGCGCCGTAGTCTGGGCTCATGACGCTGCGCTTCACCAAGGGCCACGGCACGCACAACGACTTCGTGCTGCTCGCCGACACGCGCGGTGACCTCGACCTCACCGCCGACCTGGTGCGTCGCCTGGCCGACCGCCGCGGCGGCATCGGCGGCGACGGCGTCATCCGCCTGGCACCCACGGCCGCCGTCGCGCGGGCGGGCGAGGAGGTGGCCGACCGCGTGCTCGCCGAGGAGCCCGACGCCATCTGGTTCATGGACTACCGCAACGCCGACGGGTCCGTCGCGCAGATGTGCGGCAACGGGGTGCGGGTCTTCGCGGCTTTCGCGGAGAGCCTCGGCCTGGCGGACCTCGCCACCGGCGGCGAGCTGGCCCTCGGGACGCGCGCCGGGGTGCGGCGCGTCCGCAAGGAGCCCGACGGCTGGTACGCCGTCGACATGGGGGCCTGGTCGCTGCCCGGGGGCGCGGGCGCCGCGGCGCAGGGCGCCGACGCGCAGGTGCTCGTCGCCGGGTGGCCCGCACCGCGGCCGGCGCTGAGCGTCGACCTGGGGAACCCGCACACGGTCGTGGCCCTGCCCAGCCTCGACGAGCTCGCGGCCGCGGACCTCGCACGAGCCCCGCAGGTCGAGCCGGTCCCCGCCGACGGCACGAACGTCGAGCTGGTCGTGCCGCTCGACGAGCGGACGACGGGCGACGGAGCGTCTGTGGGCCGCGTCCGGATGCGTGTGCACGAGCGCGGCGTCGGGGAGACGCAGTCGTGCGGCACCGGGGCGTGCGCGGCGGCGCTCGCCGTGCGGACCTGGGCCCGGCACGCGGCGGGCGACGTCCCCGTGCCGGACGTCTGGGAGGTCGAGGTGCCCGGCGGGCAGGTCCGGGTGCGCGTGCTCGCGGACGGGCACGTCGAGCTGGCCGGGCCGGCCGAGCTCGTGTTCACCGGCGAGGTCGTCCTCCCCTGATCGGGTCCGCCGACGGGGTCAGCGGCGCACGCGCAGCACCCGGAAGCCCTTCGACGAGGCCTCGCGGCCGGTCGGCAGCCCGAGCTCGCTCTCGATCCACCGGGCGAGGGAGTCGGACCCGAGGTTCTTGGCGACCACCAGCCACGCGTCCCCGGCGTCGTCGAGCCGCGGCAGCCAGGCGCGCAGCAGGTCGTGCAGGGCGGCCTTGCCCACACGGATCGGCGGGTTGGACCAGACCGCGGCGAAGCGCACGTCGTCCGGCACCTGGTCGGCGGTGACGGCGTGCAGGTGGTCCAGGCCGAGCCGGTCGGCGGTGGCGCGCAGGAGGTCCAGGGCGCGCTCGTTGACGTCCACGGCCCAGACCGTGGCCCGCGGGGCGCGCAGCGCCATCGTCAGCGCGATCGGGCCCCACCCGCACCCCAGGTCGAGCAGGTGCGTCCCGTCGGGCGGGTCGGGGACCTCGTCCAGGAGCACCCGGGTGCCCTTGTCCACGCCGCCGGGGGAGAACACGCCCGCGGCCACGTCGACCTCGACGTCACGCCCGGCCAGGTGCACGACCTGGCGACGTCGTTCCGCCTCGGACGCGGGGCGGGCGGTGAAGTAGTGGTCGGGCTGCTCGCTCACGCCGGCGATCCTACGGGCGCGCGCGGCGTCGTCCACGCCCCGCCGACGCACGTCCGCCCGTGGAGAATTCCCTGGGGCGGGACGATCCGGCGTGCGACCCTTGTTGTACACGAGGCACCCGCATGAGGTGCGCCCGTCGCCATCGACCCGGAAGGTACGTCTTGACCCATATCCCGACCGACCCCGACATGCCGCACGCGTCCTCGGACGCGTCGAACGACCAGCGCGACGCCCAGGCGATCGCCGACGACGTCGTGGCGAGGGTGCTGGCCCGGGCCGGGACGGCGCGGGCCGAGGGCGCCACCGTCCACACCGTCCACGACGGTGACCAGCTCGACCTGGCGGAACGCAGCGCGCTGCGCCGCGTGGCGGGCCTGTCCACCGAGCTCGAGGACGTCACCGAGGTCGAGTACCGCCAGCTGCGGCTGGAGCGGGTCGTCCTCGTCGGCCTGTACTCGGGCGGCGAGGCCGCCGCGCGCGAGGCGGAGGTCTCCCTGCGCGAGCTCGCGGCGCTGGCCGAGACGGCCGGGTCCCAGGTGCTCGACGGGCTGCTCCAGCGCCGGCAGAAGCCGGACCCGGGCACGTACCTCGGCTCCGGCAAGGCCGCGGAGCTCGCCGAGGTGGTCGCCGCCACCGGCGCCGACACCGTCATCGCCGACACCGAGCTGGCCCCGTCCCAGCGTCGCGCCCTCGAGGACATCGTGAAGGTCAAGGTGGTCGACCGGACGGCGCTGATCCTCGACATCTTCGCCCAGCACGCCAAGTCCCGGGAGGGCAAGGCCCAGGTCGAGCTCGCGCAGCTCGAGTACCTGCTCCCGCGCCTGCGCGGGTGGGGCGACTCGATGTCCCGGCAGGCCGGTGGCCAGGTCGGCGGCCAGGGCGCGGGCATGGGTTCGCGTGGGCCCGGTGAGACGAAGATCGAGCTCGACCGGCGCCGCATCCGCGACCGGATGGCCAAGCTGCGCCGCGAGATCGCCGCCATGAAGCCGGCACGCGAGACCAAGCGCCTCGAGCGCCGACGTCACGCCGTGCCCAACGTCGCGATCGCGGGCTACACCAACGCGGGCAAGTCGTCACTGCTCAACGCGATGACCGACGCCGGCGTGCTGGTCGAGAACGCGCTGTTCGCCACGCTCGACCCCACGGTCCGCCGCGCGAAGACGGCCGACGGACGGCCGTACACGCTCACCGACACCGTCGGGTTCGTCCGGCACCTGCCGCACCAGCTCATCGAGGCCTTCCGCTCCACGCTGGAGGAGGTGGGGGACGCCGCGCTGCTGCTGCACGTGGTGGACGCCTCGCACCCGGAGCCGGAGGGACAGATCGCCGCGGTGCGCGAGGTCCTCGCGGAGATCCCCGGGATCGACGACGTGCTCGAGGTCGTCGTGCTGAACAAGGCGGACGTCGCCGACCCGGAGGTCGTCGGGCGGATCCAGCGCCGTGAGCGACGCACGGTGGTCGTCTCCGCTCATACCGGAGAGGGAGTCGCCGAGCTGCGTGCGCTCGTGGCGGCCGAGCTGCCGCGCCCGCGCATCGAGGTCGACCTCGTCGTGCCGTACTCGCGGGGCGACCTCGTGCACCGCGCGCACGAGCTGGGCGGCGGCGTCCGCACCGAGCACCTCGCCGAGGGCACGCGGGTGCACGGCCACGTGGACGAGGGCCTCGCCGCGGACCTGCGGGCCGCGGCGGTCTGACGACGCCGCGGGGCGGTGGAGGATCCGTCCGACGCGTGGGCGGCGCCGCCTAGGATCGATGCGTGACCCCTCCCGACGCCCCGACCGTGCCCGGTACCGACGACCTGCTGGACCTGGCGGTCGGTGGGCTGGGCGGCGGCCGGCGCGAGGGGCAGCACCGGATGGCGGTCGCCGTCACCGAGGCGGTGGACGACGGCCGGCACCTTCTGGTGCAGGCCGGGACGGGCACGGGCAAGTCGCTCGGCTACCTCGTGCCCGCGGTCCGGCACGCGGTCGCGGACGGCCGCCGGGTGCTCGTCTCCACCGCGACGCTGGCGCTGCAGCGTCAGGTCGTCACGCGTGACCTGCCCCTGGTGGCCGAGACCGTCGGACCGCGCCTGCCGCGCCCGCCCCGCGTCGCGCTGCTCAAGGGGTGGCACAACTACCTGTGCAAGCACAAGGTCACCGGCGGCTACCCGGTCGAGGGCGCCACGCTCTTCGACCTGCCCGCCGATCCCGGCCCGGGGGAGGGTTCGGCCGCCGAGCAGCACCCGACGCCCGGCGGCGCGGGCCCGCGCGGGGGGCGCGCCGACGACGGCGCGCGGCTCGCGGACCACGTCCGCCGGCTGCACGCCTGGGCCGACGAGACCGAAACGGGCGACCGCGACGACCTGGTGCCCGGCGTGCCCGACCGTGCATGGCGTCAGGTCTCCGTCACGGCCATGGAGTGCCTCGGGAACCGTTGCCCGCTGCTGACCGAGTGCTTCCCGGAACGG
Source organism: Isoptericola hypogeus (assembly GCF_039531145.1). Lineage (NCBI taxonomy): Bacteria > Bacillati > Actinomycetota > Actinomycetes > Micrococcales > Promicromonosporaceae > Isoptericola > Isoptericola hypogeus. Next base: position 12,620 of record NZ_BAAAPM010000006.1, read on the forward strand.
GCGCGCGCGACGGCGCGCGAGGCCGACGTCGTGGTGACCAACCACGCGATGCTCGGCATCGCCGCGTCCGGGAACACCGGGGTCCTGCCCGAGCACGACACGGTCGTGGTGGACGAGGCCCACGAGCTCGCCGAGCGGGTCACCGCGTCGGCCACCGTGGACCTGTCGATCACGGTCATGGAGCACGCCGCCCGGCTCGCGCGACGACACGCCGGCACCGAGACGGAGGATCTGGACGCGGCCGCGCAGCGACTCGGCTCGTTGCTGGCCACCGCGCCGGCCGAGCGGTTCCCGGCGGGTCTCCCCGACGACCTGCGGCTCGCCGTCGCCGCCGTGCGCGACGCCGCCCGCGAGCTGCTCACCCGGGTCAAGCCGACGGGCGACAAGGGGCGCGCCGACGCGGGCGCGGCCGATGCCGGGACGAAGCTCGCCCAGTCGGCGGTGCTCCAGCTCTTCGAGGTGGCCGAGCGGATGGCTGCCGAGGACTCGAGCGCGGACGTGCTCTGGTGCTCCCGCCCGTCCGAGCACGCGCCCTGGGCGGGCGACGGGACGACGAAGCTGCATGCCGCACCGCTGGCGGTCGCCGGGCTGATCCGCACTCACCTGCTCGGCTCGGCCACGGGCGTGTTCACCTCGGCGACGCTGACCCTCGGTGGGTCCTTCGACCCGGTGGCCCGATCGCTCGGTCTCGCCGGCTCGAAGGGCACGGACGAGACCCCCGAGTGGACGGGGCTCGACGTCGGGAGCCCGTTCGACTACCCGCGCCAGGGCATCCTGTACGTCGCCCGGCACCTGCCGGCACCCGGGCGCGAGCCCACGACCGACGCCCAGCTCGACGAGATCGCCGGCCTGGTCGAGGCGGCGGGCGGGCGCACGCTCGGGCTGTTCTCCTCCCGCCGGGCGGCCCTCGCCGCGGCCGAGGCCATGCGCGACCGGCTCGACGTCACCGTCCTGTGCCAGGGCGACGACCAGCTCCCGACCCTCGTGCGGCAGTTCGCGGACGACCCCGCCACCTGCCTCTTCGGCACCCTGTCCCTGTGGCAGGGCGTCGACGTGCCCGGCCCGGCGTGCCAGCTCGTGCTGATCGACCGGATCCCGTTCCCGCGCCCGGACGACCCGGTCAAGGCCGCCCGGGCCCGGGCGGTCGAGACGGCGGGCGGCAACGGGTTCATGCAGGTCTCCGCCACCCACGCGGCACTCCTGCTCGCGCAGGGGGCCGGGCGGCTGGTGCGTACGGCGGACGACCGGGGCGTGGTGGCCGTGCTCGACCCGCGGCTGGCCACCGCCCGCTACGGCACCTTCCTCACCCGCTCCATGCCGGACTTCTGGCCGACCACCGACAGCGACCTCGTCCGCGCTGCGCTGCGCCGCCTCGACACTTAGCCTGGAACCGTGCCCGCACCCACCCCCGAAAACACGTCTGGATCCGGTCGCGACGCGCGTGGTGCCCGCACCACGACGAAGCTCGCGATCGTCGGGGCGGGCGCCGTCGGCGCGACGCTCGCGTACGCGGCGCTCGCCCGCGGCGCCGCCCGGACGGTGGCCCTCATGGACGTCAACCGCGCCAAGGTCGAGGCCGAGGTGCTCGACCTTCGGCACGGCGGGATGTTCATCCCCCAGGCGGAGATCGAGGGCTCCGACGACGTGGAGGTCTGCCGTGGGGCGGACGTCGTCGCCGTCACGGCCGGGGCGAAGCAGGAGCCCGGGCAGTCCCGCCTCGACCTCGCGGAGGCGACGGTCGCGCTGACCCGCAAGATCCTGCCGGGCCTGGTCGAGGTCGCCCCGGACGCCGTGTTCCTCATGGTGACGAACCCCGTCGACGTGGTCACGTATGCCGCACAGCAGGTCAGCGGCCTGCCCCACGAGCGCGTGCTCGGCAGCGGCACCGTGCTCGACTCCTCGCGGCTGCGGGACTCCGTCGCGCGGCACTGCGGGGTCGCGGTCGGCAACGTGCACGCCAACATCGCGGGGGAGCACGGCGACTCGGAGATCGTGCTCTGGAGCTCGGCCACCATCGCCGGCGTGCCGCTGCTCGACTGGCGTCCGTTCCGGGGGCACGAGCCGCTGGACGCCGCGGCTCGGGAGCGCATCGCGAGCGACGTCGTGACCTCGGCCTACCGCGTGATCGCGGGCAAGGGTGCGACGAACTACGCGGTGGGCCTGGCCGCGACGCGCATCATCGAGGCGATCCTCAACGACGAGCACCGCGTGATGTCCGTGTCGTCACGGCTCGACGGGTTCTACGGGATCAGCGACGTCTGCCTGTCCGTGCCCTCGCTCGTCGACCGTCGGGGCGTCGCGGAGACCATCGACACGCCGTTGTCGGACGACGAGGTCGCAGGCCTGCGCGCGTCGGCCCGGAGCATGCGCGAGGTGCAGGCCCGCCTCGGCATCTGAGGCGGCCCGCACGGCCCCGCGCGCCGTCAGAGGCTGCGCAGCACCGCCACGACGCGACCGAGCACCTGGGCCGCGTCGCCCTCGATCGGGCTGTACGCGCTGTTCTGGGGCAGCAGCCAGACGTGCCCGTCCGCCTGCTTGAAGGTCTTCACCGTCGCCTCGCCGTCGATCATCGCGGCCACGACCTCGCCGTTCTCCGCGACCGGCTGGCGGCGCACGACCACCCAGTCCCCGTCGCAGATCGCGGCGTCGATCATCGAGTCGCCGGCCACCTTCAGCAGGAAGAGCTCGCCGTCGCCGACCACCTGCCGGGGGAGGGGAAACACGTCCTCCACGACCTGCTCGGCCAGGATCGGTCCGCCCGCGGCGATGCGGCCCACGAGCGGCACGTACAGGGGAGGCGGCGCCTCTCCGTCGGCCGGGAGCCCCGGTGCACCCTTCGTGAGGGAGGACGCGCCGCCGTAGTCCGCCGGTCCGGCGCCCGTGCCCGGCGCATCCGGGTCGACGACCTCGATGGCACGCGGCCGGTTCGGGTCGCGACGCAGGTAGCCCTTGCGCTCGAGCGTGGTGAGCTGGTGCTTGACCGACGACGGGCTCGCGAGCCCGACGGCCTCGCCGATCTCGCGCATCGTCGGCGGATACCCGCGGGTGTCCACGGAGACGCGGATGGTCTCCAGCACCCGCCGCTGGCGCGGCGTCAGGCGATCGGCGCCCGGCGCGAGCTCGCTCACCGAGGCCAGGGCGGGGCCCGTCGCCCCGGCCGCCTCGTCCCGTCCGCTCGTCATGACGTTCTCCCGTCCTCCGACGTCGCGGCCCGCCCCGACGGGCCCTGAAATCCGACAAACCTTCCATCGCGCTGGAACCACTCTAGGTCAGATCGCCCCGCGCATCAAACATCTGTTCGACAAACGCTCGACCGTGTCGCACTCCTGTGCTACACCTTGGTACAGGCGTTCGACGAACGGGTGTTCGACATCGACGAATCGACTCGGACGGATCGACGCCGACGGCTCGACACAGGAACCTTCGACACGGCGTGGCCGCCCGACGGGCGATGGCCGCACCGACGCGACGAGAGGACCACCATCATGGCCAGCACCGTCTCCGCCCCCGGGCCCCTCGGCCTCGGCGGCCTCCGGCTCACCCGGCGCGGGCGAGCCGTGGTCGTCCTCGTCGCCGTCCTGGTCGCCGCTGCGGCCGGGCTCGTCGGTCAGCGCGCCGTCGCCGGCACGCCTGGCGGCCCCCTGGAGGTCCGGCTGCACACCGTGGCGCCGGGAGAGTCGCTGTGGGAGTACGCGCGGGGTCTCGCGAGCACCGACGAGGACGTGCGCGACGTCGTGGTGGACCTCCAGGAGCTGAACGAGCTCGAGTCGGCAGACCTCCAGGTGGGGCAGGTGGTGCTGCTGCCGCAGGAGTGAGACGTCGGGAAGGTCCGCTCGGGGCCCCGCCGCAGGGCGGCGTGTTGCGCAGGGCGCGGGTCGCCGCCTACGTTGTCGGCAGCCGGGCGCCGGTCCGGCACCGAGCCCAGGAGTACCCGATGCACTGCCCGTTCTGCAGACACGCGGACTCGCGCGTCGTCGACTCCCGGACGTCCGACGACGGCACCACCATCCGCCGTCGTCGACAGTGCCCGTCGTGCCAGCGGCGCTTCACCACGATCGAGACGGCGAGCCTCTCGGTCGTCAAGCGGTCCGGTGCGACCGAGCCCTTCAGCCGGGACAAGATCGTCTCCGGCGTGCGGAAGGCCTGTCAGGGTCGCCCGGTGAGCGCCGACGACCTTGCCCTGCTCGCACAGAAGGTGGAGGAGACGCTCCGGGGGACCGGCAGCCCCGAGATCGACGCGTACGAGGTGGGCCTGGCGATCCTCGGTCCGCTGCGCGAGCTCGACGAGGTGGCGTACCTCCGGTTCGCGAGCGTCTATCAGGACTTCGAGTCGCTGGAGGACTTCGAGAGTGCCATCACGTCGCTGCGGGCCGAGCGGGTCGAGCGCGAGGCGCGCGCCGCAGGGGCGGGCGAGGGCGACGGCGCGGGAGGTCCCGACGAGGCCGGTGCCCGCGAGGTGCGTGACCAGGGCGGAGAGGTCCGGGACACGCCAGCGCCGACGCGACGGTGAGACGTGGCCGAGGGTGAAATCCTGTGGCGCCGCCCGCCGGGGTGCACCATGCTGGACGCCACCAGGGTGCGGCGGGCGTGCGGACGTCAGCACGCACACCCCGACGAGACGGACGAGGTGGTCGCAATGACGGCGCAAGGACACGAGGGCGCAAGCTCCGCGGAGGGCCGGGAGACGGCGCCCAGCGAGGACACGAAGGCACGGTTCCGCGAGGCGCTCGAGAAGAAGAACGCCGCGCGACACCCGTCGGCAGGATCCGACGGGAACACGGGCGCGGTGCACGGCTCGGAGACGAGCGGACCCGTGCAGAAGATGTTCCGGCGCAAGTCGGGCTGAGCGCCGGCCGTCGTTCGCGGCGGCCGTGAAGACGTCGCGAGGGGCGCCCCGGTACCGGGGCGCCCCTCGTCGCGTGCGGGGTGGGCCGTGCTCAGCCGGCGGCGGGCCCCGGCGGGAACTCCGGCCGCTCGAAGGCGTCGCGGATGCGCAGCCGGACCGTCGAGGCCATCGCCTGGAGCTTCGCCGACGCCCCGCGCTGCGTGACGTCGGAGATGTCGGTCACCACGTAGCCGAGGTCCCCGCGGGTGGCGAGCATCTGCGCGTCGATGTTGGCGCCGTGGTCGGCGAACACCTGGTTGACGGCGGCGAGCACGCCCGGAGTGTTGCGGTGCAGCAGCATGATGCGGCCGACACCGGTGTGCTCGAGCTGCAGGTTCGGCAGGTTGACCGACAGGGTGGTCGAGCCGGTGGCCACGTAGTCGCGCACCTTCTTCGAGACGAACTCGCCGATCGCCTCCTGCGCCTCCTCGGTCGAGCCCCCGACGTGCGGCGTGAGGATGACGTTCGGCAGTCCCCGCAGCTCCGAGACGAACTCGTCGCCACGCTTCTTCGGCTCGGTCGGGAAGACATCCACCGCGGCGCCCGAGAGGTGCCCCGACAGGATGTGCTCCCGCAGCGCCGTGACGTCGACGACGAAGCCCCGCGAGAGGTTGAGGAAGATGGCGCCGGGCTTCATCCGTGCGAACAGGTCCGCTCCGAACAGCCCGGCGTTGCCCGGGCGCCCGTCGACGTGGATCGTGACGGCGTCGGCGACCTCGAGCAGCTCGTCCAGCGTCTCGACACGGTGCGCGTTGCCCAGGGCCAGCTTCTCGGCGGCGTCGAAGAAGACGACCCGCATGCCGAGGTTCTCGGCCAGGACGGACAGCTGCGACCCGATGTTGCCGTAGCCGATGATGCCGAGCGTGCGGCCCCGCACCTCGTGCGCGCCGTCCGCGGTCTTGTCCCACACGCCGTCGTGCAGGGCCTTGTCCCGCACGGAGAGTCGACGGGTGAGCGCGATGATCTCGGCGAGCGCGAGCTCCACCACCGACCGCGTGTTGGAGTAGGGGGCGTTGAACACGGCGACGCCGTGCGCTGCTGCCGCGGCCAGGTCGATCTGGTTCGTGCCGATGCTGAACGTGCCGACGGCCAGCAGCCCGGGGAGGCTCTCGATCACCCTGCGGGTGACCTGGGTCTTGGACCGGATGCCGAGGATCTGGAAGTCCGCGAGAGACTCGATCAGCTCGGCCTCGTCGAGCGCCCCGGGGCGCGTGACGACCTCGATCCCCGCGTCGCGGAGATTCCGGGCGGCGACGGGATGGACGTTCTCGAGAAGGAGGGCGCGCAGCACGTGCCTATGGTGCGCCGTCCACCCGCGAGGGACAAACCCGTCTCACGCCGCGACCGGCTCGAGGATCCCGGCCGGGAGCGGGCGGGAGTGCACGACGACGAGCCGCTGGGTCGGGCGGGTCATGGCGACGTACAGGTCGGAGGCCCCGCCGTCCCCCTCGGCGACGTCGGCCGGCTCGACCAGGACGACGGCGTCGAACTCCAGGCCCTTGGCCTGTCGGGGGTCCAGCACGACGACCTGCGCGTCGTCCGGGCGCTGGCCGAGCAGGCGGGACCCTTCCTCGCGCCCGAGCGCGTCGGGGAGCACCGACTCCACGGCGGCACGCAGCGCCGCCACCTGGCCGGCCGCGGCGACGACCGCCACCCGCCCGGCACCGTCGGCGCCGACGAACTCGCCCGCGAGCATCGACACCTGGTCCACGACCTGGCGCACGAGGTCCGGGCGCTCCGGCCCGGACGGGGCGACGTGCGCGAGCTCGAGCGAGCCGTCCACCTGCCGTGCCGCCGTCAGCGGCGAGGTCGGGAGGCCGGCGGCGAGGGCCATCCGCTGGGCGGCGTCCGCGACGGCGGCCGGCGTGCGGTAGCTCACCGTCAGCTCCTCGAGCCGCCAGGAGCCGCGCAGCACAGGGTCGAGCGCATGGGACCACGACCGGGCGCCCGCGGCCGACGACGTTTGCGCGACGTCGCCGACGATCGTCATCGAGCGGGTCGGCACCCGGCGCACCAGGGCACGCCACGCCATCGGGGAGAGCTCCTGCGCCTCGTCGACCACCACGTGCCCGTAGGTCCAGGTCCGGTCGGTCGCCGCGCGCTCCGCCGTCGTCAGGCGGGGACCGGTCGCGGCGAAGCGCGACGCGAGCGTCTCGGCGTCGACGAGCCCGCCGCCCGCGCCCGACGACTCCAGCACGGACCGGGCGTACTCGAGCTCGGCCGCGCGTTCGGCCTCGAGGGCGTGCGCCTCCGCCCGGGCGAGCGAGTCGTCCTCCCCGAGCAGCTCCGCGGCCTCGTCGAGGAGCGGCACGTCCGACTCCGTCCACGGCGCGCCGGACTCGCGCCGCAGCGCCGCCCGGTCGGCCGGGCCGAGCTCGGGTGCGGCCTCGGCCAGCCGGTGCGGCTTCGCGAAGAGGTCGGCGACCAGCCGCTGGGGGGTGATCGGGAACCAGGCCAGGTTGAGCGCCACCCGGATCTCGCGGTGCGAGCGGAGGTCCTCGGTGACGAGCGCGACGTCCTCGGGGCTGAGCTCCGCGTCGACGTCGGCGCGGTACTGGTCCACCAGCCGGGCGAGCATCTCGCGGACGAACGTCGCGCGGGCCTCGTTGTGCGGCTTGTGGGTGCGCCGGGCCCGGGCGATCGCGTCGCGCACGTCGCGCCGGCGGATCACGTAGTCGTGCCCCTCGACGCGCACCGGGTGGTCGGCAGCGGGCACGCGCTCGCGGGCCCGCACGGCGCTCCGGATCGCGGAGCGCCACAGCAGGCGCCCCTTGATCTCGGCGACCACTCCGCGGTCGACCGCGGTGGCACGGACGCCGGGGACGAGCTCGCCGATCGTCGTCGCCACGACGCCCGTCTCGCCGAGCGAGGGGAGCACCTGGTCGATGTAGCGCAGGAACGCCCGGCTCGGCCCGACCAGGAGCACGCCGCTGCGCTCCAGCAGCCGGCGGTGCGCGTACAGCAGGTAGGCGGCGCGGTGCAGGGCCACGGCCGTCTTGCCCGTGCCCGGTCCGCCCTGGACGACCAGCGCACCCGCGAGCTCCGCGCGGATGACGCGGTCCTGCTCGGACTGGATGGTCGCGACGATGTCCGTCATCCGGCCGGTGCGGCGGCTGGCGAGCGAGGCGAGCAGCGCGCCCTCGCCCGACAGCGACGACGCGGCGAGCACGCCGTCGCCGCCGCCCTGGTCACCCTCGCCGTCCGCGTCCGCCAGGGCGTCGAGGTCCAGCACCTCGTCCTCGAGGCCCGTGACCGTGCGCCGGGACGTCACCAGGTGCCGCCGCCGGCGCACGTCGCCCGGGTGGAGCGCGGTCGCGCGGTAGAAGGCCGTGGCCGCGGGGGCGCGCCAGTCCGTGAGGAGGGAACGGTGCGCGTCGTCGGCGATGCCGATCCGGCCCACGTACCGGGTGACCTCGTCGGCGAGGTCGAGCCGACCGAAGACCAGCCGGTCCTCCACGGCGTCGAGCTGGGCGACCCGGTCCTCGTACAGCGTCGCGAACGCGTCGCGCTCGCTGCGGTTCTGCGGCGTCCCGACGGATCCCGACCGTCGGACCCCGGCGAGGCGGTCGCGGGTGGCCGCCCGCAGCTCGTCCAACCGGTCGTAGAGACGGTCGACGACCGCCTGCTCGCGCGCCAGCTCGTCCTGCCTGCCCGCCACGCATCCTCCCGCGTCCTGATGGTGCCTGGTGCCGCGATGTCCGCGGCGCCGGTGCGGCCGACCATCATTGCAGACGTACGGTCCCCGTGGCGTCGCTCCCCGGCGACGCGCCGGGTGCCGGGCTCGACCGCCGGACCCGCCGGAGGGCTAGGATCTGGCCCATGAGCAGCGGCGACGTCCTGCACACCGGGTCCGCGGACCCGGTCGGGGACGTGGCCGAGGAATCGGCGGGGGTCGTGCTGCTCGTCGAGGACGACGACGCCGACGCCCTGATCGTCACGGAGCTGCTCGAGGATGCCGGCATCGGGGTGGAGCTGCGCCGGGCCCGCACCGTCGCCGAGGCGGTCGACGCGCTGGCGCGACCGGGCGCCGCCGCCTCGGTGGACTGCGTGTTGCTCGACCTGGGCCTGCCGGACGCCGTCGGCCTCACGGCGGTCGAGCGGCTGCGCGCGGTCGCCGAGCGGGCGCGCGACCTGCCGGCGCTCGTGGTCCTCACGGGTCACGCCGGCGTCGACCAGGGGCTCGCGGCGGTGGCCGCGGGAGCCGACGACTACCTCGTCAAGGGCGAGACGGAGGCCGGCCTGCTCGGCCGGTCCCTGCGCTACGCGATGCAGCGCCGTCGCTCTGCCGCCCAGCAGCGCGCGCTGTATCGCAGCGAGGTCCGCGCCGAGGAGACCGCGCGGCTCGAGCGTGCCCTGCTGCCCACCCCTCTCGTGGCCGACGCGAAGGTGTCCGTCATGGTCGGCTACCTGCCCGGCGGCGGCGGGCTGCTCGGCGGGGACTTCTTCGACACGGTCGAGCGTCCCGACGGCAGCGTGTTGTCCGTGGTGGGCGACGTCGCCGGCCACGGGCCGGACGAGGCCGCCCTCGGCGCGACCCTGCGCACGGCGTGGCGCACGCTCGTGCTCACGGGCACCGCGCCCGAGCACGTCCTCGGGCACCTCGAGCGGGTGCTGCTGACCGAACGGGCTCGCCCGGAGGTCTTCGTGACCCTGTGCCAGGTCGTGGTGTCGCCCGACCGCGCGGAGGTCGACGTGTACCTCGCCGGGCACCTGCCGCCGCTGCTGATCACCGGCCCCGTCGGCGACGTGCGCTGCGACGCTCTCCCGCCCACGAGCCGCGGCCGAGCACTCGGCGTGCCGGTGGATGGCGGCTGGGAGCCGGACAGGGTGCGGCTCGACGGCCCGTTCGCGCTCATGCTCTACACCGACGGGCTCGTCGAGGCGGAGGTCGGCGCGGCGGAGGCCGCCGTCGAGCTCGGCACGGGGCCCGGCGCGAGCGACGACGCCGACGGGCTGAGCCGCGACGCGGCCGGCCTCGCGTCGCTGCGGTTCGACGAGCCCGGCCGCAGGGGGCCGCTGCGCCAGCGGGTGCCGCGGCTGGGGCAGTCCGGCCTGCACGCGCTCGTCAGCGAGGACGTCGCACGGCACGGCATCGTCGGCGTGGTCGAACGGGTGCTGCGCCGGGTGCGGTCGCTGCACGGCGGGCCGCTCACGGACGACGCCGCGGTCCTCGTCGTCGGGTGGACGGGGAGGGACAACGCCATCCTGGGCGAACGCTCGTCGACGCTCGCCGACTCCGCCGAGTGGGCCAGGGCATGAGGGCGAGGAGCCCCCGCGGAGGTACGCCGAGGAACGAGGTGTGCCGGAGCGAGGCACCGCAGCACTCATGCGAAAGGTGCAGGGCATGAGGGCGAGGAGCCCCCGCGGAGGTACGCCGAGGAACGAGGTGTGCCGGAGCGAGGCACCGCAGCACTCATGCGAAAGGTGCGAAAGGTGCAGGGCATGAGGGCGAGGAGCCCCCGCGGAGGTACGCCGAGGAACGAGGTGTGCCGGAGCGAGGCACCGCAGCGCTCTGGCCGAGAGGTCACGGCGTGAGCCGGGCGCGCCCCCTGCGCGACGTCGTCCGACGTCTGCTCCTGGTCGTCGGTGCCGTGCTCCTGCTCGCCCTGGGCGTCGCGTTCGTGGCCGCCTGGCGCTCGCTCGTCCTCCTGCACGACGGCGCGGCCGACGGCGCCATCGAGGCGGCGCGGGCCTGGAACCAGACCCTGCTGGTGGTGGTTCTAGTCCTCGTGCTGCTGGTGGTGGTCCTCGGCTGGGTTCTCTTGCGCACCATGCAGCGGCGCGTCGCCGGCCCGCTGGCCCGCCTGGCGGCGTCGGTACGCGAGGCGAGCAAGGGCGCGCACGAGCACGAGATCCGGGTCGAGGTGCCGGACGAGCCGGGCCGCGGGCCCGCCGGGCCGGTGGCCGGCGAGGTGGCCGCGCTTGCCGCCGACGTCGAGCACATGCGACGCGAGCTGGTGCAGCAGGTCGCCGAGGTGCGCGAGTCCCACGCCGAGACGGAGCGCGCCCACGCCCAGCTGGCCGCGCAGGCCCGCGAGCTCGCGCGGTCCAACACCGAGCTCGCGCGCTCCAACCGGGACCTCGAGCAGTTCGCGTACGTCGCGTCCCACGACCTGCAGGAGCCGCTGCGCAAGGTGGCGTCCTTCACGCAGCTGCTGCAGAAGCGGTACGGCGACCGCCTCGACGAGCGTGCCGACCAGTACATCGAGTTCGCCGTCGACGGCGCGCGCCGCATGCAGCGGCTGATCCAGGACCTGCTGAGCTTCTCGCGGGTGGGACGCTCGGGTGCGCCGTCCCAGGACGTCGACCTCGAGCGGGTGCTCGCCCAGGTGCTGCGCGACCTGGAGGACCGCGTGGTCGAAGCCGGGGCGGTCGTCACCCACGACCCGCTGCCGGTCGTGCGCGGCGAGCCCGCGCTGCTCACGATGCTGGTGGGCAACGTCGTGGGCAACGCACTGAAGTTCCGCGACCCGCAGCACACCCCCCGGGTCCACCTCTCGGCGCGGCGTCCCGACGGCGGCGCCGCCGGCGCCGTCGACGACCCGTCGAGCGAGGTCCGGGGCTCGGGCGCGGCCCGGGACGCGTGGGAGCTGGCCTGCACCGACAACGGGATCGGGATCGACCCTCAGTACGCCGAGCGCGTCTTCGTCATCTTCCAGCGCCTGCACCCCAAGGAGGTCTACTCCGGCACGGGGATCGGCCTCGCCCTGGTCAAGCGGGTGGTGGAGCACCACGGCGGCCGGGTCTGGCTGGAGCCAGCCGACGGTGGCACCACCGTGCGCTGGACCCTGCCCGCCGCCACGTCACCGTCCGGCGAGGCGACCGACGCCGTCGTCCGCTAGTCTCGTCCCACGTCGCTGACCTGGGAAGACACATCTTCGCAGGTCACCCAGGGCATGGAGCGGCGCCGCCGGCCCGGCGGACGTGAGACGAGGCGGGAGCACGCATGACGGACCAGCAGGCGGGGATCGAGGTCCTCCTCGTGGAGGACGACCCGGGCGACGTGCTCATGACGCGGGAGGCGTTCGAGGAGCACAAGGTCGCGAACCGGCTTTCGGTGGTCTCCGACGGCGTGAGCGCGATGGAGTTCCTGCGTCAGGAGGGCGAGCACGCCGGCGCGCCGACGCCCGACCTCATCCTGCTCGACCTCAACCTGCCGCGCATGGACGGTCGCGAGGTGCTCGCCGCCGTCAAGGCCGACGAACGGCTCAAGCACATCCCGGTCGTCGTGCTCACGACCTCGGAGGCGGAGGAGGACGTGCTGCGGTCCTACGCGCTGCACGCGAACGCCTACGTCACGAAGCCGGTGGACTTCGACCGGTTCATCCAGGTGGTGCGGCAGATCGACGACTTCTTCGTCACCGTCGTCCGGCTCCCGCGGCACTGAGCATCATCGGGAAGGATCCGGCGCCCGGCGCCGTTGTCCTCGTAGCGGGCAAGACGCCCGCCGGCACGGTGTCCCGAGGCGGGCGGTGCCGAAGCGAGGATCGACGCGAGGAGGGCGGGGCGTTGCTGGACCCGCGGGGGATCTACGAGATCGACGAGGACGCGGTCGCGCGCGTCGGGCTGGTGCCCGACGGCGAGGCGGGGGCGATCGGCCCGGTGCTGCTGCACGCCGTCGACGGGTTCGTCGACGCGGGGGCGGCCGGCGAGATCGCCGTCGAGCACCTGGTCTCCGAGCTCGAGGTGACGCGGCTCGTGACCTTCGACGTCGACCAGCTGCTCGACTACCGCTCCAAGCGGGCCGTGATGACGTTCGACGCCGACCGCTGGTCCGCGTACGACGAGCCCTTCATGGCGATCGACCACCTGGTCGACCCGGAGGGCACGGGCTTCCTCCTGCTCCACGGCTCCGAGCCCGACCTGCAGTGGGAGCGCGCGGTCGCGGCGGTGCGGGCCCTCGTGGAGCGGTTCGGCGTCTCGCTGACGGTCGGCTTCCACGGGATCCCCATGGGGGTGCCGCACACCCGGCCCCTCTCCCTGACGGCGCACGGCACCCGGGCGGGGCTGGTGGAGGACTACACGTCGTTCCTCGGGACGGTGCGGGTGCCGGGTTCGTGGCCGGCGCTGCTCGAGTACCGGCTCGGGGAGGCCGGGCGCGACGCGATCGGCTTCACCGTGCACGTCCCGCACTACCTCGCCCAGTCGCGGTACGCGCCGGCGGCGGTGGCGGCGCTGCGGCACGTGGAGCGCGCGACCGGCCTCGACCTCGCGACGGGCGGGCTGGCCGCGGCCGCGGCGGACACCACCCTCGAGGTGGAGAAGCAGGTGGGGGAGTCGACCGAGGTCGCCGCGGTGGTCAGGGCGCTGGAGGAGCAGTACGACGCCTTCACCCGGTCGGTCGGCCGACCGAGCCTGCTCGCCGAGCAGGCTCCGATCCCGACCGCCGACGAGCTGGGCGCCGAGTTCGAGCGGTTCCTCGCCCAGCAGGGCGACGACTGAGGCTCCGCCGCAGCGGAGATTGGCGACAATCTGTGGCATACCCGTGTGGTCCGTGCCACACTGTCGCCGTTGCAGCGGCAGGCCAGCGCAGCACCGGCGCCGGCGGCCTCGTGCAGCCACGGGCGGCCGCCCGGCACGTCCGCGACTGATGGATGGAAGGTCGAAGGATCAGCATGGCGCAGGGTTCTGTGAAGTGGTTCAACTCCGAGAAGGGCTACGGCTTCATCGCGCAGGACGACGGCGGCGCCGACGTCTTCGTGCACTACTCGGCGATCCAGACGCAGGGGTACCGCTCGCTCGAGGAGGCCCAGCGGGTGGAGTTCGAGATCACCCAGGGGCCGAAGGGGCCGCAGGCGGAGCAGGTCGTCCCGCTCTGACGTCCCAGCACCGACGAGGGCCGCGATCCGCAACTTGGGGTCGCGGCCCTCGTCCTGCCTCGAGCGTCATGACGTCGGTGTCACGGCCTCCCGGTCGGTGCGGCCAAGGCCGGCGAACCGGACGACGTCGTCCCCGGTGAGGAGGTGCGCCGGCACGGCCAGGGTGCGCAGCGCGCGCGCCAGCGCCGGGTCGGCGAGGTCGAGGGCTCCGGCTCCGGCCGGGCCGTCCTGGTCTCCGTTCGGGTCGACGGCGGGTCGCACCGCGGCCAGGACGACGTTGCCGTACCGGCGGCCCTTGAGCACGGCGGGCTCGGCGACGGCCGCGAGCCGTCCGGCGTGCGCGGCGTCGTCCCCGAAGACGCCGGCCAGCGTGACGAGCTCGCGCCGCGCGAGGTGCAGGGGAGGGCGGTCGGCGCAGTTCGCCAGCAGCACGCCGCCGGGGCGCAGCGCGCGACGCGCGGCCGCGGCGAAGCCTTCGTCGGCGAGGTGGTCGGGCGTGCGGTCGCCGGCGAACACGTCGCGCACGACGACGTCGAACGATCCCGGCTGGAGCGTCGTGAGCGCGTGGCCGGCGTCGTCCGCGCGCAGCCGCAGCGCCGGCGAGCGGGGCAGGTCGAACCACCCGCGGACGAGCTCGAGCAGCCGCGCGTCGACGTCGACGCCCAGCTGGCGCGACCCGGGCCGCTCGTGCTCCACGTGCCGCGCGAGGGCGCAACCGGCTGCCCCGAGGTGGAGCACCCGGAGCGGGCCCGGCGGCAGGAGGGCGAGGAACGCGGCCATCTGCTGCATGTACTCGAACGAGAGGAACCCGGGGTCGTCCAGGTCGAGGGCCGAGCTCGGCACGCCGTTGACGTGCAGCGTCACGAGGTTGGGGCGGTCGGTGTCGGGCTCGACGGTCGCCGTCCCGGTGTCGATCTCGACGGGCCCGACGGGCAGTGTCGGTGCCTCGCGCGATGCTGGGTGGCGTCGGCCGGTGCGGCGTTCCGGGCGCGGGGCGCCACGGCGGGAGGAGCGGGCCATAGGACCAGTCTCCACGCTCCGCGCCGGACCGAGGGATTGACAGCAGTCGAACAGGTGTTCGACAATGGAGGGCGCGGGGGACCGCGGAGCACGGGAGGTGCACGATGGTGGCTCGGACGAAGCCTGCTGAGACCCGGACACAGACGCATGCCCCGAGTGGGGCACGTCGGCCCCACCCGGCTCGCCCGCCCGTCCGCCCGTGGCACGGCGTGGACCCGGAGGTCGAGCGCCTCCTGGCACGGTCGGACGCCGAGCTCGCCGCGGCCACCGGTACCGACGACCCGGCGGAGCGGTTCGTGCACGCGCACCTCGCCGCGCTGCGCGCGGCCGCGGCGATCGTCGCGCTTCGGGGCAGGCCCTCGCCACGGTCGCGGGCGCGCACGGTGTGGGACATGCTCGCCGTCGTCGAGCCGGAGCTGGCGTCCTGGGCCGGCTACTTCGCCTCGGGTGCCCGGCTGCGAGCGGCGGTCGACGCCGGTCACGGTGAGCAGGTGGAGGCGCGACGGGCGGCGGAGCTGGTCGCCTGCGCGGAGGACTTCCGTGACGAGGTCGGGATGCTGGTCGACCCGGAGGCCGGGTTCGCTCTCCCGCTCGACGTGACGCCGGCGGCGTCGTGAGCCGAGGCCCGCGGGCGCCCGGCGCGTTCCGCGACTGGGGCGCCGACGAGACGGGGACGTCGGTGCTGCACGTCGACATGGACGCGTTCTTCGCCTCGTGCGAGCTGGTCCGCCGGCCGGAGCTGCGCGGGCGTCCGGTCGTGGTCGGCGGGCGGGCGCGCGGCGTCGTCCTGGCGGCGACCTACGAGGCGCGCGCCTTCGGCGTCCGGTCGGCGATGTCGATGGCCGCGGCGCTGCGCCTGTGCCCGCACGCCGTGGTCGTGCCGCCCGACCACGGCCTGTACCACGAGGTCTCCGAGTCCGTCATGGCGATGCTCGGCGACGTCACGGCGCTCGTGGAGAGGGTGTCGGTCGACGAGGCGTTCCTCGACGTCTCCGGGGCGCGACGCCGCCTCGGGAGCCCCACGCAGATCGGCGCCCGGCTCCGCGAGCGCGTGCGGGCGGAGCACGGGATCACCTGCTCGGTCGGGATCGCGCGGAACAAGTTCGTCGCGAAGCTCGCCTCCACGCACTCCAAGCCCGACGGCATGATGCTGGTCCCCGTCGACGCCACGGTCGCATTTCTGCGGACGCTGCCGGTGGGGGCGTTGTGGGGGGTCGGGGAGAAGACGGAGCTTGCGCTGGCCCGGTGGGGGATCACCACGGTGGCCGAGCTCGCCGACACGGACGTCCCCAGCCTCCAGGCGGCGATCGGCAGCGTCGCCGGCGCGCACCTGCACGACCTCGCGTGGGGACGGGACCCGCGGCCTGTCGTCCCGGGGCGCGAGGAGCGCAGCATCGGCGCGGAGACGACGTTCGCGCACGACCTGTGGGACATCGGCGCCGTCGAGGAACGCGTGCTCGAGCTCGCCGACCGGGTCGCGGCGCGCCTGCGGCACCAGGGGCTGGTCGCGCGGACGGTCTCCGTCAAGGTGCGCACCAGCGACTTCCGCACCTTGACGCGAGCGCGGACGCTGAGCACGCCGACGGATATCGCCCGCGAGGTCTACCTGGTGGCACGCGAGCTCCTGGCGGCGGCGGACCTTCGAGGGCTCCCCGTGCGGCTGGTCGGGGTCCGCGGCGAAAACCTGCAGGTCAGGGCAGGTCTGGCCGAGCAACCGACGCTGGAGGAGTCCCTCGACCCCCGCCACGAGGCGCGCCGAGAGGTGGAGGTCACCCTCGACGCGGTCCGCGAGAAGTTCGGCCGGTCCGCGATCCGGATCGGGGCTGCGGGGGGACGGCGTCCGGATCGTGACGCTCCGACTACCGTGCCGCCCGCCACAGGCCTATCCTGAGGGGGTTACCGTTCCACCGCGAGACCCGGGGGGACTCGATGCCTCTGTCCGAGTACGAGCAGCGAGTGCTGGAGCAGATGGAGCGCGCGCTGAGCAGCGACGACCCCCGTCTGGCCAACACCCTGCAGTCGGCGCGACGCCGTTCGCCGATGCGTTATGTCCTGGCAGGTGTCGGCGTCGTCGTCGGCCTGCTCCTGCTCGTCCTGGGCGCGTCGTCGTCGCAGATGTGGGTCGGGGTGGCGGGGTTCGTGCTCATGTTCGCCGGCGTCGCCTACGCGTTCGCCGCCCCACGGAAGTCCGGTCCCACCGGCGTGGTCCGGGAGGACGGCTCTGTCGACCCGTCGACGCAGCCGGGTCGGGCGCCGCACACGACCACCACCACCACGAAGCGCCGGCCCGTGGGCGGCGCGAAGAAGGGTGACGGGTTTCTCGCCCGGCTCGAGGAGCGGTGGGAGCGGCGCCGTCAGCAGGGCAGCTGACCGGCGTCGGACGCTCCGCGCCTGAGACCGCGTCGCCTGACGTCATCTCGGTTCACGACCGGCCGAGGGCTCACGGAGGCCCCGTGAGCTCACGACCTGCCCGAGAACTCGCGACCGGCTGAGGGTTCACGACCGGCCGAGGGTTCACGACCGGCCGAGGGTTCACGACCGGCCGAGCTTCTCCGAGAGCTCTCGCGTCACGGTGGACGTGAGCGCCGTGAGCTCGTCGACGGTCGGCAGCTCCGGGTCGCGCGCGTAGCGGGCCTGCTCGGTGGCTTCGGCGAGGACGCCCAGGCCGGCGAGCAGGTCGTCGTCGATCGGGCTCCCGGTACGGTCGGCGACCTGCGCCGCGATGGCCTCCGGCGCGCGGCGCAGCGTGGTGGGAGGCGCGAGCTGCACCCCACCGGCGTGCAGCGCGCCGATCACCTCCTGCCACGCGCGCTCCGGGTCGAGGTCCGGTACGTCCCTGCGGCGTCGCACGACCAGGAGGACGACTGCGCCGCCGAGCCCGGCCACCAGCGTCCCGGTCACCAGCCAGACCCATGCGGGGACCCCCTCGTCCCGCGGCACGGACTGCCCGGCCGGGACCGACTGCGAGGGCGCGGTCGTGGCGCCGGGAGCGGCCGACTCCGGTCGGCGTTCGGGGCGCTCGTCGGCGGTGGGGGCGGGCGCTGCCGCGCCGTCGCCGCGTGGCACGGTGTACTCGGGCGCCGACCCGGTCTGCTGCGCGGGCGTGGGCTCGAAACGCACCCATCCCGTGCCGGCGAAGTAGACCTCCGGCCATGCGTGCGAGTCCTGGCCGGTGATCTGCCACTCGCCGTCCTCGGAGCGGTCGCCGGGCAGGTAGCCCACCGCCATGCGGGTGGGGATGCCCAAGGAGCGTGCCATCACGACCATCGTCGTCGCGTACTGGATGCAGTAGCCCGTCCGGTGCTGCAGGAAGTCCCACACGGGGTCGCCGGTGCCGCCGCGGGGGAGCGTCGTCGAGTAGGTGAACCGGCCGGGGTCGCGCAACCAGCGCTGGAGCGCGACTGCCTGGTCGTACGGGGTCGCCGCGTCGCCCACGACCTCACCGGCGGTCTGCGCGATGTCCTCGGCGTGGGCAGTGTCCGGCACCTCGGTGAGCACCGGGTCGACCTGCGCCGGTGGCGCCTCGCGGAGCGCCTCGGGCGACAGGTCGCGGGTGCCGACCGACATCGCATACGTGTCGCCGGTGTCGGTCAGGCCGCCGACGACCTCGTCGCGGGAGGGGTCGTACCCCCAGGACGCCGCGGCGTCCACGGTCCGCGGGTCGATCGTGAGCGGCAGCTTGTCGTCGCGCAGCTCCCCGACCGTGAGGGTGAGCTCGAGGGGTTCGCCGGTGGCCGGCGGGTCCTCGGGCCACAGCACGTCGTCGGCCTCGAACGGCTGCCCGTCGCGGTCCTCTCCGCGCTGCCATCGGCGGCCGTCGAAGGCGGTCGCGGTGTAGCTGCGCAGCGGTCCGGCCCCGTCCTCCGGGCCCGTGTAACGCAGCACGACCGCGTCGGAGCGGTCGGTCAGGCTGCTGAGGATGTCGAGGTCCTCCGCGAGGCGGATGGTGTCGCCGGTCGTCGTGAAGGCGCGGTACCACCCGCCGGCTGCGCCGGGGAGAGCTCCCGAGGCGCTGCCGAGCAGCCCCGCGGCCACCGCCACGCCGAACGCGGCGACGGTGGTGACGAGGGCGCGGGAGCGCTCCGCCCGGCGCACGGGGGCGGGAGGACGCTCGGCGCGGCGGCGGGCCCGCGCGCCGACCGGCCCGTCGAGGGTGAGGAGCAGCAGCAGGGCGGTGACGGTGACGACGAAGACGCCCCACGGGATCTCGCCCGTCAGGACGAGCGGGGGGCCCCACAGCGCGAGCAGCGGGACCCCGACGGCGGCAGGACGCCGCAGCCCGCCGGCGAGCACGTCGGCGAGGAGCAGGACGAGGAGCGTGCCGCCCACCGCGAGCAGGGCGATCGGCAGGGTCCCGGCGACGGGCGCGACCTCCGACCGCGCGATCTCCCCCGCCTCGCCGAGGCGCGCGAAGGCCCGCTCGACGTGCTGCGGGGTGACGACGAAGCTGAGGTCCGACGTCGGGCCGCCGTACCGGGCGAGGACGTACCACGCGGCCACGACGGCGCCGGCGAGCGTCGGCAGCACTGAGCCGTGATCGCGGGCGGAGGTGGTCCGCCGGGCGCGCGCCCGGCGCTCGACCACGACGCGGACCGTGATGGTGGTCGCGCTCACGAGCGCGACGCCGAGCAGCCCGGCGCGGACCCACGCGTCGGCGACGACCACCGAGGTGAGGGCGAGCATCGAGGCGGCGACGGCGACCGCCACGAGCACGCCGGTGGTCACGGTCCGGACGACGGGTCCCGCGTGCGCGGGGATCATGCGGCACGCTCCGTCAGGAGGGCCCAGGCGCGCGCGGGCGGCGTCCCGGAGTCGCAGACGGCGACCCGCCACCCGGCCTGGCGCAGGTCCGCGGCGGTGCGCTCGGCGGCGTCGTCGTTCCCGTCCGAGCGGGGCGGGGTGACGATCGCCCAGCAGGTGCCCTCGGCCGCCAGCCGTGCCAGCTCGTGGCTCGAGCCGGCCGGCAGCGGCGCCAGGACCGCGACCGTGATCTCGGCCTGGGTGCGGCTCACCCGCAGAGCGCGCGCCGTGGCGGCCATCGCCTCGTCCGCCTCGGTGGTCGACCGGTGGCCGGCCAGGTCCACTGCGGCATCGAGCACGGCCGCGCGCCCGGTGAGGGCGCCGGCGGCGAACGCCGAGGGCTGGGCCGCTCCGCCGGTGGCCACGAGCCGCGCGGGGTGCCCGGCCTCCAGGAACGACACGGCGATCGACGCCGCGAGCTCCACCGCGTGCTCGCCGTCCTCCAGCCGGTGGACGCCACGCTGCGTGGGCCACCCCGCCGTCCGGGCGTCGGGCGGCGGCGCCAGCAGAGACCGGTCGAGCAGCACCGTGACCGGCCGCACCCCGGCGCTCTCGTCGGCACGGACCATGAGCCGGCCCTGGCGTGCCGACCCCGCCCAGTGCACCCGGCGGGGGTCGTCGCCCGCGACGTACTCGCGCAGCACCGAGTCGTCGGTCGAGGCGAGGCGGGCGCCGGTCGCGGCCCGGTCGACGTCGCCCAGCACACGGGTGCGGGTGTGCAGGTCGACCGTGCGCGGCCGTACCGCGACGCGCGTCGGCTCGCCGAGCGGCTGGGTGGTCCGGACGAGCCCGAAGACGTCGGTGCGGGTCGTGAGCAGGGGCCCGAGCGGCCAGCGCCCGCGGCGGGACGGCGTCAGCGTGTAGCGCACCGAGATCCGGTCCGGGTGGGCCGTCACCCGCGCGCGGATGCCGTGCGGCCCGGCCAGCTCGTGCGCCGCCTGCTCGGACAGGCGCAGGCGGGCCAGGCGTTCGTACGCGGCCCCCGTGCGGGACCGCGCCCCGACGACGAGGCGCACCGCGGTGGACTGGCCGCGCACGACGGGGTGGGGGGTGAGCTCACGGGCCACGATCAGCGCGCCCCGCCCGGCCTCGAGCCGCTGCAGCCCCATGACCGCCCAGGCGAACCCGACCGCGAGCATGGCGGCCCCGCCGAGCCCGACGACGTCGGGCAGCTCGAGCAGCACCCCGCACGCGCCGAGCAGCGCCCCGGTGCACAGCAGGGCGATGCCGCGCCCCGTGAGCCGGACGCGGGCGAGGCGCCGCAGCGCGGCGCGGGCCGTCGGGACGTCGCCTGGCGGTGTCCCGGCGGGTGCGGTTCGGCGGGGAGCGCTCCGAGCGGTGGGTGCGGTGTCGTTCACCACGGTCGTGCCTCAGCGGCCGGAGGAGGGGGCGGTCCCGTACGACGCGGCGCGGGCCGGCGCGGCGGCGTGCACGCTCGGCACCGGGGTCCTCTGCATGACCTCGTCCACGACGTCCTCGGGCGTCGTGCCGCCCAGCCGGGCCTCGGTCCCGAGGATGAGGCGGTGGGCGAGCACGGGTCGCGCCAGCGTCTGCACGTCGTCCGGGAGCACGTGCTCGCGGCCTGACATCGCCGCCAGGGCCTTCGCGACCTTGAGGAGCTGCAGGGAGGCGCGCGGCGAGGCGCCGAGCCGGAGCCCGGGGTGCTCGCGCGTGGCGCCCACCAGGTCGAGCACGTACTGCTTGACGGCCGGGGCGGCGTACACCGACCGCACCAGGACGGCGAAGCGCGCCATGTCGTCGCCGGTGGTCACGGGGGTGAGATGGGCGAGGGGGCTCGCGGCCTCCTGGCGGTCGAGCATCTGGAGCTCGGCGTCGTTGTCGGGGTAGCCGACCGTGATGCGCGCGGTGAAGCGGTCCCGCTGGGCCTCGGGCAGCGGGTAGGTGCCCTCCATCTCCACCGGGTTCTGGGTGGCGACGACGAGGAACGGGCGCGGCAGCGTGTGGGTGGTGCCGTCGACCGTGGTCTGGCCCTCCTCCATGCACTCGAGCAGCGCGGACTGCGTCTTGGGCGACGCACGGTTGATCTCGTCGCCGATGACGACGTTGTTGAACACCGGGCCCGGCCGGAACTCGAAGTCGTGCGTCGCCGTGCGGAAGATGTTCACGCCGGTGAGGTCGCTGGGCAGCAGGTCGGGCGTGAACTGGATGCGGCCGACCGCGCAGTCGATGCTGCGGGCGAGGGCCTTGGCGAGCGTCGTCTTGCCGACGCCGGGGACGTCCTCGATCAGCAGGTGACCCTCGGCGAGCAGCACCGCGACGGTGATGTCCGCCAGCCCTGGACGCCCGGCGATGACCGAGTCGACGGCGTGGCGCACGCGCGACGTCGCGGCGACCAGCTCGTCCAGGCCGCGGGCGAGCGCGTCGGGCCGGAGCCCGTTCGCGTGGCCCGCACCCTCCGCCTCCGCGCGAGCGCCGGCGAGCGTGGGGGAGGGTTCTGGATGCACGGGTGACCTCCGGTTCACGTGCGCGTGACGGTTTCTCGAAGCCTAGTGGAAGCACCTGCCGGTTCGTGACGCCGATCACGCTCCACATCCCTCCCTGGCGTGCATCTCACCCGGTCGCGGCGCCCGCGGGCCATCGGGCCCGCCCCGGGATGTCCGGGATGACCGCAGCGGGGTGCGCTGCCCGGACCCGCCCGCGCCCGCGCCCTCCACCCGAGCCGTGATCCGCTGACCTGCGACGACGCGCCGGGGCGGTGTCGATGGGCAGAACTGCCCGGGTGAACGCCGCGCCTGGTGGAGGAAAGTGGAGTAGCGTGGAGGATGCGGGAGCGCGAGGGGAGGTGCGAGCCGTGGCAGCTGGTCTGGGGGACGCGTTTCCTGGGTCCGGCCTGCTCCTGGGCACGCACACCCCCAAGCTCGACGAGAAGGGCCGGCTCATCCTCCCCGCGAAGTTCCGTGCCCGTCTCGCTCCCGGCCTCGTCATGACGAGGGGGCAGGAGCGCTGCCTCTTCCTCCTCCCGATGGACGAGTTCGGCCGCATGTACGAGCAGGTCCGGCAGGCGCCGGTCACCAGCCGGCAGGCACGCGACTATCTCCGCGTGTTCCTGTCGGGGGCGAGCGACGAGGTGCCGGACAAGCAGGGGCGGGTGGTCATCCCCCCGGCGCTTCGTGCGTACGCCGGTCTCGACCGGGACGTCGCCGTCATCGGCGCCGGCACCCGCGTGGAGATCTGGGACCGCCCCACCTGGGAGGCCTACCTGGCCGAGCAGGAGTCGGCGTACTCCTCCACGGCCGAGCAGATCTTCCCGGACCTGCAGTTCTGACCGGGCAGCACCGTCACAACAGCACATCGACAGCAGCACCCGCAGTCCACCCCGCCGGCCCCGACCGGTGAGGCCTCCTCCCGCGAGAGTCTGGCGCACTTCCCCGGTGCCAGAACGCGCGGAGGGAGACCTGACCGGCCGGGCCCGGCACACACCCCGGCCAGAACGCCCGAGCCCGACCCGCCCGACCAGCACCCGCGACCGAGAGGAGGCCACGATGACCGACGAGACGCACGACGGGACCGACGACCCGAACTCGCCGGACGGCGGACGTCCGGCGCGCGACCGCCACCTGCCGGTCCTCATGCAGCGCTGCGTCGACCTCCTCGCGCCGGCGCTCGCGAACCCGGGCAGCGTGCTGGTCGACTGCACCCTCGGCATGGGCGGGCACACGGAGGCGGTCCTCGAGCAGGTCCCGACGGCGCGGGTCGTGGGCATCGACCGCGACCCCCAGGCGCTGGCGCTCGCCGGCGTGCGGCTGGCCCGCTTCGGCGACCGGTTCACGCCCGTCCACGCCGTGTACGACGAGGTGGGCGACGTCGTCGCCGACCTCGGCCTGCGGGGCGTTCAGGGCGTGCTCATGGACCTCGGGGTGTCGTCGCTGCAGCTCGACGAGGCCGAGCGCGGCTTCGCGTACGCCCAGGACGCGCCGCTCGACATGCGGATGGACCAGTCGCGCGGCGTCACCGCGGCCGACGTCCTCAACACCTACGACGAGCGGGACCTCGCGCGGATCCTGCGCACCTACGGCGAGGAGCGGTTCGCGTCGCGCGTCGCCCGTGCCCTCGTGCGGCGTCGCGAGCAGCGACCGTGGGAGCGCACCGGCGAGCTCGCCGAGGCCGTGCGCGACGCCATCCCCGCCGCCACGCGCAAGACGGGCGGGCACCCAGCGAAGCGCACGTTCCAGGCGCTCCGGATCGAGGTGAACGGCGAGCTCGAGGTGCTCGAACGGGCCGTGCCGGCGGCGGTCGAGGCGCTCGCCACGGACGGGCGGATCGTCGTGGAGTCCTACCACTCCCTCGAGGACCGGATCGTCAAGCGGACGCTCGCCCGCGGCACGACGTCGAGCGCCCCGCCCGGGCTCCCGGTGGAGCCCGAGACCCACCGCCCGTATCTCGAGGCCCTGACCCGGGGAGCCGAGGAGGCCGACGAGGCCGAGCTCGCGCGCAACCCCCGCTCGGCGTCCGTGCGGCTGCGCGCCGCCCGGCGCACCCGTCCCACCCCGTCCCACTTGCTGACCGCCTCCCGGGCCACCGCCCGAACGACCACCCGAACCACCTCCCGAACCAGCAAGGAGGCCCGTCGATGAGCGCACTGCGTGCCCCGGCCACCACCCCCGGGACCCGGACCGGCGCGGCGCGCGGCCGCACGTCCCTGACCGCCCTCGAGGGCGGTGCGACCCGGGGACGGCTCGACGTCGTCCGCGCGCCCCTCCAGGCGACGTCGGGCGTGCCGTTCCTGGTGCTGTGCGCCGTCGTGCTCGCGGGCGCCCTGCTCGCGGCGCTGCTGCTGAACATCACGATGGCGCGGGGGTCCTACGAGTCCGCCCACCTGCAGCGCGAGGTCGGCCACGCGGCACAGGACGTCGAGGACCTGCAGGCCGAGCTGCGCTCGAACGAGGCGTCGCTGGCGGACCTCGCGAAGCAGCTGGGCATGGTGCCGGCCGACGAGGTGACGATGATCAGCATCGAGACCCGCTCGCGGGCGGGCGTCGGCGGCGACAAGGACGCGGAGGGCACGGCGGAGGCGCCGTGAGCGGCCAGGGATCCGGCCGGAGCACCGGCACCGGCGGGGGCACGGGCAGGTCGGCAGGCACGTCGACGGGCCGGTCGGCAGGTACGCCCGGACGCCAGGCGGCGGGCAAGGCGGGCGAGCCGGCGCGTCCGGCGACACGCCCGCGCTCGGGTCACGGCGGAGGCGGCGCCGCATCGCAGAATCGAGGGGTGGCACCCCGGAGGACGAACGGCACGGCGAGCGGCTCGACGAACGGCGCCTCGAGACGCGCCGCGTCGGCACGGTCCGGCGCGCCCCGCGCCGCGTCCACCTCCACGAGCGCGCCCCGGACGAGCGCACCCCGGACGAGCGCACCCCGGACGAGCGCGCCCCGGACGGGAGCGGCGGGCCGGGCGTCCGGCGGAGCGCGGGGCACCGCCCCGGGGACGACGGGCGCGCGCCCGTCCTCCGGCCGCGCCGCCGTCGCGCCCCCGGGCGGGCGGGGAGCGCCCGCCCGCCGGGGGAACGGCGGCGGACCGCCGAGCTCCCGGACGCGACGCCCGGCGGGTCCGCGCCCGGGCGAGCCCGCCCGCCGCCAGCGCTGGCTGGTCGTCCTCGCCGTGCTCGTGCTCACGGTCTTCGTGGGGCGGCTCGTCCAGGTGCAGGTCGTGCGGGGCCCGGCACTGGCGGCCGAGGCGCAGGCGATGCGCACGACCTCCGACGTCGAGCTCGCGCACCGCGGCGAAATCCTCGACGCGAACGGGCGCGTGCTGGCGACCAGCGTGGACCGGTACACGATCATCGGGGACCAGGAGGCGATCCAGGGCTTCCGGGGCAGCACCAAGGTCGACACGGCCTCGGGCGAGCCGGTGGACGACGGGGCGCTCGGGATCGCGCAGCTCCTGGGGCCGGTGCTCGACGAGCCGCCGGCGGAGCTCGCCGCCAAGCTCAACGGCAAGGACCGGTACGTCCCCCTCGCGCGCGACGTCGTGCCCGAGGTGCAGCGGGCCGTCGCGGAGCTCGGGCTGCAGGCGTACATCGCCACGGAGCTGACCTCGCGCCGCACCTACCCGGCGGGCTCGGTCGCCGGGACCCTGGTCGGGTACGTCGACCGCGACCAGACGGGCCAGGGCGGCCTGGAGCGCGCCTACGACGACGTGCTCGCCGGCACCGCGGGCACCACGACGTTCGAGCGCGGCCGGGACGGCGTCCCCATCCCGGGCGCGCAGGTCGAGTCGGTGCCCGCCGTGCCGGGCAGCGACGTGCAGCTGACCGTCGACGAGGACATCCAGTGGAAGGCGGAGGAGCTGCTCGACGAGGCCGTCTCGACCACGGGGGCCGCCTACGCCATGGCGATCGTCGAGGACCTGCGCACGGGCGAGGTGCTGTCCGTGGCCGACTCGGGCGACGTCGACCCGAACGACCGCTCCACGTCCGCGGTGGCGGACGGCTCGCGGGCCGTCAAGGACGTCTTCGAGCCCGGCTCCACCGGCAAGGTCGTCACGATGGCCGCCGCCCTCGAGGGCGGGTACTGGGAGCCGGACAGCGAGTTCACCGTGCCCTACCGGTACACCGCGCCCAACGGGGAGTCGTTCAAGGACTCGCACGACCACCCGGTCCAGCAGCTCACTCTCGCGGGCGTGCTCGCCCACTCGTCGAACACCGGCACGGTGCAGATCGGCGAGAAGATCCCCGAGCAGGTGCGGTACGACTACCTGCGCAAGTTCGGCTTCGGCGAGCCCACCGGGCTGGGGCTGCCCGGCGAGTCGGCGGGCCTCCTGCCCGACGAGGCGAACTTCGCGAACGACCCCCGCACGCCGTACACGATCCTGTTCGGCCAGGGCGTGGCGGTGAACGCGATGCAGGCCACCCAGGTGTTCTCCACCGTCGCGAACGGCGGCGTCCGGGTGACCCCGAGCCTGTACGCCGGCACGAGGGCCCCCGACGGGACGTTCACGCCGGCGCCGGAACCCGAGGCCACCCGCGTGATCTCGAAGGACACGGCCGACTCGCTGATGCGGATGCTCGAGTCGGTCACCGGCGAGGAGGGCACGGCGGCCAGCGCCCAGGTGCCCGGCTACCGGGTCGCGGGCAAGACGGGCACGGCCCAGATGTGGCTGCCGGGCGGCGGGACCACCTACATGGCGTCGTTCATCGGCGTGGCGCCGGCGGACGACCCGCGCTACACCGTCTCCGTCTTCCTGCGCAGCCCGCAGTCGTCGATCTACGGCGGGGTGGTCGCGGCCCCGGTGTTCAGCGACCTCATGGGGTACACGCTGCAGAAGATGGACGTGCCGCCGAGCACGTCCGAGGCCGACCCCTACGACCTCGAGTGGTGACCGGCGACATGACCGGCGAGACGGTCGTCGTGACGGTCGTCATGGTGCCCCCCGGGAGCGCCGGGGCGCACGCGGGCAGAGGGTAGGTTCTTCTCCGTGACATCCCCGTACCCCCGTATCCGGCCGACGGGCTCCACGCCCCGGCGGGTGCGGGACCTCGCCCTGACCTTCGGGCTCGAGACGATGCCCGGCTCGACGCCCGCACCCGGCGCCGGCGACGTCATGGTCACGTCCGTGGCGTCCGACAACCGCGCGGTCGCGGACGGCGACCTCTTCGTGGCGCTGCCCGGCGCACAGGCGCACGGCGCCCGTTTCGCCGCGGACGCCGTCGCCCGCGGCGCGCGCGCCGTGCTCACCGACGCCGCCGGCGCCGCCACCCTCGCCGGGGCCGGGCTGCCGGCGGGCGTGCCGGTGCTCGTCGCGTCCGACCCGCGGGCGGTCCTGGGCCCGGTCGCGGCGTGGGTCTACGGCGAGCCGGCCCAGCACCTCATGACCTTCGGGGTGACGGGCACCAACGGCAAGACCACCACGACCTACCAGCTCGACCACCTCCTGCGAGCGCTCGGCTGGACCGGCGGGCTCGTCGGCACGGTCGAGATGCGCGCGGGCGACCGGGTGCTGCCCAGCCGGCTCACGACGCCCGAGGCCGCCGACCTGCAGGCCGTGCTCGCCGCCATGTGCGAGGCCGGGGTGCGCACGCTCGCGATGGAGGTGTCGTCGCACTCGCTGTCGATGCACCGCGTGGACGGCATCGAGTTCGGTGTCGTCGGCTTCACCAACCTCAGCCAGGACCACCTCGACTTCCACGGCGACCTGCAGGCCTACTTCGACGCCAAGGCGTCGCTGTTCACGCCCGAGCGCGCGCGCCGCGGCGTCGTCGTGACCGACGACGTCTGGGGCGAGCGCATGGCGTCGGCCGCCGGGGTGCCGGTCGCCACGCTGCGCACCTGCGAGGCGCGGGACGGGGAGGCGCCGGCCGACTGGACCGTGACCGACGTCGCGCCGCACGGCACGGGCTCGGCCTTCACGCTCACCCACACCGACGGCCGGTCCCTGCGCACCTCGACGTCCCTGCCGGGCGGCTTCAACGTCGCCAACGCGGCGCTCGCGGTCGTGATGGTCCTCGAGGGCGGCGCGCACCTCGAAGACGTCGCCGAGGCCCTCGAGGGGGCGGACGGGCTGTGCGCCGTCGTCCCGGGCCGCATGGAGGTCGTCGGACCGGGCGGGGCCGGCGAGCCGCGCGTCGTCGTCGACT
The DNA here is from genome assembly GCF_039531145.1 of Isoptericola hypogeus. Taxonomy (NCBI): domain Bacteria; kingdom Bacillati; phylum Actinomycetota; class Actinomycetes; order Micrococcales; family Promicromonosporaceae; genus Isoptericola; species Isoptericola hypogeus. The sequence goes on from NZ_BAAAPM010000006.1 coordinate 40,737, forward strand.
TCGCGCACAACACCGACGCGCTCGAGCTCGCCCTGGCGGCGCTGCGCCCGACGACGACCGGCAGGCTCGTCGTCGTCTTCGGCGCCACGGGCGACCGCGACAGGGGCAAGCGGCCCGCGATGGGCGCCGCCGCGGTCGCGGGGGCGGACGTCGTCGTCGTCACCGACGACGACCCGCACGGCGAGGACCCGGCCGCCGTGCGCGCCGCCGTGCTCGACGGCGCGCGCGCCGCCCGGCAGGTCGCGCGCGACGCGGGGCGCGACGTCGCCGTGAGCGAGCTCGCGCCGCGCGGCGACGCGATCGCCCGCGCCGTGCTCGAGGCCGGCCCCGACGACACCGTGCTCGTGGCCGGGCGCGGGCACGAGACGATCCAGGAGGTCGCGGGCGTCGACCTCGAGCTCGACGACCGGGTCGAGGCCCGCCGGGCCCTGGAGCAGCGCACCGCGCGGACCGCCGCGGGTGAAGAGAGGACCACCACCGCATGATCGAGCTGACCGCCGCCGACGTCGCCGCGGCGACCGGGGGCCGGCTGCACGCCGACGCCGGCGCCCGCGTGACCGGGCCCGTCGTCGTGGACTCCCGCCGGGTCTCGCCCGGGGCGCTGTTCGTCGCCCTGCCGGGCGAGCACGTCGACGGGCACGACTTCGCGGCCGGGGCCGTGGAGGCGGGCGCCGCCCTCGTGCTGGCCGCGCGCGCGCTCGACGGCGTCCCGACCGTCGTCGTCGACGACGTGCAGACCGCCCTCGGCGAGCTGGCCCGGGACGTCCTGGCGCGCCTGCGCGACGCCGGAGACGTGCGCGTCGTCGCCGTCACCGGCTCCGTGGGCAAGACGACGACGAAGGACCTGCTCGGCCAGCTGCTCGCCCGCGAGCTGCCGGCCGACGCGGTCGTCGTGCCGTCGGGCTCGTTCAACAACGAGGTCGGGCTGCCGCTCACGGTGCTGCGCGCCACGGAGGCCACGCGCTGCCTCGTCCTCGAGATGGGGGCGGACGGCCCCGGCAACATCGCCTACCTCACCCGCATCGCCCCGCCCGACGTCGGCGTGGTGCTCGCCGTCGGCAGCGCGCACGTGGGCAAGTTCGGCTCCGTCGAGGCGATCGCCGCCACCAAGGCGGAGATGGTCACCGGGGTGCGCCCCGGCGGCACGGTCGTGCTCAACGCCGACGACCAGCGCGTGGCCGCGATGGCCGCCCTCGCGGGCCCCGACCGCCGCGTCCTGACGTTCGGGACCATCCCGGCCGCCGACGTGCGCGCGACCGACGTCGAGGTGGACGCGACGGGCCGGGCCGCCTTCGGGCTGCGGCTCGGCGAGGGCGATGCCGGCCCGGTCGACGTGGGGGTCGGCCTGCGACTGGTCGGCGCTCACCACGTGAGCAACGCGCTGGCCGCGGCGGCCGTCGCGACCGCGCTCGGGACGTCGCCGGCCGACGTCGCCGACGCGCTGTCGCAGGCGACCCCCCTCAGCCCGCACCGCATGGCGGTCACGGAACGCCCCGACGGCGTGACCGTCATCGACGACGCCTACAACGCGAACCCGGACTCGATGCGGGCCGCGCTGCGGACGCTCGCCGTCATGGCGGGTCGCTCGCGACGGTCGGTCGCCGTGCTGGGGGAGATGCTCGAGCTCGGCGAGGGCTCGCGCGCGGCGCACGACGCCCTCGGCCGGCTCGTGGTCCGATTGAACGTGAAGCTCCTCGTCGTCGTGGGCGAGGGCGCGTACCACATCCACGAAGGCGCCATGCAGGAGGGCTCCTGGGGAGAGGAGTCGGTCTTCGTGCCTGACCGCGACGCCGCGCGCGAGGTGCTCGCGGACGCCCTGGCGCCCGGCGACGTCGTGCTCGTGAAGTCGTCGCTCGGGTCCGGCCTGTGGCGCCTGGGCGACGAGCTCGCGGCGGGCCCCGCCGGCCCCGGCACGGTCGGCGCGCCCGACGGCGCGGCGGAGGTCGCCCCGTGATCGCGATCCTCGCCGGGGCGGGCGTCTCCCTGCTCGTCGCGCTGTTCGGCACGCCGCTGTTCATCCGGTTCCTCGTGCACCGCAACTACGGGCAGTTCGTGCGCCAGGACGGCCCGACCGCGCACTTCACCAAGCGCGGCACCCCCACGATGGGCGGCGTCGTCATCATCGGCGCGACCCTGGTCGGCGTCGCGGTGTCGATGGCGGTGGCGGGGCGCCCGCCGAGCGCGTCCGCCCTGCTGTGCCTGTACCTCATGACGGGGCTGGGAGTGGTCGGCTTCCTCGACGACTTCACGAAGATCCGCAAGCAGCGCTCCCTGGGCCTGACGGCGCGGGCCAAGATCGTCGGTCAGGGCTTCGTCGGCATCAGCTTCGCGGTGCTCGCGCTGCAGTTCCCCAACGACAACGCGCGCACGCCGGCGTCCACGCGCATCTCGTTCCTGCGTGACACCAACCTCGACCTGGCGTTCGCGGGCGTGACCGTGGGCCTCATCCTCTTCGTGGTCTGGGCGAACTTCCTCATCACGGCGTGGTCCAACGCGGTCAACCTCACGGACGGCCTCGACGGGCTCGCCACGGGTGTGTCCCTCGTCGTCTTCGGGGCCTACGTGCTGGTGTGCATCTGGCAGCTCAACCAGTCCTGCCAGCGGCTCGGGGCGGCCGGCCCGCGCTGCTACGAGGTCCGCGACCCGCAGGACCTCGCCATCGTCGCGGCCGCCATCGTGGGCGCCTGTTTCGGCTTCCTGTGGTGGAACGCGAGCCCGGCGAAGATCTTCATGGGCGACACCGGGTCGCTCGCGCTCGGCGGGGCGCTGGCGGGCATCTCGATCCTGAGCCGCACCGAGATCCTCGCGGCCCTCATCGGCGGGCTGTTCGTCATCATCGTGATGTCCGACGTCATCCAGATCGGCTTCTTCAAGATGACCGGGCGGCGCGTGTTCAAGATGGCGCCGCTGCACCACCACTTCGAGCTGTCCGGGTGGGGCGAGGTGACGATCGTCATCCGGTTCTGGCTCATCGCCGGCCTGTTCGCCGCCCTCGGCATGGGTGTCTTCTACGCCGAGTGGGTCGTCACGTGACCGGACCCGACAGCGCCGACGGGACCGCTGAGGGCCCCGACGCGCTCGCGGGGGCGCGGGTGGTCGTCGCCGGGCTCGGGGTCACCGGGCGGGCCGTGGTCGCCGCGCTCGGCGGGCGCGTCGCGTCCGTCGTCACGGTCGACGCGCGGGCCGCCGACGCCGACGTCCCGGGTGCCGACGACCCGGTGACGGCCGAGCGCCTCGTCGCTGCGGCCGACCTCGTCGTCGCCTCGCCGGGGTGGCCCCCGAGCGCACCGCTGCTGGCCGCGGCGCGCGCCGCCGGCGTGCCCGTGTGGAGCGAGGTGGAGCTCGCGTGGCGGCTGCGCGCAGACCGCACGCCCGGGCCCGGCGGCGCGGACGTCGGGCCCGGCCCGGTGCGTGGCCCGGCTCCGTGGCTCGCCGTGACGGGGACCAACGGCAAGACGACGACCGTCGAGATGCTCGCCTCGATCCTCACGGCGGCGGGCCTGCGCACCGCGGCGGTGGGCAACGTCGGCACGCCCCTGGTCTCCGTGGCGACCGACCCGTCCTACGACGTGCTCGCCGTCGAGCTGTCCAGCTTCCAGCTGCACCACACCCTCACCACGTCCTTCGAGGCGGCCGCCGTGCTCAACGTCGCGGCCGACCACCTGGACTGGCACGGCTCCGTCGAGTCGTACGCGGCCGACAAGGGCCGCATCTATGCCCGCGCGCGGGTGGCGTGCGTGTACAACGCGGCCGACCCGCGCACGGAGGAGCTCGTGCGGGACGCGGACGTGACGGAGGGCGCGCTGGCGGTCGGGTTCACGCTCGGCGCCCCCGGGCCGGGCCAGCTCGGCCTCGTGGCGGACGTCCTCGTCGACCGCGCGTTCCACGCGCCGCCCGGCTCCCGCGAGCGGCAGCGGACCGCGGCGGAGCTCGGCACGCTCGCGGACCTGGCGCACCTGGCGCCGGCCGCCCGCCCGGACGACGGCGCCGACGCCGGGCCGGCCCCGGTCCCCGCGCACGTCGTCGCGAACGCGCTCGCGGCCGCCGCGCTGGCGCGGGCGCACGGGGTGCCGGCGTCGGCCGTGCGCGACGGGCTGCGGGCGTTCCGCACCGGTGCGCACCGGATCGAGCGGGTGCGCGTCCTGGACGGCGTGGCCTACGTCGACGACTCCAAGGCCACCAACGCGCACGCCGCCGCCGCGTCGCTCGCCGCGTACGCCCCGGGCACGGTCGTGTGGGTCGCCGGCGGGCTGACGAAGGGCGCGACGTTCGACGACCTCGTCTCCTCGCGCGCCGACCGGCTCCGCGCGGCGGTCGTCATCGGCGCCGACCCCGAGCCGCTGGCCGGCGCGCTCGCCCGACACGCCCCCGAGATCCCCGTCGTCGTGGTCGATCCCGGCGACACTGGGTCGGTGATGCGCCGGGCCGTCGCGGCGGCGCGGGACCTCGCCCGTCCGGGCGACACCGTGCTGCTGGCCCCGGCCGGCGCGTCGATGGACCAGTTCGCCTCCTACGCCCGGCGCGGGGAGGCCTTCGCCGCCGCGGCGTCCGACCTGCCGCAGTGACACCGGCAGCGACGAGCCCGGCGGCGAGGAGGTAGGGGCGCGCGCCGAGCGCGTCGAACGAGCACGGGGGAGCGGATGGCGGTCACGACGAGCACCCGGCGGCCCGCCGAGCGCCGCCCCGACCGCTCCGGCCGTGCCACGCGCCCGGGACGGCAGGAGCGCACCGAGCGCCCGTGGCTCGGGCAGTGGAACTCGACCGTGACGAGCTACTACCTGCTGGTCGGCGCCACCGGCCTGCTGCTGGTGGTCGGGCTCGTCATGGTGCTGTCCAGCTCGACGATCGAGTCGATCGCGGCAGGCCAGTCGCCGTACGCGGCCTTCCTCAACCAGGGGCGGTACGCGCTCATGGGGCTGCCGCTGATGCTGGTCGCGGCGCGCCTGCCGCTGCGCTGGTACAAGCGGCTGGCCTGGCCGGCGCTGCTCGTGTCGCTCGGGCTGCTCGCCGCCGTGCCGTTCCTCGGCAAGGTGGTCAACGGCAACCGCAACTGGCTGGTCCTGGGCCCGGTCCAGTTCCAGCCGTCCGAGCTCGCCAAGCTGGCGCTGGCGGTGTGGCTCGGCGCCGTGCTCGGCCGCAAGCAGCACCTGCTCGGCCGCTGGGGGCAGGCCCTGCTGCCCGCCGCGCTCGGCCTGGCCGCCGTCGCCGGCCTCGTCCTCGCGGGCCACGACCTGGGGACCGCCCTGGTCATCGCCATGCTGGGCCTGGGTGCCTACTGGGTCTCCGGCGCGCCCGCGGCGCTGCTCGCGTTCGGCGGCACGGCGGCCGCGCTCCTCGTGGGCTGGGCGTTCATCGTCAACCAGGACAGCAGCGACCGGATCGAGCGCATCCTCGCGACCTACGGGTCCACCTGCGACAAGGCCAGCGAGTGCTACCAGTCGATCCACGGCCTGTACGGACTGGGCACCGGCGGGCTGTTCGGCGTCGGGCTGGGCGCGAGCCGCGAGAAGTGGAACTACCTGCCCGAGGCGCACAACGACTTCATCTACGCCGTCATCGGGGAGGAGCTCGGCCTGCTGGGCACGCTGCTCGTGCTCGCGCTCTTCGCCGTCCTCGGCGTGGCGATGGCGCGCGTGGTGCGCCGCCACCCGGACCCGTTCGTGAAGATCACCACGGCGGCCGTCGCATGCTGGATCGTGGGCCAGGCGTTCGTGAACATCGGCGTCGTCATCGGCGTGCTGCCCGTCATCGGCGTGCCGCTGCCGCTGGTGTCCGCGGGCGGCTCGGCGCTGGTGACGACGATGGTCGCGCTCGGCGTGGTGATCAGCTTCGCGCGCTCGGAGCCCGGCGCGGCGGAGGCGCTCGCGGCGCGGCCGAGCGTCGTGCGGAGATCCGTCGGGGTGCTCTCGCGACGTCGTGGGCACCGTCGGGAGCGTCGTCCCTAGGGCCCCTTCCGGCCGATAGGGTCGCGGGGTGAAGAGTTCTGCAGTCACCTCCGTCGTGCTCGCCGGCGGCGGCACGGCCGGTCACGTCAACCCCATGCTCGCCGTCGCGGACGAGCTGCGCGCCCGCGTGCCCGAGGCGCGCGTGCTCGCGCTCGGCACCACCACCGGGCTGGAGGCGGAGCTGGTCCCCGCCCGCGGCTACCGGCTGTGGCCGGTGCCCCGGGTCCCGCTGCCCCGGCGCCCCAGCGTGGACCTGCTGCGCCTGCCCGGGCGGCTCACGTCGGCCGTGCGCGCGGCGGAGGCCGCGATCGACGAGATCGGCGCGCAGGCCGTGGTCGGCTTCGGCGGCTACGTCTCGACGCCGGCGTACCTCGCGGCCCGCCGGCGCGGCGTGCCCGTGGTGATCCACGAGCAGAACGCGAGGGCGGGGCTGGCCAACAAGCTCGGCGCGCGGTGGGCGGCGCGTGTCGGCGCGACGTTCGCCGGGACGTCGCTGCCCGGCGCGCAGGTCGTGGGGCTCCCGCTGCGGGCCGAGATCGCCGGCCTGGTGGCCGAGCGGGAGCAGGACGCGGCCGCCGCGCGCGTGCGCGCCGCCGACGCGCTGGGGCTGGACGCGGCGCTGCCGACGCTCGTCGTGACGGGCGGCTCGTCGGGCGCCGCCTCCGTGAACGCGGCGCTCGCGGGCTCGGTCGAGGCGCTGCTGCGCGCCGGGATCCAGGTGCTGCACCTCACCGGCAAGGGCAAGGACGCCCCCGTGCGCACGGCCGTCGAGACGGCCACCGTGGCGGGCTCGTACGAGGCCGCGCGCTACCAGGTCCGCGAGTACCTGCCCGAGATGCACCTCGCGCTCGCGGTCGCGGACCTCGTCGTCGCGCGGTCCGGCGCGGGCACGGTGTGCGAGCTGGCGGCCCTCGGCGTCCCCGCCGTGTACGTGCCGCTGCCGATCGGCAACGGCGAGCAGCGCCTCAACGCCGCGCCCCTGGTGGACGCGGGCGGCGGGCTGCTCGTCGACGACGCCGACCTCACGCCCGCCTGGGTGGCCCAGCACGTGCCCGCGCTCCTCGCCGACCGCTCCCGGCTCGACGCGATGGCCGACGCGGCGCGCGCGGCAGGGGTGCGCGACGGCGCGGCGCGGGTCGCGGACCTCGTGGGGGAGGCGGTCGCGGAGGCCACCGCGCGTGCGGTGTCGGGATCGAAGGCGTGACCGGCGTGACGGGCGGCGCCCCCGTGCTGGGCGTCGAGGACCTCGGCCGGGTGCACCTGGTCGGCGTCGGCGGTGCCGGGGTGTCGGTCGTGGCCCGGCTGCTCGCGGCGCGCGGCGCCGACGTGCAGGGGTCCGACGCCGTCGCCTCGCCCGCGCTCGAGGCGCTGCGCGCCGACGGGGTGCGGGTCTGGGTCGGCCACGACGCCGCCCACGTGGTCGGCGACGACGGCGCCCCCCTGGTGGACACGCTCGTCGTCTCGTCCGCGGTGCGCGAGTCGAACCCCGAGCTCGCCGCCGCGCGCGCCGCCGGGGTGCGGGTGCTGCATCGTTCCCAGGCGCTGGCGTCCCTGATGCTCGGATGCCGGTCGGTGGCCGTCGCGGGCGCGCACGGCAAGACGACCACCTCCGCGATGGTCGCGACGGTGCTGCGCGCCTGCGGCGTCGACGCCTCGTTCGCGATCGGCGGCACGGTCCGCGTGCGCGACGCCGACGGCGTCGAGTCCGCCGTGCCCGGCGGGCACCTCGGGGACTCCGACGTGCTGGTCGCCGAGGCCGACGAGTCGGACGGCTCCTTCCTCAACTACGCCCCGACCGTCGCGGTCGTCACCAACGTCGAGCCCGACCACCTCGACCACTACGGCTCGCGCGAGGCGTTCGAGCAGGCGTTCGAGCGCTTCGCCGCCCGGATCGTCCCCGGCGGCACGCTCGTGGCCTGCGCCGACGACCCCGGTTCCGCTGCGCTCGCGGCCGCGCACCGTGCGGCCGGGGGCGCCGTCGTGACGTACGGGCGTGCCGACGGCCCCGACCCGGTGGCCCACGTGCGGGTGGCCGAGGTGGTGCCGGGCGCGGGCACGGTGACGGCGACCCTCGCGGGCGGGCCGCTCGGCGACGAGCCGCGCGCGCTGCGCCTCGACGTCCCGGGTGCGCACAACGCCCTCAACGCGGCCGCCGCGGTCACCACGGCGGTGCTGCTGGGCGCGGGCCCGGACGAGGCGGTGGCCGGCGCGGGGACGTTCGTCGGCACGGGCCGCCGGTTCGAGACCCGCGGCGAGGTGGGCGGGGTGCGGGTGGTCGACAGCTACGACCACCACCCGACCGAGGTGGAGGCCCTCCTGCGCGCGGCCCGGCCGGTGGCCGGCGACGGGCGGATCGTGGTGCTCTTCCAGCCGCACCTGTACTCGCGCACGCGGATCTTCGCCGACCGCTTCGCCGCCGCCCTCGCGCTCGCGGACGAGGTCGTGGTCACGGGCGTCTACCGGGCGCGCGAGGACGTCGACCCCGACGTGGGGCCGCGGACCATCACCGACCTCGCCGAGCGCACCGTCTCGGGAGGCGAGCTGCGGGCCGTCGAGGACCGGATGGAGGCCGCGCACGTCGTCGCGGCCCTCGCCCGGCCGGGCGACCTGGTCCTCACGGTGGGGGCGGGGGACGTCACCGAGCTGGCGCCCGTCGTCCTCGCCGACCTGGCGGCGCGCCGCGCCGCCGGCGGGTGACCGCCGACGCCTATGCCGGCCCGCGCGGAGCCGGCGCCGACGCCCGCGCCCGACCGTGCGTGCCGGGCGCGGCCTGCGTGACCAGCGTGACGGCGTGACCGGCGCGTGACCGGCGTGGCGGCCGCGGGCGCGGGGCCCGGTGCGGGGACCATGGACTGATGCGACCGCCGCCCCGCCCGCGCCCCACGCCGCGCACCGAGCCGCCGTCGCGACCGACCTCGCGACCGCAGACCGCCCCGACCCCCCGCGCGGCGGGGAAGGCTGCGTCAGGGAAGGCCGCGGCGGGGACGGCGGCGGACGTCGCGACGGCGGAACGCCCGCGCACGGGCGCCACCCCGCGGGCCGAGAAGGCACCGCGCGGGACCTCCCGTGCGGTGGTACCGGCGCCGCCGCACGAGAACGACGCCCGTGAGCACCTGGGCCGTGAGTACCCGGGCCGTGAGTCCCCGGGGCGCGTGTCGACGGCGATGGCGGACCGACTCGCCGAGCGGACCGCGATGCGGCGCCACCGGGCGTGGCAGCGGGTCGTGGCCTGGGTGCTGGCGCTCGCGGTGCTCGTCGGGCTGGTGGTGGCGGCCTTCTGGTCGCCGGTGCTGGCGCTGGACGGCGACGAGGTCGTGGTGACGGGTGCGGGCAGCACGGTCGACCCCGACGCGGTCCGCGACGTGGTCGCGGCCGTGGACGGCACACCGCTGCCCCGGCTCGACACCGTGGCCCTGCGTCAGCAGATCCTCGGGCTGCACGGCGTCAAGGACGTGAGCCTGAACCGGTCATGGCCGCACGGGCTCCGCGTGTCGCTGACGGCGCGCGTACCCGTCGCGGCGGTGCCCGACGGCGGGGGCTATGCCGTGCTGGACTCCGAGGGCGTGCGCCTGGGGTCCGGGTCGTCGGTACCGTCCGGGCTCCCGGAGGTCGCGGTGCCGCTGGACGACGCGCTGGCGCTGCAGGCGGCGCTGCACGTCCTGGCCGCGCTGCCGCCGCGTCTCGAGGCCAAGGTCGAGCAGGTGAGCGCCGAGACCCAGGACGCCGTCGAGACGGTGCTCGACGACGGCACCACCGTGCGGTGGGGGAGCAGCGCCGACATGCCGCTCAAGGTCGAGGTGGTGCGCACGCTGCGCAAGCTCGACGGGTCCTCGACGACGATCGACGTCTCGTCGCCGGAGCTCCCGGTGACGGGGTGAGGGCCCCGCGGCACTCGCGGGCAGGCCGGGTGCGCACCTCGAGGGCGAAGTCCAGCACCGGGTGCCCGCGACACGCCGACACACGTCCGGCCGCACGCCGGACCCGGCGCATACCGTCGAACTCAGCAGCAACCTGACATAACTCTAACCCTCAACTCGAACCTTAAGGTTCGGGTCTCCGGGCCAGGACCACCGGGCGAGGGGGACGTCGGGACAGGAACGACCCGAGAGGCAACGACGTGGCAACTCCGCAGAACTACCTGGCAGTGATCAAGGTGGTCGGCATCGGCGGTGGTGGCGTGAACGCCGTCAACCGCATGATCGAGGTCGGGCTCAAGGGTGTCGAGTTCATCGCCATCAACACCGACGCGCAGGCGCTGCTGATGTCGGACGCCGACGTCAAGCTCGACGTCGGCCGTGAGCTCACCCGCGGCCTGGGTGCCGGCGCCGACCCCGAGGTCGGCAAGAAGGCCGCCGAGGACCACGCCGAGGAGATCGAGGACGTCCTGCGGGGCGCCGACATGGTCTTCGTGACGGCGGGCGAGGGCGGCGGCACCGGCACCGGCGGCGCCCCCGTGGTCGCGCGCATCGCGCGCTCGCTCGGCGCGCTGACGGTGGGCGTCGTGACGCGCCCGTTCACCTTCGAGGGCCGGCGCCGCTCGGTGCAGGCCGAGCAGGGCATCGACACCCTCCGCGAGGAGGTCGACACCCTCATCGTCATCCCCAACGACCGGCTGCTGTCGATGTCGGACAAGAGCGTGTCGGCGATCGCCGCGTTCCACTCGGCCGACCAGGTGCTGCACTCCGGCGTCCAGGGCATCACCGACCTCATCACCACCCCCGGCCTGATCAACCTCGACTTCGCCGACGTGAAGTCGGTGATGCAGGGTGCGGGCTCGGCCCTCATGGGCATCGGGTCGGCGAGGGGTGAGGACCGTGCGGTCCAGGCCGCCGAGCTCGCGATCTCGTCGCCCCTGCTCGAGGCGTCGATCGACGGGGCGCACGGCGTGCTCCTGTCGATCCAGGGCGGCAGCGACATCGGGCTCTTCGAGGTGCACGAGGCCGCCCGGCTGGTCCAGGAGGCCGCGCACCCCGAGGCCAACATCATCTTCGGCACGGTCATCGACGACGCCCTGGGCGACGAGGTGCGCGTCACCGTCATCGCCGCCGGCTTCGACGGCGGCGTGCCGCAGACCCGCAAGGACGGCCGCGGCCTCGGCCAGATCGCCGGGGCCCCGGCCAAGCCGGCCGTCGCGACTGTCCCGCCCGCCACCGCGCCGGTGCCGCAGCCGACGGCGGCGCACGCCGCGGCGGGCGTCCCGGCCCCGCAGCCCGGCGTCCGGACGCAGCCGCGCCCGATCCCCGCCGAGCCGGACGACGTGCCCGCCAGCTTGGACGGCGCCGCCGCCCGGGCCGCCGCGCCCGTGCGACCGGCCGAGCAGCGCCCGGCCTTCACGGTGGTGGAGGACGGCGCGGGCGAGGGTGTGACGGTCGAGCGGCCCGTGGAGGTCCCGCGTCTGTTCGACGAGCCGCGTCGTCCGGTGGAGGAGCTCGACGTGCCCGACTTCCTCAAGTGAGCGTGCCGGTCGGCTGGGCTCAGGAGGCGTTGTTGCCGGCGCAGTTCGGCGCGGGGCTGCTGCGGGTCGACCTCGGCCCGGGCGTCGTCGCCGGCTTCACGACGCGGCACGGCGGAGTGTCGCCCGCGCCGTGGTCGTCGCTCGACCTGGGCACGTCGACCGGTGACGACCCGGCGCGGGTGCGCGAGAACCGGGCGCGCGTCGAGGGCTGGGTCGGGGCGCCGGTGGCCTACGCCGCCCAGGTGCACGGCGACCGGGTGCTCGCGCTCGGCCCGGACGAACGGGCCGAGTGGGAGGCCGCGGAGCCGCCGGCGGCGGCCGGCGAGGCCGACGGCCTCGTCACCGCGCAGGAGGGGCTCGGCCTCGGCGTCCTCGTGGCCGACTGCGTCCCGGTGGTCCTGGCCGACCCGGTCGCCCGGGTGGTCGCGGTGGCGCACGCCGGCCGCCGCGGCGTGTCGCTGGGCGTCGTGCACCGGGCGCTCGACGCGATGACCCAGCGCGGCGCGCGGCCGGCCGACGTCCGGGCCGCCGTCGGGCCGGCCGTGTGCGGCCGGTGCTACGAGGTCCCGGAGGCCATGCGCGACGAGGTCGCCGCCCTCGTGCCCGAGACGTGGGCGACCACCGAGGCCGGCACCCCGGCGCTCGACCTGCCGCGCGGGGTGCTCGCCCAGCTCGCGGCGCGGGGCGTCGAGGCGGTCCACGTCGACCGGTGCACCCGCACCGACGCCGACCTCTTCTCCCACCGGCGCGCCACGGCGACGGGCACGACGACGGGGCGGCAGGCGGGTGTCGTCGTCCTGACCTGAGGTTTTCCTGCCCGACGAGCTGCGCGCGGCCTCCCGCCCGACCTTCGCCGTGGTGGGGCGCGCGGGCGCGACACACCGGCGTGTCGTGCGAGGCCCAGCGCGTCGGCGTGGTTAACGTCGACACACCGTCCGGGACGCAGGGCGGGACGTGCCGACGAACGGAGCAAGGCGATGGGCGGAGCGCTTCGCAAGACGATGCTGTACCTGGGGCTCGCCGACGACCAGAGGGAGTCGGAGGAGTACCTCGACGAGTACGAGGAGCTGGAGGCACCGGTGCGCGACGACTACCAGGCGCAGGTCACCCCGCTGCACCGCGGCGGCGCGGCCGAGGCCGTCGTCGGCGCGGACCTGCGCCGGATCACGACGATCCACCCGCGGTCCTACAACGACGCCCGCAGCATCGGCGAGGCCTTCCGGGGCGGCACGCCGGTCATCATGAACCTCTCCGACATGGACGACGCCGACGCCAAGCGGCTCGTGGACTTCTCGGCCGGCCTGATCTTCGGCCTCCGCGGCTCGATCGAGCGCGTCACCAACAAGGTCTTCCTGCTCTCGCCCGAGCACGTGGAGATCGCCGGGGAGGGGCCGCCGGCGGAGAAGCCGGCCGGCACCCGGGGCGCGTTCTACAACCAGAGCTGAACCGCGCGTCCGAACCGCGCGTCGCGAAGCACCCGTCATCGTGGCCAGGGCCGAGGCACGTCGGCCCTGGCCGCGTCGTGTCTCCGGTAGGTTCGACCCGTGAGCGTCGTCTTCGGATTCATCAGCTTCCTGCTCTGGCTCTTCCTGCTGTGCCTCGTGGTGCGGCTCGTCTTCGACTGGGTGCAGTTCTTCGCCCGGGACTGGCGCCCGCGCGGCGTGCTGCTGGTGATCGCCGAGGGCGTCTACACCGTCACCGACCCGCCGCTGCGGGCGCTGCGGCGCGTCATCCCGCCGCTGACCCTCGGCCAGGTCCGGCTCGACCTGGCGTTCCTCATCCTCTTCATCGGCACGTCGATCCTGGCGCGGCTCTTCGGGTCGTTTGGTCGCTGAGCGCGCTGCCCGATCCGACGGGCCGGGCTGTCGCCCGGGTGTGAAGACGTCGTGTGGGCGTGCGTGGCACGCGGGCCGCGGGAATGTCCCGGATCGCGCCGTGGGCTACCGTGGTCACCCGGACGACGGGCACCCGCCGGGCGCCCGTGCAACGACTGTGCAACCGCGATGAGGTGAGACGATGGCGCTGCTGACGGCAGAGGACATCCTGAACAAGAAGTTCTCCGCGACGAAGTTCCGCGAGGGCTACGACGTCGAAGAGGTGGACGACTTCCTCGACGAGGTCGTCAGGACGCTCACCGGGGTGCAGGAGGAGAACGAGGACCTGCGCTCGAAGCTCGCGGCCGCGGAGCGGCGCGTGGGCGAGCTGAGCCGGTCCGACGCCGCGCAGCAGGCGCAGCCCGCCGCCCCGACCCCGGCGCCGGCCCCCACGCCCGCACCCGCCCCCGCGGCGCCGGGCAAGCAGCCGGCCGAGCCGGAGTCCGCCACCGGCATGCTCCAGCTCGCCCAGAAGCTGCACGACGACTACGTGCGTTCGGGCCAGGAGGAGGGCGACCGCCTCATCTCCGACGCGAAGACCGAGGGCGCGCGCATCGTGCGCGAGGCGGAGGAGACCAGCCACCGCACGCTCTCCCAGCTCGAGCAGGAGCGGTCGCTGCTGGAGCGCAAGATCGACGAGCTGCGCCTCTTCGAGCGGGACTACCGGACCCGCCTCAAGAGCTTCCTGCAGAACCTGCTCGGCGACCTGGACGCGCGGGGCTCCGCGCTGCCGCCGCGGCAGAACGCGGGCGCCGGCCGCTCCTCGGAGCTCTGAGGGCCCCGCCCGACCCGCGGTGCACGGTCCGAGCTGACACCTCGCGGGCCGGTCCGTACGACGGGCACGACGCCGAACGGCGCGTGCTGTTGTGCGGACCGGCCCGCGCACTTACGCTCTGGTGACTCCACCGAGGGACCCGACGGAAGGGCACCGATGGCCAAGCTCTCGACCACCACGCGCGCGACCCTGCGCGAGAACTTCCCGCACCTGGCGCGCGACGTGAAGACCTTCCCCGTGCGCGACGGCGAGGAGCCGTGGACCGTGCGGGAGGTCGAGGAGCTGGCGGCGTTCCTCCTGGAGGACTCCGAGCGGCTCGGGCGCGAGCTCGCCGCCGCGGACGCCGAGCTGTCCGACCTGCTGCGCAACTCCGGCGACGGGGCGGGCGACGACCAGGCGGACTACGGCTCCAGCGCCCTCGAGCGCGAGCAGGAGCTCACGCTCGTGAACAACATGCGCGATCTGCTCGCGCAGACCACGCACGCGATCGACCGCATCCGCAAGGGGACGTACGCGACCTGCGAGATCACGGGTCTGCCGATCGGCAAGGCCCGGCTGCAGGCGTTCCCGCGCGCCACGCTGTCCGTCGAGGCGAAGGCGCGCGAGGAGCGGCGCTGACGTGTTCGTCGGTGGGGCCACCCGCCGACGAGGCCGCCTGGTACGCCGCCTAGACTGACGCTCGATGTCCACGACGCCCGCCGGCTCCGTCCCGGCCCCCGAACCCGCGCCGCGCGACGGCGCCCCCGCACCGACCGGGTCGGGCGCGACCACCGGTCCCTACGGTCCGGGGCCGGGCGCGTCCGCCGTCCCCGAGCCGCCGATCTCCGCGGCACGGCGCCGCACCCTCGTGACCTGGACCTTCGTGCTGGCCGCGGCGGTGCTCCTGATCGACCAGCTGACCAAGTGGTGGGCCGAGTCGTCGCTCACCGAGGGAGCCGACCCGATCCCGCTGGTCGGCGACCTCCTGTCGCTGCGCCTCATCTACAACCCCGGGGCGGCGCTGTCGATCCTCAGCGGCACCGGCATGACGTGGATCCTCACGGTGGTCGTGGTGGCGGTCGTCGTGGTCATCGTCCGTGCGATCCGGCGCATCGGGTCGCGCGGCTGGGCGCTGGCGCTGGGCCTGCTGCTCGGCGGGGCGCTGGGCAACCTGGTCGACCGCTTCTTCCGGGAGCCTGGCTTCGCGCGGGGGCACGTGGTCGACTTCATCGACTACGCCGGCTTCTTCGTCGGGAACGTCGCCGACATCGCGATCGTGGTGGCCGCCGTCCTCATCGTCGTCCTCACGTTCCGCGGGATCGGCCTCGACGGTCGGCGCCACGCGGACGACCAGCCCGAGGCCGGGGACGTCCCCGCGGCGTCGGGCGAGGCGGCCTGACGATGGCGCTGCGCACCCTGCCCGTCCCGGACGGGCTCGCGGGCGAGCGGGTGGACGCCGCCCTGGCCCGGATGCTCGGGTTCTCCCGCACCCAGGCGGCCGAGCTCGCGGCCTCGGGCGCGGTCGCCCTGGACGGGCGCGTGGTCGGCAAGTCGGACCGGGTGCCCGCGGGGGGCTGGCTCGAGGTGGACGTGCCCGACCCGGCGTCCTCCGCGCCGGCCGTGGTCGCGGAGCCGGTGCCCGGCATGGGGATCGCGTACGAGGACGACGACGTGGTCGTCGTCGACAAGCCCGTGGGCGTGGCCGCGCACCCGTCGCCCGGCTGGACCGGGCCGACGGTGGTCGGGGCCCTCGCCGCCGCCGGGTACCGCGTCTCGACGTCCGGCGCGGCGGAGCGGCAGGGCATCGTGCACCGCCTCGACGTCGGGACGTCGGGCCTGATGGCGGTCGCCAAGAGCGAGGCGGCGTACACGGGCCTCAAGCGCGCGTTCAAGGAGCGCACGGTCGACAAGGTCTACCACGCGCTCGCGCAGGGGCACCCGGAGCCGACCACCGGCACGATCGACGCGCCCATCGGGCGCCACCCGAGCGCCGACTACAAGTTCGCCGTCGTCGCCGACGGGAAGCACTCCGTCACGCACTACGAGGTGCTGGAGATGCTCCCGGCTGCGTCCCTCGCCGAGGTGCACCTCGAGACGGGGCGCACCCACCAGATCCGGGTGCACTTCGCGGCGCTGCGGCATCCGCTGGTGGGCGACCTGACCTACGGCGCGGACCCGGTGCTCGCCTCCCGGGTCGGCCTCGAGCGCCAGTGGCTGCACGCGATGCGGCTGGGCTTCGAGCACCCCCTGACGGGCCGGTGGGTCGAGGTGGCCAGCGAGTACCCCGACGACCTCGCGCACGCCCTCGAGGTCGTGCGCGGCGCCTACGCGTAGCCGTCCCTTCCCGCGGCCCGGCCCGAGCCCGGGCAACCCTTGTCCTCCGAGGTCGCGCGCCCTAGTGTTCGAGACGAGTGACACGAGTCACTGAGGCCTCGACGAGGAGGACGCATGCCCACACCCACCGCACCGGCGTCGCCGGTGCCCGCCCGGCGGCGGCGACGCCGACTGGCGCCGCTCGCCGCAGCAGGAGCAGCGCTCGTGACAGCCCTGGCAGGGACGACGGCGGCGCAGGCCGCGCCGGCGCAGCAGGTCGATCCCACCGACCCGGACCTCGGCCCGAACGTCACCGTCTTCGGGCCCGGCACGCCGCAGGACGAGATCCAGGCCACCATGGACGCGCTGCACGCCCAGCAGGTCGACGCCGAGATGAGCGCGGACCGCCACGCCGTCTACTTCCTGCCCGGGACCTACGGCTCGCAGGCCGACCCCCTGCAGTTCGGCGTCGGCTACTACACCGAGGTCGCGGGGCTCGGCGCCTCGCCCGGCGACGTCACCGTCAACGGCACGATCGAGGTGCACAACCGCTGCCTGGGCGACGACACGAACCCCAACTGCATCGCCCTCGTCAACTTCTGGCGGACGATCTCGAACCTCACCCTCGAGGTCAACACCGCCGGCCAGGAGGGCTGCGCGGGCACGACGAACTTCTGGGCGGTCTCCCAGGCGGTCTCGATGCGTCGCCTCGACGTGCGCGGCCCCCTGTCGCTGATGGACTACTGCAGCGCCGGGCCGCAGTACGCGAGCGGCGGCTTCATCGCCGACTCGAGGTTCGACACCGCGGTGACCAACGGGTCGCAGCAGCAGTGGCTCACCCGCAACAGCGTGCTCGGCGACGGCTGGTCGAACGGCGTGTGGAACCAGGTCTTCTCCGGGGTGGAGGGCGCGCCCTCCGAGGCGGGCTTCCCGGCGGCCCCCTACACGACGCTCGACGCCACCCCCGTGAGCCGCGAGAAGCCGTACCTCTTCGTGGACGACGACGGGCGCTACCAGGTACGCGTCCCCGACGCCCGCAAGGAGACCCGCGGCGTCTCCTGGGCCGACGGTGTCACGCCCGGCCGCACCGTGCCGATCACGGACTTCTACGTCGCGCGGCCGGGCGACCGGATCGCCACGATCAACGCCGCGCTCGCGCGCGGCAAGCACCTCCTGCTCAGGCCGGGGGCCTACGACGTGGCGCGCAGCATCAAGGTGACGCGCCCGGGCACGGTGGTGCTCGGGATGGGGCACGCGACGCTCACGGCCGTCGGCGGCGCGGTGCCGCTCACGGTCGCCGACACGTCGGGCGTCGTCGTCGCCGGCGTCACGATCGACGCCGGGACGCAGGAGTCCCCGGTGCTCCTGCGGGTGGGCAGGGCGGACCGGTCGCCCTGGGCGGACCGGGTCGACACGCTCCGCGACCGCCTCTGCGCCCGGTCCGCGCTGTGGGTGCGGATCGACCCGCGCTGCACCACGGGCGAGAACCCGGTCACGCTCTCCGACGTGTACTTCCGCGTCGGCGGCCCGCACGTCGGCAAGGCCGACGTCGCGCTCGAGGTGAACGCGGACGACGTGCTCATCGACCACACCTGGGTCTGGCGGGCCGACCACGGCGTCGAGGGCTTCGCCACCGACGGCTCGGCCGGCGTGAACGGGGACACCGAGCGGTGGAACACGAACACGGGCCGCAACGGCGTGGTCGTGAACGGCGACCGGGTCACCGCGACGGGGCTCTTCGTCGAGCACTTCCAGGAGCACAACACGATCTGGGACGGCGAGGACGGCACCGTCGTGCTCTACCAGAACGAGCTGCCGTACGACCCCCCGACGCAGGCGGACTGGACGCAGCCGGACGGCACCCTCGGCTGGGAGGGGTACACGGTCGGCGACGACGTCGAGCGGCACCGGCTGTTCGGTGCCGGGGTGTACGTGTTCAACCAGAACAACCCGGGCATCGTCACCGAGAACGGGTTCTCGGTGCCCGAGGCGCCCGGGGTGCGCCTCCACCACGTCATGACGGTGAACCTCAGCGCGGGGACGATCAACCACGTGGTCAACGGCGTGGGCGACGCCGTGCCACCGTCGACGTCCGGGGTGCCGGAGTACGTGGTCGACTACCCGGCGCCCTGAGGCCGCGCCGCGGGCGCCCGGACCCTCGTGGGTCCGGGCGCCCGCGTCCGCGCGGTCGCCGGACCGGGGTCGCCGGGTCGGGGCGGACGGGTCGGGCCGCGTCGCGCTCAGGCGGAGTCGCGGACGACGACGTACGCCGGGTCGCGGGGGAACGGGGGCGGCTCGACGCCGTCGAGCGCGGCGATCACCTCCGCCGCCAGGTGCTCCGCCTGCGCGTCCACGGGCTGCGCCACGGTCGTCAGGGGCGGGGCCGAGACCCGGGCGGCGGGGGCGTCGTCGACCCCGATCACGGCGAGGTCGCCCGGCACCGCCAGGCGCGCCCCGCGAGCGCCGGCCAGCACCGCGAGGGCCACCTCGTCGTTGTAGGCCGCGACGGCGGTGACGCCTGCGGCGCGCCAGGCCGCCACCACGTCGGTCGCGGGCTCGTCGTCACGGACCGTGGCCCGCACGGGCTCGGCCAGGCCGCCCGCGCGGCAGGCCTCGCGGGCGCCCGCCCACCGCGCGTCGGCGAAGCGGCGCAGGCGCGGGTCGCCGGTCGTCGCGACCGCGACGCGCGTGTGCCCCGCCGCGGCCAGGTGCTCGACCTGCAGCGCGCCGATGCCGCGCTGGGACCGGTCGAAGCCGTCGCCGTCGGCCGGGGTGCCGTCCCCGGCCGGCTCCCGGCTGCCCACCACCTGGATGCCCGCCCGCTGCATCGCGGCCACGTCCGCGGGGGCGAACGGCGCGAGGCCGACGACCGCGCGGGGCGTGACCGCCCGCCACAGGTCGGCGAGGTCGCGGGAGTCGCGGTGATGGTGCACGAGCACGAAGAGCCCGCGCGTGGCGAGGACGTCGGTGAGGTGG
The DNA here is from genome assembly GCF_039531145.1 of Isoptericola hypogeus. Taxonomy (NCBI): domain Bacteria; kingdom Bacillati; phylum Actinomycetota; class Actinomycetes; order Micrococcales; family Promicromonosporaceae; genus Isoptericola; species Isoptericola hypogeus. Next base: position 60,054 of record NZ_BAAAPM010000006.1, read on the forward strand.
TCGAGCAGGGCGTCGATGACGGGGCCCGTCGGCCAGTCCGGGAGGACCGCCACGACGAGGTCGCTCCGGCCCCGGCGGAGCGTCCTCGCCGCCGCCGAGGGGGCGTACCCGAGGCGGGCGGCGGCGGCCCTGATCCGCTCGCGGGTGGCCGCGGACACCGAGACACCGGGGGTGTCGTTGAGGACGTAGCTGACGGTCGTCCTCGACACGCCCGCCTCGCGCGCGACGTCGGCGCTGGTCACTGACGCCACGGGACCTCCTCGTCTGGGGGCGGCTCGGCAGCACTGTACGCGTGTGAGAAGAACCGCGGCGAGGTCGCTGGATCGTGTCGGTCCCCCCTGGAAGACTCCTCGCATGCCGGCTGACACCACCTCGAACAGCTCGTCGTCGACCGATGACTTCGTTCACCTGCACGTGCACACCGAGTATTCGATGCTCGACGGCGCGGCGCGGATGAACGACCTGTTCAGCGAGGTGCAGCGGCTGGGCCAGAAGGCCATCGCCATCACCGACCACGGGTACCTCTTCGGCGCCTTCGACTTCTGGAGCACCGCGCAGAAGTACGGGATCAAGCCGATCATCGGCGTCGAGGCGTACGTGACCCCGGGCACCAGCCGGCAGGACCGCACCAAGGTGCTCTGGGGCGAGAAGCACCAGCGTCGCGACGACGTCTCGGCCGGTGGCGCCTACACGCACATGACGTTGTGGGCGCGCGACAACGAGGGCATGCACAACCTGTTCCGCGCGTCGTCGCTGGCGTCGCTCGACGGCCAGATGGGCAAGTGGCCGCGGATGGACCGCGAGCTGCTGGAGACGTACGGCAAGGGCCTCATGGGCACGTCGGGCTGCCCGTCCGGCGAGGTCCAGACGCGGCTGCGGCTGGGGCAGTGGGACGAGGCCGTGCGCGCGGCGGGCGAGCTGCAGGACGTCCTCGGCAAGGAGAACTTCTTCGTCGAGCTGATGGACCACGGGATCGAGATCGAGTCCCGCACCACCAAGGACCTGCTGCGCCTCGCCGAGCACATCGGTGCGCCGCTGGTGGCGACGAACGACCTCCACTACACCAAGCAGGAGGACTCCCACTCGCACGAGGTGCTCCTCGCGGTGAACTCCGGGTCGACGCTCGACGAGCCCACCTACGACCAGGGCGGCAGCCGGTTCGCGTTCAGCGGCGACAGCTTCTACGTCCGGTCGGGCGCGGAGATGCGCCGCCTGTTCGCGGAGCTGCCGGAGGCGATCGACAACACGCTGCTCATCGCGGAGCGATGCGACGTCTCCTTCGACACCGGCGCCAACTACATGCCTCGGTTCCCCGTCCCCGACGGGGAGGACGAGATCAGCTGGTTCGTCAAGGAGGTCGAGGCGGGCCTGCGTCGCCGCTACCCCGACGGCATCCCCGACGACGTGCGCAAGCAGTCCGACTACGAGGTCGAGGTCATCATCCAGATGGGCTTCCCGGGGTACTTCCTCGTGGTGGCCGACTTCATCAACTGGGCCAAGGAGCAGGGCATCCGGGTGGGCCCGGGCCGTGGCTCCGCCGCCGGGTCGATGGTGTCCTACGTCATGGGGATCACCGAGCTCGACCCGCTGAAGCACGGGCTCATCTTCGAGCGCTTCCTCAACCCCGAGCGCGTCTCCATGCCCGACGTCGACGTCGACTTCGACGAGCGCCGGCGCGCCGAGGTGATCCGATACGTCACGGAGAAGTACGGCGACGACCGCGTGGCGATGATCGTCACGTACGGCTCGATCAAGGCCAAGCAGGCCCTCAAGGACGGCTCCCGGGTGCTCGGCTTCCCGTTCGCGATGGGGGAGAAGCTCACCAAGGCCATGCCCCCCGCGGTCATGGGCAAGGACATCCCGCTGTCCGGGATCTTCGACCCGAAGCACGAGCGATACGCCGAGGCGGCCGAGTTCCGGGCGGTGCACGACGCCGACCCCGAGGCCCAGCGGGTCGTGGAGACGGCGCGCGGTATCGAGGGCCTCAAGCGGCAGTGGGGCGTGCACGCGGCGGGCGTCATCATGTCCAGCGACCCGCTGATCGACATCATCCCGATCATGCGCCGCCCGCAGGACGGCGCGGTCATCACCCAGTTCGACTACCCGACGTCCGAGGGCCTCGGCCTGATCAAGATGGACTTCCTCGGGCTGCGCAACCTCACGATCCTCGACGACGCGCTCGAGAACATCGTGATGAACGGCAAGGAGCCCGTCGCGATCGAGACGGTGGAGCTCGACGACAAGGCCACCTACGACCTCCTCGCCCGTGGCGACACGCTCGGCGTCTTCCAGCTCGACGGCGGCGCGATGCGCTCCCTGCTGCGCCAGATGCGGCCCGACAACTTCGAGGACGTCTCCGCCGTCATCGCGCTGTACCGGCCGGGGCCGATGGGCATGAACTCGCACATCAACTACGCGCTGCGCAAGAACGGCCTGCAGCAGATCGAGCCGATCCACCCGGAGCTGGCGGAGCCGCTGTCCGAGGTGCTCGACGAGACCCACGGCCTGATCGTCTACCAGGAGCAGGTGCAGCGCGCCGCGCAGATCCTCGCCGGGTACTCGCTCGGCCAGGCGGACCTGCTGCGCCGCGCGATGGGCAAGAAGAAGAAGGAGATCCTCGACAAGGAGTTCGTGCCGTTCGAGGCGGGCATGAAGGAGCGCGGCTACTCCAAGCCCGCGATCCAGGCGGTGTGGGACACGCTGGTGCCGTTCGCGGGCTACGCGTTCAACAAGGCGCACTCCGCGGGATACGGGCTCGTGTCGTACTGGACCGCGTTCCTCAAGGCGAACTACCCCACGGAGTACATGGCCGCGCTGCTGCAGAGCGTGCGCGACGACAAGGACAAGATGGCGCTCTACCTGAACGAGTGCCGCCGCATGCACATCACGGTGCTCCCGCCGGACGTGAACGACTCGGCCGCGAAGTTCACCGCCGTCGGCTCGGACATCCGGTTCGGCCTCACGGCGATCCGCAACGTCGGCGCCAACGTGGTCGACGCGATCATCGCGACGCGCGAGTCCAAGGGGGCCTTCGCCTCCTTCACGGACTTCCTCGACAAGGTGCCCGCCGTGGTGTGCAACAAGCGGACCATCGAGTCGCTCATCAAGGCCGGGGCGTTCGACTCCCTCGGCCACCCGCGCCGTGCGCTGCTGGTCGTGCACGAGCAGGCCGTCGACTCCGTGATCAGCGTGAAGCGCAAGGAGGCCGAGGGTCAGTTCGACCTGTTCGCGGGCTTCGGCGGCGAGGCGGACGACGCCGGGATGTCGTTCGCGGTCGACGTGCCCGACCTGCCGGACTGGGACAAGAAGCAGCGGCTGGCCTTCGAGCGGGAGATGCTCGGCCTGTACGTCTCCGACCATCCGCTGTCCGGCCTCGAGCACGTGCTGGCGCGGGCCGCGGACACGTCGATCGCCACGCTCATGGCCGACGAGGGCCGTGCCGACGGTTCCCAGGTGACGGTCGCGGGCCTGCTCACCAGCGTGCAGCGCAAGATGAGCAAGAACGGCAACCCGTGGGCGGCCGTGACCATCGAGGACCTGGAGGGCGCCGTCGAGGTGATGTTCTTCGGCGAGACCTACCTCGCGTACTCCACGATCCTCGCCGAGGACCAGGTGGTCACCCTGCGCGGCCGCGTCCGGCGGCGGGACGACCAGATGCAGCTGCAGGCCATGGAGGTCTCGCTGCCCGACACGTCGGCCGTCGCCGACGCCCCCGTGCAGGTGACCGTGCCGCACACGCGGTGCGTGGAGCCCGTCATGGTGCGGCTGCGCGAGGTGCTCGCGACGCACCCCGGCTCGGCGGAGGTGCACGTGAGCGTGCACGAACCGGGCAAGCGGACCGTCGTGCGGGCGGCCGACACGCTGCGGGTCGAGAAGTCGCCGGCGCTGTTCGGCGACCTCAAGGCGCTGCTCGGCCCGAGCTGCCTGTCATGAGCATGCCCCCGCCGCCGGGCGGCGCACCCTCGCCGGTCGAGCCTGTCGAGACGCCCTCGCCGTGGGACGACGGTTCCGCGGACCACCGCTTCCGGGTCGTGCCCGCCGTGTACGTCTACCTGCGCCGCGAGGGGCAGGTGCTGCTGCAGCTGCGCGCCGGGACGGGGTTCAGGGACGGGCACTGGGCGGCCGCCGCGGCCGGTCACGTGGAGCCGGGGGAGTCGGTCGAGCGCGCCGCGGTGCGCGAGGTCGCCGAGGAGCTCGGGGTCCACGTCGAGGCGGACGACCTGGTCCCCGTCACGACGATGCATCGCGGCGAGCCGGGCGGCCCCGCGCTGGAGCAGCGCGTCGACTTCGTCTTCACCGCGACCCGCTGGCGCGGCGACCTGGAGGTCCGCGAGCCCGCGAAGGCGGCCGACCTGCGCTGGTTCGCCTTCGTCGCGCTGCCCGACCCGGTGGTGCCGCACGAGCTAGCCCTCCTGCGTGCCATGCACGACGCCGGTCGGCACGGCACCCGGGTGCCGCCCATCATGACGTTCGGGTTCTGAGCTCGACGGGCGACCGTTCCGGTCCGCTCGGCCTGTCGGCTTCCGTCGGCGGGCTCGCTCGGCACGTCTCTGCCTGTCGACTTCCGTCGGTCGGGTCTGCTCGGCGCGGTCGCCGCTCGGCGCGGTCACCCGCTGGGCGCGTTCCGGTTCCGGCTCCGGTCGGTCCGCCCCTGCGGGACGCGTAGGCTCGCCCGCGTGATCCGACTCAACCCCGAGCAGCTCGTGTTCGTCACGGAGCGGCACCTGGCGACGCTCACCACCCTGCGCGCGGACGGCTCGCCGCACGTGGTGCCGGTCGCGTTCACGTGGGACCCCGACGCCGGCGTGCTGCGGATCACCACCAAGCGGACGTCGGTCAAGGCCGCCAACGCCGCCCGGCCGGCCGCGGACGGCGGGTCACCGCGCGCCGCGGTGTGCCAGGTGGACGGCGGTCGCTGGCTCACGCTGGAGGGCACGATCGAGGTGGTCGACGACCCGGACGAGGTCGCCGACGCCGTCGGGCGGTACGCGCGCCGCTACCGGCAGCTCGAGCACGACCCCGCGCGCGTGGTCCTGCGCCTCAGCCCGGACAAGGTCATGGCGAGCGCCTACATGGCCTGACGCGTCGTGGGCGCGAAGCAACGCCGCCCTCGCCGAGCGACGAGGTCATGGCGAGCGCCGGCGACGACGGTGCGGCTCAGGCGACGACGGCGGACTCCTCGCCGTCCGGCGTGCTCACCGTCACCCGGTCGCCGCGCAGCAGCTGTCGGCCCCGGCGCGTCTCGGGCTCGCCGTTGACCGCGACCTCGCCGTCGGCGACGAGGTCGCGCGCGTGGTTGCCGGATTCGGCGAGCCCCGCGAGCTTGAGGAACTGGCCCAGGCGGATCATGTCGTCGCTGATGGGGACCTCGATCGGGGAGCTCATGCGCCCATTGTCGCCTGCCGACCCGCGGCGGGCGTCCACCGGGCGGCGCTCCTGCCGCGCCCGGGATCGACCCGCCTAGACTGGCCGGGTGATCCGACGCATCGACCTCCGCGGGCGCGCGCTGTCCCGCACCGAGCTGCTCGGGGTGCTGCCGCGCCCCGAGATCGGGGTGGACGAGGCCACCCGGTCCGTCACCCCGATCCTCGCCGACGTCCGCGCCCGGGGCGCGGCCGCGCTGCGGGACCTGTCCGAGCGTTTCGACGGCGTGCGCCCGGAACATCTGCGCGTCCCCGCGGCCGCGCTGACCGACGCGCTGGCCGGCCTGGACCCGGTCGTCCGCGCAGGACTCGAGGAGGCGATCCGCCGCGTCCGGGCCGTGCACGCGGCGCAGACGCCGCAGGAGCACGCGACGACGCTCGGCGAGGGCGCCGTCGTGCGCCAGCGCTGGATCCCGGTGCAGCGGGTCGGCCTGTACGTCCCCGGCGGGCGGGCGGTCTACCCCTCGTCGGTGATCATGAACGTCGTCGCGGCGCAGGAGGCCGGCGTGCCAGGCCTCGCCGTCGCGTCGCCGCCGCAGAAGGACAACGGGGGCCTTCCGCACCCGACGATCCTCGCGGCGTGCGCCCTGCTCGGCGTGGACGAGGTCTACGGGGTCGGCGGGGCGCAGGCGGTCGGGATGTTCGCCTACGGCGTCGCGGGCAGCGAGCCGCAGGACGGCGCGGTGCTGTGCGAGCCGGTCGACGTCGTGACCGGGCCCGGCAACGTGTATGTCGCGGCCGCCAAGCGGCTGGTGCGCGGCGTGGTCGGCATCGACGCGGAGGCGGGACCGACGGAGATCGCGGTGCTCGCGGACGAGACCGCGGACCCGGGGCACGTCGCCCTCGACCTCATCAGCCAGGCCGAGCACGACCCGATGGCGGCCTCGGTGCTCGTCACCCCCGCGGTGGAGCTCGCCGGTGCGGTCGAGGCCCGCCTCAGCGACCTGGCGGGCGCGACGAAGCACTCCGCGCGCGTGCTGCAGGCGCTCGGCGGCCCGCAGTCGGCGGTCGTGCTCGTGGACGACCTCGAGCACGGGCTCGCGGTCGTCGACGCGTACGGCGCGGAGCACCTGGAGATCCAGGCGGAGGGCGCGTCCGAGCTGGCCGACCGGGTGCGCTCCGCGGGCGCGATCTTCGTGGGCCCGTGGTCGCCGGTCTCCCTGGGGGACTACATGGCGGGGTCGAACCACGTGCTGCCCACCGGCGGGTCCGCGCACTTCTCGAGCGGGCTCGGGGTGCACGCCTTCCTGAGGTCGGTGCAGGTGATCGAGTACACGCGCGACGCCCTCGAGGAGGTCGCCGAGCGGATCGTCGCCGTCGCGGACGACGAGGACCTGCCCGCGCACGGCGAGGCGGTCCGCGGCCGGTTCCGGTAGCCGCCGGCCAGCGGTAGCCCGGGGGCCGCGCGACCCGGGATCGAGCGCCGGCCGTGGGAATAGTGTGCCAAGCGGGTCGCGCCGCATGTCGGGCCGCGTGCGAGCATGTACCCCGTGCCCGCCGCCCCGCCCCGCCTCGACCCGATCGCGATCGGGGACGTCGTGGGCGCCGCGGCGTTCCGCCGCGCGCAGGGCTACCAGCGCGCGGGCATGGTCGCCTCCTGGCGCTGGGACGCCGACGCGCTCGTCCTCAGCGCGCGGGTCACTGGCAGCGAGCCCCAGCCGTACGGGTGCCGCATCTGGTTCGACGTCGACGACGGGCGCTACGTCTTCGACGCCTCGACCTGCACCTGCCCGGTGCGGGCGGAGTGCAAGCACGTCGCCGCCGTCCTGCTGCACGTCCGGGAGGACGGCCGGCAGGGCCCCGAGGGCGGGGCCGGCCCGGACGAGGGGTGGCGGGGCCGGCTCGGCTCCGTGACGCGCGGCGGCGCCGGTGGGGCTGCGGGTCGCGGCGCGGGCGGTGTCCTACGGGTCGCGCTGCGGTTCCGCCTCGACGGCGCGTTCGGCGACCAGCCGCCCGGGCTGTCGGTCCGCCCCGTGGTCCCGGCACGGGACGACGGCTGGCGCGTCGCGTCGGAGGCGAGCTGGGAGGCCCTCGCCACGGGCCTGTACGCGTTCGCCGACGTGCGCGCCACGCCCGCGCCCGAGGTCCGTCGCTGGTTCGCCGACCTGGGCGCCGCCCTGGGCGGGAGCGGGGGGTACGGCCGGAGCCGGCAGGCCTGGCGCCCGCTGGCCGCCGGCGGCCGCGGGGTGTGGTCGCTGCTGGCCGCGGCCGCCGACCTCGACGTGCCGCTCGTCGGGCACGGCGCCCGCGACGAGGTGCACCTGGCGCGGTCGGCCGAGCCGCGGCTCGAGGTCGGCGCCACGGACGACGGCGTGCGGCTGTCGCCGGTCGTCGCGTTCGACGGCGCCGACGCCGACCGGTCGGCGCAGCTCGGGTGCGTCGGCGACACCGGCCTGTATGCCGTCGAGACGCCCGGCCGGCGGACCGTGCTGCGGCTCGGGCCGGCGCCGCGGCGGCTGGGCGACGTGACACGCGACCTGGTCGAGGTCGGGGCCGTCGACGTACCGTCGGCGGACGTCGACGAGCTGTACGCCGAGCACCTGCCGATCCTGCGGCGCGCGACGCACGTCGTCTCGGACGGGAGCGTCGTGCTGCCTGAGCCACCGCGGCCCGTCCTCGTCGCCCGCGCGGCCTTCGCCGCCCCGGACGACGCCGAGCTGACCTGGATCTTCGAGTACCCGAGCACCGCGGGCGCGCCGCGCGCCGTCCCGCTCGACGGCGCGCCGTCCGACCTCCTGCGCGACGCGCGCGCCGAGGCCGAGATCCGCGAGAAGGCGCAGGCGACCGTGCGGGGCGTGCCCGGGTTCGAGCGCTTCGAGCTGGGCGCGTCGCGACGGTTCACGGGCCTGGACGCGCTCGACCTCGCGCACGGGGTGCTCCCGGCGCTCGCCGCCGCGGGCGACGTCCGGGTCGACGCCGACCACGTGCCGGACTACCTGCACCTCGACGCGGCGCCGCGGGTGGTGGTCTCGGGCGCGCCGTCGGGCGGCTCCGACTGGCTCGACCTCGGGATCACCGTGACCGTCGCGGGCAAGGAGCTGCCCTTCACGCGCCTGTTCACCGCCCTCGCGCGCGGCGACTCGAGGCTCCTGCTCGTCGACGGGTCGTGGCTGCGGCTCGACCAGCCGGTGCTGGGTCGCCTGCGCGACCTCATCGCCGAGGCCACCGCCCTGAGCGACCGGCCGGGCACCGCTCGGGTGAGCGCCTACGACACCCACCTGTGGGGCGAGCTCGAGGACGTCGCGGACGTGGTCGAGGCGTCGGACGAGTGGCGGCGCCGTGCCGCTGCGCTCGCCGCTCTCGCCTCGGGGCGGGAGCTCCCCGCGCCGCTCGCGGTGCCCTCCGGGGTCCGGGCGACGCTGCGGGACTACCAGCGCCAGGGTTTCGAGTGGCTGGCCTTCCTGTGGGGGCACGGGCTGGGCGGGATCCTCGCCGACGACATGGGCCTCGGCAAGACCCTCGAGACCCTGATGTTCCTCGCGCACGCCCGCGAGGCGGCGCCGGGCGCCCCACCGTTCCTCGTCGTCGCGCCCGCGTCCGTGGTGGGCAACTGGACCGACGAGGCCGCCCGGTTCACGCCGGGCCTGCGGGTCGTGACGATGCCGGCCACGGCGCGCAAGCTCGGCACGAGCCTGCCGGAGCTCGTCGCGGGGGCCGACGTGCTCGTCACCTCCTACGCCGTGTTCCGGCTCGACTTCGACGCGTTCTCCGCGCTCGGCTGGAGCGGCCTGGTGCTCGACGAGGCGCAGACCGCCAAGAACCCGCGCACCCGCGCGAACGAGACGGCGCGCCTGCTGCGCGCACCGTTCAAGCTCGCGATCACCGGGACGCCGCTGGAGAACAACCTCATGGAGCTGTGGGCGATGCTCGCGATCGTCGCCCCGGGGCTGTACCCGTCGATGCACCGGTTCCGCGCGGAGACGGCCCGCCTCGTCGACGCCGCCGGAAAGGACGACGACCCGCAGGTCGTCGCCGCCGGGAACCGCGCGCTCGCTCGGCTCCGGCGCCGCATCCGCACGCTCATGCTCCGGCGGACCAAGGAGCAGGTCGCCCCCGAGCTGCCCGAACGGCAGGAGCGCGTGCTCCGGGTGCCGCTGGCGCCCGACCACCGCAAGGTCTACGACACGCACCTGCAGCGCGAGCGCCAGCGGCTGCTCGGGCTGCTGGAGGACTTCGACGCCAACCGGGTGGCGGTGTTCCGCGCGCTGACCACGCTACGGCGCCTCGCCCTCGACGCCTCGCTCGTCGACGACGCTTATGCGCGCGTGCCGTCCGCCAAGCTCGACGTCCTCATGGACCAGCTGGTCGAGATCGCGGCCGAGGGCCACCGCGCACTGGTGTTCTCCCAGTTCACGTCGTTCCTCGGCCGGGTCCGCGAGCGGTGCACCGGGGCCGGGCTGGACGCGGCCTACCTCGACGGCGCCACGCGTCGGCGCGGCGACGTGATCCGGTCCTTCACGGAGGGCGAAGCGCCGGTCTTCCTCATCAGCCTCAAGGCGGGCGGCGTCGGGCTCAACCTCACCGAGGCGGACTACGTCTTCCTGCTCGACCCGTGGTGGAACCCCGCCGCGGAGGCGCAGGCCATCGACCGCACGCACCGCATCGGCCAGACGCGCTCCGTCGTGGTGACCCGCCTGGTGGCGGCGGACACCGTCGAGGAGAAGGTCATGGCGCTCGCCCGGCGCAAGGCCCGGCTCTTCGACGCCGTCATGGACGACGCGGGCGGGACCTTCGCCCGCACCCTCGCCGCCGGCGACGTGCGCGGGCTGCTCGGGTCGTAGGCGTCGCCCGGCCGCGCCGCCCGGCAGCGCCGCCCGCCCTCGGCCGCCCCGCCCGGCCGCGCCGTCCGGCTGCGCCGCTTGCCGGGCCGGGGCGGCGCCGGCGGGTCAGCCTCGACGCCCCAGCCCCGGGCGCGTCAGCGCACGCCCAGCACGAACGGGTGGACCGCGGCCGCGCCGGCCTCGCGCAGCAGCCGGGTGGCGACGGTCAAGGTCCAGCCCGACTCTGTCCAGTCGTCCACGAGCAGCACGCGACGGCCGGCGAGGCCCGCCAGCGCCTGCTCGCCCAGCTCGAGACGCAGCCGCTTCGCCACCCCGGCGAGGCGCATCGCGGAGTTCACGTCGTGGCGGCCGGGCGCCTCCGCACCGGCGGCCGGCCCGACCGCGCCGACCAGCGGCACGCCGAGGTACGCGGCCAGGCCGGAGGCGAGGTGATACGTCAGCTGAGGGCGGGTGGCCGAGCGCACGGCCACGACCCCTTCGACGAGGAGTCGTCGCTCGCCGGCGTCGCCCTCGGTGCCTGCTGAACCGGCTGGACCGCCGTCGGATGCGGCGTGGATCGCGTCCCAGTCGTCCAGCACGCGCGCGGCCGCGTGGCGCAGCGGTACCGGGACCTCGCCGTCGGGCGTCTGGGCCGCGAAGAGGTCGCGCAGGGGCGCGGACCAGCCGAGTCCGTCGAGGCGCGCGACCGCACGCCCCGCCTCGGCCTGCTCCGCCGGGGAGATGCGGCCCTTGAGGTCCAGGCCGAGCGTCGCCAGGCCTGACGGCCACATCTTGCGGGGCTCGACCTCGACCCCGGGGCGGTCCATGTCGGCGCGCGCCGCGGCGATCGTCTCGGCGTCCGGGGGCGGCGGCAGGGTGACGCCGTCGCACCGGTCGCACCGGCCGCACCGCCATCCGTCGGGCAGCTCGGGGTCGTCGAGCTGGGCGCGCAGGAACGCCATCCGGCAGCCGTCCGACGCGACGTAGTCGAGCATGGCCTGCTGTTCGGCGTCACGGGTGGCCGCGACCCGCGCGTAGCGCTCGGCGTCATAGGCCCACTCGCGCCCCGTGGCGACCCAGCCGCCCTGCACCCGGCGGGCCGCGCCGTCGACGTCCAGCACCTTGAGCATGGTCTCCAGGCGCGACCGCTTGAGGTCGACGACTGTCTCGAGGGCGGCCGTCGACATCGGCGCGCCCGCCTCGCCCAGGGCGGCGAGCGTGGCCCGTACCTGCGGCTCCGCGGGGAAGGCCTGTGCCCCGAACCAGTCCCAGATCGCCCGGTCCTCGTGGCCGGGCAGCAGCACGACGACCGCGTCGTCGACGCCGCGCCCGGCGCGGCCCACCTGCTGGTAGTAGGCGATGGGCGACGACGGCGCCCCCAGGTGCACGACGAACGCGAGGTCGGGCTTGTCGAACCCCATGCCCAACGCGGACGTGGCGACCAGCGCCTTGACGCGGTTCTCCTTGAGGTCGGTCTCGAGCTGCTCGCGCTCCGTGGGGTCGGTGCGGCCGGTGTACGCGGCGACGGCGAGGCCGTCGGCGCGCAGCTGCTCGGCAACCTGCTCCGCGGCCGAGACGGTGAGGCAGTAGACGATCCCGGACCCCTCGACGTCCTGCAGCGCCTCGACGAGCCAGGCCACGCGGGTGGGCTGGTCGCCCAGCTCCAGCACGGCGAGGTGCAACGACTCGCGGTCCAGGCCGCCGCGCAGCACGAGCACGTCGCCGGCCTCCCGACCTCCCGCCGCGCCCTCGTCGTTGCCGCCGTTGCCACCCTCGGCGTCGCCGTGGATCGCCATCTGCTCCGCGACGTCGGCCGTCACGCGGGCGTTGGCCGTGGCCGTCGTCGCGAGGACGGGGATGCCCGGCGGCAGGTCGGCGAGCAGGGTGCGGATGCGCCGGTAGTCCGGCCGGAAGTCGTGACCCCAGTCGGAGATGCAGTGCGCCTCGTCGATCACGACGAGGCCGGCGTCTGCGGCGAGGCGGGGGAGCACCTCGTCGCGGAAGCCGGGGTTGTTGAGCCGTTCCGGCGAGCACAGCAGCACGTCGACCTCGCCCGCGGCGATGGAGGCGTGCACCGCGTCCCACTCCGTGACGTTGGCGGAGTTGATGGTGACGGCGCGGATCCCGGCGCGCGCGGCCGCCGCGATCTGGTCGCGCATGAGGGCCAGCAGCGGCGAGACGATCACCGTCGGGCCCGCGCCGCGGGCGCGCAGCAGGCTCGTGGCGACGAAGTACACCGCCGACTTGCCCCACCCCGTGCGCTGCACGACGAGCGCCCGGCGGCGGAAGGCGACCAGCGCCTCGATGGCCCGCCACTGGTCCTCCCGCAGCGCGGCGTCGTCGCGGCCGACGAGCGCGCGCAGCGCCTCCTCCGCCTGCTCGCGGAGCGTGCCGCCGCCCTCGCCGGCGCTGTCGAGCAGGCCGCGGAGCATCGCGAGCTTGGCCCGCCGGGTCGCGTCGTCGGCCCCGCCCGGCGTGCTCGGCGTGCTCGTCGTGCTCGTCTTGGCATCCGGGCCCGCCGAACCCTTCGGGCGCGCGGCCGGCGCGGCTCCGCGCGCCGTGCCTGCGGGTGGCGCTGCGTCGTCGGGGCCGGGCACGACGTCGTCCGGGGGCGGGACGTCGTCGTCCGTCGGCGCGAATACGAGGTCGGCGTACGGGTCGTCGGGGTGACTCACACCTGCGATCGTAGGGGCCGGGTCCGACCCCCGTGCCATCGCCGTCCACAGCCGGCCGCGCGGCGGGAGCTCAGCGCAGGTTCTCCCGCAGCAGCGCGGCCGCGGACGCGACGACCGCGACGATCTCGGAACCGGCCGCGATCAGCTCGTTCGTGCCGGCGAACGACTCGGACACGCCGTAGAACCCCACCGTCGTGGACAGGACGAACGCGAGCAGGGTCAGCGCGCCGAACCCGATGCCCCCGACGAGCGGCAGCCAGTGCCGCCACACGACGAGCAGGACGGCGAGCACGACGCCCGCCACCGCGTTGAGCAGGAACAACGGGCCGACGACGGCGATGGTGTCGTACCCGTCGACGTACAGCAGCACGTGCACCACCGCGGAGACCAGGACGCCGAGCGCGGCGACCCACCGCCACCCCCGGGCGACCGGTGGCCGGGACCGCGCGTCACCGCCTGCGGGTGGCACGGGTGCGGGTGAGTCGCCCATGATGGACATGCTGCCACTCCTCGGGTCACCCGGCACGACCGGTCCGGCACCGCTGACCTGCACGACCGGCCCGCCCGGGGACCGACCACCGGAGGACCGCATGCCCGAACAGCTCGCCGCCCCGGAACGGACCGCCCCCGTCGGTACGGGTCCCGGCGTCCACCAACCTTGTCCCGGGTGCGGCACGACCCGGCGTCAGCTGCTGCGTGGCGCGGGGGTCGCCGCGGGCGCCGTGGTGGGGGTCGGCGTCGTCGCGGCGTGCGGCGAGGAGAGCCCCGACCCGGGGGACGCCGCCGAGTCGGCCGGCGAGGCCGGCTCGGGCACCGTCGTCGTGGCGCTCGCGGACGTGCCCGTGGGCGGGTCGGTGGCCGCGACGGTCGGCGGCCAGGACGTCCTCGTGACGCAGCCCGCCGAGGGGGAGGTGCACGCGTTCAGCGCGATCTGCACCCACGAGGGCTGCGCGGTGAAGCCGGGGGATGGGGAGCTCCTGTGCCCCTGCCACCAGTCGCGGTACGCGCTCGAGGACGCGGCCGTGCTCGGCGGGCCGGCGCCCGAGCCGCTCGCCCCGATCGAGGTGACGGTCTCCGGGGGCGACGTCGTGCTCGCCTGAGGACGAGGTCCGGACCGCGAGCACCTGGTGTCCGTCCCGTGCGACGGACGCCACGCCAGGGGGCCCCGGCGGTTCCGTAGACTGGTGACGTGTCCTTCCCGCCCCCCGTCTCCGCGCCCCCGCGGTCCGTCGGCGACGCCCGGCTGCCGCTGCGCCCCGAGCTCGCCGACGAGGTGCCGTATGGCGCCCCGCAGCTCGACGTGCCGGTGCTCCTGAACGTCAACGAGAACCCGCACGCGCCGTCGGAGGCGGTCGTCGCCACCATCGCCCGCGAGGTCGCCGCGGCCGCGCGCGGCCTCCACCGGTACCCCGACCGCGACTTCACCGCGCTGCGCGAGGACCTCGCGGCCTACCTGGGGCGCGAGTCCGGGGTGCGCCTGGCCGCGGAGCAGGTCTGGGCCGCGAACGGCTCGAACGAGGTCATGCTCCACCTGCTGCAGGCCTTCGGCGGCCCGGGCCGCACCGCGGTCTCGTTCGCCCCGACCTACTCGATGTACCCCGAGTACGCGCGGGACACGCACACGCGATGGGTCACCGGCCGACGTGCCGAGGACTTCACGCTCGACGTCGAGGTCGCGGTCGCGACGATCGAGCGCGAGCGCCCGTCCGTGGTCCTGCTGGCCAGCCCGAACAACCCGACCGGCACCGCGCTGCCCCTCGCGATGGTCGAGGCCGTCCTCGAGGCCGCGGCCCGCGTCGAGGTCGCCGACGCCCCCGAGGCCGGCGGGCGCCGGGCCGGCGCGGTCGTCGTCGTCGACGAGGCCTACGCGGAGTTCCGGCGGCCGGGGACGCCCTCGGCCCTGGAGCTGCTCGCGGACCACCCGAACCTCGCGGTCTCGCGCACGATGTCGAAGGCGTTCGCCGCGGCCGGGCTGCGGCTGGGCTACCTCGCGGGGTCGAAGCCCCTGGTCGACGCGCTGCGCGTCGTGCGGCTGCCGTACCACCTGTCGGCGGTGACCCAGGCGGCGGCCCGGGGCGCGCTCGCCCACCACGACGAGCTCCTCGCCCAGGTGCAGTCGCTCCGCGCCGAGCGCGACGCCCTGGTGGCGTGGCTGCGCGCCCAGACCTCTCGCGGAGCCGGGCTGCGGGTGGCCGACTCCGACGCGAACTTCGTGCTGTTCGGCACGTTCGACGACCGGCACGCCGTGTGGCAGGGCCTGCTCGACCGCGGCGTGCTGATCCGCGAGACCGGGCCCGAGGGGTGGCTGCGGGTCTCCGTCGGCACCCCGGACGAGACCGCGGCGTTCCGCGACGCCCTGACCGACGTGCTCACCGAGCTGGAGGACTGATGCAGCAGCAGGACGCGCCGACCCACGAGCACAGGACAGCGCGGGTCGAGCGGACGACGAGCGAGTCGAGCGTCGTCGTCGAGCTCGACCTCGACGGCACCGGGCGCACGGACGTCTCGACCACCGTGCCGTTCTACGACCACATGCTCACGGCGCTGGGCAAGCACTCGCTGGTCGACCTCACCGTCAAGGCGACGGGCGACACGCACATCGACGCCCACCACACGGTCGAGGACGTCGCGATCGTGCTCGGCGAGGCGCTGCGGATCGCGCTCGGCGACAAGCAGGGCATCTCCCGCTTCGGCGACGCCACCGTCCCGCTGGACGAGGCGCTGGCGCTCGCCGTCGTCGACGTGTCCGGCCGGCCGTACCTGGTCCACGAGGGCGAGCCCGCCGGCCAGGAGTACCACCTCATCGGCGGGCACTTCACGGGGTCGCTCACGCGCCACGTGCTCGAGTCGGTCGCCCACCACGCCGGCATCTGCCTGCACGTGCGGGTCCTCGCGGGCCGCGACCCGCACCACATCGTCGAGGCCCAGTTCAAGGCGCTCGCGCGCGCGCTGCGCGCCGCCGTCGCCCGCGACCCCCGCGTCGAGGGCGTCCCGTCCACGAAGGGTGCGCTGTAGCCGCATGACCGACCCCGATCTCCCCGAGCCGACACCCGGGCAGCGCCCCGGCGACTCGTCCGACCCGCTGCCCGAGGGCCTCGAGATCCCCGACGACCTCTGGTCGCTGACCGGCGCGCGCAAGGACCCCGAGCTGGCCGTGCTCATCACCCAGATCGCGGGCGCCGAGCCGCTCGCCGCCGCTTGCGCGCTGGCCGAGCTCGACGTCGACGCCGCGCCCACGCCGGTCGGCGCGCTGGCGATCCTGCGCGACACGAGCGACGACGCACCCGACCGGGCGGCGACCGCGATCTCGAAGCTCGTCGCCGGCGTCCCGCTGGTCCTCGTCACCCGGTGGGGCGAGCAGCTCACCTGCGTGCGGTACCAGGACGGCGCCGCCGAGGGCGAGCTGCCGCCGGGCCTGGTGCTCGGCGGCGCCCCCGAGGCGCTCGAGGACCTGCTCACCGGCCAGCTGCAGGCCTCCGACCTGCCGGGCGTCGTCGCGTCGTCGGGCATCGGCCGGCTGAAGGCCGTGCGCATGCTCTCCGGGGCGGCGCGCAAGGCCCGCAAGCGCCAGTGACCCCGCCCCCTTCGGAGGACGCGATGACCGAGACCCAGGCCCCTGACCTCCCGGCCCTGCTGCCGGACGGCGGCGCGGCCGCGGAGCTGAACCCCCGCACCCGGACCACGGGCCCGGGCCGGCCGCAGGTCGTGGTGCTCGACTACGGCTTCGGGAACGTGCGCTCCGCCGTCCGGGCGCTCGAGCGGGTCGGCGCCGCCGTCGAGCTGACCGCCGACGTGCGCCGGGCGGGCGACGCCGCGGGCCTGGTCGTGCCCGGCGTCGGCGCCTTCGCCGCCTGCATGGAGGGCCTGCGGGCCGTCGGCGGCGACCGGGTCGTCGACCGGCGGCTCGCCGGCCAGCGTCCGGTGCTCGGCATCTGCGTGGGCATGCAGGTCATGTTCGACGCGGGCGTCGAGCACGGCGAACGGGCCGAGGGCCTGGGCGAGTGGGCCGGCGTCGTCGAACGGCTCGACGCCCCCGTCGTGCCGCACATGGGCTGGTCCCCGGTCGAGGTGCCCGCCGGCTCCCGGCTGTTCGCCGGCGTCGAGCACGAGCGCTTCTACTTCGTGCACTCCTACGCGGCCCAGGAGTTCACCCAGGGCCACGACGCCGCCGCCGACCCGCGCTACCGGCCGCCGCTGGTCACCTGGGCGCGTCACGGCGCCACGGCGGAGCACCCGACCGGCGGGGCGCGGTTCGTCGCCGCCGTCGAGAACGGGCCGCTGTCCGCCACCCAGTTCCACCCCGAGAAGTCCGGCGACGCCGGCGCGACCCTGCTGGAGAACTGGGTCCGCTCGCTCTGACCGCCACCACACCGATCTGGAGTACATGCACATGACCGACCGCCTCGTCCTGCTGCCCGCCGTCGACGTCGCAGGCGGCCAGGCCGTCCGCCTCGTGCAGGGGGAGGCCGGCTCGGAGACGTCGTACGGCGACCCGCTCGCCGCCGCCCTGGACTGGCAGCGCGGCGGCGCGGAGTGGGTGCACCTGGTCGACCTGGACGCGGCGTTCGGCCGGGGCTCCAACGCGGAGCTCCTGGCCCGGGTCGTCGCGGAGGTCGACGTGCAGGTCGAGCTCTCGGGCGGGATCCGCGACGACGCCTCCCTCGACGCGGCGCTCGCGACCGGCGCCCGCCGGGTGAACATCGGCACCGCCGCGCTCGAGGACCCGGAGTGGACGGCGTCGGTGATCGACCGCTACGGCGACGCCGTCGCCGTCGGGCTGGACGTGCGCGGCACCACCCTGGCGGCCCGCGGCTGGACGAAGGAGGGCGGCGACCTGTGGGAGGTGCTCGCCCGCCTCGACGAGGCCGGCTGCGCGCGGTACGTCGTCACCGACGTCACCAAGGACGGCACGCTGCGCGGCCCCAACGTGGAGCTGCTGCGCGATGTCGCCTCGCGCACGCCCGCGAAGGTCGTCGCCTCGGGCGGGATCTCGTCGCTGGCCGACCTCGAGGCGCTGCGGGCCCTCGTCCCCGACGGCGTGGAGGGCGCGGTCGTGGGCAAGGCGTTGTACGCCGGGGCGTTCACGCTGCCCGAGGCGCTCGACGTGGCGGGCCGGCCGTGAGCGTCGACGACGGCGGGACGCCGGGCGCCGGCGACCAGGGGCAGGGGCTCCCGGGCCACCTGCGCTCCATCCAGCCGACGTCGCAGTTCGCCGGTGACGACGGCTCGGCCGACGCCGAGCTGGCCCGCCTCCTGGGCGAGCACGCCGCGGGCCGCGCGCCGCTGGCGGACGTCGTGGCCCGGCTGGCGCAGACGCGGGTGCTGGTGCCGGTCCTCGCCGAGGCCACCGTCTCCGAGGTCGTCTCCACGGGCGGCAAGGAGCTCCATGCGGACAAGGAGGCGGCGGCCGGCGTCGTCGCGGTCGAGACACCCGACGGGCGCCGCGCTCTGCCCGTCTTCACGTCCGTCGACGCCATGCGGGCCTGGCGTGCGGACGCGCGTCCGGTCCCGGTGGAGGCGCCCCGTGCCGCGCTGTCCGCGGTGAGCGAGGACTGGTCGCTGCTCGTCGTCGACCCCGCCGGGCCTGTCACCGTGCACGTGCCGCGCCCCGCGGTCTGGGCGCTGGCGCAGGGCAACCCGTGGCGCCCCGCACTCGTCCCCGCGGGCGCCGCCGGGCCGCGGAGCAGCTCGGGCGCGGGGCAAGATTCCGGCCCGGGCGTCGTCGTCGATGCGGAGGTGGCCGCCGCCGTGGCGGACGCCGCCGCGCCGGTGCAGCACGTCGTGCGCGCCCACGCGGAGCCGGGTCGTCGTGCCGAGGTGGCGGTCGTGCTCGCGCTCGACCCGGGCCTGGACCGGGCCGGCCTCGACCGGGTGCTCGGCCAGGTCAACGCGCGGCTCGGTGCGTCGACGGTGATCTCCGAGCGGGTCGACTCCCTCGAGCTGCGGGTGGGCGCGGCGCGCTGAGCCGGCGCGTCGTCGCCGCGCTGGCGCCGTCCCTCGCCCCTCGGGTCAGGGGCAGGGCGGCAGCGCGCTGAAGGCGTCCGCGTCGGACAGCACGTCCAGCACGGTCGAGCGCGGCACGAGCAGGGAGTGGCCGTCGGCCGTCTTGGCGTAGACGACGCCGATGACCCGCCCGTCGGCGTCGATCGCGGCCGACCCCGACGAGCCCGGCTCGACCGGGGCGTCCGTGATCAGCACGTCGCCGAGGTTCTCGTGCAGCGGGTCCGTCGTGGAGCCGATGACCTCGCCCGCGGTGATCGTCAGCTCACCGCCCTCCGGGTACCCGACGACGTCGACGACGTCGCCGGGTCGGGGGTCGGCGTCGGCGAGCTCCGGGAAGCTGGGCAGCGGGTCCTCGGTGCGGACGACGGCAAGGTCGGCGAGGCCCGCCGTGCTGGCCGCGGTCACCTCGATGTCGCGGCCGTCGTAGGTGCTCACCTGCAGCGACTCCGAGCCCGCGACGACGTGCCGGTTCGTGATCAGCGTGTGCTCGTCGACGGCGAACCCCGAGCCGGTCGACAGGCCGTCGCACCCCACGTTGCGGATGCGCACCGCCATGCGCTGGACGGCGTCGAAACCGTCGGGGGAGAGCTGGCCGTCCGCGGCGGCCGGGGGCGACGCGAACGGGGCGGCCCGGGTCGGCACGACGTCGCTCGGCACCGGGTCGGGGAGCGCGGGCAGCACCCCGCACGACGAGAGCAGCAGGGCCAGGGCGCCGGCGGCCGCGGCCCGGGCAGGCCGGAGGGGACCGGTCACGGCGCCTGGCCCTGCACCAGCTCGCGCTCGAGCTGGTCGTGGGCGCGGTCGGCCTGCCGGCAGAGCGCGGCGACGTCGGTGGCGAACCGGTCGAGGTCCTTCGGGTCGTACGCGTCGCGGTCCTCGAGGTACCCGATGAGCTGCGACTGCGCCTGGATGCACTCGTCCATGGCGGACGCGACCGCGCCGGCCGCCTCGCTCACCTGGGTCTGGTAGTCGAGGTACTGCTGGGAGGTGACGTTCTCGTCCCCGAGCTGCGCCTTCTCGTTGGCGAGGTCGCTGATGCGCGCGGTGGCGGTGGCCAGCTGCTCGCGGGAGGCCACCAGCTCGGCGCCCGTGGCCTCGAGCTCGGCCTGCAGCGTGGCGACCCGGTCCGCGTAGCCCCGGGCCTCGGACTCCCACCCGGCACTGTCCGCCTGCCACCGCACGGTCGTCAGCCACAGGTAGCCCCCCAGCCCCAGCGCCGCGACGAGCAGGACCGCGAGCACGAGCACCGCGGGCCGGCGCCCGGGCCGCCCTGCCGCCGCGTGTCCGGTCGCCGCGGGACCGGTCGTCGCGGGACCGGTCGTCGCGTGCCCGGCCGTCGCGTGCCCGGCAGTCGCGGGTCCGCCCGTCGCGCGTCCCCCCGGCGTCCGGGCGGGCTGCTGCGGCGGCCATGCAGGCGGCTGCTGGGGTGCGGACATGGCGGGAGGGATCAGACCACGGAGCCGGTGTACTTCTCGCCGGGGCCCTCGCCGGGGGCGTCCGGGACCACGGACGCCTCGCGGAACGCGAGCTGGAGGGACTTCAGGCCGTCGCGCAGCGAGCGCGCGTGCTGGTTCCCGACGTCCGGGGCGCTCGCGGTGACGAGGGCGGCGAGCGCAGTGATGAGCTTGCGGGCCTCGTCGAGGTCGAGGTGGTCGGCCGCGTCCGCGTCCTCGGCCAGCCCGCACTTCACCGCGGCGGCGCTCATGAGGTGGACGGCGGCGGTGGTGATGACCTCGACGGCGGCGACGTCGGCGATGTCGCGCGTGGCCTCGTTGACGCCGTCGCCGGGGGAGCCGGCCGCGGTCGCGTGGTCGGGCGCCTGTTCGGGCGCCTGGTCGGGTGCGGTCGGGGTGGCGGGGATGCTGCTGCTCATGGGCTCCATCTTCGCACCGCGCGGGGCGGGCGGAGAGCAGCCGAGGCCGGGTCGCGGGGACCCGGCCTCGGCTGCACCGTGCCGCCGCGCCCGCCGGACGGGCGGGCGCGACGACGCGGGGCGTGCGGTGTGTCGGTCAGATGCCGACGGGCTCGACGTCGGGGCCGGTGCCCTCGGCGACCGGCGTCGGGACGTGGCCGGCGGAGACCTCCGAGCGGAGCTTCGCGCCGAGCTCGGCGTCGACGTTCGTCCAGTAGGCGAAGAAGCGCTCCCGGATCTCGTCGATCGTGATCGCGAGGCCCTGCCCCGTGAGGGTCTCGAGGAAGCGCGCCTTGGCGGCGTCGTCGAAGACCTCGCGGTACAGCGTGCCTGCCTGGCCGAAGTCGTCGTCCTCGGAGTGCAGGGTCTGCGCCGAGCGCATCAGCTCGCCGTCGGACTCCCAGGCCGACTCGACGCCGCGCAGCGGGTCGGCCACGGGGCCGCCGGCCTCGCCGAACGAGTTCGGCGTGTAGACGCGGTGCTCCGGGCCGTTGAAGTGGTACTGCATGTTGCCCTGGTGCATGTAGTTCGCGACAGGGGCGGCGTGCGGCTGGTTGACCGGCAGCTGGTTGAAGTTGGTGCCGATGCGGTGGCGCTGCGCGTCCGGGTAGGAGAAGACACGGGCCATGAGCATCTTGTCCGGCGAGATGCCGGTGCCCGGCACCTGGTTGCCCGGCGAGAACGCTGCCTGCTCGATCTCGGCGAAGAAGTTGCGCGGGTTGCGGTTCAGCGTGAACGTCCCGACCTTGATGCGCGGGTAGTCCTTCTTCGACCAGGTCTTCGTCATGTCGAACGGGTTGAAGCGGTAGGTCTTCGCGTCCTCGTACGGCATGACCTGCACGTAGACGTCCCACGAGGGGAACTCGCCGCGGTCGATCGCCTCGTACAGGTCGCGGCGGTAGTAGTCCGCGTCCTGGCCGGCGATGCGCTCGGCGTCCTCGGGCGACATGTGCTCCACGCCCTGGTTCGACAGGAAGTGGTACTGCACCCAGAAGCGCTCGCCCTCGGCGTTGACCCACTGGTACGTGTGCGAGCCGTAGCCGTTGAGGTGTCGCCACGACTTCGACAGGCCGCGGTCGCCCATCACGTAGGTGACCTGGTGGGCGGACTCCGGGGACAGGGTCCAGAAGTCCCACTGCATGTCGGCGTCGCGCAGGCCGGAGGCGCCGAGGCGCTTCTGCGAGTGGATGAAGTCCGGGAACTTCATCGCGTCGCGCAGGAAGAAGGTCGGCGTGTTGTTGCCGACGATGTCGAGGTTGCCCTCGGTGGTGTAGAAGCGCAGGGAGAAGCCCCGCACGTCGCGCCAGGTGTCGGGGGAGCCCTGCTCGCCGGCGACGGAGGAGAAGCGCAGCAGGGTCTCGCTCGTGGCGCCCTTCTGGAAGACGGCGGCGCGGGTGTACTGCGACACGTCCTCGGTGACGACGAGCTCGCCGAAGGCGCCGCCGCCCTTGGCGTGCGGGTTGCGCTCGGGCACGCGCTCGCGGTTGAACGACGCGAGCTTCTCGACCAGGTACCGGTCGTGCAGGACGGTGGGCCCGTCCGCACCCACGGTCAGCGAGTGCGCGTCGCTCGCGACCGGGGTGCCGGTCTGGGTCGTGGTGAACGGAGTCGTCATGTGACGTCCTTTCCTCGGGGGGTTCGGCAGGCAGGGATCAGCGCGCCGGGGCGGGGCCGGTCGCGCATGCGGGGCACAGGCCCCAGAAGGTGACCTCGGCGAGGTCGAGCGTGAAGCCGTGCGTGTCGCCCGGCATCAGGCACGGGGCCTCGCCGACGACGCAGTCGACGTCGGCGACGGCGCCGCACCCGCGGCACACCACGTGGTGGTGGTTGTCGCCGACGCGCCGCTCGTACCGGGCGGGGTGCCCGGCGGGCTCCATGCGGCGCAGCAGCCCGGCGCCCGTGAGCGCGTGCAGGCAGTCGTAGACGGCCTGCACCGACACGGAGCCGAGGTCGTCGCGCACTGTGCGCACGACGTCGTCCGCGGTCGAGTGCTCGTGACCGTCGAGGGCACGCAGGACGGCGAGCCGCACGCCGGTGACGCGCAGACCCGCGTCGCGCAGCAGGTGCTCGCCGGCCGCAGCCTGCGGGGCACCGGGCGCCGCCGGTACGACGTGGTTCGAGGTCACGACCTGGACGTTAACCCCTTTTCTGGAATGATTCCAGTCACGGCGCCGGGTCGTCGCGAGATGTTCACCAGCGGCCACGGGGGTTCACCGGGGTGACGCACGCGACGCGGTCCGGGCTGGCGGGGCGGGCAGGTTCGCGTGCTAGTCTGGATCGCTGACCGACCCGGGGCCTCGCTTGGTCCCGGGTGCATCAAGTGGATTCCATCCCACCCGAGCACCGACCGTACGCCTCCGGGCGTCGACAGGGGCCGGGTCCGGTCGGACGGCTCGCCCCGGCGCGTCGTCCCACCCCGGTCGTCCGGGCGTTCGCGCCCGGCGTCGGTGACCGATGGACTCCACCTGTGCTCAGGGCGGAGGCCTTCTTCCGTTCTCGGCGGTCTACCGACGAGTTCCTAGGAGCATCACCATCAGCGAGCCTCGCATCAACGACCGGATCCGCGTCCCTGAGGTCCGGCTCATCGGCCCGGGCGGGGAGCAGGTCGGCGTGGTTGCCACGGCGGTCGCCCTGAAGCTTGCCCAGGACGCCGACCTCGACCTCGTCGAGGTCGCACCGGACGCCCGCCCGCCCGTCGCCAAGCTCATGGACTTCGGCAAGTTCAAGTACGAGTCGGACATGAAGGCGCGCGAGGCGCGGCGCAACCAGGCGAACACGGTTCTCAAGGAGATCCGGTTCCGCCTGAAGATCGACCCGCACGACTACGGCACCAAGAAGGGCCACGTCGAGCGCTTCCTCTCCGCGGGCGACAAGGTCAAGGTCATGATCATGTTCCGCGGTCGCGAGCAGTCCCGTCCCGAGATGGGCGTGCGCCTGCTGCAGCGGCTCGCGGAGGACGTCGCCGAGCTCGGCTTCGTCGAGTCGATGCCGAAGCAGGACGGCCGCAACATGACCATGGTCCTCGGGCCGGTCAAGAAGAAGGCCGACGCCAAGGTCGAGCAGCGCAAGCGCTCCGCCGAGGTCAACGCCCAGCGCAAGACCAAGTCCGAGGTCAAGGCCGAGGCGCGCGCCCAGTCGCACGACGGGTCGCCGGCCGCGACCGAGGTCGAGGACGACGCTCCCGTGACGGACGCCGCCCCGGCGCCGGTGGAGACGCCCGCCGTCCCGGAGCCGGCGCCCGTGGAGACTGCTGCGCCGGCCGAGAAGGCAGCGCCCGTCGAGAAGGCAGCGCCCGTCGAGAAGGCAGCGCCCGTCGAGAAGGCTGCGCCGGCCGAGAAGGCCCCGGCGGCCGAGAAGCCGGAACAGAAGCCTGCTGCCGCGGCCAAGCCCGCGACCGCCGCGCCGGCCAAGCCGGCTGCTGCGGCCAAGCCGGCCGCGAAGCCCGCGGCGGCGAAGCCGGCAGCTGCGGCCAAGCCCGCGGCCCCCCGGCCGGCGGCGCCACGTCCCCCCAAGCCCAGCCCCCGCGCGGGTCGCTGAGGGGTCGCGGAGCAGACCACCGCACCGACCATCTGGCACCGGGCCGCTCGCCGGCCCCGGTCCGCACACGTCCCCGCCCACCCGGGCGGGTGACCGACACGAGGAGAGACGGCAGTCATGCCGAAGAACAAGACGCACTCCGGCGCCAAGAAGCGCTTCCGGGTCACCGGCAGCGGGAAGGTCATGCGCGAGCAGGCCAACCGTCGCCACCTGTTCGAGCACAAGCCGACCAAGCGCACCCGCCGCCTCGCGATGGACCAGCAGGTCTCGCAGGCCGACGTCAAGAAGATCAAGAAGCTGCTCGGCAAGTGACCCCTTCGGCGGCCTCTCAGGCTGCCGGGAGCACTTCCGGACCCGACACTGCAAGGAGCATCACGTGGCACGCGTGAAGCGGGCGGTCAACGCCCACAAGAAGCGCCGTACGACCCTCGAGCGCGCCAGCGGCTACCGCGGCCAGCGTTCGCGCCTGTACCGGAAGGCGAAGGAGCAGGTCACCCACTCCCTCGTCTACTCGTACCGCGACCGCAAGGCGAAGAAGGGCGACTTCCGCAAGCTGTGGATCCAGCGCATCAACGCTGCGGCCCGCGCCCAGGGACTGACCTACAACCGCCTCATCCAGGGTCTGAAGGCCGCCGAGGTGGTGGTCGACCGTCGCATGCTCGCCGAGCTCGCGGTCAACGACGTGGCGGCGTTCAACGCGCTCGTCCAGGTCGCCAAGGACGCCCTGCCGGCCGACGTGAACGCGCCGAAGGCCGCCTGAGCCACCCGCTCAGCACCCGGACGCCCGGACACCCCTGACCTGCCGATGCCCCGCATCCCCGACGTGACGCTCGCCAACGTGCGAGCGGACCGGGTCAAGCAGGTCAGGGCGCTGTCCGGGCGTCCTGCGCGTTCCCGGTACGGCCAGTTCCTCGTGGAGGGACCGCAGGGCGTGCGCGAGGCCGTGCGCCACGCGCCCGGCGACGTCCGGGACGTCTACCTCACCCCCGCGGCCGCGGAGCGGTACGACGAGATCGTCGCCGCCGCGCAGGACGCCGGGCTGTTCGTGCACCTCGGCACGCCGGAGGTGCTCGCCGCCATGAGCGCCGACGCCCAGGGCGTCCTCGCCGTCGTGCGGACCCCGCAGCCGGGGGTCGGGCTCGTCGAGACCCTCCGTGGTCTGGGTGGTTCCTCGCGCCCCCTCCTGGTCGCCGTGCTGGCCAACGTGCGCGACCCCGGGAACGCCGGCACCGTGATCCGCGCGTCCGACGCCGCCGGGGCCGACCTCGTCGTCCTCGCGGGCGAGAGCGTGGATCTGCACAACCCCAAGGTGGTCCGCTCGACCGCCGGCTCGCTCTTCCACCTGCCGGTCGTGGCGGAGGCTTCGCTGGCCGACGCCGCGGGCGCCCTGCGCGTCGCCGGCGCCACCGTCCTCGCCGCCGACGGCTCTGGCGACCACGACCTCGACGACCTGCTCGACGTCGCCGGCGGGAAGGCGTCGGTCGCCCTTCGACCGGCTCAGGATCCGCGTGCCGGGACCGCGGTCCCCGACCTCGCCGCCTCCACGGCCTGGGTCTTCGGGAACGAGGCCTGGGGCCTGCCCGAGGCCGACCGCGCGCTCGCCGACGCCGTCGTGCGCGTGCCCATCCGCGGCCGCGCGGAGTCGCTCAACCTCGCGACCGCCGCCACCGTGTGCTTGTACGCGAGCAGCCGCGCCCAGCGCGAGGTTCGCGCCGGCTGACTCCGCGCGGGCGGCCGCGCGCAGCGCGCTGACGGTCAGGTGGCGGACCCGCCGCCAAACCCGCCGCGACCGCCCCGGACACCGGCGACGAAGCAACGTTCGTGACAGCAGGGACAGCGACCCTCCTCGGTCCGGTCGGGCACGACACGTGTCCGTGGATGACGACGGGCACGCCGCGTGGCAGCATCCGGAACGTGCGACTGTTCACGGCCGTGTACCCCTCCGCGGAGGCGTCCGCCCACCTCGACCTGGCCCTCGGCGGCGTGGTCGGGAGCGCCCTCGACGACCCGGGGCGCGGGCTGCGCTGGGTACCGGCCGAGCAGCGGCACGTCACGCTGCTCTTCCACGGCGACGTTCCCGACGGCGCGGTGCCCGGCTACGTGGACGGGCTCGCCGCGGCCCTGCGCGACGCCGACGCGTTCGACCTCGCGCTCGCGGGCAGCGGGTCGTTCGGCGGGCGCACCCTCTGGGTCGGCCTGAGCGGCGCCGTAGACCCGCTGCGCGGCCTCGCGGGCCTCGCCGAGGAGTCCGCCGCCGACGCCGGCCTGCCGGCCGCCGACCGGGCCGCCGGGCGACCGCACCTCACGGTCGCGCGGGCCACCCTCCGCGCCGCCTCCGAGAGGCGGCGCGTCGACGGCGCGCGGGGCGGGACGCGCCGCCCCCGCGGAGGCCAGGAGGAACCGTCGCCGCTCGCGTCGTGGGCCCGGGCGCTCGCCGTCTACCGCGGTCCGGCGTGGCACGTGGACGCCGTGCACGTCGTGTCGTCCGAGCTGGGCGCCGGGCGGTCCGGGGGGCCGAAGCACGAGGACGTCGCCGTCCTGCCCCTGGCGCCGGCGACGTCGTCCTGACGACCCGTCCGGCGCAGCCCCTGGGGCACCATGGACCGCATGACGCGTCACGACCGCCGATGGAGCCGGCCCGCCACGGGCCGGACGGTGGACGCCGCCCCCGCGCGCTGATCGCGAGGACACGCCGACGCCGACCTGACCGGCCCGGGCGGGCACATAAACTGGCCCCTGCCGCAGCCCACCCCTCAGGAAGGCACGCATGTCCACGCCCGATCCCGGTCCCGATCCCCTGGACGTCGCCGCGCTCGACGCCGCCGTCGACGCCGCGCTCGCCGACATCGCGTCCGCCTCCGACCTCGACGCCCTGAAGGCCGTCCGCACCCTGCACACCGGGGACAGGAGCGCGCTGGCGCTCGCGAACCGCGCCATCGGCGCCCTGCCCGGGCCCGACAAGGCGGCCGCCGGCAAGAACGTCGGACCTCGCCGCGGGCGCATCAACGGCGCGCTCGCCCGGCGTCAGGCCGAGCTCGAGGCGGAGCGCGACGAGCGGGTCCTCGTCGAGGAGTCCGTCGACGTCACACTGCCCACCGACCGGCGTCCCGTCGGCGCCCGGCACCCCATCGAGCTGGTGCAGGAGCGCATCGCCGACTTCTTCGTCGGGATGGGCTGGGAGATCGCCGACGGACCCGAGGTCGAAGCGGAGTGGTTCAACTTCGACGCCCTGAACTTCGACCCGGACCACCCGGCCCGCCAGATGCAGGACACGTTCTACGTCGCGGGTGTGGACGGTGCCGAGGGCACGTCCGACGGGATGGACGGCACCGTGGGCGGCAAGCCGTCCAACCTCGTGCTGCGCACGCACACCTCCCCGGTGCAGTCGCGCTCCCTGCTCGAGCGCGGCGTGCCGCTGTACATCGCCTGCCCGGGCAAGGTGTTCCGCACCGACGCGCTCGACCAGACCCATACCCCGGTCTTCCACCAGGTGGAGGGCCTCGCGGTCGACAAGGGCCTGACGATGGCGAACCTCGTCGGCACGCTGGACGCGTTCGCGCGGGCCATGTTCGGGCCGGCGGCCAAGACGCGCCTGCGGCCCGCCTACTTCCCCTTCACCGAGCCCAGCGCCGAGATGGACCTGTGGTTCCCGCAGAAGAAGGGCGGCGCGGGCTGGATCGAGTGGGGCGGCTGCGGCATGGTCAACCCGAACGTGCTGCGCGCCGCCGGGATCGACCCCGAGGAGTACTCGGGGTTCGCCTTCGGGATGGGCATCGAGCGCACGCTCATGCTGCGCCACTCGATCGCGGACATGCACGACATCGTGGAGGGCGACGTGCGCTTCTCCACCCAGTTCGGGACGGAGATCTGATGCCCCGCATCGTCACTGACTGGCTCGGCGAGCACGTCGAGCTGCCGGCCGACCTCACGGCCGCCGGGCTCGCGGCCGCGCTGGTGAAGGTCGGGCTGGAGGAGGAGGAGATCCTCCCGGCCGCCGTCACCGGCCCGCTGGTGGTGGGCCGCGTGCTGGCGCAGACCCCCGAGCCGCAGAAGAACGGCAAGACCATCAACTGGTGCCTGGTCGACGTCGGCCCGGAGCACAACGCCTCGCAGATCAAGGGCGTCGACGACGACGACGTCCCCGACGGTGGTGCGCGCGGCGTCGTCTGCGGCGCGCACAACTTCGGCGTGGGCGACCTCGTCGTCGTGTCGCTGCCCGGCACGGTGCTGCCCGGCGGGTTCGCCATCGCGGCACGCAAGACGTACGGCCACGTGTCCGACGGCATGATCTGCTCGGTGCGCGAGCTCGGCATCGGCGACGACCACGACGGCATCCTCGTGCTCACCCGGGCCGGCTTCGACGCCGCCGACCTCACGCCCGGCCAGGACGCGATCGCCCTCCTCGGTCTCGGCGACGAGGTGCTCGAGATCAACGTGACGCCCGACCGCGGGTACGCGTTCAGCTACCGCGGCGTCGGTCGCGAGTACGCGCACTCCACCGGGGCGCCGTTCACCGACCGCGGGCTCGTGGAGAACCTCGGGACGCCGCCGCCCGCCCCGACCGCCGACGGGTTCGCCGTCGAGGTCGACGACGCGGCGCCCATCCACGGCGCCGTCGGCTGCGACCGGTTCGTCACGCGCGTCGTGCGCGGCATCGACCCGTCGGCCCCGACGCCGCCGTGGATGAAGCGCCGCCTCGAGGGCTCCGGGATGCGGTCCATCTCGCTCGCCGTCGACGTCACCAACTACGTGATGCTCGACCTCGGCCAGCCGCTGCACGCCTACGACCTGGCCGAGGTCGCCGCGCCGATCGTCGTGCGGCGTGCCGCCGCGGGGGAGAGGCTCACCACCCTGGACGACGTCGAGCGCGCGCTCGACGCCGAGGACCTGCTCATCACCGACTCGCCCGACGGCGCGAGGGGCTCGCGAGTGCTCGGCATGGCCGGCGTGATGGGTGGCGCCTCGTCCGAGGTGGGCGGCGCCACGACCGACGTGCTGATCGAGGCCGCGCACTTCGACCAGGTGTCGGTCGCGCGCACGGCGCGCCGGCACCGCCTGCCGTCGGAGGCGGCCAAGCGGTTCGAGCGTGGCGTCGACCCGCGCCTGCCCGCCGTCGCGGCCCAGCGCGTGGTCGACCTGCTCGTCGAGCACGGCGGCGGCACGGCGGACCCGGCGGTGAGCGACCTCGACACCACGTCGGCGCTCGCTCCCGTCCGCCTCGACGTCACGCTGCCCACGCGGCTCGCGGGGGTCGACTACGACCGCGCCGCCGTCGTCGGGACGCTCGAGCAGATCGGCTGCACCGTGGCGGACGCGGGCGAGGGCGTCGTGCTCGTGACGCCGCCGTCGTGGCGGCCCGACCTCACCGAGCCCGCCGCCCTGGTGGAGGAGGTCGTCCGCATCCAGGGGTACGACCAGATCCCCTCGGTGCTGCCGGCCGCCCCCGGCGGCCGCGGTCTGACCGACGATCAGCGCGCCCGCCGGTCCGTCGCGCGGGCGCTCGCCGAGGCCGGCCTCGTCGAGGTGCTCTCGTACCCGTTCGTGGGCACCGCCGACCTCGACGCGCTCGGGCTGCCCGCCGACGACGTGCGGCGGGCCGCGCTGCGCCTCGCGAACCCGCTGGCCGACGACCGGCCGCTGATGCGTGCCGACCTGCTGTCGACCCTGCTCGAGGTCGCGCGACGCAACGTCTCGCGCGGGCTGGGCGACGTCGCGGTCTTCGAGGTCGGGCTCGTCACCCGCCCGGTCGCCGGCGCGCCGGCCGCGCCGCAGCTCCCGGTCGGGGTGCGTCCCTCGGACGCCGAGCTCGAGGCTCTGGCGGCCGCGGTGCCCGCCCAGCCCCGGCATGTCGCCGGGGTGCTCGCCGGCGCGGCGCAGCCTGCCGGATGGTGGGGCGCGGGCCGCCCGGCGGACTGGTCGGACGCGCTCGACGCGGCCCGGCTCGTCGCCGGGCGGGTCGGGGTGGACGTCACCGTGCGCCCCGACACCGGGACGATGCCCTGGCACCCCGGGCGCTGCGCGGCTGTCGTCCTGCCGGACGGCACGGTCGCCGGGCACGCGGGCGAGCTCCACCCCAAGGTGCTCGAAGCCCTGGGCCTGCCGGCCCGCGCGGTCGCGTTCGAGCTCGACCTGTCGGCCCTGCTCGCCGCGGCCGACGGCGAGCCCGTGGCCGCCCGCCCGGTCTCGGCGTTCCCGGCGGCGCGGGAGGACTTCGCGTTCGTCGTCGGCGCCGACGTACCGGCCGCCGACGTGCGCTCTGCCGTCGTCGCCGGCGCGGGCGAGCTGCTCGAGGAGGTCAGCCTCTTCGACGTCTTCACCGGCCCGCAGGTGGGGGAGGGCAAGAAGTCGCTCGCCTACACCGTCCGGCTGCGCGCCGCCGACCGCACGCTGAGCGCCGACGACGTCCGCGCCGTGCGTGACGGCGTCGTCGCGGCCGCCGCCGAGCGGGTCGGAGCGGTCCTGCGTGGCTGACGCACTGCCGGCCGTCGAGCCGGTCGGGCCCGTCGACAACCCGGCACCCGCGCGGACCGCGCTCGTCACGGGCGCGACCCGCGGCATCGGCCGCGCGGTCGCGCTCGGGCTCGCCCGGGCCGGGCTCGACGTCGCGCTCGTCGCGCGGGACGCGGACCGCCTGGCCGACGTCGCGGGCGAGATCCGCGGCCTCGGCAGGGCCGCGCTCGCGCTGCCGTGCGACGTGACGGACGGCGCCGCCGTCGAGGCCGCCGTCCGCCGGGCCGAGGCGCCCGTCGCCGACGGCGGGCTCGGCGGGGTGGACCTGCTGGTCAACAACGCGGGCCGCATCGACGCCGAGGTGCCGCTCTGGGAGGCCGACCCGGACGAGTGGTGGTCGGTCGTCGAGACGAACCTGCGCGGGCCGTTCCTCCTCGCCCGGCAGGTGGTGCCGGCGATGCTGGCGCGCGGCGGCGGCCGCGTCGTCGAGCTCGCCTCCGGGGCGAGCACGCACGAGATGCCGGGCACCAGCGCCTACAACGCGAGCAAGACCGCGCTGCTGCGCCTCGGGGCCAACCTGCACCTGGCCGGGCACCCCCGCGGGCTGCGGGTGTTCGAGGTCTCCCCGGGGACCGTCGCCACGGACATGACCGCCTCGATGCCGATGTACGCCGGGCGCACGGAGTGGACGCCGGTGGAACGGACCGTGGACATGGTCGTCGCGATCGCCCGCGGGGAGCTCGACGAGTGCTCGGGCTGGTACCTGCGCGTCACGCACGACACCCCCGGCTCCCTGCGCGAGCTGGCCGCGGCGGCGACCGGCGACCGGCGGGGGGCGGCGCGGCGGCTGCGCGTGCTGCCCGCGGGCGACGGCGACCCGATGACGGAGCTCCTCACCGGTCGCTGAGCCCCTGCGCCGCACACCGGGGCGGGCCCTGGTTCCGACCGGTGTGTCACAGGGACGGGTGCGGTGGCTCCCTCCATGGTGTCCTGGAGCACTCATTCCGGAGCTTGGAGGATCGATGCGTCCCGCACGAACCCGCACCATCCGTCGCCCGATCGCCGCCCTGGCCGCGGCGATCGGGCTGCTCGTCCCGGCCGCGCTCGTCGTCGGCGCGGGCCCGGCGTCAGCGGCGATCGAGCCGCTGACGCCCGGGAATTTCCGCTGGACGCTGTCGCGCACGCCGTCGTCGCTCGTCGCCGGGCTCGACGCCGCACT
This sequence comes from Isoptericola hypogeus, assembly GCF_039531145.1. NCBI lineage: Bacteria > Bacillati > Actinomycetota > Actinomycetes > Micrococcales > Promicromonosporaceae > Isoptericola > Isoptericola hypogeus. The sequence continues at coordinate 92,033 of NZ_BAAAPM010000006.1, forward strand.
CCCGAACGTGAGCATGCGGACCGTCGTCGACGACGGCAACCGCGCCGGGACGGCGTGCACGCCCTCCGTCACCCACCGCGTGGCGTCGTTCTGCTGGAACTCCGGCGACCGCGACACCGCGGACTGGTACCCGCAGGGGATCACCACGTCGAACGACGCCTACGGCGCCGGCACGTACGAGGGGCGACGCGTCCTCATGGCGAGCTGGTACGACCACGCCGACGACGGCGTGGCGAAGGGCAGCCGGGTCAGCGTCGTCAACCTGTCGTCCTCGACCACGGCGCCCGAGTACCGGCATGTCCTGCTGGCTGAGCCGGTGACGTCGGGCGGCGAACCGTCCTTCAGGCCGGTGAACGTGCACGCGGGCGGGCTCACCTGGTACGGCAACCTGCTGTACGTCGTGGACACCACCGGCGGGCTGCGCGTGTTCGACCTGGACCACCTCTGGCGGGTCTCCACCGGCAGCTCGACCAAGGTCGGCCGGCAGCCCGACGGGTCGTACCACGCGTTCGACTACAAGTACGTGCTGCCCCAGGTCGCGAAGTACTCCGACGCCACGGCCGGCGGCTACCCGCAGCTGCAGCACTCGTCGGTGTCGCTGGACCGCACCAGCTCGCCCGACTCCCTCGTCGTCAGCGAGTACCGGAGCAAGGCGGACATCGCCGACGGGCACATCACGCGGACCGTGCGCGTGGGGATCGACTCCGCGGACCGCCTGCTGCGGGAGTCGTCGGACGGCGTCGTCCGCGCGACGGAGGCGTACCGGACGGACCTCGAGTCGGTCCAGGGCTCGACGGCGATCGAGGGCGAATTCTTCTTCTCCCAGAGCGACGGCGGCGACTTCTCGGACCCGAGCTCCGAGGGTGACCTGCACACCTGGCGACCGGGGGCGTCGGCGACCACCCGGCACGGGAACGCGTTCCCCCCGGGCCCCGAGGACCTCTCCTACGACCCGACGCGCGACGCGCTGTGGAGCCTGAGCGAGTACCCCGGCCGGCGGTACGTCTACGCCGTGGACGTACCGTCGTTCTGACCGGCCTCCCGCGGGCGTGACGGCTCAGGCTCCGGCGTCGCCCCCGCGGTCGGGCCTCCGTGCGGCCTCCTCGGGTACCCCCCGGCGGATGACCTAGCCGCGGCGGGTGGCGACGACGAACACCCGGCGGAACGCCAGCGGCGTGCCGTACGGGCGGCTCGGGTACGCGTCGCGCAGCGCGGCGCCGAGCTCGGCGTCGAACCGGGCGCGCAGGCCGGTGCCGTGCCCGGCGTCGTGGGCGTCGAGGGCGTGCAGCACCGGCTGCGCGCCGGTGGCCGAGATCCAGCGCAGCACGGGGTCCTCGCCCCCGAGGAGGTGGGTGTAGGTGGTCTCCCAGGCGTCGACCTCCCAGCCCGTCCCGGCGAGGATCTCCAGGTAGTCCGCGGGGTCGCCGACGACGCGACGCTCCACGGGCCCGACGGCGGCCGCGTACGGCTCGCGGGCCGCGACCCCGCGCAGCAGCAGGTGGCTGGGGGCGTCGTGGTTGCCCGGGACGGAGAACGCGAAGGTCTGCCGGGCCGTGGCGGCGAGCGCGGGGAGCAGCTCGCGGTGCCCGGGCACCCACTGCAGGGTGGCGTTGCTGATCACCAGGTCCGCCTCGCGCACCGGGCCGCGGCCGGCGGCGTGGTCGCGCACGTCGGCGAGCTCGTACCGCCCGCCCGGGTCCGTGGCGCGGGCGCGCTCGATCATCGCGGGGGAGGCATCGAGCCCGACGAACGACGCCGCGGGCCACCGCCCGCGCAGCACGGGCGTGAGGTGGCCGGGCCCGCAGCCCAGGTCGAGGATGCTCGCGGGGTCGTGCCCCACGCGGGCGACCAGCTCGCCGAAGGGGCGGGACCGTTCGTCGGTGTAGCGCAGATAGGCGGCGGGGGACCAGTCGGCCACGGAAACTCCTTTGACGTCGAGTATCTCGACATCAAGATACATGCCGCGGTGCGACCGGGCTACGGCACCAGCAGCACCTTGCCGGTCGTGGCGCGCCCCTCGAGCGCGGCGTGCGCGGCGGCCGCGTCGCCCAGCGCGAACGTGGCGCCGACCCGGACATCGAGATCCCCGTCGGCCGCCGCGCCCAGCACCTCCGCGGCCCGCCACTCGAGCTCGCCGCGCGTCGCGGTGTAGTGCGCCAGGGTGGGTCTGGTGAGGAAGAGGCTGCCGCCCGCGTTGAGCCGCTGCGGGTCGAACGGTGGCACCTGCCCCGACGCGCCGCCGAACAGCACGAGCATCCCGCGACGGCGCAGCGAGGCCAGCGAGGCGTCGAACGTCGCCCGGCCCACGCCGTCGTACGCGACGTGCACGCCCTTGCCGTCGGTGAGCTCCCGGACGACGGCGGGCAGCTCGGCCGGGACGTCGTCCATCGCCGCGTAGTCCACGGTGTGCGCCGCGCCCGCCGCCGACGAGAGCGCGGCCTTCTCGGGCGACGACACGGTCGTGATGACGCGGCCGCCGCGGGCCACGGCCAGCTGGGTCGCGAGCAGGCCCACGCCGCCGGCGCCCGCCGTGAGCAGGACGTCGTGGCCAGGGCCGACCTCGAACGTCGACGACACGAGGTAGTGCGCCGTCATGCCCTGCAGGGGCAGCGCGGCGGCGGTGCGCAGGTCGAGCCCGTCCGGGACGCGCACAGCGCTCGACGCCGGCACCAGCGTGAGCTCGGCATACGACCCGGGCGCCTCCGCCCATGCCACCCGGTCCCCGACGGCGAAGCCCTCGGCGCCCTCGCCGAGCGCCGCGACGACGCCGGCGCCCTCGACGCCGACGACGTGCGGGTACGACATCGGGTACACGCCGGCGCGCCGGTAGGTGTCGATGAAGTTCACGCCCGCCGCGGCCACCCGGACGAGCAGCTCGCCCGGACCCGGCTCCGGGTCGGGGCGCTCGACGGACTCCAGGACCTCGGGACCGCCCGCCTCGCGGGCCACCACTGCACGCATGCCCCGAGACTACGGCTCACGGCCCGGGGGCCGACGCCGACAGGGCCCCTATGCTGCGGCCGTGACCACTGACACGAGCCCCACGTGCCGCATCCGCCTCGCGACCGACGACGACTGGCCCCGCCTGTGGCCGATCGTCGAGGCGGTGGTGCGGGAGGGCGAGACCTACGTCTACCCGCTCGACCTCACGAGCGACCAGGCGCGCGAGGTGTGGATGGAGCGGGCGCCGGGGGCGACCGTCGTCGCAGAGGGGGCCGACGGCACGGTGCTCGGCACCGCGAAGATGGGCCCCAACCGGCCCGGGCACGGCGACCACGTCGGGACCGCGTCGTTCATGGTCTCGCCCGCGGCGCGCGGGCTGGGCCTCGGCCGCGCACTGGGGGAGCACGTGGTCGCCTGGCACCGGGCGCAGGGCTTCCGCGGCATCCAGTTCAACGCCGTCGTCGAGTCGAACGCGGGCGCCGTGCGGCTGTGGCGGTCCCTGGGGTTCGAGATCGTCGGCACCGTGCCCGGCGCGTTCCGCAGCCCGGCCCACGGGTACGTGGGGCTGCACGTCATGTACCTGCCGCTGATCGACTGAACCGCAGACTCGCCGGCGGGCAGCCCCGCTGCTGAGCGGAGATGCAGCCGCGGACGGGGGTCGAGGGCGGCTGCATAGGTATGTATAGTGCTGCATATGGTCAGCATTCAGCCGCAGCTGCGCGTGGCGGTGGCGGGGGCGTCCGGGTACGCGGGTGGTGAGTTCCTCCGCCTCGCGGCCCGCCACCCGCACCTCGAGGTCGGCACCCTCACCGCGCACTCGAACGCCGGCGCCCGCCTCGGGGAGGTCCAGCCGCACCTGCGCTCGCTCGCCGACCGGGTGCTGGAGCCGACGACGCCCGAGGCGCTCGCGGGCCACGACGTCGTCGTCCTCGGCCTGCCGCACGGCGCGTCCGGCGAGATCGCCGCCCAGCTCCCCGACGACGTGCTCGTCCTCGATCTCGGGGCCGACCACCGCCTCGCGTCCGCCGCCGACTGGGAGGCCTTCTACGGCTCCGCGCACGCCGGCACCTGGCCGTACGGGCTGCCCGAGCTGATCCACGCCGACGGCTCGCGCCAGCGGGACCTCCTGGCCGGCGCCCGCCGCGTCGCCGTCCCGGGCTGCAACGTCACGGCCGTCACGCTCGGTCTGCAGCCCGGCGTCGCGGCGGGCCTGGTGAGCCCCTCCGACGTCGTCGCCGTCCTCGCCAACGGGTACTCGGGAGCGGGGAAGTCGCTCAAGCCGCACCTGCTCGCGGCCGAGGGCCTGGGCTCCGCCGTCCCGTACGCGGTCGGCGGCACGCACCGGCACATCCCCGAGATCGCGCAGAACCTGCGCGTCGCGGGCGCCGGCGAGGTGTCGATCAGCTTCACGCCGACGCTGGTGCCGATGTCGCGCGGCATCCTCGCCACCGTCACTGCCCGCCTCGCGCCGGGCCACGAGGGTGCCACGGCAGCCGACGTGCGGGCGGCCTGGGACGAGGCCTACGCCGCCGAGCCGTTCGTCGACCTCCTCCCGGAGGGTCGGTGGCCGTCGACGGCCGCGACGCTGGGTTCCAACGCGGCGCTCGTGCAGGTCGCGCTCGACGCCGCCGCCGGCCGCGTGGTCGCCGTCGTCGCCATCGACAACCTGGTCAAGGGCACCGCCGGCCAGGCGGTCCAGGCCATGAATCTTGCCCTCGGTCTGCCGGAGACGGCCGGCCTCGTCACCGAAGGAGTCGCTCCATGAGCATCACCGCACCGGCCGGGTTCCGGGCCGCCGGCGTCGCCGCCGGCCTCAAGTCGTCGGGCGGGCGCGACGTCGCGCTCGTCGTCAACGACGGCCCGCGACGCACGGCCGCGGCGGTGCTCACGACCAACCGCGTCCAGGCCGCGCCCGTCGTGTGGACCCGGCAGGCGGTGTCCGACGGCGCCGCCCGGGCCGTCGTCCTCAACTCCGGCGGCGCCAACGCCTGCACCGGTCCCGAGGGCTTCACCGACACCCACCGCACGGCGGAGCACGTCGCCGCGGTGCTCTCGGCGGGCGCAGCGACGCCCGAGGACGAGGTCGGCGCCGGCGACGTGCTGGTGTGCAGCACGGGCCTCATCGGCCTCCGCCTCGACACGGATGCCCTGCTCGGCGGGGTCGACGCGGCGGCCGCAGGTCTCGCGGCCGACGGCGGCGACGCCGCGGCCGACGCGATCCGCACCACCGACACGGTGTCCAAGCAGGCCGTCGCGCTGCGCGACGGCTGGAGCGTCGGCGGGATGGCGAAGGGCGCGGGCATGCTGGCGCCGGGCCTCGCGACGATGCTCAGCGTGATCACGACCGATTGCGTCGTCGACGCCGCGACGGCCGACGCCGCGCTGCGCGCCGCCACGCGGACCACGTTCGACCGCGTCGACTCCGACGGGTGCATGTCGACCAACGACACGGTGATCCTGCTGGCGTCCGGCGCGTCGGGCGTCGAGGTCGGGCTCGACGAGCTCTCGGCCGCGGTCACGGAGGTCACGGCCTCGCTCGCGCGCGAGCTCGTGGCGGACGCCGAGGGCGCGAGCCACGACATCGCGGTCACCGTGCGCGGCGCGAGCAGCGAGGACGCGGCGCTCGCGGTCGCCCGCGCCGTCACGCGGTCCAACCTCTTCAAGGCAGCCGTCTTCGGCAACGACCCGAACTGGGGCCGCGTGCTGGCGGCCGTGGGCACGGTCCCCGCGGAAGTGGCGCCGTACGACCCGCTGACCCTCGACGTCGCGATGAACGGCGTCCAGGTGTGCCGGGCCGGCGGCGTCGGGGAGCCCCGCGAGCTCGTCGACCTCGCGTCGGCGCGGGAGGTGCGCGTGGAGGTCGACCTGCACGCCGGCGATGCCGAGGTGACGGTCTGGACCAACGACCTCACGCACGACTACGTCCACGAGAACAGCGCGTACAGCTCATGAGCAGCGACGTCGTGAACGGGCTGCCCCCCGAGGCGAAGGCGGAGGTGCTCGTCGAGGCGCTGCCGTGGCTGCAGGAGTTCGCCGGCGCCCTCGTCGTCGTGAAGTACGGCGGCAACGCGATGATCGACGACGGCCTCAAGGCCGCCTTCGCGCAGGACATGGTGTTCCTGCGCCAGGTCGGCCTGCGCCCCGTCGTCGTGCACGGCGGCGGCCCGCAGATCAACGCGATGCTCGAGCGGCTGGAGATCCCCAGCGAGTTCCGCGGCGGGCTGCGCGTCACCACGCCCGAGGCGATGGACGTCGTGCGGATGGTGCTCACGGGCCAGGTCTCCCGCGAGCTCGTCGGCCTCATCAACGCCCACGGACCGCGCGCCGTCGGCCTGTCCGGGGAGGACGGCGGCCTGTTCGGCGCCGCGCGCCGGCACGCGGTCGTCGACGGCGAGCCGGTCGACGTCGGCCTGGTGGGCGACGTCGTCGAGGTGCACCCGGCCGCCGTGCAGGACCTGCTCGACGCCGGCCGCATCCCCGTCGTGTCGACCGTCGCGCCCGACGTCGACGACCCCACCCAGGTGCTCAACGTCAACGCCGACACCGCCGCGGCGGCCCTCGCCGTCGCGCTCGGCGCCAAGAAGCTCATCGTGCTCACGGACGTCGAGGGCCTGTACACGTCCTGGCCCGACAAGGACTCGCTCGTCGAGGAGATCGCGGCCTCCGACCTCGCGACCCTGCTGCCGAGCCTGTCCGCCGGGATGGTGCCCAAGATGGAAGCCTGCCTGCGGGCCGTGCGCGGCGGCGTGCCGCGCGCCACCGTCATCGACGGCCGCCAGCCGCACTCCGTGCTGCTCGAGGTCTTCACCACCCGCGGCAACGGGACGATGGTCGTGCCGGACCCGTCGGTCCCCGCCGCGCCGAGCGCCCCGACCGGCCCGACGACGAAGGAGCCCCGACCGTGAGCGACACCCTGGAGTCCGTGGGTGGCGCCGTCGGCGAGGTCTCCGGCGCCGCCTGGACCGCGCGGTACTCCCGCGCCGTGATGGACACGTTCGGGCCGCCGCAGCGCGTGCTCGTGCGCGGCGAGGGCGCGTACGTGTGGGACGCCGACGGGCGTCGCTACCTCGACCTGCTCGCCGGCATCGCCGTCAACGCGCTCGGCCACGCGCACCCCACCCTGACCGCGGCGATCAGCGCCCAGCTGGGCACGCTCGGGCACGTGTCGAACTTCTTCGGCACGCCGACGCAGATCGCCCTCGCGGAGCGGCTGCTCGCGCTCGCGGGCGCGCCGGACGGGTCGCGCGTCTTCCTCACCAACTCCGGCACGGAGGCGGTCGAGGCGGCGTTCAAGATGGCGCGCCGCAACCGTGGCGACGACGGCAGCCGCACACGCGTGCTCGCCCTCGGGGGCGGCTTCCACGGCCGCTCGATGGGCGCCCTCGCGCTCACCGCGAAGGCCGCGTACCGGGAGCCGTTCGAGCCGCTGCCCGGCGGCGTGGAGCACGTGCCGTTCGGCGACACGGCCGCGCTCGACGAGGCCTTCTCGCCCGCCGCGGTGGCGGCGCGGGGCGGCGTCGCGGCCCTCGTCGTCGAGCCCGTGCAGGGGGAGGCCGGCGTCCGTCCCCTGCCTCCCGGCTACCTCGCGCACGCTCGCGAGCTGACGTCCCGCGCGGGCGCGCTGCTCGTCCTCGACGAGGTGCAGACCGGCGTCGGGCGGACGGGGTCCTGGTTCGCGTTCCAGCAGCCGGAGATCGGCGGGGGCGTGCTGCCCGACGTCGTGACCGTGGCCAAGGGGCTCGGCGGCGGGTTCCCGGTCGGCGCGGCGATCGCGTTCGGGCACCGGGCGGCCACCCTGCTCGGCCGTGGCCAGCACGGCACGACGTTCGGCGGCAACCCGGTCGCGTCGGCGGCCGCGCTGGCCACCCTCGGGGTCATCGAGCGCGACGAGCTGCTCGCGCACGTCCGGGCGACCGGCGACCTCCTGCGGCGCGAGATCGAGGCGGCCGGCAACCCGCTCGTGTCCGGCGTGCGGGGCCGCGGGCTGCTGCTCGCGGTCCAGCTCACCCGCCCCGTGGCGCCCCAGGTCGCGGCCGCCGCGCTCGACGCCGGGTTCATCGTCAACGCCGTGGCGCCGGACGCGATCCGCCTCGCCCCGCCCCTGATCCTCACCGCGGACCAGTCGCGCGACGCCGCGCGGTTCTTCGCCACCGTCACCGTCCCCGAAGCCCCCGAGCCCGAGTCCTCCGAGGAGACCCGATGACCCGCCACTTCCTGCGCGACGACGACCTCACGCCCGACGAGCAGCGCGAGGTCCTCGAGCTGGGCATGGCGTTCCGCGAGGACCGCTTCGTGCGGGCGCCGCTCGCCGGCCCGCAGGGCGTCGCGATCCTGTTCGACAAGCCGACGCTGCGCACCCAGGTGTCCTTCGCGACCGGCGTCGCCGAGCTCGGCGGCTTCCCCCTCGTCGTCGACGGCCGGCTCGCCCAGGTGGGCGTGCGGGAGTCCGTCGCGGACGTCACCCGCGTGCTGGAGCGTCAGGTGTCCGCCATCGTGTGGCGCACGTTCGGGCAGGAGCGGCTGGAGGAGATGGCGGCGGTCTCGACGGTCCCGGTGGTCAACGCGCTGACCGACGGCTTCCACCCGTGCCAGATCCTCGCCGACCTCCTCACGGTGGCCCAGCACCGCGGCGGCCTCGCCGCGCTGCCCGGGCAGCGCCTCGCGTACGTGGGGGACGCGGCCAACAACATGGCCGCCTCCTACCTGCTCGGCGGAGTGACGGCCGGGCTGCACGTCGCCGTGGCGGGGCCCGAGGGCTACCTCCCGCCGGCCGACGTCGTCGCCCGGGCCGAGGAGATCGCCGCCGCGACGGGCGGGTCGGTGACCGTCACGACCGACGTGCACGCGGCCGTGGCCGGGGCCGACGTCGTCGCCGCCGACACCTGGGTGTCGATGGGCGACGAGGACGAGGCGGCCGAGCGTCTCGCCGCGCTCGACGCCTACCGCGTGGACGTCGCGCTGATGTCGGGGGCGAAGGACGACGCGATCTTCCTGCACTGCCTGCCCGCCTACCGCGGCAAGGAGGTCACCGCCGAGGTGATCGACGGCCCGGCGTCGGTGGTGTGGGACGAGGCCGAGAACCGGCTGCACGCGCAGAAGGCGCTCCTGACGTGGCTGCTGGAGCACCGGTGAGCGACGCCCCGGGCGCCTCGGCCCCCACCACGAAGGCGGCCCGCCAGGCCCGCATCGTCGACATCGTGCGCCGCACCGCGATCCACTCGCAGGCGGAGCTCGCCCGCGAGCTCGCCGACGCCGGCGTCTCCGTCACCCAGGGCACGCTGTCGCGCGACCTCATCGAGCTGCGCGCCGAGAAGGTGCGCGGCGCGTCGGGCGCGCTGGTCTATGCCGTCCCCGGCGAGGGCGGCGACCGCAGCGTGCAGGCCGCCGGCGTGGGGGAGCACGAGGTCGAGTACGTGGCCGCCCGCCTCGCCCGGCTCTGCAACGACCTGCTGGTCTCGGCGGAGGCGTCGGGCAACCTCGTCGTGCTGCGCACCCCGCCCGGTGCGGCCAACTATCTGGCCTCCGCCATCGACCACTCCGTGTTCCCCGGCGTGCTGGGCTCCATCGCCGGCGACGACACGATCCTCGTGATCGCCCGGGACCCGCTCGGGGGCGAGGAGCTCGCCCGCCGGTTCCTCGACCTCACCACCCCGTGACACCTGGCCCGTCGTCCGCCGTGCCGGCGACCGACGGGCTGCCAGACTTGACCCGAACCCCCACGCTAGAAAGAGAAACGCCATGACTGATCGCGTCGTGCTCGCCTACTCCGGCGGCCTGGACACCTCCGTCGCCATCGGCTGGATCGCCGAGGCCACCGGGGCCGAGGTGGTCGCCGTCGCCGTCGACGTCGGCCAGGGCGGCGAGGACATGAACGTCATCCGCAAGCGCGCGCTCGACTGCGGCGCCGTGGAGGCGTACATCGCCGACGCCCGCGACGAGTTCGCCGCTGAGTACTGCATGCCCGCGCTCAAGGCGAACGGGATGTATCTCGACCGCTACCCGCTGGTGTCGGCGATCTCGCGCCCCGTCATCGTCAAGCACCTCGTGCGCGCCGCGCGCCAGTTCGGCGCGACCACCGTGGCGCACGGCTGCACCGGCAAGGGCAACGACCAGGTCCGCTTCGAGGTCGCGACGACGTCGCTCGCCCCGGACCTCAAGACCATTGCCCCGGTCCGCGACCTGGCGCTCACCCGCGAGAAGGCGATCGACTACGCGGAGCGGAACTCCCTGCCGATCGCGACCACGAAGAACAACCCGTTCTCGATCGACCAGAACGTGTGGGGCCGCGCGGTGGAGACGGGCTTCCTCGAGGACATCTGGAACGAGCCCACCAAGGACGTCTACTCCTACACCGACGACCCGACGTTCCCGCCGGTGGCCGACGAGGTCGTCGTGACGTTCGAGGCCGGCGTCCCGGTCGCGCTCGACGGCGTGGCCGTGACCCCGCTCCAGGCGATCCAGGAGATGAACCGGCGCGCCGGCGCCCAGGGCGTGGGCCGCATCGACATCGTCGAGGACCGCCTGGTGGGCATCAAGTCCCGCGAGGTCTACGAGGCGCCGGGCGCCGTGGCGCTCATCGCCGCGCACCAGGAGCTGGAGAACGTCACGCTCGAGCGCGAGCAGGCCCGCTTCAAGCGTGGCGTGGAGCAGCGCTGGACCGAGCTCGTCTACGACGGCATGTGGTTCTCCCCGCTCAAGAAGAACCTCGACACCTTCGTCGACGAGACCCAGAAGTACGTCTCCGGCGACATCCGCATGGTGCTGCACGGCGGCCGCGCGACCGTCACGGGCCGCCGCTCGGAGCAGAGCCTGTACGACTTCAACCTCGCCACCTACGACGAGGGCGACTCGTTCGACCAGTCGCACGCCAAGGGCTTCATCGAGATCTACGGCCTCGCCGCCAAGCAGGCCGCGGCCCGCGACGAGCGGTTCGGCAACGGCGTGGACCTCGGCGCCGGGGAGCTCTGACATGGGCGCGGAGGTCACCGGCGGACCGAACGGGGAGCACGCGCTGACGTCGCCCACCGACAACGTGTCCCTGTGGGGCGGCCGCTTCGCCGGCGGCCCGTCGCCCGAGCTGCAGGCGCTGTCCCAGTCGACGCACTTCGACTGGGCGCTCGCGGCGTACGACGTCCGCGGATCGAAGGCGCACGCCCGCGTGCTGCACGGCGCCGGGCTGCTCACGGACGACGAGCTGACGGGCATGCTCGAGGCGCTGGACCGCCTGGCGGCCGACGTCGAGTCGGGGGAGTTCCTCCCCGTCCTCGGCGACGAGGACGTGCACACGGCGCTGGAGCGCGGCCTCATCGAGCGGGCGGGTGCCGAGCTGGGCGGCAAGCTGCGCGCCGGCCGCTCCCGCAACGACCAGATCGCCACGCTCGTGCGGCTGTACCTGCGGGACAACGCGCGCGTCGTCGCACGCCTGGTGCTCGACGTCGTCGACGCGCTGGTCGGGCAGGCACAGGCGGCGGGCGACGCCGTCATGCCGGGGCGCACGCACCTGCAGCACGCGCAGCCGGTGCTGCTCGCGCACCAGCTGCTGGCCCACGCGTGGCCGCTGCTGCGCGACGTCGACCGGCTCGTGGACTGGGACGTGCGGGCGGGACGCTCGCCGTACGGCTCGGGTGCCCTCGCGGGCTCGTCGCTGGGCCTCGACCCGGCGGCCGTGGCGGCCGAGCTGGGCTTCGACGGCCCGGTGGAGAACTCGATCGACGGCACCGCGTCGCGCGACGTCGCGGCCGAGTTCGCCTTCGTGGCCGCCATGACCGGCATCGACCTGTCCCGGCTCTCGGAGGAGATCATCCTCTGGAACACCAAGGAGTTCGGCTTCGTCCGCCTCGACGACGCGTGGTCGACCGGGTCGAGCATCATGCCCCAGAAGAAGAACCCGGACATCGCCGAGCTGGCGCGCGGCAAGTCCGGCCGCCTCGTGGGCGACCTGACGGGCCTGCTCACCACCCTCAAGGGCCTGCCGCTCGCGTACAACCGCGACCTGCAGGAGGACAAGGAGCCGGTCTTCGACCAGGTCGTCACGCTGACGGTGCTGCTGCCGGCGTTCGCGGGCATGGTGCGCACCATGACCTTCGACACCGACCGGATGGCCGAGCTCGCCCCGCAGGGCTTCTCGCTGGCCACCGACGTCGCCGAGTGGCTGGTGCGCCAGGGCGTGCCGTTCCGCGTCGCGCACGAGGTCGCGGGGGAGTGCGTGCGGGTCTGCGAGGGCCGCGGCATCGAGCTGTGGGACCTCTCGGACGCCGACCTCGCCGCGATCTCGGAGCACCTGACGCCCGAGGTCCGGTCCGTGCTCACCGTCGAGGGCTCCGTGGCGTCGCGGGACGCCGTCGGCGGCACCGCGCCGGCGCGGGTCGCGGAGCAGCTGGAGGCCGCCCGCGAGAAGGCGGCCGAGTTCCGCTTCTGGGTCGAGGCCTGACCTGACCCCGACGGCCACCTCTCTGCCGACCATGCGGTTCCTTCAGGACTCGACCCCTCGATCCCGGCGGAACCGCATGGTCGTCGTCGTGAAGGAGCATGTTCGATGACGGTGCCCGACGACGTGCTGGCCGCGCTCGTGGCGCGGGTGCGGCACGCCGAGCCGCGCCTGCCCGGTCCGGGCGCCGCGGAACCCTGGCGCGCCACGCGTCTGGTGTGCGTCGACGGCCCCGCGGGGTCGGGCAAGACGACGCTCGCGACGCAGCTCGCGGCCGAGCTCGCCTGCCAGGTCGTGCACCTGGACGACCTCTACGAGGGCTGGGAGGCGGGGCCCGACGGCGGCGCGCGCCGGCTGGGCGAGTGGGTCCTGGAGCCCTTGGCCGCGGGGCGGGCCGGCCGGTACCGGCGATACGACTGGTACGCCGGACGGTATGCCGAGCGGCACGACGTGGAGCCGGGCCCGTTCCTCGTGGTCGAGGGGTGCGGGGCCGCCGCCCGCCAGGTCGACCGCTGGGCGGCGCTGCGCGTCTGGGTCGAGGCGGACGACGACGAGCGGCTGCGCCGCACCCTGGCGCGGGACGGCGACGACGCCCGGGGGCACCTGCTGCGCTGGATGGCCGACGAGCGCGCACATTACGCCCGGGAGCGCACCCGCGAGCGCGCGGACGTGCGGCTCGACGGGCGAGGGAACCACGTGGAGCCTTTCCCCGGGCCGACGGGTCCGGCGCCGTCGTCGTCGCATACCTAGATCCGCTACGGTAGGAACCCTTGCAGCTCTAGGTATGGGAGACCTCGTGCACATCGACAAGGACCTGGTCGCGGCGTCGGCCACGCCGCTCGTCCTCGGCATCCTGGCGGACGGCGAGTCGTACGGCTACGCGATCCTCAAGCGGGTCGCCGAGCTCTCGGGCGGCCGCATGCAGTGGACCGACGGGATGCTCTACCCGCTCCTGCACCGCCTCGAGCGCCTCGGCCTCGTGTCCTCGTCCTGGGCCACGTCCGAGGCCGGGCGGCGCCGCAAGCACTACGCCATCACCACCGCGGGCAAGGACGTGCTGGTCGAGCGGCAGGAGCAGTGGGCGGTCGTCGCCGACGCGCTGCGCCACGTCTGGCAGGACGTCCAGGAGGGCGTCCGCCACGGCGTCCAGCAGGGCTTCGGGACCGGCCCCGCCGTCGCCGAGGGCCGGGCCTGATGGCCGGCGACGCTCGCCTCGAGGCGCAGATCGACCAGTGGCGCGGCTACGTGCGGCGGCGCCGGGCCATCTCGGCCGCGGACGTCGAGGAGATGGAGGACCATCTGCGCGCACAGGTCGACGACCTGGCCGCCACCGGCCTCGACGACGACGAGGCGTTCCTCGTGGCCGTCAAGCGCATGGGCAACCTCGACGACGTCTCCCGCGAGTTCGCCCGGGAGCACTCCGAGCGGCTCTGGAAGCAGCTCGTGCTGGTCCCGGAGCCGCCCGTGGCCGCCGGCGCGGCGCGCTGGCGCGAGCTGGCGGTCGTCCTCGCGCTCGCGGTGGGTGCGGGGCTGGCGGTCAAGGTCGGGATCCTCGCGTTCGACGAGGAGGTCACGCTGATGCGGAACGTCGGCCTCCTGGTGCTGCCGTTCCTGGCCGGGTACTTCGCGTGGAAGCGGCGGGTGACGTCCCGGGTCGCGGCCGCGGTGCTGGCGCCGGCCGTCCTCCTGGCCGTGGTGATCAACGTCTACCCGTTCGCCCCGGGCGGTTCCACCGAGCTGCTCGCGGTGATCCACGCGCCCGTCGTCCTGTGGACCCTGCTCGGTGTCGTCTACATGGGCGGACGGTGGCGGTCGGACGCCGGCCGCATGGACTTCGTCCGGTTCACCGGCGAGCTCGTGGTGTACATGGCCCTCCTCGCGCTGGGCGGCGGGGTGCTCGTCGGGCTCACGTTCGGCATCTTCGGCATGGTGGGCGTCGACCTGGAGCCGATCCTCGAGGACTGGATCATGCCGCTGTGCGTACCCGGCGCGCTCGTCGTGGCGGCGTGGCTGGTGGAGGCCAAGAAGAGCGTCGTCGAGAACATCGCGCCCGTGCTGACCAAGGTCTTCACGCCGCTGACGATCGTCATGCTGCTGAGCGTCCTGCCGGTGCTGCTGGGTGCGGGCGGCCTGGTCGACGTCGACCGCGGGCTGCTCATCCTCATGGACGCGATCCTCGTCCTCGTGCTCTGCCTGCTGCTGTACTCGATCTCGGCCCGGGACTCGCTGGCGCCGCCCGGCTTCTTCGACGTCCTGCAGCTGGTGCTCGTCGGGGCGGCGCTCGCGGTCGACGGCGTGATGCTCACGGCGATGCTGACCCGCATCGCCGAGTTCGGGGCCAGCCCCAACAAGGTCGCCGCGCTCGGCCTGAACCTCGTGCTGCTGGCACATCTCGTCCGGTCGGGGTGGCTCGCGCTCCGGTTCCTGCGCGGGCGCAGCGGCTTCGCGGCCGTCGAGCGGTGGCAGACCCGCTACCTGCCCGCCTACGGGATCTGGGCGGCGGTCGTGGTGGTCGTGTTCCCGCCGCTCTTCGGGTTCGCCTGACCGGGCCGGCGCCCGGGCGGGCCAGCGGGGCCGGGTGCGTCCTGGCCCCGCTGGCCGTCATGATCGGGGCATGACCGTCCCCGACCGCACCTGGTACGACCGCCCCGTCCTCGACGTGGCGCGCGACCTGCTGGGCGCGACGCTCACCCGCCGGACGGCCGAGGGCACGGTCGTGCTGCGGCTCACGGAGGTCGAGGCGTACGACGGCGAGCGCGACCCGGGCTCCCACGCCTACCTGGGCCGCACCGACCGGAACGCGACGATGTTCGGCGAGCCCGGACGGCTGTACGTGTACAGGCACCTGGGCCTGCACCACTGCGTGAACGTGGTGTGCGGTCCGGTGGGCGCCGCCTCGGCGGTCCTCCTGCGGGCCGGCGAGGTAGTGGGTCCCGGGGTCCTCCTCCCGCCGGAGGCCGAGCGCCCCGCCACGGGCTCCCGCGTCGGCAACCCCGCCGCAGGTGCCGCGGAGAACGCCCACGACGCGGCCCCGGACGCGGTGCCCGGCGTGGAGCTCGCCCGGGCGCGCCGGCGCGCGGCGGGAGTCCTCCGTACGGACCGGGACCTGGCGCGGGGTCCCGCGCGCCTGACCGTCGCGCTGGCGCTGGACCGGTCGGACGACGGCGCCGACCTCACCGACCCCGGCGGCGACGTGGTGCTCCTCGCCCGGCCGTCGCCCGCGACGCGCGTGCGCTCCGGTCCCCGGGTCGGGGTGAGCGGGGAGGGCGGCAGCGCGGACCGCTACCCGTGGCGGTTCTGGCTCCCCGACGAGCCGACGGTCTCCGACTACCGGGCCGCGGCACCGCGGCGTCCGCGCGGGGCCGCAGGGACGAAAAGCGGGGGGATCACGACAGGGAGTCGGGCAGACTAGGGGACGCGGCCCGCCACGGGCCGCGATCCTCGACCAAGGAGTGACACGGTGACCGACATCCTCGACGAGCTGCACTGGCGGGGCCTGGTGGCGCAGACCACCGACGAGGCCGCGCTGCGTTCTGCGCTGTCCGAGGGGCCCGTCACCTATTACGCGGGCTTCGACCCGACGGCGCAGAGCCTGCACGTGGGTCACATGGTGCAGCTGCTGAACATGCGGCGCCTGCAGCTGGCCGGGCACCGGCCCCTCGCGCTGGTCGGCGGGGCCACCGGCCTCATCGGCGACCCCCGCCCGACGACGGAGCGCAGCATGCAGTCGCGCGACGTCGTCGCGAGCTGGGTGGAGCGCATCCGCGGCCAGATCGAGCCGTTCCTCGACTTCGAGGGGCCCGCCGCCGCGCGGATGGTCAACAACCTCGACTGGACCGGCTCGATGTCGGCGGTCGACTTCCTGCGCGACGTCGGCAAGCACTTCCGGGTGGGCACGATGCTGTCCAAGGACATCGTGGCGCGGCGGCTGAGGTCCGACGAGGGCATCAGCTACACGGAGTTCAGCTACCAGGTGCTGCAAGGCATGGACTACCGCGAGCTCTACGAGCGCCACGGTTGCACCCTGCAGCTCGGCGGCAACGACCAGTGGGGCAACCTGCTGTCCGGGGTGGAGCTCATCCGCAAGACCGACGGCGCGGCGGTGCACGCGATGACGTCGCCGCTCATCACCAAGGCCGACGGCACCAAGATGGGCAAGTCGGAGGGCGGGGCTGTCTGGCTCGACCCCGAGCTCACGAGCCCTTACGCCTTCTACCAGTACTGGCTGAACCAGGCCGACGCGGACGTGGTCACGTACCTCAAGGTGTTCACCTTCCGCACGCGGGACGAGATCGACGCCCTGGAGCAGGAGGTCGCCGAGCGCCCGTTCGCCCGCGAGGCGCAGCGTGCGCTGGCCGGCGACCTCACCACGTTGGTGCACGGCCAGGGCGCGACCGATGCCGTGATCGCGGCGAGCCAGGCACTCTTCGGCCGCGGCGACCTGGCCGCGCTCGACGCCGGCACGCTCGGCGCGGCGGTGTCCGAGCTGCCGCGCACGACGGCGAAGGCGGGGGACCTGGTGGTGGACGCGTTCGTCGGCTCAGGCCTCGTGGCGTCGAAGGCCGCGGCCCGACGTGCCATCGCCGAGGGCGGCGCGTACGTCAACAACGTCAAGGTGACCACGGAGGAGTCGGTCCTCGACGCGGCCGACCTGCTGTACGGGCGGTACGCCGTCCTGCGCCGCGGCAAGAAGACGCTGGCTGTGGCAGCGTCGGACTGACCGCACGACGGACGGCCGGACGACGGTCCGGCCGGTCGACGTGGACGCCCCGGGGCGGCGGGCGCTGCCCGCCGCCCCCGGGCGCTTCCGGCCCTGGCCCCGCTTCCGGCCCTGGCCCCGCGTCCGGCCCCGGCCGCGGCGCGGGTTGCGCCCGTCGTAAGAGGCGGGTGGAGCCCCGTCTGAGACCCTGATCCGCGCTCTGACCTGCGGATTTGTCGCTCGCCGCGACGTGTGTGTAATGTTCTGGTCGTTCGCCCGGCAGGGAGGAACGAACACCGAGGAGACGGCCGCGAGGCCGGGTACCGGTGGTCGGTCCCTGGGGCGGTCTCCGATTCTCTCTCCGGGGGCGACGTGTGCGCCCGCGGTTCGGAGCCTGGAGGATCGGCTCGATGCGATCAGCTCGAAAGAGCGGATTGACAAGGAGCCGAAACCTGGTAAGGTAGAGGGGTTGCCCCGGGCGGGTTGGGACTGAGGTTCTGGCTTGTTGGGTGTGCGTCGGTTGTTTGAGAAC
>NZ_BAAAPM010000007.1:0-6756 GCF_039531145.1 Isoptericola hypogeus
CGAGCGTCTGCGTGATCTACTGACGGCCACATAGACCATCAGGTGTTGCGAGGACCCCTAGAAACCGCCGACGGTCCGGGGCCTTCGTCGTGGACGAACCGCGGGGCGCGCAGCCGCCGGGCGTGGTACACACCCGGGATGACCATCCACACCGGTGCGCCCGGCCGCACGGTCCAAGACCACCCCCTCCGACGGCGAGTGCTGGGCGCGGTGACGGCTCTCGCCGCCGCCGTCTCCGCTCAGCTCGTGGCGACGGCACCCGCCGCGACCGCGGCCGAGGACCCCCTCTGCACCACCTCGACGAGCTCGAGCTCCTGGTACTCCGGACCGTCGGCGAGCAGGAGGTACGACGCGCTCACCTCGAAGGCCACCAGCCGCCCGATCCCGGAGGGGCTCCTCGACGGACGGTACGTGCCGCAGGGCATGGCCGCGGTCGCGAACTGGGACGGGACGTCCGAGGAAATCCTCCTGATCTCCGCCTACAAGGACGCCAACGGCAACAAGGACCCGGACGGCGACAACGGCGACAGGGTCGCGAGCAACGCGAGCGCGATCTTCGGCGTCGTCGCGACCGGCCCCCGGGCGGGGACCGGCCTCGGCCGGATGCTCATCGCGACGGGGCACGTCGGGGGCCTCGCCGTGTATCGGGGCTACGTGTACGTCGGCACCGAGAAGACGATCCGGGCCTACCCGCTCTCGACGGTCCGCGGCGCGCTCGAGGGCAGGGACACGAGCTCCGTCTACGGGCCGCGGTCGGTGTACCAGGCGTCGTACACGGTGGGCTTCCTCGGCAGCGGCGACGGAAACCTCTGGGCCGGGCGCTTCTCGGAGACCGAGAACACCAAGCTCAACAGGTACGCGCTCAGGAGCCAGGCGACGGGCACGCTCAGCTATGTCTCGCAGTACTTCGCTCCCAAGAAGACCCAGGGCGTCGCCGTCACGTCGAACCGCGTGTTCTTCTCCACGTCGTACGGCCGCAACGACCGGGGGAACATCTGGGTCATGCCACGCGGCGTCCAGACCCGCACCGACGCCAACTCGTACTGCTTCCGTGCGCCGTCGATGAACGAGGGCGTCACGACGCTCGGCGGCCGGCTGTGGATCAACTACGAGAGCGGCGCCTACACCTACACCCACGCCAGCGACGACCCCCGCAACATCGTGAAGCGGGTGCACTCGGCCTCCCTGAGCTCCGTGACGGCGCTGCTCGGACAGGCGGACTGAGCGGGCGCCCTCGGGCGCCGGCACCTGCCTCCCCACGCCGCGACGCCGCCCCGCGGCGTAGCGTGGGGAGGCATGTGCCGCAACATCACGACGCTGCGCGGGCTCGAGCCCCCCGCCACGGACGAAGAGATCCTGGCCGCCGCCGACCAGTTCGTGCGCAAGGTCACGGGGGTGCAGCGGTCGGCCAGCGCCGCCACCCGCGAGCCGTGCGACCGGGCGACGACGGAGATCGCCGAGATCGTCACGCGCCTGCTCGACGAGCTGCCCGCCCGGCGCCAGCCGCCCAAGTCGGTCCCGCCGCTGCGCCGCGAGGAGGTCCAGGCGCGCATCGCCGCCCGGCAGGCCGCCCGCGAGGAGCACGAGCGGATGCACGAGCTGGGCATCGCCCACTCCCACTGAGCCGGACCGTCACCGGTTAGGCTCGCCCGCGTGGATCACGACCCGCGCACCCGCGACGACGACCCCGCCGGCCCCGTCTCCGCCACGATGCACCGCGCCAAGGCGCTCGCCCGGGCGGCGCACGTCACCGTAGGCCAGGTGCGGCACGGCGCCGGGGGCGACGTGGAGATCGACTGCTCGTGCGGGATGGTCCTCACCAACGGCCCGGACTGGTCGCTCGACGAGCACATCCGTCTGCACCGCGCGGAGGCCCGCTACGTCGCGCTGAGCCGCGTGGCGCCGGCGGGGATGCCGCGGCTGCTTCCCGTCGGGGCGGACCGCCTCCCGCGCTGACAGGTCTCGCCGTCGGGCTCTCAGAGCTCGTCGGGGTCGTCCCAGGACACCCCGCTCGACGCACCCTCGATCGGTCCGAGCTCGGTCGCCGAGAGGGAGGCCGGAGCCTTGCTCGCGTCTCCCCCCGGCCGTGGGTCGAGGTGCGGGTCCGCCACCGAGGTCCGTCGGGGCGCGATCCGCGCCTGGGAGGCGATGGACTCGTCGAGGGGTTGTTCCGACCGTTCCGGGACGCGCGCCGACGTGGTGGTCGACGGGCCCCGTGCCTCAGGGCTGCTCATGTCCCATCCTTAGCAGGCGGCGGGTCTGGTCGCTCACGCTTGGCACACTTTTTCTCTCCGGTGAACTTCGACCCGCGGACGTCGGTGCCCCTGGCTAGAGTGTCCGCCGTGACCGCTGCCGATCGAGGGCTCAAGGAGCCGGTGGAGCTCGGTGCCCCGCCTCCCGCTCCCGGTTCCCGGGACACGTGGCCCGGGACGCGCCCGCTGGTGTGGGCGCCGCGCGCCCGGACGGTGGACGTCGTCCTCCCCCGGCCCGGCGACGACGAGCGTCGGCCCATGCGGCTCGTCGGCGCCCACGAGCCCGGTTACTGGCGGGCCGACGAGGAGCTCCCGCCCGGCACCGACTACCTGTTCTCGGTCGACGGCGGCGCACCCGTCCCCGACCCCTGCAGCCCGCTGCTCCCGTCCGGGCTCGGCGGACCCACCCGCGTGCTCGACCCGGCGTTCGCCTGGACCGACCACGGATGGGCCGGCCGCGCCCTCGCGCAGGCCGTGCTGCTGCACGTCGACGTCGCGACCTTCACCCCCGCCGGCACGCTCGACGCCGCCGCCGAGCGACTCGTCGCCGTGGCCGCGTCGGGCGTCGCCGGCGTCGAGCTGTCCCCGGTGGCGGCCTTCGACGCCGTGCGCGGGCCCGCGTCGGGGGTGCGGCTCTTCGCCGTCCACGAGCCCTACGGCGGGCCGCGCGCGCTGCAGCGGTTCGTCGACGCCGCCCACGCGGCGGGGCTCGCCGTCGTGCTCGACCTCCCGCACCGCTGGGCCGTGGCCGACGACCTCGGGCTGCACGCGTTCGGCCCGTACGCCGTCGGGTCGCGCATCGGCCCGCGCACGGGGGCCCGCCCCGGGCCGGCGGGCACGGACAGCCCCCGGCTCAACCTGGACGGGAGCGGCAGCCGCGGACCTCGTGACTTCCTCGTCGCCGACGCCGAGCGCTGGCTGCGGGACTTCCACGTCGACGGGCTGCTCCTGGACGTCGAGGCGCTCGTGGACCGCTCGCCCGTGCCGTTCCTGGGCGAGCTCGCCGAGCGCGTCCACGCCCTCGGCGAGCGGCTCGGTCGCCCCCTGACCCTGCTCACCGACGGTCCCGGCCGCAGCGACCGGCTCACGAGCGTCGTGCACGGCATCCTCGCCGCGCCGGGCGACGACGACCGGGCTCAGGACCTTCGGCGGCTCGCGCAGCACGTGTTCGGGGCCAACGACGCCCAGCCGTGGCGGCCCCCGAGCCTCCGCCGCGCCCGACGCGCCACCCAGCGCGCCGCGTCGGTCCTCGTCGGGGACCTCACCCGCCTGCCCGCCGCGGCGCGCGCGGTGCCGTGGTCGCCGTCGGGCTGCGGGCCCGCCACGTCGGCCCGCAGCGAGGACGAGCGCGCCTGCCTGCTCACCTTCGCCCTGCTCGCCGGGACCCCGCCGGTGCTCGACACCGAGCACGTCCCGGTCGGGCAGGACGACGCCGCGTCGCGCCGGCTCGTCGCGTGGGCGCGCACCCTGATCGGCCTCCGCCCCGAGGTGACGGCGGAGGTCGATGCCCCGGTCGAGGTGCACAGCGACGGCGAGGTCATGCTCGGTCGCCGCGGCTCGGCCGCCGTCGCCCTCGCGACCGGGCACGCGGACGCCGTCGTCGACGTCGAGCGACTGCTGGCCACCGACCGTGGGCCGTGGCAGGTCGCGGCCGCCTGGGACCCTGACCAGGCCCGTCTGGACGGCGGTCGCCTCGCCCTGGCCGCCCGCTCGCCGGTCGTGCTGCGCGCCGCGGGCCGGGCCTGACGCCCGCGCCGCCCTTACGCCGCGGTGAGGCGGCGGCCCTCCTCAGCCAGCGCGCCGAGCCGCGACAACGCGCGGTAGTACTTCTTGCGGTAGCCGCCGGCGAGCATCTCGGGGGTGAACAGGTGCTGCCGGTCGCCGCCCACGACGCCACCGAGCAGGACGGGCACGTCGCGGTCGTACAGCCGGTCGACGAGGACCACGAGGCGCAGCGCCACCTCCTGCCGGGTGACCGGGTGCACGTCGGTGAGCGCGAGGAGCTCGACGCCGTCGAGCAGCGCCCCGTACCGGCTCGGGTGCACGGTGGCGAGGTGCGCGAGCAGGTCGTCGAAGGAGTCCAGCACCGCGCCCGGGCGGGCCCCGGCCGCCGCGGCGACCACGTCCGCGTCGAGCGCCTCCGAGTCGGTGACCACGGCCCGGTGGCGGTAGTCCTCGCCGTCGACGCGGAGCACCTCGAATCGCGACGCGAGCGCCTGGATCTCGCGCAGGAAGTCCTCGGCCGCGAACCTCCCCTCCCCGAGCGCGTCGGGCAGGGTGTTGGAGGTGGCCGCGAGCGCGACCCCGCGGTCGGCCAGCTCGCGCAGCAGGCGGGACATCAGCACCGTGTCGCCGGGGTCGTCGAGCTCGAACTCGTCGATGCACACGAGCTTGCGGGTGGCCAGCGCCTCGACGGTCGGCAGGAAGCCGAGCGCGCCGACGAGGTTCGTGTACTCGACGAACGTGCCGTAGGCGGCCGAGCCGGGCCCGGCCTCCGCCGTCACCGCGTGGGTGAGGGAGGTCAGCAGGTGGGTCTTGCCGACGCCGAAACCGCCGTCCATGTACACGGCGGGCACGGGCCGCCGACGGCCGAGCAGGGCGCGCAGGCCGCCGGCGGGCCGCGCCGTCACCTCGCCGGCGAACTCCTGGAGCCGCGCGAGCGTCGACGCCTGGCTCGGGTGCGCCGGGTCGGCCCGGTACGTGCCGAAGCGTGCCTGCGCGAAGTGGCGGGGCGGCACGAGGTCGGCCAGCAGCCGCTCCGGCGGCACCGACGGGCGCACGGAGGTCAGGGAGCGAGGCGGCGTCGGGGTCGTCGGTTCCGGCACGGTCACCTCGTGGGGCGCGGTCGCCTCGGGGGCTGAGCCTGCCGCGCCGGTCTCGTCCTGCGTGAGCGTCACGACCGACAAGGTTACGCCGCGTGGTTACGCTGGCCGCTGTGACATCCGCCACCGCGCCGCTCGACGTCGTCCTCCCCGCGCCCGAGCACGTCGCGCCCGACCCGGCGGAGGAGCGCCTCGCCGCGCTCTATTCGCCGGCCTGGGGCACCGCGGGGCGGCACGTGCGGGTCAACATGGTCAGCACGGTCGACGGCGGAGCCTGGGGGCCGGACCACCTCTCCGGCTCGATCAACGACGAGGCCGACTGGCGGGTGTTCCGGGTGCTGCGCGCCCTCGCCGACGTGGTGCTGATCGGGGCGGGAACCGCCCGGCTCGAGGGCTACACGGCGCTCGAGCGGCCGGGCGGGATCACCGCCGGGCCCGACGACCGCGCGGCGCGGCTGGAGCTCGTCCTCGTGACACGCTCGGGGCGGGTGCCGACGGCGCTGGCGGACGCCGACCGCCCGCCCCTCGTCGTCACCGGCGCAGCGGGAGCGCAGGTCGCCGGCGACGCGCTCCCGGCCGACCGGGTGATCGCCGCCCCCGCCCCGGGCGACCCGGAGTCGGTCGACCTGGCGGCGGGCCTCGACGCGCTCACGGACCGCGGCCTGCGACGGGTCCTGTGCGAGGGCGGCCCGCACCTGCTGGAGGCGATGCTGCGCGCGGACCTCGTCGACGAGCTCTGCGTCACGACGAGCCCCTGCCTGGTCGGCGCGGGACCGGGCCGGATCGTCGCCGCGTCCGTCCCGGGCCTTCCCGCGACCCCGGCGCGACCGGCCAGGCTCGCCCACCTGCTGCACGCCCCGGCCACCGGCACCCTCCTGGCCCGGTGGGACCTGCACGACCCGGTCCGCTGAGGTACGCCGGTCGTCGCCGCGCGGCCGGCCGCGGCGTGACGACCGCGACACCGGCCGCCCGGACCGCCCACCTGCCTCGCGCGCGGCCCTGCGGCTGGCTAGCGTGCTGCCATGCCGACGACCATCATCCTCACCGAGGACACGCTCACCGACGCCGACGTGGCGCACATCCTGTCCCTGCACGCCGACCAGCCGGAGAGGTACCGCGTGCTGGTCCCGCAGGACACGGACCGCAACGTCGTGGCCGCCATCATCGACCACCTGTGGTCCGGCGAGCTCCGCGAGGCGGGAGAAGACCTGGTCGGCAAGGAGCCGACGCAGCAGCAGGCGAAGCTGACCGCCGCGGAGCGGCTCGAGGGCTCCCTGGTGCTGCTGCGCGGGGCTGGCGCCGCCGCCGACGGTCAGGTCATCCCTGAGGACCCGCTGCCGGCCCTGGCGACCGCCGTGGCAGACCACGGCGGCCCCGAGGGCGTGCAGGACGTGGTGGTGGTCACCTACCCGCACGTGGTCGAGGACACCCTGCGCCGCGACTGGGCCTCGCGCGCCCGAGACGAGCTCAAGGTGCCGGTGCTGCACCTCTACGCGGGCACCAGCGCCCTCGGCGACTGAGGCACCCGCCCGCGGCGGAACCGCAGCCTCGGGCGCGACCAGCACCGACTGAGGGCGCCGGGCGTGGACGACGTGGCCCCCGTGACGACGCGTGGCGGTTTCTAGGGGTCCTCGCAACACCTGATGGTCTATGTGGCCGTCAGTAGATCACGCAGACGCTCG
>NZ_BAAAPM010000008.1:0-68349 GCF_039531145.1 Isoptericola hypogeus
CGGACCGGCCGCCGGCCGCGCCGGCCGTGGTGGCCGGACCGACGGGGCTCCGCCCGCTCGCCCCGCTCGCCCCGCTCGCCCCCGGACACCCGGACCGCGCTGGCGGGGCGCCGTCCCCGCCGGTCGTCGGGCCGGCGGCCCGCGAGGGCTCCGCGCGAGGTGTGCGCTCCCTGCGCGACCTCGCTCGTCTCGCCGAGGACCCCGGGACGCCCGCACGCCTGCGCGACGAGGCGTCGCGCCCGCCGACGTCGCCCGCGACCTTCACGGGCGAGGCGTGGGCCGCCGACGTGCCGGCGCCGCCCGACGTGCGCACGGCGCTGGCGGCGGCGGGCGTCGCCGAACCGGACCTGGAGCGCGCGATGACCCGCATCCTCGACGACGCTGCCCGCCGCCACGGGATCGAGGTGTGAGCCGTGCGCCCCATGCTGGCCGGAGCCGAGCTGCCGCAGGTCCAGGCGGTACGCAGCACCGACGTGCGGGCCGTCGCCGAGCACAAGGCGCCCGGCAAGGACGGCAGCATGCTGCAGAACCTCGGCCGCGCCCCGACGGCGCTGACCGTGCACGGGGTGGCGACCGACCCGGCCGCGCTCGACCTGGTCTCGACGCTCAAGGACCGGCTGCGCACGGGCGACCCGGTCGAGTGGGTGGCCGACATCACCACGGACACGTCGATCGAGCAGGTGCTGGTCGACGACCTGCAGGTGCGCCAGCTCGCGGGACGCCCGGACCGGTACGCGTACACGGTGACCCTGCGCGAGTACCTCGAGCCGGTGGCACCGGCCCCCGTCGACCCGCTCGGCGCGGACATCCTCGCGGACGCGGCCGGGCTGACGGACGGCCTGCTCGAGGGGCTGGACCTGGCGCTGCCGTTCTCGACCGGCCTCGAGAGCTTCGTGACCCCGCTGACCGAGCTGCTGGGCCGGCTGCGGCAGGCCAACGCCGCCTCGGGCTGACCGCCGCCCGGTGCCTCCACGCGCTCGCGCACACCGCACGACCCGCAGGACCGACGAAGGAGTGGACGTCATGGCCGAGGAGAACCTCTTCGAACAGCTCAAGGCGGTGCTGACCGACTTCAAGACCTTCCTGGACGAGAACGTGGCCACGATCAAGCCCGCCATCCAGGCGATCGCGAGCATGGTGCCGCAGGTCAACGAGCTCATCGACGAGCTGGTGAGCCTGCTCGACAAGCTCAAGGCCGAGATCGCGTCGTTCGACGTGGGGGCGATCCCCGGCCTGGCCGAGGTCTCCGGCTTCACCGGGAAGATCCCCGCGCTGCTCGACGCCGCGAAGAAGCTGCTGCCCGACGAGGCCGGCGCGATCGGCACCATCGGCGACATCGCGGACGTCGTCGGGGGCCTGCCCTCGGTCGACGCGCTCAAGACCGAGCTGACCGGCCTCATCGACGCGGTGCGCGCCCACCTGGTGTCGCTGAAGGCCTGACCGCACGACCGACGGGGCGAGGGAGGTGACACGGTGCGCCCGATGCTGGGGGACCTCGAGCTGGAGCAGGTCCAGGTGGTCGACGCCGACGAGGACCAGGTGGTCACGCGCCACCGGGTCCCCGGGCTCGAGGGCGACTTCCTGCAGGACCTGGGCCGGCGCGGCGCCCGCGTGCGCCTCACCGGGATCCTCTCCGCGCCCGACGTCGCGTCGAGCCTGAAGGAGCTGCGCGCGCGCTTCCACGCCGGCGACCCGGTGCCGTTCGTCTCCGACATCACCGGGGCGACCGCCGTCGACCGGGTGCTCGTGGAGCGCATGGACGTGCGCGAGCTCGCCGGCCGGCCCGCGGTGTTCGAGTACGGCCTCGACCTGCGCGAGCTCACCGAGGCCACGCCCGTCGACGAGCGCGAGGTGGTGATCCCGCCGCCCCCGCCACCCCCGGTCACCGAGGGCAGGCTCGCGGTCACGGTCGAGGTCGAGGGCGACCCGGCCTTCGACATGGACCGGGTCAAGGTCACGGTGGCCGGGACCCCGGCCGACCCGGCCGACACGTTCCCCGGCGAGCTGACCACCCGCACGCGTCCCGACACCTGGCTGGAGGACCCGTTCCCCGCCGGCGCTTACACCCTGACCGCGCTCGTCGACGACACCCGCACCCCGACGGGCGCCCGCGAGGTGCTCACCGGCTCGGCCCCCGCCGTCGTGCGCGAGGGAGAGCTGACGCAGGTGCGCATCGTGCTCCGGCGCGGCTCGCGCGTGGCCACCGTCTACGCCGTGACGTTCCACTTCGACTCGGCGTTCCTCGAGCCGTGCGAGCGGCACGTGCTGCGGCAGGTCGTCGAGCACGCCAAGGCCCACCCCGAGGCGCACCTGCTCGTCGTGGGGCACACGGACAAGGCCGGCTCGGACGAGTACAACCAGTCGCTGTCCGAGCGCCGCGGCCGCGCCGTGTTCGCGATGCTCACGGCCGCGTCGCAGCGGGCCCGCTCGGTCGCCGAGTGGGACGCGCTGCGCCGCGCCCGGCCCGCGGGGACCGTGGTGACCGTCGCGGACACGTGGGGCACGCGCGAGATCCAGCACATGCTGCAGGCGCTGGGCCGTTTCCGGGGCAACGTCGGCAAGGACCCCGAGCTGACCGACGCGGCGGTCCGCGCCTTCCAGGCCGACCACGGCCTGGTGCCGGACGGCGTGGTCGGCGACGCGACCTGGCCGGTCCTCGTCGGGGAGTACCTCGACGACGAGCCGCTCGACCTGCCCGTGGCCAGTCTGCTCGCCAACCGGGACGACGCCGGGTGCGACAGCGGGCCGCTGCGCTGGCTGGGGTGCGGCGAGCAGGACCCGGTGAAGAACGTGCCGACCGCGTGGCGGCCGAACCGCCGCGTCGAGCTGATGTTCGTGCACGAGGACCGGATGCCCACGCCCGTGCCGCGCCCCCGCACCCTCGACCTCGTGCCCGACGGCGCGGGCGGCGGCGGGTGGTGCCTCGACGACGGCACGGCCACCGCGGTCGACGCCTTCGTGGTCCCGTGGGACCAGCCGTGCCCCACCAACCCGCCCGGCGCGGGCGGGGCGCCGCCGGCGAACCGGCCCTGGTGCCGCACCGCCGCCGAGCAGGGCTCGTTCACCGTCGCCGGGCGGATCACGTTCGAGGACGGCACCCCGTTCGCCGACCGTCCCCACGTCCTCCAGGCCGGCGACGGGGAGTACCTGGGCGGCGAGGTCCTCGTCGCGGGCGCACAGCGCGCGGGCACCCCGATCCCGGCCCGGACCGCCGCCGACGGCGCCTTCACCTTCCCCGGCGCGCCCCCGCAGAAGCCGCCCGGCTGGTTCGTGCTGTCGGTCGACGGCCCGTTCCTGCTGCGGCGCCGCGACCAGACGATCGCCGACGTCACGGGCAACGCCGTCTGCCTGCGGCTGGACGGGTCGGCGCCGGCCGACGTCGTCGTGGTCGACCGGGCCGTCGCGTCCGTGCAGCCGGGCCTGACCGCGCCCGACGTCGTCGTCGTGCGCAAGCCGCACACCAGCCCGGCTCGCCGGCCGGTGCGGCTGACGGTGTCGGGGCCCTTCACCGGGAGCGGGCGGCTGGACCGCTCGAGCGACCGGGTGCGTATCTTCGACGCCGCCGCGGGCGGCACCGAGCTGACCTTCGACGGCGCGGACAACGTGTTCGACGCCGCGCGCCTGGTCACCGGCGTCACCCTGTTCGCCGAGGGCGGCGCGGCGAGCGGCGCCGTGGGCGACGTGACCCTGACCCTGCAGCTCACCGTCGGGGGCACCCCCGGCCTGTCGGCGTCGGCCGTGCTGACGGCCGTCGAGCTGTTCTGCGACCTGCACGCCTCGCGCACCGCGGTCGGGGTCGACCCGGCGCCGCTGTCCGAGGCCGCGAAGATCGACCCCGGCCGGTTCGTCCAGGTGCAGGACGCGGGCAACCACGCCGGCCGGGCCATGCTCACCGTCCGGCAGGCCCGGCCGGCGGACTTCGCCGGCACGCTCGTGCTGGCGGCCCTCGACGCGCGCACCCGCGTCTTCGCCGCGGCGGACGAGGTGGCCGCGCCGGGGCAGGCGCCGGTGGCCCTGCCGAACCTGCTCCCGAACGCGGGGATCGCAGCCGGCGGCACCCGTTTCTGGGTCGAGGGAACGGGGGTCAGCGCCGCGCTGCGCGACACGGTGCTGCAGCTCGGCATCGACGGCGTCGAGCCCGACGGCGACCGGGTCCAGCTCACCGTCGCCGAGCTGCGCGACCTGACCGTGACGATCCCGGGCACCCCGCCGCGCACCGCCCGCGCCGTGCCGCCCCCGCCGAACGGCCCGACGCCGCCGCACGTCGTGCCCGCGGCCCCCGCGGCGCCGGTGCCCGCCGACTTCGACGAGAACCCGCGCGTCAACCCGGCCGTGCCCCTGTTCGAGGGGTCCGTCCAGGCCGCCGACCCGGTCCGGCTCGCGGTCACGGTCCGGCCCGCCGGGGTGCCCGTGCTGTGGGGGGCGCAGCGCGCGGCCGGCCTCCCCGCCGCGGACGGGGGCGACGACGCGGCGGCGATCGTCGCCCTGCACGCCGCCGCCGCGCCCACCGTCACCCCCGACCCCGGCAACGCCCTGGCCGCGACGCTGCTCGCCGACAACACGGGGACCTTCCACGTGCGGGCGTTCGTGGACGGCAACGGCAACGGCGGCTACGACCACCGCATCGACCGCGAGCCGTCGATCGTGCGCAACGTCGTGCTGGGGCGGGCGACGCTGTCCCTGGACAGCTCGGTCGCCACGGCGGCCAACTTCGCCGTCACCCCGGCGGCGAACAACGGCATCCAGGTCCGCTCCGGCGTCTTCAGCATCGCCGCGCCGGGAACCGCCGCCATCCACCTCGTCGCGCAGGTCGACGTCGTCACGGGCGGCGCCGTAGGGCGCCGGGACGTCACCCGGTTCTTCGGGTCGTGGACCAACGGCATCATCGACGCGACGAGCTTCTCGCCGACCTTCACCGACCCCACCACTGCCCCGCCCACCGTGCACCCGGCCCCGTTCGTGTTCGCGTCGAACGGCGGCGCGGCCACCGGCCCCGGGGGCGAGCTCCAGCCCGGCGACCCCGCGCCCGCGATCCTGGCGCCGCCCCTGCTCGACACCGGCCGCGTCGGTGGCGGCTCGGGCGGGGAGACGTCGTCGCTCACCAGCAGCCGGATCCGCCCGCCCCGCGCGCCCCAGGCGCTGGGGGAGCGGTGGATCGTCGAGGCCGTCGACAGCCCCGGGATCACCATCGACGGCCGCCACCCGGTCGTCGCCGCCGCGCGCGTCACGCGGTTCGTGCTGCGGATCCGGTTCGACGCGCACCTCACGCTGTGGACCAACGCCACCGCGGCGTCCGGGGCCACGGGGGACCCGGCCGACCGCCTGTACGCCGTGGTCGAGCGCGTCGTGTGGTCCCTCGACGGCACGTGGACGATCGACCCCGCGACCGGGGCCATCGCGGTCGTCGCGCCGCCCGCCTCGACGATCACCGCCCGCACGCCGCTGACCCCGGCGGTCGCGGCCGCCGCCACGGGCGTCGAGGTCCGCCCGCCCACCGCGCTCAACACCCTCGTCCAGGACGCCCGCGCATGAGCACGCCCACGGTCCCCAGCCCCGTCACCTCGGTGGTCCTGACGGCCCCCGTGATCCTCGTCGTGGACGTCGCCGAGGTACGGGTGGGGAGCCCCGCCCCCGACCCGGCCGACGGGCGGCCGGTGCGCACCGGTGCCGTCCGGGTGGAGGTCGTCGAGGTGCTCAAGGGTGCCGTGGCGGCCGAGCCCGGCGCCCGCGTCGACGTGCCCGTCGTGCTGCGGTCGGCGGCCGACCCGTGGGGGACCGCCGCGGCGGGGGAGCGGCTGGTCGCGTTCTGCGACGGCGTGTCGCGCGATCCCGCGGAGCTGCTCGCCGCCGAGCACTGCCTGGCGCTGGTCCCCGACGCCCCGGCCGCGGTGGCCGACGACGTCCGCCTCGCGCTGTCGCTCGTCGCCCGGCACCTGCTCTCCGACGAGCTGCTCGCCGAGGCCGGGCGGGTGCGCGCCGACGCGGGGCGCGACGCGGCGCAGGTCGTCTACGTCCTGGTGCGCGAGGCGGTGCGCACCGACCCCGACCGGTTCGACCGCCTCCTGGCCGTCGCCGCCGACCCCGGCACGCGCGTCGAGGCGCAGGAGGCCTATCTCGTCGCGGCCTACGAGGACGCGACGTTCACGGGGGCGTTCAGCACCCGGCAGCGCGCCGCGCTCGTGCGCGCGATGCTCTCCAGCGCGCTCGACCCGCGCCTGGGCGACCTGCGGGAGCGCCTCCTCGGCGTGTACGTGCCGAACCTCGTGCGGGCGCCGCAGCCGGCCCCACCCGCACCCGGCGACGTGTTCGGGCCGGAGCACGCCGGGCTGCGCGCGGCCGTGGCCGCCGAGCTGGCCGACCCGCGCGACCCGGCGACGACGAGCCCCGAGCTCGCCGCCTGGCTGGCCGGGAGCTCCTGATGCTGCGCCCCGCCTACCGGATCACGATCGGCGACCACGTCGTCGACACCACCGCCGAGCCCCGGGCCTCGACCGCGGTCGAGCTGCACGTGCGGCTCGACCTGGACACGCCCGTGGACTCGGTCACCCTCGTGCAGGGGCAGGTCGGCGGGCTGCGGGCCGAGCCGGGCGACGACGTCGCCGTCGAGCTCGGGTACGCCGACGGCGACGCCGGGCTGGTGCGCGTGCTCACCGGCGCCGTCGTGGCGGTGGAGCCCGGGCTGCGCACCGAGCGGGTCGTCGGCCACAGCACGGCGGACGCGCTGACCCGGACGTCGGTCGACAAGACCTTCGAGGACGGCTCCGCCGGCGACGTCGTGCGCGCGCTGGCCGCCGAGGCCGGGCTCGACGTCGAGCGCGTCTCCGACGGGCCGCAGCTGCCCGCCTACGTCGTCGACTCGCGGCGCAGCGCCGCCCGCCACGTGCGCGAGCTCGCGCGGCTCGCCGGGTTCGACACCTACGTCACGCCGGACGGCGGGCTCGTCTTCGAGGCTCCCGCGGGCACCCGCACGGCCCACGTGCTCACCTACGGCGAGCACGTGCTCGGCGCCGAGCAGTGTCGCGAGCGTCCGCGGGCCGCCACCGTCCTCACCTACGGCGAGAGCCCGGGCGCCTCGAAGGGCGACGAGTCGTGGGCCTGGCTCACCAAGGACTTCGAGACCTACCGCGGCTCCGCGGGCTCCGGCACGCCCGTGCTCCTGGTCGAGCAGGCGGCCCTGCGGACTGCGGCCGCCGCGGGGACCGCCGCGCGGGCGATCGCGGACGTGCTCACCGCGTCGGCGGTCGGGGTGCGGGTGCGGCTGCAGGGCCGGCCGCAGGTGCGCCTCGGCGACCTCGTCGAGCTCGAGCGGTTCCCCGAGCGCGCGGGCGTCGACCGGCTCGACGGGACCTACCAGGTGCGCGCGGTCGAGCACCGGCTGACCAAGACAGACGGCTTCCTCACCGACGTGACCGCCCGCTCGATGCCCGCGCCCGGGGGTGTGTCATGACGCTCGTCGACACCATCGCGGCCATCGTCCGGCACGAGCTCGCCGCCGTGCGGACCACCGAGCTCGGCGTCGTGCAGGCCGTGCACCCGCACTCCGACGGCTCGGACGACGACAACTACGGCGTCGATGTGCGGCTGAAGAACAGCGGGCTGGAGCTCAAGCGGGTCCCGGTCGCGACCGGTCACGTCGGCACCGTGACCATCCCGAACGTGGGCGACCTCGTGCTGCTCGCGTTCGACCACGGCGACGTCGGGTCTCCCGTCGTCGTCGGGCGGCTGTACGACGACGAGGACCGCCCGCCGCTGTCCACCACCGACGAGACGGTCTTCCGCTCGCCGCTCGCCGCGCCCGACGACGAGTCGGTCCTCGCCGCCGTCCGCAACCACCGCGACGCCGACCCGCCGCGCGAGGTGGTCATCGAGCTGCCGCCGAAGATCACGGTGCGCATCGTCGACGGCTCGGTGACCGCGACGGCCGGGAAGACCGAGCTCGTGCTCGACCAGTCCGGGTCGAGCGGCGGCACGGTCACGGTGCGCTCCGGCTCCACGACGCTGGTCATGGACCAGGACGGCGACGTCGCCGTCGAGTCGGCCGGCGCGGTGACCATGAGGGCCGCCGGCGACCTCGCGCTCGAGGCCGGCGGGTCGCTCGCGCTCACGGCCGCGACGGGCCTCACCGCCAAGGCCGGGACGACCGCCACCCTCGAGGGACAGGTCGGCGCCACGCTCAAGGCCGGGGCGTCGGCCACGGTCCAGGGCTCGTTCGTGTCCGTGAAAGGTCAGACGTCCTTCTCCCCCTGAGGAGGACGTCGCGAGGAAGGGAGTCGCACGTGCCCGGCATGCCCGTCTCGATCGGCGCGTCGGTCGTCGTGATGCCCGGCGTCACCGGGGCGCCCGACACCGGCACGATCGTCGCCGTCCTGCCCCCGGTGATCACCGCGAACGGGATGCCGCTGGCCACCACGGGATCGATCTGCACCATGGTCAACTCCGTCTCCGGCGTGCCCTACCCGCTCGTCATCGGCCAGCCGGCCAGCACCGGCGTGACCGTCGGCGGCCGCGGGCTCGTGCGCACGCTCGACCGCATCCCGTCGGGCAGCGGCGTCCTGCTGGTGCTGGGGCCGCCGGCCGCGACCTTCGTCGTCGACGGGTGGGCGCCATGACCCGCCGAGGAGGTGAGCGAGGATGACGGTCGACCTGGACGCCCTGCTGGGCGCGGACCTGCGCCTGCTGGGCGACCTGACCTTCGCCGAGCAGCGCGAGCGCGGCTCCGACCTGTTCACGGCCCCCCGCCCCCAGCAGCGGCTGCCGGGCGCCCCGGACGCCTCGCCGCAGGACCTCCAGCGCCTCACGGGGGTCGACGACCTGCGCCAGGCCCTGCTCCTGCGCTTCGGAACCCAGAAGGGCGAGCTCGCCCACCTGGGGCACCCGGACTACGGCAGCCGCCTGCACGAGCTCGTCGGCGAGCCCAACACGCCCGCCACCCGGCACCGCGCGCGGCTCTACGCGCTGGAGGCCCTGACCGCCGAGCCGCGGGTGGCCGAGGTCCTGGACCTGACCGTCGAGACCCGGCGCGCGGCGCCCACCACGCTCGACGTCCGCGCCGCCGTGCGGGTCGTCGACGGCGTGAGCGAGCTCAACCTCGTGTTCCCCCTGCCGCTCGAAGGAGGCGCGTCGTGAACGGCGACACCGTGACCCTCGTCCACCGCCCGTTCGGGGACCTCGTCGACGACATCCTCACGTCCGTCGTCGGCGGGGTGGTCAACGAGCCCGTCCGCTTCGACCTCAAGGTCCTCACGTACGCCCTCGCCGAGCCGGCCGACCCGGTCTCGGGCGTGCGCGGGATCACCGGCACCGCCTCCGGCGTGCCGCGCACGTTCCTCGCACGCATCGACTTCGTCCACTCCGCGGCCACCAACTCCGTGGTGTGGCTCGAGGACGGCACCCTGCCCGACGACGACACGACGTTCTACGTCGACTACTTCCGCGCCGAGTCCCGCTCGCCCCTGTCCGACATCAACGTCGGCTCCGTCACCCGCACCCTCACCGAGGCGGTGGGGCGCGAGATCGCCACCGTGTACGAGCAGATCAACCTCGCCTACCTCTCGGCGTTCGTCGACACCGCGACCGGACGGTCGCTCGACTTCGTCGTGGCCATCCTCGACGTGACCCGCAAGACGGCGGAGCTGGCCGAGGGGCTCGTGACGTTCTTCCGCGCCGACGGCGTCGACGGCGCGGTCACCATCCCCGTCGGGACCCGGCTGGTGGCCACCGGCGGCCAGGTGTTCGTCACGAGCCAGCTGCGCACGCTGCAGGCCGGCCAGGTGCGCATCGACGTCCCCGCGCGGGCCGACGTCGCGTTCGCCGGCGAGGACGGGATCGTCGCGGCCGGGACGATCAGCGAGCAGGCGCAGCCGATCGCCGGCATCGCGCGCGTCTCCAACCTCGACCCGACCCTGCGCGCCGCCGCCGACGAGTCCGACGACGAGCTGCGTGCGCGCGCCAAGGCCGTGCTGCGCTCGCTCGGCAAGGCGACGCTCGCCGCCCTCGAGCGCGTCATCCGCGAGGGCCGCGGGACGCCGGTGGAGTTCTTCGACCCGAACGGCCCCGCGGGGCACCGCTCGGAGCCCGGCACCGTGACCGTCGTCGTCGACGCCGAGCCCGAGCGGCTGCCGAGCCTCGTGGCCGCCGTGCACGACACCCGCGCCGCCGGGGTCCTCGCGACGCTCGTCGCCCGCTACGTGTTCATCACCCCGCGAGTCCTCGCCACCATCAGGCCCGGGCTGTCGGGCCCAGGGCAGGCGCAGGTGCGGGCCGACGTGGTGGCCGCCGTCGGCGCCTACGTCGACGGGCTGACGCGGGGCCAGGTGGCCGACGGCGCCGCGCTGCTCGAGGCGATCACCGGCGTCGACGACGTGGCCGCCGCCGTCGTGAAGGACGTCGTGGTCGCGCGCGCCGACCTCACGGGCGCGCAGGCTCCCGTGCCCGACAGGTCCCTCCTCCGGTCGACCTCCGCCCCCGGCGCCCCGGCGTCGGACGCCGACCTCGAGGCCGGCACCTACGAGGTGTCCGCCACCTTGGACGGCGACCCGTGGTGGATCGCGCTGGCCATGAGCGTCGACGACGTCCTCGTGGAGGTGGGCGATGCCGAAGGCTGACCGGGTCCTGGCGAACCTGCCGCCCACGTTCGCGCTGCGCACCGACCCCTCGGCGCTGCGGGCGCTCGCGGACGCCTACGGCGGGGAGCTGCAGGCCGCCGAGAACGCGCTCGTGGCGGTCATGCGCGCCCACTGGGTCGAGGTGGCCGACGCGGGCGAGCCGCGGGTCGCCGACCTGGCCGCCTTCGCCGCGCTGTACGGGCTCGCCCCGCGCCCCGACGAGGCGGTCGAGGAGTTCCGCGAGCACCTGCGCAGGTTCGTGCGCACCCAGCTCCAGGGCACCGTCACCGTGCCGGGCATCCTGCGCACCGCCGCCGAGGCCCTCGGGCTGCACCTCGACGACGCCGCGCTGGACGCCTGGTGGGACCGCCGGGACCCGGTGCTCGTGACGACCCGCCGCGACGGCGCCGACGCCGCGGAGGCCGTGCTCGGCTCGGCGTCCGGCTCGGCGTCCGGCTCGGCGTCCGGCGTCGTGATCGAGGGCCGGGACGCCGCGCCCGCGCGGCTGGCAGGCACCGTCGACCTGCGCGGGGGCGTGGACCTGTCCGGCCGCTCCCACCTGGCGGTCGCCGTCGACGGGCCGGGGACGACGCCCGTGGCGCTCGCGGCGGGCGCGGGCGACCCGGCCCACGTCACCGCCGAGGAGGTCGCCGCCGCGATCGACGCGGCGCTGGGGGCGCCGGTGGCCACGATCGACGCGGCCGGGCGGCTCGTGCTGACCTCGACGACCGTGGGCCCGGCGTCGTCGGTGCTGGTCGGCGACCACGTGGACGACGCCGCCGACCTCGTGCTCGGCCTGCGCCCCCGCGTCTACCAGGGCGCCGACGCCACCCGTGCCCGCATCACCGGCACGGCCGACCTGTCGGTCGCGCTCGACCTGAGGGTCGCGCGCTACCTGCGCCTGCTCGTCGACGGGCACCTCCTCGCCGAGGTCGACTGCGCGGCGGGCGCGTCGACGGACCCGGGCGCCGTCGACGTCGGCGAGGTGACCGACGCGATCAACGCCGGGCTCGGGGCCCCCGTCGCGTCCGACGACGGCCGGTTCCTCACGCTGACGTCGCCGACCGCCGGCCCGGCCGGCTCCGTCGCCGTGCAGAGCGCCGCGGCCCAGGACGCCGCCGGCCTCCTGCTCGGCGCCGCGCCGCGGCTCGCGGTCGGCGCGCCGCCCCGTCGGGCGGCGGTCACCGCCGACCACGGCATCGGGCTGGGCGTCGACCTGAGCGGGGCCTCGCAGCTGGCCCTGGCCGTCGACGCGGAGCCGCCCGTCAGCGTCGACGTGGCCGGTTCCGACCCGCGCGCCACCACGCCGGGAGAGGTCGTCGCAGCCGTCAACGAGGCGCTCGGGGCCGAGGTCGCCTCGCACGACGGGGACCGTCTCACCCTGGCCTCCTCCACCGCCGGCTCCGCGGGCCTGCTCACCGTCGAGGAGACCGAGGACGACGCCGCCCAGGTGCTGCTGGGGCTGCGGCCGCGCTCGGCGCGCGGCGCGCCCGCGGTCACCGCCGCGCTGACGGGCGCGGTCGACCTCACCGTGGGCGACGACGGGTCCGGCGGCGCCGACCTGCGTGCCCGGCACCTGCTGCGCCTCGCGCTCGACGGCGCCGACCCGGTCACCGTCGATCTCCGCGACGGCGCGGGAGACCTCGCGCACGTGACGCCGGACGAGCTCGCCGCGGCCGTCAACCGCGCGCTCGGCGTGCCCGAGACCGACCCCGTGGCGAGCGACGACGGGGCGCACCTGGTCCTCGTCTCCCGGGATCCCGGCGCCGGCGGCCGGCTCGCGGTGCTGCCGATCGTCGAGCGCTCCGCCCGGCGGTTCGTCACCCGGGCGCGCGTCACCGACGACGCCGCCACGACGCTCCTCGGGTTCACCGCGCGGTCGGCGTCGGGGGTCGCGGCCACGAGCGCCCGCCTCACCGGCACCGACGACCTGTCGGCCGGCGTGGACCTGCGCGGCCGCACCTACCTGCGGGTGCGGGTGGGCGACGCGGCGTTCGACGCCGACGTGTCGGGTCCGCGCCCGCGGGCCACGACCCCGGCGGAGGTCGTCGCGCGGCTGCGGGCGGCGGCCGACGCCGCCGGGGTGAGCAGGCTGGCGGCCGCCACCGACGGCCGGACGATCACGCTCGTCGACCTGGCCACGGGCGCGGGCTCCCGCGTCGCGCTGGAGCCGCCGCGCTCGCGCGACGCGCTGGACGCCGTGCTGGGACCCGAGCCGGTCGCGGCCGGCGGCACCCCGGCGACCGGGGTGTCGTTCGTCGGTACGACCGACCTGTCCGACGGGGTCCTGCTCGAGCCCGACGCCGCGCTGCGCCTGGGCGTCGACGGCGCCGCGACCGTCGACGTGCCCGTGGGCGACGGCGCCGCGCCGTCGGTGCGGGTGCTGTCCGCGCTGGTGTCGCGCATCAACCTCGCCCTCGGAGCGCAGGTCGCCGCGCACGACGGGCGCCACCTGGTGCTCACGTCGGCGACGCGCGGCGCGGGCAGCGCCCTCGCGGTCGAGGCGCCGGCGGCCGGCACGGACGCGACCGCCCGGCTGCTGGGCGTCACGCCCCCGCGCACCTACGCCGGCGCCCCGCCCACGGCGGCCGCGGTCGTCGGCACCATCGACCTCACCGGCGGCGTGGCGCTGGGCGTGGGCACCCTGCTGAGCGTCGGCGTCGACGGCGGTCCCGCCGTGGTCGTCGACCTCGCCGCCGGCCTGGCCGAGGGCGCGGACGCGCAGGCGTCGGACCTGGCTGCCGCGATCAACGCCCAGACCGCCGCGCACGCCGCGACCGTGGACCTCCCCGGCGGCGTGGGGCTGCGGGTCGCCTCGCCGACCACGGGCTCCGGCAGCAGCGTGACGGTCGGCCGCGCCGGGGCCGAGGACGCCGCGCCCGTGCTGTTCGTCGCGGCCGGGGCGGAGGCGCGCGGCAGCGACCCCGCCCCCGCGGCGGTGGAGGGCGACGTCGACCTGCTCGCGCCCGTGGACCTGTCCCGGCGCTCGGTGCTGCGGCTCGCGGTCGACGGCGGGGCGCCCGTCGACGTCGACGTCGCGGGGCCGCTGCCCCGGCAGACCCAGCTCCCCGACGTCGTGGCTGCCCTCGACGCCGCGGCGCCGGGCGTGGCGAGCGCGAGCGAGGACGCGCGTCTGCTCCTCACGTCACCCACGGCGGGCCCCGACAGCCGCGTGGACGTGCTCGCGGTCCGGCACGTGGACCTCCAGGAGTACCCGCCGTCGCCGGCGAGCGCGGGCGGCCCGGTGCGGCACGGCAGCCGGCTCGCCCTGGTCAACGCCGGCGCGGCCGCGGTGCCCGGGCGGGTCGAGGTGAGGACGGCCGCGGGGCTGGCCGCGCCCGGGATCGCCGACCCGGGCGCGGGGTGGTCGGTGCAGCTGGCGGGTGCGGTGAGCGCCGGCGGCACGCTGGTGCTCGAGGCCCGTGCGGACGGCACCGTCGCCGGGACGCTCTCCGAGCGGGGCACCACGCGCGCGCTGCGCGACGACGAGCTGGAGGTCGTGCCGAGGGCCGGGGGGCCCGCCCCGCTGACCGTGCGCCGGGGGGCGAGCTCGTGGGTGTGGACCGAGCACCGGGTCGCGCGCTACGACGCGGCCCGGTTCGCCAGCTCGTGGGGCAGCCCGTGGGACGACGAGTGGGTCGACGGCGACCGGTTCGCCGGGGGAGCGGGCACGCAGGAGGGCGTGCTCGACCTGAGCCGCTTCGCCCCGACGGCGGTGCCCGCGGTCTTCGCCGCGACGGGCGACCGGCTTTCGACCGCCGAGGTCACCGTCACGTGGGACGCGCACCAGCCGGGCTCGTTCGTCGTGCACCTGCCCGCGGAGCTCGACCGCCGGTTCGGCTCGACGTTCGGCGAGGCGCGACTGGGGAGCAGGGCCCCGCAGGTCGTGGCCGGCGTCGTCACGGAGCCCGGCGAGGACGTCGAGCCCGACCACGTCCGCAAGCGGGTCGCCGACGAGGTGCCCGTGCTCACGGCGACGATGGTGCGCCAGGTGCCGATCGGCTGGCGCGCGACGACGCTGCCGTTCCGCGACCCCCAGCCGCTGACCGGCGGCGCGCCGGGGGTCCGGGCGCGCCTGTACGTGGCGGACGAGGGCTTCGCCGGCGGGTTCCTCGAGCTCGCCTCCCGCGACGCCGGGACGCACGGCGACGGCATCACGGTGGCCGCGCGCCTGGCAGGACCCGCGACCTACGACGTCGAGGTCCGCGTCGGCGGCGACCGCTTCGAGAGCGCCCGGGCCGTGGTGCTCGGGCCCCCGTCGCCGTCGCTCGCCGTCGCGCTCCTCGCCCCCGGACCGGCCGGCGTCGGCACGGCCAAGGCGGCCGGCGTGCACGCCGCCGTCGCCCGCGAGGGCGTGCCCGGCCCACCGTTCGACCACGCCGCCGGCTGACGCCCCAGCGACCCCACCGCACGACCGAGGAGTGAGACACGATGAGCGAGACCACGACGGACACCGCTCCCTACGTGGAGCGGCAGCCCGGTGACGCGATCACCGCAGAGGACTGGAACGAGATGCAGTCCAAGATCCGCGAGGACATCCACGACACCTCGCAGGCCGCGGCCGAGGCGGTGACGCACGTGGAGTCCGCGGACGACTCGGCCCGGCTGGAGGGCAAGGACCTGGCCGCGCTCACCGAGGAGGTCACCCGGCGCGTGCTCGACGACGTGCGCGGGCGCACCGGCTACCAGCAGCTCTTCCGCGTCCTCACAGCAGGGGAGAAGGACGTCCTCGAGCACGGCCTCGGCACGGCGCCGCTGGTCGACCTCTACGTGCTGCAGTACTTCAAGGTCGTGGCCCGCGAGGACGACGAGTCCCGCCCGACGTGGGTCACGTTCTTCCTGCACCACACCCAGGAGCGGCGCATGCGGGTGACCGACGCCGACGGCAGGCGCATCGTCGTGGACGTCCAGCCCCCCGACGGGCCCGACGAGGGCGTGCCGTTCGCGGCCCTCCTCACCCGGTACGGCGTCGAGTACACCGACACCTCCTCGCTCGACGACCTCGTCAACGAGTTCTGGGAGAAGTTCTTCGCCGCTCCGAACGACCGGTTCTCCGACGACCAGTACGCCTGGTCGCCCTGGTTCGAGAGGTGCTGCAAGGAGAAGCAGTCGGTGCGCCAGCTCAAGGCCAACGGGGACTGGGACGACATGGTGTTCCACTACCGGCCGCGCAAGACGGTGGGCGTCCCCGAGAACGGGGTGATGCACGGGAACGACGACAGCAAGATGCTGCGCCCGGAGCCGCCGAACGTCTTCGTCCAGCACCTCGACGACAACCGCACGGCGCTCTGGTACGAGGGCACGCCGCGGCGCAGCTTCGACCAGTTCGAGAC
The DNA here is from genome assembly GCF_039531145.1 of Isoptericola hypogeus. Lineage (NCBI taxonomy): Bacteria > Bacillati > Actinomycetota > Actinomycetes > Micrococcales > Promicromonosporaceae > Isoptericola > Isoptericola hypogeus. The sequence continues at coordinate 15,938 of NZ_BAAAPM010000008.1, forward strand.
GGGGGACAGCGGCGAGCCCGTGCACGACAGCCCGACCGACACGTACGACCGCGAGCTGAAGCTCATGGTGCTGCTCAAGGTCTGAGAGGCGGAGAGCGATGCTGCTGACCACGTCCCTGACGGGCGCCGGCACGCCGTTCGAGCGCGACCGCGAGGTCGTGCTGCGGCGGCTGCCGGTGGGCAGCGTGCTGCGCCGGGCGACCGCCACGATCACGCCCGTGGCCGCCGACGACGACCGCAGGTTCCTCGAGACGGTCGCGTTCACCGGCGCGACGGGCAGCTGGGGCGCGGGGAAGGTCGTCGCGGGCGGCGCGGTCGAGGTCGACCTGCACGCGCGGCGGCGGCTCGCCGGCCTGGTCGGGACCGGGCTGGCGGACGGGCGGCTGCTCGTCGACCTCGGCGGGGGGTTCCTGGCCGTGAACGAGGACGGCGGGCTCGGGCCGGGAGATCCCTTCGAGCTCGCCGCCGACGCCTCCGGGTCGGTCCCGGTGCCCGGCATCGCGGTGGCCGGGCTGCGGGTGGCGGACGCGACCGACCTCAGCGAGGTCCGCGTCGCGTCACCGCCGAGCAACGTGGCGCTGGCGCTCGCCGGCGGACCGACGCTGTTCGCGCACGTCGGCGACCTCGTCGAGCCGGTGACGACGCCGGACCTCGCGCCGGTGCTGCAGGCGCTGATGGCGCAGCTCCCGGTCGAGCACGGGGTGCACGTGCTGCGGTGCGTGCTGCACTCGGACTCGATCGCGCGCCTCGACGTCGCGCTCGACCTGGAGGTCGAGCACGTCGCGTCCGCCACGCCGCCGGGCGTCGGCGCGGTCCAGGCGCGGTACGCCTACGGCGGGCGACCGGAGCAGGGCGCGCTGTCGGTCGCCGTCCCCCCGGGCCTGGTCGCGGTGGGGTCGGCGGGCCGGGCGCGCGGTGCGTTCGACGAGAGCCGCGTCGTGCTCGGCCCGGTCACGACGCCGCCCGCGCCCGCGCTCGTCGAGGTCGCCGGGGGCGGCGGGCTGGCCCAGCCCTTCGTGCCCGTGGCGCCCGTGATCGCCACCTCGATCGACCTGCTCCTTACCGCGGTCACCGCGACGGCGGTGCTCGCCGTCGACGTCGTGGACGACCTGGACGGCAAGCCCGGCCGCCGCTCGGCGCTGCCGCGCCCGGCCGAGACGCGGCTGACCCGGGACTCCGCGGGGACGCCGACCTGGGTCAGCCTGCCGCTGGGCGGCGAGCTCGAGGCCGACGCCGGCGTGCGGCGCTGGGTCGTGCTCCAGGTGCGCGACGGGACGGCGGCCTGGAGCGCGGGGCCCGGGGGCGCCGCCTCCGGGGGCGCGACCGACGGCGTGCCGCCCGCCCCGGACGTCGTGGGGCTGCAGCGGACCCGCGACGGCGGGCTGTCGTGGCGGGCGGAGGGGCCGGGCGCCCACGCGGCGCCGTTCCGGCTGCGGAGCACCCCGCCCGTCTTCACCCTGCCGGTCGACCTGCGCACGACGGTCGCGGAGACCGAGACGGTGGTCGACCTGCAGCGGTTCGCCGCGTCCGGGACGGTGGACGTCGACCTGGCCATGCCCGAGCTCGCCGACGCGGTCAACCAGACGCTGTCGGTCGCCGGCGCCGGCGGCCCGACGGGCGAGCTCGTGGCGAACGGGGACTTCGCCGACTGGTTGCGGGTGGGCAGCGAGCTCGGGTTCGGAGGAACGGTCGGACCGCTCGACGGGGGTGCGCTCGTCGCCGCGGGGTTCGCGACGGACGCGACCGTCGTCCACGGGCTGGTGGACGTCCCTGCCACGGAGGAGGCGCCGGACGGCGGGGTCCGCTACGGACGGTTCGACGTGCTGCGCGGCGCGGCCCTCGGAGGGGTCGCGCTCGGGCCCGGGACGGCGCGCGGGATCGCCGTCGACCAGGCGGGCCGGCTCGTGCTGGCCGCCGTGGCCCCGACCGCGTCGTTCGAGACCGGGAGCGCGGCCCGCACCGGCCGGCTGGTCCTCGTCGACGCGCAGGACGACCGGGTCGTCGGCACGCCGGTCGTGCCACCCCTGGACGTGCGCGAGCTCGTCGCGGCGCCCGACGGGTCGGGCGTCTACCTCGCGGGCGACGCGGGCGACGAGGACGACGAGGCCACGGTCCGGTTCGTCGGCTGGGACGCGTGGCGCGCCGCGACCGGGCCCGCCGGGACGCCGGTGCCGTGGGAGCGGCTGCCGCAGGCGTCCGTCAGGGGACGGGCGCACCGCCTCGCGGTCGGGCCGGACGGCGCCGTCGGGCTGCTCGTGCACCGGCCCGACGAGGACGCCGGCGGCGAGGGCTTGACCGACCACCTCGTGGTGTTCGCCGACCGGGACGCGCTCGCGACCCGGCACGGCCGTGAGGTCGAGGTGCCGCGGGCGCGGGCGCTGGCGTTCGCGCCCGCGGCGGCCACCGGCCCGCCGCACGTGCTCGTCCTGTGCCGGGAGAGCGTGCGCTTCCTGCGCGCGAGCGACCTCGTGCTGCTCGACGAGGTGGCGCTGCCGACGTCCCAGGCCGAGGACCTCGACACCGGCCGCGGGATCGCCGTGGACGCGGCCGGGGAGCTCGCCGTCGTCGTGCTGGACCGCGGGACGGCCGTGCTCGACGTGCGGCGGCGTCGGATCACCCGCGGCGGCGTGGGGGTCGGCGCCGAGGATCCGACGACGGTCGCGCTGAGCCCGCCCGCGCTGCACGCCGTGGTGGCGACCCGCGGGGCCGGCGGCGGTCGGGTGCTCACGTTCGGCCCGGCGGTCCCCGAGGACTGGGAGGTCACCGCCGGCGGCGCTCGACCGACGCGGCTGGACACGGGCGGGGTCGTCGCGGTGCTCGGCGACCTGGCCGTGGGCCGTGGGCGGCGAGACGTCGGGAGAGCGCGGGGCCCCGCCGCGATCGCGCAGGTGCTGCCGGCCGTGGGCGGGCTGCGCTACCGGTTCGCCTTCGACGGGCTGACCGACACCGAGGGCGCGACGGCCCAGGTGCGCTGGCGCGGACAGGGCTGCGAGCCCGAGCGCGTCGACCGGGTGCCGATCGCGGTCTTCGACCCGGACGTCCGTGACGAGGTCGCGGTGCTCCCGCACCACGAGGCGACGCTCGTGGCTCCCGCGGGGGCCGTCCAGGCCGAGGTCGCCTTCTCGACGCCCGACGGCGTGGCCGCGGTGGGCGCGGCGAGCCTCGCGTCCACGGCGCAGGCAGCGCTGGGGCCGTGGGAGGCGCCCGACCCGGCGGCGGGGGTCGTCGCGCACGGCAGCGTGACGAGGTTGTCGAACACGGGGGCGGTCCCCTCCAGGGTGTCGCGGGTCCTCGCCGTCACGCCCGGGGACGTGCTGTCGCTCGAGGTGGACGCGCGCGTCGACGGGGAGTCGGGAGCGGTGGTCGAGGTGGCCTTCGCCGGCGAGCCCGCCGGATCCGGCGCGCTGCCGGTGCCCGTCGGGGAGGCCTTCCGTCTGCCGCTCGACCCGTTCGACTTCGACGATCGCCTGGCCACCGCGACGGTGCCCGACGGCGCGGTCGAGGCGGTCCTGACCGTCGTCCTGCCGCCGTCGACGTCCGTCGACGTCCGTGCCCTCTCGCTGCGGGTCGCGGCGCCCGTCGAGGTCGGGATCGCGTTCGCCTCCCAGGCGCCGGGCGAGCTGCGGCTGACCGACGTCACGGTGCGGTTCGAGCGGGCGTCGGAGCGGCCGGCGCCGCTGCCGGCGGGCGGCCTGTGCCCGCCGACGCCCGTGGGGTCCGGCGACGGCTCCGGGGCGTACTGCTCCGCGTGCGGCTGCTCCGAGCCGGCGCGGGCCACGACGGCGGCGACCGGCGCCGGGCGAGCCGTGGCGGTCTCGGCGTGCCCGTCCTGCGGGGCGCGCCGGCTGCGGCACGGCGGCGCGGTGGCGCAGGCGGCGCGGCCCGTCGCCCTGCCGCGCCTGCACGTGACCGCCGTCCCTGGCCGCGACGCCACGGCGGCCGTGCGGACGGTCGTGCGCGTGGACGTACGACCGATCGACCTCGACGGGATCGGGCCCGTCCGGGCGCGCGAGCTCGCGGCCCGCGGGCTGGCGGACCTGGTGGCCCTCGCCCGGGCGGACGTCGCCGACGTGGCGAGCCTGCCGGGGGTGTCCGTGGCGATGGCGGCGGGGTTCGTCGCCGAGGCCGCGAGGCTCGTCGCCGAGCGGGGGCGGCGGACGTTGTCGTTCGAGGCGCCCGGTGCGGAACGTCCTGCACCGAGGTAACGACGCGGCGGACGAGAGAACCGGCGGGACGCCGCGAACGCGGCGTCCCGCCGGGGACGTGCCGAACGGGTTCGGCGTGCCGGGCTACGGCGCCGTCGTGTCCAGGACGAACCGGACGGTGGTGCCGTTCCCGAGGGCGTCGTGGACGACGAGGGTGTTGGCGCCCTCGACGGCCCCGAAGGAACCGGGCTTCACGAAGTTCAGGTCGGACCAGGCGTTGTTCGTGAGGTCCTTGGCGACCCCGTTGAGGGTGAGGCCGTCGACCTTGCCGGCGTCGTGGAGCTTGAACGAGACCTTGCTGTAGACACCGTCGCCGCCGACCGTGAACTGCTCACCCTCCTTGACGGTCACCGTGGGGCCGGTGGTGTCGAGCACGAACCGGACGGTCGTGCTGTTCCCGGCGACGTCGTGGACGACGAGGGTGTTGGCTCCCTCGACGGCCCCGAACGAACCGGGCTTCACGAAGTTCAGGTCGGACCACACGTCGTCGGTGAGGTCCTTGGCGACCCCGTTGAGGGTGAGGCCGTCGACCTTGCCGGCGTCGTGCAGCTTGAACGAGACCTTGGCGTACCGGCCGTCGCCGCCGACCGTGAACTCCTCGCCCTCCTTGACCGTGACGGTCGGGTCGGTGGTGTCCGTCGTCGTGACCGTCAGGTCGCGGAGCCGACCGGTGTTGTCGAACGAGCCGAACCCGACCCGGCCGGAGGGGAACGTCGTGTCGTTCGCCGTCAGGAGCGGGGTGTCGAGACCGTCCACGTAGACGGCGATGTCGCCGCTGTCCGCGCAGCGCACGACGCGCACGTCGTGCCACTCCTCGTCCGTGACGGCGGGCGGCGCGCCGACCGCCCCGTCCCACTGGTCGTCGATCCGCTCCCGGTCCTTCCCGTCGACCTTGAAGATGCCGTTGTGGGCGTAGATCGTGTTGTCCTGCGAGAGGTGGGCGTAGTAGTACTGCGTGTCCGACCTCCAGCCGAACACCACGATGACGTCCCGGTTGTTCACGGACGCGGGGGCGTCGAGCCTGACCTCGGCCCCGAGCTCGAACGAGCCGAGCTCGGGTCCCTCGGTGAGGGTGGCGTACTCGAACGGCCGCCGGATGCCGTCGTTCGGGTTGTCGCCCACCTCCGCGAGGATGATCTGGTCGCCGGGGAACTGCCACTTCGACGGCGTCCGCGGCGCCCAGTTCTCCGCCGCCATGACGTCGGTGATCTGCTCGCCGCCGGGCGTGCAGGACGGCGGCGCGGGCGGCTCCGTGGGCGCGGCGCCGAACAGGGCGTACTGCGCGGCGACCTGCTCGGGCGTCGGGACGACGTCGAGGAACATGAGGTCGTCCATCCGCCCGGTGAAGGGGTTCGCCTCGCGCGTGTCCTGCGGGAAGCTCCCGCCGATCTTGAGGCCGGCCGGGTCGGACGGGGACGTGGCTCCGGCGCCCCAGGGGTTCGAGGCCGTGTACTCGCCCTCGAGCTCCTCGCCGTTCATGTAGAGCTTCATCTCGCCGCCCGCGAAGTCGAACGTCGCGGCGAGGTGCACCCACGTGTTGCGCTCGAGGATCTGGTCCCACGGCAGGTCGGCCGCGAACGTCCAGGACCCCGCGCCGTCGACGCGGCGGCCGAGGGCGACGAGCTTGAGCTCGCCGTCGACCGTGATGACCTCGAGGAGCGCACGGACGGCGTGGCCGTCCGACGTCCCCGTGAGGACCCCGGCCAGCCCGATCGCGTTGTAGCGGTCGTCGGGGTTCGCCGTCCCGGAGTTCAGGGCCGGGTGCAGGCCGGTCGGCTTGAACCACCCCATGACGGTGGCCTCGTCCGTGCCGGCGAAGGCGCGGAGGGAGTCCACGCCCTCGGGGTCGTAGACGCCGGCCTTCCAGTCGTCGTTCGACGCCGTGGTCGGGCTCATCTGCTGGGTCTGCAGGGCCTCGCCCGCGCCCGGGTAGGCCCGGTCCGCGACGCGCATCTCCACGCCCCCGTTGACGAGCCCGATGTTCGTGCCCGACCAGCCCTGGTCGGCCTCCGACGTCGGCGCCCCCGCGACCGGGTGGTCGAAGTCGTAGTGCGCGACGAGGTTCGGCGCGAGCTCCGGCAGGGCGAACGGGTCGGACGCGGCGACGTGCCGCGCGCCGGTGACCTTCCAGATCTTCCCGTTGGCCTTGGAGATCAGGTACAGCTCGCCGTCGGCGTCGGACCCGAAGCGCAGGTCGACGCGCTGGTCGCCGACCAGCTCCTGGAACGTCGTCTCCTCACCGCCGGAGAACACGCGCAGCTGCTCGATCTGGGCGAGGTCCTCGAGGTCGCCGTCGTTGCGGACCATCTCGTCCGCCTCGGTGGCCAGCACCCAGCCGCGCACGAGGTCGGTGAACAGGTACCGGCCCTCGAGCTCCGGGATGTCGCCGCGGTAGACGAAGCCGCCGTTGTTCGCGACGCCCGCGTCGCCGGTCTGGCCCGGGTCACGGTCGTGGTCGTACGCGGCAACGGGGTAGGTGAAGCCGTTCTCGGCGTCGTCGGCCGGCAGGGGATAGATCTGCCGGTTGTCCGCCAGGAAGGAGCCCTCGCGCACGGACCACCCGAAGTTGTCGCCGGGCTCGACCGCGTAGATCGACTCGACCTGCCACTCGCCGATGTGCCCCAGGTACATCGTGTGGTCGCCGCCCGTGTCCCAGCTGATGCGGTGCGGGTCGCGCATGCCGACGGCGTAGATCTCGGGCAACGCGCCCGCCTCGCCCAGGAACGGGTTGTCGGCCGGGATCCCGTACCGCCCGTTCGCGCTGTCGTCGCCCAGCGGGTCGATCCTCAGGATCTTGCCCTGCGGGGTCGCCAGGTCCTGCGGGTTACCGTTGCCGACGCCGTTGCCGCCGTCGCCCGACAGGACGTAGAGGTTGCCGTAGTCGGCGTCACCCTCGGAGACGGTGGGGTTGAAGGCGATCTGCTGGACGGTGTGCACGCGCCCGGCGAACGGCACACGGAGGATCTCGCGGCTGGTGCCCGCGAAGACGTCGGCCGACGGGTCGGTGGCGGTCCACTCGGTGACGACGCTGTGGAAGGCGGTGTTGCCGAACCCCGGGAAGTCCGGCGTGTCCTCGGTCAGCGCGGTGCCGCCCTCGGTGTGCACCGTGTAGAACTTGCCGTTCTCGGCGAACTCCGGGTGGAACTCGGCCGCCCCGAGGCCCGTGCCCAGGCCCGCGCTGTTGTGGAAGTTGTCGACGAACGCGCCCCGCACGTCGAGGTAGGCCGTGTGCTCGCCTGTCGCCTTGTCCACCGTATACAGCGTCCCGTTGTTGTCCGGCACCATGAGGCGCCCCGAGCCGTCCGGGATCTCGTCGAGGTGGGTGATGCGGTTGTGACGCACGAGGCGCTGGTCCTGCGTCGCGGGCGTCGTGTGCGACTCCGGCAGCTGCGCGAGCTCGGTCACCTCGATCCCGAGGTTCGACGGCGCGGGGTCGGGCAGCGGGTTGAGCAGCGGCTCGGCCGGCTCGGTGCCGCCGGCGGCGCAGTCGGCCGGGTTCCCGGTCGGGACGGCCAGGTTCTCGCCCGCGGTGTCGACGGCGACGTCGTCGAGCATGAGGCGCCCGGCGCTGCTGGACCCGTTGATCCAGAAGAACCGGTCGAGCCCGCCGGAGACGGCCTGGCGGAAGCCGAACTGCTCCGCGGCGCCCTCGGGGAGCCGGGTGATCTCCTCGTACGGGCCGCCCTGGCTGTAGACCGCGACCTGGTCGGACGCGTTGTCGGCGACGAGCCAGACGCACTGCCAGGTGTCGCGCGACCAGGTGCCGACCGGCGTGAACGCCCCGCCGTCGCGGGCGAGCATGACGTCGTTGTTCTGGTTGTTGACGTACGCGCGGCTGTTCACGTAGTCGGCCGGCGCGTCGACGTCCGTGATGCCGAACGAGGTGTCGACGCTCCCGGTCCGCATGAAGCGGAAGAACAGCGTGCCGGTGTCGCCGTCGGCGATCTCCGGGATCGCGCGATAGGACCGCTGCCCGCCGCCGACGGACTCGAGGACCTGGTTGTTCGCGTTGAGCGGGTCGGCGACGACTCGGGGCGCCGACGACGCCGTCCAGCCGTCCTGCCCGTCGAGGGCGGAGCGTTCGTACTGCTCGAAGTCGAGCGTCTCGGTGAACTCCCGTGCCGTCGGTTCCTCCGCGGCGGCGGGCCCGCCGGTGAGGAGCGTCCCGACGAGTGCGGTCGCGGCGACCGCCGCCGTGACCCGCGCGGCGCTCGCGGCTGTGGCGCGGGGCGCGTGTCGCCGCGGGCCGGTCGCCCGCGCCGGTGTGGAGTGCTCGTGCATCTGCGATCCTCTCAACGTCGTTGTCGATCAGGTCCGTGCCGACTGCTGTTCCTGCCACCCGCCGCGACGCGGCATCGCGTCCCGCGGGAGATGAGGCCGTCACGCCCCGGGCGGCGCCGGGGCGCGACGGCACCGGCCGCGACGGTCAGGGTCGTCGGCCGGCGCGCGTGCGTGGCCGGGTCACCCGTTCGTCGTGACCGGGGAACCGGACGGCCGCCCGCCGAGGTACAGCTCGGAGAGCTGCGGGTCGGCGAGGAGCTCGGGGGCGGGCCCGGTGATGTGGACCCGGCCGAGGTCGAGGACGCAGCCGATGTCGGCCGTCTCGAGGGCGCGACGGGCGTTCTGCTCCACGAGGAGCACGGCGACACCCGCGTCGCGCATCCGGACCACCTGCTCGAACACGGTCGCGGTCGTCTTGGGGTCGAGACCCATCGACGGCTCGTCGAGGAGCACGACCTGCGGGCTGACCATGAGGGACCGGGCGAACTCCACCTGCTTCTGCTGCCCGCCGGACAGCAGGCCGGCGAGCTGCTTCCACCGCTCGCCGACGATCGGGAAGAGGTTCTGCACGAACTCGACCCGCTCGGCCACCTTCGCCCGGTCCCGGATCGAGTAGGCGCCGAGCAGCACGTTCTCTGCGACCGTCATCTCGCGGAAGACGCTGTGGCCCTGCAGCACGTGCGCCAGCCCGGACGACAGCATCTCCTGCGGCCCCTGGCCGGTGACGTCCCGGCCGCCGACGAGGACCCGTCCGGACCGCGGCTTGAGCAGGCCGCTCGCGACCTTCAGGACGGTGGACTTGCCGGCCCCGTTCGGGCCGACGAGGCACACGACCGTCGCGGCCGGGACCCGGATCGTCAGCCCGCGCAGCACCATCGCCGCCCGGCCGTAGCCGGCCTGGATGTCGTCCAGCTCGAGGAGGCACTCCTGCTTCGCCCCGGGATCGGGGGTCCGGTCAGACACCAAGGTAGGCCTCCAGGACTCGCGGGTCCGACTGCACGACGGCGGGACTGCCCTCGGCGATGGGGCGGCCCCGGTCGAACACGATGACGTGGTGGGACAGGCTCATGACCATGTCCATGTTGTGCTCGACGACGAGGAACGTCTTGCCCTCGGCGTTGAGGTCCTGCACCAGCGTCCCGATCCGGCCGACCAGGGCCGGGTTCACGCCGCCGGCGGGCTCGTCGAGCATGATCGTGTCGGGGTCGCCCATGAGGACGCCCGCGAGCTCGAGCAGCTTCTGCTGGCCGTAGGACAGGTTGCGGGCCTCGATGTTCTCGAGGTGGTCGATGCCGACCCGCACGAGCAGCGCGCGGGCCTTGTCGATCTCCTCCGGGTTGCGCGCCCCCTTGAGGAGCTCGCGGGTCTTCGTCCGGCGGACCGCGACGAGCATGTTCTCCAGCACGGTCATGCGGGGGAAGATGCGGCAGAGCTGGAAGCTGCGGCCGATCCCGGCCCGCGCGATCTTGTGCGGCGCCCTGCGCGTGATGTCCTCGCCGTGGAACGTGACCGTCCCCGCGTCGGGCTTGATCATCCCCGTCACGCAGTTGAAGAAGGTCGTCTTGCCCGACCCGTTGGGGCCGATGAGGGCGTTGATCTTGCCGTGGTGGAACGTCACGGTCGCGTCGCGCACGGCGTGGACGCCGCCGAACGACTTCGTGAGCCCCACGGTCTCGAGGTTGCGCGTCCTCGGTGGCGCCGTCGTCGTCATGACTCGTCCTCTCTCGTGGCCTCGGCGGTCGGGGCGGCGCCGCGCCGTTCGGTGCGCCCGGCGTCGGCCGGCGCCGCGGGCTGCGGCTCGCCGTCGGCCGGGGACGTCGCGGCGGACGCCGCACGGTTGCGCTCGAGGAGCTCGGCCGCGGTCATCTCGCGGATCGAGGAGTCCTGCGGGCCGAACCGCTTGAGGATCCCCTGGGCGGCCGGGATGATGCCGTCCGGCATGAAGAGGACGACGATGCCGAGCAGCAGGGCCGTGGCGACGAGGTGGAACTGGGTGTCGCCGAACTCGAGCTTGAAGTACTCGAGGCCCGTGCCGACGACGACGGCCCCGAGCAGCGGGCCGAACAGGTGCCGGACCCCGCCGAAGAGCGCCATGAGGACCATGTAGGAGCCGAGCATGATGGAGAACTGGAAGATGGGGTCCAGGTCGCCGAACCAGAGGGCGTACATGCCGCCCGTGAGGCCGGTGAAGGTCGCCGAGACGACGTACGCGACGAGCTTGTAGTTGCGCGTCGGGACGCCGAGCGCCTGGGCCTTGTCCTCGTCCTCGCGCACGGCCTTGAGCCCGGTGCCGAACCGTGAGCGGTCGATCGCCCACCACGCGACGAGCATGGCCGCGAGGAGCGCGGCGAACAGGTAGAAGAACACCTGGTGGTGCTCCGGCCGCAGCAGGTCGGGGAACGGGCGGGGGACGACGAGGCCGTCGGACCCGCCGGTGAACGACCCCCACGCCTGGAAGACGAGCAGCAGGATGAGGACGAACGAGATCGAGACGATCACGAACGACGCGCCGCGCACGCGCAGCGCCGCGATCCCCACGGGGATCGTGACGAGCAGGACGAGGACGCCCGCGACGAGCCATGCGACGAAGCTGGGGAGCCCGACGTCGCGGATCAGCAGGCCGGTGCCGTAGGCGCCGAGCCCGAAGAAGGCCGCGTGGCCGAGCGAGACGTAGCCGGTGAAGCCGCCCATGAAGTTCCAGGCGGTCGCGGTGCACGCGTAGCTCGCGACGACGATGCCCGCCGACAGGATGTACGCGTTGGGCGCCATCGCGGGGAACGCGAGGACCAGGGCCACGCCGACGACGAGCGCGCCGAGGCGGACGACGCGGCCCCAGGGCCGGCGCGTCGGGGGAGCGGCGGGCGCGGGGCCCGAGCCGGCGCCGTCGGGCGCCGCGCTGCTCGCCCCGCCGGCGCTGGCGGGACGGCCCGCGGGACGGATGTCAGAAGCGTTGGGCAAGGCGACCTCCGAAGAATCCCTGGGGTCGCAGCATCAGCGTCGCGAAGAGGGCGACGTAGAAGATGGTCTGCGCCCACGTGGTGCCGAGCGGCACCTGGAGCAGGCTCTGGCCGATGCCGAGCACCATGGCGGCGATCGCGGCACCCGGGATGGAGCCCAGCCCGCCGACGACGATGATCGCCATGAGCGGGCCGATCCAGTGCCAGTGCAGCGACGGGTAGATCGTCGCGTCGAGCGACAGCGCGGTCCCGCCGATCGCGGCGGTGGCGAGCCCCAGGCCGAAGCCGAAGCCGGCGACCCGGTCGGTCTTGATCCCGACGAGCTGGGCGGCCTCGCGGTGCTGGATGGTGGCGCGCAGCGCCTGGCCGAACCGGGTGTGCTTCATGACCAGGTACAGCAGGGCGAGCGAGACGACGGCCAGCCCGAACGCGACGAGCTTCACGACGGCGATCCGGGCCCCGAAGAAGTCGAGGCTCGCACCCGAGTACGGGAGCTGGATGCGCCGCTGGGTGCCGCTCCAGACGAAGCCGATCATGCCCTCGATGAAGAGCGCCACGGCGAACGTGAGGAGCACCGACATCATGGTGAGCGTCACCGGTCGCAGCCGTGTGATGAGCAGCCGCTGCATGCCGACGCCGACCCCGAAGAACAGCGGGACCGTCACGACGAGCGAGAGCAGCGGGTCCATGCCGGTCTGCTCGTTGAAGTACCACGCGAGGTACGCGGCGAGGATGAGGAACGCCGAGTGGGCGATCATCACGACGCGCATCACGCCGAAGTAGAGGGTGAGGCCCGCCGCCAGGAGGGCGTAGAGCCCTCCCAGCAGCACGCCGAGCACGAGGCTCTGGAAGAGGAGGGTGGTGGTCACGTGCTCACCACTCCGGCTTCGGGTGGATGAAGTCCGCCTCCTGGGCGTCCTCCGGCATGACGATCTGGATCTCGCCGTCCACGTACTGCTGGATGAGGTGCGCGCCCTGCGGCTTGCCGGTCTCGTCCCAGGTCAGCGGCCCGACGACGGTCTCGACCTCGTTGGTGCGCAGCCAGTCGACGAGCTGCTGCTGGCACTCGCCCTGCTCGGCGCAGCCGGCCGCCTCGACCGCCGCCGCGACGACCTGCCCGGTCGTGTACGCGTTCGCCTCGTCCTCGCCGGGCGGGGTGCCGTGCAGCTCCGTGTACCGCTCGACGAAGTCGACGTTGGACTCCCAGCTCGCGGTCTCGGTGTAGCCGGTCGGCGAGAGGATGCCCTCGGTCTTCGCGCCGATGGCGGCGGAGAACTCGGGGTTGGTCGGCGCGGTCGAGAACGCGGCGAGGTCCGGCTGGTAGTTCAGCTGCTGCAGCGCGACGATGAGGTTCACCGCGTCCTGGTACTGCGTGCCGCCGATGACCATGTCCGCGTCGGAGTCGCTGATCTTCGCGGCGATGGACGAGAAGTCGGTCGTGTTGGGCGGGTAGACCTCGTCGACCACGATCTCGAGCCCCGCCTCGGCGAGCTTGTCGCGCAGGCCGTAGGCGGTGCCCTGGGCGAAGGGGTCGTCCATCGACGCGACCGCGACGGTCTGGGGCCGCTCGCCCTCCGGCATCGCGAGGATGTGGTCCGCGAGGTAGTTGTAGTGGTCGTCCGCGACCGCCGGGGCGGCGTAGAAGAGGTTCTCGAAGCCCTGCTCGAACACCTCCGCCGCGGCGCCGGCCGGCTCGACGAAGAGCATCCCGTACTCCTCGGCGACGCGGGCGCTCGGGACGACGAGGCGGGTCGAGAACGGCCCGAAGACGAGGTCGACCTCGTCCTGCGCGATGAGCGCCTCGTAGTCCTGCACGACGCGGTCGGCGTTGGACTGGTCGTCGAGGATCTTCAGCTCGACCTGCCGGCCGAGCAGGCCGCCGTCCTCGTTGACGAACTGCGCCCAGGCCTCGTAGCCGCGCTGGACGCCCTTGCCGGGCTCGGAGAAGTCGCCGGTGAGCGGCAGGGAGATGCCGACGACGATCGGGTCGTCCGACCCTTCGTCGCCCGCCCCACCGTCGGCGCACGCGGTCAGGACGAGCGCCGACGCGGTCAGGCAGGCGGCTGCGGCGGCGAGCTTCCGTCGCCGGGAGGGGACCGGGGTGGTCAGTGGGGACATGGAGGTGACTCTCCCTACTTCGTCGTAGTGAGGCCCTCTGCTGCCCGGGGTGTGCAGCCGAGGTACGTAAGCGCTTCCGGTAAGCGCTTTCGCTACCGTAGATTACGGGCATCGGCTGTGGCAAGCGTCACAGCGAACCCGGGTGAACGGAGCAGTGGGTGCGTCGAGAACCGGCCGCGGTGCGGTCCCAGCCCCGCCTCGTCGACGTGGCGGGGCGGGCCGGCGTGTCGATGGCGACCGCGTCGCGGGCGCTGGCCAGCCGCGACGGCGTCTCCGAGCTCGTCGCCGCCCGCGTGCGCGACGTCGCCGCCGAGCTCGGGTACGTCGCCAACCCCCACGCGCGCACGCTCGCCGGGGGGACGACGTCGGTGGCCGGGCTGCTCGTGTACGAGATCGGCGACCCGTACTTCTCCGAGATCGCGAGCGGCGTGGTCGGCGCCGCCGCCGAGCACGGGTGGAGCGTGCAGATCAGCCACACCGAGCGCGACTCGAGCGCGGAGGCCGCCCAGGTCCGTGTCATGCGGGCCCACCGGGTCGGTGCCATCGTCGTCGCCGGGTCCGGCTACGTGGACCCGGCGATGGAGGCCGAGGTCGCGCGCGAGCTCGACGACTTCCAGGTCGGCGGCGGGCGCGTGGTCGTCATCGGGCGCCACCACCTGCGCTGCGACGCCGTCCTGCCCGACAACATCGGGGCAGCGGAGAGCGTCGCCGCGCACCTGCTCGGGCTCGGGCACCGCCGGATGGCGGTCGTCGCCGGCCCGAGCCACCTCAGCACCGTCGCGGACCGGCTCGGGGGCATCCGCGCCGCCGTCTCCGCGCACGGCCTCGACCCGGAGGGGCTGCCCGTCGTGTACGCGCCGTTCACCCGTGAGGGAGGGCGGAGCGCCGCCGGTCAGGTGCTCGACCGGCATCCCGGGACCACGGCGATCCTCGCCCTCAACGACGCCATGGCGACGGGCGTGCTCTCGCTCCTGCGCGAACGCGGCGTCGCCGTGCCCCACGACGTGTCCGTGACCGGCTTCGACGACATCCAGGTCGCCCAGGACCTCGCCCCCGCGCTCACCACCGCGCGCCTGCCCATGTCGGAGATGGGCGCGACCGCGTTCGAGCTCGCGCTCCGGCCCCGCGCCGCGCGCCCGCGCCGGAAGCCGACCGGCCACGGGTTGATCGTCCGGGACTCCACGGCGCCGCCCCGGTGAGACCCTGGGCGCCGCCCCCTCAGCACGCGGCTGTCCAGCGCGGACCCGGTCCGTGGTGCGGGCATCGGCGTCGGCGGCGAGCATCAGGGCGTGGACCGACATCGCGCGCCCAGGACGGCCGAGACGCCCCGACCGAGAAGGGCGGGACGGCTCGCGGTGATCGCCGTCGAGGCGCGCCCGAGGGCTGTCCGACGGGCATGGGTGCGCCACCCCCGCTGGTCGATGGCTGGCAAAGGGGCGCTCGCGGCCTGCCTCGCGTGGCTCGTCGGTGTCCTCGCTCCCGCGCCGTTCTCCGAGTACCCGTACTACGCCCCGCTCGGCGCGGTCGTCGCGACGACCAGCACGGTGGCGCGCTCCGTGCGCGAGTCGCTCCAGGCGATCGGCGCGCTGCTCGTCGGCGCTGGCATCGGGCTCGTGGCCCAGGTGCTGCCCCTGCCTAGCCCGTTCGGGGTCGCGATCGCGGTCGGCGCCGCGCTGCTGTGCGCCGGGTGGCGGGTGCTCGGGGAGATGGGCGGCTGGGCGCCGACGTCGGCAATCTTCGTCCTCATCCTCGGCAACGGCGACGAGCTGGTGTACGTCGGTGCCTACGCCGGGCTGGTCGTCGTGGGCGCGGCGATCGGCGTGTGCGTCAACCTGCTGCTCCCGCCGCTGCCGGTCACGCCGTCGGAGCTCGCGCTCGACCGGCTGCGGGACGGGCTCGTGGAGCAGGTCGAGGCGCTCTCCGCCTGGCTCGAGGACACCGGACCGCTCGAGCCCGACGAGTGGGAACGACGGCGCCGGGCGCTCGACCCCACGATCGAGCAGGCGCGCGTCGCGCTGGCGCAGATGCGCGAGGCGGCGCGTGCCAACCGCAGGGCGCGGCACGACGGTGACCGCGCGGCCCGCCAGGACCGCCGTGCGCGCGAGCTCGGCACGGCGGCGGAGGTGGTCGACGAGGTCGTGCGCCTCCTCGTCACCTGGGAGGGCGAGGGACGCGACGACGTCGCGCTGGGCCCGCGGCTGCGACCCACCTTCGCCGTCGCGCTGCAGGCGTTCGCCGGCGCGCTGCGGCCCGCCGAGACCGACGCGGAGGAGCGGGCGTCCGCGACGCGCTTCGCGGAGGCGGTCGACGAGCTGCGGGACGTCGTCGCGTCCACGCGGGACGGGGCGAGCGACGTCCACCTGGTGGCCGGAGCCCTCGTGGTCGTGCTGCGCCGGGCCGTCGACGCGCTGGCGGCCTGAGCCCCCGCCCGCGGCGCGGCGCTCACCCGGTCGTCGGGAGGGTCCCGCCGTCGTGCCCGCCGTCGTGCCCGTCGTGCCCGCCGTCGGGGACGGCGACGGGCTCGCGCATCGTCTGGGCGATGTGCCCGCCGAGATAGCCGCCGACGCCGGCCGCGCCGAGACCCGCGGCGGTCAGCAGGCGCCCCAGCCGGTGGCGCCCCGACCGCCGGGCCCACCACGACGCGCCGACCAGCAGGTTCCCCGTGGCGTTGGCCGCCGCGTGGACGGCGGCGACGCGCCGCGCAGGTGCAGTGAGGGCGCGGAAGTCGGCCAGCCCCGCGAGGACGGTGGGCGCGGCGCTGAGCAGCCCGAGCCCCACGAGCCGGCGGGCGGCGGCCTCGTGGCCCTCGGGACGCGTGACGTCGAGCGCCGCGGCGCCGATCCAGAGCCCCAAAGGGAGGTCGGTGAGCACGGCGTGCGCCGGGTGGCCCAGGGAGCGCCCGCGCAGCTCGTCGTGCAGGCGGCCCGGTGGCGGCACGACGGCCTCGGCGAGCCGGCCGAGTCCTTGCGCCAGGGGGTCGAGCCGGGGCTCGGTCTCGAGCCGGGTGGCACCGCGCGCGAGCGGGGCGGACAGGGGGCCGTCGTCGGGCATGGGTCTCCTCGTGGCCGGGAGGGCGGAGCGCTCCTGGGCTCGAAGCCGCTCGTCGGACCTCACTCCCGAAACTAGGACGGCGTTCGCCCGCTCGCGCCCGGGCGGCGGCGTGGCGGCGATCGTCACGCCTGCCCGACGCCGCGGTCGGGTGCGGCCATGTCGCCCGTGGCCGGAGTGCCGCCGGCGAGACCGTACCGCAGGTACACGGTGCCCTTCGGGCTCGCGGCCGGCGGCTGGAGGAGCGTGAGGTTCGTCGGCACCGCCCCGCCGTCGAACACCTTCTTGCCCACGCCGAGCACGATCGGGTGCACCCACAGGTCGAGGCGGTCGAAGAGCTTCTCGCGCAGGAGCGTCTGCACGAGGTCGAGGCTCCCGACGACCCGGATCCGTTCGTGCCGGTCGCGGACCTCGCGCACCGCCGCGGCCAGGTCCGGGCCCAGCAGCACGGACCTGGCCCAGTCGAGCTGCGGGTTGCCGCGCGAGGCGACGTACTTGGGGACGCGGTTGAAGAGCGTGGCGATGTCGCCGTCCTGGCCGCCGGACTGGTGAGGCCAGTAGGCGGCGAAGATGTCGTAGGTCCGCCGTCCGAGCAGGAGGGCGTCCGTCCCCTCGTCGTACGCGGCCTGGATCCATTCCCCGGCGACCTCGTCCAGCAGCGGCGCCTGCCAGCCGCCGAACGGGAACCCGGCCGGGTCCTCGTCCGGACCGCCAGGCGCCTGCGCGACGAGGTCGAGGGTGGCGAACATCTCGATCTGGATGAGGCCCATGGTCTGCTCCCGGTCGTGTCGGCGGGTGATGGGGTGCAGACCCGCGGACGGCGGCCGACTCATCGGCGCGCGTCCGGGCGTCGCGCGAGCCTCGGCCGCTCAGTACTCGACCGGCGTCCCGACCGACTGCCAGTGCCACGGCTCCGGGAGCCGGCCGCCGGGTTCGGCCCAGTCGGGGTGGGTCCAGCCGTGCTGCTCGGCGTGCTCCTTCAGCCAGGCGTACCGCGGGCTGTCGAACCCCTCGGGGCCCATGCTCAGGTCGACGGCGGTGCCCAGCCCGTGGTTCGAGCAGCCGGGCGGCGCGGCCAGCGGGTTGGGGTCGTCGGGGTTGTACACCTCGACCTGCTGGGCGAGGTCGCGGTACGCGGAGTTGACGGTCAGGTGCTCGCCGAACTGCGCCAGGTACGCCTCGTCGAGCGCCACGAGGTCGTCCAGCACGTCGGCGCGCACGGCGTGCTCGGGCGCCCACGGGATCGGCGCGAGCCTGTCCGCGGCGAGCTTCCCGGCCTGCGGGAACCAGACCTGGTCGGGTTCGGGGCAGACGACGGCGTCCTGCGCGGTCATGAGGTTCGTGGTGGCGGTGTCGAGCTCGTCGCGGCCCGCGGCCAGGCTCGCGGCGGCGCCCTCCACCCCGGTGGCGTCCTCCGCCTCGAGCCGGTCCGACCGTGCGGCGTCGAGCGCCTCGTCCGCCGTCGCGAGGGCGTCGCGCACCGCGGACCTGTCCGCCTCGGCGGCGCCCTGGCCGGCCTCGGCGAGCTCGTCGGTCGCGGCCAGCACGCGCTCGGCCCGGCGGGTCACCGGCCCCAGCGCGTCCCGGGCGACGCTCGCCTCGGCGAGGGCGAACGCCAGCCGGGAGCGCTCCACGCCCGCGGTGTCGCGCTCGAGCTCCTCGCGCGCCCGGGCGGCGTCCCCCGGCAGCCGCCCGAGGACCGGCGTCGAGCCCAGCAGGGCGTCGGCGTCGTCGATCGCCGCGGCCAGGTCCGTCCGGACGGCGTCGTCCGCCACCCTGCCCGCAGAGTCGTCGAGCGCGTCCTGCGCCACGGCGACCTGAGCGGTCAGGTCCTGCGACTCGGTCCACACGAACCATCCGACGCCGCCCGTCGCGACCAGGAGCGCCGTCCCGAGCACGACGGGCACGGCGAACCTCGCGCGCCGCCTCGGCGCGTGCGGCACCCGACCGTGCCGCAGCGACAGGTCGACCACACGCGGCCGCGGGGTCACGACGGCGAGGAGCGCCCCGCCCACCACCGCGCCGAGCGCGTACCAGGCCAGGTCCGACGCGCCGAACGTCGTGCCGAGCGCGTACCGCGCGGCCGGGAGGCGCTCGAGCACCTGCGCCGGGACGTCGGTGAGGTGCGACAGCTCGATCGCCGCGCACACGGCGAGGCCGACGACGGTGGCCACGACCGGCGTCGTGCGCGGGCGGACCAGCGCCACGAGCAGCACGACGAGCGTGGCGAAGAGCGCGTCACCGAGCGGCCCGCCGATCTCCGGGGACAGCACGGTGCGGCCGCCGAGCCCGGCGAGGACCACGACGACGGCGAGGAGGGCCGACGCCGTGCGGGGGGTGCGTGTCACCCGCGAACCTTACCGATCGCGACCGAGCGGGCCGCCGGGAGCGGCCGTCCGCAATAAGGGGAGCGCCGGACGGCGGCCGCTCCGTAGGGTGCGACCCATGATCGGAACGGTTCTCGCGCTGGGCGGCGGCGGCTTCTCGATGTCCGACGACGGGGCCTCCGCCATCGACGACCACCTGCTCGACCTCACAGGGAAGCCCGTGCCGAAGGTGTGTTTCGTCCCGACGGCGAGCGGCGACGCCGGCATATACGCGCGGCGGTTCGAGGCCGCGTTTGCCGGGCGGGCCGAGACGTCGGTGCTGTCGCTGTTCTGCCAGGACCCCTGGGGCTACTCCGACCCCACGATGCTGCTCGACCAGGACGTCGTGTACGTCGGCGGCGGGTCGACGGCGAACCTGCTCGCGCTGTGGCGCCTGCACGGGCTCCCCGGCGTGCTGGAGAAGGCGGCGGCGAACGGGACGATCCTCGCCGGCATCAGCGCGGGGATGAACTGCTGGTTCGACGGCTCGTCGACCGACTCCTTCGGCCCGCTCGCGCCGTTGCGCGACGGTCTCGGGTTCGTCGCCGGGAGCGCCTGCCCGCACTATCTCGGCGAGCCGGGACGACGGGAGAAGTACCTCGGCTGGGTCGGCGACGGCGTCCTGGCCGATGGCTACGCCGTCGACGAGTACGCGGCGGTGTGGTTCGTGGACGGCGAGCTCGTGGAGGCCGTGTGCGAGCGGCCCGACCGGCCCGTCTTCCGCGTCGAGCGGGACGGCGACCGCGCGACCGAGACCCCGGTCCCGGCGCGGTACCTCCGCGCGTCGTCCTGACCCTGCCGGGGCACCGCGCCGCGAGACCCTGCCCTGGTGTGACCTAGGTCCTCGTGAGGTGCCCACGGGCGGCCTAGACTGTCCGAGGCCCCCACCATCTTTCCGAAGGACACCCCTGCCTTGATCACCGCCCACGGCGTCGAGCTGCGTTTCGGCGCCCGCGTCCTGCTGCACGAGGCCACGTTCCGCGTCGCCGCCGGCGACCGCATCGGCCTCGTCGGCCGCAACGGTGCGGGCAAGACGACGCTCACCAAGACGCTCGCGGGGGACACGCTGCCGACGGGCGGGAAGATCACGCGCGGCACGGACATCGGCTACCTCCCGCAGGACCCCCGGACCGGCGACCTCGAGGTCGTCGCGATGGACCGCGTGCTCAGCGCCCGCGGCCTCGACCGGATCGTCTCGCAGATGCGCGAGACCGAGGGCCTCATGGCGTCCGCCGACCCGGAGACGCAGAACGCGGCGCTCGAGCGGTACCCCAAGCTCGAGGCCCGCTTCCTCGCCGCCGGCGGCTACTCCGCGGAGTCCGAGGCGCACCGCATCACCAGCAACCTCGGCCTCGACGACCGCGTGCTCGCCCAACCGCTGAACACGCTGTCGGGCGGCCAGCGGCGCCGCATCGAGCTCGCCCGCATCCTGTTCTCCGGGGTGGAGACGCTGCTGCTCGACGAGCCCACCAACCACCTCGACGCCGACTCCATCGTCTGGCTGCGCGACTACCTCAAGTCGTACTCGGGCGGGTTCATCGTCATCAGCCACGACGTCGAGCTCCTGCGCGCCACCGTGAACAAGGTCTTCCACCTGGACGCGAACCGCGGCGAGCTGGACCAGTACAACCTCGGCTGGGACGCCTACATCGCCCAGCGCGAGCAGGACGAGCGCCGCCGTCGTCGCGAGCGCGCCAACGCCGAGAAGAAGGCGGGCGTGCTGCTCGCGCAGGCCGACAAGATGCGCGCCAAGGCCACCAAGGCGACGGCCGCGCAGAACATGATGAAGCGCGCCGAGCGCATGATGTCCGGCCTCGAGGGGGAGCGGCGCGCCGACAAGGTCGCGCACCTGCGGTTCCCGAAGCCGGCTCCGTGCGGCCGCACCCCGCTCACCGCCGAGGAGCTGTCCAAGAGCTACGGCTCGCAGGAGGTCTTCGCCGGGGTCGACCTCGCGATCGACCGCGG
The DNA here is from genome assembly GCF_039531145.1 of Isoptericola hypogeus. Classification (NCBI taxonomy): domain Bacteria; kingdom Bacillati; phylum Actinomycetota; class Actinomycetes; order Micrococcales; family Promicromonosporaceae; genus Isoptericola; species Isoptericola hypogeus. The sequence goes on from NZ_BAAAPM010000008.1 coordinate 36,878, forward strand.
GTCGCGCGTCGTCGTGCTCGGGTTCAACGGCGCCGGCAAGACGACGCTGCTGCGCATCCTCGCGGGGGTCGAGGAGTCCGACACGGGCCGGGTCGTGCCCGGGCACGGGCTGAAGATCGGGTACTACGCCCAGGAGCACGACACCCTGGACATGGACGCGACCGTCGTGGAGAACCTGCGGCACGCCGCCCCCGACCTCACCGACACGCAGGTGCGCTCGGTGCTCGGCTCGTTCCTGTTCAGCGGGGACGACGCCGAGAAGCCCGCGCACGTGCTCTCCGGCGGGGAGAAGACACGCCTCGCCCTCGCGACCCTCGTCGTCTCGAGCGCGAACGTCCTGCTCCTCGACGAGCCCACGAACAACCTCGACCCGGCGTCGCGCGCGGAGATCCTCGGCGCGCTCAACACGTACGAGGGCGCGGTCGTCATGGTCACGCACGACGACGGTGCCGTGGACGCGCTCGAGCCCGACCGCGTGCTCCTGCTGCCGGACGGCGACGAGGACCTCTGGTCGGACGACTACGCCGAGCTGGTGTCGCTGGCCTGACGCGCCTCGCGCCGGCCGGCCTCCGCGCCGGCTGGCGGCGGCTGCTCGTGAGCGGCGTCGAGGAGGGCGTCCTCGTAGTCCTCGTCGACGCGACGGCGCGGCGCGCGGCGGGCGCGCACCCCGGCCCCCGGGGTGCCGTCCGGGTCCGGGTCGGGGCCGCCCGCGGCCAGGAGGTCCCCGGCGGTGACCGTCACGGGCCGCGTCTCGCGGCGCCACAGCACCACGTAGCCGCCGACGGCGCCCAGGGCGAAGATGCACCACTGCACGGTGTAGCTGAGGTGCGAGCCCGGGTCCGTGTCCGGCTCCGGCAGCGCGCCGAGGGTCGTCGCGGGCGCCGGGTCCTCGCTGCGCAGCTGCCCGTACGCGCCGGCCGTCGCGCCGTCGGCCCACGCCGCGCCGTCCGCGCCCGCGGCGAGCACCTGGTCGGTGCTGATCGCCTGCACCTGTCCGGCGGGCGCCCCGCGGCCCGACGCCGGCTCGTCGGCGCGCATCGTCAGCACGACCTCGACGTCGCCCTCGGGCGGCGCGGGCACGGACGAGGGCGAGCTCGCGTCCTCGCCCAGCGGGACGAAGCCGCGGTCCACGACGAGCACGAGCCGGGACCCGTCTCCGGCGGTGGTCTCGAACGGGACGAGCACATGGAAGCCCGGCTTGCCGCCCACCGGGCGGTTGCGCAGCAGCACGGTGTCCTGGGGCCGGTAGGTGCCGGTGGCGACGGCCGGGTGCCACACGTCGTCGCCGGCGAGCGTCGAACCCGCGGCGGGCACGACGTCGCCCAGCGGGACGGGCTCGGCGGCGTAGTTGGCCTCGACGAGGTCGATCTGCGCCTCGCGGTCGGTGTAGCGGTGCCACTGCCAGAAGGCGGCGAGCACGCACAGGGCGGCGAGCAGCACCGCGGCGAGACCGAGGGTGATCCACTGGCGCCGGGTGCGGGGCGCCGCCGGGGCGGGCGCGGCCTCGGGCGCGGGCGTCGTCGAGGTGCTCACGCTCGGCCGGGCTCCTGGTCGGTCGGCACGTCGGGTCCCTGGTCGGTCGCGCGGTCGAGGTCGGTGACGGGGACGGTCTGCTTCCAGAACGACCGGGCCCCGAGGAACTGCTCGAGGTGCTCGCGGTGGTCGTCGCAGGCGAGCCAGACCTTGCGCCGCTCGGGGGTGTGCAGGCGGGGGTTGTTCCACAGCAGGCCCCAGCGGGCCTCGGAGCGGCAGCCCTTCGCGGAGCAGACCAGCTCGCCGGCCACGGGGTCGGCGCCGAGCCCGAGCACGTCCATCAGCGGTCCGTCCCCTCGGTGCGTCCGGGCCTGCCGGTCGCCTCGTCGCCGGTCGCCTCGTCGCCGGTCGCGTCGTCCTCGTGCTCGACGACGCGGTGCTCGACGACGCGGCCGTCGGCCTCGGCCGACGGCGTCCGGGGCAGGGCGGCGGGCGCGCGGGGCGTCACGGGCGACGTGTCGTAGGAGACGCGGTCGCGGCCCGCGTTGGCGAACAGGACCGCGGAGTAGGGGAGCACCACGGCGAAGCCGAGGAGCACCAGCTGCAGCCACAGCACACCCTTGGCGAGGAAGATCGCGGCGAGGAAGAGGACGAGGCGCAGGCCCATCTGCACCAGGTACCGGCGCGTGCGGCGGGCCTGGTCTTCGGCGAGCGTCTCGGGGGCGCTCGTGATCGAGGGGACCTCGACGTGCTGACCCCCTGCCGGCCGGCGGTGCCCCGACGGGAGCGGCCCGGGCGAGGTCGCGTGGGCGTTGCTCACCCGGCCAGTCTACGGCGCTCGACCTCGCCCCCGACCCGCCCCCGACCCGCCGCCGACCCGCCGCCGACCCGCCGCCGACCCGCCCCCGACCCGCCGCCCACCCGCTCCCGACCAGCGCCGGAGCGCGCCCGGCGGGGGTCGGCCGCGGCCGGACCCGTCCCGCGAGGGTTGTAGGGATCCGACAAACGGCCGAGGTCTCCTGTGGCTCGTCGCGACCAGGCCGGGGGCCTGGCGCGGGGTACCGTCGTCCGGGTGCCTCGGGGCCCCGGCGCACGACGGCCGGCCGCGCCGCCGACCAGCGCGGGCCCGACGCACCCACCCGCAGACCGTCCGCCGACCGAGGAGACCACACCGTGACCGACGCCCCCGCCACGCCGCCCGAGACTGCAGCCACCGGTCCGACCGGCCGCGTCGTCGTCGTGACCGGCGCCGCGCGCGGCATCGGCCGCACCATCGCGGAGCGCTTCGTCGCCGCGGGGGACACGGTCGCCACGCTCTACCGCAGCGGTGAGCTGCCCGCCGGCGTGCACGGCTTCGTCGCCGACGTGACCGACAGCGCCGCCGTCGACGCCGCCTTCGCCGAGATCGAGAAGACGCTCGGGCCGGTCGAGGTGCTCGTCGCCAACGCGGGCGTGACCCGCGACCAGCTGCTCATGCGCATGAGCGACGAGGAGTTCGAGACCGTGCTCGACGTCAACCTCACGGGCACGTTCCGGTGCGTGCGGCGCGCCTCGAAGGGCATGATCCGGGCGCGCAAGGGCCGCATCGTGCTGGTCGGGTCGGTCGTGGGCCTGTACGGCGGCCCGGGCCAGGTCAACTACTCGTCGTCCAAGGCCGCGCTGGTGGGCATGGCCCGGTCCATCACGCGGGAGCTCGGGGGCCGCGGGATCACGGCGAACGTCGTCGCGCCCGGCTTCGTCGAGACGGACATGACGGCCGCCCTGCCCGAGGCGACCCAGCAGCAGTACAAGGCGTCGATCCCCGCCGGGCGGTTCGCCGCCACCGACGAGGTCGCCGGAGTCGTCGAGTTCCTCGCGTCCGACGCGGCCGCCTATGTCTCCGGCGCGGTCGTCCCGGTCGACGGCGGCCTCGGCATGGGGCACTGACCCAGCCGCTCGCCTCCCCCCGGCGGCCACGGGCCGCTACGCTCCCACCAGCACCCAGCGAAAGGTCATCATGGCTCTGCTCGACGGCAAGAAGCTCCTCATCACCGGCGTCCTCACCGACAGCTCGATCGCGTTCCACGCGGCCCGGCTGGCGCAGGAGCAGGGGGCCGAGGTCATCCTCAGCTCGTTCGGGCGGCAGATGAAGCTCACCCAGGCGTTCGCCAAGCGGCTGCCGGCCGAGGCGCCCGTCGTCGAGCTCGACGTGACGAGCGGCGAGGACCTCGGCGCGCTCGCCGACCGCGTGCGCGAGCACACTGACACCCTCGACGGCGTCGTGCACTCCATCGGCTTCGCGCCCCAGTCCGTGATGGGCGGCAACTTCCTGTCGGCCGGGTGGGACGACGTCGCCACGGCGCTGCAGATCTCGACGTACTCGTACAAGTCGCTCATCGAGGCGGCCCGCCCGCTGATGACGGGCGGCGCCTACGTCGGCCTCACGTTCGACGCCACGTTCGCCTGGCCCGTGTACGACTGGATGGGCGTGGCGAAGGCCGGCCTGGAGTCCGCGAACCGTTACCTGGCGCGCGACCTCGGGCCGCACGGCATCCGGTGTAACCTCGTCTCCGCCGGGCCGATCCGCACCACGGCCGCCAAGTCCATCCCGGGCTTCGCGACCATGGAGGACGCCTGGCCGCAGCGGGCCCCGCTCGGCTGGGACCAGACGACCGCGGAGCCTGCCGCGCGCGCCGTGGTGGCGCTCCTGTCGGACTGGTTCCCCGCCACGACCGGTGAGATCGTCCACGTCGACGGCGGTGTCCACGCGATGGGCCAGTGACCGGACCGACGTGATGAGACGGAGCGCATGAGAGCGGTAACTCAGCCTGAGGGCGCCGCGCCGCGATGGCGGCTCGTGCTGTTGCGCCATGCCAAGGCCGAGCCCGGCCGTGGCGTCGTCCCCGACGTCCAGCGCCCGCTGGCCCTCAACGGACGCCGGCAGGCCGGGCGGGTCGGCATGGCGCTCACCGCCGGTCGCCTCGTCCCGGAGGTCGCGCTCGTCTCGTCCGCGCTGCGCACCCGCCAGACGTGGGACCTCGCCTCGGCCCATCTCGACGGCGCGTCCGCGGTCTCGCTCCAGGTGCGGGAGGAGCTCTACGAGGCGAGCGTCGGCGACGTGCTCGACCTCCTGCGCACCGTCCCCGCCTCGCGGCGCACCGTGCTCGTCGTCGGGCACGAGCCGACGATGGCGGCCACGGCCGCCTACCTCGCCGACGAGGGCTCCGACGACGCGGCGCTCGCGCAGGTGCGCGTGGGTGTGCCGACGGCAACCTACTCGGTGCTGGAGTCGACCGACCGGCCGTGGGCCGACTGGGGCCGGTCGTCGGCGCGGCTGGTGCACGTCGGCCGTCCGTCCTGACCCTCGTCGGCCCGGCCTCGCTGGTCGGCCCGCGCCTCAGCGGGGGCCGACGACGTCGGCCACCGTCGTGACCTCCACGAGCGGCGCGTACAGGCGCATGACGTCGAGCGCCCGCTCGTGGTCGGCGGCGCTCGCCCCGGCGCACGCGTCGGCGACGACGCGGACCCGCCGGCCGGCGTCGGCCGCCGCGAGCACCGTGGACAGCACGCAACAGTCCGTCGAGACGCCGGCCACCACCAACGTCGTCGCGCCGCCGGTCGCCGCCGCCAGCTCGGGGCCCCACTTGCCGAACGTCGTCCGGGTGACGACGGGCGCCCGCCCGGGCCCGTCGACCATCCCGTCGTCCATCCCGTCGCCCGTCCCGTCGACCATCCCGTCGACCATCCCGTCGACCATCCCGTCGACCATCCCGTCGACCATCCCGTCGACCAGGTCGTACCACGGGTCGTCCGGGGGCACGAGCGCGAACGGCCACGCCGCGAAGTAGTCGGCCCAGGCGCCGCGCGGCTCGGCCGGCGCGACATACCGGGTGAGCACGACGCGGCCGGCGAACGCCGGCAGCAGGCGGCGCACTCCGGCCAGGGCGCCCGGGAAGCCCGGGGACGCCCACGGGCTGGGCGGCTCGGCGAAGACGCGCTGCATGTCCACGACGACGAGCCGTGCGTCGCCCGCCGCCGGCTCGGCCTCGGCCGCCGGGCCTGGCGCCCCGGCGCTCACCGCTCCTCCTGCCGCCGCACCGAGCGGGCGGTGACCGCCAGGGTGACGACGAAGCCGAGCGCGAGCGCCACCAGCACGCCGACGTTCGCGCCCGCCCACGTGCCCGTGCGACCGCCGAGGCCGAGCGGCCCCAGCAGGTAGCCCTGCCAGGCGAGCCAGCCGGCGTAGGTGTTGGTGACCAGGCCCCACCCGATCGCGGTGCCGATCACCACGAGCCCGACGGCCGACCAGCGCACCCGCCCGTACCTGCCGGCGGGGTCGTACAGGTCCCGCTCCGCGTAGTCGCGGCGCCGCAGCGCGATGTCGGCGAGCAGCACCCCGCACCACGCGGCGATCGGGACGCCGAGGGTGATGAGGAAACCCTGGAACGGGCCGAAGAACTCGTCGGCGACGAAGACGACGTAGATCGCGCCGAGCACCATGAGGACGCCGTCGATCGCCGCGGCGGCCCAGCGCGGCGCGGGCAGCCCCAGGGACAGCAGCGCCAGGCCGGAGGAGTAGATGTCGAGCGCCGCGCCGCCGACGAGCCCCGCCAGCACGACGAGCATGAACGGCACGAGGAACCACGTCGGCAGCAGCACCGCGAGCGCGCCGATCGGGTCGGTCCCGATCGCGTCCGCCAGCGCGGGGTCGGACCCGGCGAGCAGCAGCCCCGCGACCAGCAGGAGCACGGGCGGCAGGGAGGCGCCGAACGTCGTCCAGCCGACGACGCCCGGCCCGGAGGCCGAGCGGGGCAGGTAGCGGGAGTAGTCGGCGGCCATGTTCACCCAGCCGAGCCCGAACCCGGTCATCATGAAGACCAGCCCGCCCACGACCTGCGGGGCGGTGCCCGGCGGGATCGACGCGACGGTGGCCCAGTCCACGTGGCCGGCGACCAGCACCACGTACACGACGGTGAGCACCGCCGTCAGCACCGTGATCACCTGCTGCAGGCGCATCACGAGCTGGAACCCGAAGACCCCGGCGGCGACAACGACGAGCGCCACGACGCCGAGCGTCACCGCCTGCGTGACCGTGCCGCCGCCCCAGCCGAGGGTGCCCAGCACGGTCGCGGTCGCGAGCGTGGCGAGCGAGACCAGCACCGTCTCCCAGCCCACCGTCAGCACCCAGGACAGCAGCGACGGCAGGGCGTTGCCGCGCACCCCGAACGCGGCGCGGCTGAGCACCATCGTCGGCGCCGAGCCGCGCCGGCCGGCGAGCGAGACGAACCCGCAGAAGAGGAACGAGACGACGATCCCGACGACCCCGACCGCCACCGCCTGGGCGAACGACACCTCGAACGCGAGCAGGTACGACCCGTACCCCAGCCCGAGCACGGAGACGTTCGCCGCGAACCAGGGCCAGAACAGGTCGCGCGGGCGCCCGTGCCGCTCGGACTCGTCGATCGTGTTGAGCGCGTTGGTCTCGACGGTGGTCGCCATCCCACGATCCTCCCGCGGCGCGGTCCGGGCCGCTACGGCTGCGCCGCGACCATCAGGCCGGACGCCGCCCGAGGGCGGGGACCGCGCGGTGTCAGGGGGCCGGCGGGCGCCCGGCGGCGGCGTCCACCTCGTCGACGACGTCGAGCACGGCGTCCAGCCGCGGGCCGTCGATGCTGAACGGCGCCTGCGCCCGCACGAGGGGCTTGGCGGCGAAGGCGATCCCGATGCCGGCGGCCTCGATCATGTCGAGGTCGTTCGCGCCGTCGCCCACCGCGACGGTGTCGATCATCGCGATCCCGCACTCGGAGGCCCAGCGGCGCAGCGTCGCGGCCTTGTCCGCCCGGTCGATCACCGGCCCGAGCGTGCGGCCGGTGAGCACCCCGCCGGAGACCTCGAGCCGGTTGGCGCGCCACAGCCGGATCCCGAGCGACGCGGCGAGCGGCTCCAGGATCTCGGCGAACCCGCCCGAGACGAGGCCGAACTCCCAGCCGCGGCGGCGGGTCTCGGCGAGCAGCTCGGCGGCGCCCGGCGTTAGCTCGAGCTCGGCGCGCACGGCGTCGAGGGCCGAGACGGGCACGCCGGCCAGGGTCGCGACGCGCTCGCGCAGCGACCCGGCGAAGTCGAGCTCGCCGCGCATGGCCCGCTCGGTCACGGCGGCCACCTCGGCGCGCGTCCCGGCGTGGTCGGCGATCAGCTCGATGACCTCGGCCGTGATGAACGTCGAGTCGACGTCGGTCACCACGAGCCGGCGGGGAGCGGGCGGGGCGGGGTGGGGGTCGTGCGCGGGACGGTCGAGGTGCGTGGGGTCAGGCAAGGACGGTGCCCTTCGGGACGACGGTGATCCCCGAGTCGGTGACGGTGAACCCGCGGGCCCGGTCCTGCTCGTGGTCGACGCCGACGCGTGCCCGCTCGCCCACCACCACGTTCTTGTCGAGGATGGCGCGGTGGACCTGGGCGTGCCGCTGCACCTGGACGTTGTCCATCAGGACGGAGTCCGTGACGGTGGCCCAGGAGTGCAGGTGCGAGCCCGGGGACAGGATGGACCCTGCGACCGTCGCGCCGGAGATGAGGACACCAGGCGAGACGATCGAGTCGGCGGCGTGCCCGAGGCGCCCGGCGCCGGCGTGCACGAACTTCGCCGGCGGCAGCCCGGTGTACCCCGTGTACACCGGCCAGTCCATGTTGTAGAGGTTGAACACCGGCTGCACGGCGATGAGGTCCGTGTTGGCCTCGAAGTAGGCGTCGATCGTGCCGACGTCGCGCCAGTAGTCGCGGTCGCGGTCGGTGGAGCCGGGGATGTCGTTGCGGATGAAGTCGTACACCCCGGCCGTGCCCTCGGCGACGAACGCCGGGACGATGTCCCCGCCCATGTCGTGCCGGGAGTCGGGGTCGGACGAGTCCTTCGTGACCGCCTCGACCAGGGCGTCGGCGTCGAACACGTAGTTGCCCATCGACGCGAGGATCTCGGTGGGGGAGTCGGGGAGTCCCACGGGGTTGACGGGCTTCTCGAGGAAGTCGCGGATCCGCGTCGGGTCGTCCGGCTCGACGTCGATGACGCCGAACTGGTCCGCGAACGAGATCGGCTGCCGGATCGCCGCGACGGTGGCCCGGGCGCCCGAGGACACGTGCGCGTCGACCATCTGGGAGAAGTCCATCCGGTACACGTGGTCGGCGCCCAGCACGACGACGATGTCGGGCCGCTCGTCGTCGATGATGTTGAGGCACTGGTAGATCGCGTCGGCGCTGCCGAGGTACCAGTGCTTGCCGACGCGCTGCTGCGCGGGCACCGACGAGACGTAGTTGCCCAGCAGCGCCGACATCCGCCACGTCTTGGAGATGTGCCGGTCCAGCGAGTGCGACTTGTACTGCGTCAGCACGATGACCTGCAGGTAGTGCGAGTTGATGAGGTTCGACAGGGCGAAGTCCACCAGCCGGTAGATCCCGCCGAACGGCACCGCGGGCTTCGCGCGGTGCGCCGTCAGTGGCATGAGCCGTTTCCCCTCGCCGCCGGCGAGGACGATCGCGAGCACGCGGGGGTGCGACGTCACCATGCCCCGACCCTAGGACCTCGGCGGTCGCCGCGCCGCGCGACCCGGCGCGACACCCGCCGCGGACCGGCCACGACCTCGGATCCGTCCCGGGTCCGCCCGGGCGGGTCGGCCCCCGGGCGATAGGTTGGGCGGCGTGAGCACGCCGCCGAGCACGTCGCCGGGCATCGGGTCGAGCACCCCGGTCCGGGTCGACCTGCTGACCCGCGAGTACCCGCCCCACGTCTACGGAGGGGCGGGGGTGCACGTGGCCGAGCTGTCGGCCGTGCTGCGTCCCCATGCGGACGTCCGGGTCCGCTGCTTCGACGGCGAGCGCCCCGACCCGGGCGACGGCGGCGTCACGGGTTACGCGGTGCCGGCGAGGCTCGCGCATGCGAACCCGGCGCTCGGGACGCTCGGCGTCGACCTGGAGATGGCCGCGGACGTGGCGGGGGCCGACGTCGTGCACTCGCACACCTGGTACGCCAACCTCGCGGGCCACCTCGGCTCGCTGCTGCACGGGGCGCCGCACGTCGTCACGGCGCACTCGCTGGAGCCCCTGCGGCCCTGGAAGGCCGAGCAGCTCGGCGGCGGGTACGCGCTGTCGTCGTGGGCGGAGCGCACGGCGTACCACGGCGCGGCGGGCGTGATCGCCGTGTCGGCGGGCATGCGGGCCGACATCCTGCGGGTCTATCCCGAGCTCGACCCGGCGCGCGTGCACGTGGTGCACAACGGCATCGACCTCGCGGGCTGGCAGCGCCCGCCCGCCGGCGACGCGGCGGCGGAGCGCGTGGTGCGCGAGCTGGGCATCGACCCCGAGCGCCCGGCGGTGGTCTTCGTGGGCCGCATCACCCGGCAGAAGGGCCTGCCCTACCTGCTGCGGGCCGCCGCCCGGCTGCCGCGCGAGGTGCAGCTGGTGCTGTGCGCGGGCGCCCCGGACACCCCCGAGATCCTGGCGGAGGTGCGCGCGCTGGTGGACGACCTGCGGCGTGCGCGCGGCGGGTCGTCCGGGCCGTCCGGCTCGTCCGAGGAGGCGGGCGTCGTGTGGATCGAGCAGATGCTGCCGCGACCCGACCTCGTCGCCGTGCTCGCGGCGTGCACGGTCTTCGTGTGCCCGTCCGTCTACGAGCCGCTGGGGATCGTCAACCTGGAGGCGATGGCGGTCGGGCTGCCGGTCGTCGGCACGGCGACGGGCGGCATCCCCGAGGTCGTCGACGACGGTGTCACGGGCGCGCTGGTGCCGATCGAGCAGGCGGACGACGGGACGGGGACGCCCGTGGACCCGGAGCGGTTCGTGGCCGACCTCGCCGCGGCGCTCACCGCCGCCGTCGAGGACCCGGCCCGCGCCGCCGTGATGGGGGCCGCGGGCCGTCGTCGAGCCGAGGAGCACTTCGCGTGGTCGGCGATCGCCGAGCGGACGATGGACGTCTACCGGGCCGTCCTGGCAGCACCCGCTGGTTGAGCCGGTCGAGGCCGGCCTCGGGTGGTGACCTTCGGTAGGCCTCGGACGCGCGGCCCGGGCCGTCGGCGGGTCAGCCGGGGAGCGTGGCGTAGGTCGCGGCGGACAGGGCGTGCCGGGCCGTGCGCTCGACCTCGCGCAGCGCCGTGGAGCGCTGGTCGGACTGCCACAGGTTGACCGCGCCCCCGTCGTCGGCGGTGGCGAGGTCGACGATGGCCAGGAGCTTCGTGGCCAGCTGCAGCACCCGGGCGCGGCGGCCGTCGAGCGTGGGGACCGGCCAGCCGGCGGTGGTGGTGCGCCGCACCCGTTCGATGGCGTCGGCGGCGTCGTCGCGCCACCGGGCCACGTCGAGGGTGTCGAGCGCGTCCGTCGCGACCACGAGGTTGGTACGGAGCTCGCGCTCGGCGTCGGCGAGCGAACCGAGCGCGCCGGCAACGAGGGTGGACCAGGCCGGCACCGGGACGACCTCCCAGCGGACCAGGTGGCCCGGCTCGAGGGCGCTGCCGAAGGCCGTGACCTCCGGGACGGCGGCAAACGACCCGGCGGGGGTGGTGACGACCACGCACTCGCCGGCGTCCGTCGCGCCGGGGTTGGCCGCGGCCGGGACGCCGCCCGGGTCGCCGGGCGCGGGGAGCAGCGCGCACACCTCGCGGGGGCCCGCGGACCAGGACGCGACGAGTTCCTTGAGGCCCGCGTCGCCGAGGCCGGAAGCCGAGCCCGGCAGGCCCGTGACCGTGTGCGGCTCGTCGTCGTCCTGCACGCTGCGCACCACCAGCCCGGGGGCGGCGCCCACGGATCCGAGCCACAGCGCCAGCACCACGCTGCGCGGCAGGGCGTTCGGGTCGGCGTCCACCCGCCACACAGTAGACGTTCGGGTTGGACCCCCGCAGGGCGGTCCGTCCCATTGGGCCCGTGGCCGGTCGCCGGGCAGGTCGCGGCGCCTGTCGGGGTGTGCGCCGGGCGCGCGCGGAGGCACCGGAGGAGGTGCCCGACGACGAGCGCCGGACCCGGCGCGCGGGTGCCGGGAGGCGCCGGTCGCTCGGGTAGGGTCGGGCCTCATGAGCGCGGTTCTCGACCTGAAGGGCGTCACCGTCCGACGCGGCACCTCCACCCTCCTCGGCGGCATCGACTGGCAGGTGAACGAGGGCGAGCGCTGGGTCGTCCTGGGCCCGAACGGCGCGGGCAAGACGACGCTGCTGCAGATCCTCGCGGGGCGCTCGCACCCGACGTCGGGCACCGCCGACCTGCTGGGGGAGCGGCTGGGCCGCGTCGACGTGTTCGAGCTGCGCCCGCGCATCGGCTTCTCGTCCGCGGCGCTCGCGGAGCGGATCCCCGGCCACGAGCGGGTGCGCGACGTCGTGCTCACCGCCGCGTACGGCGTGACCGGCCGATGGCAGGAGGCCTACGAGGAGTTCGACGAGCAGCGCGCCAAGGACCTGCTCGCGGCGTTCGACGTCGCCGACCTCGCCGACCGGCACTACGGCACCCTGTCCGAGGGGGAGCGCAAGCGCGTGCAGATCGCGCGGGCGCTCATGACCGACCCGGAGATCCTGCTCCTCGACGAGCCCGCGGCCGGGCTGGACCTGGCCGGGCGCGAGGAGCTCGTGGCGGCGCTCTCCGAGCTCGCCGCCGACGAGGCCTCGCCCGTGCTGGTCCTGGTGACCCACCACGTGGAGGAGATCCCGCCGGGCTTCACCCACCTGCTGCTGATGGGCAACGCCTCCGTGCAGGCGGCCGGGCCGATCGAGGAGGTGCTCACCGCGGACAACCTGTCGGCGGCCTTCGGCATCCCCCTCATGGTGGCCCACGGCGGCGGGCGCTGGCTCGCGCGCGCCGCCCGACCCGCCGGGCGCTGAGTGTTCCCGCGCACGGGGTTTGGTTGGTAAAGTCTGTGCAAAACCTCGTGGCCGCGACATTAGGGTCCCGGCCCGGGGTCGGGCGGAGGTGACCATGGATTCGTGGCTGTGGTGGGTCGGCGCGGCGCTGGTGCTCGCCGCCGTCGAGATGCTGTCGCTCGACCTCGTCTTCATCATGCTCGCGGGCGGCGCCCTCGGCGGGGCCGTCACCGCGGCGGCGGGCGGGCCGGTGTGGCTGCAGTTCGTCGTCGCGTGCGTGACCGCCCTGCTCCTGCTCTTCGTGCTGCGGCCCTGGCTGCTGCAGCATCTGCGTCAGCGGGTCCCCCTCGTCGAGACGAACGCCGCCGCCCACGTGGGGCGGCCCGCCGTGGCGATCACGGAGGTCACCGAGGCCGGCGGCCGCGTCAAGCTCATGGGCGAGGTCTGGAGTGCCCGCCTGGTCGACGACGGCGTGCCCGACTCCACGGGCCGCGTGCCCGAGGGCGCCGAGCTGCGCGTGGTGCGGATCGACGGCGCCACCGCCGTCGTCGAGCCCGCCGGGTCCACCCGCTCCCAGCCCGAGCACAGCGCCTGATCGGCGCCCGGCCCGCGTCACCGCGGCCGGGCGTCGCGCACGTCCCGCACCACCCGCCGGCCCGCCGGCGCCCCTGTTCGACGTCGACAGAAAGGGACCCTCGTGTCCGACCCCTCCGCCAGCACCATCGTGTTGTGGATCGTCATCCTCGCACTCGTCGTCTTCGTGGTCGTGGCGCTCTTCAAGATGGTGCAGGTCGTACCACAGGCCACCGCGCAGGTCATCGAACGGCTCGGACGCTATAGCAAGACGTTCGAGCCGGGCCTGCACTGGCTGGTGCCCTTCATCGACAAGGTGCGTGCCAAGGTAGACCTGCGCGAGCAGGTCGTCTCGTTCCCGCCGCAGCCGGTGATCACGTCGGACAACCTCGTGGTGAGCATCGACACCGTCATCTACTTCCAGGTGACCGAGCCGAAGTCGGCGGTGTACGAGATCGCGAACTACATCACCGGTATCGAGCAGCTCACGGTCACCACGCTGCGCAACGTCGTCGGGTCCATGGACCTCGAACAGACGCTGACCAGCCGCGACCAGATCAACGGCCAGCTGCGCGGCGTGCTGGACGAGGCGACCGGGCGCTGGGGCGTGCGCGTCAACCGCGTCGAGCTCAAGTCGATCGACCCGCCGCAGAGCGTGCAGGGCGCGATGGAGCAGCAGATGCGCGCCGAGCGCGACCGCCGCGCGACGATCCTCACGGCCGAGGGCGTCAAGCAGTCGCAGATCCTCACGGCCGAGGGCGAGAAGCAGTCCCAGATCCTGCGGGCGGAGGGCAACGCCCAGGCGGCGATCCTCACGGCCGAGGGCGAGGCGCGGGCGATCCTGCAGGTCTTCGACGCCATCCACACCGGCGACGCCGACCCCAAGCTGCTCGCCTACCAGTACCTGCAGATGCTTCCCCAGATCGCCAACGGCACCGCCTCGAAGCTGTGGGTCGTGCCGACGGAGTTCACGGCGGCGCTCGGCTCGATCGCCCAGGGCTTCGGGGGAGTGCCGGGCACGCCCGGGATCCCCGCGCCGCCCTCGGCGGCGGCTGCCGAGGACGAGGACGCGGAGGCGCAGCGGCGGCGCAGCTCCATGCTGGGCGAGTCGGCCCTCACCGACCCGGGCGAGGCCCTCGCCGAGGCGCGCCGGCAGGCCGAGGCGGCCACGGCCGACGCGACCAGCGCGGGCACCCGTTCGGGCGCGCCGTTCGACCCGGGCGCGACGCGCGGGCAGCGCCCCTCGGGGGAGCGGCCGCCGGTGCCGCCGGTCCCGGGGCCCGAGCCGCGCACGCTCGGGGGCGAGCAGGAGGAGCCGCCGCAGCAGCAGTGACCGCCCGCCCGCGACGGGCGGCGCGCGGTACGCGAGGGGTCGTCATCCGGCACGGATGGCGGCCCCTCGTCGTGCGTCGGCGTCGCGCGGGCCGGCCGCCGACGTTCCGACCGGGCGGAGGTGCCGAGCACCCCGTTGCGGAGTGAGTGCTCACTCATCTAGGGTGGCGGTCATGTCGCCACAGGACGCAGCACCGCCGGGCGGGCCGGCGCCGGGCGTGGGCGGTCGCGCCGCACCGATGACCCCGGACGACCGCCGCGCGGCGATCGTCGACGCCGTGCTGCCGCTGGTCGGCGAGCGCGGCGTCGACGTCACGAGCCGCGAGCTCGCCGACGCCGCCGGGGTCGCGGAGGGCACGATCTTCCGGGCCTTCGGCGACAAGCTCACGCTCGTGGGCGCCGTCGCGGTCGAGGGTCTGCACCGGGCCTCCGGGCCCGAGGAGACGCGGACCGAGCTGGCCGCGATCGACAGGACCCTCCCGCTCGAGGACCGGCTCACCGAGGTCATCGAGCTCGGACGGCGCCGCATGGCCGACGTCGTGCGCTGGATGAGTGTGCTGCGGATGCTGCACCACCGCACGGGCGGCGGGACGCCGCCGGAGCACGTGCGGGACTTCCGCTCCCACCTCCTGGAGCAGCGGGAGCTGCAGCGCCGGGCCACCGTCGAGGGTCTGACGAGCGTGCTCGCCCCCGACGCGCACCGCCTCCGGGTGCCGCTCGACGTCGCGATCGCCCTGCTCGAGGCGAGCATCGCCGGCACGCACGGACGGATCGATCACCTCGTGCCCGCTCCGTCGGCGAGCGTCGTCGCCGATGCGCTCGTGCACGGCATCGCGCAGGATCGGACCGAGGAACCCCAGCCATGAACCGGGCGAACCCGCAGCCGCGCCGCCCGGCGACACCACCGCCTCACCACCCCAGGAGCCTCTGATGCTCGTCTCCCTGGCGCGGACCTATCTGCGCCCGTACGCCGGAGCCGTCTGGCTGCTGCTCGCGCTGCAGCTGCTCGCGACGCTGGCCTCCCTCTACCTGCCGTCGCTCAACGCGGACATCGTCGACAACGGCGTGACGCAGGGCGACACCGGCTACATCATGCGCGTGGGCGGCTGGATGCTGGTCGTGAGCCTCGCCCAGGTCGTCTGCGCCGTCGGCGCGGTCTTCCTGGGGGCCAGGGCCGCCACGGCGCTCGGCCGCGACGTGCGGCGCGACCTGTTCGACTCCGTGCAGGGATTCTCCGCGCGTGAGCTCGGCCAGTTCGGCGCGCCGTCGCTCATCACCCGCACGACCAACGACGTGCAGCAGGTGATGATGGTCGTGCTCATGACCTTCACCATCATGGTGATGGCGCCGATCATGCTGGTCGGCGGCGTCATCATGGCGTTGCAGGAGGACGTCGAGCTGTCCGCGCTGCTGCTCGTCGTGGTGCCGGTCCTGGGCATCGCCATGGGGCTGCTGATGTGGCGGATGGTGCCGTACTTCAAGGCGATGCAGAAGCGCATCGACGCGATCAACGGCGTGCTGCGCGAGCAGATCACCGGCCTGCGCGTCGTGCGCGCCTTCGTCCGCGAGCGCCGCGAGCTGGAGCGGTTCGGCGCCACCAACGAGGCGCTCTACGACACGTCGCTGAACGCCGGCAAGCTCATGGCGCTGGCCTTCCCGATGGTCATGCTGATCATGAACGCCTCGAGCGTCGCGGTGCTGTGGTTCGGCGCGCAGCGGATCGACAACGGCCAGATGCAGGTGGGCGCGCTCATGGCCTTCCTCAGCTACATCATGTACATCCTCATGGCCGTCATGATGTCGACGATGATGGTGATGATGGTGCCGCGCGCCTCGGTGGCGGCGGGCCGCATCAGCGACGTGCTCGGCACCGAGACCTCGGTCACGGAGCCGGCTGCCGCGGTCGGCCTCACCTCCCTGTCCGACGGCGAGGGGCCGCGCGGCGAGGTGCGGTTCGAGGGCGTCGAGTTCCGGTACCCGGGCGCGGACGAGCCGGTGCTGCACGACCTGACGTTCACTGCGTCGCCCGGCCGGGTGACCGCGATCATCGGTTCCACCGGCGCGGGCAAGACGACGCTGCTCAACCTGGTGCCACGGCTCTTCGACGTGACCGGCGGGCGGGTGCTCGTGGACGGCGTCGACGTGCGCGACCTGGCCTCCGGCGACCTGGGCTCCCTGCTCGGGCTGGTGCCCCAGAAGGCGTTCCTGTTCAGCGGCACCATCGCCGACAACCTGCGCTACGGCAAGGCCGACGCGACCGAGGACGAGATGTGGGCCGCGCTGGAGATCGCGCAGGCACGCGACTTCGTCGAGGCGCTCCCCGAGGGCCTCGAGGCGCCGGTGGCGCAGGGCGGCACCACGTTCTCGGGCGGCCAGCGGCAGCGGCTCGCGATCGCGCGCGCCGTGGTGCGTCGGCCGTGGGTCTACCTGTTCGACGACTCGTTCTCGGCGCTCGACTACAGCACGGACGCGCGGCTGCGCGCGGCGCTGAGACCGCGCACGCAGGATGCGACCGTCCTCGTCGTCGCCCAGCGGGTGGCGACCATCCGTGACGCGGACCAGATCCTCGTGCTGGACCACGGCCGCATCGTCGGGCGCGGCACGCACACCGAGCTGCTCGCCGACAACGAGACCTACCAGGAGATCGTCTCCTCCCAGATGTCCCTCGAGGAGGCGGCATGAGCGCGAGGAGCCCCCGCGGAGCGAGCGCGAGGAACGAGGGCTGGCGGAGCGAGGCACCGCAGCGGTCATGCGAGAGGAGCCCGGCATGAGCACGGAACGCAAGGCGCCGGCAGCGAGCGCGCGTCCCGCCGGCGGCCCCCGCGGCGGCGGCCCGATGGGCATGGGCGGCGGGGCTCCCGGCGCGAAGGCGATGGACTTCACCGGGTCGCTCAAGCGGTTCGCGCGGGTGATGCGACCCGAGCGGGCGCGCGTCGTCCTGCTCACCCTGTGCGGCGTCGTCTCGGTGGCGCTCACCGTCGTGGGCCCGAAGATCCTGGGCGACGCGACCAACGTCATCTTCGCGGGCGTGGTCGGCAAGGCGATCGAGTCGCCCCAGGTCCCCGCCGGGACACCGATCGACCAGGTGGTCGAGGGCCTGCGCGCCTCCGGCGACACGACCCAGGCGGACATGCTCGCCTCGATGAACGGTGTCGTCGTCGGCCAGGGGGTCGACTTCACCCGGCTCTCCGAGATCCTGATGTGGGTGCTCGCCATCTACCTGGGCGCCTTCCTCTTCGGGTGGCTGCAGGCGCGGATCATGACGATCGCGGTGCAGAACACGATGCGGCGGCTGCGCGACGAGGTGGAGGCCAAGCTCCACCGCATCCCGCTGAGCTACGTGGACAAGCAGGCCAAGGGCGAGATCCTCTCGCGCGTCACCAACGACATCGACAACGTGGCGCAGACGACGACGCAGACGCTCGCGCAGCTCGTGACGTCCGTGCTCACGGTGATCGGCGTGCTCGGGATGATGTTCTGGATCTCGTGGGTGCTGGCGCTCGTCGCGCTCGTCACCGTGCCGCTGTCCGTGATCCTCACGATGCAGATCGCCAAGCGGTCGCAGCCGCAGTTCGTGGCCCAGTGGGCGGCCACCGGCCGGCTCAACGCCCACGTCGAGGAGATGTTCACCGGGCACTCGCTGGTCAAGGTCTACGGGCGGCAGGAGGCGGCCGCGGCGAAGTTCGGCGCGGAGAACGACGCGCTGTACGACGCGTCCCGGAAGTCGCAGTTCATCTCCGGCACGATGCAGCCGACGATGGGCTTCCTGGCGAACCTCAACTACGTGGTGGTCGCCGTCGTCGGCGGCCTCCGCGTGGCCTCCGGCCAGCTCTCCCTGGGCGACGTGCAGGCGTTCATCCAGTACTCGCGCCAGTTCACGCAGCCGCTGACGCAGATCGCGTCGATGATGAACCTGCTCCAGTCCGGCGTCGCGTCGGCGGAGCGCGTGTTCGAGCTGCTGGACGCCCCCGAGCAGAGCCCGGACCCGGACGAGCCGCGCCGGCTGGCGCACGTGCGCGGCCGGGTCGCGTTCGAGGACGTGTCGTTCTCCTACGACCCCGCGACGCCGCTCATCGAGCACCTGGATCTCGTCGCGGAGCCGGGCCAGACGATCGCGATCGTCGGACCGACGGGCGCCGGCAAGACGACGCTGGTGAACCTGCTCATGCGGTTCTACGAGGTGAACGAGGGCCGGATCACGCTGGACGGCGTGGACAGCCGCGCGATGACGCGGGACGACCTGCGCTCGCGGATCGGCATGGTGCTCCAGGACACCTGGCTGTTCAAGGGGACCATCGAGGAGAACCTGCGGTACGGGGTCCGCGACGACGCCACGGTGGGCGAGGAGGAGTTCCTCGCCGCCGCGGAGGCCACGCATGTGGACCCGTTCGTGCGCACGCTGCCCGACGGGTACGCCACCGTGCTGGACGACGAGGCGACGGCTCTGTCCGCGGGCGAGAAGCAGCTGCTGACCATCGCCCGCGCGTTCCTCGCCGACCCGGAGATCCTCGTGCTCGATGAGGCGACGAGCTCGGTCGACACCCGCACCGAGGTGCTGGTGCAGCAGGCGATGAACGCGCTGCGGGCGAACCGCACGTCGTTCGTCATCGCGCACCGGCTGTCCACGATCCGCGACGCCGACACCATCGTGGTGATGGAGCACGGGCAGATCGTGGAGCAGGGCGACCATGACACGCTGCTCGCCGCCGGCGGGGCGTACGCCCGGCTGTACGAGTCGCAGTTCAGCGCCCCCGCCGTGGACGAGGAGGACGTGGTGGTCGGCCCGGCGGGGGTCTAGCCCCGGGCTCACGACGACGGGGCGTCGTCCGCCGCCCGCCGTGCCGCCTCAGGGCAGCACGAGCAGCCGGGCGGGCGGCGCCTCGGGCCGTTGCCAGTCGAACCTGGCCTCGCCCACGACGCGCCACCCGCGGTGCAGGTAGACGGCGTGCGCCACGCCGTCGCGGTCGTCGACGTCGAGGACGGGGGTGCGGTCCTGGTCGCGCAGGTGCGCCACGGCGACGTCGAGCAGCGCGCCGCCGACGCCGCGGCCCTGGGCAGCGGGGGCGACGAAGAGCACGGACACGCAGCCCAGCTCGGCGACCGGGCGGCCCGCCCCGGCGGACCAGATGGCCCCGTACCGGTCGTCGGGCACGGTGGTGACGCTGACGTGCCCGAGCATCCGGCCGCCGGACTCCGCGACCCACGCGCGCTCCTCGTCCGGGCGCACGAGGAACTCCTCGACGGGGAAGGGCAGCGGCCACCGGTGCGGGTAGCCGGAGGCCGGCCGCTGCGCGGCGAGGACCTCCGCGAGCGCGGGCAGGTCGGCGGGCACGCGGTCGCGGACGACCACGGCGGGCGCGGGGGCGGGGGCGTGCGTCACGTCGGCGAGGATAGGACGCGCCCCCGACATCTGCCCCCGCGGTCCACCCGTGCGTGACGTCCCTTCCATGACGCGATCTCTGCCGCCGAGCAAACGCCGGGCAACCCCGTCGGCGGCAGGGATCGCGTCACGGAAGGGTGTCCATGCGCTCTCGCGGAGGCCTGTCAGGCCGAGACGCTCAGCGTGGCGCCGATCGTCGCAGGGTCGGCGAGGGCGCCGGCGTGCGCGCCCGCGAGCTGCGCGCGGGAGACCTTGAGCCCGCGCCGGGTGTCGTCGGTCGTGACGTGGGCCGGCGCCTCCGGCTCCGCGGCCGCGTCGGCGTCGGTGAGCGAGACGGGCCGCACGATCGTCCAGTCGAGGCCGCTCGCGCGCACCGCCTCCTCCTGCCGGGCGGAGTCGGCGAACTGCCGCCCGATGACGAACCGGAACACCAGCTTCCACGGGAGGTCCAGGTGCCGCCACGAGTCGCCCAGTCCGTACGTGGTCTGCGCGACCAGGCGGCGCACCCCGGTCTCGCGCATGGCACCGATCACGACCGCGGTGCCCCGGGAGCGCACGTCGAACGCGGTGCTCGCCCGGCGCAGCCACTGGACCGCGAGCGGGTTGTCGGAGATGCCGAGCGTGACGACGACGGCGTCGTGCCCCGCGACGGCCTTCGTGACGGCGTCCGGGTCCAGGGCGTCGCCGTCGACGGGGCGGACGACGCCGGGCCCACCTACCGGCACGGCGAAGGCGGCGCTCGCCGTCCGGCCGAACGCGGTGACGGTGTGCCCCTCGGCGACGAGCCGCCGGGTCACGGCGAGGCCGGTGCCCCGCGTCGCTCCTACCACGAGAACGTCCATGATCGGTCTCCTTCCGGGCTGGGGGCCGTCGTGGCCCCGCGGTGCTCCCAGCCTGGAGGGCCGGCGCCGGACGGACAATGAGCCTTCCGCCGGAACTCTTGACCGATCGTCCCGAACGCTCGACCATGGGGTGATGACGCAGAACTCGGGGTCGATCGTGCCCGACACGGCGGTCCTGACCGAGCCCCGCCGGGACGACCCGTGGGCCGACGTGCTCGGCGACCTCGAGATGGCCGGCGTGTTCTGCTCCACGGGCCGGTTCAGCGAGCCGTGGGGGATCGCGCTGCCGGCCCTGCCGGGCATCCTGATGTACCACCTGCTGCTCACCGGGCGCGCCGTCGTCGACGTGGACGGCCAGACGTACGACCTCGCGCCGGGGGATCTCGTGCTGGTGCCGCACGGCACCGGCCACCGCATCACCGGCGGCCCCGACGACCCGGCCTCCGGCCTCTGGGAGGTCGAGCGCACCGTCGTGGCCGAGCGCTACGAGCAGCTGCGGATCGACGGCGGCGGCCGGCCGGCGACCCTGATCTGCGGGGCGGTGGGCTTCGCCGACCCCGGGGTCGGCCGCCTGCTGGCGAGCCTGCCGCCGGTGCTGCGCGCCCCGCAGGAGGCCCAGGGCCCCGAGCGCGGCTGGGTGCGCGCCGTCGTCGAGGCGATCGGCCACGAGGCGCGCCACCCCCGGCCGGGCACGGACGTCGTGACCGCGCGCCTCGCCGACGTCGTGCTGGTGCACGCGATCCGGGGATGGCTGGAGTCTGACGAGCCCGCGTCGGGCTGGCTGGCGGCGCTGCGCGACCCCGCGCTGGGGCCGGTGCTGCGCGCGGTGCACGCCGACCCGGCCGCCCCCTGGACGCTGGGGTCGCTCGCGGCCGAGGCGCGGGCTTCGCGGTCGGTGTTCGCCGAGCGGTTCGCCGCCGTCGTCGGCGAGCCCCCGATGACCTACGTGGCCGGGCACCGGATGGACGTCGCCGCGCGGCTCCTGCGCGAGCCCGGCGCGAGCGTGGCCGCCGTGGCGCGGCGCGTCGGGTACGAGTCCGGCCCCGGGTTCCATCGCGCGTTCGTGCGCCGGCACGGCACGACGCCCGGCGCGTGGCGCGCCACCCCGACGCCCCGGACCCTGGAGGACGTGCTCGGCGCCTGAGGTCGTCGGGGGAGAATGCCCCGGTGAGCACCGCTGACCCGACCGACCAGACCCATGCCGCCACGGACGTCGTCCGCGTGACCGACCCCGCCGACCCGCGGCTGCGCGACTACACCGACCTCAAGGACGTGAAGCTGCGTTCGGCGCGGGAGCCCGCCGAGGGGCTGTACATGGCGGAGTCGTCGTCGGTGATCCGGCGCGCGCTCGAGGCCGGCCACCGGCCCCGGTCGTTCCTCATGGCCGACAAGTGGCTCGACTCGATGGCCGACGTGCTCGACGCGCACCCGGGCGCGCCCGTGTACGTCGGCGCGGACGACGTGGTGCAGCAGATCACCGGGTTCCACCTGCACCGCGGCGCCCTCGCCGCCATGCACCGCCCGGCGCTCCCGAGCGTGCACGAGCTGGTCGCCGGCGCGCGCGGCGGCGCCGGGGCGCGACGCGTGGCCGTGTTGGAGGACATCGTCGACCACACCAACGTGGGCGCGATCTTCCGCAGCGCGGCGGCGCTCGGCGTCGATGCCGTGCTCGTCTCGCCGCGCTGCGCCGACCCGCTGTACCGGCGGTCGGTGCGGGTCTCGATGGGCACCGTCTTCCAGGTGCCGTGGACGCGGCTCGAGTCGTGGCCGGCCGGGCTGCAGGCGCTGTCCGAGGACGGGTTCACGGTCGCGGCCCTCGCGCTGGCCGACGACGCCGTGTCGCTGGACGACCTGGTCGTCGAGCCGCCGGAGCGGCTCGCGATGGTGCTCGGGACCGAGGGCGACGGGCTCTCGCGCGACGCCGTCGCGGCCGCGGACGTCGTGGTGCGCATCCCCATGGCCGGGGGAGTGGACTCGCTCAACGTGGCCGCCGCGTCGGCCGTGGCGTTCTGGGCGACGCGCGCCTGACGCGTTCCGTCCCCGACCGGGCAACGAGGGTGCCGGGTCGATCCTCATCCAGCGGGTATGAGGATCGACCCGGCACGCCCGATGTCTCGCTGTCAGATCCGCAGATCGGCGGCCAGGTCCACGAGGAACGTGTCGAGGACGCCGTCGCCGAGCTTGACCGGCGCCGCGCCCCACCGGTTGTCCGGCGGGTCGACGATCACCTGCGCGGCCGCGTCGGCGGACGCCTGCGCGCCCGAGAGCAGCGCGTCCCTGGCGCTCGCGTCCCCGTCGAGCTCGGCCTGGGCGGCGCCGAGCGTCGCGACGAGCGCGTCGCCCCAGAGCTGGTTCGCGTCGAGCCATGGTGCGGCGTCCGAGACGAACGCCGGGTCGACCGACCCGGACCGCAGGGTCTCGGGCACCGACGCGATCAGCTCGGCCCGCTCGCGCAGCCCGTCGACCGCCGCCTGCCGGTCACCGGAGGTCCAGCGCTCCCAGAAGTCCTCGACGTCGGCGGCGAGCGCGGGGGCCTGCGGCTGCCACGGGTCGCCGAAGCTCGGGGCCAGGTGGTTGAGGTCGCCGAAGGCGAGCAGGGCCTCCACGGCCCGACGGTCGTCGTGCGCGAGGTAGCGCATCGCCTCGACCCAGCTGCGGTCGCGGTCGTAGGCCCGGTCGTTCCAGGCGAAGTCGAGCATGCCGAAGACGGCGACCTTGCTCGCCGCGGCCTGGTTCATCGGGTTGGACACCAGGCCCGCGAGGTGGTCGGACAACCCGGGCTCGCGCTTGTCGTACGGCGCGAGCAGGAGACGGCCGCTGGACTGGCCGTAGTCGTTGACGGGGTAGTTGTCCCACAGGAACGTCGGGCCGCCGAAGACGGTGTCCGCCTCGATCGCCTGGTCGACCGAGATCGACTGGGGCACCACATCGTTGCCGGTCCACATGACGACGACGTCGCCGTCCATCTCGCGCAGCGCGGCCTTGTACGGCGACTCGGTGGTGTTGTAGTACTCCGTCGGCACCATCTGCAGCGGCTGGGCGCCGTCGTGCGTCTCGATCCACCCCTGCTGCACGCGCGTGAGGAAGTCGGCCTGAGCCCGGCCCGCGGCGGCGGGCGACGGGTCGCCGTAGGCCTCGCGGTCGGCGTCGCAGGCCCACGTGCTGTAGTCGATGTCGTCGAGCGGGACGCTGAAGGCGCGCACGCCCACGTCGTACAGGGCCTGGAACTTGGCCTCCAGGGCCGCCATGTCGGACTCGCTGGAGTAGCAGACGCTGTTGCCCGGCGACAGGGCGAAGGTGAACCGCACGTGGTTCGCCGTCGCGGCCTCGACGAGCTCGGTGAGCTCCGCGAGCTTCTCGGCGGGATACTCCTCGCGCCACTGCTCGCGGTGGTACGGGTCGTCCTTCGGGGCGTAGACGTAGGTGTTGGCCTTGACGTCGCCGTAGAACTCGAGCTGGTCCAGGCGTTCCGCGTGGGTCCACGGCTCGCCGTAGAAGCCCTCGATCGTGCCGCGCAGCGGCATCGCGGGGAAGTCGCGGACGGTGGCTCCGGCGATCCGCGCGCGGTGCCCGCTGCCGACGACGAGCTGCTCCAGGGACTGCACGGCGTAGAACTGGCCCGCCGGGTCGGAACCCGCCAGGGTCACCACGTCGAGCCCCTTCGCCTGGCGGCCGTGGTCGTGGCCGCCGCCCCGGGCCTCGACCCGGATCGCGTACGCCTCGGCGTGCTCGGGCACGGTGACGCCGGCGGCCCGGGCGCTCGCGTCCTCGGCGTCGCCGAGCCGGATCTGCAGCGCCGCGCGGCCGCGCGCCGAGTCGTCGCGGGTCCGGACCCGGTCGACGCCGTGGGCGCGCAGAGCCGTGACGAGTGCGTCGAGCGCGGCCGGGTCGGTGCTGTCGCCGACGACGACGTCGACGCCGTCCCCGAGCCTGACGTCGCGACCGGAGCGCCATGCCTCCTGCGGTGCGGGGCTGATCGTGGGAAGGTCGTCGCGGGACGCGGTAGCGGCCGGCGTCGTGGCGGTGGCGGGCTGCGCCACCACCGCCGTGGCGAAGAGCGTCGCCGCGGCGAGAAGCGCCGCGCCGGTGCGGTGCCGAGCTCTCGTGGTCATCAGAACCTCCATTGGTCTAGACCAGCAGGTATGACAACGCTGTCGTACCCGCCCGCAGGTGTCAACCGCAGACGCTCCGGCGGGTCGAGGCGGTGCGCGACGGGTCGGTCCGGGTCGACGCCGCGTGAGGTGGATCACGGGACCGGGGGTGTTCAGATCGGACCGTGAAGGTTAGCCTCACCTACGTGAGTCAGACCTTAGTGGCCGACGCCATGCCCGGTACGCGCGCCGACGTCGCGCTCGCGGGACAGGATTTGAGCCTGTCGTACGACAAGCGCACCGTCGTCGAGGGCGCGGGCATCGAGCTGCGCCGCGGCGCGGTCACCGCCCTGCTCGGGCCGAACGGTTCGGGCAAGTCGACGCTCCTGCGCTCGCTGGCCCGGCTGCACCGGCCGGATGCCGGCGGGGTCCGGCTCCACGCGGTCGACGACGAGTCGGCCGACGGCACGGCGCCCGAGGGCGGCGAGGACGCCCTCGTCCTGCACCCCAAGGACTTCGCGCGGCGCGTCACGCTGCTGTCGCAGAGCCGGCCCACGCCGAGCGGCGTGACGGTCCGCGACGTCGTCGCCTACGGGCGGCACCCGTACCGCGGGCGCTTCCGCACCGCCGACCCCGACGGGCCCCGCGCGATCGCGCACGCCATGGAGGTCACGGGCGTGACCGCCATGGCCGACCGCGGCGTCGACGAGCTCTCCGGCGGCGAGCTGCAGCGCGTGTGGCTCGCCACCTGTCTCGCACAGGACACCGGAGTGCTCCTCCTCGACGAGCCCACCACCTACCTCGACCTGCGCTACCAGGTGGAGCTGCTCGACCTGGTGCGCGACCTCGCCGCGGTGCACGGTGTCGCCGTGGGCGTCGTCCTGCACGACCTCAACCAGGCCGCGGCCGTGGCGGACCACGTCGTCGTGCTGCACCAGGGGGTCGTGCGGGCCTCGGGCCGCGCGGACGATGTGCTCACGGGCGAGCTGCTCACCGAGGTCTACGGCATCCACGTCGACGTGTACACCCATCCGATCACCGGCCGGACCTGCTGCGAGGCGGTGGGGCGGCACGACGTCCGGCGCGCCGTCGCGGCGACGGCCTGACACCCGGGGCGTCCCGCCCCTCGGCAAGCCCGGCACCGCCAAGCCCGGCACCGCCAAGCCCGGCACCGCCAAGCCCGGCACCGCCAAGCCCGGCACCGCCAAGCCCGGCACCGCCAAGCCCCTGAACGCCCGGCCCCGCACCACGCCGGCCCGACCCTGCCTGCCCGTGCCCCGGCACGCGCACCGACCCGAAGGACACCCATGCGTACCGCCACCCGCCCCCTGCTCGCCGGCGCCACCGCAGCGCTCGCGGCGCTCGCCCTCGCCGCGTGCGGCACCACCGAGGAGCCCACGGCCGACGCGGCCCCGGAGTCGTCGGCCCCCGCCGGCCCGGTGACGTACACCGACGAGCGCGGCGAGCACACGCTCGACGCCCCTGCGACCGCCGTCGTCTCCCTCGAGTGGGGCCTCACCGAGAACCTTGTCGCGCTCGGTGTCGAGCCCGCCGGCCAGGCCGACGTCGAGGGCTACAACACGTGGGACACGGTCGCGCCGATCGACGCCGGGACGCCCGACGTCGGCACGCGCGGCGAGCCGAGCCTGGACGCGATCTCCGCGCTCGAGCCCGACCTCGTGGTCACGACGACCGACATCCCGGAGAACGTCATCGCCCAGATCGAGGAGGTCGCGCCGGTCCTCGCGCTGCGCGGCTCCGACGGGGCGGACCCGATCGGCCACATGCGCGACACGGTCACCACGCTCGGCGAAGTCACCGGCACGCAGGACGCCGCCACCGCCGCGCTGGAGGACTTCGACGCCAAGGTCGCCGAGAGCACCGCCGCGCTCGAGGCCGCCGGCCTCGGGGGCGCCGAGTTCGCGATGGCGGACGGCTGGATCGCCAACGGCACCGTCTCGGTGCGGATGTACACGCCGGGGTCCTTCTTCGGCGCGCTCGGCGAGGAGGTCGGGCTGACGAACGCCTGGACCGAGGGCGGCGACCCGGACTACGGCCTGGCGCAGACCGACGTGGAGGGCCTCACCGCGCTCGGGGACGTGCAGTTCGTCTACGCGGCCAACGACTCCGAGGCGGACCCGTTCGCCGACGGCCTGAAGGACAACAAGGTCTGGGCGCAGCTGCCGTTCGTCACGGCCGGCGACGTGCACCGCATCCCCGACGGCATCTGGATGTTCGGCGGCCCGCTGTCCGGCGCGGCGTACATCGACGCGCTCGTCGACGCCCTCGTGTGACCCGCGCAGCGACGCCGCGCCCCGTACCCGAGACCGACACCGGAATCGACATCACCGTGCCCGACCACACCACGGCGAAGGCCACCGCGGCGCCCCGGCGCCTCGTGGTGGTCTTCGCCGCCGCTCTGCTCACCGTGGCGCTCGTCGGCGCCCTCCACCTCGCGCAGGGCTCCGCCGACGTCGGCGCGCTCGACGTCCTGCGGGCGCTGCTCGGCGACCGCAGCGACGAGACCGCCGCCGTGCTGGTCGACTCCCGGCTGCCGCGCCTGCTCGCGGGCGTGCTGGTGGGGGTGGCGCTCGGCGTGTCGGGCGCCGTCCTGCAGTCGGTGGCCCGCAACCCGCTCGCCTCTCCCGACACCCTCGCCGTCAACGCGGGCGCGTACGTGACGATCGTGGCCGTCGCGGTCCTCGGCGTCTCCGTGCCGTTCTACCTCCAGGGCGGCCTCGCCTTCGTGGGCGGGCTGGCCGCTGCCGGCCTGGTGCTGGTGGTGTCCCGCGGCGGCGCCGACGGCCCGACGCGGCTGGTGCTCGCGGGGTCGGCGATCATGCTCGCCCTGCACTCCGTCACGATGGTGCTCCTGGTCCTCTTCGAGCAGGAGACCACGGGCCTGTTCGCGTGGGGCAGCGGCAGCATCGTGCAGTCCGGCACCAGGACGGTGGCCCTCGCGACGCCCGTCGTGGTGGTCGGCGTCGCGGCCGCGCTCGTCGCCGCGCGGCGGCTCGACCTGCTCGCGCTCGGCGACGACGCCGCGAGCGTCCTCGGCGTCGACGTGCGCCGCACCCGCGTGCTCTCCGTGCTGATCGCGGTGGGGCTCGCCGCCGTCGCGGTGACCGTCGCCGGACCGGTCGGGTTCGTCGGCCTCTCGGCGCCGGTGATCGCCCGGCTGGTCGGTCGACGCGTCCCGGGCCTCGGGCGGCACGTCCTGCTGCTGCCGTTCTCCGCCCTCGTGGGCGTGGTGGTCGTCGTCGGCGCCGACGTGCTGCTGCGCGTCGTGCTGCCCGGCCAGGCGTCGATCGTCGTCCCGACGGGCGTGGTCACGAGCATCCTCGGCGCCGGCATCCTCGTGTGGCTCGCGCGCCGGCTGCGCGACTCCGGCGCCGGAGCGCGCGGCGCCCGCGGCGCGCTCGGCCGGCCGCGCAGCCGGGCCCGCGTGGTCGTCGTCCTCGTCGTGCTGGTCGCCGCCCTCGCGGCCGCCGTCGTCGCGGGCCTGCTGCTCGGCGACCGGATCGTCCTCCTGGGCGACGTGGCGAACTGGGCCCAGGGCACCGCCGGGCGGCAGGTGTCCTTCGTGCTCGACCAGCGCGTGCCCCGGGTGCTCGCGGCGCTGCTCGCGGGGGCGGCGCTCGCGCTCGCGGGCTCGATCGTGCAGGTGGTGTGCCGCAACCCGCTCGCCGAGCCGAGCCTGCTCGGCGTGACGTCGGGCGCCGGCCTGGGTGCGGTGACGATGATCCTGCTCGTGCCCGGCGTCGGGATCTGGCCGATGTCGGCGGCGGCGGGACTCGGGGCGGTCGTCGTCTTCGGCCTCGTGTACGCCCTGTCGGCGCGCGGCGGGCTGGGCTCGGAGCGGCTCGTGCTCGTGGGGATCGGCGCGCAGGCGGGCACGACGGCGCTCATCACCCTCGTGACGCTGGTCGTCGCCCCGTGGGACGTCAACCTCGCCCTCACGTGGCTGTCCGGGTCGACGTACGGCCGCAGCCTCGAGCAGCTCCTCCCGGTGATGCTCGCGCTCCTGGTGATGGTCCCGCTCGCCGCGACGTACCGGCGCGAGCTCGACGTGCTGGCCCTCGACGAGGACACGCCGCGGGTGCTCGGCGTCCCGGTGGACCGTTCGCGGCTCGTGCTGCTCGGCGCCGCGGCCCTCACGACGGCGGCGGCGGTGTGCGCGGTGGGGGTCATCGGCTTCGTGGGCCTCGTGGCGCCGCACGCCGCCCGGGCACTCGTCGGCGCTCGGCACGGCCGCGTCCTTCCCGTCGCGATGCTGCTGGGAGCGCTGCTGGTGTCCGTCGCGGACACGCTCGGCCGGTTCGTCATCGCCCCCGGGCAGATCCCCGCGGGGCTGGGGACGGCGCTCCTCGGCGCGCCGTACTTCGTCTGGCTGCTCTGGCGCAGCCGGGGCCGGGCCGCCTGACGGCCCGGGCTGCAGGCCCGCCCTGACGGCCCCGGTCGCCGGGCCGGCCGAAGGGCCGCTCGGCAGGTCCGGCGACCGCAGGTCGCGACCTGCGCGGTCGTCGCTGAGGTTTCGAGCGCGGGGCGCGCGAGAGACGATGGCGACG
Source organism: Isoptericola hypogeus (assembly GCF_039531145.1). Classification (NCBI taxonomy): domain Bacteria; kingdom Bacillati; phylum Actinomycetota; class Actinomycetes; order Micrococcales; family Promicromonosporaceae; genus Isoptericola; species Isoptericola hypogeus. The sequence continues at coordinate 65,936 of NZ_BAAAPM010000008.1, forward strand.
TGGTGGGAGCACCGGTGGTCGTCGGGTACGACGCGTCCGAGCCTGCGCGGGGCGCCCTGGTGTGGGCGGCGCGCGAGGCGCGGATGCGCGGCACGACGCTGCGCGTCGTGTACGTGCGCGACGCGCACGACCTCGACGTCGCCGCCCGGCCGCACGGCACCGACCTCGGCGAGCGCGGCGACGCCGGCGCGTGGCCCGTCGTCGAGGAGGCGGCCGCCCTCGCGCGCGACGTCGCGCCGGGGCTGGACGCCGAGGCGTTCGTCGAGTACGCGCCGCCGGCCGCGGCGCTCGTCGGTGTCTCGACGGACGCGCGCGCCCTCGTGCTGGGGGCGACGCGGCACGGCGGCCTCTACGAGGCGATGCGCGGCACGGTGGTGCTGCAGGTGACGGCGCACGCGTCCTGCCCCGTGGTCGTCGTGCCCGCCGGCGGCCCGCCGCAGGAGGTCGCGCCCGACGCGCCCGTCGTCGTGGGCTTCGACGGCTCGGAGCCCGCGGGCCTCGCCCTCGACGCGGCCGCGGACGCCGCCTGGTGGCTCGGCCGCCCGCTGCGGATCGTCGTGGTCTGGCGGCCCGGCGTCACCGAGTGGGTGGTCTCGCGCGGGCCCACGGAGCACGAGGCGCACGACATCACCGAGGCCGACGCCGGCCCCGTGCTGGAGCGCGCGCTGGCCCGGGTGGAGGACCGGTTGCGGGAGCTGGGTGCCGCCGACGGCGCCGTCGAGGTGACCGGCGCGATCCTGGAGGGGCAGGTCGTGCGGGTCCTGCACCGCGAGGCCGAGACGGCCGAGCGGCTGGTGGTCGGCACCCGGGGCCGCGGCGGCTTCGCCTCGCTCCTGCTCGGCTCCGCGACGCACACGCTGGTCCGCACCGCCGCGTGCCCGGTGGTCGTCGTCCGCGCGTCCGGCTGAGGCTGAACGCCGGTCGAGCCTGTCGAGACCCGGATCTCGACAGGCTCGACCGGCGTGCGCGCCGGGGTGGTGTGACACCGGTCACGGGGGTTGCGTCGCCCGGTCCAGGTGAGGTTAGGCTTACCACCGTGACCCAGACCGTCGAGGCGACGCAGCGCGCCGAGCAGCCCGCGCCGGACGCCGCCCCCGAGCAGCCGTACCGCATGTTCGACGTCACGGTCTCCCGGGTGACGCGGCTGTGTCCGTCGTTCATCCGCATCACGTTCACCGGCGACGACCTCGACCTGTTCGCCGACAACGGCAAGGACCAGCGGATCAAGTTCCTGCTGCCCGCCCCCTGCGGCGGCTGGGAGTACCTCGACCGGCAGAACCCCGACTGGTTCACCTCCTGGCGGGCGCTGCCCGAGGAGCGCCGGAACCCGCTGCGCACCTACACCGTCCGGGCGGTGCGCCAGGACCTGCGCGAGGTGGACGTCGACATCGTGCTGCACGGCGACACGGGCCCCGCCTCGCGCTGGGCCAACGGCGCCAAGCCCGGCTCGCCCCTCGTGCTCATGGGACCGAACGCCGCCTACACCGGCGGGTCGCACGGCGGCCTGGAGTTCAACCCGCCGGAGCGCAGCCACGCGCTGCTGCTCGCGGGCGACGAGACGGCGGTGCCGGCGATCGCCGCGATCTGCGAGTCGCTGCCCGACGACGCCGTGGGAGAGGTCTTCCTCGAGGTGCCGCACGCCGAGGACCGCTGGACGCTCGCCGCGCCCGCGGGCGTGCGGATCACCTGGCTGCCGCGCGAGGAGCGCGAGCACGGCGAGGTGCTGGTCCCGGCCGTGCAGGGCGCCGCCGACCGCCTGCTCGCGATGGGCGTGCGCGCGTCGCACGAGGAGGTGTCGTCCGGCGCGCCGGTGCCGGCCGTGACCGCCGCCGGCCTGGACCTGGACGTCGAGCTGCCCGACGTCGACATCGACGAGGACATCCTGTGGGAGGTCCCGGTCGACGCGTCGGGCCGCCCGCTCGCCCAGGACACCGTGCTGTACGCCTGGCTCGCCGGCGAGGCCGGCACGATCAAGACGCTGCGCCGCTACCTGGTGTCGACCAAGGGCGTCGACCGCAAGTCGGTCGCGTTCATGGGCTACTGGCGGCGCGGCCGCGCGGAGTGCTGAGGCGCCGACGACGCCCCGCCTGGATCCTCGCGATCCCGGTGGGGCGCCGTCGTTCCCGGGGCCCGGTCAGCGGGCGACGCCCAGGTCGGTGACCACCTCGACGCCCGGCATCGCGCAGAGCAGCTCGCCGGGCATGAGCAGCTTCGAGCGGCGCACCCCCGACCCCATGAGGGCGAGCGTCCCCGGAGCCGCGAACCGCGCGTCCACCAGCACGCGCCAGTCGCCCGGCAGGCCGACGGGCGTGATCCCGCCGTACTCCATGCCGGACTCCGCGGTCGCGCGGTCCATGGCCAGGAACGACGCCTTGCGGGCGTCGAGCAGCTTCCGCACGCGCGTGTTGACGTCG